>NZ_SSWH01000010.1 GCF_004803505.1 Arthrobacter echini
ACCCCACCGGCCAGGTGAACGCATCTTCGGACGCTGCGCACGATCTGCAGCTTGCTGTCGTCTTACCATCAAACACCTTCCGCTTGAGGTGTTGCGACAACCGATTGAATCCGCCTTGAGCGCCGCGATCCGAGTGAAACACCACGCCGGGCTTCTCGCTGCCTGGCTCTTCAATGTCCGCCTTCTGGCGGTCGGCGAGGTATCCGTGGTCCCGGGCCATGGTCAGGGCGCTGGTGCACAGGCTCGCGCGCATGTGCTCGGCCATGGCCCAGCCGATCACCATGCCCGTGCAGAGGTCGATCACGGTTGCCAGATACAGCCATCCTTCCCCGGTGCGCAGGTAGGTGATGTCCCCGACGAGCCGGGTCCCGGGCACCTTCGAGGTGAAGTCCCGGGCACCGTGGTCGTCGAGCATGTGGTTGCTGATATGCGCTGTCTTGGCCTGCGGGTCCTGCACGGTGGTCTTCTTCCACGCGGTGATGCGCACCGCGCGCAGCCCTTGTTGGCGCATGATCGCGCCCACCGTCGGGGCCGACACGGAGATGCCGGCAGTGTTGAGCATCAGCGTCAGCTGATCCCGGCCGGCACGGCCCTTCTCCTTGGTGTAGAGCTCGTTGATAGCGGTCGTGAGTTTGTCGTGGCGCACCATCCGCGGTGAAGGGCCGGCAGGGTTCCGCCACCGGTAGAACGAGGCCCGCGACACTTTCAGGACCCGGCACAGCCACGCGATCGGGTAGGTCGCCTTCTCTACTTCGATGAACGCGTAGAACTCTTCTATCGTTGCTTCGCTGCAAAGAAGGCGCTGACTTTTCCCAGGAACTCGACCTCAGCCTTGAGCTTCGCGTTCTCCGCCAACGCCTTCTGGTGCTCCTGCCACGACACCGGGTCACGGGCCCCGGCCGGGTCCGGTACGGCAGGATGCTTCGCCCGGTAGGTGCGCAACCAGTTCCCCAGGGTGCTTTCCTTCACCCCGATTTCCACCGCGATCTGCTTCACGGGTCGTCCTGAGGTCAGGACAAGCTGCACGGAATCTTCACGGAACGCGGGGGCGTACGTCTTCTTACTACGAGTAGTCATCTGAAACGGAGGCTCCAATCAAGCTGTCTCACAAAACCATACGGCCGCAGACGTGCTCGTTCTTCTTCCGGGAGGAGAACGCGGTGAACGGTGTTTCGGCGACCTCGGCCTTCGAGATCCAGGTGTCAGTAGTTTCGTCGAAGACCGCGTCGGTGTAGTCGATGGTCCTCCATTGTGTTTCCTCGATGCCAGCGATGGCGCGTTTGACTGCCGGGTTCATGCGCACCGTCACCGAGACCTCCGCCCCGCCAGCAAGAGCCGCGCTCACCGGGGCGTGACCGTAGTAGGCCGAATCGAACCGGCACAATACCGGCGAACCGGCATGAACCCGTCCCAGGGTTGCTAGGGAATCGGCGACCAGGCGTGTGGCGCCGCGCGCCGAGTTCGCCGCTCCCTTGCGTAGGCGTTGGGCAAGGATCACCGGAGCGGTGTCCTTCGTGGAAGCGATGGCCAGCAGGGCGTTGAGCCCACGGACCCCCGAATACCCGTACCCGGAGCCCTGCTTCTGATACCCATGGACCTCGATGATCGTGTCGTCGATATCCACGAACACGAACCCCTCCGCCCCGGGGCCACGCAGCAGGGGTGCCTGCTTGGCGAGGTTTCCTAAGAAGCGGGACGCGACGGCGTCGAGTTGGCGGACATGCCCGAAAGTGAAGGCTCGCAGGAACGACCCCAAGGTGGAGGGGGCGTAGCAGGAGGAGAAGAGCCGCTTCATCCCGCCGTGGCGCAACACTGCCATGTCATCAATCGAGTCCGCCCCGGCGGCCATTCCGGCAACCAGGGCTGCGATCTTCAACCCGGCGTTGGCACCCTTGTCAGTCGGTACGCTCAACCAGGAATCGGCCAGTTCACGCAAGCCAGCGGTGCGGGCAAGATCCATGATCGGGGCCAGCCCCGCGGAAGCGATCAGGTTGGGCTCATCGAACGAGACTGACATGGCTCTTGGACTGTGGGAAACTTGCATCTGCGAGATGCCCTCTCACCGAGTTGAATTTGAACCTTAGACAGTCCTATTCTTCCCGGTCAGGCGGGCATTTCGTCTTTAATGACGTGCTATCTCGCCGATACTCATCGGTGGATCAAGGCTAAGAAGCGGGACGCGACGGCGTCGAGTTGGCGGACATGCCCGAAAGTGAAGGCTCGCAGGAACGACCCCAAGGTGGAGGGGGCGTAGCAGGAGGAGAAGAGCCGCTTCATCCCGCCGTGGCGCAACACTGCCATGTCATCAATCGAGTCCGCCCCGGCGGCCATTCCGGCAACCAGGGCTGCGATCTTCAACCCGGCGTTGGCACCCTTGTCAGTCGGTACGCTCAACCAGGAATCGGCCAGTTCACGCAGGCCAGCGGTGCGGGCAAGATCCATGATCGGGGCCAGCCCCGCGGAAGCGATCAGGTTGGGCTCATCGAACGAGACTGACATGGCTCTTGGACTGTGGGAAACTTGCATCTGCGAGATGCCCTCTCACCGAGTTGAATTTGAACCTTAGACAGTCCTATTCTTCCCGGTCAGGCGGGCATTTCGTCTTTAATGACGTGCTATCTCGCCGATACTCATCGGTGGATCAAGGCTTAGGCCTCTAACGAGTCGAGTCAAAGACGTCCATATGGAACACTCGCACCGGGGCGTTCCAGGTAAGAACCTAAGGAACCTTCAACGCGGTGGTGCCTCCGGTTCCATTCAGGCCATGGATCGCCACGACATGGAATGATCGCAGCAGCAGGAATACCACACGTGCAGACGTGCGGACATGGCCATGTGAAAGGGGCCTGTCTCAGTAACGGTGTTTCTGGCGTTTTCATTTAGTAGGTCTCCGCGGCCGGCCAGCGGTCGGCGAAGGGGAAGAGCGAATGCGTTCAGCGCGGGCTTCCAGCGGATCGTCCATCGGGCTCATCCCACGCCCGTCGGGTTGAGGGATCTGGTGACAAGGTACAGGCATTTCAGCGCGGGCTTCTAGCGGATCGTCCATCGGGCTCGTCCCGCGCCTGTCGGGTTGAGGGATCTGGTGACAAGGTACAGGCATTTCAGCGCGGCCTGCTCTGTCGGGAAGTGTCCGCGCGCCCGGACGGCTCGGCGGTATCGGGCGTTCAACGACTCGATCGCGTTGGTGGAGCAAATCACTCTGCGGATCTCGAGGTCGTAGTCCAGGAACGGAATGAACTCCTCCCTCGCGATCTCCCACAGCCTCACGATCGCCCCGTATCTGGTGCCCCACAGCTCGGTGAACTCATCAAGGGCGGCCCTCGCGGCCGTCGGGTTAGGCGCCGAGTGGATCGGTTTGATCGCACGTTTAGTCCCGTCACAGTGTTGCTTGGAGGCAAGTTTGAAGGTGTTCCGGATCAGGTGGATCACACATGTCTGCACTGTTGCCAGCGACCAGACGTTCGACATCATCTCGGGCTGCCACTTCGGCCCGTCGCAGACCAGGAAGAGCGAGTCTTTCACCCCGCGATTACGAATGTCAGTGAGGACGCTCATCCAGAATTTCGCGCCCACACCACAGGTGCCGGCCCAGAGGCCCAGGACGTCCTGCTCGCCTGCCAAGCTGACCCCGATCGCCGCGTGAATGGGCGGGTTCGCGACCTGCCCATCACGGATCTTCACCACGATCGATTGGGGCACCTCCCACGAAGTGGGGACGATGAAGATCGCGGCGTACACCTCATTCAGGGGCCGCGCGGACCACTCGTTCATCTCCTCGACGACCTTGTCCGTGACGCGGGAGATCGTCTACTTCGACACGGATGCACCGTAGATCTGCGCGAAATGCGCGCTGATCTCACCCGTCGTCAAGCCGTTGGCATACAACGACAAAACGACTTCCGCGACCCCGTTCAAACGACGTTGTCGCTTCTTCACGATCTGCGGTTCGAAAGAGCCATCCCGATCCCGAGGGACCTCGATCGTGACCTCCCCAGTCGCTTCCGTCAACACAGTCTTCGGGCGCTTCCCGTTACGGACATTGCCCGACGTGCGGTCACGGTCGGGACGATGCTTTTTGTGCCCGAGATGCTCGGTGAGCTCCTCGCTCAGGGCTGTCTCGAGCACGTTCTTCGTGAACAGCTTCAGCAGGCCATCAGGGCCGGTCAGCGCCAGGCCCTGTTCCTTAGCCTTGATCCACCACCCGCGGGTCGGTGGATCAAGGCTTAGGTCCGGCGGTTATTCTGTGCTGAGGATCGCAAACTGTGTTCCGAAGGCGAGGTTTTACGTATGGTTCGACCTGAATGGCCTCGGACGTTCGGGCGCATTATTGTGAGTCGGCCGGTAACGGCTGGGTATGTGGTGTTGTTCTGGGTGGTGGGGTTGACGACGGGAAGTTTGTTGTCCGGGCCCGCCGAACCGTTGGCTTCCGCCGTCCGTCTCTCGGTAGACTCCGCGGTGTCGAGTCCCTGGACCATAGGAACAGCCCTGTTCTGGGCGGACTCCCTCGGCGGATATCTGGTAGCGACCGTTTTGTTGATGCTGACGGGGTGGGCGTTTGAACGACGGATGGGAAGCGGCAGGTTCCTACTCGCTGCCCTGGCGGCACACGTCGTCGGAGTCTTTCTGACTGTTGGCTTCACCGGGCTGACGAGTGCCTTGGTCGGTGACTGGACGGCAGCCCTGGTATCCGAGTCCTTCGTGGGGGTGACGGGCCTGGTGTGTGGTGCTGCAGCCGCCGGATCGGCAGCGCTCGGAACCCTGTGGAGGCGGCGCCTGCGGGTCGGCCTGTTCACCGTTGTGGTCTTGCTGGCGCTGTTCAGCGGGACCTTCCAGGACATGCTTAACCTGTTCGCTGCGGTGGTCGGCGCGATCATCGGTCCTTGGCTGAAGGGCCGCCGTATTCATCGGCCGCGTTTCGCCGTGAGCCGGAGGGAGGCGCGGGTCCTGATCGCGCTCCTGGTGGCGGCGTGTGCGGCCGGTCCGGTGATCGCCGCGCTGAATACGCAGGCGGCGGGTCCGCTGGCTGTCCTCGAGTATCTGTTCACCGAGGTCCAGCCCACCGATCCGGCGACTGTCACCGCGGTGTGTGCGGATTCGGCGCAGGTGGAGGACTGCGCAGCCGCGAGGCTGCAATTGCGTGCCGGCGCAGGTGCGGTATTCATGGCTGTCCTGCCGTCGTTCCTCCTGGTGGTCCTCGCCGACGGACTCCGCCGAGGTCGCAGATTCGCGTGGTGGGCGGCGCTGATCATCCAGACACTCGCAACGATCCGGGCGGCAGCAGAGGTTTTCTCGCTCTCTGCCGGTTCGTCAGGGATCGTCGGTCTGCCCTTGGTTGAAGCAGCGTACGCCGGCCGGCTCGTAAGCGTGGCCGTAGCGTTGATCGTGCCCTTGGTGGTGATCGTTGTCCTCCTGATGAGTAGATCTCTATTCACTGTTTCCGCCCCACCTGGCACTTACAGGCGGCTCGTCGTGGTGCTGGCTGTGGCAGGAATTATGTTGAGCGCGCTGTATGTGGTAATCGGTCTGTTGTTGAGTGACGGGTTCACTCCGGAGCCGGGATTCAGGCAGCTGTTGTTCGACGCGCCCGACCGTCTCCTCCCGCTGAGTCAGTTTCTTGAACAGGTTCCGGCGATCGTGCCGCAGAGCCCGGCTGCCGTGTTGCTCTACGAGGGTGTCGGCGTCGTGTTCTGGCTACTTGCCGCTGTCCTGATGATCCTGTCGTTCCTCCGTCCAGCTCATTACGGTGCCGGGACCGATGAGGACCGGGCCCGCGAGCTGTTGCACCTCCACGGTGGGAGCACGCTGGGCTGGATGACGACCTGGCCCGGTAATTCGTACTGGTTCTCCTCCTCCGGGTCCAGCTACGTCGCCTTTCGGGTCCTGTCAGGGGTGGCACTGACCCTCGGTGAGCCGGTTGGACCGCGTGAGGAGCTCGCGGCGACGATCGACGAGTTCAGCGAGTTCTGCTCGATGAACGGGTGGGCTCCGTGCCTGTACTCCGTGGGGGGCCGGGTCAGTGACCTGACCGACGCCACCGGGTGGAACAGCGTCCAAGTCGCGGAGGAGACGATCCTGCCGCTGGGCTCGATCGCCTTTACCGGTAAAAAGTTCCAGGACATCCGCACTGCTCTGAACAAGGCAGGGAAAGAGGGCATCCGGGCGGAGTGGGTGAGATATCCTTCTGCGCCACGAGCTGTGGTTGATCAGATCAACGCGATCTCCGAGGAGTGGGTGGCAGACAAAAGCATGCCGGAAATGGGGTTCACCCTTGGGTCGCTGGACCAGGTCGATGATCCGGAGGTGCGCTGTCTGATCGCCGTCGACGCTGATCGGACTGTTCACGCCGTGACCTCCTGGTTGCCGGTGTACGAAGATGGTCAAGTGGTCGGGTGGACCCTGGACTTCATGCGCCGACGTGGGACAGGGTTCCGGGCCTCGATCGAGTTCCTGATCGCCTCGGCCGCCCTGACCCTCGAGCAGGAGGGATTCGGGTTCATCAGCCTCTCGGGGGCGCCGCTGGCGCGCCTTGATCCCACCGACTCCCCGGACGCGGTGAAGGTCCTCGACCGGGTTCTTGCCGGGCTGGGCGCCCTGCTCGAACCGGTGTACGGCTTCAGATCCCTCCTGGCCTTCAAAGCCAAATTCCAACCGACATACGAGGCACTGCACATGGTGTATCCGGACGCTTCGGCGTTACCCGCGATAGCGAACGCCGTAGGCCGGGCCTATCTACCCGAAGTCTCCCTCGGACAGGGCCTGAACCTCGCCCGCAAGGTCCTGGTACGCAGCGCATGAGTACCATCTCCCTGATCTCCGGACCCGTCCCGGTCCTTGCCCTCGCCGCGGGCGCAGCAGGGCTCGGATGGTTGGTGGTGAAATCCCGCCGCTACCTGGTCCGCGTGGTGCCCGTGGCGCTGATCGCCGCAGGAGGACTCACCCTGGTCCTGGTATATGTCGCGGAGAACATCTTCCACTGGTGGGACGACACCCTCCCCCCGATCCTGTACATCCCGGCGGGCCTCACCTTCCTCGCCCTGCTCCTGATCGTCCCGCGGATCCGCGCCAGGTCGGGTTCGAGGCTGGTCGCGGTGGTGGCCGGGGTGGTAAGCGTGGTCCTGGTCGCCGTGGCCTCGGCATCATTCGTCAACGTGCATTTCGGGCAGTATCCGACCCTCGCCAGTGCCCTGGGAGATACCGGCGTGTCGGATCAACCCATCAGCTCCGTCGCCGCCGGACCCAACACCCCCGGAACACCGGCCACATCGCAGAGTACGTGGACCGCGCCGCCGACCATGCCCACCGGCGGGACGATCTACTCGGTGACTATTCCCGGCCCAGTCTCCGGATACGCATCAGCACCGGCACTGGTCTATCTACCGCCGGCCTACCTCGCCGCACCTAAAGCATCGAATCTGCCCGTCCTGGTCCTCTTCCACGGGCTGCCCGGAAGCCCCGTGGACTGGGTGAACGGGGGGCAGATCGCCCAGGTCATGGATACCTTCGCCGCCGCTCACGACGGCCTGGCACCGGTCGTGATCATCCCGGACATCACCAACAACGGTGCCAGTGACCCGCCCCTGTGCATGGATACCAAGGTCAGTAAATCCGACACGTACCTCTCCGTGGATCTACCGGCCTGGGTGGAATCCACCCTCGGCGCTGGAACCGCAAGCGCCCGGCAATGGGCTATCGCCGGATACTCCTACGGCGGAACCTGCACCATGCAGCTGGCCACCAATGACTCTGAGGTCTACCCGACATTCATCGACATCGCGGGTGAGACCGAGCCGACCGTGGAGGGCGGGCGCTCGGCAGTCATCAGCACCTACTTCGCAGGAGACGCGTCCGCGTTCACCGACCAGAACGCCCTCGACCGGCTGACCAACCACTCATTCCCGGACTCGGCCGGCATCGTCGTCGTCGGGGCCACGGACACCACCTACAGATCCCAGGGCCAGCAGGTGTTCGACGTCGCCCACGCCTCCGGCATGGACGTCACCGAGCAGGTACTGCCCGGCGGCCACTCCTGGCAGGTCTGGAAACCGGGCCTGGTCAACAACCTGGATTGGCTCGCGCAAAGGATGGGTCTCATCAAATAATCGACCGCGAAAAGCCTGGAAACATTGTGGAGTTCTGATGCCTGACATGAGCGACGACGTTGCCCCCATCGATCGTTCGTCCGCAGGTGGTGCCGGGCCAGGTAGTGAAGATTCCACATCTGCGGTCGGGGCTGATTATGAAGCGACGCCCGAGTCGAGGCCGGACGAGACAGACGAGGTATCAGCTCGAGCGCAGATGGTCGGGGTCCGCCGGAATCGGCGTATCCGGCGGTGGACGGCTGTGTTGACGGTGCTGTTGGCGGTGTTGACGGTGGCGTCTGCGCTGTCGCCGCCGTTACGTGTGCGGATGGAAGTGTTGCTGGAAGTACTACCATTTCCCGCTTTGCACACCGCTGCCGCATCGACGGTGTTCGTGGGCTTTGTACTGGGGCTGTGTGCTCGTGGGTTGTTGCACGGTCAGCGGATCGCGTGGGTGGTGGCGGTTGCTCTAATGGTGACGGCGGTTGTGCTCAACCTCATCAAGGGCCTCGATGTCGAGGAAGGAGTAATCAGTCTCGTCCTGGTCGGATGGTTGGTTCTGGTCCGGCGGGCTTTCACCGTGGTGCCTGCCCGGGCTCAGCTGCGGCGGGCTGTGAATGTGGCGGTGGGGGCCACAGTGTTCGTGATCGTGGTGTCGACGGTGCTCGCTCTGACACTGGGGCGCCGTCATCACCCGCGGGCCGGTGAGACGATCCGTGCCGCTGCGGAGCGGCTCGGAGGTGACACACGTCTGCCCATCGTGGGGTTGGGGCCAGCAGGTACACCGTTGTTGGCAGCGGCTGGGATTGCTGTGGTGGTGGCGGCACTGTGGATACTTCTGTCACCTCGGCGATCGTTGCCGCGCACACCGGCGGATCACCTCGTCGACCGCGAACGTGCCAGGGCTATCGTTGCTCTCTATGGTGGGGGAACGTTGGACTACTTCGCGCTACGCGATGACAAGGAATGGTTCTTCACGAACGACGCGGTAGTGGCCTACGCGGTGCGAGGCGGCGTCTGTTTGGTCTCACCGGATCCGATAGGCCCTCATGGAAGCCAGTACCAGGTGTGGGCAGATTTCATGGATTTTGCTGCCACACGTGGCTGGACGCCGATGGTTGTGGCAGCCTCCGCAGACCGCCTCGAGATGTATGGTCATGCGGGCCTGAAACCCATGTATCTCGGCGACGAAGCCGTCGTCGACGTGGCTTCCTTCACCCTGACCGGGCGGGCTGTGAAGGGGTTGCGGCAATCAGTGAACCGGGTCGAGCGTGCAGGAGTGAACGCCGTTTTCATCGATCCAGCCACGGCACCGGACGAAGTGCGGGAGAAGGTGCTCGCTATCGCCGATAAATCGCGTCAGGGTGAGACGGAGCGGGGCTTCTCGATGACGCTGTCCCGAATGTTCGATCCTGCCGATACCGGCTTGTTGATGGTGCTGGCCACCGATGAGAGGGGCCGTGTGCTCGGATTCATCCAGTGGGTTCCTGCCACCGATCTGCCCGGCTGGTCGCTGGACGTGATGCGCCGCGACACTGCCACGGATGTCCCCAACGGGTTGACCGACTTCATGATCGTCAAGACGATCGAGCGCATCGCCGCTGAGGGGGGCAAGGGTCTGGGCCTGAACTTCGCGGTCATGAGGGACTTCATGACGAAGCCGCCCGAGAGTGTCGCCGAGCAGATCCGACGTCGCATCCTCGACATCGTCGCCAAGCACTCGCAACTGGAATCGCTGGGCAAGTTCAACGAGAAGTACGACCCCACATGGGTTCCGCGGTACGTGATGCGCGGCAGCGGGGATGAACTCCTGAAACAGGGACTGGCGGTTGCCCAGGCTGAAGGAGTGATCGACACCCCGGGCAGGGCGGCGCGGTCATGACACCGGGCAGGAACTCCTCATCTGCTTCGTCCTCGTTCGATCGGGAAGCGAGGTTCTGCTGATGGGCGTTTCCCTGGCCGCGGCCGTGGTGGCTTCCGTGTTGATGGGAAGCGCCGCGATCTTGCAGTCACTGGCGACTCGCCGTGCAGTCGGCCTCCTGGTCTTGAAGCACCCGCTGTATGTAGCCGGGACGGTGTTGGACCTTATCGGGTGGGGACTGTCGGTAGTGGCGATGCGCCATCTGCCCCTCCTGGCGGTGCAGACGATTCTGGCCGCGTCGCTGGCGGTCACCGTGATCCTGGCAGCACGAATACTTCGGGTGAAGCCAAGTCGTAGTGTCTGGGTTGCCGTCATCGTGGTGTGTTTGGCGTGCGGTGTCGTTGTAGTCGCCGCACAGCCGGGCCCACCGGCACCCGCCCCTGCACAGTTCAGCCTGGTCCTCACCTTTTCGCTGATCCTGCTGGTAGCTGTGGCCGCGCTGTCCTACAGGCATCCGCGAACACCCGTATGCGCGGTAGTGGCCGGCATGGGGTACTCGGGTGCCGCTGTTGCGGCCCGGGCGATACATGGCTCCTCCATCGATGCGCTTTTGAAGGAGCCACTGGTATGGCTGATCGTAGGCTTCGCCATTGTGGGAGCCGTGATGTTTTCCCGGGCGCTGGAGACCCGCGCCGACGCAGTCAATGAAGCATCAGCCTGGTTGTGGGTGATCGAGATCGTCGTACCGTCCATCGTCGGTGTCATGGCTCTCGGGGACCAGGTACGTCCTGGATGGGCCATTCCCACCGTGGTGGCCATGATCGCCGCCATCGTGGCGACGATGAGGATCTCGACCTCCAACACCCTGCTCGAACACCTAGTCAGTCCCCAGGCGTCGTAGTACTCAGTAGTCCCGCTGCGCTGCCGGACCGAAAACGGACGATACCCAAGGTGGATGGACCACGACAAGCAAGGGCGTCCCGGGCCGTCACTGATCGGTTCCCTGCGAATGGCCTGTGCACTCCTCGCCGCAGCAATGACCGCTGGGGTGACTGACGGCTGGACCCGTTCGTGCTGGTGCTAGGTGACCCATGGAGTCCTGACGCTATCGACGCTGTGGACAATTGTTGTCGTGGGTGCTGCGGTCTGCGATGACGTGACGGTGCTGCCCACGGCCGCTGTCACCACCAGTAGTGCACCCAGCAGGAAACTCCCTCCTGCCATCATCGCCGCCCGACGTTGCTCGCGTCCTGTCCGGTACATGGTGTCCTCCTCAGAGCATCTAAGTCTGGTCAGAATCGGCCATCAGTAGGTGAAAGCTCGACAACCACAGTGTTCACCGAGGACCTTGAACAGATGCTGAGGATCTGCAGCCGGCGACACCGACCGAAGAACACCACCCAGCAACTTCGGGGCACCGCGCAAGGAAGCGATCAATGCGATTGACCAGCGATTCTGACCCTCGAAGACGAAGACGAAGACGAAGACGAAGACGAGGGCGAGGGCGGCCCCCTGCTCTCTCAGCATTCTCTAAGTGAACGGGGGTGAGAGTTGTATCAGGCAGCCAAAGCGGCGCCGGACCCGACGCACCAGCTAGAGAGCAGTATTCAAGGGTTCACATGCGTTGATTGAAAGGTAGTAGTGCCATGAACACCTCCCAGAAGAAGAAGGCCGTCGTCGGCTCGATCGCAGGTCTGGTTCTGGTCGGCGGAACCGCTCTCGGCGGTATCGCCGTCGCCAACGCCAACACCACCGGCACTGACTCGATGGGAACCAGTGACGTTGCACAGGATGAGAGGGGCGAATCGAACGAGGCGAAGGTGAAGGGGTCGATCTCGGTCCCGGAGTCCGCGACCGAAGTCTCCGACGCCGAGGAAAGCGCCCAGCTGGCCAAGCTCGCGACGATCGACACCAGCGCAGCCGAGAAGGCTGCCGCAGCGTCGGTGCCCGGCAGCACGGTCGTCAGTTCGGAACTCGGTGACGAGGACGGGTTCGTGGTGTACGAGGTGGACGTCAAGGATGATGCGGGAACGGTCACCGAAGTCACCGTCGACGCCGGCGACGCAAGCATCCTGGCCTCCGAAACCGGCGATGATGATGACGACCAGGAGGATGGCAATGAGGCGAAGGTGAAGGGGTCGATCTCGGTCCCGGAGTCCGCGACCGAGGTCTCCGACGCCGAGGAAAGCGCCCAGCTGGCCAAGCTCGCGACGATCGACGCCAGCGCAGCCGAGAAGGCTGCCACAGCGTCGGTGCCCGGCAGCACGGTCGTCAGTTCGGAACTCGATGAAGAAGACGGGTTCGTGGTGTACGAGGTGGACGTCAAGGATGGTGCGGGAACGGTCACCGAAGTCACCGTCGATGCCGGCGACGCCGGCATCCTGGCCTCCGAAACCGGCGATGACGACTAAGGAGCTGGAGGCCCCTGTATCGGGCTGACCATGACGGTGATCCTGACATCAACACCATCCAGGTAGCCTCCGGGTAATTCGCCAGCGACCGTCAACCGTACAAGAGCTCCTTCTGGCAGTTTCAGCGTGAGTGAGACCCCAGGACCCCGACCGCGTACCGCTCCCCACAGCGGTACGCGGTCGGTCCTGCGCCAAACCCGTACTCCGCGACTGGCTCACACCCAGGCACGCTGACGGAATTCATAGATGAGCCACGTGGCCCCTCGCCTGCAAGAAAAAGGTGGGCGGATACGCTCCGGAACCTTTCAGTTCCCGCTTGGGAGGGTGGCCAAGCAATCAAGTAGCTAATGCCCAAACGCTCGGTCGTGGTCGTCAGCGACTACACCGAGTACTCGGAGGCGTCAGTGGTTTCCAGTGGTTGGCACTACATAGGTTCTCCAGTGAAGTGACCGACCGGCTATCAGCACAAAGTGTGAGAGGGAAAAGTACATGATGCATCTTATGGCTGGGTCTCTACCGGCTGGACTATCCCTGGGGAGCGTTGCGGACCCGGCAGCGCTGCTCGATAGCGCCGGAGGATGGGTTTTGCTGGTGGTCGCCGCGATTGTCTTCATCGAATCCGGGGCACTGTTTCCCTTCCTGCCGGGGGACTCCCTGATCTTCACCGCGGGCCTTCTTCACGCTCAGCTAGGCATCAATCTGGTGGTCCTCATGGCGGTCATCGTGGGCGCTGCTATCGCAGGAGATCAGGCAGGATACTGGTTGGGTCGCCGCTTCGGACGGCGCCTGTTCACAGAGGATGCCCAGGTACTGAACACTCGATACTTGACCGGTGCGGAGAACTTCTTCACCCGGTACGGGGGACGATCGCTTTTCCTGGCACGGTTCGTGCCATTCGCCAGGACCTTCGTTCCACTGGCAGCCGGCACTGCGCAGTACCGCTACCGCTCGTTCCTCCTGTGGAATGTCATCGGGGCGGTCCTCTGGGGTGTCGGTCTGACCCTCGCGGGCTCGCTGCTGGGTGGGGTGCCCTTCGTCACTGATCATATCGATCTCATCGCCGTGGTCATCGTGACGTTGTCCGTCGTCCCCACTGTCGTCGAGATCATGCGTCACATCACGAAGAATAGAGCGAGCAGGGCAGCTCCTTCACCGCTGGTCGAAGAACAGAAGCATGATGAACCCGTGCTCCCTCATCGTGAGGTTGAAGTACCGTGACAGCGTCGTCGCAGCGAGACAGCTCGCACGCTGCCCGGTCATCGCAGGTCGGGCGTGGACCAGGAGCGGATACCAAGCAGCATGAGTCCGGACACGGCAGGGCTCGTCCCTCGTTCCTGCTACGGCACTGGGTGGTCGGTCCCTTCGTGGTCGGAGTTCTCGTCATGGCCGCCGGCCTAATCCTGAAGACCAATCTTTTCCTCGCCGCGTTCGATCTTCGGTTGTTGCAAGACGTCAGCCACCTCCATAGCGGAGTGGGAAACGCTGTCGCGCTGGCACTTCACGCCGGCCTTCGTGGGCTATCGGCAGTGGTGGTACTCGCCCTCGTGGTGGGTGCGATGATGGCTCTCACCCGGTCCGTCCGGAACGGGTTGACCATTTTCGTCCTGACCACGGGTGGGTGGGCTGCAACCGCGGTCATGAAAATACTTGTTAGCAGATCACGTCCTGATCAGTCGTTGTTGGCCGACTCGCTTCTCCCGGGCGTCCAAGGTGCGACGTCGTTCCCGTCCGGTCACACAGCGTTTGCTGCGTCCTTGGGGATCGCGGTAGCGCTCGTGATGTGGCGGACCCGATGGAGGACTCCCGCCATCGTCTCTGCCGCCGTATTCGCTGGGCTTGTCGGGGCGTCTCGAATCTATCTTGGCGTTCACTACGTCTCCGATGTCGTGGCATCCTTCGTCCTCTCCGCAGCGGTGATCGTCCTGCTGACTGGCGCGACCGGCTTCTTCCAGCGGTACCGAGCGAGTCTCATTAGGATTGGATCACCTGAAGGTGGAAGGAACCCCTGATGCGCGTGCTGCTGGTCGAGGACGAACAAGACCTTGCCGAGTCAGTTCGTCGTGGTCTGACGAACGAGGGGTTCGTGGTCGATGTAGCCCACGATGGTGTCACCGGCGCGTGGATGGCCGTGGAGAATCCGTACGACGCCGCGATTCTGGACATCATGCTTCCGGGCAAGCACGGTTACCAGATCCTCAAGGAGATCCGCGAGGCGAAGATCTGGACCCCGGTGTTGATGCTGACAGCCAAAGATGGCGAGTACGACCAGACGGATGCCTTCGACCTCGGTGCCGACGACTACCTGACGAAACCGTTCAGCTTCATCGTCCTGGTCGCCCACCTGCGAGCACTGATCCGTAGGGGAGCTCCGGAGCGCCCAGTTGCCCTGACGGTCGGCTCTCTCGTGCTGGATCCGGTACGACGCATGGTGACACGACGAGGATCGCCTGTACCTCTGACGCCGAAAGAGTACGCCATCGTCCATTTCCTGATGCGCCACCACGACCAGGTGGTGTCGAAAGCGGAGATCCTCGACAACGTGTGGGATCCAGCCTATGAAGGCAGCGACAACGTGGTCGAGGTCTACATCGGGTACCTCCGCAAGAAACTGGACCTGCCCTTCGACACCACAACACTGACCACTGTCCGGGGTATGGGATACTGCCTGGTCTCTGATGAGCCGTGAACCCGGCCCAACGGTAGCTTCTCCGCCGGGTGGGACACCACGCCGCACTTCCCGCCGTGGCGCCCCACGCCTATCGGGGTGGGGTGTTCGTCGGCAAGCAGTCCTGGCCGCTGTCATGACCATGGCCGTCGTTCTGATCCTGGCCGGAGTAGTACTGCTCCTGGTCCTACGATCATCACTGCTCGACAACGCCCGGGACCTGGCAGTACAACACCGCGACAGCATCATCGAACAAAACCAGGAAAACGACTCCGAGGACCTTCCCGGCAATCTCATCCCTGACCCCGGGGGTGTCGGCGGCACCTCGGGTGCACAGGTCACACAAATCATCGACGCACGTGGCACCGTCATCGCCACGACAGACCCATCCGTCGACGATGCGCTCTACGACGACGATTTCCTTGACCCTGGACAATCTTTCGTATCCGGCAACCCAGGGCTCAGCGGCATCATCGACGTCGATGACTACGTTGTCGCAGCCCAAGGCGTCCGAACTCCCGACGGTGACAGGATCGTCGCGGTCGGAGTGCCGACCGACATTGAACGCGATGCCATCAGCACGGTCGGCTGGTTCCTCCTGGCAGGTGTCCCAGTGCTACTTGCTCTAGCGGGGACGCTCATCTGGTTCCTCGTCGGACGGGCATTGCGACCTGTGGAACGCATCCGCGCAACCGTGGCCGGTATCTCCCAGCAGCACCTCGACGAGCGGGTGGAGGTCCCTCCCACCCGCGACGAGATCGAACGCCTCGCTTCCACCATGAACGACATGCTGACCAGGCTGCAGAGCGCCGACGCCGCGCAGCGCCGATTCGTCACCGACGCCAGCCACGAACTGCGCAGCCCTCTGGCCACCCTGACCACCGGACTGGAGATCGCGGCCGCCGACCCCTCCGTAACGACCTGGCGCGAGACGTCCGGCATGCTGCAGACCCAGGCCAACAGGATGGGATACCTCGTCGAAGACCTGCTGACCCTGGCCAAGATCGACGATGCCGGGCTCAGGTTCGTGATGCAGGACGTCGACCTCGATGATCTGCTCCTCGAGGAACTGGCCCGGCTGAAAGGCGTTTCCCAACACGCCATCCGTACACATATCGAACCGGCGCGGATCACAGCCGACCCCCAACGCATCACCCAGGTCATCAGGAATCTCCTCAACAACGCCGACCGACACGCGGCCACAACCATCACCATGAACCTCACGACCGAACCAGGACCTACCACCGTCACCAACCCAGCCGATAAGAGTCACGATCACGGCCTCGAAGCCGCAGGAAGGACAGTGATCCTGACGGTCGACAACGACGGTGACAGAATCCCCGCAGCACAACGCCAGCGAGTGTTCGACCGGTTCGTACGCCTCGACGCGAGCCGAACCCGGGAAAGCGGCGGCAGCGGTCTCGGTCTGGCCATCAGCCAAGAAATCATCAGGGCGCACTCCGGCACCATCGTCACGACCGAAACACCAGCCGGTCACACACGCTTCGAAGTGATCCTCCCACTGCAAAATACTCACCCGGCGACGGTCGACGCCAGCACGAAAAAAGCAGCTCCCGATAGCGATCCGGCACGCAGCTCCCCCGACGAAATACTCAAAACGCGTCGAGGGCGTCAATGAAGACGGGACTGTCAGAAAAACGGTGTGTGGGAGTCCGGCCTGATCCGAGAGGAGATGGCCGTGAACGACTTCACGACCGAAGTATTAGAGGCGATGATCGATCCTGTGACGGGAGAGATCATTGATCAGAAGGTCCTTGCCGAACGGCTGCTGGCCCAGGCCAAGGAGCAGGGCGTGAGCCTTGTCGGTCCGGGTGGCTTGCTGAGTCAGCTGACGAAGAGCGTGCTGGAGACCGCGCTGGAGGCGGAGCTGACCGAGCATCTCGGGCACGACCACGGGCAGACGCCCATTGCGGCGAACATGCGCAACGGGACGAGATCGAAAACGGTGTTGACGGAGATCGGCCCGGTCGAGATCGAAGTGCCCAGGGACCGCGACGGATCCTTCGAGCCGGTCATCGTGCCCAAACGGAAGCGTCGTCTGGATGGCATCGATGAGATCGTGCTCTCGCTGTCCGCCCGCGGACTGACCACGGGAGAAGTAGCGGCGCATTTCGAGGAGGTCTACGGCGCCAGGGCCTCCAAGGACACCATCTCGAAGATCACGTCAGAAGGTCGCAGGTGAGCTCGCGGAGTGGTCTTCTCGTCCGCTGGACCCGCTCTACCCTGTGCTCTTCGTGGACGCGATCGTCGTGAAAATCCGGGACGGGCAGGTACGGAACACACCGTTCTACGTCGTCATGGGCGTCACCGTGAATGGGGAGCGTGACATTCTGGGGATCTGGGCCGGCGACGGGGGTGAAGGTGCCCGGTTCTGGTTGCAGGTCTTCTCCGAGCTAAAGAACCGCGGCGTCGAGGACGTGCTCATCGCCGTCTGCGACGGGCTCAAAGGGCTTACCCGAGGCGATCAACACGACGTGGGAGCGCACGGTGGTGCAGCAGTGCGTCGTGCACCTGATCCGCAACAGCTTCCGCTACGCTGGCCGGCAGCACCGCGACGGGATCGTCAGGGCCCTCAAACCGGTCTATACGGCCCCGTCCGAAGCCGCTGCGAAGGACCGGTTCGAGGAGTTCGCTGCGGAGTGGGGTAAAAGGTATCCAGCGATCGTGAAGCTCTGGGAATCCGCGTGGGCTTCAGTTTGTGCCGTTCCTCGAGTACGACGTGGAGATTCGCTTAGGTGATCTGCACGACGAACGCTATCGAGTCGATCAACGCCCGCTACCGGCGGGCTGTCAGAGCCAGGGGCCATTTCCCAAATGAGGCCGCGGCGCTGAAGTGTCTGTATCTCGTGACCCGGTCTCTTGACCCGACCGGCGGTGGCAGAGCACGCTGGGTCATCAGGTGGAAACCAGCGCTCAACGCGTTCGCGATCACCTTCGCAAGTCGGTTCGAGAAAACCATCCACTAATGAAAACCGCCGGACCCCACACACCGTTTATCGGACAGACCCTGCTATGACAGGCGGGGACTATACATGGGCTGCGGGTATCGTTTGCTGCATGCGTGCTTCCGCGGTTGGGTACCGCCGTAAGCGCCGACCTCTGCACAGGGTCTCTTAAAATTGGTGAGCTAGACATTGGAGAGAGTGTGATGTTGGGATGGTTGTACAGCAGTGAATGATCAGTGGGTCAGTGGGCCAGTATGGATACCGGAGGCCCCGCCATCGTGGGCGACCTACTTGGCACCAACCTTGCAACCGATTCCGCTTATCCCCGCGATCGCGGTGGTGTTGGGTGCGCTCTATCTGGCCGCCGCGATCCGTCTGTGGTCGATGGGGCGATCATGGTCTGTATGGCGAACAGCGGTTTTTCTGTTGGGCTGCATCATCATCATGATCACGATGGGTGCGGGAGTTGAGGGCTACGGGCTGCGTATGTTCTCCGTCTTCATGTTCCAGCAACTGACTCTCATGATGGCTGTTCCTCCGCTGCTGGTCCTCGGCCGGCCTGGCACCCTGTTGCTCCGTGCAACGCCTCACCGTGGACTCGGGCGCTTGGTCCTCAGGCTCGCCCATGCGGGTCTGCGATCAAGGGCCGCCCGGATCGTTCTTCATCCGGCCTTCATGATTCCGGTGTTCCTTGTCAGCTTCTATGGTGTCTATCTCAGCGGTATCGCTGACGCTATGCTTCCCTCCTGGTATGGGCATGTCACCTTGGAACTGCTGTTCCTGATTTCCGGGGTGCTCTTCACCGTGCCTGTGCTATCAACCGATCCGCTGCCGGTGAAGCAGTCCCACCTCGGCCGGCTCCTCGACATCTTCGCCGAAATGCCGCTCCACGCGTTCTTCGGTGTGGTCCTAATGATGGCGACCACCCCTGTCGTCGACTTCTTCGGCACGTTGCCCGTGGCGTGGGATGTTGATCCGATTACTGATCAGGGTATTGCCGGCGGTTTAGCCTGGTCGTACGGGGAACTGCCGTCGGTGCTGATGCTGCTGATCATCATGGTGCGCTGGCAGCGCGACGATACGTTGACTTCGCGGGCAGCCGACCGGAGACACAATCGGGAGGGAACGCCGGAGCTTGACGCGTACAACGCCTACCTCGAGCAGCTCCGGCAACGCTCCGAGCGCCATGATCGGCAACGATAGGGAGCCTCTGGCCTGCATCAGTCTAGATAGTGCACCGTTCCCCGTTCTAGGTCCTATACGGGGATTTTTGAGAAGAACTCGGTACTGGCACCATTTAACTTGTCACGAGTCGGACAGCTTCGCGGAAGTCTTCGAGCGAGGTCAGTGTGTTGCGGTTCTGGTCATCGAGGAGGATCAAGGCGGGGGCTCGGGTAATGCCGACGCGCGTGGCTTCAATCCGGTCGGAGTCGATGAGGGCGAACACCTCGGAGCTCTGCATGTCGGCTTCGAACTGTTCGCTGTCGAGGCCTAGCTCGTGGGCAACAGCCAGATAGGTATCCATGGTGATGTGGCTGTGCAGCCGGGGCAATTCCTGGGCGTCTGGACCCAGTGTGATTGCTTCCAGGAAGGAAAGAAAACACCCCTGGCGGTCGGCGGCCTCAAGTGCGGTTGCACCTAGGTATGCCTGATCGTTCGTGGGAAGGTGTCGCGCGACGAAGGTGACGCGGCGGGAGTAGTCCGCTCGGAGGTTGGAGAGAAATTCCTGGGTAGAGATGGTGCCGGGGGTGTATAGGTCGATGAATTGCACCAGGATGGTCCGCTCGTGGGAGGCACGCGAGATCAGACGGTCGCTGGGAGCAAGGGTGGCACGCAAGGCGGCCTGCTGGCTTGTATGGACAGTCGAACTCGTAGTGGAACCCGCCCGAGGAGCAGGAGAATCCCTTGAGGTCGCAGGGGACGGGTCGGAGTCGAGGTCAGGCTCGTCGGGACTGTTTGACAGGTACCCTTTGAATCCGATGAGAAAGGCGATGGAACCGAGTATCAGGATGATAGCCAGGGGAATCATTGCTGCTAACCAGGGGTTCATGAAAAGGTGCCAGTCCTGTCACGTCCGACGACATCGAACAGGTTTATAAGTTCGCGTGTGCCCGACGAGTCGTCGATCGGAACGTTTCGCCCCGAGATACTGCCATCGCGGCATATCAAATACATCCTACCGTGAACCATTCCACGCACCTTCGTGTCTCACCTGGGCAGCACAGCGAGGTGAGCCACGACGTTCATAGCTAGACCGGCGGCTGAGTGTTCGGTGTCATTGTGGTATCACCAGCTCATCACAGAGCGGCGACGGCGACCTGATCATCACACCCCACAGTGTGTTGAACGTTGCGGTGCGGGCTTTGACTGCACTCGTCCTAGTGGCGTGCAGCGTCCGGATTACCTCGATAGGGCCGGACATCGCTTTCAGGATCGCAGTTGAGGTCTGGGCAAGGACAGCTTGTGCAACCTGCTCAGCGCCCAAACGGTCGGACTTGCCGTCCATCCGCCGCGCGATCCTGTTGGGCAGGGTTAAGGTTCATTGTCGGCTCCCGCGTGGTCAAGGTACCAGAAGATCTGGACGGTCACTTTCGCTGGCATGGCGATGCCTTCTGTGACGGGCAGGTCATCGACACCATAACCGCGCTACCGCGCGCGAGTGGCTATCCCCACGGCACAGGACGTCAACGATGCGAGCAAGCGGGCCGAATCGGTGTGGGACCGGCAGGTGCACGATCAATCGTGGCGGGCGGTGTGGGCTTACTTTGCCAAGCGAGCCTGACGTGACCACCGCACGCTCACAGCGCAGGAGGACAAGGCCAAGGCCGTCGTTGCCGGCGAATAGGCCCCCAGGAAGCCACGATTCGTCAAGACCGCCAACGGCGCCACTGGCGTGGACGATGCCGCGCTGGAGCGTGCTCGGCGTCTGGTTGGGCTGAAGGGTGAGTATGACAACCCCATTTGGCCCCACTGTGATGGTCTGATTTGGCCCCACCCCCGGGTGGGGTCGTGCTGGCCGTCGTCGGGTGACGGCGGCCTGGTGCCGGCCTGGTGGGCCGGGGTCTAGAAGTCGGTGTTGGTCGCCAGGGGTGGCGGCTGATGGTCGTGGCGCGCCTGCCCGGGGGTGGTGCCCAGGGCGTCGGCGATCTGGTTCCAGTCGCGCTGGTCGGGGTCCATCTGGGCGATGGTGGTGGTGATCATCGCTTCGGCGGTGGCTGCGAGGCCGGACATGGCCTGGATGTAGGTCAGGTCGGTGTAGTCCCAGTCGCGGTCCTGGGCCAGCTGTTCGGCGGCGGTGATGATCGCGGCCAGGGCGTGTTCGTCGGTGAGAGGGTTGGGTCTCATGAGCGTTGCTCCTGGGTGGTGCGTAGTCGGTAGGAGGCGGTGCCGGTGTTGATGATGTGGGCGTTGAACGTCAGGCGGTCCACGACGGCCGCGGCCAGGCGGGGGTCGGTGAAGGTGGCACCCCATTCGGAGAAGGGAGCGTTGGTCGCGCAGGCGATCGAGGCGCGTTCCTCTCGTTCGGTGATGATCTGGAACAGCAGCTCGGCCCCGCGCGCGTCGAGGCTGACGTAGCCCAGCTCGTCCAAGCAGAGCAGGTCCAGGCGGGCGTAGCGTCCGATCAGGCGGGAGAGCTGGTTGGTGTCAGCGGCTTCGGTGAGTTCGTTGACCAGGGCCGCGGTGGTGATGTAGCGCACTCGTCGGCCTTGCTCGGCCGCAGCGGTGCCCAGGCCGATCAGGAGGTGACTCTTGCCGGTGCCGGAGTCTCCGAGCAGGACCAGGGGCTGACCGGCATCGATCCAAGTCCCGGTGGCCAGGTGAGCCAGTGTCGCCGGCGGCAGATCGGGCATGACGGTGGTATCGAAGTCCTCCAGTCGTTTGGTGCGGGGGAACTTGGCCTCCTTGACTCGCCGGGCCCGGCGGCGACTCTCACGGTCGTCGCACTCGACGGCCAGGACCTCGGCAAGGTAGGCGGTGTGGGTCAACCGTTCCCGGGCCGCGGCCTGGGCCAGCTCGGTGGCCTGGGTACGGATCGTGGGCAGGAACAGTGTCTTGCAGGCCGCGGTGATCGCTGCCTGAGCGGCGGCCTCGCTCATGGCCGTGACGGCCGGCGCCGGGGCGCTCATCCTCGCACTCCGGCCAGGAGCGTGTCGTAGAGGGCCAGCGAAGGCGCCGGACGGTCATCCAGGAGCGCGGCGGGTGGAGCGCTGGCGGGAAGCGCCACCGCCGCCGCGGCCGGAGCCTGGGCCTGGGTCAGGCGGCGGGCCTCGACGGCGACCAGGTCGGGGTCGTAGCGGCCCATAGCCACCGCGCCCTCCAGTGCCGCGATGATGCCCGCGGCCCGCTGGGTGCGGTGCAGCAGCAACACCCCCACCAGTGCTCGAGTCCCTGCCCCGTCGCCTAGGTCCTTGCGGGCCGCGTCCCAGAAGCGTTGATGGGACGCGGTGAATCCGCCACCGGCTCTGGCGGCGGCCAGCGCCGTGGATCCGGCCAGCGCCCCGGGCTTACGGGCCAGAACCTCCAGATAGTGGTCCAGGACCAGGTCCTCACTGAACTTGTGGATCGATCTGACGTGACGAGCGACCACGACCCCGTCGGCCACAGCGACCACGGTGGTGGCACCGAGCTTGACCCGCAAGCGCCGACCGGCGAAACGCGCTGGCACCGAGTAGTAGGACTGGCGCACGCAGACCCGCGCCCTGGCATCGACCCGGCAGGACAGCGAGGCTGCCGGGTCGAAGACCTCCTGCGGCAACGCCCGCAGCCCGGGCAGCTCGCGCGCGGCCGCCGCACCGACGGTCTCGATCCGCCCGGTGATCCGTCGCGCGTCGTCCTTCGCGTCGGCGAGAGCCATATACGAGTTGAGCTCGGCGAGGTCGGCGAAGTCGGGGACCGGGACCAGGTGACGACGCCGGAACCGGCCCACCTCGCCCTCGACCCCACCCTTCTCATGGGCGCCCTCCAGGCCCGGCAGACAGAAGAAGGAATCGAACCCGTAGGTCGAGCGCAACGCGATGAATCGCGGATTCTCGATCCGTTCACGGCCCAGCACCACCCTAATCACCGCCGCGGTCAGGTTGTCATACCGGATCATCCCAGTCGGGATCCCGCCCAGACGCTCGAATGCTTGCACGTGACCATCGAGGAAGGATTCCTGAGCCTGATTCGCGTAGGCGATATGGACGGCCTTGCCCGAGTGGGACAGGCGCAGCACGAACATCCACAACTTCATCACCACCCCACCGATCATGGCCTGGAACTCCCCGAAATCGACCTCGGCCTCCTCGGCCGGGCCATGGGCCTGGGGCACCTTGACCTGCAGCGACTGATCGAAGATCTCCCGCCGCAACTCACCGACCAGGGCCCGCACGCTGGACTCCGCCACCTCCGCCCCTTCCTCCTCGACCAGCCGCTGCCACACCCGACGAGCGGTATGACGCTGCTTACGGTGGACCTCCTCGTCCGCGACCAACCAGCCGCGCACCGTGGCCACGTGCTCGCCCAGGACCGGCGCCTCTCGGTCGGGAACCTTGCGCGGCGGTGGTGTCGCATCGGCCAGTGCCTGACGCACCGTTCGCCGGTGGACCTTGTACTTCTCGGACAACGCCCGGATCGACATGTCTTCATCCCTCCGGTCTCGCCGGATACTCTCGAACTGCTCCACTCTCGACAACTCCTTCAATCGCCTCCACCGCTTCCGTGATCGTCTTGGTCGACATCACGAACGGTAGGGCTGGTAGGTCGAGGGTGGGGCCAAATCAGAGCATCAAAACCGCTCCAGGTGGGGCCACTTCAGAGTGGCACACTCAGAAGGGGTACGTCACGAACATGCCGGTCACGGTGATGCCCGCGCGTGAGGTCATCGCCTCCTACCACTGGCCGCGGCAAGTCGAAGCGTCCTTCCGGGTGAGCAAAACCGGCCTACGCGCCAGGCCGATGTTCCACCACGCCCTCGAGACCATCGAAGCCCACCTGTGCGTGGTCATCACGGCCCTAACGTCATCCCGCCACCTGCAAAACGTCACCGGAAGGAGTATCCGCAAGATCGTCCAGACACTCCGGCCGCTGCAGCAGATACTGTGAGCATCGCCGGACACCAGCAGACCGCCCCTGACCCTCTCACCAACCCGGCCCGCGAGATCCTCACCGCAACCGACACCGCGTGGCAGGCACACTAAACCGGCACGAGTCGGGACAGGAGCGCCCTGCCATCCCTCCGAACTGGACGTGCGGCTTCTAGCGCATCCGGCTCTCCGCATGCTCATGCCGTGGCTGCTTGTCCCCTGAGGTCCGAAGAGCTGATTATCGGGTTGCCAAAGCTTTGTTCTACGATGTGTAGAAGTACAACTTCTACACATCGTAGAAACCAAGATGCCGGCCTGAGTACCATGTATTTTCTTCTGCGCCGGCTTGATGAGGGGCTGCTGATGGAAGCGTTGGAACTTGCCCGCTGGCAATTCGGTATCACCACGGTGTACCACTTTCTGATGGTGCCGTTGACGATCGGGCTTGGCCTGGTGGTAGCGATTATGCAGACGATGTGGGTGCGCACGGGAAAAGCGCAGTATCTGCGAATGACCAAGTTTTGGGGCAAGCTGTTTCTGATTAATTTCATCGTGGGTGTCGCGACGGGCCTGGTTCAGGAGTTTCAGTTCGGCATGGCCTGGAGTGAGTATTCCCGTTTCGTCGGCGATGTTTTTGGAGCACCGCTGGCGATGGAGTCGCTCCTTGCGTTCTTCGTGGAGTCGATTTTCTTGGGTCTGTGGATTTTCGGTTGGGATCGGTTGCCGAAGAAGCTCCACCTGGCGACGATCTGGGCCGCTAGCAGCGCGTCCATCATGTCGGCGTATTTCATCCTTGCCGCCAATTCGTGGATGCAGCATCCGGTTGGCGTTGAGATGATTGAGGGACGCCCGGTTCTGGTTGATATTTGGGCCGTGCTGACGAACAACACCCTGCTGGTGGCCTTTCCACACACTATTTTCGGCGCTTTCTCAGTCTCGGGCGGTTTCCTGCTCGGCATCAGTTGGTACCACTTGTGGAAACGCCGTCGTGATGGGATCGACACGGTTGAAGCCGACGGCAAGGTCCTTGTGGGCGACGTCGAAAGTACCGGCCGGGACAGGACGGACTATCAGGTCTGGCTCCAGTCGCTACGAATCGGCGCTGTCATTGCCATCTTTTCCTTCGCCGGTGTGGCTGTCACCGGTGATCTGCAGGCCAAGCTGATGTTCGAACAGCAGCCGATGAAGATGGCCGCCGCGGAAGCTGCCTGCCACGACGGCACCGGATTCTCCGTCCTGTCGCTGGGTAATCCGGGCTCCCAGGACTGCGATGACATCGTCGCCGTCGTCGAGGTTCCCGGCATGCTCTCGTTCATGGCCAACGGTGACTTCAACACCGAGGTCAAGGGCGTCAATTCTCTGCTTCCCGAGTATCAGGAAAAGTTCGGCACCAACCTGCCCGATGATCCGATCTACGGCGAACGTGCCGGCAGCGAGATTGACTACGTTCCGGTCATGGAGGTCACCTATTGGGGTTTCCGGATCATGATTACCTTCGGTGTACTGGCTGCCTGCGCCGCCGCCGTCGCATTGTTGATCGTGCGCAAGGGAGCGGTGCCGGAGTCGAAGTGGCTGATGCGCCTGGCCGTCTTCGGCATCCTGGCTCCGTTCGGCGCGAACGCCGCCGGCTGGATCTTCACGGAAATGGGCCGCCAGCCCTTCGTGGTCGCTCCGAACCCGGATCCGAACGGCATCGACAACGTTTTCATGTTCACGGCCGCCGCGGTGTCTCCGGGCGTCTCGGTGGGCGAACTGGCGGCATCGCTGATCACTTTCACCGCCATCTACGGAATCCTGCTGGTGGTAGAGGTCAGGATGCTGTTCACCTATGTCCGCGGCGGGGTGCCCTCGGCCATGCCCGAACTGCTGCATAACCACAACGGCAGGGACGACGACGGTGCTTCCGACGGGAAGGATGAGGGCGATGTGCTGGCCTTCGCCTACTGAGATGAGAACACCCGCAGCGACCGCTACGCACCTCGAACACCGGGAGAACTGAGTTGGAATTCCTGCCCACGCTGTGGTTTGTGATTATTGCCTACCTATGGACCGGCTACCTGATGCTGGAAGGTTTCGACCTCGGCGTCGGCATGCTGATGAAGTTGACAGCCCGGAGCAATCAGGAACGGCGGGTACTGCTCAACACTGTCGGACCCGTGTGGGACGGTAACGAGGTGTGGCTAATCACTGCCGGGGCCGCGACGTTCGCGGCCTTTCCGCTCTGGTACGCGTCCCTGTTCTCCACGTTGTACCTGCCCCTGCTGCTGGTGTTGGTCGGGCTGATATTCCGGGCCGTCGCGTTCGAGTATCGCGGGAAGGTGGACTCTGATTCCTGGCGGAATCGTTGGGATTGGGCCATCGCGCTGGGGTCCTTCGTCTCCGCTTTCGGCGTCGGTGCTACCCTCGCGCTGACCACGACCGGCCTGCCGATCAACGCCAACGGCGACCGGGAAGGCGGTGCCTTTGCCTGGCTGAACGGCTACGCGTTGCTGGGCGGCTCCGCCGTCGTACTGTTCTGCCTCATTCACGCCTCGGCGTTTTTGGTGCTCAAGACCGACGGTGACATCCGTGCCCGTTACCGAGGGCTGCTGCTGCAGTACCTACCGGTGGGGCTGTTGCCCATGGGGGGCTGGGCCATCACAGTGCACCTGAGCGGTGGCAAGCCGCTCACCTGGCTGACCCTGGCAATTGCGGTCGCGGGTGCTATTTTTGCGTGGGTGATGGCCGCCCGGGAACGGGACGGGCTGAGCTTCCTTGGGATGGCCGTTTTCCTCACTGCGGGCACCACCACCATCTTCACTTCCATTTTTCCGGTGGTGTTGCCCTCGACGCTGGACCCCGCGTTCAACCTGACCGCAGCAAACGCATCCTCGTCGGATTACACGCTTTCGGTGATGAGCGTGGTCGGGTTGATCGGCCTGCCGGCAGTACTTCTTTATCAGGGCTGGACCTATTGGGTTTTCCGCCAGCGCGTGCGCGGTGATCGGATTCCCCAGGCCCACTCGGTGACCATCCAGTGAAACCCGCCCTGCCGGTCAGCATGGCCAGCAAGCGCGCCCTGTATCTCCTCGGCCTGCTCGTCGCCGGTAAGGCCGTCGGACTTGTCCTGATAGCCCAGGCCGTCGCATCCGGGATCGCGTCGCTGGCTGCCGGGCAGCTGGACTGGCCGTCGCTACTGGTTGAAGGTGTCGGAGGGGCGGTCCTTCGCTCGGTGGCCATCTGGGGCCAGGAATCTGTTGCGCAACGGGCAGCGGCTGGAGTGAAGGAGGAACTGCGCGGTTCTGTCGTTACCCGGGTCATGGACGACGGCGGCACGGCGGCCGGTCACGGTACCGGTGCCTTGAGCGTGCTGGTCACCCGGGGGCTGGACGGGCTGGATAATTACTACTCGAAATACCTTCCGGCGCTGGTGTCCTGCGCTGTCGTTCCGTTGCTGGTTGGTGTTCGCATCCTGGCCGCGGATTGGATCACGGCATTGATTATCGTGCTGACCGTGCCGCTGGTGCCGGTGTTCATGATCCTCATCGGGCTCCATACCCAGGACAAGGCGCGGCAGGCATCGGCGTCGTTGAACCGGCTGTCCGACCATCTGCTCGAGCTGGCCCGCGGGCTGCCGGTGCTGGTGGGGCTGGGCCGGGCCAGCGCCCAGACCCGAGCGCTGCGCGACGTCGCGGAACAGTACCGTTCCCGCACCATGGAGACACTGAAAGTGGCGTTCTTATCCTCACTGGCGTTGGAATTGATCGCCACCATTTCGATTGCTGTCGTGGCAGTGTTCATCGGCATCCGGCTGCTCAACGGTGACATGAGCCTGGAACTCGGACTGCTGGCGTTGATCCTGGCACCGGAGTGCTACCAGCCGCTGCGCGATCTGGGAGCGGCCCACCACGCCAGTGAAGACGGCCTGGATGCGCTGGAACGGGCCCGCCAGGTGACCAGCGCGCCCCCGGTGCGCAGACTGCTGGCCGATGAAGGCCGGACAGAGCAGAGACGGACGATGGCCGTCCGCGGATTAACAATCGGTTATGAGGGTCGCGACGGCGACGTCGTGGAGAATCTGGACTTTACCGTCGCGGCGGGAACAATTGCCGCCCTGTCCGGGCCGAGCGGCAGCGGTAAAACCTCAGTGCTAGAAGTACTGGCCGGGCTCCGGGGCCATGGATCGGCCACCCGCGCCCGCGGCACCATCACCGGGATCGATTCGAGCACGATCGCCTGGATTCCCCAGCATCCTGTTCTTACTGCCGAAACGGTGGCCGAAGAGATTGGACTTTACTCGGGATTGGGGAGTGGCGCCGAGCGCCGGGACGCTGCCCGGCGGGCGCTGGCACAGGTGGAATCGGCCCATCTGCTCGATGCGAACAGTGGAGAGCTTAGTCCCGGCGAGCTGCGCCGTGTTGCCGTGGCCAGGGCGCTGGCCAGAATTGAAAACACGGAGGTGACACTGCTCCTGGCCGACGAGCCGACCACGCACCTGGATGACTTCAGTGCCCGCGCCATTGAAGCAGCGCTCTCGCGACTGCGCGGGCGCGTCACGGTGGTGCTCGTGGCCCATAATCCCGAAACTGCGGCCCTGGCCGACCAGGTCATTAAGGCCAACGGACGCTCCGTTGATGCATCGGACAATATGTTACTGACAGCCGCGCCAGCGCACAGCGGAACGATTGCCGCCACCGGGGACCCTGGACCCGGCGATGCCGGGCAACCGATGTCTCCAGGGGACAAGGGAGAGCCGTCCGTCCGGCAGTCTTTGGGGCGGAACGTGGCCATGTTGCGGCCGTGGAGCACGCGGTTCATGGCCGCATTGTTCCTAGGCACCGGTGCCGCCCTGTTCGCTGCGGCATTGACCGCACTGTCGGGTTGGCTGATTGTGCGGGCTGCTGAGCAGATTCCGATTCTGTACCTGTTGACCGCGATTGTGGGGGTGCGCTTCTTCGGTGTTGGCCGCTCGGTGCTGCGCTACTGTGAGCGGCTGCGCCTGCACGAGGCCGTCTTTGAAAGCACCAACGCATTGCGCTTGAGGCTGTGGAATGGGCTGCTGCAGCGTCCGGCCGCCTGGCGGAGGCTGGCCCGCGGCGGCGGGGTGCTGGAGAAGTTGGTGGGTGACGTCGATGAACTGCGCGACCTCGCTCCACGGGCCGTATTTGCCCCGCTGGTTGGCATCCTGACCGCTATTGCAGCTTTAGTCACCACGGCGCTGTTGCTTCCTGCAGGATTCCTTTGGCAACTGGCGGTGGCTGCGGTGTGCCTGGTGGCGGCCCCCGGGCTTGCCCTGGCCGCCGATAGGACGGCCCGGCGCAGCAGCGTGGGCTTGAAAGCGCGAATGTTGAACGCTACGTCGCGGATGTTGACGGCGGCTCGGGACCTGACCGCCAATAGGGCAGCAGAGGCCGTCCGTGCCGACGTCGGCCGGCTCGACGAAGCCATGACCGCCAGATTGCAGCGCAGTGCGTGGGCACAAGGACTGGCCAACGCACTGACCGCTCTGGCATGCTCGCTGGGCGCCCTCGTGATGCTCGCTTCCGCTGACGGGGTGCGTCCCGCTGTGGCCGCCGTCGTCATCCTTCTGCAGCTGGCCCTGATTGAGCCATTTACCGCCGTCAATACAGCCGTGCAGCAGTTCTCGGCCTGGAGAGCTCTCGGGGATCGGGTACTACCGGAACTGGGCACCCCCGGTCTCCACTCGGAAGAGGCACCATCTTCGACACCGGTCGAGACCATAGAGCTCCGCGACGCCAGTTACAGCTATCCGGGACAAAGCTCCACGGTGTTTTCCTCGCTCTCGCTACAGCTCAGACGTGGAGAATGGCTGGCCGTGACCGGGCCCTCCGGCAGTGGAAAATCCACCCTGCTCGGTGTCCTGCTCGGCTTCCTGCCTCTCGTGCATGGGAACTACCTCATCAACGGCCAACCGGCAGAAACCGGCGTAGCTCCACGGATCGCATGGTGCCCGCAGGAGGCGCACCTATTCCAGTCCAGCATCCGTGCCAATCTGGTCCTGGCCCGCAGTGCGGAAGATCCACCGAAGGACTACGAACTCCACCTCGCGCTGGAGCGGGCAGGCCTCGGAAACTTTGTCCGAGCGCTCCCTGATGGCCTGGAAACAAAAATCGGGCCCGGCGGAACCCGGCTCTCCGGAGGCCAGCGCCAGCGGCTCGCTGTGGCCCGAGCACTGCTCACAGAGGCCGACGTCGTACTCCTTGACGAGCCAACCGCCCACCTTGACCGAGTGGCCGCACAACAACTGCTCACCGATCTGCGCCACGGCCTAACCAGCAAACTGGTAGTGGTGGTGACCCACAACCCCGATGATGCCACCGTGTGCGATTTCCAACTGGAACTTTGACGGCTCTTCACGAACGAGGGATGGGGGACTGTCCTGAATTCGGTGTTTCTGGCCTGACACGTCGGGCGTGAGTCTGGCGGGGAAGGTGCCGTGATGACGACACTGGATGCTGTGAAGAGAAACAAGCCGGAGCTCTCTGCGGAGGAGCTAGCTGCTAAGGAACTGGTCCGGATGGCGGCCGAGCGGGGCCTGTCCCTGACCGGTCCCGATGGGCTGTTAAAGCAGTTCACGAAAACGGTCCTCGAGACGGCGCTGAACGAGGAAATGACCGAGCATGTCGGTCATGAGAAACACCACGCTGAACCCGATCGTGGGACCTCGAATGTCCGGAACGGGTCCCGGTCGAAAACGGTCCTGACCGAGGCGACGGGGCATGTCGAGATTGACGTTCCGAGGGACCGGGATGGGACGTTTGAGCCGGTTATCGTGAAGAAGCATCAACGCCGCCTCACCGGCGTCGATGAGATGGTCCTGTCCCTCTATGCCCACGGGCTGACGACCGGGGAGATCAGTGCGCACTTCGCGCAGATCTATGGAGCGCAGGTCTCAAAGGAGACGATCTCGAGGATCACCGACAAGGTATCCGAGGAGATGGCGAGCTGGGCGAATCGTCCTCTCGATAGCGTCTACGCGGCGATCTTCATCGTCCCCCACTTCGTGGGAGGTGCCCCCATCGATCGTGGTCAAGATCCGCGACGGTCAGGTCGCGAATCGACCCATCTATGCCGCGATCGGGGTCTCCCTGGAGGGCGAGAAGGACGTGCTGGGCTTGTGGGCTGGGACCGGTGGTGAGGGGGCGAAGTTCTGGATGGGCGTCCTGACTGACATCAAAAACCGCGGTGTTCAGGACACGTTCTTCCTCGTCTGCGATGGCCTCAAAGGTCTGCCGGAAGTCGTGTCGAACGTGTGGCCCCTCACCACCGTTCAAACCTGCATCATCCATCTGATCCGCAACACGTTCCGGCTCGCGTCGAAGAAGGACTGGGACGCCCTCAAGAAAGACGTCCGCCCGATCTACACGGCCCCGAACGCGGCCGCAGCAGAAATGGCACTGGAGGAGCTCAAGGAGAAATGGGGCCGGCAGTACGGGGCGATCATCCGGTTGTGGGAGAACGCGTGGGAAGAGTTCACACCCTTCCTCTCCTACGACGTTGAGATCCGTACCGTGATCTGCTCCACGAACGCGATCGAGTCCCTCAACGCGCGCTACCGGTGGGCCGTGAGAGCCAGGGGACACTTTCCAACCGAGGCCGCCGCGCTCAAGTGCCTCTACCTGGTGACCCGGTCCCTTGACCCGACAGGTGCGGGCAGGACACGCTGGACAGTGCGGTGGAAGCCGGCCTTGAACGCGTTCGCGATCACCTTCGCCGACCGCTGGCCAGCAGCCGAAACCTACTAACCAAAAATGCCGGAAACACCGAAAACGTTACAGACCCAGGGATGCTCCTATATTCGTCAAGCGGCGGATTGAACCGTTGCCTGCTGTTCGAGGAGGGCCCGGTAGACGCTTAGGAACTCGCGATCGTTGAGGAGGCTTCTCTCGGCGCAGGAGCGCTTGGCGATGCTGCATCCCATGGTGTCTGCGGCTTGGGTGAGTGTGTAACCGGATTGGAGCCGCAACTGGCGCAGCTGGGCGGGGTCGATGTATGCAGGAGGGGTTGTGAGCAGGTGGTAGATCTCTCGGGCGATTGCTCGTTTGAGGCACCGCAGGATGTCTTTGGGTGATTTGCCTTCGCTCCTGCGCTTGGCTGCGTACGCACGAGTCCTCGGGCAGACGTGGAGGCGCACGAGTTGCGTCCCGCATAGTGGTGTAGCGGTTGCTGGGTTCGTCGTGGTGGTGGACATGAAAGCGGTCACCGCGTGATCCTTCGAGGACACTCTCACATCACACTCGAAAGGCATCATCACGATGACCGGTTCGAAGGACCCCTCACGGTCTCGGAGCACCTCGATCCCCACGGGGCCGATCTCGGTGAGCGCGGTCTTCGGTCTCGTGCCGTTACGCACGTTCTCCGCGATCGGCACCTCAACATGCTCATAGCCCAGGTGCTCCGTCGGTTCCGCCTCGAGCGCTGTCCCCAGCACATTCTTCGTCAGCTGGTTCAGCAGCCCACCGGGGCCGAGCAGGCTCACAACCCGTTCCCTGTCCTGGACGAGCTGTCGCTCGGCGAGTTGTTTCTGATCAATGATCTTCCCGGTCACAGAATCAATCATCGCCTCTGTTACCTCGGTCGTGTCAGTCACGGCCGTCCTCCTTTCGGATCGGACCGGACGCTCACACACCGTTTTTCTTACAGTACCGAACGGAGCGATCAGGACCTGTCCGTTTCTGCCGAACCGTTCGGCACCCATCCTGCGCTGCGCCTGAGTATCTCGGATGCGCAACGGATCTGGGTCCGACGGCCCTTAGATGCGGTCGCCTGCTGAACAAGACCGCTGCCTGTCCTGCGCTTAGCAGTGGTCGTGGCGGCCTGTGGCTGGCTCGAGTTGCAGGGTGGAGTGTCGGATGTCGAAATGCTCGCTGATACAGGAGTTGAGCTCGGCGAGGATTTTTTCGGCGCGGCCGCTGGAGAAGGCATCAGTGTCGAGCTGTACGTGCGCGGTCAGTGCCGGCAGGCCCGAGGTGATCGTCCAGGCGTGCAGGTCGTCCACGAGGACGACCCCGGGTACTTCCTCCATATGGCGGCGTACCTCGGCGAGATCGGTTTCCTCCGGCGTCGACTCCAGGAGCACCAGAACGACCGCCTTGAGGAGGCTGTAAGCGCGGGGGAGGATCAGGATTCCGATAGCGATGCTTGCCAGGCCGTCGGCGCGTGCGAACCCGGTGAACTGGATGACGAGTGCTGCGACGATCACAGCAATCGATCCGAGCATGTCGCCCAGGACCTCGAGGTACGCGCCACGGACGTTGAGGCTTTCCTTCTGCCCGCCCATGAGCAGCCGCAGGGCAACGAAGTTCGCGATCAGCCCCAGAGCCGCCGCGATCAGCATGATGGGGGCTTCGACCTCAACCGGTGCAAGGAAGCGCTTCGTTCCTTCGACCAGCATCAGGACGCCGATGACACCGACGACGAGGCCGTTGAGGAGGGCGGCGAGGACCTCCACCCTCTTCCACCCGAAGGTGCGGCGTTCCGTTGCCGGACGCGCCGATAGCCAGGTGGCGAAGATGGCGATAGCGAGGCCGAAGGAGTCGCTGAGCATGTGACCGGCGTCAGCTAACAGGGCCAGGGACCCGGACACCACGGCGCCGATCACCTCGATCAGCATGACCGAAAGAGTGATGGCCAAGGCAGCTACGAGCCGGCCCCGATGGGCGCCTCCCGCTGTCAGGCCATGGGAGTGTCCATGCCCGCCGCCGGCACTCTTACCGCCGCTGCCAGCAACACCCCGGTCATCGTCGTCACCGGCATGGCCGGACTGACTGCCATGTCCGGCGCTCACGCCGACACCACAGGACCCTTGAGAGCGGCTTCTCCTGTCGAACGGCGCCCCATGGACCCCGTATCCCCGATAGGTGTCAGCGGGGTGTCGTTGTGGTGACCCTGGTGGGCGGGGTCCTGCTCTCCCGGGGTGACGAGGCGTTCACCGGCGTGCAGGAGATCATCGAGGCCGGGGTGGGCCAGCCGGTACAGGGTTGCTCGCCCGTCGGGAGTCGCCGCGACCAACCCCGCGACTTTGAGCAGTGCCAGATGTGCCGAAACGGTCGATTGAGATAGACCGAGATGCGCCGAAAGCTCACCGACCCGATGCGGGCCGTCGGCTAGGCAGTGGATCAGTGTCAGCCGGGAAGGCTCTGACAGGGCCCGGAAGATGCGGGCTACATCCTCGTGTTGGTGCAGCTCATAATTGATCGCCATATAACGTTTATATCGTTAAGCGACGATGATAACAAACTAGGTTCCGTTATCCTGCAGGTTTCGCCCGAGCTGGGTCGGCGATCTGTTGTAGCAGTCGGTCCTTGAGCTTTCGTCGCAAGCGCCGGCGGGCCAGAAGCGCGGTGAGGGCGGCCGCCCAGTCGATGCCCAAGCATGCCAATGCGGCATTGAAAAGGGTGGGAGCGGGAGAAGTCGCGGAGTTCATGTCGCTAAGGAGCAGTGGTCCGAAGTACCACAGGAGGAGAACGGCGCTGGCGAACGCTGCTGCGGCGGCGGTGAGCATCAGTGGCTGCCGGCGGGACCGCGTTCCATTGCTCGCCAGCCCGATGGGCAGCATAAGCAGGCCAATGAACGTGAGCACTGGGCCGAGCGCAAGGAAGGGGGAGGACAGTGCGCCGGTGAGCATCAGCAGCAGTGCGATGCCCACGATCCGGCGGTGGACCAAAGGCAGCCTTATAGCCCTCGGACCGGCAGTGAGCAGCGCCTGGGTAAGATGCGCGGTGATCTGGTGCTGACTCGGTAGTGGATGTGCGGAGGTGGGGGTGTTTTGTTTCGATGAGCTCCCAACGGCTAGACCTTTGGGAGGAAACGCCTGTGGAGGATCTGCCGGAACGATGGTGTCTTCGATGACGAGTGCGGGCAGGTTCTGGGGCACAGGCCTGGACGGGGTCTGCCGGGCGCCGATCTTCACGAGGGTGATATTGGCGTAGGGCGCCAAATCTGTCAGAGACCGTTCGGTCCGTTGTTGGAGCTCCGCCATTGCGGGGTCGGTGTGGGAGAAGAGGAGTTCAATGTTCACGGGGTGAGTGACCTTCAGGCAGTGATGCGGGTGGGGGAGCGCTGCGCGCTGATCGTCAGGGGAGGGGACTCTGACGCCGGCTTCGCGCTTCCGTAAAGGGGCGAAGCGAGAGGCAGGCGCCAGAGATCAATTGAGTGGGCTTCCTAGCGTTTGTTCAGCTGGTGTCGGGCGAGTAGCGCCAGGATGACAGCGATGAGGACGCCGCCGATGGCCAGGTAGATGACGAAGTCCGGCAACCTGGTGGAGGAACCGGCAGGGTCGTCGGCCTGTGGTGACGAGGAAAGAACATCTTCGGTCGCTGCGCCTGGGGTACTTGGTTCACCTGTAGGTGATTCGACACTGCCACTGGATCCGGTTTGAGCGGCATTGCTTGTAAAGGAGTAGGTCCCTTCGATGGGGTGGTCATCGGAGGACACCACCCGCCATCGCACGGTGTAGGTGTCAGCTGGCGCACCTGCTCTCAGGGGTTGAATCGCCGTGTTGTTCACCACCCGAGCGGAACCTTCTGACCAGTTGTTGCCGGAGCTATCAGAGACGATGATGTCTACTCCGATACCAGAGGGCGGATTGGTGAAGGTGAGGACCACTTCAGCGGGCGCCACCTCGACGGTCGAGTCGGCCGCGGGGGAGCTGGTGGCGAGCCCATCGTGCGCCTTCGCTGCGCTGACCGGCCCCAGCAGCAGCAGGGTAGAGGCCAGGACGAGAGCTGCCATCCGTGCGAAGAATCCCGGTCGAGGGGCAGGGGCGGTGGTACGTGGTCGTGGTGTCATGACTGTTCCTTCCGTGCAGGATCAGGGTGGCTGCCGTTCTCGCGGCACCCACCCTGTTCTTGTGCGTCGTTAGTTCTGGCGCTGACCGCGGGTACGGGCAAGGGCCAGGGCGCCGACCAGGAGTCCCAGGACGCCGGCGCTTAGTCCGATCCAACCGAGGACGGTGCCCGAGGCGTCGGTCGTCGTGGCTGCCTGTTCAGGCTCGAGCTCGCTGGTGCCTGCCGCCGCTTCGTCGGTGGCTTCGGCGCTGGCCGCACCGTGGGAGTCTGTGCCCTCGGACGCAGTCGTGATGAAGGAGGGCGCCGGGTTCTCTGGTTCCTCCTCGCCTTCGATGGCCGGTTCGTCCCAGGCGCGTACGGTCCCATCTGCGTAGGACTGGGTGACGGGGAGCTCGACCGTGGTGCCGGCCTCCGGCAGTGTTCCTACGGAGAGCGAGAACGTCTGGTACTGCTGGGCGGTGAGCTGGTGCTCCTCGTCGTCGGCCGTCCAGATCACGGTCAACGGCGCTTCGGTCAGTGTCGCCCCGTCAACCTCGATCGACTCGGGCAGGTCACCCCGAATCACCTCGGAGGTCCACCCCTCGACGGGCTTCACACGCACGGAGGTGAAGGGTGTTTCGGTGGGAAGTGCGACCTCGATTTTGTTCGTGGTGGTGTCGGTCGACTCGCTGGGGACGCTGAACGTCAACTGCGAGTAGCCGCCTTCCGTCGTCGACGCCGGGTCGACGCTTACGTGGGCGGAAGCGGCGCCGGCGCCAGCGAGCAGCAGGCCCGACGTCGCAGCGAGTGCGGAGATACCGCGCAGAGTCCTGCGGGCCGGACGGCTAGCAGGCCCCGTCCAGTGCGCGGTGCCAGTGCCGGTAAAAGCAGCATCGTTGGAGGACGGGCCGGTGGGCAAGGGGGTGGTGCGTGAAGCGTGCATGGTGGTGTGCCTTTCGTGGGCCTCTGCGACAGGTCGGGTCGCGGGCGCTGAGCAGTGATGGTTGAAGGGGTTGCGCAGGCAACCGACCGATCACGTGTATGCGCGAACGATCAGCCGAGTGCCACTCTCCGGGGCGGGGAATGGTGGGGGGCCTCGTCGCACATCGCTCGGCACATTCCGTCGGGCGGGGGGAGCGACAGGCCGTTCGGCGTATTCGGCCAACTGTGGATACCCAATCACTGGCGCCGTTATGGGCAGCCCGATGGGGGGGCGCAGCCAGGCCAGGAGAGACCAGAAAGCGTCCTCACCGCGGGAGAGGACCCAGACCATCACGACGACGGCCAGCAGGTGTCCAATCACCATGACCGGAGTCGCACCACTGTCGACCAGGTGCGGGACAAGATGCCCGGACGTCGACTCGATGGGTGAGCACTGCATTACGGCGGCTGCATGATTCGCCACAACACCATGCACGCCCTGTGGTGCACAAGATGCCCGGCTCGAGAGCATCTCGAATGCATGATGCAACAGGATTTGACCGCCCCCAAGCAGACCACTTAGAACCGGGAGGGAAAGCCGGCGTCCTGCCAGAAAGGCAACTGGCATCAGGGCGAACAGTGCCAGCCCAACGAGCAGGGGCCACGCGGGCAAAGAACCTCGACCTGTTACATGCGCGCCGAGCGCGAGGGATGTCATACAGGACGTCACGATCATGGACCGGACAAAGCGTGCTGGAGCAGTGACCTGCATGCCGCCTTTCCTCCTCGTCCCCATCGCTCATTTTTGCCCTGTTGACACTACCGTCGCACCATTGCTGACCGGTGCTTTCTCTTCGTTCTCAACCGCGCCGCGGACCGTCCCTCAACGGCATAATCCAACCAGAAGCTGACGGTACCGGTGTGACCGGTATCGGCGTCTCGACGCCCCATCGACGCCCCATCGACGCGTCGACAGGTCAAGTATGTTCCTGACCCATGTGTCCCACCCACCATCGATACACATGACAATGTATTATTGGTGGTGTGAAAACCTTGCTGCAGTCGGCCGTACTCGCGAAGTTCGGCTACGCCCTGTCGGATCCGACCCGTGCGCAGGTGCTCTTAACCCTTCGGAAGGGGCCCGCCTACCCCAGCGACCTAGCCGAATTGGCTGGGGTGAGTCGGCAGAACCTATCCAACCATCTGACCTGCTTGCGCGGCTGTGGCCTGGTCGTCGCAGTTCCTGAAGGTCGGCGGGTCCGCTACGAGCTTGCCGACAGGAAACTCGGTGACGCCCTGACTGCCCTCTTGGACGTCGTCGCGGTTACTGATATCGAGTGCTGCTGCACCACTACAACGAATCACATCAATGAAAAGGCCTGCTGCTGATGAGCGCCCACACTCCATCCACCTCGGCGCACCCAGCACCCCCAGCGCCGACAGTGCAGCGGCGTGCGGTCCTGTCCCGGCGGATCCGACTCTTCGTCGCCGCGACCATCACCTATAACGTTATCGAAGCAATTGTCGCCATAAGCGCCGGCACTGTTGCGTCCTCGAGCGCTCTGATTGGGTTCGGTCTGGACTCCATCGTGGAGGTCCTCTCCGCGGCGGCCGTGGCTTGGCAGTTCGCCGGCCGCGACCCCGAAGCCCGAGAGAAGACTGCGCTGCGCCTGATCGCGTTCTCGTTCTTCGGGCTCGCCGCGTTCGTGACCCTCGATGCCATCCGGACCCTGCTCGGCGCATCCGATGTCCAGCACTCGTCGGTGGGGATCGTCCTCGCCGCGGTGAGCCTTGCCGTGATGCCGTTCCTGTCGTGGGCGCAGCGCCGGGCCGGACGGGAGCTCGGTTCACGCTCGGCTGTCGCAGACTCGAAGCAGACCCTGCTGTGCACCTATCTATCCGGGGTCCTGCTGGTGGGTCTGCTGCTCAACAGCATCCTCGGCTGGTCCTGGGCCGATCCGATCGCAGCCCTGGTTATTGCCGCCGTCGCCATCAAGGAAGGCCTTGAGGCGTGGAAGGGCGACTCCTGCTGCGCGCCGTCCTTTGAAACCCTCGACGACGAAAGCAGTGATACCCATGGGGGCACCCCAGACGGCGGTACGGACTCGTGCCGTAGCACCGACACCTCGACGGACTCAATCGCTGCGATGACGGGCACTTCCCTGGGGCTCTCACCGTTGATACTGGGAGTACGACCCGCAGAACCCGTTGCCATGGGAAGCCTTCCGGCAGGCACACCAGCAAACATGCCGTCAACGCCTGCGAAGGCATCCTGTACTTGCTGCACGCACGATTAGAACACGAAGCAAGCCCCGATTTACCCGGATCCACCCGGGTTCACCATGAGTTCCCCTGCATTCGGCGGGGAATGAGCAGGACCACGCAGTTCCATGACGAGGAGACACCATCGTGCCGACCCCTGCCCCCGCTCCAGTTAAGGCCCCTGACGCGAAAAGGGGCCTGAGCCTGCAGAACCGGATCGTGATCGGCCTACTCGCTGCCGTCGCCCTCGTCGTCGGTCTGCTGGTCCTGTTCAATGCTCTCAGTAAGGACAAGGGGCAGGCCTCGGGCACGATCACCGCAACGGCCGAGGTCGTCCGTGAGGACAGCCACCGGCTGTCCCAGGCACCGGAGGAGAAGGCCGTCCTGGTCGAGTTCCTCGACTTCGAATGCGAAGCCTGCCTCGCCGCGTACCCGGTCGTGGACGACCTCTCCGAGGAGTACGGGGAAAACCTGACCGTCGTCGCGCGATACTTCCCGTTGCCCGGGCACCGGAACTCTGAAACCGCGGCTGTCGCTGTCGAAGCCGCCGCGCAGCAGGGCAAGTTCAAGGAGATGCACGCCCGCATGTATGAGACGCAGAGCGAGTGGGGTGAAACCGATGAGGATCGGTCGCCGCTCTTCAGGGGCTACGCCGAGGACCTGGGCCTGGACATGGCCGCCTACGACGCGGCCATCGCTGATCCCGCAACGACGAAGCGCGTAACCATCGACAAGAACGACGGCATGGCCCTAAACGTCGAGGGAACCCCGACCTTTTTCCTCGACGGACGGAAAATCCAGCCTGCCACGATCGAAGAATTCCGCAGCCTCATCGAAACCGCCATCGCGGATTGACCTACCCTCACCGGCGAAAGACCGCTATGGCGCACCCAACAATCAATAACGCTCCATCAGACCAGAGATCTGCACGCGACGACGACGAATCGCTACCCGGCTTCACACGCAGGGTCCCGTTCGGAATCATACTCGTGGCCACCGGCGTCACCGGCTGGGTTGCTGCCGGCATCCTGATCCTCGAAAAGCTCGAGCTGTATCGGAACCCGGACCACGTCACGAGCTGCGACATCAACCCCTGGGTATCCTGCGGGCAGGTCATGGAAACCTGGCAATCCGAGCTCTTCGGCTTTCCCAACCCCTTCATCGGACTCGTCGGCTTCACGATCATCATCACCACCGGTATGGCCTTATTCGCCGGCGCCCAATTAAACCGCTGGTACTGGGCAGGCCTGCAGGTCGGCGTCACCCTCGGGGCGGTGTTCGCGACCTGGCTGTGGAGCCAAGCCCTGTTCGACATCTACATCCTCTGCCTCTACTGCATGATCGTGTGGGCGGCGATGATCCCCTTGTTCATCCTCACCACCGTTCGCAACCTAGTTCACGGCATCATTCCCGCACCGGTCTCATTCACCCGCGGGCTCGCGGCATGGACCGGACCGATCATTGTTCTCACCTACATTGCCGTCACCGCATCCGTGTTTTTCCGCTTCCTCCACGTCTTCACCTAGGTTTCTATAACCGGCTCTTCTTACTTGAGGTGGGGGTGGGCGAGTCCGCTGCCGATGAGGAGCATCCGCAACCGGTAGTTGTCGCGGTTGCGGAAGCCACGGGCGACGCGGCGGTGGAGCTCAATGAGTCCGTTCACGGCCTCTGTCCCGCCGTTGTTGGAGCGGTTGGTGGTGAAGTACGCCAGGAACGCCTCCCGCCACCGTTTCAAGGTCCTGCCGAGACGGGCGATCTCCGGGATCGGGCAGCTCGGGAAGGAGTCGAGGATCTGCTCGGCGATTCTTCGCCCTTGGTGCGGGTTGGGGTGCCGGTAGGCGGAGCGGAGCTGCTGGGCGCAGGACCAGGCGATATAGACGGGCAGGTGCGCGTCCTCGTTGGATGCGATCGCGGTATCGAACCTTGCGTTCTGTTTGTCGGTGAGCTTCTCGGCCCCAGCACGCAGGAGGTTCTGGATCCCGTAGAGCGGGTCGCCTTTCCTGCCCCGGTGTCCCAGGGTCTCTTGCTGGATCCGGCGCCGGCACTCGTCGACCGCAGCGGTCCCGAGTTTTACGACATGGAAAGCGTCCAGGACCGCGACAGCATCCTCGAGCTGGTCATCGATCGCACTCTTATAACCCTGGAACGGATCCAAAGCAGCGATCTTCACCCCCGCCCGGAAGACCTCGCCGCGCTCCGTGAGCCAGTCCGCGTAGGCCTTCCCCGAGCGGCCCGGCACCAGGTCCAGCAGCCTCGCGCGGACGCGACCACGCGCGTCACGGGTCAGATCGACCATGCCTGTGAGTTCTTTCGGGCCGCGCCCGCCCGCACTGACCGGCTTGGTGGAAACGTGGTGCCAGATGTGCTCATCGACCCCGAGGGTGGTGACGTTCTCGAACCTGGCCGGGTCAGCAGCCATCGCCTCGAGCAGCCCTCTGATGGAACGCCAGATGGTGCGCCATGTGGTCCCGAGCTGCCGTGCGAGGCCGGCCACGGAGGCGTGTTCGCGGCGTAGCTGGCCGATCGCCCACCAACACGCCCGCCTCGTGAGCAACGCCCGCGGGCCGGCGAGGTCCTCGTGCTGCTCGGTGAACGACCGCGTCGAGCACTGCTCTTGGGCGCATCGCCAGGTGCGTTTGCGCCAGATCAGCCGGACCGGCCGCCCGAAACACGGGACGTCGATCAGGCTGACATCGCGTCTGCCGTGGCTGTTCGCCACAACACCACACCCATGACAACCCACCGGGCTGACGGGTGATTCAACGATCGCCCGGACGACGCTGGCGTGCTCGCTGACGTCGATGACGTGGAACCCTTTAAGGCCCACCAGCAGATCACACCGCGAGCAGTAAAACGGCGAGGTAGGAGGCGATGCAGAAGATGGGCATGCTCGGTCGCACGCCGTAGGCTCGGACATTGTCGAGGCCTTTCCGGTCGGTCAGCTTAGTCACTGCCGATATTGGAAGGTCTCGACCTTTTCCGCCACTCACGCACTCACGCCGTGCCACCCGGCCACACCCACCTCAAGTAAGAAGAGCCCTATAACCGCTCCGGTACCACCCAGATCGCTCTCAGCCCAATAGTTGATGGAATTGAAAATAAACATGTCAGTACAGACAGCATCACTCCTCTGCGCAGCACTTCGTTCATAACCACTTATAACCAGCAATCACCCACCCGTGCGGCAACCCACGTCCTTGGAGCACCTGTATTCGCAGGTCCCGAACACTTTGTCTCACCCGCTAAGTTGACGAACAGATGGGGTCCTCCTTGGGGGACGCGGTCTAATCAGTGGCTCTCCGAACTGCTTCGGGTGCTGCCAGATTCATGGTCCGTGGCTGAAGGTGATGTGCCGCTTCATTGAGGTCGGCCGGGCTCGGGGCTGAGAGGCACCTCCTGGATCAGGGACGTTACTGTCCACCGGTAGAATGGGGGGAGACCAGCTCGTTAAAGACGAACGATGTAGCAGGAGCATTGGGAGAGCCATGCATCGGATGATGTTCTTGAACCCCTCTGCCGTTTCCTCGCCGGCCCGGTGGCACCTGCGGGTCCTCGTTCTCCTGCTGGGCATCACCATCCTGCACGTGTGGGCCGGCCCCGCGCTTTCCGACAGCAGTGGCGTACCCGTACAGCCTGCCTCCATGACGGCCATCTTGCAGCAGGAACCTTCCGCCCCCGCAGCCCCGATGCCTGCCGACGTCCTTCACCAGAGCCCGTCCCCTCTTACAGGGCAAAACTTGGGTCAGGACGCTCTCTTGGGAGATCTGTATGCTGCCGCTTGTCCCGAGGGGCATGTGGTTGCGACCACCTTGTGTTCGATGGTGCTCATAGTTGCTGGTCTTCTTGGCCTTTATTGTTTTCGCGCCATGTTCTTCCTACCCGGTAGTGACAGGCCGCGCGAGGTACAACCTTCGATTCCGGCCCCTCGGCACTCGGACGGCGTCTCCTTATTGCAACTGTCGATCAGCCGCATCTAGGATTCAGCGCTCCCCTCAAGCACACCCCACTCCTTCGCCACGGTTCACGACTGCCGGACGACTCCTATCTACTTCTCGCGCAGCGCTCTCACGCTTTCCTGCTGTGTGCTGTTGCGTTCCAAGGACCATAACTATGACCTCCACGCATCACCCTGAAACTCTCATCTGCCCGGCAATCACCACGGCCTGGCCGGTACATCACCGATGACCATCGGCGAATACTTCGCGGACGGCGTCCAGTCCGGGGCGCTGCTGGCCGCGATACCGCTGGCGATGATCGCAGGGCTCGTGTCCTTCCTCTCCCCCTGCATCCTGCCGCTCATCCCCGGCTATCTGGGCTACGTGTCTGGCCTGGCAGAACCAAGCCGACCGGACAACCGGCGCAGACTGCTGACCGGGGTGGCCCTGTTCATCCTCGGCTTCGCCCTCGTGTTCACCCTCTACGGTGCTGCGTTCGGTGTCATCGGTTCCTGGCTACTCCGCTGGCAGGACCCCCTGATCCGGGTTCTCGGCGTGTTCGTCATCGTGATGGGACTGGCTCTGATCGGCCAGCTATCATTCCTCCAGCGGACCGCCAAAATGTCGTGGCGGCCTCGCACCGGCGTCGCCGGTGCACCCCTGCTCGGTGTGGTCTTCGGTCTGGGCTGGACGCCCTGCATGGGCCCCACCCTGAGCGCAGTCCTGGCACTGAGCACCACCACCGGCACGGCGTGGCGTGGCGCGCTCCTCGGTTTCGTCTACTGCCTCGGCCTAGGCATACCGTTCATCCTCGTTGCGCTCGGAGTGCAATGGGTTACCACCGCGCTGTCTTTCGTTCGACGCCACATCCGCGTCTTCAACCTCATCGGCGGAGCCCTGCTCATCGCGGTTGGAGTCCTCATGGTGACCGGCCTCTGGATGCTGTGGATCTACCAGCTCCAGAACCTCGCAGGAACCTTCCTCACCCCCGTCTGATGCTTCCGCCGAACGCATCCCACCACCGCGCACACCACGATCGAGAAGAGATCTCCTCATGAGTGTTCCCACGTATACCGCCCGAAATTTACCCTTCGCACCAGGAGCTCCGTGTGCGCCGCGTGTGCGCCTAGGGGAAGCCTCGGCGCCGCGAAGGTCGCGCCTCCACGCGCGCATGTCCAGCCTCGTAGCTCTGCTGGTGGCGACATTGCTCGTCACTGGATGCTCGGCGCAGAACAACTCCCTTGCCGAGCAGGCCGCCGCCGGCGACGAAAAAAACTATATTGCCGGTGATGGGTCAGTCGCCGAGTACGCTCCCGGTTCCCGGAGCGAACCCGTGGACGTCTCAGGTGAGCTCTTCGACGGAACGACCGTCGACTCCGGCCAATGGGCAGGCGACGTCGTCGTCCTGAATGTCTGGTACGCGGCCTGCGCTCCCTGCCGGGTCGAAGCGCCCATGCTGCAGACACTGAACACCTTCTTCGCGCCCGAAGGCGTCCGGTTCTATGGCATCAACGTCCGCGACGAAAAACCTACGGCTGAGGCATTCGAACGGAATTTCGGCATCACTTATCCCAGTTTCGTAGACCGCGATGGGAAGCTACTTCTTAGCCTCACCCGGTATGTTCCACCGCAGGCCGTACCCACAACCCTGGTCCTCGACCGGCAGGGGCACGTCAGCGCCCGTATCCTCGGAATCGCCGACGAAAGCACCTTGAGGACCCTGATCGCAGACACACTCGCTGAAGGCAACCCCGCCACACCACCTGCACCGCCGACGACAGCAGGAGCCGACGATGCCAGCTAATCCCACACCCCAACAAGCACCCGACCAAGCACCCGACCAAGCACCCGACCAAGCACCCGACCAAGCGTCCGAGCGCGGTCTCGATCCGAGGCCTGGACAGATAGACGAGATCTCGGTTTCCAGTCTGAGCGCCGGTGAAATGCTCCGCTGGGTGTGGCGGCAGCTCACCAGCATGAGGACGGCCCTGCAGTTGTTACTGCTGCTGGCCGTGGCCGCCGTCCCCGGCTCACTGTTCCCGCAACGCCGAGCCAATCCTGCGGTCGTCACCCAGTACTTGAAGGACAACCCCGATACCGGTCTCTGGCTTGACCGCCTGCAGATGTTCGATGTCTTCTCCTCGGTCTGGTTCTCGGCGATCTACCTCCTTCTCTTCACCTCTCTCGTCGGATGCGTCCTCCCTCGCACCAAAGCTCACCTGAAAGCACTGCGATCAGCACCTCCGCGCACACCCCGAGGGTTCTCGCGACTCCCTCAGCACGGGAGCATCGTCCTGAACAGTGACGGCGCGCAAACGCCTGCCCCCGACCCGGCCACGGCAGTCAGGGACGCCGCAGCGATCCTACGCAAGCTCCGGTACAGGGTCGACATCCGCGACGCAGACACGGCCACACCGTCGGTGGGTGCAGAGCGGGGTTTCATGAAGGAAGCAGGGAACCTGCTGTTCCACACCGCTCTCATCGGCGTGCTGATATCCGCTGCTATCGGCGGGATGTTCGGCTACAGGGGACAGAAACTCATCGTCGAGGGGGAAGGTTTCACCAACGCCCTCGTCGGTTATGACTCCTTTTCCCCCGGCACCAACTTCGACCCCGGCACCCTCACTCCCTTCGCGTTAACCCTGAACGACTTCGATGTCCGCTTCAACCGGGACGAGCAAGGTACCTACGGACAGCCCTTGGACTTCACCGCGCGAATGACCGTGCAGGAAAGCCCGGACCAACCTGCTGAGGACCGGGTTCTGAAGGTCAACGCCCCCATCGGCATCGGCGGCACGAATGTATATCTCGTCGGGAATGGATATGCACCCGTCATTGAGGTCCGCGACGGGGAAGGAAATATCGCCTTCTCTGGCCCCGTTCCGTCCCAACCGACGGACTCTGCCTACACATCGACCATTGTCATCAAGGCTCCTGACTCAAATCCTGACCAGCTGGGATTCGTCGGTTTCTTTCTTCCCACTGCTGTTGTTGACAGCGAAGGTCTGGCTTTTGGATCCGACCCGGATCCTTTCAACCCGCGGCTGAACCTTAACTCCTACTATGGCGATCTCGGCCTAGACGATGGAACGCCGCGATCGGTGTATCAACTGGACACCACGGACCTGATTCAACTCAACGGGCGGGACCTGGACGGAGGCGGCATCGTGCTCGAGCCCGGGCAAACCTACGATTTACCCGAGGGGCGAGGGTCGATCACGTTCGACGATTTGAAACGTTTCGTCGCCCTCGACATCACCTACGATCCGGGCAAGATCGGTGCTCTGGTCTTCTCCTCCCTCGCCCTGACCGGCCTCATCCTCTCGCTCATCACCACGCGTCGGCGCGCATGGATCAAAGCGAGTGCAACACCGGAGGCAGGCACGATCCTCGAGTACGGACTCCTCGCGCGGGGAGAAGACCCGGGTCTACGGAATGAGGCCACTCGACTCGAGCAGGCACTGTCGTCCTACTGGGGCGTCACCCCAGCCCACGAGCCCGAGACACTCGTACGTCCATCTGATGACCCTCGGGTTCGTGACCGGTGACGTGCACCTACTCATTGATTCGCCACAGCGCTAACCCCACATGCCTGCCCTATGGGATGAATCCACCAGTGACCCGGCCGCCGCCCTGCTGCTCATTGTCGACATCATCCTCACCAATAACTTCCCAGGCACCAGTCACCACCATCCATTACGCAGATCGGACTTCACCCATGGATCAGCCACACGAAATCCCGAACCGCACTCCACTCACCACGAAGCCCCCGGCTCAGGGGGGCAGTTTCCTGTACGAAGAGCGCCTTTATCCGAGCGTCGGGATCTGGGTCGTCACCATCGGCCTATCCATCGTGCCCGCTGTCATCTTCGCGCCGATCAATATGCTGATCGGCGTCGTCGCAGCCGCCATCACCTTGGCTGTTTTGGTCTTCGCGCTCATCGTCTCAACGCCCACGATCCGCGTAACAAACGCAGAAGTACGTGTGGGACGAGCGACCATCGAGCGACAGTATCTAGGCCGAGCCCAAGGTTTCATCGGTGAGAATGCCACAGCACAACGGGGTAATCGCTTGCATGGTCTGGCCTACCTCTGCATCCGCGGATGGATCGACGGAGTGGTCCGCGTTGAAGTGTTAGACGAGGAGGACAAGGCACCCTACTGGCTCTTCTCTTCCCGGCGGCCGCAGGTACTTAGCCGAACCCTGAACGACACCCGTTTTCAATCTAAACAGGAGGGACTATCTCATTAACGGTGTTTCCGGCGGTTTTCATTAGTAGGTTTCTGCTGCCGGCCAGCGGTCGGCGAAGGTGATGGCGAAGGCGTTGAGAGCGGGCTTCCACCGTACTGTCCATCGGGTGCGGCCCTGACCGGTGGGGTCCAGGCTACGAGTGACAAGATACAGGCACTTCAACGCAGCCTGCTCTGTCGGGAAGTGTCCACGGGCCCTCACAGCACGCCGGTAGCGGGCGTTGAGAGGCTCGATCGCATTTGGTCGAGCAGATCACCTTGCGGATCTCGACGTCGTAGTCCAGGAACGGGATGAACTCTTCCCACGCGCTGTTCCAGAGCCGGGTGATCGCTGCGTACTTTTTGCCCCATTTCTCGTCGAGGTCCTCTAGCGCCGCCCTCGCGGCGATGTGGTTCGGGGCGGTGTAGATCGGTTTCACATCTCGCTTGAGCGCGTCCCAGTCCTTCTTCGACGCCAAGCGGAACGTGTTGCGAATCAAATGGATGATGCATGTCTGGACCGTCGTGCGGGGCCAGACGTTGCCCACCACCTCTGGAAGGCCCTTGAGCCCGTCGCAGACGAGGAAGAACGTGTCCGTGACGCCGCGTGCGCGAACTCTTCAATGACGGCGCTTTCGAAGAAGCCGAGGAGCAGCGCGCCGCCGGGGCGAAGCGCGCGGGCGAACTCCAGGAGGGGGATCCTGATCGTGCTGGGCTCGTGGTGGATGAGTGAGTACCACGACAGAATCCCGCTCACCGTTCCTGGTGCGGCATCAAAGGTCTCGAGGCTGTTGACACTGAACGGCACACCGGGATATGCGCTGCGCGCTCTGTCGACGAATTCGGGTACCAGATCCACACCATGTGCGGCAGCTCCGCGCTCACGAAGGAAGTTCGTCCAGTGGCCTGGCCCGCAGCCCGCGTCGATTATCTGGCCATCAATAGCATCAGCCCAAGAGGAAACGAGCTGACGGTCCAAGGGGTGCACTACATCCATCGAACCGAGGATCTCGGTGTACTCGGTTGCACGACGTGAGTATGCGTTGCCGACATCATCAAGCATGCATCCGAGTCTAGGCGGGGGCTACAGCTGACATCGCCGCCATGATCCCTATTGCCACTATTAGTTTTTTTAGTTCTAGGAGGACCAGTTCATGGTGTGCGCGACCACGTCGATGAGGAGGCTGTGCACATCCACCGTTCGCTCGAGGTGAGTGTTCCCGCGTTGGTGAGGTAGGTGGGTGTGTGCAGGCGGTCCGTTGGTTCCTGCTGTCCAGGTGTGTGCGGGACAAGCAGCGGAGCGTGGGGAGCTTGTGCCGTGCACAGGTGGGCAGGAGGCGAGCCTCTCTAGCGACCAGTGATTAACCCCGATCCTTTGAGCACCACTTAGTTCTGCTGTCATTTTCAGTAGTAGTGCCCCTTAGAGTGGTGTAGCGCATGGTGGCTGGGCTCGTCGATTGAGACGTGGACGCGGTCACCGTGTGGTCCTTCGAGAAAACTCTCACATCCACTCGAAAGGCATCTTCACGATGACCGCTCCTCATATTGTTGACAGTGATGATGGAGGTGGCATCCCCAGGAGGGGGTCTGACTCGATTGTCGACGGGCGTCGTTGACTGCCTTTGCATGGGATTTGTCGATCTTCGCCCTGGGGATGCCATGCACGTGACCGGTCGAACTGCGTGACCTCATAGGAGCGCGAGCAGAAGCCCTCATCACTGTCCTGTCCGCCAGCTCGGACCGGTACGTGCCAGTCCGCACGGTTGGCATTGAAAGGCAGGGATAGAGACGGATGACAAATGACCTTATGGCACTGGATGTGTTCGGCGGCGTGGATACTCACTCGCGAACTCATCATGTGGCAGTTGTTGATGGGCTCGGTCGGGAATTGGGAGATCGCGAATTTCCTGCAACGCCTGCTGGCTATGACGCACTGCATTCGTGGTTGGTGGGCTTCGGTCAGCTCGTGCTCGTCGGGGTTGAGGGCACAGGCTCGTACGGGGCGGGCTTGATGCGTACGCTCACCAGGGCCGGCACGATCGATGTCGCTGTTCCGAAGCTACGCTCTGGCACCTATTTCCCGGAGTGGTTGCTCGAGCGCCGCAAACGGGCCGAGACTGCGCTGATCACCGTCGTGGCGGACTGCTACCTCGCCGGCGGCAGCACCCGCCGGATGGACAAGCTCGTCAAAACCTTGGGCATCAACTCCCTGTCGAAGTCCCAGGTCTCCAGGATGGCGGCGGAGCTCGATGAGCAGGTCGATCAGTTCCGTCACCGCCCCCTCGGGGACGCCGGCCCGTTCACATTCGTTGCCGCGGACGCACTGACGATGAAGGTCCGCGAAGGCGGGCGGGTCATCAACGCCGTCATCCTGATTGCGACTGGCGTCAACGCCGACGGGCGCCGCGAAGTCCTCGGCCTACGCGTGGCGACCTCCGAGACCGGGTCCGCGTGGAACACGTTCTTCGCGGACCTCGTCGCACGCGGTCTGACCGGGGTCCGCCTGGTCACCTCGGACGCCCACCGCGGGCTGGTCGAGGCCATCAACGCGAACCTGCCCGGAGCTTCCTGGCAGCGCTGCCGCACCCACTACGCGGCGAACCTGATGTCGGTGACCCCGAAGAGCCTGTGGCCGGCCGTCAAAGCGATGCTGCACTCGGTGTATGACCAGCCCGACGCCGCTGCCGTGCACGCCCAGTTCGACCGGCTCCTGGACTACGTCCAGGACAAGCTCCCCGCCGCCCACGAACACCTCGATGGTGCCCGTGCGGACATCCTTGCCTTCACCGGCTTCCCCGAAGGGCTCTGGCAACAGATCTGGTCCAACAACCCCAACGAACGACTCAACAGGGAGATCCGCCGTCGCACTGACAGCGTCGGGATCTTCCCCAACCGGGACGCGATCATCCGCCTCGTCGGGGCGGTCCTCGCCGAGCAAACCGACGAATGGGCCGAAGGCCGCCGCTACCTCGGCCTCGACATCCTCGCCAAGAGCCGCCTCACCCTCGTACCCGACACCGGGAACGAGGTGACCGACCAGCCCGCCCTCGAACTCAGCGCCTAACCGAAACCAAGACCAGAAGGATCACCAACCGCTACACCACCTCCAGGGACTTGACCATCTGCTGACCCGAAGTGAGGGAACCATCGGGGAACTCACCCGCCTGCTGACCGCTGCGGCGATCGCCGCCGTGGAAAGCGGAGAAGAATCAATCAACCGCCGCACGCTGAACTTGGCTGGCTATGACGGTCCCAGTGCCCGGCGCCAGAAGTTTGAACGTGATCTGAAGTGAAGCCCACGCACTGGCCCCTCCACCCCGCTCCGGTCCAGGCCGAGGCTCTCTCCTCCTGGCTGCGCCGGCTCGCTAGCGCTTACGGAATGGAAGCCTCCGAACTACTGGCGCACGGGCTGGGTCACGGAAACCTTCAGGACCAGGAGCTCGACCATAATCCGCCAGCCACTCTGTTGACGGAACTAAGCCGGCGCAGCGGTGTCAGCCGAGACCGGGTGGCCGTAATGAGCATGATCGGCTGGACACCATGGCTGTTCGACAGCATGAACCCGGATCCCGAGGCCTATCGCGCCTATGTCCACCAGTTCTCAGTGCTGCTGCCGCACAGACGACGCAAACTTCACGATCCCGCTCAGTGGCTACCTTGGCTGCCAAAGCACAGGATTCACAAGGCCTGCCGTGAATGCCTGACATCTACCGAACCCGTGGCGCTTGTCCTTTTCTGGCAGCTGCCGCTCATGCTGAGCTGTCCGAGTCATCGCCGCCGCCTCGAAACCTACGCGGGCCAGGCGCCGGAATACCGGCGGTGGACCTTTGTTGCCGCTGCTCCATCGCAGGTATCGGACTCCGTCGCACTTATGGATCAGCGCACCTGGCAGGCGATAACGACAGGATCGGTCAACCTACCCCGGCGTCGTGTCCACGCAGGCATCTGGTTTCGGCTGCTGCGGACCCTTCTGGATGAGCTTTCGGCCGTCGAAGCACAATGTGGGCGGCGACAGCTGGAGGAGATCCGCCTTCTCTGGGAGCACTGTGGATACCCGTTCCGGGCCGGACTACTCCTCTGGCGCCCGTTCGAAAGTTTACCGTGGTCGATTCAACAGCAGCTACTCGAGGCCGCCGCCCTAGCCATGGAACACATCGAAACCGGCACGCTCACCGCGTCGGGAACCCTCGCTCACCTCCTGTCGCCCGAACCTGACCGCAGGATCAACGACGGAACCCCGCCGCGTCCTTCAGGAAGGCAGCCAGCTAGGAAACAGGCCAGCGCGCCAGCTGTGCGGGCTCTGGACGACCTGTGGAAACAAGCGGTCGATGCACAAGAGGCCGCCGTTAATGCAGCCAGAGGAAACTCCGCAAGCGCCCAGCAGCTCTACAACTTCGCACTGTACGGCCGCAGGACTGAACGATCCGTGCGCAGACTCCAGGACGACTTTGTCCAGCTTCAGATACCTACCGACTTCCTGTCGGACACTAACAAGGGCTGTGCAGACGAGTACTGAAATCTGTGCAGACGCGTACTGAAAATGACAGTTTTTGTCATTTTCAGTACGCGTCTGCACAGCGAGCCGCGTGTTTTCGGGGTTGTGCAGGCGAGTGTTGAGCACTGATTTTTCCGTACTCCTCTGCACAAATGTCGTTCTCGCTTACTACTCCTCTGCACAATAGGGAGGTAGCGGGGTGAATAGGGGAATCTGTACGTATTGGTGAGTCCGGCACGTTGACCATTCCGAAGGTCACCTGTGATCGCGCCGTTGGCAACGCAGACGATCGTCGGCGGGCCTGAGGCTAATGTGGCTGCACCGTCCCACAGATCGTTCCCCTTCCTGTGACACGGGAGGGCTGTGCGGACGAGTACTGAAATTTGTGCAGACGTGTACTGAAAATGACAAACTTCCGCTAGAACTCAAGATCCTGACTGTCTCGTAAAGTCGTCTCGCTGAAATGTGTCTCAGCGGCCGTGTCCTGAGGGCTTTGTGAGGCAGACTGTTGGAATGAGGCAGCTTGGATACACCCGTGTGAGTACATCGGCCCAGGATGCGAAGCTGCAGCTCGACGCTCTCGTCGCCTCCGGGGTGCAAAAGCGCGATGTTTTCGCTGATGTCACTTCGGGTAGCAGGACCGCGGTGGAGCGGCCCGGAATGAAGAAGCTCCTCGAGTACGCCAACGAAGGGGACACCGTGGTGGTGTGGCGCGTCGACCGGTTGGGTCGGTCCCTCATGGATGTGCTGAACACGGTGAACCTGCTGCGCGAGCGGGGGGTCCTGGTCCGGTCCCTCTCGGATGGCATCGATCCGGAAACCTCGACGGGACGGCTGATGCTGAACATGATGGCCACCTTGGCGGAGTACGAGCGTGAACTCATCGTCGAGCGCGTCAATGCCGGCCTCGTTGCGGCCAGAGAGAACGGGACCCGCTTCGGCCGGCCACCATCGAACCCGAAGGTCATCGCCGCGAAGCTCGACGTCGTTACCGACGCCCGCAAGAAGGGAAAGACCGCAGCAGAAGCCGCGCACCTCGTCGGCTGGAGCCGCGCAACCCTGTACAGGCACCAGCAAACCCATGCTGGTCAAAGCCATGAGGGCTGAGCCCTTTCGACATGACCAGCAAAAATGCGAGCTCGCCACGGTGATGCTGGTACCCGTCCCGAACCCTTGCCGGTAGCTAGTTGATCGTGACTGTTAACCTGCGACCACCGGCTCCACTGACGGTGACGGTGACTGTGTCATCCGACGTGCTTCCCCCGCCGCCCCCGCCGTCATCGTCGCCACCCACGATCTTGTCGTACACCGAGATTGCCAGGTCGACGACGTCCTTGAGGCTTATCGAAGCCACCTGGCCTGGAGGCTGGTCTTCGTTGCTCGGAGGTCGTTCGTCTCCGTCTCCTACCACGGGCTTTGTTTTGAGGTTCCCCTGCACTGTGACGATTTCGCCGGTGTCGAGCACGATCCTTTGAACCATGGGTCGCATCCGGCCTCGACGGCCTGAGCCGAGGACAATTTTTGTTTCTGGGAGTTCGATTGACATGGCAATTTCCTTCGGTTGATTGCACCTGAAACCACTTTCCCCAGTAGCTCAATCTTCCGCTTCTTGGCTTGTCAAGCCAAGAACTATAGTCCAACCATCTGATTAAGATCGTGGAGAAGGGGTCGCCGCCGCTGCTGTCCTGATCATTGCCGGGACTGTGCGCATGGAAGGGCGCAGACCGATCTCGCAGCGCCGGCGGCTTGGTCCGGTCCGGTGACGTCGTGGTAGGGGAGCGGGTAGTGAGGCAGTCCAGGGCAGTAGAGGACCGGTTCTGGGAGAAGGTCGTCAAAGGCCCGGAGCCCAATGATTGCTGGGTTTGGATCGGGGCGATCGCCGACGACGGGTACGGCCGGTTCTGGGTCACCCGCGAGGGAGGTCAGCGGGCTTTGCGCCCGCAACGCTATGCCTACGAAAAGCTCACCGGGCAGACCCTGCACCCGGGCATCATCTTGTTGCACGCGTGTGATGTGCCTTTGTGTGTCCACGCCAGCACAGGGCCAGACACGCATCTGGTACCAGGGACCCAGGCGCTGAACATGCTGGACAGGTCCCGGAAAGGCCGGCACGCCAACGCTTCGACCTTCCGGTGGCGCGGCGTCGGCCGCGCCCAGTTCCGCGCCCAGTCCCTCACACTGCGCACAGCCCTCCTCGAGCACGGATGGAACGAAACGATCATCCGGCCCTTGCTCACTGGCATCGACCCCGAAGCGCCGACCCTTTTCTGACAATGCGAGGGCGCCGCAGTCATCGGCGTGTCAGGGCAGTGTTCTACGCTTCGTAGTGGAGTCCTGTCCTTGGGTGTCCGTCGTACCCGACCTACCGTCGTTGGAGCATCATGCCTGTGAGCTCGATCCCGCGCCCCGCCGAGCTGGGCCACCGCGTCCGCAGCGCCTTCCGCGCCCGGGTCTCCGGTGACCCCACCGGGGCACCTGACTGGGTCCGCGACATCGCCCTGGTAGGGGAGGGACCAGGCTTGTTCGAACCCGATGGCGTCGTCTGGCAGGTCCACGGCGGCCTTTCCACTCTGGTCGGCGGCGTCGCGGCCCTCCTCGGCCAAGGCGCACACCCCCTCGCCATGGCCGGGGTCGCACGGCACTCCTCCTACCGCAGCGACCCCTGGGCCCGCCTCGCCGGGACCGCGCGCTGGCTCACCATTACCACCTTCGGCTCCGCGGAACTCGCCGAGCGGGACTCGTCACGGGTCCGCCGCATGCACGGGCGGGTCCAAGGCACCACCGAGGACGGCCGCGCCTACTCCGCCTCCGACCCCGCACTGCTGCGCTGGGTGCACCTGGCCTTCACCGATGCCTTCCTCGGAGCCCACGAGGCCGTCGGCCACGACCTTGCCCCACGGTTCGGCCGCAACTGGGCTGATACCTACGTCGCCGACTGGTCCCGCAGCGCCCGGACCCTCGGAGCCGAAGACCTCCCGCTCAACCGCCAGGAACTCGCCGAGGCACTGCGCGCGCTTGAGCCTGACCTGGAACCCGTCCCCGCCGAGCTCCTGACGTTCCTCTCCGCACCGGACGGACTGAACCGGGCCGAGCGGATCTTCTACAGCGGCATCGCAAGCGCCGGAGCGTTGGTCATCTCTCCGTCCGTGGCTCCCCTCGCCGGGGTGCCCGGCCGCGGCGACCGCTCACTCGCAAACCGCCTCCGGTTGCAGCGCACCCGACTGCAGTTGCGGACCTTCCAGCTGGCCCTCGGACCACATAGCCCCTCCGTGGATGCGGCGCGCTACCGGCTCGGCCTCGCCGGCCCCCCGGACTGGCTCGACTAAACCTCGGTCGCTGCTACTGCCCCGACCACGCTCACTACGCGTGGCCGACGCCGATGAGTGAATGAGTATTTGAGTAAGAGGCGGTACCGATGGGTGCCGGCCCTTCATCGTTGCTGGGGTTCCCGGTCGGCGGCCGTCGTTGTCTTGCCTGTAGTGCTTCCCTGTTCTCCGCCAGGGCTCCGAGCAGGGCAATGGTCCTGCGCTTCGCTCCGGCCTGATGAGGTCCGGGCGCTCCTTCGTCGCACCCGACCCTGACGTTTTTGCTGCTGTCCTACGGATTGTGCGCCCCCGCTCCACAGCGTCAACCGGCTCCGCCGGCAGCGGGCACACCCATCCTGTCCGGCGCTCCTGCCTCGCTTATTTCCTCCCAGAAAGGGCGCACCCTTGCACCTACGGCGTTGAGCACTGCTCCGTCGGGAGCGAGCGAGCGAGCTCGCCAGCAGGCAAAAAACATGAGGGGAAGGGCAAGTACCAGCTGGCTCACCACAGGCCCTCACCCCACCTCGTGACCGAAGGAGCACCGATCATGAACGCTGACTACATCACCACCGATACCGGCGAGGCCGTGGACGCCCCGACCCTGCCGTCCTACTGGGGACCCGATAATTGGCAGACTGAGGACGACGGATACGAATGGTTCCGTTGCCTGGACGGCACACCGTGGACCGTCGTCACCCGGTGGGGGACCGAAGGGCACCCGCTCGGAAACTTGTACTCGATGATGGTCGCTACCGCCGTTCACGAGGATGAGCGCGGCACCCTCTATGGGTACGGCAGCTACGCACAGGGTCGCACCTACGCTCTGTGGTTCCGCTGCGAGGCCGCATTGCACGCGGAGATCACCGAGACGGCGTTCTTCTTCTGGAAGGACGGTCAGAGCCAGGGACCGGAAAAGCTCCCAGCGACCGCCGGAGAGCTTCCCGCCGAGTACACGGTGCCCTACCAGGCACCGGCACCGGTCAAGGACACGCCACGAGCAGACGGCGCACCCTTCTAGCTGGCAGGCCGGCACCGGTGGCCGTGTGTGCCCTGTCCCTTACACGGGTAGGGCACACGCCCCACCACCTGCCAGAACAGCCGTAGAAGAGCAGGAAACAGCACTAAGAAACATTGAATAGACGCGGTAGAAGCCTGTTTATTCAGATGAATAAAAGCTAGAATTGTTAGTAGCAGCGCAGCAGTCGACTCCCACTAGAACCCGCCACGTAACCCAAGGACTGAGAGCTATGACCGTCACCGTCTTCGAGAAGCCAACGGGATGCTTCGGATGCAAGAAGACCAAGGAACTGTTCGACGCCGCTGGCGTCGAGTTCGTGGCCGTGGACATCACCACCGATGACCAGGCCCTGACCTATATCACCGAGGAACTCGGGTACAGCCAGGCGCCGGTCGTGGTGTACGAGAAGGACGGCAGCGAAGACCACTGGTCCGGACTGAACCCGGCCAAGATCGCCCAGGTCATCGCCCTCGACACCACGCCATAGCCCACTCACTCATCTACTCATTCACTCATCGCTGGCAGCAGCGCACCCATAGAGAAGGCAGTTGAGCATCATGGCCGGAGACACCATCATCACCGTCGTCGGGAACCTCACCGCGGATCCCGAACTCCGCTTCACCCCCTCCGGGGCAGCGGTCGCGAACTTCACGATCGCCTCCACCCCGCGGACCTTCGACCGGCAGGCCAATGACTGGAAGGACGGAGACACCCTGTTCCTGCGCGCCTCGATCTGGCGTGAGGCGGCCGAGAATATCGCCGAGACCCTCACCAAGGGCACCCGCGTCGTCGCCCAGGGCCGGCTGAAGTCCCGCAGCTACGACACCAAGGAAGGCGAGAAGCGCACCGTCATGGAACTCGAGGTCGACGAGGTCGGACCGAGCCTGCGCTACGCATCCGCGAAAGTCACCCGCACCCAGCGCAACAACAACGCCAGCGGCACCGGGGGAGGGAACAACCAGGGCGGGGGCGGCCAGTCCCGGGACCAGGCATGGCAGTCACAGCAGCCTGCCGATGATCCCTGGGCAGCCCCAGCGAACACCGGGACCAACGCCGGCGGGTGGGGCAACGGCCCCGACACCGAACCACCGTTCTAAACACTGCGCATCCACGGCGTCACGCGTGGCCGCCCCAGAAGGGCGGCCACCTGCGGGCCCCACACCAGGATCGTGGAACACACAAACTACAAGCGTAGTAGTATTACTAGTACTATTACTACTACTACGGCTTTAGGGGTCATCAATGACTGAAGAGCTTGTTCCTACCGGACCATCAGCGGGGGTTGGTCCTGTTGACGCGGGGGCTCCGGTGAAGGAGCGGGTGTATGCAGCGGCGGAGACGATCAGTGCCGAACGCAATCCGACGGTCTCCAGTGTTCGGGAAGCCGCCGGGGTCAGCAACGCGGACGCGACCCGGTACCTGAGGGAGTGGCGTGAGGAGAAAGCAGCCGCGGGTTCGCGCATCGTGGCCACGCCGCAGGCAGTGCTGGAACAGGCCGCGAGACTGGCCGGCTCTGTCTGGGCCGACGCCGTGGCCCTGGCCACGGAGCAGCACGCCGCCGTGGAAGCCCAATGGGCCAGGGACAGCCAGGACAAGGACACCGAACTGGCCGAACTCGTCGCGGACCTGGACAAGGTCACCACCGAGCACACCACCGAGACCGCGGGATTGCGGGCCGAGCTCGTAGCAGCCACCGATCGAGCCGGCGCCGCTGAGTCCAGGGCAACCCAGGCAGAGGAAGCAGCCGCTACCTCTAACGCCGAGATCAGCACCCTCACCCGTGACCTCGCCGCAGCCCAGACACGCGCCGAGACCCTGCAGCACGCCCACGACGCCCTGATCCAACGCATCACCCCGGAGAACACGGCACAACAACCACGCCAGTAACCCATAGTGTGAACGCGCAGAACCTCCACAAAGAGCAGGGCCAAGGCAACCGTCAGGAGCAACCATGACCCACATCTCGAATGATCACTACAAGGCATCCCTGGTGTTCGCTGCGGCCGCCCGGGAGCTGGAGACCTCAGCCAGACATCACACCGACCCGACCCAGAGCACCGAGGCGATCCGGGAACTCCACGGCGCGCACGAGCACATCGTGCAAGCATTGAAGCGCTTGCACGACTGGCACACCGCTGCACGCCCAGGTGAAGAGTATGAGGCCGGGGACCAGGAGAGCGCCCGGGCGCTGGGGGAGACCGCGGCCGAGCTCGCCGCCGCGGCAACAGCCGCCCAGGCCGTGGTCGGCGCCCTGCACCGGGCGCAGCAGGCCAGCTCACGGGTCCGGTACATTGAACGCCCCGCACAGCCGGCGGAGGCCAGTAGTGCCTCCAGTGCCGGCAGTGGTGGCGGTGATGGTGTGTCTGGCGGTAGGGGATGAGTAAGCGGAAACCGGCGTCGTTCACGCCGTACTTCACCCAGGCCGACGCGGACCAGGTCAGGGCCGCGTTCCTGGCCACAGGGCAGGCAGAGGGCCACCGGTCTGTGACAGACTTGATCGAGGCGGCTGTGCTGCGTGAAGTGAAGCGCTTGCAGCGCAAGCACAACCAGGGCAGGCAGTGGGACCCGGTACCACCGGGGGAGCTGCGCCCAGGCCGACGGACTCTCGCAGAAGAGAAGAACCGGGCCCCATAGATTTCCCTTGTTGTGGGAAAGTGCAAGACAGCAGTACGGAAGCGGGAGCTGGTGGTGCAGCTCCCGCTTCCACCATTTAAGCCACCGGTTCCGCCCGGGTCGGCGCCTGTGGGTGTCTTACCTTGTAGTGTTTCCCTGCTCTGCGCTGGCGCTCCGAGCAGGGCTGTGGTCCTGCGCTTCGCTCCGGCCTGTGATGGCCCCGGTCACTCCTTCGTCGCGCCCGGGTCCAGATGTTTTTTGCTGCTGTCCTTCGGATTATCCGTCCCCGCTCCACACCGTCAATCGGCTGCGCCGACAGCACCGGCCAGAAACCTCTACGGCGCTCCTACGTCGCTTACTTCCTCCGAGATTTCTCACCGGCCCTGCCCTACGGGTTGACAGTGCTCCGTCGGGAACGAGCGAGCGAGCTCGCCAGCAGGCAAAAAACGCACGGGGAAGGGATCCACTGCTGGTCACCAAGGGTCCCGACGCCACCACAACAAAGGAGCACAACCATGAACGAGAACCAGCCTTTCAAGGTCACGACCACCGCTGACATCCTCGCCTACGTCCCGCGCACGCTCGGCTTCCAGCCGCGCGAGTCCCTCGCCGTTATCACCATGCGCGGGAAGCAGCTTTCCCTGAGCCTCCGGGTGGACCTCCCGGCCGAGACCGCCACCCCGGCCGACTACGCGCAGGGCATCATGGACTACATCCTCGCCGACACCGCCGCCGACGGCGCCCTGATCTTCGTCTACACCGACGAGGTAGCCGACGCAGCCAAGACCGGCACCAACCACTACGCCAAGCCCTACATGGCCCATGTGCAGGCCCTCGAAACCGAGATGGAACGCGCAGGCTGGCAGGTACGCGGCGGCTGGCTGATCACCAATCTCGGCTGGATGCCGTTCTTCTGCGAAGAAGAAGGGTGCTGCATCCTGCAGCAGCACGAAGAGATCCGCGACAGTGCCCTGAACGCGCACATGGTCGTTACCGGGCACACCGTGGATGAGGACCCGGCCCGGTCCCTGATCGACCCGGCGTTCATCGGCAGCGACACCGCGCACACCACGATCGAGAATGCAGCGTACTGGCTGAACCGGCTGGACCCGCAGGACTTCACCCACCCGGCCATGAGCGAAGCCCGCGCCGCGTGGTCGTCGGCGCTGGGCACCACGCCCACCGAGGCCGAGGCATGCGAGTTGGTGGCATACCTGAAGAACCCGGCGATCCGTGACCGTATCCTCGTGGACATCCTCAGCACCACCGACGACCACGGCGCATTCCTCCAGATCATCGCCGGACGGTACGAGAGCACCCCGGACTGGAGCCGCGTCGAAGCCATGCAGACCCTGCTGGCGCATCTCCTGCCCTACACCCCGACCGAGGACCGGGCACCGCTGTTCACGCTCCTGGGCTGGATCACCTGGCACCAAGGATCATCCTCCATCGCCACCGCCTACATGGAGAAGGCACTCGACATCAGTTCGCAGTACCGGCTGGCACGGCTGATGAAGGAACTCATCCGCAGGGGAGGCGTGCCACTGACAGCGATGAACGAGCGCACCAGCTACGGCGCGTACTGGAGGAACAAGCACTAACCCGCTAGGACACCCCTAGCAGCACAGGCCGGGCCGGACACCCACCCCCACGGGAGTCCGGCCCTCTCTGCCGTCCCACCCCGAACACAGACACACGCGCACGAACACACAGGCACAGACGAGCAAGTAAGCGCGCATTCTCGCCCAGGTGAGCGGGCGGCGGCCTCCGCCGCACGCTCCCCCGGCCGCCGCCAGACACGCTGACGCGACCACACCACACAGCCACGAGCTACACCTGCCTGCCGGCCCCCGAGCAGGCAGGCGCACACGCAGGAGAGCAAGCAGGACGATACACCGCGAAGTGACAGGACCAGCACGTACAGTGAACCCACTCCATCAACCAGGAAGAGATAATCATGGGACCCGTGGACTTCATCGAACACCCCGCACCACTCCTGGCCATGAGCCCGGGCCTCGAGGCGAGCATGCAGCTGCACCTACCCGAACTCCAGGCCCCCGGCCTCGAGGACATCCTCGAGGACCGACTCGAGGCCGGCAACCCCTCCACGAACGGGACCACCGGGCACAGCTTCGGCCCCGTCGACGTCGCCGGCCCCTCCGAAGCGGCTCAGCGCTTCTTCGAGGACTAACCCCGGCCCGGTGGCACCCCGAACGCCACGCGCACCGCAGACGCCGGGAACCCCTGCCCTGGCTCAATGCTGGATCTGCCGTGCCACCACGAAGATCCTCGATGAGAGCAGGCCCCTACCCGAGGGCTGGCTGTACCGGATGATCACCGTCGACGTCGGCCGCTACTACTGCCCCCGCCACGCACATAAAGCCTGACCAACCAGAACCCACCACGCAGTCAGCTCCGTGCGTGTTGTGATCCGTTGCCGGCTGGCGGTTGTAGTGTTTCCCTGCTCTGCGCTGGCGCTCCGAGCAGGGCTGTGGTCCTGCGCTTCGCTCCGGCCTGTGATGGCCCCGGTCACTCCTTCGTCGCGCCCGGGTCCAGATGTTTTTTGCTGCTGTCCTTCGGATTATCCGTCCCCGCTCCACACCGTCAATCGGCTGCGCCGACAGCACCGGCCAGAAACCTCTACGGCGCTCCTACGTCGCTTACTTCCTCCGAGATTTCTCACCGGCCCTGCCCTACGGGTTGACAGTGCTCCGTCGGGAACGAGCGAGCGAGCTCGCCAGCAGGCAAAAAACGCACGGGGAAGGGATCCACTGCTGGTCACCAAGGGTCCCGACGCCACCACAACAAAGGAGCACAACCCCATGTCTGTTCTGGAACAGATCAATCCCGCCACCCTGACCATCGACGCGAACGTGCGCGCCGAAGCGCAGCTCGACAAGGCGTTCCTGTCCTCCGTCAAGGAGCACGGAGTCATTCAGCCCGTCGTTGCTCACCGCATCGAGGACGGCACCGTGCACGTCCTGTACGGGCAGCGGCGTACCCTCGCCGCTGTGGAGAACAACCTCGATACCATCCCGGTGTACGTGGTCGATTCCCTCACCGAAGCCGACCGGCTCGCCAAGCAGATCGTGGAGAACGACCAGCGCCGCGAACTGACGGACAACGACCGGGCCGAAGCCTTCCACCAGCTGTCCCTGCTCGGTGTATCGGCAACACAGATCGCCCGCAAAACCGGGGCGAAGAAGACCGTCGTGGACGCGGCCCTGAAAGTCCGTTCCGACGACACCGCGACCGCGTTCCTCGCCGCAGGGATGACGCTGGACATGGCCGCAGTGATCGAGGAATTCGCCGGAGACACCGAAGCAATCGAGAAGCTGGAAGCCGCTGCGAAGCAGGCCCCGCAGAGCTTCGACCACACCGCCCAGCGCCTCCGCGACGACCGGAAGCGGGAGGCAGCGATAGCGGCAGCCAAGGCCGAGGCCGAAGCCGCAGGGTTGGCGATCATCGAGGATTCAGCATTCACGCACTACGACTACAAGGGTCCGATTGCTGACATCACCGACCTGCGCACCGCCACGGGGGAGCGGCTGACGGCCGAGGACGCGAACGCCGCCTACGTCCGGTCAACCTACTCAGGAGTCGCGACCGCTTACGTCAACACCGATTGGAAGGCAGCAGGGCTCACCAAGCCCGGAGCGCCGCGTGCCGGGAAGATGACCGAGGAAGAGAAAGCCGAACGCCGGACCGTGATCGAGAACAACAAGGCATGGGACGCCGCTGAGGTGGTGCGCATCGAGTTCGTGAAGGGACTGCTCAAAGCCAAGACCGCGCCGAAGAACGCGCTGCGGTTCGTCGTGCAGGCCATGGCCTCCCACTCCTACACCGTGGCGAAGGGACTGAACGACGAGAGCGACTTCGCCGCCGAACTGCTCACCGGCAAGGCGACGGAGACTCGTTTCGGTGGGAGCCGGGAACTGGTGAAGATCGCCAGCCGCCCGACCGCACGGCATGAAACGAATATCCTCGCCATGGTTCTCGCCGGTTTCGAGAAGGGCACCTATCGCCAGTCATGGCGCGACGGTGGGGCCTCCACGAAGTTCTACCTGACCCAGCTCGCCACGTGGGGATACAACCTCAGCGACGTGGAACGCCTGATCACTCACCCAGCCCCCAAGGTTGCACCCGAAGCCGCACCCGAAGAAGCTCCTGCCCCCGAGGACGCGCCCGAGGACGGCACGAGTGAACCAGACACCGAGCAGGCCGACACCGAGGACATCTACCCCGCCGACGAAGCGGAGGAAGCCGAAGCCTTCGAGGACATCCGAGAAATGGAAGAGGGGATGATCGCGGAAGAGTACGCGGCCGCCGAGTAGCCCCGGACACCGGTGGTGCAGGGAGATAGACGGCCCTGCACCACCGGCCCCGGCCACGGGGGGAGGATCGGGCGGTCAGCTCACCGAAGGTGGGCGGGGCGGTTCGCCGCCGCTACGGGCACCTCGAGCTGTGGTCGCCGGCGACGAACCGCCGTCCTCGCACTCACGCCCACCCCGGCCCCCGTGCCGCGCACCATGAACGCGCACCCCGGCCGCGCCACACACCAACACAACCCGGAACAAGAACCACGCACATGCCCGCTGGAGCTTCGCCCGCTACGCGGCCTTCGTCTCAGCAGAGACCTCTTCCGCGATCTCATCCGCTGTCCCCGCCAGCGGTGAGGCAGTCTCCGCGTCCCCGGAATCCGCGGATGAAGTGCTCACGACTGCACCCTCAAGAGCCCGCCTCATCTCGGCGGGGCTGAGCCCGAGCCGGGCCGCAACCGCCGCCCGACTCTCGCCGGTGTCGAGCATCGCCTGAACCTTCGCACCGGCTCCGGTCGCGGCCGCCTCGGCGTCCTGCTCCGCTTTGGCCAAGATCGCGTCGGCACGCTCGCGCGCCTCGGCGCGGATCTGCTCGGCGCGTTCCTCGTGCTCGAAGAACCCCGCCGCCAGGTCGATCAACCGCTCGTGCCGATCGGTGATCTCCTTGGCCTGCTCGCGTGCTCTCTCACGTGCCGCGAGCTGCTGCGCCGACTTCCGTGGTGCCGCCATGATCTTCGATCCCTTCCATTCATCCGTCCCAACGTCGGGACTTGCATTTCGGGTAAAAATCCCACCACCAACCTAACGGTCAGCGCCCCTCAACTCCCGACCACCGCGCCGCGCCCCGACAGCGGGGCACACCGCACCGATGCCGGCGCCGCCGACACCCGCCGCTCACGCTGCGGGCGCCGGCGGGTGCTCGTCGTTCCGGTGCCGGCCTCCGGCCTGGGCACCGTCACCGAGCTACCCTCACCGACGCCCGACGCCGGTCAGCAGCATCGCGCGACATCAGGGTTGGTGGGTGTTTTGCTCGTGGTCGCCGGCGATGTTATCCACACGTGGACAGCCCTGAGAGTGCACCGGGTCTCTGCCCTGCCCACCCGTGGATAACATCTCATGTGCCTGCACACAATTGCGAAGCCCCTGGATAACGGTGAAGCGTGTTATCCACCGCCTTCCCTCATGTGCACACCCACACCCAACCCGATAACACTGAGCACGCTTGCACACAGTCGAACGGACCGTGGACAACGAAAACCGTGTTATCCACCGCCCATTCTCATGTGCACAACCGCGTCACATCCGTGACGGACATTCCTGGCGAAATCGTGGACGACTCGCTCGCTCGCATCCCCTCTTCCACCCTTTTAGAATCGTCACACCTCATGCATCCTGATGAATGAGGTCGACCGCGCGCCGATTCTGCGCGAGAATGAGCCTGTGATGACCGTCCATAAGCTCAGTGCTGGGGATGGTTACGCCTACTACACCTCCGAGGTCGCCAGCGCCGACGAGCTCCGCGCGGGCGACCGTGAGCTGGGCGACTACTACACCGTTGAGGGCATGCCACCGGGCCAGTGGGTCGGACACTCCGAACAGCTGCTGAGCGTCTCCGGTGAGGTCAGCGAAGCTCAGATGAAAGCCCTTTTCGGTGAGGGCCTGCACCCTGAAGCCGCGAGCATTCTTGCCGCCGGCGGCACGACCGCGCAGATCAAACTGGGTCAGAAGTACCACCAGTACGGAGCTGCCAATACAGAAATGACCCGCCGGATCGACGAGGAAGTGGCCCGGTTCCGGCGCACCAGCGGACCCGCGTGGAGCGGCCCGGAGAACGCCGAGAAGGTTCTGCCGACCGAGGTCATGCACGAGATTCGGTTCCGCGTCGGTGGCGAGCTGTTCCGTGAGTCACACGGTCGGAACGCCCGCAGCAACGAAGAACTTGCCCGCTACGTCACCGCGCAAACGACGCCGTCGAAGCAGACCGTCGCAGGGTATGACCTGGTGTTCTCGCCCGCCAAATCGGTGTCCCTGCTGTGCGCACTCGGTGGCGACGAAGCCCGGAAGGCCATCGAGACCGCACACAACGAAGCGATCGCCGAGACGATCACTTTCCTCGAGAAGAACGCCACCTACACGCGGCGTGGGAAGAACGGGGTCCGTCAGATCGACGTCGACGGCGGGCTGGTCGCTACCCAGTTCCGGCACTACGACTCCCGCGCCGGGGATCCCCAGCTGCACGACCATGTCGTCATCGCCAATAAGGTGCGAGGCGTCGACGGGAAGTGGTCCTCCCTCGACGGGCGCACCCTCTACAAGATGAACGTCGCCGCGTCCGAGACCTACAACGCGAAGGTCATCGAGAAAGTCTGCGCCTCCCTCGGCGTCAGCACAGTGGCCCGCACAGCCGGAGGCGGAGAGCCTATCTACGAGGTCGCCGGCATCGACCTGGACACCATCCACCGGGCATCGTCACGACGGTCAGACATCGCCGGAACCATCGGCAGACTCGAAGCCGAGTTCGCTGACAAGCATGGGTACGCGCCCAGCGACAAGCAGAAGATCGCCCTCGCGCAGCAAGCGACCCTGGAGACACGACCGGAGAAGAAGAGTGCCCGCCGGCTGTCGGAGCTGGTCGAGGGATGGCAACAGGACTACAGCTCGAGCACGAACATGCCGGTCGGACCTGACCTGCTCGAGCACGTCCGCAACGCGAGCACAGGAACGGCCGTAGGTACACTGGTCAATGACCTCGACGTCCACGAACACGCACGCCTGGTCGTCCACGAGCTGGCGGCGAAGCGAGCTGTGTGGGGACGGAACCACGTCATCGCCCAGACCCGCAGGCACCTCAAAGAAGCCTTCCCGGGACAGACCATCACCGACGAAACCGTGGAGAACGTCACCCGGGAAGCCACCCGAACGCACAGCCTCCAGGTCACCCCGGACACGATCACCCCGAAGCTGGCCGAGTTCCTGCGCGCCGATGGCACCAGTCAGTTCCAGCAGGCCGACGTCGCGCTGTTCACGTCGCAGGAGGTGTTGAACGCCGAGCACCGGGTCCTGGCTGCAGGGCAGAGAATCGTCATTCCGGCCGTGGCAGCTGAACGCTTTGACACCCTGTTGTCACAGCACGTCGAAGCCACCGCCGCCAGTGGGGGGCCGGTGTTGTCGCAGGGGCAGATCGACCTCGCGCGCGCGTTCGCGACCGACGAGAAGCTGCTGACCCTCGGCATCGGACCCGCCGGCGCGGGCAAGACCACGAGCCTGTCTCTGGCCGCTGACGCCGTCCGTGACAGCGGTGGGAAGGTCATCGGACTGGCACCAACCGCAGCGGCCGCAGCGGTGATGTCCAAGGACATCGGGGCGGACGCGACGACGATCGACGCGTTCCTCATCTCCCACCGGAACCAGCAGGGCCAGCAGAACACCACGGCCAAGGACGGCCACGACAATGGCGGGTCCGCGTTCGCTCTCGGTGCCGGTGACGTGATCATTGTCGATGAGGCAGGGATGGTCACCACCCCGAAACTCGCCGAGGTCGTCGCGGTCGCCGCCCGCAACGGTGCTGTGGTGCGTGCGATCGGTGATGACCGGCAGCTCGGAGCCATAGGCTCCGGCGGCGCGCTGCGCCTGCTGAACAACGAGGTCGGAGCGGTTCGCCTGGAGGAGGTCCACCGCTTCCACACGGACGGTGAAGCAGACGCATCGCTGGCCCTCCGGGAACCGGCAACCGTCGGAGCTGACACCCCCTTCCAGTGGTACCTCGAGAACAACCGCGTCACCGCCGGCACGACCGAAGCCATGACCCAGGACGCTTTCACCGCGTGGATGACCGACACCGCAGCAGGCAAGACGTCGCTGATGATCGCCACCGACAACGCCACCGTCACCGACCTCAACGCCCGCGCCCAGGCGGCCCGCATCGCTACCGGTGACCTTACTGACGGGGCAGGCCCGATCACGGAGGTGACGCCGTCCGTGGTCCTCCGGGACGGGCTCCGCGCCTACCCCGGCGACACCGTCGTCACCCGCAGGAACGACCGGACGTTACAGCTGAACCAGGGCAAGGACTTCGTTAAGAACAACGACGTCTGGACCGTGGAACAGGTCACCGCCAACCCCACCACCGACCACGCAGCAGCACAGCCGGAGACACAAGACCGGCAGCGTATAACCCTTCGGCACTCCGGCCACAGGGGACGTATCACCGTCGACGCCGACTACCTGAACGAGCACGGACAGCTCGGCTACGCCGCGACCGTGCACCGCGCCCAGGGCGCCACCGTGGATACCGCGCACGCGATCCTCGACGAGCGGACCGACCGCGCCGGCGTCTACGTCGCCGCCACCCGCGGACGCGAGACGAACAAGCTCTACGTCGCTCTTGGCGACGACAACGACCAGACCGTCACCCGTGACAGCGTCCTCGCGTCGATCACCGCGAGCCACGACCGGACCCTGTCCGCCCACGAAACAGTCCGCGCCGAAGCCGTCCGCACCGGTGACGTCGCCACCCTCGCCGGCGTCTACAACGAGGTCGAGGCAGCAGCATGGACCGCGAAGACCCGGGGCATCGCACAGGACGTCATGGGGCCGGAAGCCGCCGCTGCGTTCACCTCGCACGAATCATGGGGGGCCGTGGCCACGCACCTGCGGCGGGCTAAGAACGAGGGCCTGGACGCGTCCACGGTCCTCGCTCAGGCGTACCGGGAACGAGGGTTCGCAGGCGCCGACGACGCAACCGCCGTCCTCGCTTTCCGGGTGGAGAATCGGATCGACACCGCGCAGCAGATCCGGGCGAACACCGGACAGCGACCGCTTGGTGCCCTCACCGACGATCATCTCGACCGCCTCGCGCAGCAGGCCGAGAAGCACGCCGAGGGCGCTGCCGCCGGTCAGTTCCGCCGGACGCCCGGTGAGATTCCCATGGACACCGAATGGGCTGCCCGGCCGTTCGCGCTCCTGCACACCAGCAGACTCACCGAGACACGCGACAACGTTGTGGAGCGGTTGCAGTCCCTCGATCCGACTGCCTCACTCAGTGCTGCGACGAGGAAAGAGCAGTGGATGGTGAAGACCATGATTCTGGAGCTCGAGCGCCGCCAGGATCTCTCCCCGACGCAGATAGCGATCGAACGCACCGCCCGTGGTGAGGATCCTCGCAGCGCCCACCAGGTCACGATCGTCGAGGCAATCCGCCAGGAACGCCATCTACGCGAGGCCGGTATCCCCAGCACCAGCACGCCGGCGTCCACCGACCGCATCAGAATCACCACCGACACGAGCACGGGAGGGTTCGGCCGATCCACCATCAGCGAGGACATCGCACCGTCCGTTCTCCTGCAGGACGCCCGGGTACCGGTCGAGTACCGGGATGAACTTGACCGGCTCCGGGCACACCTCGGACAGCGGGTCGCCGTCCGCGGAGCTCAGCTCGCCGAGGAACAACCGGCGTGGGCGGCCGCGCTCGGACCGGTGCCGGCGAAGGAGTCCAAGGCCGCCGAATGGCATGGCATCGCGGCCGAGACCGAGGCGTATAGGAATCGGTACAACATCGGTACTCACGAGACGGCGATGATTCCGAAGCAGTACCAGGACGACCCTGTCGCGCAACGGTTGGTCGAACGTGCCACGGCCCTGCACAAGCACAGTGCCCTCACGCAGGTCCCGCCGCGCAGCGCCGCCCAGGTGCAGCAGAGCGCCGACGAAGCAGCGATTACTGACCGCATGACCGCGAATCAGGCCGCTGCGCGCAGGGCTATCGGACGCCTCCAGGCCGAACGTGCTGCTGCCAGCGATCCGCTACCAACATCCCAGCAGCGCGAAGCACGCATCGTGGATGCAGTGCAGAAAGAGCCGGTACAGCCGCAGGGTGACGAGATGTCGGCTGCCGTGGCCCGCGCGATCGCCCGGCACCGCGCGGCAGCTGAGGGCGCTGCAGGCGGACCATCGTCTGTAACGAAGGACCAGAACCAGAAGGAGACAGCCGCGAGCGAGAAAAACAGTCCTGCTGCACGTCGTACCGATGGTCGTGGAGGATTCAGCCAGCGACAAACTGAGCTCATTGAGAGCAGGAAGGCGGCCGCCGTCGAGCAGCAGGCGCACCAGGCTGCGGCAAGTAAGAATGATGCTGCCGTAGCAAGCCGTCGAGCAGATCAGGCGAAAAAAGACGGCGGGCGCTCACTGTAGGTTCGTAGGACTGGCTAGCGGTTGCGGCAGCGCCGCTTGAAGAAGCAACCCTCGGCGCCATCCTGACGCCATGTGTCACACCTTGCATTGTCAGTAGTTCCGAATACTGTGAAAGGAGAAATTTCTCACAGCCACGATCGCGGCCAGCGCTAGGACGACTATGTATCTGAAGGTGCTCTACATTCGCTTCTACAAGTCGTTCAACTACGACTACCTGCGCAAGAGTCATCCGAAGGCGGAGGCAGACAAATGGGACCTCCTAAGTGATGGCAAGTTCTACCCTTTTGTTCGTATTCCGCTGGAATCAGACATCACAACTGTGGTTGGCGCCAACGAATCTGGGAAGAGCCAGACCCTTTCGGCGGTCAAGTGCCTTTTAACCGGTGAGGGTATCGAGCGGAAGGATTTCTGCCGATACTCGACATTCTTCTCAGTGGGCAAGGACATGGCCACGCCTGAGTTTGGTGGCGAGTTCGCTGGCCTCACAAGTGACGAGATGGCGACTATCCGTTCCATTGCCGGGCTGAGCACCGAAGCTTCTGTTGATTCATTCTGCTTCTTCCGGTTCAACAAGCGCACGACGCTCTACGTGCAAAATGGCGGTAGCTGGTCCGAGCACGACCTGAAGACCGCCGACATCAAGCGAATTGCTTTGCCTACTTACTTCGAGATCAACGCCCGTATTCCACTACCTGATAGCGTGCCCATCGACTACTTGGTCGACACTCGGGTTAACAAGACCGGTAAGCCGCGCAAGCAAACGCTTGCTTGGTACGAACGGGTCCGGGACAACCTTGACTGGTTCTCTCCCGAAGGGATTGCTAAGTCTTCAGCCAAGATAACGGCGGCGTTCGCCGCCGCCTCCAGCGGCGAGAGTGACGAGCACCTAGCAGCTCGCCTTGGCTTGGCTGAAGATCTTCTTATAGACGTTGCCGGTATCGACCGCTCCGCATTCGAGGAACTTCGCAAAGCAGTCAGGCAATCGGAAGGATACGCCAACGGCCTAGTCGCTAAAATGAATGCGCAGCTCGCCGAGGCCCTCAACTTCCCGAAGTGGTGGACCCAAGACACCGAGTTCTCGCTTTACCTCACCTTGCGCGACTTCGACTTGGTTTTCACTGTCCGAGACCGCACCGGTAGTGACTACTCTTTCAGTGAGCGCTCAGGCGGCATGAGCTATTTTCTGTCCTACTTCGTTCAATACCTTTCACATGTGCATCCTGGCAGCCAGGAAATCCTGCTCATGGACGAGCCGGACGCCTACCTCTCAACGCTGGGGCAGCAGGATTTGCTACGAATCTTCGACTCTTTCGCCAGCCCTGAAGATACTGCGGTACCAACAGTGCAGGTGGTGTACGTTACTCACTCACCTTTCCTGATCGATAAGAACCACGGGGAACGGATTCGGGTACTGGAGAAGGGCGATGGGGAGGAGGGGACTCGTGTCGTGAGTAACGCCGCTCGGAACCACTACGAACCTCTCCGCTCCGCGTTCGGGGCGTTTGTTGCTGAGACTACGTTCATCAGCAACTGCAATTTGATGCTCGAAGGACCCGCCGATCAGGTGTTGCTTGCAGGACTTAGCTCACTAGCACGGCGGCTGAGGCGTCCGGGGGAGAGTCTAGATTTGAACTCATTGAGTCTTGTACCTTCGGGAGGTGCTGAGCACATTCCGTACATGGTTTACCTAGCTACCGGGCGCGACGTCGATAGGCCCGCCGTGGCCGTCCTCCTCGACAGTGACGGGGAGGGGGAGAAGATCGTCGCGGAACTCAAGCGCGGTTATCGCGATCGAAAACTGCTCGATGACGAATTTATCGTCCAAGTGGGAAGCATCGATCCCGACACGGTCATGGTCGACGTAAGTTCTCTGCAGGAGACCGAGGACCTCATTCCGGCCGCAGTAGCAGAACTCGCGCTGAAGCAGGTTGCCCGGGAGGTCCTGTCCAATTCGGAAGCGCAAACTTTCATTCAAGCGCTGCCAGAGCTGAGCATTCCGACGGGGCAAAAGGTGTTTAGGGCAGCGGAAATGGCGGCCAAGGAACATACCAAGGATGCTGCTCACGAGATCCGATTGGACAAGGTCGCTTTCGCCCGAGCAGTCCTTGAAGTCATTCAGGAGCAAGGAAACGAATCCCTCCGAGATCAGACCCTCTCGAACTTCGAGGTGCTTTATGGTTTGATCAACGCAGCCAAACGCGCGGCCGAGCGTAAGAACACGCGTGAGCGTACCTCCAAGACTATGAACCGGCTGAGAAAGAACTTCTCAAAAGACCACCCGACGAGTGCAACCCGACGGGATGCCCAAACTCTCTTGGAAGACGTTCTGGCACAACTCACTGACACGAGCCCGGAGGCAGAAAAAATTCGTGACGATGTGCGGTTGATCCGTGCCGATTTCCTGATCGATAGTGATGTCGCGCTTCCCGTAAGCGAGTACGAAACCTTTAAGCAGCGACTAGAAGCCTTAACTTACGGACCAGTTCACCAGGTGCAGGACTCGCCAACTATTTAGTCTAGCGAGGAGACGGAACATGTAGGTAGGAGCAGCATCAGTCGTCAACATTAGTGCTGGACCTGCGTGTTGGTGACCGGCGTATTTGAGCTGTCAGCTGCGGTGGTTGATGTAGTCGATGAAGGTGGCGCCTGAGTTCCGGCGGTGCTTGTCGGTGATCTGGTAGCTGTATCCGAGCGTGTTCGCGACGATCGCTGCGGGAATGTCGAGGACGAGGGCGCGCAGAGCCGCGTTGTGAGCGGCGCGGATTTCGATGCCCGCGTCTCGCAGTCGCGTCATGAGGGTGTTGTGATTTATGGGCTGTCCGGGGCGGGCGCCGGGGAAGAGCCAGCGCGGGTCGCCGCGATGCGCGGTCGTGTTCTGGTGAGGAAGCCGTTCGAGGTGTTGTGTCAGAACGTTGTCGAAGGGCGATGGTACGAGGATCTCGTCGTCGGTGACGCGCAGGATCGTGGCGTTGTGGCGGCGTTCGATCTGGTCGCGCGTCATGCGTGAGATGCGGGTGAGCGGTTGTCCGAAGACGAGGAAGAGCACCGCGGCGGCGCGGTCCGCGTCAGTGAGGTCGGTATGTTCGTCAAGGGCGAGCTGGATCGACGCGAGGCGCTGCGGCTGGCTGAGGATGGGTTCGGTCTTCGCTACCCGATAGGGGAAGTCGACGTGCGGTGCGTGATGGTGCTCGATGGCCCAGCGGACGAACCCGCGGGACAAGCTGTGGGTGGTGGGGCCGTCGGCGAGCCACTGATCGATGTCGGTCTGTGTGCATTGTGCGAGGGTGCTGTCGCGGCCCGCGAGGAAGGCGAGGAAGCCGAGCGCGACGGTGGTTGACTGCCGTGCGGAGAGGATCGTCCCTTTGGTCAGCATGCCGGTTTCGGCGAGGCGGTGCATCCGGTTGAGGTGGACCCAGCGTGCGTATTGCGTGATGATTCGCGCGTCCGTTTCGGGGGCGAAGGAGAGCTTGGCGGTAAGCCAGGTCTGGAACCGTTCGATGTCGAGGTTCATTGGGCCCAGCAGCTGATGCTCAATGAACAGCTCATGCAGGAAGGCGACTTTCCTCGGGTGTGGGTGGCTGGTGAAGGTGCTGTGCTCCAGCGGTTGAGTTCCTCTCGCGAGGTCGCCCAGGAGCGCGGTGGCGTCCGGGTTGGTGATGAGCCAGATAGTTGCGCTGCGAGCATGCCTCTGCTCGGTGAGCGCGGTGTGGAGGGGGAGCAGCGCCGGAGCGATCTGGCCGGTGCCGTCGTCGAGGAGAACGGTGAGGTCGTCGTTTAGAGCGCAGTGGGCGCAAAGTCCGATGCGGACGGGTTCGTCTTCGCGTCCGCATCGACTGCAGTGAAAGTCTTTCGGGATGCCGGCGCAATCCGTGCAGACGTTCGCGTCGCCGATGCGACCGGGTAGCAGTCGTTGGGTGAGACAGGCCGGGCAGATACCGTGGCGTCGGGTGGCCTGCTGGTAGCAGCGTCGGCAAATACTCCCTTCTGGCCAGGTTGTCGCGAACTTAACCCCTGTCGCCGCGCAGCGAACGCAGCAGCGCCGACCTGGTGTTCGCGGACCGGTCATTCCGGTCGGCGGATCCGGGCGCGCGCCGGTCGAATCGAGCCGTCCGGGGAGGGTCCGTCTCCAACGGCCTTCTTCGTGGTCCTCGAGCTCTCCGCCTCAATAGTGGTTGGGCAGAGTTCTTCGAAGCTGCAGTCGAGGGTGTCCAGGAGCGCGCCCAGCAGGGTCAGGTTCATTCGTTCCGGTTTGGAGCCGACGAGACGATAGATCTGCGAGGCGGAGAGTTCGATGCCCCGGTCTGCGAGGTGGGGGAGCAGGTCCGAGATGGTGTTCATTCCGCGCGCAGCCATCAGCTCGCGTAGTCGCCAGGTGTATTCGATTCGACGTCTCATGTCAGTCCTTCGCTGCGGTGGGAATCATCGTCGTGGCCATTCGAGCGATCGCATCGCTGACGACGCGGGCGCGATAGTCGGGGGAGACGCCGGTGTAGATCGACGTCGTGGATGCGTGCTCGTGGCCTACCTGTTGCTGGATGAAGAACGCGTCGTAACCGTCCTCGAGCAGGTGCGTGACATAGGAGCGTCGCAGCGAGTGGAAATCGAGCTCGTCATCCAGACCGGCCTCTCGCTTGACCTCATTGAATGCCCGGCTGACCGCATCGGCGGTGATCATGCCGCCGCGCTCCGAGGGCCAAAGACAACTCGCCCTCGGGCGGGCGATTAACGGGCGGACCTCCTCAACCCACTGCCGCATGATCTCGGTCGACCAGTCCATCTCGGGCAAGCTCAACACACTGCGTCGTTTCGGCGGGGATCCGCGCATTGCCTTCCCGAAGCGGACGTAGATGATCCCGAAATCGCCGAACTGCCGTGCCGCCGGGTTCGAAGCGCAGTCGACGAGATCAAGGGAGCGGACCTCGTTGCGGCGCAGGCCCCAGGCGTAGGCAGCCTTCATCATCGTCGCGGTTCGGAACGCGGTAACCCAGCCTTTGCTACCCTTCTGGCGGATCCGGACGACACGCTCGTCGGCGCAGTCGAACAGGTCCTGCAGCTCATCGCGGGTGTAGGGGCGCTTGCCTGGCTGCGCTATCCCGTTCTGCGCGTGACGAGCGGTATTCCACTCGTGGAACACCTGCGCCGGATGATCCCCGAAACGCTGCCAGCACTGCTCGACCCAGCCGTAGCGCGGATCACAGACGTACTCGAGGAACATCCGCAGCGCGCCCTGATAACCCAGAATCGTGGACTGCGCGGCGCCCCCGACCGCGCGCAACTCGAGGAAGAACTCGTCCACCGCGCCGACCGTCCACGACCACGGATAAGCGTCAGCGCAGACGCGAAACCGCGTCACCAACTCCCGTCGGCGATCAACCGTCGACGGCGCCAAATTCCGGGCGAACTGCTGCGCCCGCCACCCGCTGAGCATCGCCTCCCAGACCGTTTCCTCCTCATTGAGCACCGCGACGGCACCCTGCAAGTGAACGGGCACCGACCCCGGACCCACCTCAATGACACTTCGCATGATGCGCGAAATATTCGCATTAACCGCGAACACCGTCAAGCACGCCGTAAACGCCCCAGTCACAAGCCATTCCCGCTGGTCTAATGCATTACCCACGCGTCAAGGCAGCGCCGACTGGCCGGCAACCCGGCCCTCCGAAACCCGCGGCAGCGCGGAGGTCGAGGGAACCGGCCAATACGCACCTGATGCGAACATGCCAGGCTCTGGTTGACATAAGGTAAATTATCGGTGATTCAGGGTGTGATCGAGAGTGTGATCTAGGCGTGGATTCTCGAGTTCATTCATGAGATGCTGAGCGCATGGCAGCTGTTACGGGAGCACCCACTGACCTTCAGGCCCACCGGGACTCGATCCGACTTCGGGAGGACCGGCTCGTGTATGAGCTACGGGAAATCCTGGGCGCCAAATTGGTGGCCTATCTGGGGTCCGTGAAGGAGACCCGTGCTGTCCGGCAGTGGGCCGATGGTGAGCGCAAACCGTCTGCGGAGGTCATGCAACGCCTACGCGATGCCTACCATGTAGCAGCGTTGCTGCATCAGCATGAGACGGCACCCGTCGTTCAGGCCTGGTTCATGGGCATGAACCCCCAGCTCGATGACGTGCCGCCGGCGCGACTGCTGCGTGAAGGGCGGCTCGAGGACGCCGGACCAGCAGTATTGGCCACGGCCCGCGCCTTCGCAGCCGCCGGCTAGCCCGAGCCACCCTGAACACTGCCGACGATCACCACAGCTCCAGTGGTTTGGCGGATCGGCTTCACCCCTGGGGTGGAACGCTAGCCGTACGCCACTGACAACCGATTCCCTTCACGAGATTTGGTAGATTTTTGGTCGCTTTATCGAGGTTCAAGGAGTAGATTTGGGTGTTATTAGTGAGGAGTTCGACGTCATGAGCATTGCGACCACCACGGGCTCGGCCCACGCCCGCACCGCCCGCCTGGGTATCCGGGAAATCGTCCGTCGCCTCAACGCCGCCCTGGGCGCGACGCTTGTGGCAGCTCTGGCAGGGAGCAAGGACCGGAAGATCAGCTACAAATGGGCTCAGCAGGATGGCCCTACTCCCCATCAGGTGGCCGTGAAACGCCTGCAGTTCGCCTACGCGCAGTGGCTCGTCGTCTCCGAGGCCGAGGGAGAGCATGTGGCACGGCTCTGGTTCATCGGTGCGAACCCATGGCTGGATCACGACTCGCCGATCGACGCGATCCGGGACGACCGGTTCAAGGAGATCGCGGCCGCCGCCAGCGCGATGATCGACGATGGGTTCACCGGTTGAGGCGGACCTGCCGCACGACCGGACTCGCCCTGGTCAGCGGGCCCACCCAGGCGTATCGCGTCGCGAAAGAGTCCTACGGGCCCCTGAATCCCCAGGAGCGTGGGCTGCTCAGCAGCGATCGTTCCGCTTGGTACCGGTTCGACACGCCGGGGCGGACGATCTACGCGGCCGAGGACAAGAAGACGGCTTTCCTCGAAGCTCTCTCATGGGCGCGCATGAGAGCCGCCCACGCCTCCTACCTCGAGAAAACTGCGGCGTTCTTCGGCGCGCCCGTCGACACCATCCGGCACGAGGTGCAGGAGCAATGGCATGCCAACGGCCATATGGCGCCGGGGTGGATCCCGGCCAACTGGCGTGATGGGCGGCTGCTCTTCGAGCTCACCTTCGAACCCGGCTTATGGGTGGACATCGCCCACGCAGATACGATGCACGCACTGAACGGCGCGTTGAGCAGCCTCCTGTACGAGATCGACGTCGAGGAAACCCTCACGCTGTCCGAGGTCACCAGCGGCCGACGGGAGATCACGACCGTCCTTGCGGCCTGGATCAAGGATCAGGTTCTCGACGACGGGTCCTACCCCATGGGGATCAGGTTCCTCTCGAAGCACGGCGCAACCGACACCGGCTCCGGGTACTGCTGGGCGTTCTGGCTTCGCCGCGCCGACATAGGCCTCAACGACGACCCCGTCGCCGCGAGCACAGGTGTGGAGATCCCGGAGAACGATCCCGCCTATGCCTTCGCTCTCTCCCGACACGACATAAAATCGCGCTGATCAGCCCTCGCCCACAACCCCACCTCCGAACACGCCCTGACCGACCCGCCCACCGCCAGGAGTAGAACCTGACGACCTCACGTCAACGGAATCATCACCGGTTCAGCTGACGCTCTCAGGAGAATTTCCCGCGTGTTGTCGGCGTGACTCGGGGCATGACGCCTCGGAACTGGACGTGACCGGAGGTGCACGCTGACTCCCTGGAGGTGGTGGGCTGGCAGGATGGTGGCGTGATGATGAGCTCCGTACCCGAAGAGCCGCGGCCGATGATCCTGCGGGTGATGGTCTCCCTCGAGGGCAGCGAGCCTGCGATCTGGCGGCTCCTGGACCTCGATGCCTCCCTGACCCTGGACAGGGTGCACGAGGTCCTCCAGGTGGCCGTCGGCTGGCGGGACGCGCATCTGCATTCCTTTACCGACACGGACCCCTATCAGCGGGTGCGGCCCGTCAACGGGATCTCGCCGGCATCCCGGCGCTGGGTGTCCCAGGACCTGCTCGAGGACAGCGACGGGGCGCTGCCGGAGCGGGACTTCACTATCGGCGCGGTTCTCACCCCCGGGTCCGGGCCCGTGTTCTACGAATACGACTTCGGTGACAGCTGGACCCACCGCCTCGATCTCATCGAGGCCCTTCCCGCGCCCGCCGGCGCCCCGCGGGCGCGGCTCGTGGACGGGGCACGCCGTGCACCGCTGGAGGACTCCGGCGGCATCGATGGCTACCACAAACTACTCGACGCCCTCACGGACCCCGGCCACGACGACCACGACGACCTGACAGCATGGGTCGCCTGGACAGCCGGACCGTGGCAGGACTTCGCCCCCGACCAACTGGACGCCGATGGCGTGAACACCGAACTGACACGACTATTCACCGTCAGCGACACCGTCGGTAACACGGTCGGTGAGACCGACGACCAGCCCGGGGCAGAGCGCCAACCACTGGTCCAGGACATCACCGATCGGTTGCCTGCTGGGATGCGCCGCGAGTTTCGGTCTTACCTGAACACCGCGGACCTGGATGAGCCCGCGCTGGTGGACGCGGGCTTCGCCGAAGCGATGACCGCCCCCTATTCCTGGCTTATCCGCCGGATCGGCCTCGACGGCCTGAATCTCACCGCCGCCGGCTGGCTTCCGCCCGCGGTGGTCCATCAGGCAATGGTCGAGCTCGGCTGGGCTGAGCACTGGCCCGGTAGGGCCAACCGTGAGGACCAGACCCTGCCTATCCTCCGGCTGCGCAAGAGCGCACAACGCCTGCGACTGATCCGCAGGATCAAAGGCCGGCTCGTCCTTGGAGCTGCCGCCAAGCGGCTGCTCGAGGATCCCGTCGGGCTGTGGCACTTCCTCGCCCACGCCCTGACAAATCGGACTCGGCATGACGCGGAGCGGGATGCGACCGTCCTGCTGCTCATCGAGATCGCCGTCGGAATACACGCCGACTGGGATGACTGCCTCGATGCCGTCGCCTTCGGGCTCGGCGCCCTCGGTTGGCGGACCCGCGCAGGCACCGAACTAGAGGCCGGAGACGTCCACGGACTGCTCAGCGAATCCCGGGAGGCGCTCCGAAGCCTAGGCATTCACACAGGCTACGGACGGACAACAAGCACGGTCACCCCGCAAGGATGCACCTTCGTCCGCGCAGCCCTCCACCCCTAACCACCCCAGAACCCATCGAGGATCCGATCCTTCAGGGCCGGGACCTGTACCCCAGACTGACGTTCACAACTTCGGGGTACTCCGTTCCGCCCTGAAGGATGCTCGTCCACGGCGGCTCACCCAGAGCGTCGCGACGTGGCTGTATGAAAACACTGATGTCAGTGGTGTCCACTTCAGCTCCAGGCATCGCGATGACCTCACCCTGTGGGCTGTCTTCGAAAGACCCGAGGACGGCCCAATGCCGACGTGCATTACCGACGCAGAGCATCACTCCTTCACCGGTACGGAGCCTGAACTGATCCGCGCTCTCCAGCTCCTCGATCTGCAATGGAGCTGAGCTCAAGCCCGAGCTGACGTGCGCCGGATCGTTGCACGTGATTGTCCAACAGCCCGTTGGACAATCACTTCTCGACCACCAGCGTCAGCTCTGAAGTAATTGCGAGACAGGTCCTGGTGCATTCCGGGGGCGCCGCAGGGAATCAGTACTTCTGTGTATCTGTGCCGCATCGATCCTCGGTGCACCTCCCCATGGTGCTCAATGTAGGCGCGCGAGGCTGTGATAATCCTCAAGCGGATAGAACGATAACTTCCGACGAACCGGACAGGCTCAGGTTTAAGGGTCTACATCTTCATCTGGATCTTTGTGCCGTCACTGATGTGTTGGGCATAGGTAGTCAGTTCAGGATCAGTGATGTCACCGCCGATTTTCTGCCAGTTTCGGCGCAGGATCGGTTTGATCGTCGATACGGGACGGCCCTTATAGGTGCGCAGCATCCCGTCGAACATCCGCTGGTATTCTGCCGCGACCTTTTTCACTCCGCCCTGCACAGCACGATTGACCTCGCGCTCGAAGTTACCGCTGAACTTGAAACCCTCCATGCCTGATGCCCCCTGCTCGATGAGGCGGCTCTTCCAGCCGCTGAATCGATCTTAAGGCGGGGTGGCGACACTCTCGGTGTCAGGCCGAAGCAGGGCTCGTATCGACCGGGCACGGGGCCCTCACCTGAACTCGTCAGATCTTTTTAGCGAAGCTACCAGGACCAGTTCATAGGGGGTTGTTCAGTACCGAGGATGCGTCGGGCAGTTTTCTCGGTATGTGTGGTGCCGCATTCGCCGAAGGGGCCGCGTTTGGCGAATAGGATCGTGGCGTGGCGGTCGAAGTGGTCGATCCACCAGGACGACATTCCACCCTCTGCTTGGGCCCCTAGCCATTGCTCATACAGGGCGCGGAGCCTGTCGACGGCTTCAGGGTGGTTCCACCACTGGAAGCACCAGTACTGGTTCTGTGACCGGTCGACCGACTCAAGGATCGCGACAAGGCTTTCCACCCAGTCCACGAGATCCTCCGGGGTGTAAGCCAGGTCCTCTCCATCGTCCTGACCGTTAGGTTCGGTACCACCTAAGGAACTATTGGCGGTTTCGGTCATGACGGCGTCCCTGAGTGCTGACCTTTGATGCGGTCGACGGTTTCCCCGATGCGGGCGTTAATCGTCCTGTCGCGGAACCAGGGCACGGTACGGATGATGGCCCCTCCGCCGTTGGAGGTCTTCACCCATGCCCGGTTGGCCGGGAGCTCGGAGAGCTCGGAGACAGGCATGATGTCGCGCCGCTGGGTTTGCACGGATCGGGAGGAGCCGTTCCTCGAGGTCGAGGAGCTGCGGACTTTCGCGTCGTACTGCCCGATGGTCTTGGATAGGGATTCGAGGAATTGTGTGTCGTCGGACCCGCCGCCGTAGACCTTGATCGCGGCCGCGGACCAGAGCGTGTCCCACCCGGTGCGTTCGAGCATCGCCATGCCCTGCCCGCGGGTCTGGAAATACGCGCTGACGACGATGCCCATGGACCCGAAGAACGAATACCACTCGGGTAGCTGCTTGAGTTGGACGACGTTCCCGACCTCGTCCAGGTCAGCGACCAACGGCACCGGCAGGCGGCCGCCGGCGCGGCGTGCGGCCTGCTGGGCGGCGGTGAACACCGCATAGACCAGGGTGGACACGAACGCGGCCCCGGAGCCGGCTGCGTCCTGGGAGAGCAGGATGAGGGTGTCTTTGCTGGTCACGAACCGGGTCGGGTCGAACACCGGCACCCCAGGTGTCGGCGTCGACCAGGCCACGAGCTCGTCGTGCACGAGGGCCGAGGCCATGCGCTGGGCGCTGGCGGCCACGGACCCGCGGGTGTCCTCCGGCTGGGCGCTCATCCCCTTCAACGCCGACGCTGGACCTTTATGCCCGGCCCGTTCTAGCACCTCGGCGGGTTCCATGAAGTCCGCCGACGATACCCATCGCAGCACGTCCTTCATGGTGCCGTCACTCTTGGCGGCGGCGAGGAGGCACCAGGCAAGGAAGTCGCGGCCTTGGGAGTCGAACTGGGCATCTCCCTTGCCCTGACCGGCGCTGGGAGCCGAGGAGGTTTCGAAGATCGAGGCGACCTCGCCTGCGCTCACCGTGTCCGTGACGACCGTGAGCGGGTTGAAGACCATCGCGGGCCGGTGGCTGTTGCGCCAGATCCGTTGCGGGTCGAACAGCCACACCGTTCCGGTCTCGGAGCGGGCGGCCAGGACTTCTGCGACGCCGTCGACCTTATTACTGGTCATGATGTACGCACCCGGGGCCTCCAGTGCGTGGCGGACGACCTGTGTCGTGGTCTTACCCCGCCCGGTCCCCCACACATGGGTCGAGCACTCACGCCAGCCCTGGATCACTGCTTTTGTGCCGGAGTCACCGGCGTACCCGATTGTCAGCCCTGGGCCGATGTCGCCTGCCTCCGGGTGGAGCCGGGCCGCTTCGGTAAGGCGGGCGTCCACCATTGCCGGGCGCATCTTCCCGCCAGGACTCATCCGACGGGACGCCTCGGCGGTCCTGGACACAGGCCGGGTGCTCCACCACGCGAAGGCCGCGATGACCACGACCGCTTCCGCGCCGAGCAACCAGGACGCGGCCGCCGGCCACGGATCCCCTGTGGCAAGACCAATCGCCAGGATGATCGGGTTCCACGACAGCTCCGTGGGAACCGGAGTGAAGGCTCCGGCGAGGTGGATCAGGGCGACCGCGACGAACGCCGCTAAAGCCACGGACGAGAACGCGATGATGGGGCCGTTCTCCTCGTTCCTCATCGGTTGATCTTGGCTTGGGCGGCAGCCCATGCCTGGTTCGTGTTGTGGGCGCGGTGTTCCCCGGCGGTGAGGTTCACCCGGAACGGCACTCCGGGTTCGGACCCGGTTTTCAGCATGAACCGTCCCCGCCCGGGGGGCGGGGATACCTGATTGGTGTTGGGGTTCATCGACCCTTCGGCCGACCATCCGACCAGCATCGCCTTCTCCCGCTCGGAGACGGGGAACACCGTTTCCAGCAGGCCCATCTCGTTCTGCGCCAGCCCACCGAGGATCTTCACGGAGGAGCGTTCCACGAAGCCGGTCGCGATTTTCGTCAGCTCGTCCGTGGACAGCTGCAGGTCCTTCATCGAGTGCGTGATCATCAGCTGACCCAGGCCCTTGGTCCGGTTCAGGCGGGTGATCGAGTCGATCTGATGCACCAGCAGCTCGCTCGCGCGCAGGGACTGCCACAGCTCGTCCATGATCATCAGGTGATGGCGTTCCTCCATCAGCCCAGCATCGGCCAGGGTTTTCGCGGCCGAGATGCCGGCCTGCCCGTAGGACCAGCACACCGTCTGCACCGCGGCGCGGAGCGTCAGCTGGGACTCGTCGATGAGGGAAATATCGAAGTCCACGCAAGCGTCGATCTTCATCTCCTTCGTGGTCTGCTGGCAGAACACATCACCGAACGGTCCGTGCTCCCCGAGGGCGTTCAAGCCGGCGAGGAGGTTCTTGACCTGCGGCAGGTACTCGGCGGACTCCTCGATGAGCAGCGCCGACTGGATCTGAGGTGGCGCGGACTTGATCGCGGCGACGACGTCGCCGACCAAAGGCTGCCGGCCCTCAGCTTCGGCCTTTTCGGCGGCCATGGCGATACCCATGGATAGCACCGTCTGTTCCTGCTTCTTCGCATCGAGGGGTTCCTTGAAGACCAGTTCGATGAGCCCGGTGAGGGTCATCAGGCGACGGGCGTGGATCTCGGCGCGCATCTGCCGTTGCATCGGGGCCGGAAGGCGTTCGAGTTCCCGCCAGAGCGGACCGGCATCGAGCGGGTTGATCGCCCCGACACCGGGGGCGACCTGCACGACCTGACCCTTGGTCTCCAGGATCACGCCGGCGAAGTCAGGTTTGAGGTCCCCTGCCACGAGGATCAGGAACCCCTGATCGATCAGGGCCAACGCCATACGGACGGCGACCGAGGACTTCCCCCGCCCGTTCAGGCCCAGGATGAACCCAGACGGTGAGGAGATGATGCCGTGCAGGAACAGGCTGATCGGGTCCCCGCACACCACGGAACTGTTGAGGAGGTTCCGGCCCAGGACCGCACCGACCAGCGGCGAGGACGTGCCGACGCAGAACGGCCACAGGCCCGCGGTCTGGTTCGAGGTGGCGGTGAACTCCGGTGGCGGTTCGACCCACGTCACCATGCCGCCCTCGCGGACCCGCATGCCCTTCTCCGTGAGCTGCGGGAACGACGCAGCAGTAACTGCGGCTGCTGTCTCGGAGCGGCCCAGGAACCGGTCCATGACCTTGTCGATGAGTTGGTCGAAGGCGGACATTAGAGGGCCTTCCTGACGTCGGAGGAGATGGTGGCCAGGTGCTCTGGCACGAGCCCGAGCCCGAGGTTGAAGGAGAACGCGGCGTCGTCGTTGTAGTCACACGACCTCATGCGGATCTGGATGCCGGTGGTCGCGTTGCGCATGATCTTCGCTTCCACGGCTTGGAGCTGCTCCGGTGTCTCGACCGTCGCGGTGACACCGATCGCGAACCGGACCAGCGCGGCCCCTTCTGCTTGCTCCCGCTCGGCCTTGCGTGCCTTCTCGAGGGCGATGATCTGCGAGCTGGTCGGACGCCGACCCTTCTGGTTCGTGGCGAACTGGGCGTTGGTGAGCGCTTGGGCGACCTGCTGCGCGGACTTCTCCGGCGGCTGAGGGCGGTAGAACACGGTGACGCGCTTTTGCAGCATGCTCGCATCAGGGCCCAGCAGGGCCACCAGGGCGTTCTCGCGGAACGTCCCGGCCGGCGGCCGGAACATCTGCCACGACTTACTCGCCACCCCGGCGTGGTCGTACCTGCCCGGGTACCCGATCATCCTCGCGGCAGAGGGTCCCACCTCGTGCCAGCCCAGGCCGGTCCCGGTACCGGAGAGACGGGCGCGCTCAACGGCGGCCGCGGCGTGCGGATTGAACGCGACGAACGTCTGGTCGGTGAGGTCAGCGGCCCGCATGAGGGACACGCTTCCCGCGCCGACGTCCTCGAGTTCTTCCTTGAAGCCCTGCAGGAGCGACGTCACATCGGCCACCAGCTCCGCAGCGGAGCGCTCCGGCGCCCGGTCCCCGTCGTTGGCCTTGCCGCTGAACGTCAGCGCCACCCACTGCTCGAGCTTGGGCACGTCGAGGTTGAGGTTGTTCACCACGTCATCCATCACCTGACGTGCGAAGGCGGGCACCTCATGGGACCCGGCCTGCTGCCGCGCCACCGCGATGGCGTCCGGCAGGCGTTCACCCGGATCGGTCGTCGACTGCGTCGTCACCGAAATCTGCTCGACCCGTGCGTTGGAACCGGCGTCACGCTGGAACGCAGCCCACGACCCGACAAGCCGGTTCACCCGGTCCTGATCCAGCAGGCCCAGGCCTGAGGAGTTCGTGGAGAAGAAGACGGTGCCGGTCCTTAGTTTCGGGTGCCACAGCATGACACCCTCGTTGCCGAACAGGTCCTGGAAGTCGATCAGCTCGGTCGCGGCCAACAGGCCAGGAGCCCGGAATGAACCGTCCGGGATCTGCGAGACGGGCCCGGACTTGTAGACGGTCTTCCCGGCCTTCGTGGCCTTGGAGTGCATGCTGCGCGCCAGCCACCGCTCAGGCTTGGACCGATTGTTGCGGTCCTTCGAGCCGAGGATCGTGGCGGCGACGAACGCGACCAGGGCGATGCCGACGGCCACCCAAATCTGGGCGGCCATGATCGCGATGAACACCCCAATGGCGCCCGCGCCCAGAACGACGGTCGAGGCCATCGAGAACCCCATCAGACCCGCCGTCCGGTCTTCTGCGATGTTGCCGTACTGCCGGACGATTGTCTGATCCGTACTCACTGAGCTCAACTGTCATCCCCACTTTCCACTGCGCGATCCATGTCCCTTGCTGCTTCCCTTAAGCCGAACTCGACCCGTTGTTTCGTCATCGCTGACTTGTCCGCCCCGGATGGCGCGCCGGACCGGAAACCCTCGGCTGTAGGGGACGCTGATGTGCCGCCTTGAATCTCGCCGTCCGACAGCGGCGGTGCTTTCGGCAGCTCAGCAGAACCGGCCGTGGGCTCTGCCCCGGATGGTCCACCAGCCGTCGACGCGTTTCCTGAGGTACCCCCTGCTGGATCGGCCGGTGCTTCCGTCGGTGCGCCGACCCGCTCTGCCTGAGGTTGGGCACCCATCGGCCCATCCGAGCCGGACCCGCTGTTACCGCCAGTACCACTGGCACCGCTGCCAAAAGTGCCTGCGCCAGTACCGGCATCACTGACCGGGGACGACTCTGCCCCGGACCGATCCGGGCGTTGCTCGGCACCCGTGGGACCACCAGAGGCAGCACCGGTGCTGCCACCATGTCCGGCGGATGATATACTGCCTGCAGCTGCTCCCGGTGTGGGCGGCTGCTCCGGCCTTTGTTCTGTCCCTGTCGAACCAGAGCTACCGGCTCCGCCGCCAGTACTACCCGCCGTGCCACCACCACTACTGGTGGCTCCGGTAGCTTCGCTGCCTGTTCCGGCGCTACCCGACAGGGCAGAAGTGCCCCCGGACGTTCCTGTGGCTGCTCCGCCAGCTGTCCCCGCAGCACCGGCTGCTTCGGAAGCACTTGCCGCGGTCGTTGCCGCGGCTCCTCCACCGGTAAATGCGGCGGCACTTCCACCGCTACCTGTAGCTGCGGCCCCGGCTGCAGCTCCGACCCCTCCGGTGATCGCTCCGAGGGCGACGGCCCCGCCGACCATGGCCAGGCCGGAGGCTCCCATGCCCTGCGGTCCGGCGCTAACGGCAGGGACCAAGACCTTCGCGAGTGCCGGCATCGCTACGCAGGCGCTGCAGATGATGACGAGCCCGGTGATCAGACCAATCGCGGTGTTCCCGAGCTCGTTGTCCGCGGTCCCGTTAATGCCTTTCAGGAGTGCCAGTCCCGCCCCGTACAGGATCGCCGCGGCGGGCTTGAAGAGGACGACGGCCGCCAGCCAGCCCACGGCCTTGTCGAAGGACTTCCGGCCCCGCTCGGTCTGCGACGCGGCAGCGAAGATCGGCAAGACCCCGCACAAGGCGATTGCCGCACCGTAGGAGAAGATCACGATGACCGCGTTGATGATCGCCCCGAGCAGGGCAAGGGGTGCGACGAACAGGATGATGCCGGCGAGCTGCATGGTCATCGTGGTTCCCGCGAGGGCTTCCAAACCCATCGCGGACCCGAGCCCGTCCTCCTGCGCGGACCCCGAAATGGTCCTCACCAGCCACGGCGCGACGACGTCGGTCACCCCAAACAGCAGGCCCACCATCGGCACGGCCAAGGCCGTGGTGAGGACGGTGCGGACCATGCCCATGACCAGGTTCTCGGTCGAGGCGCGGTCCTGGTCCCGGGCGAGCTTGATGAGCGCGAACGCGGTCCCGATGACACCGGCCATGCCAACGAAGACCAGCGTCGACTGCTGGATGCGGTCGGTAGCGGACCCTGAGCCCATATCCGGTGCGCCGATCTTCAACCACCACGTACCGACGAAGTTGATCATCTCCGTCAGGACCTGCACCACCCAGCTCGCGAGGAACTGGATCAGCTTCTGGATCGCGCTGCCCGCAACACCTTCTAGGAGGTCTCCAGCCCAGCCGATCACTGCTTGGGTCCCCACTGGACGTATGGCTGGCCTTGATAGCGACTGCCGGTTACCAATTCGGTGCCGGAGGCTGGATCGAGCTTCCAGTCGCCGTCCTCCCAGACCAGATCGACCTGCGCGATGAGTGTCTGTTCGAGACCGGAGGCATCGGGGGCCGAGTAGATCAGCCGGTAGGACGCTGCGTCATCGGTGTAGCTGTTCTGGATGTAGCCCAGCAGAGTCAGGCGAGTTATGGCAGAGGTGTCTTCGCTCTGCTCGAGCCCGTCCCGGATGCGCTGTGCTCGCTCTCCTAAGAGGACCCGGTTGGATCCTTCCGCTACCGCCACTTCGAGGTCCTGCGCTGCTTCATTACTGACAGAAGGATCGAGTGCGACGGAGTAGGTGGCAGCCGCCATGAGCGATCCGGTCTCAGTGTGCGGGTACCCGACCCTCAGCCCGGAGGGCTGCTTCTGGCATCCTCCGAACTCCGAGAACGGGATCACGTTGTATCCGCCCGCCACCCATTCCTCAACGGTGGGGGCACTGTCAGCCACAGATGCGTCGTCGTTGTTGAGGTCCACCTGGCAGTCCCACGCTGTGTTCGCGTCGGCGACGGCTGCTGCCGTCGCGGACGCGGACGCGGAGGCGGACGATGGTGCTGTCTGTGTTGCAGCGGTGGGTGGGTCTGCTGCCGGTTCGTCGTTACTGGGGAAGATCAATACCCGCACACCCCATGCGAGGAGGCCGACCAGTACCAGGGCCAGCAGCATCGCGGCAGCGCCGAACCACTTCGGGCGGGCCTTCGGTTCCTGGGTGGTGTCCTGTGTGCTCATCGTCTGTCCTTCTCTCGATCAAATGGGTTTCTGGTGTTGCTCAGGTGATTGCAGTCCACACTGCGCCCGAAGCGCCCAGTAGGCAGGCGGCGGCCATGGGCCAGATGGATGCCTCGATCTCGTTGCCCTGTCGGCGGTTCCTACCGGCCGAGACGAGGCCGAAGATGAAGAACACGAACAGGACGAGTGCTGCGCCCCAGAGAATCCAGTTGATGACGGTGGTCAGGCCCTCGGTGCCGGGAGGCTGCGTGGGGGTGAACGTCTGTGCCGAGAGCGATCCTTCACGAGGTGGGGTGAGCGCGTTGATGGTGGTCAGGGTGTGTGCTGCCAGAGTGTTTCCGAACATGGGAGTTCCTTTTCTCAGTGCCCGGAGCGGGCGATCTTTTCGATTTTCCGGAGCACACTTTTCAGCCGTGTCCCGGAAGCTTGTGGGCTGACACCAACTTCGCGCCACGAGGGTGCATACGGTGCTGTCATGGCGACCGGGAACATCCGCGCAACCCCGCGCGCGAAGTCCAGGGTCGGCTTCGTCAACCGGTTCTTGGGCCGGTCGTAGACGATCACGAGGCCGACCAGTTCATAGGGCAGCTGCCCGGACGCGGACTTACGGGCCAGCTGCTGTGCGGCCTCGAGCGAGGACGCACTGGTCGAGCAGACCAGCAGGGCCCGGCCTGCGTAGGTAGGGCGCCGCTCGGATTCATCGACGACGTTCTCCGAGCACAGGCCCGCGAGGGTGCTGGTGCCAACGCCACCGGAGGCACCGACCAGCCACAGGGTCGCGCTGGTCACCGCTACAGGGGCTGCTGGTGCGGTTTCCTCGACAGGCTCGGCGGCGAGGCTCTGCTGAATGTTCCGCGGGCCCCTCAGCGATTCGCGCTGCCCGAGGATCGGGTCATCGTCGATCGGGTCTTCCTGCGGTGTCACCTCCGGTTCGTTGACGAAGGGATTGCGCTGCGGGGTCACGGTCACAGTCCCTCCGCGATCTGCGCGGCTGCCCGGAGCCAGGCGCGGCGGGTCTGCGGGAGCATCGAGGAGAACCGGATCCTGCCCTCGATCAGCGATGGATCGTAGGGCACCGTGACGACAGACTTCACGAACGGGCGGAAAGACTCAGCGAGCTCGTTCAGCTTCGCCGGCCCGTGGGACGGGGTACACCCAAGGACGATCACCACGGCGCGGTCCGCCAGCGACTGCGCGTGCTCGTCGCCCGCCCGCAGGGCGCTGAGAACCCGGGACGCGCCTTCGGCGGCGTCGTCGACGGACTTCACCGGAATCACGACCTGGTCGGAGTGCCCGATCATGGCCTCCCAGTTATCCCCGCGTTCGGTGTTGCCCGAGTCCATGAGGATCAGCCGGTAATACTTCGCAGCCACAGAGTAGAGGCGGTGGACCTCGTCGCCGGTGACCTCGTGCCGCTTCTTCGCCCCCGACCGGTCATCGGAGCGAAGGACGTCGTACTGATCCGAGGGCTGGTGGTGGACGTAGGACGCCAGATCCCCGGCACGCGCGCCGGCGGTCATGAAGTAGTCGGTCTGCTCGAGGAGGTCGACCACCGTCGCCTCATGACCGGCGTCGAACGTCCGCCAGCCCAGCGAGCCGAGAGAGTTGTTGTTGTCCCACGCCAGGACACCGGAGCCGCCGAGGCGAGCAAATACAGCGGACAGGCAGATCACCGTCGGCGTCTTACCCGCCCCGCCCTTGGGATTCAGGACCGTGATCGTGCGGGGCCCGGCCCAATGCTGAGAGACAGTCTTCTCATCCCGGCGCTGCTCCAACTCACCTGGCGAGGCCGCGAGCTTCAACCCGAACTGATTCAGCACACCACGGACCCCGACCTGAGCGGGTGAGTCGGCGTCGGGCCGGTCGACGAACGACGGCATCGCCGTCCTGCGGGTCGGCAGCGGTCCCACCGTCTCAGCCGGTGCCCCTACCGGGATCACTGCGGGCGCCACAGCTGATGCAGCGACCGTTTCTGGTGCCGTCGCTTCCGTGGCCACGGAAGCGGAAACAGGAATGGGAGCAGGATCGGGAACGGGAGTGGCAACAGGTGCTGCTGCTTCCGCCGTGAACTCCACCGTGGCCTCCGGCGCGGTCGGCTCTTCTGGCGTGACGGGGGACGGCGCAGGTTCGGCTGCTTCGGCGGGCTGTACTGGCCCGCTGTCCGCCGGCTCACCGACGGCGTCATGCTCGATGACGGCGCCGTCGGTCTGGACGAGGATCGTGCGGGAGCCGGACGGGTCCTCGATGTGCAGTTCGGTGGCGGTGCTCGTCTCGGTCGCGAGGTCGGTCGCGGTGCTCATGACGGAGCGGCGGGCGTCCATGACCGACGGGTAGCCGGCGGTGGTTCTCTCGCCTCCCATGTCAAGCTCGAGGGTGCCGGCCGGGTCGATGACAGCGGTCATTCTCATCAGGGGTTCTCCTTCGGGGAAACAGTCGAGGTGGGGCTCGGGGCAGAAGTCGGGTCAGAGGTGAGGGCTGAGGTCGGGGTGGGTGTTGCTGTGGGTCGGGGTGCGACCTGCGTGAGCGCATACAGCAGGTCGGTAGGGGATCCTTCGGCCCGGGTGATTGCCTTGCCGTCGTCGGTGATGACGTCGGGGATCGCTGCCCGGGCGGTGTCGGTCGTGGTTTCGGTGACGCCGTGGGCGTTGATCCGCAGCTGCTCGGTGTTGGTGGTGACCCAGGCGTACCCGGCGGCGAGCTTCCCGGCCCCGGGCAGGCGGTGGGCCTGCTTCGCATCGACGTCGACCAGCAGGGTGCCGGCCATCAGCAGGCCGTTCTCCCGGTCCACCTGGATATCGGAGGTGGCGATATCGGTTCCTTCGACGTCGACGATGCCGACCTGGGTCGTCTCCGTCGCATCGGCGGCATCCCCAAGGGCGTAGAAGCCGATGGTGGTAGTGGTGTTGTTGTTGGTCTTCCATGCCGCGACGACCGTCCCGTTCACGGATCCGAGGACCGTGACCAGTTCCGCCCCTGCCGAGGGTGCAGGCAGCTTCGCCGGAGCTGGCAGGGCCGCCGAATCCTGCGTCACGCGCCAGATCCGGCCCGAGCGAGTGTCCGCTGCCACCAGATCATCGCCGAGGGCTTCGATGGGTTCCGCGGCCGCCGGGACCACCCGCACCGAAGTACTGCCGTCGGCTGCGACGATCAGTGTCCGCTTGTTCGGCAGGTCCACCCGCGGAGCCGTACCGCCGTCCAGGACGATCGAGCCGTCCTTCGGGACGTCGACGCGGATCGGGTCCGCCCCGTCGCCGAACAGCACCAGCTCCCGGGCGGCGGCGGCCGCGACCCTTGACTGCCCATCGAGGGTGAACAGGGCCAGCTGCGCGACCGTGAACGGTGCGGTACGCGTCCACCGCTCCACACCCGTCCGAGGATCATGACCGATCAGCTTCGAGCCGTCCACGCTCACCGGCTGCCCCGAAGGGTCCAGGACCGCTCGAACGGTCGAGCCTGTCATCGGCGTCGTCCAGTCACCGTAGGTATCCCACCCGGCAGGAGCAGGCACCGGCAGCTGCGCCGGAGGCGGCGTGAAGACCGTCGCCACCGGCTCGGCCGTGCTGTCCTGCAGTGTGGAGAAGGCGCTGAAACCGACCGTTGCCGCCAGGACCCCTGCACTCCCCCACAGCACAGCCTTCCGGCGCGCAGGGGTACGACGGCGGGCCGTCGTCGACCCAGTACGGGCAGCACCAGCACCCGTGCCGCCGGCAGTGCCGGTGGAAGTGGTGTTCTCTCGTTCCTCGAGGGTGCCCAGTTCGGCGTCGACGACCATTTCGTAGACCTCGCCGTCCTCGGTGAGCCCTTGCACCCGGCACGCGGTCAGACCCAGACGGCGGCACGCTTCCGCTGCTGCGTCGGCCGCGACGTCGGCTGCGGACGCCTCATCGAGCACCGGGTAGGTCAGGACGTCGCCGTTCGCGTCCGCGACGATTTCGCCCTCCCCGATGGTGAGGCGGATGACGGGCCAGGAATGCACTGCCGGGCTCACTTACCCTCCCCCGTCATCGAGCCGGGCATCGAGGCGGTCATGTCGCGGGTCTGGTGCCCGACGACGTCCCACCGGCTGTCCGTCTTCTCGAGGTACACGCTCACCTGCCGGTGACCGCCGCCCTCCAGCGGCGTCTCGTCACGGGCTACCCACCGCCACGTCACATCCAGGACCCGGATCGCCTTGTCCTCATCGATGTCCTGCGCGGCGTCACCGATCGCCGGAACCGCCCGGGGCACGCTGTAGGCACCGTGCACGGCTGGTTCTAACCATTCGCCCTGACTCGCGTTGCGCTCAGGCTCGACCTGATGCGCCGCCCACTCATCGCTCATCAGCGGCATGGCGCGCACCGCGGCCGCCGTTTCGGTGCGGTCCACCGTCGTGTCCCACGAATGCAGCATCAGCGCCGCGACCCGGGCGGTCGAGTCGACGTCGGACCGGTCGGCGTCCTCCGGGGAGGCGAACGTGTTGCCGCCCAGAATCTCCTCGGCAGGGGCCGAGGTGTAGGAGCCTTCGTAGATGGTGGTCGGCGCGGAGATAGGCGCGACATCGCTCTCGGAGGTCGGCACGTCGGCGGCGCAGCTGGTCAGAGCGATCATCGAGGCCGCCAGAGCGGCGGCCCGGTACAGGTTGGTGTGTGAGCGGCGGGTCATCGTACCCACGCTCCTTTCTGCTTCAGGATCGGCTCCGGGTCCAGGTTCCAGCCCTGATACGGGTAGACGACCTCCGGGGCCTCGGGCTTGTAGATCTCGACATGCAGGTGCGTGGCGACCGCGCCCAGACTGGCCCGGTTCCCTTCCGTACCGATGACATCCCCGCGCTTGAGCACGTCCCCCAAGATCACGTTGTAGGAGTTCATGTGGCAGAACGCGAACCCGAAATCCGGGTCGGGCCCGGCCTCCTTGGCGATCGCGCACCCGTCCGGATTGTTGAACCCGGTGATGCGCAGCGCGGTCGGGGCGATCACCGGTCCCCCGCTCCCGGACCCCGAGCCTGGGGTAGACAGGTCCACGCCGACGTGGTCCTGCGCCCAGGCGGGTAGGCCTGGGACATTGCGGTGCCCGTAGCCGGAGGTGAACACACCCCCGGGCAGAGGATTCGTCCACTCCCCGTCCCCCAGGTCACCGTCCCAAGCCGCCGCACCGGCAGGGGCCGCACAGTCCGCGGCGAACTCGCCCTGACCGGTGTCCAGGATCTTCTCCACGTACTGCTCGGTCTCCGCAAACGGCGGGACACCCTTGGCTTCCTGGACAGCACCCGAGCCAGCGTTGTAGGCAGCCAAGGTCAGCTGCACCAGCAGGTCGGGATCCCCGCCCGCCAGCGGCTCAACCTCGGACTTCAAGGCCGACATGTAGCGGCCGTAGGCAGGGATCGCGTCCTCAGCCGACAACGAGTCCCCACCCTTTCCGTACATGGCCCAAGTACCGGGCATGAACTGGGCCACCCCTTGCGCCCCCGCAGAACTCCGCGCGGTCTCGTGCCAACCCGATTCCTGCTTCAGCTGGGCCGCCACCACGCTCACCGGGAGGCCCGCCGTCGCTGCCGCACCCTCGACGAGGTCTGACCACCCATTCGGGATCGCCGGCGTCGAGGTAACGTCACCGACGGTTTCACCGACTGCCGAGACGACACACGCAGCGGGCTTCTCCTCTTTCTGCATGAGGATCGCAGCACCCGCAATGCCCACAACGGGCAGGCCAGCCAGCAGAGGTACAAGAATCACCAGGGCCAGAAGCGGTGACGCTCCACGCTTCTCGTCTTCGTCCACGACTACCTCCCCTGGGTGTTGTGGGCACAGACTGGTGAGGGCGCGCCCGCTAAAATTGGAACGGTGAGGAAGAAGGCTGATGCCAATTCCTTATTAATTAGAATAGCTTAGTTTTTGACATCATGGCTAGACGTGTATGCCGTGCGCATCTAGTGCTCTCTTGAAGGAGGTGCCGTGGCTGTTTCTGGTTCTGACTTCAAGCAATGGCTTGAACGACGCGGCATCACCACATCAGCGAGCGAGCTGGGCCGCGTGACCGGACTGCATCGCGTGACCGTGGGCAACCAGATCCGGCGTGGCAGCGTCCCCGAGACGACCGTTGTAGGGGTGGCCCGAGGCGTCGGTATCGACCCGATCACGGCATTGGCGGACTTCAAGGATTACGAAGACCTCGACAGCCGGCCCCGCACACCAACAGCCGCAGAAGTCCTCAGTCAGGTCTACCATGCCGACCTCATGGTCGAGCTGCAGCACCGCTTCCACGAAGACCTGTTCCCCCGGAACGACCAGGTTAAAATCGGCTTCCCCCACGATGGTTCTCATCGAGCGTGGATCGACGCCATCGACACCGGCGACGTCCGGCACGACGTGGCCGAAAAGACGGGAACGGCGATCACCTACCTGTTCAGCCAGCTTTCCGATAACAAGCTCACCCCCATCCAGGCGGTCACCGCTGCCCGGGTCAGCGGGACGTCGATGGTTGCGGGGCTTGTCGTCGTCGGACTCATCACCATGGAAGAGGGCGACTGGCCCGTGGACATTCGGGAGACGGCCCTGATGGTGATGAAGAACGAGGACCTGGTCGAACTCATCCAACAACGGCTCAACCTCCTCCAGCGCCGCCTTCGGCAGCGCAAGGAAGCCCTCGAATACGCGGAGAAACTCACGGATCTGATCGGATGAACGAAAGCATCTACGTCATTTCAGTCGGCTTCATGTTGATCTTCCTCGGCGGACTAACGTTCCACCGCATGACCTCCAAGCGCACACCCGAAGGGGCGCGGGCACTGCTGCGACCCAGTGGCCGGCTGGCTCTCATGGGAGTGCTGCTGACTGCCGCTTACGTGTTTTCCCTGCCGGGCGTCTATCACGTGCTGGAAGCCATCGTGCCTATCTCCAACGGCACCGACTTCATCGCCAAATGCTGCGCTATGACCGCTGTAGGGGTCCTCGGCGTGCACCTAGCCGTCGCCTACGGCTCAGAAACGGCTACCACCTGGATCATTGGAAAGCGCGGTCTGCTGGTGGGCGTGATCGCGGCCTCGGGGGTGCTCTTCACGCTTCTCGTGGCGGACACCCCCGAGGCGTCACCCCGCTTGGAGATGTACCAAGGTCAGCGCGCGGTGGAACTGAACGAGTGGATTGTCCTCGCCTACACCGCCTACGTACTGGCGCCGTTGCTGCTGCCGCTTTTACGTGATGGCCGCAGGAACCCCCTACGCCTCGGGCGTCTTGCCTCGAGGTTGATCTTCGCCGGTTTCATATTCTCGATTGCACGCGCCCTCGCCTACCCGCTGGAACTACACGCGGGACCCGAAGCGTTCTATATCTTCGAGCTGGTCACGCACGTATCGACGGCCTGCGTCGTTCTTGGACTGTGGGTCTTCGCCATCGCCAGGAGGCACCGGCTGGCACGCAAGACGCTAGACATCGGCCTGTCGATCAAGTGAGGAGTGGAACGTGAGTCAAACACCACCAGAGGCAAAGCAGGCTGTAGAGCGGATCCTGACCAAGGCCAACCCGGAGAATGAGGCGGCCCACGCCGTCATCTTCCGCGCAGTGAAAATCTGCATCGAAGCAGGGATGAACCGCCGGCAGACGGCCCGCTACCTCGGCGTCTCCGCCCGACGCATCGACAAGCACGGCCAGTACTTCCGCACCGCGAAGTCAGTCAGGACCATGTTCGGAGAAGCCTTCCACTCCACGTCGATCGACATCCCCGCAGAGGACGCTAAAGCGAAGCTGATCCAGTGGGCATGGAAGAGCTAAAAATGTTCTGATTGCTGTGGATCGAAGGACTGTGCCATATTGGTACAGTCCTTCGATCGTTAGGAAGCCAGATGCAGCCCACCGGCAGAAAGGGAGCGTGCCCCAAGACACGGCCACTCACGACTCGCCCCCGCAGGGCGACCGCAACACGACACAGAAACAGTTTTGCCATAATGCTTCGTGGTCACTGACCGTGGTGTTAGGTTCGGAGTGTCCGGAAAGAAAACTGTTTTCGCTCACGCGAGAATTGAGACCGCAAGGTCGCTGGACATCTGGAACTGATCACGAAGCGAAGGCCCCTGGGGCCAGCAGATTCAAAGGACAGTGGTAATCATGGCTGTGACAGCAGACGGTCGAGTTGGACCTGGCCGCAGGCACAAGGGTGACCGCAAGCTCATTGGCTTTCGCTTGGCGACGGAGAAGGCCAACACGGTGCGGGAGATTGCATCCGCTGAAGGCTTTGAGCACGTCAGCGACTGGGTAGCCTCCGTTGTCGAAGATCGCATCCAGCACACCGACCTCCCCAAGACCAACCAGCAGGAGGCTCTGCCTATCGGCCGCCTCGCCTCTTAACGAAGAGAAGGCCCGCCATAGGCGGGCCTTCGAAGACTTCGACTCACAACCTGTGTTTGCTTGCCGGCTGATCAGGAAGTAAGTCCAACAAACGCCTTTTCCCTTGGGAGGAGCGGACCTCTGTCATTCCTTCAGGAGGAATACCATCACTTTACCCCAGCATGACTGGGCCCTGCCAGACTTACAGAGTTCGGGCGTGTCGCTTGTCAAAGACGAGCCCTCGGTCGTATGGGCTGCACTAGCACCCCTCCTGGCAGGTCAGCCCCGTGTGAGGCTATCGCGAGACGCCGGTCGAAGTTACCCGCAGAAGTTCGAGCGGGATCTCACCGATGCCCTGCCGACCGTGCCCGCAGCTGTCCGCGTCTTCGGCAAGGACGGCTCCTGCCGCGCGCTCTTCTTCGACTTCGACGCCTCCAAGGGAGGCTTGGCCCAGGTCACAGCTGACGTCCGGGTCCTGCAGGAGTGGCTGCACCGCCTCGGCGCCCGCTGGATCGAGGACTTCTCTCCGAACGGCGGACGCCACGTCTACGTGCCGCTGGCCGACCCAGCGACCTTTACCGATGCTCGGGAGCTCGTTGAGGCGCTGGGCAACAGGCTTCCGAGCCTCGACAGGACGCCCCACCAGAACCTCCTCCACGGGTGCATGCGCGTACCCGGGAGCCGGCACAAGACAGGCGGCCACCAGCAGCTCGCCATGAGCCTGTCGATGGCCTACGACGTCGCACGCCGGCCCAATGCCTCGACCGTGTGGGCGGCGATGCGCCGTGACCTTCGGGACGAGATCCAGGCTGCCCGGGCCCTCCGCCTCGAAGCGGTGGCCCCCGTACTCGAAACGTCGGCAGCGAACACGATGAACGTCTCTTCGGCTTCCCGGATGTCCCAGGCCATGCAGAGCATCGCGCGCACAGGGCTGTACGACGCCAACCGCTACGGCAGCAACTCCGAGGCCCGTCAGGCAGTCATCACGGGAGCTGCTGCTGCCGGACTGAACGCCACCGACATCTACCGCCGCATGACCCAGGGAATCTGGCCCGGCCTCGCGTCCTTTTACGCCCGCTACAGCGCGGGCAACAGAGTCCAAGCACTTCAGCGCGACCTCGCTGCTTCACATCGGCACCTCAAATCGAAGGCCACGAACACCGCGAGGCAGAGCAGTAACCATAAAAACCCCACAAGCCGGCCAAATACACAGCCGCCTGTACTACACCGTGGTAATTCCACGCTCGTCGATTCCGCCGCCGAGCATCGATTCATCAGGACTTGGCGAAACGCCGCATCGCTGGTTGAGCAGACCATGGGTTCTTCCAGGGCTGACCTCGCACGAAGGATGGTGCTCAGGGCACTGGGAGCCGCGGCACACATGACCGGGGGATCGGTCGTCGAGTTCGGGGTCCGATCATTGGCTGTCGCGACAGGGCTCGATCACACCACTGTGGCCGGTCATCTGCGCGCGCTTCGATCGGCGTCCAACCCCCTTATCGCCATGCTCGAGAAGGCAAAGGGGACGCGGGGAGATCAGTACGAGCTCACCATCCCGGATCCGCTCAAAGAAAGTGCCGGGGACTTGGCCTGGAAGAAGGGCAAGCTGCACGCCCTCCGGCCTGCCTTCAGGGAGCTCGGCTTCCCTGCCGCATTCGTGTACGAGGCACTGGAGACATCGGCCACTCCCCTATCGACGGCTGAGCTCGTCCGCATCACAAGGCTCTCCCGCACCACTGTCAGCGAGTCCCTCGAGATCCTCGCAGCGTGGAACCTCGCGACTCGCGGCTGTGCAGGATGGACCATAGAGGCTTCCACCAGCCTGTCCACGGTCGCCGAGTGCCTGGGCGTCCTCGAGGACGTCGCAGCACAGGTGAAGCTCTACAGGGCGCAGCGCGCAGTCTGGCGGAAATGGCTTGCTGGGCGTGCTCCGGATGCGCTGCTCCCCTCCCCCGATGACGACTACCCGTGGGAGATCTACGAGGGGCCGCCCGACGACCTATCCCTTGCGGATTTGGCGTTCAGGTCGGCGGGCTAATGCCGAAATTACAGAGTCCGAAAGATGCGCAGTACCAGGCGCAAGAGTTACGTCCGAACTTCGGAAGTTCGGCACTCCGTAGTTTTGTAGGTCAATAGCGCGGGTCGAGGCCACAGGAAGCGCGGATCTCGTTCTCCGTCACTCCCCCGAGCTCGTCCTGGTGCTGCAACAGCAGGTCGATGGCGGTACGAATCAGGGTGTTGTCCGTGATGCGTTCCGGGCCCTTCTTCCCCTTGTTGATCTTCATGCGGAGCGTCGTCAGAGCGAGCACCTGGTCCCCATAGACACGGACTTCCTTGCGGTCCATTTCCTCCCAGGATGGCTTCTTCGCGGCTTTGGGCTCCGCCGCTGTGGTCCGCTCTCCCGCGCTCTTCTCGGGCTGCGGAGCCGCCTGCTTGGGCGCCGCCGGAACAGGCTCCTGCTGAGCGCGAGGAGCCGGCTCATGGGCGGGCTCAACGGGCTGGGGAACCGCCGGGGCCGCGGGTCGGGCTGCTAATGGCTCCTTGACCGCCGTAGCGACTGCTGACGATGGCCCTGCCGGCGCGGCTACGGGCAGAGTGGGCCCCACTCCCCTACCCGTGGCGCGATCCGCCTCGTCCTGCTGGTCGCGCTGCATGGCGGCAAGCATTTCCTGGCTGCCCTGGTTCAGCAGCCCCTTCAACCCCTTCTTGACCGCCATGATCTACCTCGTCTCCTGATTGGCCCAGATGCTCAAGAGCTCCCGGGCAACGTCCTTGTAGTCCGCGCCGGCCTTTTCGGCCGCCCGCGTCTTGTCATAAGTAGTCACGACCTGACCGGTAAGCGGCGCACGTTCGTGCACCTTGTAGGACCGCACATACGACTTGCAGACCTTCAGGCCGGCGTCGCGCAGCTCGTCCTGGGCATCCGTGGCATCGACCAGGGACCTCGAGTCGACCTTCGTGATGACGATCCGGTAGTCCACTCCCCCGGGCTCGACAATGCTTTTGAACGTGTTGACCAGAGGCAGCATGGCCAGTGCCGTTGGCTCGGTCGGCAGGATGACGAAGTCCGAATTGGCCACGACGGCCTTCAGGACCGCCATGTTCTCCAGGTTTCCGGGAGTGTCGACGAAGATCGTGTCGTAATCCGCACCGCGTAGCTGAGCGAGGACCTGCACGTTCGTCTCCGCGACGACGTCGAAAGGCAGCCGACGGTCATCAGGAAGTTCTTCCGCCGTGGTCGCCCACGAGGTGACGGACAGCTGCGGATCGACGTCTACGACGAGCACGCGTGAGTGCTCGGCGACCACCGACGCCAGGTTCATGACGGTCGTGGACTTACCGGCGCCGCCCTTTTGGTTGATGACAGAGACAACTCTCATGTCGCACGGATCCTTCGCTGCAATGACAAATGGTCCGGCTGCAGTAGGAATCTGCGTGCATTAGATGGAGTGGCCATAGGGCCACCCAAGGTACGGAACTTACAGAGTTCCAGCTGTCAGCCGGCAAGCTAACGGACCCAACCTACCAGTGGACCCCTCCCCCACCCCGGAAGAACCGTCGGTGAGTTCCGACGTACCGAAGTCTGTAGTTTTGTACTTACGGACTCCCGCAGTTCCGTGCTCTGGAACTACGGGAGTTTTGGGTGTTCATGCTTCTCGCGAGATCCTACGCGCGTGAGCCACCACCGCTAGCCCGAACTTACGAAGTTCGGCAAACGGGAAGAACGGTACTCCGGCGTTAGACCGGGCGCTGCACCGCCAGACTCCCGAGGTTCATAGCCTGGCGGCCAAGTGTCGCTGAAGGGGCGGGAGCACTGCCGAAGTTTCGGAGTTACTGAGTCTAGAAGCTCGGAAGGACAAGGCCCGGTCGATTCGTGGGTGGCTGCCTGGCGAGGTGCGTGAGCTTGGACAGCTGAGCTGTGGGCGGCCTCACTACTGCCGAACGCCCGAAGTCCGGAAGGATCGGACTTCGAGCGGGCTTCGGTGGTCATACTTTTGCGGTCTGGGGCTTTTCGCCGACACGTACTCGAGTGTCGCACTACCAAACTCAGGAAGTTCGAAAGGTCCGAGGCCCGGGCACGCCTGGTCTCGGTGGTGATGATCTGCTGAGCGCTGGTGTTCCGTTCGATTGGGTCCGTTGCTGCCCGTACTGCCAAAGTCCGGAAGTCCGGAAGTCCGAGAGGGCCAAGATTCGGAACTTCCCGATTCAGATGTTCACTGACTGCCAAGTTGAGGTCCGAGGCGGTTGCAGGTGCACAGTACCGAACTTCCGAAGTTCGGAAGCACAGATCCTCGGTACATTCTGACCCTGGCGGCTACGAACGGTCGAGGTCTGGTGTCTCGTGCCGGTACAGGGTCGAGCCGCCGGTTCGGCGGAACTTCCGAAGTCCGGAAAACACGGACCCCAAATCTCTCTGAGTCTGGAGGCTCCGACCTGCCGAGCTGCGGAAGGCTGCATGGGTACAAGAGTGGGACGTCGGTACTGCCAAACCTCCGAAGTCCGGAAGAACCAAACCCCGGTGCTGGTTGGGCCTGGCTAACCCCAAACGCGAGGGCCTGGAAGCTCGTCAGCCTGCAGACATCCGCGCCCTTACTGCCGAACTTCCGAAGTTTAGAAGACGATCGCGTCGGAAGTTACGAACTGCGGAAGTTTGCAAGTGCCTTCCAGTATCCGTGCCGCCGGTGGCCGCTGGTAGCACCGAACTTTTGAGGTTCGGAAGTGCGATGTTTCGGCTGCCTTTGAGGAGATGGACCGGTCGCGTGGGAGCGTTTGCTCGAAGCTGTGGGGGAGGGGTTGGAATGACTCGCTGTGGAGCGGCCTGCGGGCGCTGCGACTTGGCAGCGGAGCGCCATTCGCAGTGGAGTCATTACCAGCGAGGTGTGCTTGGTGTTCTGGGCGTGCCAGGCCACGATCCGCTGGGCGAACACGTCGACGATGAAGGCCACGTAGACGAACCCAGACCAGGTGCGTACGTAGGTGAAGTCGGTGACCCATACCGTGTTCGGTGCGACCGCGGTGAAATCACGGTTGAGCAGGGCCCCGGCCCGCACCCCGTCCTTACCAGCCACCGTGGTGCGCACCGGTCTGCCACGGCGCACCCCGCTCAAGCCCAGGGCGCGCATCGCCCGGTCAACGGATCCAGGGCTTGCCTGCGGGTGGCCGGTGCGGCGCAACAGCGCCAGCATCTTCGCCCGCCCATAAAGTCCTTCCGGGGCCAGCCGCACCCGACCCATCTGATCAGTGGTCCAGGCCGCGTCGCGGACCGCGTTCATGACAGCTGCATCGGTGAGCGTTCGGACCGCAACCTTCTGCGCACGCCAGGATCGGTAGGTGCGCGCAGCGATCCGACAGCCCTGCTCGCGCAGGGGTCAAGTCCCTGGTAGTGGTGTAGCTCGGTGTCCTTCTGGTTGGTGAGTTAGGCGCTGAGGGCGAGTGTTGGTTCGTTCACCTCGGCTCCGTCGGTGTCGTCGACGATGGTGAGTCGGCTCTTGGCGAGGATGTCGAGGCCGAGGTAGCGGCGACCTTCGGCCCATTCATCGGTTTGTTCGGCCAGGACGGCGCCGACGAGTCGGGTGATCGCGTCGCGGTTCGGGAAAATCCCGACGGAGTCGGTGCGGCGGCGGATCTCTCGGTTGAGGCGCTCGTTGGGGTTATTGGACCAAATTTGCTGCCAGAGGCCTTCGGGGAACCCCGCGAATGCGAGGATGTCATCCCGGGCGGCGTCGAGGTGTTCGTGGGCGTCGGGTAGCTTCCCGTCGACGTAGTCCAGCAAGCGGTCGAATTGGGCGTTCACCGCGGCGGCGTCGGGCTGATCATAGACACTGTGGAGCATCGCCTTCACTGCCGGCCACAGACTCTTCGGCGTCACACTCATCAGGTTCGCCGCATAGTGGGTCCGGCATCTCTGCCAGGCCGCGCCGGGCAGGTTCGCGGCGATCGCTTCGACCAGTCCCCTATGGGCGTCGGAGGTGACCAGGCGGACACCGGTGAGGCCGCGGGCGACGAGATCGGCGAGGAACGTGTTCCATGCCGCGCCTGTTTCCGACGTCGCGACGCGCAGGCCGAGAACCTCCCGGCGCCCATCGGCGTTGACGCCGGTGGCGACCATGACGACCGCGTTGATGACCCGACCGCCTTCGCGGACCTTCATCGTGAGAGCGTCGGCGGCGACGAACGTGAACGGGCCAGCATCGGTGAGGGGTCGGTGGCGGAACTGATCGACCTGCTCATCGAGCTCCGCAGCCATGCGGGAGACCTGCGACTTCGACAACGAGTGGACCCCGAGGGTCTTCACGAGCTTGTCCATCCGGCGGGTCGAGACGCCCGCGAGGTAACAGTCGGCCACGACGGTGATCAGGGCTGTCTCAGCTCGTTTGCGGCGTTCGAGGAGCCATTCCGGGAAGTACGTGCCCTGCCGCAGCTTCGGGATCTGAATGTCGATCGTGCCGGCCCTCGTGTCGAGGTCGCGGTGCCGGTAGCCATTGCGCTGCGTGGTGCGGCCGGGCGTGGGTTGACCCCATTCGGCGCCGATCACCGCGTCGGCATCAGCGGACAGAAGGGCGTTGATCATGGTCTGCAGAAGGGTGCGCATCAGATCTGGGGACGCGTCAGTCAGGGCTTCGCCGAGGAGGCGTGCAGGGTCGACAATATGAGGAGCGGTCATCGTGGAGATGCCTTTCGAGTGGGATGTGAGAGTTTCCTCGAAGGATCACACGGTGGCCGCGCCCACGTCCAAGACGAGAACACCCAGCCACCGGCAGCTACACCACTTTATGGGGCACTACTCGCGCAGAACCCGGCAGATCGACTCGACCACGTGCCCCTTGGACCTCATCTGATCGATGAATCCCATGATCAACGTTTGCGGGGGTCGAGTTCCCCCGCGAAGAAAGTCGTCGCGGCTTTCAAGATCGCCACGTCCTCACGCAACCGACGGTTCTCTGCTTTCAACCGTCTGATTTCCTCGTCCTCGGCCGTCGTGAGACCCTCGCGCTCCCCGGCGTCGATCTGGGCTCTTCGTACCCAATTCCGCAGTGTCTCCTTCCCCACGCCCAGGTTCGTTCCGACCGCTGCGCAGGCCTGGCTGATGGAGGCGTACTCCGGGAGCTGCTCGAGCACCATCCGCACGGCACGCTCCCTGATCGCGGGATCAATACTCTTTGGCATGACAACATCCTTCCTGACCAGAAAAGACGCGGCATCAAACCTAGGGGGATTCACTACTGACCCCCTGGGTCCCTCACCGAACAATCGTGCAAGAAATGCGCCTGACCCAGGAGTGGTATGGCCAATACCGCAAAGGCGGCCCTGTTGTAGATGCGTACACCGAGCTCGCAAAGAAGGTAATTCGATGACCGATAACCTGCCAGATCGCCCGCCTGCGCTCACTCGTCGTGGTCCTAGACCGGCTCCCGATGAAACCGTCGACCCCGTGCACTTCGTGCCGAGCCCGGTAAAGGACCAATCGTCCGCACTTGCTGAGCACCAGCCGCAAGCGTTACCAAAGGTCGCAAAGCGGAGGCGCGAACTAACTTTCCCCTTCAGTACGAGGCTCTCCCAGGATGTTCAAGAGACACTCGATCAAGCAGTGGAGGCTGAAGGCATCACGGTTCGTGAGGCTGTTGAGCAGGCAATACGTAGTCGCTGGGGATCCAAGGGCTAGGAATTCACAGCTATGCGTGTCGGCGCTGAGGACGCCAGAAGCTACGGGCTTTCGCTCAAGGACCGTGGTGCCGATCGGGTGATGTGCCCGAAACGGTGACTGCTCGATGATGTGAGAGCTGCTGGTGACCCGAAAGCTGCTGAATCGTATTGCGTCAGCGGATCCGGTGGCGGCCACCGCCTGCTACGTAAGAGGGAGGGTCGCGGGTGCGCTTCGATGAGTTGATCCTCGCTGAGCACGAGTACCCCCATGGTGTGTGTGAGAGCAGGCAGGAGTGGTTGCTGTTCTACTCCCGCGGTGTGTCGGTGGAGAGGATTACTGCCTGGTGCAGGGCCGATACGGCCATGGTGCGTAGGACCGTCCGTCGGGAAGCGGCCCGGAATCCTGGCTGGTTCGCCCGTCGCTGGTTCGTCCACGACCAGCCGGCACCAGCTAACCACCAGCAGCGGGGGAGGTGGAGCCGGGACCAGGTGTGGTGGGAGCACTACACCGAGCTCGTTGCCTATGTTGGTGCCCATGGTGGGTTACCGGCGCAGAACGACAGCACGGTGGCGCGGGTGTTGTACCGGTGGATTGAGAATCAGCGCCGGGTGTTCGATGCAGGCAACCTCGCCGCTGAGAAGATCGTCGCCTTGGACACGGTGGGGGAGTGGGTCGGTACCCGCAAAGGCAACCCGGAGGAGCTGTGGGAGCGACGCCTCGAGGAGTTACGGCTGTTCCGGGCCGAGCGGGGCCGGTTTCCCCGCCACGAGAAGGCCCGGTATCCGGAGGAGAAGATCTTGGCGGTGTGGCTCGGCCGGCAACGCACCTGGCACCGCAAAGGCAGGCTCCGCCCCGACAGGCTCCAACGCCTGAACCAGGTCGTGCCTGGCTGGAACGAGGTGGTTTTGGGAAGAGCGCGGTCAGTAGAACGTTGATGAGTGAGCCGGCTGTGCGGCAGGTGCCTGGTCCTGACCCTGGGGGTGTTAGTGGGCTTCGTTGTAGGCGTCGACGATGGATTGGGAGACCCGGCCCCTCGAGCTGGTGGTGTGCCCGTTGTCCTTGGCCCATTGGCGGATCCGCTGCGTTTCCTCGCGCTTGGCTTTATCTAATGCTGTCCCGGAGGAGGCGGGGGATTTACTGCCCTGCCCGCGCCGGCCGCTGGCTTTCCGGCCTTTGTCCGCGTATTCGGTGAGGGTGGTACGGAGTTTGTCCGCGTTCTCGGTGGTCAGGTCGATCTCGTACTCGGTGCCATCGACACCGAAACGGATGGTTTCCTGGGCCACGTCACCGGTGAGGTCATCGACCAATTCGATCTGTACACGCTGTGCCATAGTTTCTGTCACTCCTGAAATCGTTGTCGGGTATTTTGGCCCCATTACCTTCAGCCTATCGCGATATCAATGTGTGGCGCACACCACGCAATACGCAAGAATGATCGGCCGCTACTCGGGTTCGCTTGTTCGCGCATATGTACGAGAGCGTGAGGAGACGATTCGTGAGCAATGCGACGCACCACGGGGGAATCCGCCGTGGCCTTATTGGTCGGCGCCGTCCAGTGCGAGGAGTGTGCGGGCGCGCTGGTATTTCGTGGCGAGTCGTGCCCGGGTGGGAGCATCAAGTTGTCCGAGGCGTTCGGGGTTGGTGTTGTCGTCGAGGTCGGCTTTCTTCACGATGCACGCCAGCGCGTTGGCCCTGACCCGGGTGAAGTATTCCTCGACCGTTTCGCTGTGGCGTTTGGTCATCGCGTCGACGCCGGCGAGGACCGGTTCGGGGAAGCCCAGGGCGCGGAGCTGCTCGATCGTGACGCTGGCGTCCTCGACGACGTCGTGCAGCCACCCTACGGCCTCAGCCTGCTCCGCCAGGTGGGCCGGGGCGGCGTGCCGGGCGGCGGCGGCGACCCGTGCCGGGTGCGTGATGTAGGGGGCGCCGGCCTTATCTGTCTGCTCGTCATGGGCGGTCGCAGCGATGATGTTCGCGGGCGTGGCTATATCCTTCACGGTTCCTCCTGGGCCGGGGCACACGTGCACTGTCCAAGATGTCCTGGATGTTCGTGGCGGTTTCGGGGCTCTCTTGTGACTGTATCGGGCAGCAAATGCGGGACGCCCACCACCGGCTGCCCATGGATGGCTTGTGGGCTGCAACGTGCATGGCGCGCCAGAACGGAATCCGCGGAATCCGCGGGTCAGTTACGAGGTAACGACTGATTCGCCAACGACATTGTTGGTCCTTGCTAGTTCGTCAGGGCTGGCTCGGCGTGCTGTTTAGGCGAGGTGGTCGAGTCCAGCGTGAGCTTTGTTGTAGTCGGCGGTGATGTTGGCGGGGATGCGGCCGCGGTTGCCGAGACTGTGTCCTTGCCGTCGAGCCCATTCTCGAATGGCGCCAGGATCAGAGTTTGGTTCTGCACCTGTCTTCATTTTGCGCGCTGATGGTGACCGGGTAGGGGCGTGTTGCTGAACGGGCGTGTGGGCTCGCTCGCGTACTTCCGATGCGGCCCGGGACGCCGTGATGTGGGGTGGATGATCGAGGCGGGACACGTGCGCGGTCGGTATTTTGTTGGTGGCAAGGTCGGCGAGGTGGCTGTGGTGGCTGAACACAATAATCTGCCACTTGTCGGCGAGCTCGGCCATGACTTGCAGGGCGGCTGTCGCTCGGGCGTCGTCGAAGGTCATGAGGATGTCGTCGAGGACGACGGGGAGGGTAGGTGCTCCTTCGTTCGCTCGTTCGGCTTGCAGGGAGGCGATACCAGCAAGGCGGAGGGCGAGGTACACCTGGTCGGCGGTGCCTTCCGACAGGTCTTGTGGCCCGTGGCGCTCTTCGTCTGCCCCAATGATTTCGAGGCTTCGGCCGGTGGGGAGGTCTCGGGCAGCGAATGCGACATAGCGCCCGCCGGTGAGGCGTTCGAGGAAGGTTCCTGCCCCATCGAGCAGTGGTGAGGCATGTTTGCGTTCGTAGGCGTCAAGTTCGCGCTCGAGCACGGTTGCTTGAATATGCGCCACGAGGAACTGTTCGGCGTAGTCGGCGACGGCCGCGAGTGACTCTTGTGCGCGTGCGTGCTGTTCTGCTGCACCGGGCGCATTGATGAGCTTCCGCTCGTATTCCATGGCGGTGGCGTTCGCGGCGATGCTCTCGCGAAGAGCTTCTTCCGCTTCGGTCACCTTGGTGTGGGCGGCGTCGACAGCTGCGTGGAGAACTTCGTCGAGTTCCTCAATGGTGTCGTCGGCCTGGTGGTCGTGCAGCGCGGTCCTGACAAGCGCCCGCCGTGCAGCGATCTCTGTTGCCAACTTCTGACTTTCCTTGGTCCGGCTCGCCGCCTCGTTGAGGGCGTCCAAGGTCTTCAGCCCGACGTCGGACAGAAGAGCCTGCAGCTCGTCGTGCGCTAGCGTCCGGATGCCCTGCTGTTTCTCGATAACAGCAGTCAGCTTCCCCGCCTCGCTGTCGAGTCGTTTCGCTTCGTCGCGGGCAGCACGTGCAGCCTCGAATCGAGTGGATAGCGTCGCGATCGCATCTTCGGGTGGATTGGCCACGACGTTGTGGCGTTGAGCGAGATGGGCGACTGCCTGTGCCCACTCTTCGTGGAGGTCTCTCGCGTCGTTGCCGGTTTGGCGGTGGTCTTCGGCCTTGTCTCGGCTCTCCTGGGCTGAATGAAGGATGTCGCGCCGTCGTGACCACGCCGCACTGCTGAGGTCGTCGGGAAGGTTGCAGGTGCGCAGTAGGTCCCGCCAAGCGCGGTGAACGTTCTCGAGTTCGGTCGCGGCCGTGTCGCGTTCGGTGAGCGCGTCGGCGTTCTGCAGAGCCAGCTGGCGCCTTATCGCTCGTGTCTCTCGAGCCTTGTCGTCTTCCTGGAGCAACATCTCAGCCGTTTCTAGGAGTGCGTCCAGATTGAAGTCGGGACGGGATCGTTCCGCCGTCGCGAGTACTTTGCGGAGGGACGTAGCTTGACCCGTGACCTGCTCGCCGAGCGAGGCTGCAAGGTCTCTTGCTTCAACCATTTCTTCTTCGGCTTCGCGTGCGTCGATGAGGTGCTGGTGGACCAGAAGCGCGGTGTCGGGTTCTGGTGCCGTGGCCCCCAACGCCGACCACATGAGGTGCCATGCGCCCTCGGCAACTGCAACCGCCTCGGACCGATTGGCGAGAAGACCGGTGGTTTCATCGAGATCGGCCCGGTGGAGCGCAATTCGTGTCGTCACCTCGGCAAGACGCGCAGCATCATCGGCATAACGGCGGAGCGCGTCGGCCATATCGTCCGCCTGTGCGATGGTGCCCTGGAGGTGCGTGCGAAGCGCAGGGACATCTTCTGGTGTCCGCCCGTCCTCCAGATCCGAGAAGACCTGAGTTACAGCATGGTCGCGTTCGGAGCGAACGTTCTGCAGCGCCCGCTCATCGGGAACACCCTCGACCGTCACCCCACCGAGTTCTTCTTCGGCCGACGCAAGTGTCTGCTGAATCCCTTCGAGCCGTCTTGCGGTATCGGTTTCGTCCGAACGCGTAGATTTCAAGCGTTCCGATGCGCTGCGGAGAGCTTTCTCGGATGGGATGGAAGCCGGCGTTCCGAACCCGACGGGCAGGCCTGCTCTTCTCAAGGCTTCATCTCGACGTCGTCCCGCCTCCGCCTTCTTGGTAAAAGCGTCCCGCTGCCGGTTCGTCGCCGACCCGTCGGCGTGAATAGCGTTGACGGCTTCGCGAACCGCCTGAGCGGCCTCCATAGGAATACCCGTATCCGCAGCCTCTGCGTCACGGAGCCGTTTTCCGCCCTCCCTCACCGCTTGCTCCTTGACCGTATGCTTCTTGTTCGCCTCGTCCAGGCCGGCACCCAGCGCGTCCAAGTGGTTCACCCGTTCGGCGGGGACGTGAAGGTCCGCGATGAGTTGCGTTAACGTTCGTTCCGTCGGGCCCGTGATGTCCTGCAGTTCTTTCAGGGCGACTCGGTCGAGATGCTCCGCCTCGTCCAGTAGTTCGGCTGCCCGCTGTCCACCCGCAAGCTGAGCCCCCGCATTGAGATGCAACTCGCGGATCGTCTCCCCGTCGGCCAGCACCGCCTCGTCCACGACGATGTCTGCCCGGGCACTCGTCACCGATTCGAGCTCTGTCATCTTTGTCTCGAGGATGCCGTCCGCAGCTGCTGTCCGATGAAGTGCGTTAGCGTGCGTCTCGACTTGGTCTTCGGACAGGGTGGGACCGGCGGAGATGATGTCGCGCTCTTGGTTGAGGGCGTCGGCCAGATTGCGAGCGTGGGGTGCCGCGGAGAGCCGACGCTTAGCCGTTTCCTCCTCGGTTCGTGCTGCTGTGGTTCGCTGAGTCGCTCGTTCAACGTCAGCGGCTGAGCGGAGGACAGCCTCGCGCGCGGACTGGACCTGCGCACTGTTCGCCGTCGCTTGTTTCTCCGCGTCGACGGCCTGTTCGTACTGCAGGTGGGTGCTTCGCACCCGGACGGACTTGTTGCCGCGGTGGGGTTTGTAAAGATCGTCCGCAACCGAGCGAACGTTGACGAGTAGATCTCGGATTCTTCTGCCGCTGCGGGCCGCGAACACGAGTTCGGCGAGGTCGCCTTCGCCGCGGCAGAGTTGTTCGCCGCCTGTACGGAGGTCCTTGTGGGCGAGGCCAAATGAGTCTCTCCATCGGCTTCGCGTGCCTCCGGAAGCCGTCCAGGTGGGTTCGGCGTCGCCTCCAGTGTGCTCATCGGTAAGTCCTGCACTTCGCCGGACCAGGTTTACGGTTGTGTCGTTCTGGTCATCGAGTTGCACAGTTGCGCGGATGGCGAGGGCTTGACGTCCGTACAAGAATGTCTGCGGAGACGACGACGGGATGCCCCAGAGGAAGTCGGTGAGGGCGTCGAGGGCCGTTGACTTGCCGGCCTCGTTGACGCCGACGATGAGGTTCAGGCCCGGCTCGAGAGTGATGGAACGTTCCGTGAACGCGCCATACGGTTTCATGGACAACGACCGAATGCGCATCAGTTGCCTTCCCCTGCGAGACGCGCCACCAGGTCGTCGATCGCATTTTTCGCGAGCTCCTGAAGGAAAATATCGTCGTCGAGGTTTATACCCGGACCGGCTCGAAGCGATCGGCCGACTTCCGTGGCGAGGGGCTTGGCCATGTCTCGCAATTCCGCCAGCGAGGGCGCGGAATTCTGCAGCGCAACGAGCAGTTCGGGGTCCACCGACTGCTGGTCGCTTGGGGCTGTCGCGCGGGAACGGACTCGTTCAATGGTCACTCGATGGCGAGCCGCGAGGTTGGCGACGTTCTCGTAGACATCCTCCCGATGCGTTAGAGCCCCCGCCGCCTGTGTTTCGCCAGCAATTTCCACGCGAGCCACCAAAAGCCGTCTCTCTGTCGTCGTCGCAGCGTCGGCGAGTTTCTGGTCGATGTCCTCGAGGACGTCATCAAAGGTCGCGAAACCGGTAACATCCACATCGATAGTCATCCATCGGGCGACGTCCAGGGGCACGTGTCGAAGCTGCGCTCGACCGTCGGGTTCCACGTCTATGACTAAGGCTCCTTTCGCACCTGTCTCCTTGGGGTGCCGGCCTTGCAGGTTACCGGAGAAGGCAGCGACGTGATGGCCGTTGTTGATGACGCCTCCTTGGTGCACGTGCCCGAGTGCGAAGTAGTCGTACTCCGCGCGCTCGAGGTCTTCCGGCGTGCACGGAGCGTATGTCTCGTGACCCTCAGCCCCAGCTACGGCGGTGTGGAGGATACCGACATTCACCAAATTGGGAACACGCTGCGGGTACGCCCGGGCCAGATTCTGCGTCACCGCACGTGTCGCGTACCCCTGCCCGTGAATGGCGAGCCCGAGATCATCAAGGCAGACCGTCTCCGGAGCATCGGTAGAAAGAACATTAACATTCGGGGGGAGCCGCAACGTCCTCGTGATCTGACTTTCCGCGTCGTGATTCCCGGAAGCCATGAACACGGGGATTCCGTGCGCCTCTAGGACTGCCATTTGTTCGGAGAAGAACCGGCCTGTCGCGTAGTCCTGCCAGTCTCCGTCATAGGTGTCACCTGCGATGACGAGGGCCTGTGCGCCCTCGGTGACGACCATGGCCACTAAGTTTTCTAACGCCCGCCGCGACGCTAGCCGCAACTGCCGAGCGACATCCTCGTCACCGAGCCTCATCAGGCCGCGCAACGGGCTGTCTAGATGAATGTCAGCTGCGTGAACAATACGCATGTTCCCCCAAAGAGTTCTGATAGTGGCGATTCGGCCACAACGATAAGTCAGTAAATGATGATCCGACAGAGCCTACGCGGCTCTTCCCATTTGAAGGCGCAGGCAGGTGGGCGGATCGGTGCCTCAATAGACATCAAGCTCTCACGAAAATGATGTTTCTTACGCCAGCTATCCGAAATACCTTGACGTGCACGACGCTCCTTGCGTTCGTCCTGACCCAACTGCGCGTGAGTGTGTCTATCCTGTCCTGCTCGCCGTCCCTTAAACACTGTCCTTAAAATAGAACACAGGTTTGAATACTTGGGAAGCGACCTGAACAGCAGAGCCTGGTTACTGACATACGGGGGTGGGGCATCCATGTGTGGGCGGGTGGAGCCCGAAAGGTAGAGCTCAAAGCCGTCTCCAGGTGGGAGCGCCGCACCCCGCCCCGCGGGTCCTCTGGTTACCCTCGACACCATGCTCGTACGAACAGCACGAGCCAGACAGGCCAGACAGCCCGGATGGACCAGGCGGACCGGATAGGCTGGATGGGCGAACCGGGATCCGCCGGCGAGGTTGATCCGATGGATGAGTTGGCCGCGTTCATCCTCGCGCGTGTCACTCACGATCTGAAAGTCCTCGCCGGGGCCGGGGTAATGCCAGCCCAAGTGGGGGAGCGGCTGCTGACCGAGTGTGAGGTCAAACGCCACCTGGTCGCACGCGTCCAGAGCATCGACTGGGCGTATGCGCCGGCCGGGAACCAGGACTACAGAGGCAAGATCCCCGAGCTGCTCGCCCTGCCCTGGGCCGCACACCCCGCCTACAACCCGGACTGGGCGCCTTGACACCTATGCAAACCCCATCCAAGCCCCTACTGACCCGATGGGGACGCCGTCAGAACGACGTGACGACGTGACGACGGTTACTGTGTGCGTGGATGAGCCGACTTCGTCCGAGGATGAGGGCCTGTGTGGGCCGCGTGAGAGCAAGCAGGAGTGGCTGCTCATGTACTCCTGCGGCGTGCCCGTACCGGTAATCGCCGCCTGGTGCCGGGTCAGTGTGAAGCGCGTGGTCCGCGCCGCCGACCGGCAAATCGAACGGGACCCAGCATGGTTTGACCGGTGTTGGATGATCCATGATCAGCCCGCGTGGCCGGCGAACAAGAAACACCGCCGGCGGACCCGGGAGCAGGCGTGGTGGGAACACTACGCCCACCTCACAGCCCACGTGCGCGAGCACGGGAAGATCCCGGCGCAGAACGATAGCCATGAGGCCCGGGTGTTGTATCGGTGGGTGGAGAACCAGCGCAGGAACCACGACGCCGGTACCCTAACCCCCGACGGGCTTGAGGCCCTCAACGGAGTGGGGGTGCCCCTATGTGGTTCGTCAAGCGGCTACGGCATAATCGGCTTGGTAAAGAGAGCCGTCGCGGAGCATCGCGAACAGGACGTCGCAGCGGCGGCGGGATAGGGCTATGAGGGCTTGATTGTGGCGCTTGCCTTGAGCGATCTTCCGGTCGTAGTAGGTTCTCGAGATCGGGTCGCGCAGGGCGGCGAAAGCTGACAGGAACATGGCCCGTTTGAGGATCTTGTTACCCCGTCGGGAGGGATGCTCGCCCCGGATAGAGGAGCCCGATCGTCGGGTTACCGGTGCGAGGCCGGCATAGGCGGCGAGGTGGCCTGCGGTCTCGAAGTGCTTCCCTGCGACTTCGGTGAGGAGCCTGGCTGCGGTCCTGACCCCGACTCCGGGCATGCTGGTCAGGAGTCGGGTGAAAGAGGGTGGGCTTCGACCAGTTCCTCCACCACGACCGCGATCTCGGACCGCTGCCGACGCAGCGCTGCCAACTGCTCCGCCAGGCGCGGTAGCACCGTCGCGGCGGCGTTGGTGCCCACGACCACGACGGTCTGCTCGCTCAACGCCTGAGTGATTTCCTCGGCCAGCCGGCGCCCCATTCGCGGGGCGAGTTTTGACAGCCGAGTCGCTATCCGGCTGGTGCCAGCTGACTTCATCGCTGCCGGTGATGGGTAGCGCTGGAGTAGGTCCAGCATCGCTGGGTGGTCAAGGTGCGGGCCGACAACCCGCTCCAACGCAGGGTGGATCTGGGTGAGCAGGCCGCGGATGCGGTTACTGGTAGCGGTCATCTGCTGCAAGATGTCGTCGTCGAAACCACACAGCATCGACAGCTCAGCAATGGACTCATCAGCGAGCTGGATCGACCGGAGCGCGTGCGGCAAGGTCCTCGCAGCCTGAGCGATGATCGCAGCGTCGCGGGCATCGGTCTTCGCTTCTCCCGCGTGGAGGTCGGCGATACGGCGCATCGCCAGCCCCGGAAGGTATCCGACGAGAACTTCTTCGGCCTGCGCGACGGCGATCGGGAGGGCTCCGATTGTGGCGGGCTGATCGACGACGACCAAGACGGTTCCGTGCTGTTTGAGTTTCTTCAGCACCGCCCGCATCTTCGCCTCGTCGTTGGGCAGAGCTTTGTCGAGAACGACTTTGCCCGCCCTGGTGAGGGCGACGGCGTGGTGTTCGCCCTTGCCCACGTCGACGCCAACGAACACGTCGACGCTGTCGTAGTTCTCGATCATGACTGCTCCGTCCACTCGAGGTTTCCGGCCTGGTCCACAGCGTCGAGTTCGGCATCCACGTTACGAACGGCCAAGGAAACAAGTCCCGGTCGAGCCCCTATTAGCGATCACCCGACGCCAATCAGGTCCGGTGACAACACCCCCCGGATCATGAACGACTGGGGGCAAGAATCATGCCGAACCTGACAGGCCAACACCCTCACAGTTCACACCGTTTGGGCTTACGAAGAAAGTAACGGGGCACCCGGAGAGGCAACGCCGACGCACTGTGGGAGCGGCGCCTCGACGACGTCCGCCAGTTTCAGGTTGAGATGGGCCGGTTCCCGATCTATGACCGCGTCCGGTACCCGGAAGGGCCGGCTATGCCCCGACCGCCTCCAGCGACTCAATCAGGCTTTGCCCGGCTGGTACCCGCCCACCCGCAGCTGACCACTGCTGCGAGTCATGACGTTGGGCCAGAACTGTATGCGTTCATCAGGACTGCGACGTACGGAGGGTGAGTCTAGTTGCGCGTGGAGAACTGCCTTGGCTGACAGCCGACAGCGACACGCTGTAGGCGGGGGCTGGAGAATAACTGTGGCTCTAGTATTTACAGGGAATTGACTGGCTGCACGATAAATTTCATCTGCACAGGAACCGGGGGTCTCGTGGGTTTTTTGAGTTGGTTGCGGTCTTTATCGGGCGAGGCTGAGCGGACGAAGGTGTTCTCCTCTCCGGCGGTTCCGCCGGTTGTGGATCGCCCTCTTCCAGTACGTCGTGCACCGAATGCCCCTCCCTCAGCTCAGAAGTCTAGCCATTTATCGGGTAAGACGCGCTGGTACGGATACGGCGAGGCGGTACCGGTCGGCGGCTACCTGATCATGGGTGGCCTGATCTATGTCGGCACAGCCCTGACCTCTCCCAACGGCGGGACAGAATCATCCCTGATCAATCCCGCACTCAGGATCAATTCGCAGAACCCGGACTGGGCAGGGCAGTCGCTGGACTACTGGCCCTCCTATGAATCGATCACACCAGCCGCGCGGGCTGCGTATCTCACCTGGCTGGCGGACGGACGACGCTATCCCGAGGTGCCGATCGGTTATGTCTTCCTGTTCATGTACGGGCTCGAGCATCGCGTCCTGGTGGACATCGGAAGGGACCCCTCCCTGGCGGGCGAGCTGGTCCCGATCAGGGCTGAAATGCTGTCCCTGCTCAACCTGCACGGGGACCGTAGCAGTTCGTTTTCCGGATATGCGTCCCGATTCTTGAATCTAATCGACTTCATGTTGATGCAGGGCCCGGCCTCGGCGGGAGGCGAACCGCCGGCCCTGACCGAGTCGCGGTGGCTGGTTCCGATCAGTCTCAAAGTCGGGCTGGGCGACCTAGCAGCGAACGCTAACCCGATTCCTGCGCGATGGGCTCTGGCTTGGGCATGGTTCCACCCCGAAATCCCCGTACGCACCCCTGCTTCCCGGTGCACTGAGGAATTCGCCCGGCTCTTCACGCTCAGGTACCAGCAAAAATTCGGGGACGGGTTCACCGTGCGCCCGGGCAAGACCACAATCAGAACCAGCTATCACACGGCCAGCTCCCAGATCGGCCAGGCCGATCTGGAAATGGACAACATTCCGGATGTGTTCGCCCAGCAGGCGCCCCTTCGGAAGCTCGCAGAAGTCTTCGACGGTGTGAGCGCTGAGCTGGAACCCTACAGCCGGTGGCTCGGGCGCAATCCGGACAAGGCAGGAACCCTGGCCGCTGCCGCACTTCTACCGAGGGATCTGATCGACGGCAGCACTGGGTCCGTCCGGGACTTCCAGGATTGGCTGACGGAAAAACTGGCAGCTTCGGGAACCGCGCTGATTTCCGGAGCAGAGCTGTTCAACCACTGGCCCGCCGGTGCGACCGGCAAACTCAGCAAGCCCGAAACCGTCAATCTCGTAACCCTGCTGGACAGTCTGGGCGCCGCCCTCGAACCCGATGTCCGCTTCGGAGGTGCTGCGGTCAGCGAGCTGACCCCAGTGGTGCTCTTCCGGGTTCAACCCGGCAGCCCACACTCCCCAACCCCTGCCTACAGCACCGCCCTGACGATGATGCACCTCGCCGCTGCCGTCACCGCGGCCGACGGCCATATCCTGCCGGCCGAACTCGATCACCTCACCGCCCACCTGGAATCATCCCTGCAGCTGACCACACCCGAACGCACCCGGCTCCAGGCGCATTTGCAGTGGCTCGGTGCCACCGAAGTGAAACTGACCGGACTCACCAAACGCCTGGAAAGCCTTTCAGGTGCACAAAAGGCCGCAGTGGGCGACATGCTCGTCACAGTAGCCGCAGCCGACGGACACATCGCACCGGCCGAAGTCACCACCTTGCAAAAGATATACAAACTGCTGGGCCTAGAAGCATCAACGGTATCTAGCAGGCTCCACGCCGCCATGACGGGATCCCTTGCCCCGGCCCGGGGGCCGGTGACGGTCCGTCCGGCAGGGGAGCCGGATCCCGGCTACCCCATTCCCGTACCTCCGACCACCGCCCCGGCCGAAACAGGATTCGTGCTGGACCCGACGATCATTCAGGCCAAGATGAGCGAAACAGCCGCGGTGTCAGCCCTGCTGGGCGGAATCTTCGACGAGGACCAGACCCTGCCCGCCCCGGAACCGGGCGGACCGGAACGGCCGCAACAGCCCGGACCCGAGGAACCAGCCGGGACCAATCCTGGCGCTGCCTTTCCGGTGGCCGGCCTCGATCAGGCACACTCCTCGATGCTGCACGCTCTGGCAGGACGCAACCAGTTGGACCGCAACGAGTTCGAGGACCTCGCCGCCCACCACGGGCTGCTGCCGGACGGTGCCCTGGACACGCTGAACGAAGCAGCCCTTGACGCCTCTGATGAACCTCTCATCGAAGGCGATGAGATCCTCATCATCAATGTCTACGCTCTAAAGGAGCTTTGCTCATGACCAGTCCTTCCACTGCCGCCATCCGCCCCAGAGAGCGGGACGCGCTGCTGCAGTCCCTACGTGCAGGCGTGGTCCCGCGGATGGGCCAGCAGCATGTCCAGGTGGGCCGGGTCAACGAAGTGCAAGCGCTGCTTTCGGACATAAACCGTATTAATGACGGCGGAGCCGGCAGCCGCTTCATCATCGGCGACTACGGCTCCGGGAAGACCTTCTTCCTGCATCTGATCCGCTCGATTGCCCTGCAGCAAAAACTTGTCACGGTCCACGCCGATCTCTCACCGGACCGGCGCCTGCAGGCCACCGGTGGGCAGGCCAGAAGCCTGTACGCCGAGCTCATGCGCAACATGTCGACCCGAGCCAAGGCCGACGGCGGCGCCATGTCCAGCGTGGTGGAACGCTTCGTCACGCAGGCCCTCACTGAGTCCCGGGCCTCCGGCGAGGCCGTGGAAACTATCATCCGCCGCAACCTCGATCAGCTGTCCGAGCTCACCGGCGGATACGACTTCGCCGAAGTGATCGCCAAATACTGGCAAGGACACGACACCGGGAACGAACAACTCAAGGCCGACGCCGTTCGGTGGCTACGCGGCGAATTCACCACCCGAACCGATGCGCGCGCTGCCCTGGGAGTACGGACCATCGTGGATGACTCCAACTTCTATGACCAGCTCAAGCTGCTGGCCCTGTTCGTCCGTCTCGCCGGTTTCGGAGGCCTCCTGGTCTGCCTCGACGAAATGGTGAACCTGTACAAGCTGGCCAACAGCCAGGCCCGAAATTCCAACTACGAACAGATCCTCCGGATCCTCAACGACTCCACCCAAGGCACCGCATCGGGTCTGGGCTTCGTTTTCGGCGGTACCCCCGACTTCCTCCTGGACCCGCGCCGTGGCCTCTACTCATATGCCGCCCTGCAGTCCCGGCTCGAGGAAAACAGCTACGCCGTCGACGGACTCGTGGACTACTCCGGGCCCATCCTGCGCCTGTCCAGCCTGACCCCGGAAGACTTCTATGTCCTGCTGACCAAGCTCCGGCACGTCCAGGCCGGAGGGGAGGAATCGGCGTATCTGATTCCCGATGAAGGCATCACCGCCTACATGCTCCACTGTGCCCAGCGCATCGGCGACGCCTATTTCCGCACCCCCCGCAACACCATCAAGAGTTTCCTGGATCTGCTCGCGGTACTGGAACAAAACCCCGGGCGCCAATGGGAAGACCTACTCGTGGGAGTAAAACTCGACCACGAGTCCAACCCCGACCTCGCCCCCCTGCCACCCGCGGGGCCGGCGCCACACCCCATGGCGCCCACGCAGACGGCAGAGACATCGGCCAATCCAGGGTTCGGTGCTCCACAAGGCAGTCCGCTGGCTGATAGGGACGATGACGAACTGTCCGCCTTCAAGCTGTGAGCTCATGAGTGATCCCGCCGCCGCGTTCGACAGGCTGCACCGCCGTGTCCAAACCTGGATCTGGGAACAGAAATGGCAGCAGCTGCGGACCGCTCAGGCCCAAGCAGTGGACCCCATCCTGGCCGCTAACACGGACGTCATCATCAGTGCTGCGACCGCCAGCGGAAAGACCGAAGCCGCCTGGCTGCCGATCCTCTCGGCCCTGGCCAGCGCAGCTGAAACCGGACCCGTCCCCGCAGGAATCAAGGCTCTCTACATTTCACCGCTGAAGGCCCTGATCAACGACCAGTACGAACGGCTCAGCAGCCTCGCGGAACACGTCGAAGTCCCAGTACACCGCCGACACGGAGACGTCACCGGGGCGGCCCGCAAAACCCTCAGGGAAGCACCCGACGGGCTGCTCCTGATCACCCCGGAATCCCTCGAAGCACTCTTAATCACCCAAGGCACCCGCATCCCGGTACTGCTGCACGGCCTGCAGTACATCGTGGTCGATGAACTGCACTCCTTCATTGGAACCGAACGCGGGGCGCAGCTACAGTCCCTGCTCCATCGGGTGGAACTGGCAGTCCGTCGGAAAGTCCCGCGCATAGGTCTCTCCGCCACGCTCTCGGACCTGTCCGTAGCCGCAGACTTCCTCCGGCCGGACCGGGCCCTGCCGGTGCACCTGATCGGTGGAACAGACGATGACCGCGCGGAACTGCGCATGCAACTGCGCGGCTACCTCACCACCGGCACCGGCCCGGATCCGGAAACTTCCTCCCCTGAAGACGAGGAGGAAACGGAGAGTGACATCGATAAACGCGCGATAGCCGAACATCTCTTCCGAAACCTCCGCGGCCGGGACAATCTGGTCTTCGCCAACTCACGCGCCAATGTGGAGACCTACGCCGATCTTCTTCAAGAGATCAGTGAACACAACCGGGTAACCAACGAGTTCTTCCCCCACCACGGAAACCTGTCCAAAGAATTCCGCGAAGACGTCGAATCCAGGCTCCGGAGGACCGAAACCCCAGCCACGGCCATCTGCACCTCCACCCTGGAGATGGGCATCGACATCGGATCAGCCGACACGGTCGCACAGATAGGATCTCCCGGCAGCGTCTCCGCCCTGCGCCAGCGGCTGGGCCGATCGGGACGGCGAAACGGTCCAGCGACCCTGCGCCTCTACGTGTCCGAACAGCCCCTCCACGAACGAACGCCACCGGTAGATCAGCTGCGCACAGGAACCTTCGAAACCCTCGCGATTGTTGAACTGCTGCTCGAGAAATGGTACGAGCCCCCCAACACCTCAGGTCTGCACCTTTCCACCCTGATCCAACAAATCCTCTCCGTGATAGCCCAGCACGGAGGCGCCCAAGCAACCGAACTTTTCAGTGCCCTCTGCCAGGTGGGACCGTTCCGCCATGTTGACCAGGGCATGTTCATCCAACTGCTCAGAACCTTGGGTAGCAAGGAGATCCTCACGCAGGCCTCAGACGGAACCCTCCTGCCAGGGCGAATCGGTGAGCGGTTAGTGAACCACTACAGCTTCTACAGCGCGTTCCAGACCGCGGAGGAATACCGCCTCGTGGCCTCGGGCCGGACCCTTGGATCCATCCCCATTGACCACCCGGTCCTTGAAGGTAGCCTGCTCATTTTCGCAGGACGCCGATGGCGGGTCCTGGATGTCGACCTCGCCGGCAAAGTCATCAACCTCGCCAAAGCCGCGGGCGGAAAACCTCCCGCCTTTACAGGGGCGGGAGCGCAAATCGCCGACGGCATCCGCCGGCGCATGCACCGGCTCTACGAAAACGACACGATCCCTGCCTACCTCGATCACAACGGCCGGCTTTTTGCCTCCCAAGGGCGCGAATCCTACAAACGCCTGAGTCTGCACCACCGGGCGATACTCCCCTGGGGCGATGACACACTCCTTTTCCCGTGGGCCGGGGACCGGATCATGAACACCCTCCAGGTCTTGCTCTCCAGCGAAGGCATCGCAGCCAGCCAGGACGGGGTCGCCCTGAACTGCCGCAAAATATCCCCCGCCGAACTCGCCGATCTTCTCCACCAACTAGCAGCATCCGAGCGACCGCACCCCACCGAGCTCGCCCAGACCGTACTGGTCAAAACCCAGGACAAACACGACGTCCAGCTCGATGATGACCTGCTCACCCACTCCTACGCTGCCAGCTCTCTGGATGTGCCGGGAGCATGGTCCACCCTGCAACGACTCGCCCAAATTGACCCCAACATACACTCGGGCGACACACGCACGGGCCCTGCCAAACCCCTCCGGTCATCATCACCGGGGCTTCCGGTCGTGCCCGGGAAGACGCCTTTCGCGGTTATCGACGTCGAAACCACCGGATTCTCCCCACACATGCACCGAGTCGTCGAGATCGCGATCATCCGGCTGGACGCCCAAGGCGTGCGGGAGGGCAGCTGGACCACCCTCATCAACCCCTACCAACCCACCGGGCCCACCCATATCCACGGCATCACCTCCGCAGACATCGCCGATGCTCCCGGCTTCGCCGACGTGCTGAATGAGATCGCCGCACAGCTCTCAGGTGCCGTTGTTGTTGCCCACAACGCGGCCTTCGATCTGAGCTTCCTGACAGCGGAATTTGAGCGGGCCGGGATATCAGCACCGGCGTGGCCGGTGCTGTGCACCATGGAGCTCAGTCGATACTTTCAGCCCGACGTCCCTGCCACTCTTGCTGCGGTCTGCCAGCGGTTGGACATTGATACCGGCAACGCACACACCGCCCTTGCTGACGCGGCGGCAGCCGTAGGGATTCTGCGGACTTACCTCCAGCAAAGAGTGGAAGAAAACCAGCATGTTTTCGAACCCAAGCCCATAACTATTCCCAATGCGTGGAGCGCCGCAAGAGGTACCGGAGGTCTGAGTCACCGCATGAAAGCCCGCGGAAGCCCGCCTCGCATCCACTCATGAAGTGTGAACAGTGTCATTCACAGTCGATACTCTCTTTCTAGGAACGACGGGTAATGGAGTTGGGGAAACAGATGATTGCACATTTCGACGTCAGCAATGCCAAGGAGGGCATCGGCAGGGCCCTGCGGGGTGCTTCCACGCACATCGTCGAGCAGGCTGGAAGCGTCAAGCAGACTGCCAAAGACGCTACAGAAGCAGCCAAAGACAAAGTCGAGAGACTGGCCGCGAAGGCAGCAGACCCCCCCTACGAGGAGGTCATAGCGGAGTACAACGCAGCCTTCACCGAGATGAGCGACAAGGGAGATACACTCCTGCGCCAGCGCGAACGGTCGGCGGACCTGGTTGAACTCGTCGAATTGTTAATAAACAGCATCGCGAACACGCCGAAGTCGTTCGACGCCTCACTAGGTGAAATCCACGCTCAAAGAGCCCAGTTCCTGGACGTGGAGGAGTTCGCCCGGAAGGATCTCGAAGCCGCGAAGCGTTCTGCTGTCGGCGCGGGCGCCGGATTCGCGACGGGAGCTGCAGTCGTGAGTGTTGCACCGACGGCTGCCATATGGGTTGCTACTACTTTCGGTGCTGCGTCCACTGGCACCGCGATCTCCACTCTCTCCGGGGCCGCCGCGAGCAACGCCGCTCTCGCGTGGCTGGGCGGCGGCGCCCTGGCTGCCGGAGGTGGAGGTACTGCCGCGGGAGGCGCTTTGCTGGCGCTGGCCGGACCTGTGGGATGGACCGTTGCAGGAGCTTCCCTCCTTGCGTCGATCGCATTGCTCTCGAAGAAGAAGTTGGAGACACGGGAGGCAAAGCAGGAAGCACTGGCTGCGCTGAAGCGGAACATCGCGTCGGTCAAGGGCGGCGACGCTCAGATCGATGATCTCCTCCAGAAGACAACGGCGCTGCGCCTCGAGCTGATGAGCTCGTATGTCGGAGCATTGGCGTGCTTTGGCGCAGACTTCCGTTCGTTCTCGACTTCCCAGCAGAACAGCCTGGCAGTCCTGGTGAACAACACGAAGTCTTGCGCCGCCCTGCTGTCTAAGCGTGTCGAATGGGTCGTCGTTGATGAATGACTTCACAAAGTTTATCAAGAGCAACCAGGAGCAGGCAGTTGCCTCCTGGGTGAACTATCTCAACCAGGTACGCATCGATCAGCTACTGAGCTCGTTCAAAGAGCAGGACGAGAACCTCCTGAACGCATTGAGCAGCGTCGACGACGCGGTCAAGAGGATCAATCTCGAGGTGGTCACCTCCAATCGCGGAGGTCAGCACGGCATGCACGGCTTCATTGCTGAACTTGCGGAGGTGGGCATCGGCAATGCCCGCAAGCATATCCTCGGCCAGGATCCTGTCTACCAGTGGGTGAACGACAACGGACCGGTGGACCTCGTTCGCGGCAGTGTGGACATCCAGCAAAAGTTCGTCGCATCCGGTGGTCGCTTCTCTCTGGGCGCAATCACCGAGCACCTTGAGAAGTACCCCGACTATGTGAAGAACGGCGGGAAGTACCAGATTCCCCGTGATCACTTCGAAGTGGTCAAAAGGCTGTACTCGATGCCACCGGAGGAATCAGGGAAGTTCCTGTCGCGCAGCGGCGACGGGCCGTCCTTCACAGACTGGCGACGGATCGACGCGTTCTTCCGGCAGGGTTCAATCGACCTTGAATCGCTCGAGCCCTCAACGCTTGAGTACCGTCAAGTCCAAAGGGGCGTCTACGAGTCCACCATGGCGGACGAGGAGAACTCACTCCGTTCCATCGACCGGTCCCTGCGTGACAACGCATACCAGGAGAGCCTGCCGACTCTGGGAGAAGGAGCGTCGGCGACCCTGACAGCCGCCGCAGTCGAGGGTGGCACGGCTTTCGTGCTGGCCGTGGTCGCCAAGAAGCGGCAAGGCACGCAGTTTCGAGAGTTCACTCAGCAGGACTGGATCGACATCGCAGGCCAGACCGGCGTGAGCTTCGGTAAAGGTGGGATCCGAGGCTCCAGCATCTACGCGTTGACGAACTTCACGGCCACGTCCGCAGCGGTCGCCAGCTCAATCGTCACCGCTTCCTTCGGCATCGCTGAGCAAGCGAACAAGCTCCGCCGCGGCGAGATCGACGAGCTCGAGTTCATCGAAAACGCGGAGCTTTTGTCCTTGGAAGCCGCCGTGAGCGCGCTGTCCTCCTTCGTCGGCCAGGCGGTCATCCCTGTTCCCGTACTCGGCGCCGTCATCGGCAACACAGTGGGCGCCATCATGTACAGGACGGTCGCCTCGTCCCTCTCCACGCGAGAGGCTGAATTGGTCGAGCGTTACCTGGACGAGCAACGCGTCCTCGACGAGCAACTAGCCGCCGAGCATCAGGAGCTCATACAGAAGCTGGACGAGGGCATGTCCGACTACCTCGGATTGCTCGAACGAGCCTTCTCACCCGACGTGCAAATCGCGCTCCTTGGATCAGCCGAGCTCGCACGACGACTCGGCGTCCCTGCAGACGAAATCCTGGACTCCGAGGAAAAAATCCACGCCTACTTCCTCGACTAATCCCACAGGCATCACTCCTGGCAGTCCTCGCGATGCTCAAACTAGTCCAAACACACTGCCTGCCTCGAGCCAAAAGCCTGATAACGGCGCGTATGTCTGTTTTGGGGGCTCATCGTAATTGAGAGTGCAGTTGGGGTCTGAAGCCGCCTGATTCCAGGAGTGATCTGGTGATGTAGTTGGTGAGGTTCCTGAAGCCCAGGGCTGAGCCGCGAAGGTGTTCGAG
>NZ_SSWH01000011.1 GCF_004803505.1 Arthrobacter echini
GAGAAGTGTTCTAGTCGATGCCCTCTTTACCGGAGTTCCGTTGCCTCACCAGCGGCGACACGCCCAACACCGAGCTTCCTTGACCACCCCGCCCTCCGCTTAACTACACGGCATTGGCCCTAGCGCCACCGCACGCCCATACCACCGTCCGAGGAGGACTCCCCACGTGCTGACACCGACATCGACCTACCGACTGCAGATCCGCGACGAGTTCGATCTGCATGACGCGGCAGCGCTCGTGCCCTATCTGCACGATCTCGGGGTGGACTGGGTGTACCTCTCGCCGATCCTGACCGCCGAGAAGGGATCGGACCACGGTTACGACATGACCGATCCCTCCGCGGTGGATCCGGCGCGCGGCGGTCCGGACGGCCTCGCCGCACTCAGCGAGGCGGCACGGACCGCTGGTATGGGCGTGCTCGTGGACATCGTCCCCAATCACATGGGTATCCAGACGCCGAGCGACAATCCGTGGTGGTGGCAGCTCCTGAAGGAGGGCCGAGGTTCACGCATGGCGGAGGCCTTCGACGTCGACTGGGATGCCGGGAGCGGGCGCCTGCGGGTCCCCGTGCTCGGGGACGGTGAGGACGAGCTGGCACAGCTGAGCCTCTCGGACGGCGAGCTGCACTACTACGACAACCGGTACCCGATCGCCGAGGGCACGGCCCACCCCGGGGACTCCGCGGTCGACGTGCACGCACGGCAACACTACGAACTGGTCAACTGGCGGCGTGCTGACAGCGAGCTGAACTACCGGCGTTTCTTCGGCGTCAACACACTCGCCGGGCTGCGGGTGGAGGTTCCATGGGTGTTCGAGGAGAGCCACTCGGAAGTGAAGCGGTGGTTCGACGACGGGCTCGTCGACGGACTGCGGATCGACCACCCGGACGGTCTCGCCGATCCGGAGGGCTACCTGGCGCAGCTGCGGACGCTGACCGGTGGCGCCTACGTCCTCGTGGAGAAGATCCTCGAACCCGGGGAGACGCTGCCGGCGGACTGGGCCACCGCCGGCACCACGGGCTACGACGCCCTCGCGGAGACCGATAGGCTCTTCACGGATCCGGCCGGGGAGCACGCGCTCACCGCGACGGTGCCGGTGGACCCGTTCCATGAACTGACGCATCACACCAAGCGTGGCATCGCCGACGGGATCCTCCGCTCCGAGGTGCTGCGCCTCGCCCGTCTCGTCCCTGCCGAGGCCGGACTCGACGCCGGCATCGCGGCAGACGCGATCGCTGAGCTGCTCACCTGCTTCCCCGTCTACCGCAGCTATCTGCCCGGCGGCGCCGAGTACCTCGCCGACGCCGTGCGTGATGCGCAGGTCCGACGACCGGATCTCGCCGACGCGGTCTCGACGCTCCACCCCCTCCTGAATCCCCTCCTGGAAGGGCCCGGGGAAATGACCGAACTGGCGCGGCGCTTCCAGCAGACCTCGGGAATGGTGATGGCGAAGGGCGTGGAGGACACGGCCTTCTACCGGTACTCCCGGTTGGTCTCCCTCAACGAGGTGGGAGCTGATCCGAGCATCTTCTCGATCGATCCGCTGGAGCTCCACCGCCGGTTGCTCGAGCGTCAGACCGTGAACCCGCTGGCCATGACCACGCTCAGCACCCACGACACCAAGCGCAGCGAGGACACCCGGGCGCGCATCTCCGTCCTGTCCGAACTCGCCGGGGACTGGACGGGGATCCTCGAGCGGCTCGAGGAGCTCGCGCCCGTCGGGGACGCCACGTTCGCGCCCCTGCTGTGGCAGTCGCTGATCGGCGCGTGGCCGTTGAGCAGGGAGCGGGCGCACGCGTACGCCGAGAAGGCATCGCGCGAGGCGGATCTCAGCACGCACTGGACTGCACCCGACGAGGACTTCGAGCGGGGCATGCACGCCGCCGTGGACGCGGCGTTCGACGACGACGCCGTGGCAGCACTCGTCACGGACACGGTCGAGCGCATCCGGGAGGCCGGCTGGTCCAACTCGCTCGCCCAGAAGCTGCTGCAGCTCTCCATGCCGGGCGTGCCGGACGTCTACCAGGGCACGGAGTTCTGGGACACGTCCCTCGTGGATCCGGACAATCGGCGCGAGGTCGACTACGAGGCGCGCCGGCAGGTGCTGACGGACATCGACTTCGGGGAGCTCCCCGAAGTGGGCGCCGACGCCCACGCCAAGCTGCTCGTCGTCGCGCGTGCCCTGAAGCTGCGCCGGGACCGCCCGGAGCTGTTCACGGGTTACACGGCCATCACGGCATCCGGCGACGGCGCGGATCACGTCTTCGCCTTCGACCGCGGGGGTGCCATCACGCTGCTCACGCGTCTGCCCCATGGACTCGCCGCGCGCGGCGGCTGGGGTGACACGACGATCGAGCTTCCGGCCGGCACCTACACCTGCGCACTGACCGGCGCCTCCGTCGGTGGATGTACCGTCCGCGCGGCCGAGGTCTTCGCCACCTTCCCCGTCGCACTACTGGTCCAGGAGGACGCAGCATGAGGAATCCATTCGATGTGTGGGCGCCGCGCGCCGACGCGCTCACCCTGGTGGTGGAGGGTACCGAGTACCCCATGACGCAGCAGGAGGGCGGCTGGTGGCACGCTGTCGGGGCGCCGGCGTCGTCGTCTGATCTGTCCTACGGCTACCTGGTGAACGGGGCCGACACCCCGGTACCCGATCCACGCTCACGCCGGCAGCCGGATGGAGTCCACGGGCTCTCGCAAACCTTCGACCCTCTGGAGCACGACTGGCAGGACGGGTCCTGGAGCTCGCCGGGCCTGGACGGCGGGGTCATCTACGAGCTGCACCTGGGCACCTTCACACCCGAGGGAACGCTCGATGCCGCGATCGACAGGCTCGGCCACCTCGCGGACCTCGGCGTGCAGTACGTGGAACTGCTCCCCGTCAACGCCTTCAACGGTACCCACAACTGGGGGTACGACGGCGTGCTCTGGTACGCCGTGCAGGAGAGCTACGGCGGTCCGGCCGCCTACCAGCGCTTCGTCGACGCGGCCCACCGTCACGGCCTCGGCGTCATCCAGGACGTGGTGTACAACCACCTCGGGCCGAGCGGTAACTACCTGGGTCTCTTCGGCCCGTACCTCACCGAGGGCATGGCCAACACCTGGGGCGACTCCCTGAATCTCGACGGCCCGCAGTCGGACGAGGTGCGCGAGTACGTCATCGGGAATCTGCTGATGTGGTTCCGCGACTACCACGTGGACGGACTCCGCCTGGACGCCGTCCACGCCCTCCACGACGAGCGAGCCGTCCACATCCTCGAGGAGTTCGGCGCCCGCACCGACCAGTGCGCCGCCGAGCTGGGCAAGCCCCTGTTCCTCATCGCCGAGTCCGACCTCAACGATCCGCGGCTCATCACCTCGCGCGAGAGGGGTGGCTACGGGCTCGCGGGGCAGTGGAGCGACGACTTCCACCACGCGGTGCACGTGAACCTGACGGGGGAGACGGAGGGCTACTATCACGATTTCAACTCGGTCGGTGCGCTCGCGAAGGTTCTCGAGGCCGGCTTCTTCCACAACGGGACCTACTCGTCCTTCAGGGAACGCCATCACGGCCGTCCCATCGATGCCGAGCAGGTGAGCCCCCTGCAGCTCGTGGTCTGCACGCAGAACCACGACCAGATCGGCAACCGGGCAGCGGGGGATCGCCTCAGCGCCACGCTGGAGCCCGCCCAGCTCGCGCAGGCTGCCGTCCTGAACATCCTCGGCCCCTTCACACCGATGCTGTTCATGGGCGAGGAGTACGGCGCCTCGACCCCGTGGCCGTTCTTCACCTCCCACCCCGAGCCGGAGCTGGGCAGGGCGACGGCGGAGGGCCGGCTCAGGGAGTTCGAGCGCATGGGCTGGCGCGCGGAGGATGTTCCGAACCCGCAGGATCCTGGGACCTTCCGCTCGGCGAAGCTGGACTGGGCGGAGCTGGAGCAGGGGAGCCACGCCGAGCTGCTGTCCACGTACCGGGACCTCATCCGGCTCCGTGCGGAACGCCCCGATCTGCGTGAGGCGGACTTCGGCAGCATCGCGGTGGAGTTCGACGAGGCGGGCCGCTGGCTCCTGCTGCGGCGCGGCAGCACCGCCGTCGCGCTGAATCTCGGCGACGAAGCGTCCTCCGTACCCGTGGCGGGCACGGAGGCCGACGTGCTGCTGTCCACGGTGGACGGTGTGGAGTTCCTCGCGGACAAGGTCACGCTGCCACCCCATGGCGCCCTCGTCGTCGAGCAGGCCCGCTGACTACCGGCGGGAGACCTCGGGCAGCCGGGCGCCGGCGAACACTCCCACCAGTCCCATGAGCGCGAGGAACCCGAGCGCCCAGACGATACCGAGGATCGCCAGCAGGGAGCTGATCCCGCCGACGACGAGCAGCACGAGTCCCATCGCCGAGTTCGACACCGCCACGTAGGTGGTGCGCCGATCACCCTCGGCCAGGTCGACGATGTAGGTCTTGCGCGCCACCCGGACACCGGTGTGCATCAGGGTCAGCAGGAGATAGCTGCCGATGAAGACCAGCGAACCGGTGGTCGTGTCGCCGGAGAAGCCGGGCAGGGACACGATCACCACCAGCACGATGATGATGCCCGAGGCAGTTCCGGCGCCGGCCGTCATCAGCGTCCGGCTCGACCTGTCGGCCAGCCGGCCGAAGAGGCGTCCGCCCAGCAGCGCGGCCAGACCGGACGCTATGATGAAGCCGCCCAGACCCGCGAGGCCGTCGCTGCCCGAATCGACCGACAGCGCCACCACGAAGGGCGGGCTCAGTGCGGAGACCAGCAGGAAGCTGCGCACGACGACGAAGCGCCGGAAGTCACGGTCCTCACGCAGCAGGGCGATGGTCCGGCCGAACCAGCCCTCTACGTCGCCGGGCTCACGCACGGGTTGTGCCTCACCCGCCGGCTCACGGATACCGCTGTAGAGAACAGCCACCAGGACCCAGAGCACGGCACCGCCCGCCAGCAGCCAGGCGAGCTGACCGGCGTCCACCTCCTGGTCGCCGAGGAACCGGATGCCCAGTCCCAGGGTGATCGCCACCAGCCCGGAGGCCGTCGTCGCCAGGCCGTTGATCTGACCGCGATTGCCCTTGGGCACGGTCCGGCCCTGCACGTCCTTGGAGGAGATGGAGCACAGGCACCTGCCCAGCGAGAACACGGCCAGCAGCGCCACGATGGTGAGCCCGGCAACCAGACCACTGCCGAAGGCAGCTGTTGCCGCCATGAGCGCCACCGATACCGCCTGGACGAGCGCTCCGGTGATGAAGACCCCCTTCCGCTGACGGACGCGCAGAACCAGCGGAGTCAGGAAGGCCTGCGGCAGCATCGACCCGGATTCGCGGATGGGGACGAGCACGCCTGTCAGGGCCGGGGGGACGCCGAGGGCGTCGAAGAGCCATGGCAGCACCGTCGAGGCGTTCACCGTCTGGTCGCCGGAGGACTGCAGAGCATTGGCCGCCACCAGACGCAGCCCATTGCGCGGTACATTGCGGCGCACGTCGTCGGGCAGAGTCCGCTCCGCGTCCGCGTCCCGCTTCAGCAGCAGGGAGTAGAGCTTCTCGGTAGCGTTCACGGCACTCACGCTACCGTCGAGGACCAAGGACCTTCTGCTCTGGACGGTGGCACCGATCCGGGATTGGCTGAGACGTGATGGCAATGCACGCCCGATCGCTGGTTGACCAGCAATGAGGAGACCATAGTGGATACGATGACCGGTGCCGATCTACCCCTCCTGACAGAGGCTGACCCAGCCGCAGTACAGATTTCGATGTTCATGCCGACCCACCGTTCCGGGGACGAATCCCGCGCTGATCAGCTGCGCTGGAAGAATCTGCTCAGCGCGGTCCGGGAGAAGCTCTCGGAGCGCATGAGGAGCAGTGACGTCGAAGAGTTGCTCGCACCGGCCCAGGCACTGCAGGACGACTCCTGGGCGTGGCAGCACATGCGTGAGGGGGTGGCACTGTTCCTGCGTCCGGGATGGCATCGCAGCTACCGTGTGCCGGCCAGTGTTCCCGAGCTCGCCACCATCGGCGACCGCCTGGTGCTCGGACCGGCACTGAGGCTCCTGACGGGCAACGAGCAGTTCCTCCTCCTGGCCCTGAGCCAGCAGAATACCCGCCTGTTCCGCGCCGACCGCCATTCGATCGACGACGTCGAGCTGGGCGATGTGCCCACGGCGCTGCGCGAGGTCGTGGAGGATCCCGATCCCCGCTCCGACACGATGACCCGACCGGCGAGCGCCGGGTCCGGCTCTGCGGTGTTCTTCGGCCATGGAGCCTCGGACAAGGACTACAAGCGGGACGAGATGATCAGTTTCCTGCGAGAGCTGAACACGGGTCTGCGGGCAGAACTGGGGGACGACGGAACGAAGCTGGTGCTCGCAGGGCTCGAGCCCATCGTGACCGCGTATCGCGGCATCACCGACTATCAGCAGGTTCTCGACGAGGCCGTGCTCCGCAACGCCGATCCGCTCTCGAAGGAGGAGCTGCACCAGTTCGCGTGGCCGCTCATCGAGCAGCAGTTGACCGATGACAGATCCCGACTGGTCGAGCAGTTCCGGGAACTGGTGGGAACGGGACGGGCATCGAGTGAGTTGGACGACGTCCAGGAGGCAGCCGTGAACGGCCGGGTCGACACCCTGTTCGTCCAGGCGGATCCGTGGTGCTGGGAGCAGGAGACCGATGATCCACATGCCATCGTGCTGCTGGGGGAGGACCAGCGGTACGCCGAGTGCGAGCAGATCGAGGCCGCCGCCGTGGCAACGATGAACAATGGTGGCCTGGTCCACGCGACGTCGGACGGCGCCGACCCCGACAGTAGCGTCTCCGCCATCTTCCGCTACTGAGCCAGTCCCTGCTTGTTCGCCCGGTACGACGTGGCTCAGGGCCGCAACGTCGTGCGGCGTCCTGGGTCGACCGCATCGGTGTTCCGGAGTTGGCGGTCCCGGCCGGGAGCGGCGCGGAACACCAGCTGGAAGCCGTCGTCGAGCTCGAGGCGCCGAACGTCGATATGGTAGACCGGTTCGAGATGTTCTTTGACGAGGACCTCCGACGGCGTTCCTGCGGCGACTACTCGGCCATGGTCCAGAAGTAGGAGCCTGTCGCAATAGGTCGCAGCAAGATTCAGGTCATGGAGGATCACGGCGACGGCGTGATTGCTGCTTCGGGCCAGGCTCCGCACGAGGTCCAGGACCTCGTGCTGATAGCGCACGTCGAGGTGATTGGTCGGTTCGTCCAGAAGAAGGTGGGTCGTCTGCTGGGCCAGGGCCCGGGCAATCAGTACTCTTTGTCGCTCTCCACCGGAGAGCTCGTCGAAGCCCTTTGTCGCTGATGCCAGCATTCCGACCCGCTCGAGAGCATCAGCGGCGATCTCTTCGTCGCTCTCCGCACTCCGGCCCGAGGTTCTCCTGTACGGCGTCCTGCCCAGGAGGACCATGTCGGACACCAGCAGAGGAAGATCGCCGGGAGTCTCCTGCACGACGACCGAGACGGTCTGTGCTACCTGTCGAGCGGTCAGCTCCTGCAGGGTGGACGCGTCCAGGTACACGGTCCCGGTTGTCGGAACCAATGAACCGTACAGGGTCCGCAGGAGCGTGGTCTTGCCGCTGCCGTTGGGACCCACGAGCCCCAGCACTTCTCCGTGCCGGACGCTCACATCCACACTGTCGAGAACCGTCCGGCTCCCGTAGGCGAAGGATATCGCGGAGCCGGATATCACTGCTCGAATCGTTCGATGATGTGTTCCAGACCAAGGATGGACAGCGGAGAGGCCGGCTCGGTGAAATTGAACAATTGAACCATCACGTCGTCATTCGCAACCGCCGTGATGGACTGCGCGCCCCTCAGGGAGGTGATGGCGCTGGAGATCTCTGTCGGGTCTCCTGCCGAGTGCAGAAGGATCAGCACATCAGGGTCCCGGCCGATCAGCTCTTCCCTGCTGACCTCGAAGACTCGCTGGTCCTCGTCGGCGAAGACGTTGGTGAATCCCGCCGCTTCCAGCTGAGGGTGAGCCATCGATCCGGTGCCGTAGGCATAGGTCACGCCGCCGCCGACGGTCGGGTAGAGCACGGCGGCGGTCCGCTTCTCGCCCTCGGGGACCGAGAGGGAGATCTCCTGTACGCGGTCGTCGAGTTCCTGTGCCAGCTCGATTCCTCGCTCCTCCATCCCGAAGGCTCGCGCATAGGTTTCCATCTGGTCGCCGATGTCGGCGAAGTCGGCATCGCTCGGAGGATCGGGACAGAAGGAAGGCTCCTCCAACAGGGGAATACCGGAGGCTGCGAGCGTCTCGCGGTTCATGCCCTCAGCCGTGCCCAGGACCAGGTCCGGTTCCTGGGCCATCACGACCTCCTGGGAGATCTGCAGGTGGCCGGAGGTGTCCAGTTTGTCGGTCAGTAGTGGAATGCGATCGATCTCGGCCTGGGTGTCGGCATCGTAGTACTCGGAAGGGTAGGTACCGGCCCGGGCCACGACCCTGTCCATGACATCGAGAAGATGCAGGAAGGTGACGGGTGAGCTGTCGAGCAGGACGACCCGTTCCGGAGGCGCAGCCAGGATGACCTCCTTGCCGCAGTTCATGATGGTCAGCGGGTATTCCCCTGATTCATCAGTGGCAGCTTCGTCAGGGCCTGCGGCGCTCGAGCATCCCGCAAGTGCCAGCGACAGAGTGCTCGCGAGGGCGAGCGAAAGGACAGAGAACTTCTTCACGGTACTCCTAGGTCGGTGGATCTGGTCGTGTTCGTGGTTCATGCGGTCGTCAGGACCCCGGATGCATGCGACGGATCAGGTAGAGCAGGAAGGGTGCACCGATGAAAGCGGTGATTATCCCGATGGGCAGCTCCTGTGGCTGTAGCAGGGTTCTGGCAACGAGGTCAGCCCACACCAGGAAGATGCCACCCAGGAGGCCCGATACCGGAACGGCCCACACGTGGGCCGCGCCTACGAGACGGCGGGCGAGGTGTGGGACCACCAGGCCCACGAAGCCGATACTGCCGGAGGCGGCGACCACCACGCCGATGCACAGTGAAACGACCACCAGCAGCTGGGTGCGGAACCGGGCCGGAGAGATACCCAGGATGTGTGCTGTCTCGTCCCCGATGGCCAGGGCATCGAGCCGACGTCCCCACCAGCTCAGAAGTGCTCCGGTGAACAGGACCACGACCACCACCACCCCCAGTGGGCTTCCCCACTTGGCCAGGGCGAGGGAACCGAGGAGCCAGAACATGACGGACCGGGCTCCTTCGGTGGAGCCCGAGGCGAAGATCAAGAAGCTCGTGACGGCTGTCAGGGCGTAGCCGATCGCCACTCCTGCGAGGAGCAGTCTCATGGAGGTCACTCGTCCGGCAGAGCGCGCCACGAGATATACGAGCAGGGATGCAACCAGGGCGCCGGCGAAAGCACTCACGGACAGAGCATGTTCGCCGACGCCCAGCCCGACCCCGAAGAGGATCATGGCTGCAGCGCCACTGGACGCTCCCGAATTGATCCCCAACAGGTAGGGATCCGCCAGCATGTTCCGGACCATCGCCTGGAGCGCCGCGCCACACATGGCCAGACCCGCACCAACAGCGGCACCCAGGAGCGCCCGCGGCAGTCGGACATCCCACACGATGGCCGACGCCGTCGAGTCCAGTGTCTCCCTGCGGGGAAGCCGACCCAGGTGGGAGAGCAGCAGTTCGGCGACAGTCCCAGGGGCGACCGTGACCGGCCCCAGGGCAACGGCCAGGACCAGACTCACCATGAGCAGCAGGCAGAGGGCCGATACCCAGGCCGTGTTCCTGCCGCGACGGCGGGACCGCCCGAGCGGATCAGCGCGACGTTGCCCGGCCGGCCGTGCGTCGAATCCGGTGCTTCTCATCGGTGGACTGCTTTCTCGAACGGGCTCGCACAGGGATGACTGACATCACCCGGTCCGGGCCCCGATGCCGGCCTTCAGCGCTCTCGTTCCCGGTGACGGATGGGCCCGAACAAGGATGCCGGCCCGTCCGAGCGACAGTGTCGTTGCAGGGCAGCACCGTGGCCGGTGACCAAGTCCTCACTGCTGTGGTGTCATGACCACCTTCGTCCCGCACCGATCCTCACGACGTCGACCCTGCGGCCCCCGGTGCATCACTCCGGAACATAGGGCCGGTATTGGTCGAGTGTTCCGTCGAGCACGGGCACGAGCAGATCCGTCGTGTCGTCGCTCGTAGCGACGGTGATGGTCGTGTTCGCGCCCGGAGCGTCGTCGGCGGTGTCGATGATCGTCTCGTTGTGCAGCAGGGAGAGCTGCTCGTCGGGCTCGACAGTGATGACTACTTCGTCGTCGTCGTCGGTGATCGTGACCTCGACGGATTGATCCGATTCGTTCTCCAGAGTTCCCAGGAGGCGGGCAGGCTCCCCTTCAGCAGCGGCGACGAGGAGCACGCCGAGGAGATTGACGGAGCCCACCGCTCCGTTCTCCCCGACGGCGATCGCGCCGGTCCGGTCCTCGTCGGACGAGGAACAGGAGGTGAGGGTTGACATGAGGAGGAGCGACGAGGCTACGGTACCCACGATCACTCGTCTCCCGTGCGTCATTCGTGTCGACGACATTCAAGTCCTTCTTAAGCGTTGGATGGGCCCGTAACGGCGGTTCCGGCAGGGCATGCCAAGACTAATCGATCGAGATCACCGAGGTCGGGTCGGGAAGGACGCTACGGCCGTCCTTGCTGCAGTACAGGTGCACCTCTAGCATGGAAGCATGGAGAACAAGGATCAGGACGCCACCGCCCCCGTGCCGGAGAAGCAGATCCACAGGTGGAAGGACGACGGCGGCCCGGTGATCGTGGAACCGGACGACGAGCCCGAGCAGGAGGCGTCGGACAAGAACTGACGACCGATGACGGGTCGGCGGTCGTTCTACGCATCTGCCAGGAGTCCGTTGAACGCGGCATCGAGTCTTCTGCCGAGTTCGATGGCGTCGGGTGCAAGGCTGGAGATCAGAGTCGCTTCGTCCGACAGTTCCATGACTGCAGTATCCGCCACCATCGCCTGACTCTGAGGTAGCGCTGCTCTCTGCGGATCGACAATGACGATCGTGCCGAGCGAACGACGGTTTCCGGTCACTGCCGCGCTGTTCCAGCCGGGTGCCCCTGAGCCGATGGCGAGTTCCTGGTCGTAGACAGGTTTTCCGTCACGGATCACCCGCATTCGCTGGCGGAACCGTCCAGGCTCCTCGCCGAACCGTCCCAGCGCGATCTCCTCCCTTGCATACAGCCGGGCTCCGGCCGCGAGATCGATGGTGCTGAGCGTCGTGTGATGACAGTTCCGGGCCGCGATCTGCAGACCGGGGTTCCAGATCAGCGTTCCGCCCTCCGCTACCGTGATGGACACGTCGCTGCGCGACTGCTCACCATGCACGCCCGGTAGGACGAGATTCGCAGCAGCCGCTCCGAGCATCAGGAACGCGCCCTTGCCGACCGTGACCTCCAGGCGAAGCTGATCCCCACCCAGAGGCCCGGCTGCGCCTGCAACGATCCTGACCATGACCGGTTTGGTCCCGGGAACGTTCCACTGCGCCGACCAGCCGGGCAGGACCTCCTTGGTGGGACGGAGAACCAGTGCACCCTGCGAGCGCATACGCTCGATGATCGAACGGGTCACGCCCTGCGTGGTCTGCGAACTACCGATATCGAGAACAGCGTGTGAGCGCATCAGTGAGTGTGTTCGCTGAGTTTCTCCTTCACCCAGGCTGCCACCGAGGTTGCGGCCGGGTCCTGCGTGAGAGAGGTGAAGAGCACGGGGAGGTCTCCGCGCTTGGCCTTCGCGTCGCGATCCATAACGTCCAGATCTGCGTTGACGTGAGAGGCGAGGTCCGTCTTGTTGATGACCAGGAGGTCCGACGTCGTCACCCCGGGACCACCCTTACGCGGAACCTTGTCACCGCCGGCTACGTCGATGACGAAGATCTGCTGGTGGATCAGGCCCCGGCTGAACGTCGCCGTCAGGTTGTCCCCGCCACTTTCCACCAGAATGAGATCCAGTGGAGGCAGCTTCTCCTCCAGCTCCTCGATGGCCTCGAGATTCGTGGAGATGTCATCACGGATCGCCGTGTGGGGGCAGGCGCCGGTTTCCACGGCCGTGACGCGGTCTGCAGGGAGCACGCCGTGCCGCAGGAGGAAGTCCGCGTCTTCCGTCGTGTAGATGTCGTTGGTCACCACCGCCAGCGCCAGGTCCTTGCTCAGGGTCTTGCAGAGCGCGGCCACGAGGGCTGTCTTTCCGGAGCCCACAGGGCCGCCGATGCCGATCCGCAGGGCCTGCTTCGGCTGTCGGGTGATCGGCTCCTCCTCGTCGACGTGGATGTGTGCTGGAGTGGCCTGAAGTGTGTTCGCGCCTTCGTGGCTGGGTTCGAGCAGGTGTGAGATGTCGTGATCGTGATCGTGGTTGTGGACGTGGGGCTGATTAGCTTGCAAAGAGTCGTACCTCCCAGGTTGCGTGTACTTCTGCGGATATGTCGATGAGATAGCCGGCGCTGGCCGGTAGGTCTGCGGGCGACGAGGATGCGGCGGCGAACCCACCTGCGCCGACGGTGGCGACGTCGTCGGCCAGTCTCGCCAGCAATGCATTCACCTCGAAGGGGTCCAGCCCCAGCAGCCGCACCGAAGCGGTTGCAGGGCCTGTGATGGATTCCTGCGCGGCCGCCGTCGCCGCGAGAACGGGGGGTTGGCCTGCAGCGCCCGCCACGACCCCGAAGGCAATGGGCTGGTGCACTCCCTGGCCGGGTAGGCGAGCCAGTTCCTCCACCAGCGGGTGCGGCCAGATACGTCGCCCGGCTCGGACCAACTGCCTGCCCAGACGACGGGACACCACTCTCAGGACAGGGGAGGGTGTGCGCGCGTCGAACTCGGCGTCCAGGGCGGCGAGGCTCTCGGAGAATGCGGCGTGGCCGATCTCGTCGCTCATGCGTGCCGCGCGACCGAAGGAGAGGCAGGATGAGCCGGCGAACGCTGCCGCGACGAGCCCGGTGGTGTGCAGCCGACCCAGGAGGAACTGCTCCATGGAGGCTATGTCGGTGACCTTCTCATTGGCTGCAGCTGCCTCGAATCCCCCGGAGTGTGCATGACCACCAGCGGGGAACCGACCGTCGATCAACAGCATGAGCGCCGACATGCTCCTGAGCGATGCGATCGACTCCCACGCCTCTCCGCCGGCGTCCGCCGTCATCGACGGGTCGGACGGAAGCGTGCGTGGGCTGTCATTGAGAGTGTCCGACATCAGAACAGGAAGTACCGCTGTGTCATGGGCAGCTTCTCCGCAGGCTCGTGCTCGATGAGCTCGCCGTCGACTTTCACACCGTACGTGTCGGGGTTCACCTCGATATGTGGCATCGCCGTGTTCTCCGGCAGATCCTCCTTGGTGCGCCCCCGGGTGTTCTGTATGGCCACGAGCTGCCGCTGGATGTTCAGTCTGTCCGCCAGCTTGTCCTCGATGGCGATGTCCGACACGAAGGCGACACTTGTTGCCGCTGCAGCCGGGCTGTGCGAGTTGAAACCCAGGCGCTCCAGTACTGGTTGCGGGGTCGGAATGGAAGCGTTCGGATCTCCCAGCGCCGCAACAGCTGCTACGCCGCCCTTGAAGACAGCTGTCGGCCTCACCCCGAAGAGGGCCGGCTGCCAGAGTACGAAGTCTGCCATCTTACCCGCCTCGATGGATCCGATCTCATGGTCCAGACCATGCGCCACAGCCGGGCAGATCGTGTATTTGGCGACGTAACGCCTGGCCCGATGATTGTCGGCCTTGCCGTCTCCGGGGAGTGAACCGCGGAGCTTCTTCATCTGGTGAGCGGTCTGCCAGGTCCGGATGACCACTTCCCCGATGCGACCCATGGCCTGGGCATCGGAGGACATGATGGACAGCGCCCCCAGATCCTGGAGGACATCCTCCGCCGCGATCGTTCCGGCGCGCACCCTGCTCTCGGCGAAGGCGAGGTCGTTGGGAACCTGGGGGTTGAGATGGTGGGCCACCATCACCATGTCCAGGTGCTCGTCGACAGTGTTGACAGTGAACGGCCTGGTCGGATTCGTGGACGCCGGCAGGACGTTGCGCTCACCGGCAATGCGGATGATGTCGGGGGCGTGGCCGCCACCGGCTCCCTCCGTGTGGTACGAGTGGAAGGTCCGTCCGTTCACAGCCCGGAGCATGTCCTCGACGAAACCCGCCTCGTTGAGGGTGTCGGAGTGGATGGCCACCTGGACGCCGCTCTCATCGGCCACCTTCAGGGCCGCATCGATCACGGATGGCGTTGCGCCCCAGTCCTCGTGGATCTTGAACCCGCCGACGCCGCCGCGCAACTGCTCCCACATCGCTTCCCTGGACACGGTGTTGCCGCGTCCGAGGAACAGGACGTTGACCGGCCACGGATCGAAGCCCTCGAGCATGCGTTCCATCCACCAGGAGCCAGGAGTGGCCAGCGTTGCTTTCGATCCCTCGGTGGGTCCGGTTCCACCGCCGACGACGGTCGTGGTGCCGGCTGCCAGTCCCACTTCCAGCATGTCGGGCCCGACGAAGTGCACATGCGTGTCGATGGTGCCCGCTGTCATGATCAACCCGTTGCCCGACATGACCTCCGTCGAGGGGCCGATGACGAGATCCGGGTGGACACCATCCATGGTCTCGGGGTTGCCGGCCTTTCCGAGGGCGACGAAGCGACCGTCCCGGATGCCGACATCGGCTTTGATGATGCCCCAGTGATCGAGGATCACGGCGCCCGTGATGATCAGGTCGGGTGTTCCCTCGGCGCGCGTGGCGCGGGACTGACCCATCGACTCGCGGATCGACTTGCCTCCACCGAAGACGACCTCGTCTCCGCCCGAGCAGCGGTCCTCCTCGACCTCGATCAGGAGATTCGTATCGGCGAGCCGGATGCAATCCCCGGTCGTGGGCCCGTAGGACGCCACATACTCGGCTCTATCGATCCTGGTCATCGAGTTTCCCTCCACATAGCCCGCGCAGTCCGTAAATGATGCGGTCTCCCCTGATAGGGACGAGTTCTACTTCCTCGGCTGCGCCGGGTTCGAATCTCATCGCACCTCCCGAAAGAACATTGAGCCTCTTTCCCCAGGCCGCGTCCCTGTCGAATTCCAGACCCGTGTTCACTTCGGCGAAATGGAAGTGAGATCCGATCTGCACTGGGCGATCGGCAACATTTTCCACACGGATGGTTGTCACCTCGAGGCCGACGTTGATATCGATATCGCCGTCTGCGAGGAAGAGCTCACCTGGGACCACCGGTTCCTGCGGATCGCCGGGCGGCGGCGTTTTACGCCTTGGTGCCTGGCGTTCGTTGGTCCCCGGGCGTCGCGGCTCGCTGGGACTCGAGGAACCGCTCCGTCGTTTTCCGACCTTCTTCCCGGAGTCGGAATCCCCGGAGTAGTCCTTGCCCGGATGATCGGAGGGGTGCCCGGTCGTCGAGAGTTCTGTCTCGGAGAGATCGGGATTGAAGAAGGGATTGCTGGACTTGTCACTCATTGAATAGGGTCCGTAACTGTCACGAGCTTGGTTCCATCCGGAAAGGTCGCCTCGACCTGGACCTGCGCGATCATCTCAGGAATACCTTCCATGACGTCCGCGCGGGAGAGCACATGGCGGCCGGAGTCCATCAGATCCGCCACCGATTCACCGTCCCTCGCTCCCTCCAGGAGATAGGAAGTGATGATTGCCGTCGCTTCCGGAAGATTCAGGAGGACACCCCTGGCTTTCCGTTCCAGGGCGAGTTTTCCCGCGGTGAAGATCATCAATCGTTCCTGCTCGTGGATGCTCAGAAACATGTAATGCTCCAGGTTCTACTACAACGACGGAAGCGCTGGGTCCTCGACTTTTCGGTCGAGGAACGGACCCTGCATGTGCTGGAAACGTAACATCACCACTTACCCCGGTCAAAGAGCTTCCTCAGCGAGGACGCGGGTTGTCAGGAACCCGATAGCGTGAGTCTGATCTTGCCCGACCACGGAAGACAACCCCTGGCTCTGCCTAGGATGAGCAGATGACCTATCACCCCGCAGAGAATCGCTATGAGCAGATGTCGTACCGGCGGGTGGGAAGCAGCGGTCTTCAGCTACCGGCCATCTCGCTGGGACTGTGGCACAACTTCGGGGACGACAGAGCCTTCGCGACGCAGCGTGGGATCCTCCGCCGGGCGTTCGACCTCGGGGTGACGCATTTCGATCTCGCGAATAACTACGGGCCTCCCTACGGCAGCGCGGAGACGAACTTCGGGCGCCACCTCCGGGAGGATTTCCGGCCCTTCCGGGATGAACTCGTCATCTCCACCAAGGCCGGCCACGACATGTGGCCCGGACCGTACGGGAATTTCGGCTCCCGCAAGTACCTGCTGGCCAGCCTCGATCAGTCCCTGGAGCGTCTCGGGCTGGACTACGTCGACATCTTCTACAGTCACCGACCGGATCCCGGCACACCCCTCGAGGAGACGATGGGCGCACTCGACACGGCGGTGCGGTCCGGACGCGCACTGTACGCCGGGATCTCGTCCTACTCACCCGAAAGCACCCTGCAGGCGGCGGCCATCCTCGCGGATCTCGGCACACCTCTGCTGATCCATCAGCCGTCCTACTCGATGCTCAACCGCTGGACCGAGAACGGGGAGCCGAACCTGTTCGAGGCACTCGAGAGCGTCGGCGCCGGGTCCATAGCCTTCTCACCGCTGGCCCAGGGTCTGCTCACCGACAAGTACCTTCACGGCGTACCGGCTGATTCGCGTGCTGCCGCCGGCAAATCCCTCTCCACGGACCAGCTGTCGCAGGACAATCTCGATCGCGTCCGAGGGTTGAACCGCATTGCGCAGGAGCGGGGTCAGAGCCTCGCGCAGCTGGCCCTCGCCTGGGTGCTGCGGGATCAGCTGAAGGGCACACCGGTGACGTCGGCGCTCATCGGTGCCTCGAGTGTCCGTCAGCTCGAGGACAGCGTGGCCGCCACGCAGAATCTAATTTTCACGCCGGAGGAACTACGCAGCATCGACGAGTTCGCCGTCGAGTCCGACAGCCCCCTCAGGTCCGGTGCCCCGGAGGAGTGAAGCCGTTCTGCGTGCGTTGGCGGAGCCTACGAGCGCTTGGCCACCGACAGCAGGACCACCGAGTCCTCGTCGGCCTCCAGGGAGTGCCGGCGTTCCGGCACGATCAGGAAGTCTCCGGCCGAGCCTTCCCACTCGTCCTGTCCCGCGACGAGACGTACCCGTCCGCTGAGCACCTGCACGGTGGCATCGCCGGGATTCTCGTGCTCGTTAAGCGAGGATCCGGCGCGCAGGGCGATCATCGTCTGGCGCAGGACATGTTCGTGCCCGCCGTACACCGTGCTCGCACTGCGACCGCTCGTACTCTCACGCGCGGTGTCGAGGTGGCGCCGCGCGAGCGCTGTCAGGGACATCTTCTGCATGGCACTACTCTCTTCCTCGGACGTCGAATCCGACAGTAGCGCACGTGGGCGGTTGTCAGCCGCGTAGCGCGGCCCAGCCCGTGCGGATAGCGGTTCTGCGGGGGTTCCAACCGAGCTGGCAGAATGGGGCGGGTGACCTTTCCCGAGCGCTCCGTGGAGATCGACCTCGATGCCCTTCGGCACAATGTCGGGCATCTCCGCGACATCGCCCACCCTGCGCGCGTCATGGCCGTCGTCAAGGCCGATGCCTATGGCCACGGAGCCGTACCGGTGGCCCGGGCTGCGCTCGAAGCAGGAGCAGCCTGGCTCGGTGTCGCCCATATCAGCGAGGGCGTGGAGCTGCGCAGGGCGGGCATCGAAGCCCCGATCCTCTCCTGGCTCCACACGCCGCACTCGGACTTCGTCGCCGGAGTGGAGAACGGCCTGGACCTCGGCATTTCCGGCTGGGAGCTCGATCACGTGGTGGCCGCAGCGCGCGAACTGGAGCGCCCGGCGATCGTGCACCTGAAGATCGACACCGGGCTGGGGCGCAACGGCTGCCCGGCGGAGAAGTGGGACGAGCTGCTCAGCCGTGCCGTGGGCTACCAGGACGAGGGCGTGATCCGCGTCGTCGGCGTCTTCTCCCATCTCGCGGTGGCCGACGAACCCACCCGCCCGGAGACCGACCGGCAGCTCGAGCTGTTCCGCGAGGCCGTCGCTGCCGCCGAGAACGCGGGGATCGACGTCGAGATCCGCCACCTGGCCAACACGCCCGCCACCTTCTCCCGGCCCGACTGCCACTTCGATCTCGTGCGCGTGGGCCTCGGGATCTACGGTCTCTCGCCGTTCGCGGACCAGGGGTCCGCCGATCTCGGTCTGAAGCCCGTCATGACGTTCAGCACCGTGATCTCCACGTGCAAGGAAGTGCCGAAGGGGCAGGGCGTCTCCTACGGGCACGCCTATCGCACGCAGGAGGCCACCACACTCGGGCTCATTCCCGTCGGGTACGGCGACGGCGTGCCCCGCATCGCGACCGGCGCGCCCGTCCTCGTGGGGGAGCGGATCTATCCGGTGGTGGGGCGGATCGCCATGGACCAGCTCGTCATCGATCTCGGCACCCCAGGGCTGGTCGATTCCTCCGAGAGCCCGCTGGGCAAGCGGGCGGTGCTGTTCGGTGGAGGGCGGGCTCCGGCCGTGGAGGACTGGGCCGCCGCCGCGCAGACCATCAACTACGAGATCGTCACGCGGATCAGCGGACGCGTGGAGCGCGTGCATCTCCATGTCGACGGCGCGGACGACGCCGGAAACGATACGGCCGGCATCGGCTCCCCTTCCGGGGCCAGTGCACCCGACGATGCCGGAGCGGGCGATGACGAGCTCGCCTGAGTGGTCCCAGGTGCGCCAGATCGGCTCGGCTGACGAGCTGAAGACCTTCGCCGCGCGTCTGGCACCAGCCCTCCGGCCCGGTGACCTCCTGGTCCTGGCGGGGGACCTCGGCGCCGGCAAGACCACCTTCACACAGGGGCTGGGGCTCGGCCTGGGGGTGGTGGACCGCATCATCTCGCCCACCTTCGTCCTCGTCCGCCAGCACTCCTCCACCGGTCGAGGACCGGGCCTCATCCACGTGGACGCGTATCGCCTCGAGAGCGCCGCGGCCGTCGACGACCTCGATCTCGAGGCGACCATGCCCGGCAACGTCACGGTGGTCGAGTGGGGCACCGATCGCGTGGAGCACTTGAGCGGTAGCAGGCTGCACATCGATATCGCCCGCCCACGAGGTACCGGCGGAACCGGGCCTGCCGGACCGGCAGATGCAGCGGAGCCGGTCACCGAGTTCAGCGACGACGGCGAGGACGAGGTGCGCAGCATCACCCTCGCAGGCTTCGGCGAGCGCTGGCGCGGAGGGCCGCCTGCATTGCCACTCGACTAGAATTGCCGGGTGCTTCTCCTCGCCCTCGACACCTCCGCCGCGGCCACCGTTGCGCTCCTGCAGGACGACGTCGTCGTCGGCCGGTTCGCCAGCGCCGACACGCGCTCGCACGCCGAGGTCCTCGCTCCCGCCGTGCGGCGGATCCTCGCCGACGCCGGGGTGGCGGGCACCGACCTCGACGCGATCATCGCAGGTGTGGGTCCGGGGCCCTTCACCGGGTTGCGTGCCGGGCTGATGACTGCGCGGACGCTCGGCTTCGCCTGGGGCGTGAGACTGCACGGTGTGATGAGCCTGGACGCGCTGGCCTTCGACGCGGTGACGCGCGGCGCCACGGAACCTGCCTCGGAGTTCCTCGTCGGGACGGATGCGCGCCGCGGCGAGATCTACTGGGCCGCATATCGCGCGCCCGCGGAGGGCGCCGTGCTGCCGGAGCTCCTGGACGGCCCGCACGTCGGTCCGGCCGCGGGACTGCCGTCTGGCCGTCCCGTCGTCGGGCGTTCGGCGAGCCTGTACCCGGAGGATCTCGCCGGCGTGCCCGGCTTCACGACGTCGGACCCCGATGCCGCCTCCCTGGGGCGCGTCGCCCACGCCCGGCTGCTCGCGGGTCGGGCATTGCTGGACACCTCGCCGCTGTATCTGCGGGAGTCCGACGCGCAGGTACCGGGTCCGCGGAAGCGGGCGACGGCGTGAGTTTCGTCCTGCGGGACCTCGCCTACGAGGACATCGAGACCATCGGGACGCTGGAGAACGAGCTGTTCCCCACCGACGCCTGGCCGCTGGAGCTGTTCTACTCCGAATTCTTCCAGCCGGACACCAGACGCTACATCGTGGTGGAGGTCGACGGCCGGATCGTGGGCTACGCCGGTCTCATGGTCATCGATACGACGGCGGACATCCAGACCATCGGAGTGCTGCCGCGCTTCGAGGGGCAGGGCATGGGCCGCGCCATGCTCACAGAGCTGCTCGGGGAGGCGCGCCGCAGGGGAGCAGCCTCTGTGATGCTCGAGGTGCGGGCCGACAATCCCCGGGCGCAGGAACTCTATACGCGCTACGGCTTCAGGAAGATCCACATCAGGAAGAAGTACTACCGCGACGGCGTCGATGCCTGGGTCATGCAACTGGTGCTGTCGGCGGAGTCAGGAGAGGTATCGTGACCGCAACAGAACCGCTGATCCTTGGGATCGAGTCCTCGTGCGACGAGACCGGCGTCGGCGTCGTGCGTGGAACGCAGCTGCTGACCAACACCGTGTCCTCGTCGATGGACGAGCACGTGCGATTCGGCGGCGTGATCCCCGAGATCGCCTCGCGCGCGCACCTCGAGGCATTCGTACCGACACTGCAGGCAGCGCTCGCGGAGGCCGATGTCTCTCTCGAGGACGTCGACGCCATCGCGGTCACGGCAGGTCCGGGACTCTCCGGCGCGCTCATGGTCGGCGTGGCCGCCGCGAAGGCGCTCGCCGTCGCGACGGGGAAGCCGCTGTTCGCGATCAATCATCTCGTGGCGCACGTGGGGGTCGGACTGATCGGACGAGCGCCCGCCGACGGGCTTCCTCCGGCGCTCGGCGCACTGCTGGTCTCCGGCGGCCACACCGAGATCCTGCGTGTCGTGGACATCGCGGGCGACGTCGAACTGCTGGGTTCCACGATCGACGACGCCGCCGGTGAGGCCTACGACAAGACGGCGCGCATCCTCGGTCTCGGATACCCCGGTGGCCCGGCGATCGACCGCGTCGCGGCCGACGGTGATCCGAAGGCCATCCGGTTCCCCCGCGGGCTCTCGCAGCCGAAGTACATGGGTACGGCGGAGGAACCGGGGCCGCACCGCTACGACTGGTCCTTCAGCGGACTCAAGACGGCGGTGGCCCGCTCCGTGGAGCAGTACGAGGCGGCGGGCCGCGAGGTGCCGGTGGCGGACATCGCGGCCTCGTTCCAGGAAGCGGTGGTCGACGTGGTCACGTCCAAGGCCGTCCTCGCCTGCCAGGAGCACGGCATCACCGATCTGCTGCTCGGCGGCGGTGTGGCGGCGAACCGGCGGCTGCGCGAGCTGGCGCAGGAGCGGTGCGCCGCGGCGGGGATCACACTGACCGTGCCGCCGATCTCGCTGTGCACGGACAACGGCGCGATGGTCGCGGCGCTCGGCGCGCAGCTCGTGCGCAGTGGCCGGAGCCCGAGCGGGATCGCCTTCGGGACGAACCCGTCGCTGCCGGTCACGAGTGTGGTCCTGCCGGAGGTCTGAGGCCCTTCGCCCGGGCTTCTTCGGCGGCGTTCCCGTGAGCCACGAGTGCTACGACGCCCTCAGGCGTTTCAGCAATGACCGTCGGGATTGACCACGACCAACCATAGGCGTGTCCCGTTCTACCTGGCCGTTACAACGTCGTCGCTGACTACCGCGATATGCCAGGCTGATCGAATGGATTATGACACCATTCGGGCGGCAGAAGAGGAGCTACTGACATCAGCAGTTCGCCATGATCCGACCAGAGTAGAAGAACTCCTGCATCCAGACTTTGTCGAGATCGGCCGTTCTGGCAATCGGTGGACGCGTAGCGAGATCGTCGCCGCCCTCGCAGACGAAGCAGAGCACGACGTACCGGTCGCGGACGAATGGACGTTCTACCCCTTGGGACAGGACCTCGCCCTCGTCACGTATCTCATCCGAGAAGCGGGCAGAGAGAGCCGCCACTCCTCGATATGGGCGGAAGGCGAAAGGGGACCCGTGATGCGCTTTCACCAGGGAACTACAATTGCTACTTCCGAATGAATCCTTCTGCGGTGAGCCTTCGTCGCGTCGGCGCAAGCACGGAGTATGGAAAAGCGGGGGAGTTGTACGTCCGCATTGCGGTTTCGCGCCTCAGACGAAGTCGCACCACCGTGAGCCGCGGAAATTCCCGTCGGTCACGTTAACCGGGTACCGATCAGCCCGCGGACCGGAACGGAGGGAAACAGCTTCGGCGATGTCCCGCTCCGCCTCGTTGATCGATGCCATGCTGCTACGCAGGAACATACTCGCCACCCACACAGGCCGATGCGTCAGGGCCCTAGGCTGAAAGGATGTCCTTTCGGTTCCCGTTGCTTCATTCTCGTTTGACCCTTGTCCTCGTGGTGGCGGCATGTGCTCTGGTGTGGTGGATCTCCTTCATCCACAGCCTCGACTTCAACGTGTACAGGGCTGGTGCCGGGGCGTACCTCGGGCTCGAGGGATCGACCGGACTCTACGACCGGGAGCTCTGGCATGTCGCTGGTTCCTCGTGGCTGCCGTTCACCTATCCGCCGTTCGCGGTGCTGTTCTTTCTCCCGTATGCGGTAATCCCAGCCGGAGTCGGAGCAGTTCTTCATACGGGTGTACTGATCGTGTCCATGTTGGTCGTCGGGCATCTCGTCATCACCAGGACACCGCGGCTGAACGCCTTCCTGCGTCAACAATCCTCATGGCGCCACGCGGCGCTCGTAGGAGCGATGGTCTTCCTCGTCGGCTTCTCCGGTCCATGGCGAGAAGGCATATCCTTCGGGCAGATCAACGCGGTCCTGATGGCTGTCATCCTCCTGGACCTGCTTCGCACCACTGGACGCATTCTTCCTTGAGGTCTGCTGACAGGACTGGTGGCGGGTATAAAACTCACTCCCCTGGCAATGGGATTGTTCTTCCTGGCCCAACGCGACTGGAAAGCACTGATCTGGATGGCCACGGGCTTCGCCGCGACCGTAGCAACAGGGTTCCTCATCACGGTGGAAGGCTCCAGGTACTTCTGGACCGAGGGCCTTTTCAGCACCAGCAGGGTCGGCAATGACGAGGACATGTACTCGGTGACACTGAGGGCTTTCAGCCAGCGCCTGGGCTTGGCCGACGACGGCGCAACCCTCGTGTGGATCGTCTTGTCAGTAGGAACGATCCTTTGCGGCTACGTCGCTACACGCAGGCTCCTGGCATCGAGCGAGACCGTGGCGGCCATAGGAGTTGTTTCAACAGTCATGCTGATGATTTCACCGATCAGTTGGTTCCACCACTGGGTGTGGTTCATTCTCCTCCTGCCCTCGCTGGCCCTTCCCCCACACCCAACACCGGCGCACGTTACGCGTCGGATGCGACAAGGAGCCGTAGCGCTGTACGTGCTCTTCCTGGTGTCCTCGCTGACGATGAGCCTCCTGTATTACGGCACGATCCAGGGTCAGGGCCCCTGGTGGATGGAACTGCTCTCGTCAGTCTGGATAGTCGCCGCCGTAGCGGCCATCGCCGCTATCACGAAGACCGCGAAGAAATCCTCACCCGTTACGCCCGTAGGACCGTCGGATCAGGGGCGGAAGGCGATGACGACGAGCGCTCCGGTTCCGTGCCCTGCCGGTTCGCCCTGATATCCGCCGAAGATGTTCTCGACCTCCAGCCCCGCGTCCTCGAGCATGAGGCGGAGGTGACCCTCGGACCTGAACCGCAGTGGCTGACACTCGACCTGCTCATGCCCGTCAGGAGTGATGTCGTGGGCACAGAAGTCCACCACGCCGGCTTCCTCATCGACGTGCGTGGTCCGGTACCAGTGTTCCTCTTCGCCCTCGGGCAGGTTCACGATGCGATGGCTGCGCTCTTTGGTCCAGGCCTCCCAGCCGCGAGCTTCGGGATCGCGTGAATCGAAGGCAAGGCGACCGCCGGGGGCGAGGTGAGAGGCGATATCGCTGAAGGTCCGGGCGAGTTCGGCGTCGTCGAGCATTTCCTGGGCGACATTGGAGGACATGATCGCGGCATCGAAACGGGCATCGGGAGGAATCATTCGGGATGTTCCATCGACCCACCGCACCCGATCGGCGCCGGGTTTGGCTCGAGCAGCGCGGAGGGAGGTCGGGTTGGGATCGACGCCCATCACCTGGCACCCGGCCTCAGCCGCAGCGAGTGTTATGCGACCTGTTCCACAACCGAGGTCCAGCACGCGCGCGCCAGGCGTCATGGTGAGGAGCTCGAGGAAAAAGTCACCGATCGGACCCCAGCTATTGACGGCGTCATACAGGTCCGAACTGTGATTCTCACTCATCGAACCCAATGTAGCCGACCTGAGCATCTGGCACGGGAACACACTCAGGAGGGCAGGTCGCCGACGTCGGTGTAGCGACGGCGCCAGTCGGCGCCTTCCTCGCCGCCGTACAGGGTCCAGTACTCGCGCCCCGAGGTGATGACGCCGTCGATTACCGTCCAGAGGGACACGACGCGGAAGATCCCCACATCCTCCTGCGGCACCTGGACCTCGGAGATCACCACGTCGCCGGCGTCGTAGGCGTTCAGGACGTCGATGCTCCACCCATTGGGGTACTGGGAGTTCACCGCGACCATGTTGTCGCGTCCCCGGATGATTTCCCGGGTCACGGGCCAGAAGACCTCGACGTCGTCGGCGAGTGTCCGCCCCACGCCGTCCCAGTCCCTGCTCCATACCGACGACCAGTAGCGCCGGACCACCTCGACTGCTTCAGTACGCGCGTCCATAGGGCGATGCTACCGGCGTACCGGCGCACGGTACCGGTCAGGTACCCGGGGCGGAGTTGGGGATCTCGCGCCGGGTGCACTGATCGGCGCGGACCCAGGCTTCCCGGGCGATCGAGAACTCGATCCACTGCGCGAGCACAGCGGTCCTGGTCCATGCCATGGCGAAGCCGCGCACTCTCTGCCGGGAACCGTTCGGGTACTCCAGCTCGACCCACAGGGCCGGCGCGGGGGCGACGGACTCGGTGACGCCCTCGGTCGGAGCCGGGAGCTGCACGGGCGGGACGAACTCGTGGGCCGTCGGGGGCAGTCCGTGCCACCCGGCCGCGCTAGGCATGCGTACCCGGAACCGCGTGCTCAGTCGATTGGTCCATCCCGCCACTGTACGAGGGCGGGCGTAGTCGCGTCCCGTCGGAGGGAGGATGGTCAGCGGTGCGCTCAGGCAGGCGTCGCCAGCACGCGACGGCGGCAGGCCGAGGCAGCCACCCATGCCTCACGGGCCCGCGAGTACTCGATCCACTGCGCCAGGACGGCGGTGGCGGTCCAGGCCATCGCGAAGCCCTTCATGGTGCGAGTCGATCCGTCCGGGTAGTGGAGCTCCACCCACAGCGCGGGGGAGCGCTGCGGCAGGATGACCCGGCGCGTGGGAACGTCGAGCTGCAGCGGAGGGACGTACCTGTCGGTGCTGGGTGGGATGCCGTGCCAGCCCGGTCGTTCTGCCATGGGGCGAGGGTATGTGCGCGGGCCGACATTCAGCTGGACGTGCTTCCGCCCCACGACGTGCGGGCCCGTTGCGCCTAGGCTGGGCAGCATGGCCTTCATCTACGACGTAGCCCTGAGCCCCTCCAAAGTGGACGTGCTCCTGCCCTGGCTGCCGGGTCAGCCCTGGGCCAGGGGTGTCAGCGCCCCGGAGCAGATCGCGGCGTATCGCTTCGATGATCCTGCCGGGGAGGTGGGAGTGGAGACCCTGCTGCTCAGGGACGGCGAGACCCTCCTGCAGGTGCCCCTGGCCTACCGCGGTGAGCCGGTCGCCGAGCTGGAGGAGTACCTGATCGGGACCATCGATCATCCTGTGCTCGGTCAGCGGTGGGTCTACGACGCCGTCGCCGATCCGGTGTACCTGGCGGCCATCGGGGATGCGGTCCTGACCGGTGCAGGGCAGGCCGAGCAGTTCCACGAGGTGGACGACGAGATCGTGCGGATCGAACCGACCCTCACGCTCGAGTGGAGCGCGGGGGATCACGGCCGCGCGCCCGCGGTCGCCGGGACCGACGTCGTCGAGCTCGACACACCCAGGGAGCCTGTGCTGCTCTTCCGGCGCCCCGATCCGCGCGCGGACGTCCTCGGCCGGGACGCGCTGCTCGCCGTCGTCGGTGATTTGAGGCTGCAGCTGGCCGCTGCGGGTCAGGCCCGGCGCAAGTAGCTCTGGCGCCGGCTGGTTCTGGCGGTTACAGGCCGAGTGTGTCGAGGATCGGCAGTTCGGCGCGGGTGCGTGCCCGGGCCTCGGTAGCTGTCGGTGCGGCGAGTGCGATGCCTGCGATCCGCTGGGCGTCGGCGAGTGTCACGCTGTTCAGCACGGCACCCACCGCGGCCAGCGCGCGCGGGGTCATGGACAGGGTCGAGATCCCGAGGCCGACGAGCACGACGGCGAGGGCCGGGTCCGCGGCCGCTTCGCCGCAGACACCCACGGGTTTGGCGTGGCCCTCGGCGGTGGAGCCCTCGACCGTGAGGTGCACCATGCGCAGGAGAGCGGGTTGCCACGAGTTGTTGAGGGCGGCCAGGGAGCCGAGCTGACGGTCGGCGGCCATGGTGTACTGCGTGAGGTCGTTGGTGCCCAGGCTCGCGAAGGAGACCTCACCGAGGATCGCCTCCGCGGTCAGGGCGGCCGAGGGCACCTCCACCATGACGCCGGGAGTGCGCAGGCCGGCGGCGGCGCACAGCGCGGCGAAGTCCGCAGCCTCCTGGGCGGTGGAGATCATGGGCGCCATGACCCAGACGTCGGCGCTGGCCTGCGCGGCGGCGTCGGCGATGGCCGCCAGCTGGCGCTCGAGGACGCCCGGTGAGGTGAGATCGGTGCGGTACCCGCGGACGCCGAGGGCGGGGTTGGGTTCGGTGGTGTCGGTGAGGAACGGCAGGGGCTTGTCCGCGCCGGCGTCCAGGGTGCGCACCACGACCTTCTGGCCGGGGAACGCGTCGAAGACCCCCCGGTAGGCCTCGACCTGTTCCTCGGCGGTCGGCTCGGTGTCGCGTCCGAGGAAGCAGAACTCCGTGCGCAGCAGGCCCACACCCTGCGCGTTCGCCTCGGCGGCCTGCACGGCGTCCCTGGCTCCGCCGACGTTGGCGAGGAGTGGGACCTTGTGCCCGTCGGCCGTGACGCCGTCGCCGTCGAACACCGTGAGTGCCGCCGCTGCCGCCCGGTACGCCGCTGCTGCGGCTTCCTCGTCGGCGCCCGGATCGAGGGAGATGGTGCCGGCGGCGCCGTCGACGAAGACGGAGGTGCCCTCCTCGATCCGCTCCACGCCGGACGCTGCGACGACGGCGGGCAGCCCCAGGGAGCGGGCGATGATCGCCGTGTGGGACTGCGGCCCGCCACCGGAGGTGACGAGGGCGAGGACCAGGGCGGGGTCGAGGGTCGCCGTGTCGGCGGGAGCCAGATCCTCGGCGACGAGGACGAACGGCGTATCGGAGGACGGGATGCCGGGGGCGGGCAGCCCGCGCAGCTCTGCCACGATCCGGGAGCGCACATCGAGGACATCGGCGGTGCGCTCGGCCATGTAGCCGCCGAGATTGTGCAGCATCTCGGCGACGGAGGCCCCTGCCTCCCACGCGGCTCGTTCCGCCGAGGCACCCCTGTCGATGAGCTTCTTCGCGGACTTCAGCAGCATGGGGTCCGCGGCCATGAGGGAGGTGGCCTGCAGAACCGCTTTGGCGTTGCCCGTGGCGGCACCGGCCCTGCGCTCGAGCTCTTCCTGGACAGTCTTCGACGCCGCCAGGAGGGCGTCGTTCGCTGCCTCCGGAGAGTCGTTGCGTTCGTCGGCGGGAGGTTCACCGACTGCTTTCGGCATGTGTCGGACGGGGCCGATCACGCGTCCGGGGCTGACTCCGACCCCTGCAAGATTCTCCATCGAACGTCCTCGTCTCGTTGCCGGTTCCGCCAGGTCCACCACCATTGTGCCGTGCAGGGAGTGCTTCGGTGCCATCCCGTTGCGTGCTGGTCCGGCAGAACAAGCTGTCCCTGGTCCTGCCCACGGTCGGTACATTGGGCGTGTGAGCACCTTTTCCCGGGACCTGCTGTCGATCGTGTACGCGAGCAGTGCGGCCCACCCGTTCGGCGACGGGGAACTCGGTGACCTGCTGGCACTGAGCCGGAGGAACAACGCCGACGCCGACCTGACCGGCGTGCTGCTCTACCGCAGCGGACAGTTCCTCCAGGTCATCGAGGGCCCGAGCGACGTCCTGCGCGAACGCATGTCGATCATTGCAGCCGATCCGAGGCACCTCGACGTGCGCATCCTCTTCCAGGAGACGATCGACGAGCGCCACTTCCCCGACTGGACCATGGCGTTCGAGCCGGCCTCCGACGTGAGCATCGACGAGATCCCCGGCTTCCGCACCTCACTGTCCGACATCGAGGGCGACGACGACGCACAGCGATCCATCACGACCCTGCGCGAGCTCATCCACTGGTTCCGGGACAGGACCTCCCAGCGCAGCTGATCTGCGCCTGACGACCTGCGATGCGCTGTGTCCTGCGTGGGCTGACTGGTCAGGGAAGCGTACGGGAGAGGAACTCCACCGTCCGCGACCAGGCTGCCGCCGAGGCAGTCGCGTGATGGAACTGCGGGTGGGGATTGTCGAAGGCGTGATCGGCGCCGGGATAGGTGTGGAATTCCGTCTTCCCTCCAGCCGTCACAGCTTCCTCGATCGCTGCGACCTGATCAGCGGCGATGTAGCTGTCCGACTCACCGAAGTGATGCAGCTGAGGACACCGGACCCGATCCGCCAGCCCGAGCAGCCCCGGCAGCGCCGAACCGTAATAGCTGACCAGCGTCGAGGGATCGCCCTCGGCGGCGATGGCGAACGCCAACCCACCACCGAAACAGAAACCGATCAGGCCGGGGTTCCCCACGACGTCGTCCTGGCCGCTCAACCACTCCAGCGCCGCAACGCCCTCGCCGACCGCCGTTTCCCAGTCCACCTCACCGGCCAGGGCCAGGGCCTGCTGCAGGAAGTCGTCGCGAGTCTCGTCCACGCTCTGCGCTGGAAGGCGGTGGTAGAACTCCGGTGCCAGAACCACATAGCCCAGATCTGCCAGGTCGGCCGCGCGATCCCGGATGTACTCGCTGACCCCGAAGATCTCCTGGCACAGCACCAGCCCCGGGCCGTGCCCCGAATCCGGGAGCCACAGGTAGCCGGGTAGCGAACCCTCGGCCATTTCGATGCTCACCGTTCGCGGCTGCGTTTTCTGCGTGGACTCGTCGTCAATGCTGGTCACAGCTCATGCTTGCACACGCCGCGACCCCGACCAAGGAGCGCACCACTGGCGCAGGGTTCTCCTGATTACTAGTCTCGGTGGATGCCCGACTACCCGCAGTTCCTCCACACGGTCCTGGATACCACCGACGTGCGAGGGCTGGCCGAGGAACCGCTGTACGTCCATGCGGATCCGGCCGGTCACCCGTTCTGCATCTTCGTTGCCTAGAACCTTCAGGCACCGGCCCACCGCCACTGAACTCACTACCATCCAGTCCGTACCGACGATGAGGTCGACCGATGAGTTCCACCACGTCCGCCTGGCGAAACGTCTGGGGAAACCGGGCCCTCGCACCTCTGGCGATCTCGACGACAGCTGCGGGGCTGAGCTTCTACGTCCCGGTCAGCGCACTGTTCCTCATGGACCGAGGCCAGTCGTTGTCGGACATCTTCATCTTCGAGAGCATCCTCGTCGCGACCATCATGCTCACGGAGATACCGGCCGGCCTCGTCGCGGACCGGATCGACCGCCGCTTCGTGATCATCGCCGGGTTCGTCCTGAACGCGGTAGCCGAAATACTGTTCGCGTCCAGTGGTTCGTTCGTCGGATTCGCAGTTTCCTTCGCGATCAGCGGCGCCGGCATCGCCATGCTCACCGGCGTGCAGGAGGCGTACATTTATGACTCCCTCGGCCCCGATGCCGACAGAGCATCGGTCGGTGTCTACGGACAGCTGAGCTCGCTCGACCTGATCGCGGGGGTAGGCGCCGCCGTCGTCGGCGGGCTTCTGGCAGAGATCGATATCGGCTGGCCGGCAGTAGCTGCTGCAACGGCCGCAGTCCTCGCCGCCGCCGCTGCCTGCTTCCTGCCGTCCCAGCTGCCGGAGCCCGAGGACGCCGAGCAGGAACTGGAGTCTGCTCTCACACACCTTGCGACGGGTATCCGCGTTCTGTTCACCACGCCGATACTCCTCTACGTCGCGGTGGCGTCGAGCGCCTCGTTCGTGCTCTTCAACGCGGTGTTCACACTGAATCAGCCACTTTTCTCGCAGGCTGAAATACCCGTTGCGGTCTGGGGCGTCATCGGAGGCGGGGCTCAACTCGTGGCCGCGCTTTACAACCACCATGCCGGCAGGATCGAGCATGCCCTCGGGCGGAAGTACGCCCTGTTCGTCGCCATGAGCTTCGGCGTTGTCGGCTTCATCCTCATGGCGACGCCGCAGGCGCCGCTGGTGATCCTCGGTTTCGTCCTCGTGGTGCTCGGCATGAATGCACGCGGGCCGATCACCACAGCTGTCGCCAACCGGGTGATTCCCAGAGGTCGCCGGGCCACCGTGCTGAACGTCGCGAGTTCCATCGGAAGCCTCGTGGGAATCGCTGCCAACCCGGTGATCGGGGCTGGTGCGGATGCGAGCACCACTCTCACTGTCGTTGCCATCGGAGGGGTGCTGCTCGTCGTCGCCGTCACGTGGATCCTGGTGGCGAACAGGTACCTGGACGAGCCGTCAGCGGAGGAAGAGAGTACGCCGGCTACGACAGTGTGAGATGACTGTGAACAACTAGGCGCGCAGCTGCTGCACCATGTCGAGCACGACGGCGCGGAGGTCGCCGTCGTTCTCCTCCGCGACGCGACGCTGGCGCTGATACCCGGCGCCGCGCTGCATGATCGCCTCGACGTCCGCGAGCTCCCTGCTGCAGCCGAGCCTGCGGGCAATGGGCTCCAGCCGGGTGAGGACCTCGGCGAGGTGGTCGGTGACGAGCTGTTCGTTACCGGCGGCGTCGAGGATGATGATTGCGTCGAGGCCGTACCGCGCGGCCCGCCACTTGTTCTCCTGGATGTGCCAGGGCTGCATGGTGGGGATCACCCCGCCGGCGTCGAGCGTGTCGGAGAACTCCTGGACCAGGCACTGGGTCAGGGCGGCCACCGCACCCACGTCCTGCAGTGTCGAGAGACCGTCGCACACCCGCATCTCCACCGTGCCGAGATTCGGGACCGGCCGGATGTCCCAGCGGATCTCGCTGACGGAGTCGATCACCCCGGTGGTGGACATGTCCTGCACGTAGGACTCGTAGCCGGCCCAGTCGTCGAAGTGGAAGGGAAGACCGGCGGTGGGCAACTGCTGGAACATGAGGGCCCGCTGCGAGGCGTAGCCGGTGTCCTCACCGCCCCAGAACGGCGACGACGCCGAGAGCGCCTGGAAGTGCGGCACGTAGTTCAGCAGACCGTCGACCACCGGCAGCGCCTTGTCGCGCCGGTCGAGACCCACGTGGACGTGCACGCCGTAGATGACCATCTGCTTCCCCCACCACTGCGTGCGGTCGATCAGTTTCGCGTAGCGTTCGCGATTCGTCACCTGCTGGGCGCGCGGCGCGCTGAAGGGGTGCGAACCCGCGCAGAACAGCTCCACTCCCATCGGATCGGTGACCTCACGGACTGCGGCGAGCGAGCGGGCGAGATCCTCCTTGGCCTCACCGACCGTGGTGCAGACGCCGGTGACGAGTTCCACGGTGTTCAGCAGGAGTTCCTGCTTGATGTGCGGGTGTTCCTCGTCCTCCTGCATTTCCGGATGGTTCGCGCTGACTCCGCGGAGCACCTGGTCCGCAACGGAGACCAGTTCTCCGTTGTAACGGTCCACCAGGGCGAGTTCCCATTCGACACCGAGGGTCGACTGGGCAGACTGCGCGAAATCAATGGTCACCGGTGTACTCCTGGACTGTACGGACGGAAGGATAAGGCCTCTGGAGTGCGCCGTCGCGGGGGAGGACCGAGGTCAAGTGTAGTGAGGCCCTGCGGTCATGAGGGTCCTGCGTCGCCCGGATGTCACAGGGTCACGGCGATGCACGAATACAGTGTCAGGGCAGAATGGGCGCGTGCCCATTCTGAACAAAGACATGACCCTGTGCATCTCCCTGGCCGCGCGGCCGACCGACATCGGCACGCGCTTCCACAACTATCTCTACGAGGAGCTGGGCCTGAACTACATCTACAAGGCCTTCACCACCACGGACCTGCCGGCGGCCATCACCGGTGTGCGCGGGCTCGGTATCCGTGGCTGCGCCATCTCGATGCCGTTCAAGGAGGACGTGATCGCCCTGGTGGACCGCCTGGATCCGTCCGCGCAGGCCATCGACTCCGTCAACACCATCGTGAACGACGACGGCGTCCTCACCGCCTACAACACCGACTACCTCGCGGTGGCACGCCTGCTGCGTGGGCACGCCGTTCCGGCCACGCATTCGGTGCTCGTCCGCGGCTCCGGGGGGATGGCCAAGGCCGTCGTCGCAGCACTGCGCGATGCCGGCTTCGATCGGGTCCGGATCGTTGCCCGCAACGAGCGCACCGGCCGCGCGCTCGCCGGGCAGTACGGCTTTGCGTGGCAGGCGGAGGTGGAGGAGCCGGCGGCGGATCTGCTCATCAACGTGACGCCGCTGGGCATGACGGGTGACGACGCCGACGTCGTCGCCTTCCCGCAGCACGCCATTGACGCCGCCCGCGTGGTGTTCGACGTCGTCGCCTCCCCCTCGGAGACGCCGCTCGTCATCGCGGCGCGGGAGACAGGGAAACCGGTGATCACGGGTGCGGAGGTGGTAGCCCTGCAGGCCGAGGAGCAGTTCGTCCTCTACACGAGCATCAGGCCCACGCCCGAGCAGGTCCGGGCAGCGGGGAAGTTCTCGCGCCGGTAGCGGACCTGCCGATCGGCACATACCGAGGTAGCTCTCTTGCCAAGCGGGCCGAACGGGTCCACAGTGTGGTGGAAACCCAGGGAGGGACAGCATGAGCACTTCCGCCGAACGGGCGTCCGACGCACCGACCACCACCGCTCAACCGGAGCTCAAACGGGTCCTGGGACCGAAGCTGCTGCTGCTGTTCATCGTCGGGGACATCCTCGGAGCAGGGGTGTACGCCGTCACCGGGACCATGGCGGGGACGGTCGGAGGGATCGTCTGGCTCCCGTTCCTGCTCGCGTTCATCGTGGCGACCATGACGGCGCTGTCCTATCTGGAACTCGTCACGCAGTACCCCCAGGCCGCCGGCGCCGCGCTGTACACGCACAAGGCATTCGGCATCCACTTCGTCACGTTCCTGGTCGCGTTCGCCGTGGTGTGCTCCGGGATCACCAGCGCGTCCACGTCGGCGAACGTCCTGGCCCAGAACTTCTTCGGCGGGCTCGAGGTCAACGGCTGGCTGGACGCGCCCGGGCAGGGCGTGATCACCCTTGTGGCGCTGGGTTTCATGCTGCTGCTCGCCGTCATCAATCTGCGCGGCGTCGGGGAGAGCGTCAAGTTCAACGTGGTGCTGACGCTGGTCGAGATGACGGCACTGTGCATCGTGATCGGTGTCGGCTTCTACGCGATGGCGCAGGGCAACGGCAACATCGGCGAGATCTTCGTGTTCTCGGACCAACAGGACAAGGGCCTGTTCCTCGCGGTGACCGCCGCGACCTCCATCGCCTTCTTCGCGATGGTCGGCTTCGAGGACTCGGTCAACATGGTGGAGGAGACCCAGAACCCCGAGCGGATCTTCCCACGCACCATGCTGACGGGACTCGGGATCGCCGTCGTCTTCTACATGCTGGTCGCCATCTCCGTGGTCACGGTGCTGAGCCCCACCGAGCTGGAGAGCATCCGTGAGTCCGAGGGTGCCGCACTGCTCGAGGTGGTGCAGAAGGGCTCCCCGGGCTTCCCGATCGAGCGGATCTTCCCGTTCCTGGCGGTCTTCGCCGTGGCCAACACGGCCCTGATCAATATGCTCATGGCCAGCCGGCTGATCTACGGGATGGCCCGGCAGGGGATCCTGCCCCGCCCGCTCGGGAGGGTCCTGCCGGTGCGGCTGACACCCTGGGCCGGCATCGCCTTCTCCACCGTGCTCGCCCTCGGCCTGATCATCTACGTCACGAGCGATCCGGACAGCAACATCGTGGCCAATCTCTCGGGTACCACGGCCTTTTTGCTCCTGTGCGTCTTCACGGTGGTGAACATCGCCTGCGTGGTGCTGCGGCGCAAGCGCGACCCGAACAGGAAGGTCTTCTTCACCTCGCCAGGGCCCATGCCGATCGTCGCTGCCATCCTGTGCGCGTTCCTCGCCGGACCCTGGGTGGGACGCGACGTCATCCAGTACCAGATTGCCGGCGGCCTCATGCTCATCGGCGTGGTGCTCTGGTTCATCACATGGCTGATCAACCGGAGGACCAATACCAGGCCCGGAGATCCGGCCCTGCTGGAGAGCTCCGGACCTGCGGACTGACGCCGGTAGCATCTCCGCATGGAGATCCTCCTCTACACAGCGTTCACCGACACCCCCGACGGCGGCAACCCCGCCGGTGTGGTCCTCGACGCCGGACCGCTCACGCCGGCCCGGATGCAGGCCATCGCCGCCGATCTCGGGTACGCCGAGAGTGCGTTCCTCACCGACCGGAGTCCCGGCCACGCCTCGGTCCGCTATTTCGCACCCGAATCCGAGATTCCGTTCTGCGGGCACGCCACCATCGCCACCGGCGTCGCGCTCGCCGAACGCGAGGGGCCCGGGACCCTTATCCTGGCCACACCGGCGGGGCAGCTCGAGCTCACGACGGAGCGGATCGGGGACGGTCTGGTCGCCTCGCTCGTCACGGTCGAGCCGTGGGTGGGGGAGATCGACGACGCCGTCCGGGCCGACCTGCTCAGGCACCTGCGGCTGGACGAAGCAGACCTGTCCACCGGACTGCCGGTGATGCTCGCCTTCGCCGGCAATGTCCATCCGATCGTGCCCGTGCAGAGCTCCGCCGTGCTTCACGCCCTCGACTACGACTACGACGGGCTCAAGACTTTCATGGCCGAGCAGGGCTGGGGCGCGACCATCGCCGTCGTCCACCGGCTCGCGCCGGAGGTCTTCGAGGCTCGCAATCCGTTCCCGCCCGGTGGTGTCCGCGAGGATCCCGCGACCGGATCCGCCGCGGCAGCCCTCGGGGCGTACCTCCGGGACCGCGGCGAGCTCACGTCACCCGCGGTGCTCACGGTGCACCAGGGGTCCGACGTCGGGCGGCCCTCGGTCATCACCGTGGCGATCCCCGAAGCCGGTGGAGTGACCGTCTCGGGCCGGGCCGTGCAGATCGGCGACTCCTGGCGCGAGGATCCTTCAGCGCCCGGGTAGTACCGTGCAGCGTCAGGGCCGGTAGCCGAAAGCGGCCAGTCCCAGCTCCGGGTGGGGACTGAAGCCCAGGGACCGATAGAACGGGTGGGACAGGGCGGCATCGGCCGTCGAGTCGGCATCGGTGCTCAGGGCGATGAACATGCAGTGGCGGTAGCGCTCCTGCACATGGAGGACCAGCGCCCGGCCCACGCCGCGGCGCCTGGCGTCGGGGTGCACGAGGATGTCCTGGAGGTAGCAGACGGACTCGTCGTCGGAGACCGTCCTCGCCAGCCCCAGCAGTGAGCCGTCGTCGTCGCGCACCGTCAGCACGAGATGCGAGCCGGCGAGGCTGCGCTGGAGACGACCCGGATCGCGCGTGTAGGCGCTCCAGCCGACGGCGTCGTAGAGCGCGAGGGCTTCGGCGAGCGGTGGGAGGGTCCCTTCGGTGAGCTTCACGCCGGTCACCCTACCCCGCGGCCCGCGCCCGCTATGGACCGGCGATCGCCGCGAGCCGCGCACCGGTGACGGCGAGCAGATCCGTGGGTGCGAGTTCGATGTCCAGGCCCCGCCGGCCGCCGGAGACGAGGACCGTGGCATGGTCGAGGACGGACACGTCGACGACGACGGGGGAGCGCTGGCGCTGCCCGATGGGGGAGATCCCGCCGAGCACGTAGCCCGTCCGACGCTCGGCCACCGCGGGATCGGCCAGCGCGGCCTTCCGTCCGCCGAGCACGGCGGCGAGGGCCTTCAGGTCGAGCGACCCGTCGACGGGCACGACGGCGCACGCCAGTGCTCCGTCCACGCTGGTCATCAGGGTCTTGAAGACGCGGACAGGGTCGACGCCGAGCGCCGCGGCGGCTTCGAGACCGTAGGACGGCGCACCCTCCTCGTGCGTATACGGCCGTTCGGTGAAGGGCACCTGCGCCGCGGTCAGCGCGGCGAGGGCCGGTGTGCCGCGTGATCCGGTCTGTTTCCTGCCCATCGACCCGCCCGGCTCCTGCTTCTCGCGTTGACTACCGACTGCGCATGCTGCTGCTCGTGCCGACTGCTGATTGTGCAGATTGCCGCTCGTGCCGGGTCAGGCGGCTTCGCTCGGGGACGTCAGTGCGTGCAGGGCGCCGTCGTCGAACCCGTCGAGCAGAGCCCGGATGTCCTTGTACACCTCGACGGCGCCGGCGTCACGGAGCTCGGCCTCACTCGTTCCACCGGAGGCGAGCGCGATGGTCGGGATGCCGAGCTCGGAGGCGGCGATGACGTCCCAGACCGCATCGCCGACGAAGACGACGTTCGCCGCGTCCAGTCCGCCGGCGTCGAGCGCGGCCTGGAGGATGTCGGGTGCGGGCTTGCTGTTCTCGGCGTCGTCGGTGGTGGTGGCGGCGGTGATGGCCTCGTCGGCGTCGATGACGGCGCGATTCGCGTCGAGGTCGTCCTGGGAGGCCGAGGAGGCGAGGACGACGACGAGGCCGTCGTCGGCGCAGCGGCGCACGAGCTCGGTGGCGCCCTCGAAAGCACGCAGGGAAGGCCAGAACGAGGAGAAGATGGCCCCGTGCGTGGAGTCGATCTCGGCGTCCTGGTCGGCATCCCGGTCCTCGCCCAGCAGGTGCGCCACGAGCTTGTCCCCGCCCATGCCGATGGCCCGGTGGATCTCGGCCATCGCGACGTCGTGACCGAACCGGCGGAAGGACTGCCACCACGCGATCGTGTGCAGATAGTTGGAATCGACGAGTGTGCCGTCGACGTCGAAGAGGACGCCGTGCCGCGCTGTCGTGTCCTTCGTGGTGTCCGCCATGGACCTGCCTTCCGTTGATCTGATCCCTGCGTGTCTGCTTCGAGTCTACGAACAGGCTTGCAGGAGCCGCACATCGACCCCGCGTGTTGCGGGCTCTGCGAATGTGTGGCCCGGCGACCCAGCAGGCCGGGCGACCCAGCAGGCCGGGCTAATCGGCAGGAACGGGCTCGACCACGATCGCGAGCCGCTCGTCCCCCACTCGGGTCAGCACGAGTGTGGCCCTCCTTCGGCCCTTGCCCGGTCCCGCCAGGAGTTTGCCCCGCACCTCCTCCGGCGTGAGCGGGATGCCGCGCTTCTTGATGTCGAGGACCCCGACCCCTTGTGCGCGGACCCACGCCTTCAGGGCCTTGAGGTTGAAGGGGCGCACCTCGAGGATCCTGTAGGCACGGGCGAACGGAGTAGCCGTGTACGAGGGTGCGCAGATGTAGGCGATCCTCGGGTCCAGCAGGTGTCCGTCGAGCTGCGCCGCGAGATCGGCGACGAGTTCGGCGCGGATGACGGCGCCGTCGGGCTCGTAGAGATAGCCCTCCGGTTCGCCGATCGCCGCCGTCGGGCCGTCTCCGAAGTCGGCGGACGACACCATCTCCGCCGCGCCCGGGGGGCCGAGTACCAGGGCGGCGCGGCGGACGCCCTCGCGGCGCAGGGCGTTGAACCACAGCGCCACCTCGGTGACGACACCGTCCACCGAGACCCACTGCGCCTCGCAGTCCGCGGGGATCGACTCGTGCGGCGTGCCCGGACCCAGCTTCACGCCCACGGGTGTGCCGGTACCGGCCAGCTCCTGCACGAAGGACAGCGGCGGCGAGAAGGCCTCGGGGTCGAAGAGGCGGGAGGTGCCCGACGACGTCGTCCTCCGCCGTGCCGGGTCCAGCCATACGCCGTCGTACTCGGACACGTCCACCGCGCCGGCGTCGGCGTTCACCACGCGCGCGTTGGGGAAGGGCAGCAGATTCAGGGTCGCCGCCGCGGCCGTCGTCTCGTCGAGTTCGACGGCGGTGACCTCGCGGTCGAGAGTGGCCAGGGCCATGCTGTCGGCGCCGAGGCCGCAGCCCAGATCGGCGATCCGCAGGAGCCCGGCGTCGACGAAGCGACGCGCATGACGGGCGGCCACCTGGAGCCGGGTGGCCTGCTCCAGGCCCGCTTCGGTGAACACCATCCGTTCGGCTAACGGGCCGAACTTGGCCGCCGCCTTCGCCCGGAGCCGTGACTGGGTGAGGGCTGCGGCGATGACCTCGGGTGCGTGCCCGGCCTTCCGGAGCTGTTCGGTGAGTCGCAGGCTGCCGGACTCGTCGTACGGCCCGAGTGAGTTCAGCAGCGCCCAGCCCTCGGGGCTGAGGACGGCCGCGATGTTCTCCGATGACATCGGGCCAGCCTAGGCGAAGTAGACACCGATCCGGTTGCCGCGGATCTGCTCCACCTGGATGTCGACGTCGTAGATGTCGTGGAGCACCTCCGGCGTCATGATCTGCTCCGGCGTGCCCTGGTGGATCAGTGCGCCCTCGCGCATGGCCAGGATCTCGTCGGAGTAGCAGGAGGCGAAGTTCACGTCGTGGATCACGAGCACCACGGTCTTCCCGAGGTCGTCCGCCAGGCCCCGCAGCAGGCGCATCATGTCCACGGAATGCCTCATATCGAGATTGTTCAGTGGCTCGTCGAGCAGGATGTAGTCGGTGTCCTGCGCGAGGACCATGGCGATGAACGCCCGCTGCCGCTGGCCGCCGGAGAGCTCGTCGACGAACCGGTCGCCGAGGTCGGTCAGGTCCAGGTAGTCCAGCGAGCGCTCGATGTGGTCGCGGTCCTCGGGTGTGGGGCGGCCGTTGTTGTGCGGGAAGCGGCCGAACCCGACGAGGTCCCGCACGGAGAGACGGATGGTGAGCTGGTTCTCCTGCCGCAGGATCGACAGGGTCCTCGCCAGTTTCTGGCCGGCGGTGGTGCCGACATCGAGTCCTGCCACCTCGATGCGCCCTGCATCCGGGAGAAGGAGCCTGCTCATCATCGACAGGAGCGTCGACTTGCCCGCACCGTTGGGCCCGATGATCGAGGTCACACCACCACCGGGCAGGCGGCAGCTGACGTCGTCGACCACCGTGGTGGCTCCGTAGCGTTTGGTGACATGGTCGATGCTGATCATCGGACACGGCCTTTCAGGAGGAGGACGAGGAAGACGATGCCACCGACGAACTCGATGACGATGCTCAGCGCGGTATCGAACTCGAAGACCTGTTCGAGGACGAGCTGGCCGCCGACGAGCGCGACGATGCCCAGGAGCACCGCGATGGGAAGGACGGCCGCGTGGTGGAACCGGTTGCAGAGCTGGTACGCCAGGGCGGAGACCAGGAGCCCGAAGAAGGTCACGGGTCCTACCAGTGCGGTCGAGACGGCCACCAGGACCGAGCAGATCACGAGGACGAGGGTGACCGTGCGCCGGTAGTCGATGCCGAGACTCACCGCGGAGTCGCGGCCCAGTGCCAGCACGTCGAGGCGGTGCCGCAGTCGCCACGCCGGTATGCACAGCCCTGCGACCACGACGGCCGAGAGGAGCAGCAGTGTCGGGTCCACGCGGTTGAAGCTCGCGAAGAACAGGCCCTGCAGAATGATGAATTCGCTCGGGTCCATGAGGCGCTGCAGCAGCGTGGAGACCCCGCGGAAGAACACCCCGAACACGATGCCCACCAACAGGAGCAGGTGCAGGCTGCGGCCGCTTCCCAGGAACAGCCACCTGTAGAGCAGCCAGGAGAAGCCGATCATGAGGGCTACCTCGATGACGAACCGCAGGGGAGATCCCAGGGAGAGCAGCGCCTGGCCCCCGAGAAGGAAGACCAGGGCGGTCTGGATCAGGATGTAGAGCGCATCGAGTCCCATGATCGACGGCGTGAGGATCCGGTTTCCCGTCACCGTCTGGAAGAGGATCGTGGAGACGGCAACCGCGATCGCGACGAGCACCATGGCCCCGACGCGATTCAGGCGCCTGGGCAGCACGTAGGCGGGACTTCCCTCGATGCCGACGACCATGAAGGCGATGATCAGCGCGAGTGCGGCTACTCCGAGGATCACCAGCCAGACCGACGGCGGGACGGACCTTACCGGTTTCCTCACGGACTGCGTGAGTGCCATGGGCAGGGTGCTGGATCTACTGCGCACCGGCGTTCCTCCGTACGAGCAGGGTGATGAACAGCGCGCTGCCCACGACGGAGACGATCACGCCGACCGGTACCTCGAAGGGGAAACGGATGACGCGGCCGATGATGTCGCAGGCCAGGACGAACCCGGCGCCGACGACGGCGATCCAGGGAACGGCCCGGCGTACGTTGTCGCCGATGAGCAGCGACACCAGATTGGGAATGATCAGTCCGAGGAAGGGGATGGCGCCCACCACCACGACGACGACGGCGCTGATGAGGCTCACGAGCACCAGGCCCAGGTTCATGGTGTTCCGGTAGCTCAGACCGAGATTGGTGGTGAACTCCTCACCCATGCCTGCGACGGTGAAGCGGTCGGCGGAGATGTAGCCGACCACGGCCAGCACCGCCACGATCCAGAGCAGCTCGTACCTGCCGCGGATCAGACCGGAGAAGTCGCCGATCATCCACGTGTTGAGGGTCTGCAGCAGATCGAAGCGGTAGGCGAAGAACGTGGTCACCGCCGCGATGACGCCACCGAGCATGATGCCCACGAGCGGGACGAGCAGGGTGGTGCGCAGCGGGATACGGCGCAGGACGGTCAGGAAGAGGGACGTGCCGAGCATCGCGAAGACCGCGGCGATGAGCATCTTGACCACGATCGGGGCGCCGGGCAGGAACAGCGTCGCCACGAGGATGCCCGCCGTCGCGGACTCCACCGTCCCGACCGTCGAGGGTTCGACGAACCGGTTGCGGGCCATGAGCTGCATGATGAACCCGGCGATACTCAGGGCGACGCCGGCGAGGACGACCGCGACCGTACGCGGGACCCGGCTCACCAGGAGGGTCGTCCAGGCGTCCCGGTCACCGGAGAACAGGTCAGCCGGAGAGACGGCGGAGACGCCGATGAACAGGCTGACGACGGCGAGCAGCAGCACCGCGCCGCCCGCCAGCCACAGGGCGGCCGGTCGGTTGGCGCGGTGGTGCTGCAGTGACCGCTGCGGTCGGTGGAGGAGAGCTGGCATGACGATCCCGGCAGCCGGTTGTCCGCCGTGGCGGACTACGCCGCGACGGCCTCGTCGACGGCGGAGATCATCGCGTCCAGGTTGTTGAGGCCGTAGCCGATCAGGTACCAGCTCGCCGCGTCGAGGTACGTCACGGCGTCGTTCTGTGCAGCTTCGGTGCCGTTGACGAGGTCGTTGTCGAGGACGGCGGAGGCTGCGGCGCCGGCGTCGCCGATGGCGGCGTCGCGGTCGATCACGAACAGGTGGGCCGGGTCGACGTCCGCGATGTACTCGAAGGACACGGCCTCGCCGTGAGGACCCTCGGATGCGATGTCGGCCGCGGGGGTGACCCCGAGGACATCGTGGATCAGACCGAAGCGGGAACCCGCTCCATACGCGGTGACCTCGCCGGCGCTCGTCAATACGATGAGAGCATCCCCGGCCGAGGCGGCGTCCTCCCTGGTGGCTTCGATCTTGCTCTCGAGCGCTGCGAGGCGGTCCGTCACCTCGTCCTCGACGCCGAAGATGCGACCGAGCGACTCGGTGTTGTCCTCGAAGCTCTCCATCGGGGCAGCGGGGTCCACGCTCAGATCGATCGTCGGGGCGATGTCGGAGAGCTCGTCGTAGGAGTCCGCGACGCGGCCGGAGATGATGATCAGATCTGGTTCCGCTGCGGCGATGGCCTCGAAGTCGGGTTCCAGCATGGAGCCGATATTGGTGATGTCGCCGCCGTCGTAGTCCGAGAGCTGATCGGGAAGGGTGCCCTGCGGGACGCCGGTGACCTCCACGCCGAGCGCATCGAGGGTGTCGAGGGCTCCGAGGTCGAAGGTGAAGACCGTCTCGGGTTCCGTCGGTACCTCCGTGGTGCCCTGGGCGTGTTCGACACTGACGGTCGCCGCGGAGGCGGTGCCGGCAGCGTCGTCGGCGGTATCCGCGCCGGCACCGCAGGCGGACAGGGCCAGGGTTGCAGCGGCTGCGGTGGCAAGGACGGTGGGGCGCAGATGGGCCATGGGAGGACTCCAGGGAGAAGGGCCGGAGAGGCCGGTGGTCGAGGTAAGGGGATCCTTACTTCTTCGAACCTAGAGGCGCGCGGTGGAATACGCAAACGAATCATGACGTATTTCGCCGCGGTGGCCTGGTGCGCCGTCGTCGGGCCTGATGGCGGTTGGCACTCACCTTGACCGAGTGCCAGCCGTTGCATACAGTCGGAGTTGGCACTCGCTCCGTGTGGGTGCCAGCCTGCGAGGGACGCGTTCACCGGCACCGCGACGACGGTATGCGCCCAGCCCGAAGGCCTTCAATCCATTGGAATCGAACGCAAAGGAGAGCCCGAGTGTCGGTCTCTATCAAGCCCCTTGAGGATCGCATTGTGGTCCGCCCCCTCGAAGCCGAGCAGACCACTGCTTCAGGTCTCGTCATCCCGGACACGGCCAAGGAGAAGCCCCAGGAGGGCGAGGTCGTAGCCGTGGGACCGGGCCGCATCGATGACAACGGCAACCGCGTTCCCATCGACGTCTCCGAGGGCGACGTCGTCATCTACTCGAAGTACGGCGGAACCGAGGTCAAGAACGGCGGCGAGGAGTACCTCGTGCTCTCCGCCCGCGACGTTCTCGCCGTCGTCGTCAAGTAGTACCCATGAGGAAAGCCCCGGCCGCAGTGGCCGGGGTTTTTCTTGCTGCACAAGCCTGAAAGGAATCAACAATGGCAAAGCAGTTGGAATTCAACGACGCCGCCCGCCGTGCCCTCGAGGCCGGCGTGGACAAGCTCGCCGACACCGTCAAGGTGACGCTCGGTCCGCGTGGACGCAACGTCGTGCTCGACAAGCAGTGGGGCGCTCCCACCATCACGAACGACGGCGTCACGATCGCCCGCGAGGTCGAGCTCGACGACCCGTACGAGAACCTCGGCGCGCAGCTGGCCAAGGAAGTGGCGACCAAGACGAACGACGTCGCCGGTGACGGCACCACCACGGCAACTGTCCTGGCGCAGGCACTGGTCAAGGAGGGCCTGCGCAACGTGGCAGCCGGTGCTGCCCCGGGTCAGCTCAAGCACGGCATCGAGGTGTCGGTCGAGGCCGTCGCCCAGCGCCTGCTGGAGAACGCCCGCGAGGTCGTCGGTCAGCAGACGGCCAACGTCGCGTCGATCTCCGCCCAGAGCACCGAGGTGGGCGATCTCCTGGCGGAGGCCTTCGAGAAGGTCGGCAAGGACGGTGTGATCACCATCGAGGAGTCCTCCACCACGCAGACCGAGCTCGTCCTCACCGAGGGCATGCAGTTCGACAAGGGCTACCTCTCGCCGTACTTCGTGACCGACGCCGAGCGCCAGGAAGCCGTCCTCGAGGACGCGCTGATCCTCATCAACTCCGGCAAGATCTCCTCGCTGCAGGAGTTCCTGCCGCTGCTCGAGAAGGCGCTGCAGGCCGGCAAGCCGCTGTTCATCATCGCCGAGGACATCGAGGGCGAAGCACTGTCCACCCTCGTGGTCAACAAGATCCGCGGCACCCTGAACGTCATCGCCGTCAAGGCCCCTGGCTTCGGTGACCGCCGTAAGGCCATGATGCAGGACATCGCGACGCTCACGGGCGCGCAGGTCGTCTCGCCCGATCTCGGTCTGAAGCTGGACCAGGTGGGTCTCGAGGTACTGGGTTCGGCTCGCCGGATCACCGTCACCAAGGACGCCACCACGATCGTGGACGGCACGGGCAGCGAGTCCGACGTCGCCGACCGTGTGGCGCAGATCCGCGCCGAGGTGGAGCGCACCGATTCCGACTGGGACCGCGAAAAGCTCCAGGAGCGTCTGGCGAAGCTCGCCGGAGGCATCGGCGTCATCAAGGTCGGCGCTGCCACCGAGGTGGAGCTCAAGGAGAAGAAGCACCGCATCGAGGACGCCGTGTCGTCGACGCGCGCAGCACTCGAAGAGGGCATCGTCGCAGGCGGCGGGTCCGCTCTGGTCCACGCCGGCAAGGCGCTGGACACCGATTCCGACGTCCTCGCACTCGAGGGCGACGCCGCGACGGCCATCGGTCTCGTACGTCGCGCGCTCGCCCAGCCACTGCGCTGGATCGCGGAGAACGCCGGCCACGAGGGCTATGTCGTCGTCTCCCGGGTCTCCGATCTCGAGGTCGGTCACGGCTTCAACGCCGCGACCGGCGAGTACGAGAACCTCGTGGACGCCGGCATCATCGACCCGGTGAAGGTCACGCGCTCCGCTCTGCGCAACGCCGCCTCCATCGCGGCGCTGGTACTCACCACGGAAACCCTCGTGGTCGAGAAGCCCGAGGAATCCGACGATGAGGGCCACGGCCACTCGCACTAGGACGCCCGGGTTCGTCCCGCGTAGTTAGATCCAGGCAGCACCCCGGTTCCTCGGAGCCGGGGTGCTGTTGTCTTCAGGGCCGTCTTCAGCGAGCTCCTGGCCGATCCCACTGGTAGCGGCCGAGTCGTGGGAGCGGAGGGGATCTGCTGGCCGGCGTCGTCGTCGATCCCAATGACGCTGTCCGAATAGTGGGAGCGGGGCGGATCAGCGGGTCCGCGTCGTCGCCGATCCCAGTGGTGGTGCTCGAGTCGTGGGAGGGGGGCGGTCCTGCCCACTGTTGGGGCCCGAGTAGTGGGAGCGGGGCGGATCAGCGGGTCGGTGTCGTCGTCGATCCCACTGGTGGTGCTCGAGTAGTGGGAGCGGAGGGGATCTGCTGGCCGGCGGCGTCGTCGATCCCAATGGGTGGTCCTCGAGTAGTGGGAGGGGCCGGTCCTGCCCACTCCTGGTATTTAGGTAGTGGGATTGTCGGGACCGGTTCCCTTGCGTGAATGCCGAGCTGCGGGCGTCGAGGCAGGACGTTCAGGACGAGTGGTGCAGCACCGTGCCCGTCGTCGTCGGAGCTGCGCTTGATCCCCGTGGTGATGCCGACCGGTGGGAAGGGGCCGCGTACTGGTGACTTCCAGGCTTCATCGACGCCTGGTTGAGGGGTCGGTCGTGGGATGACGCATAGTGGTGGCGTTGTGCTCGCGCCGATCCCACTGGTGGTGCTCGAGTCGTGGGAGCGGGGCAAATCAGCGCGTCCGCGTTGTCGTCGATCCCACTGGTGGTGCTCGAGTCGTGGGAGCGGAGGGGATCTGCGTGCCGATGTCGTCGTCGATCCCAATGACGCTGTCCGAATAGTGGGAGGGGCCGGTCCTGCCCACTGTTGGGGCTTGAGTAGTGGGATCGCAGGGACGGGTGCCACGGTGTGGACGCTGGGCTTGGGCGTCGAAGCACGATGTCGAGGGTGAGGGATGTCTGGACCACGTCCGTCGGCGCCGATCCCACTGGTGGTGCTCGAGTCGTGGGAGCGGAGGGGATCTGCGTGCCGGTGTCGTCGTCGATCCCAATGACGCTGTCCGAATAGTGGGAGGGGCCGGTCCTGCCCACTGTTGGGGCCCGAGGTGTGGGATCGACGACGCGCTGCCCAGACCGAGGCCCGGACCCGGAGTCAGGAGACCGGCGTGCTCTCCGGCCTCGCGGGGAGGATCTCAGCACGGACCAGGGACCGGTCGTAGGCGATCCGCCCCTCGTTCTCCATGATCATGGTCTCCGCAACCTCCTCGCCGGTCCGCTTGTCGCGCTCGATACGGTACACACGATTGTGGCGGAACACCTCGCCGTCCTTCTCGTAGAAGTAGGCGTCACGCTCCCGGATGTGGAACTTCATGGGTAACTCGGCGTCGGCCCGCAGCTCCCCGCGGAGATGCTCGTCCGTGGTCCAGGTCCGGAACTGGAAGGTGTACGGCGTTCGATTCTCCACCTGGTAGTCGAGGTAGTTGAAGGCGATCGAGGTGCCGGTTCCCCAGGGAATCTGACGATTGAAGTCCGGGAACAGATCGAGACCGTTGTGGTGGTGATGCTCCACCACGGTGAGCGGACTGTGCAGCACCATCCAGTGCAGCAGGTTGGTGAACTGACACATCCCTCCGCCCACTCCGCGCGCCGGCTTACCGTTGCTGATCGTCATACCCTCCCGGTACCCCTCCCTGACGGAGCACCGGCCGGCCAGGTGCCAGAAGGAGAAGCGTTCTCCGGGAGCGATGACGATCCCGTCGATCTTCGGTGCCGTCAGCCCCAGACTGACGGCTTTGTTGTCCTGCAGCTCCGTGTCCACGTTGCCGAGCTTGCGCCGGATCAGCGACGTGTGCCGATACACCGTGACAGGCAGTGGCTCGGGCAAGCGGCGGCTGGAGAGCTGCTTCCCGCGCCGGAGGTTCCTCAGATGCCGCAGCAGGATCATCCGTTCCATGGCGATCCGATAGGTCAGCGGCGAGATCTCACCGAAGAGCCGTCGAGCCATTGACATACCCCCGTATCCAGCTGATCGACCGGCGCCGGCGAAGGGGCGCGGACGTGTCCTCGGAAGAACAGTACTACCGGTGCTCCTCGATGAGGGGCACCGGTAGTACGGGCGTTCAGGGGGATCCGGGGGTCAGGCGTCGACGACGATCGCCGTGACCACCGGCTGGCGATTGTAGAACCGGCGCATCCAGGTGGCCGTGGCCCGCTCGATGATCTCCTCCGGATCCTGCTTGCGGCCGCCCTGGCGATTCGAGGACGCATCCCGCAGCGCCTTCTCGACGGCGGCACCGGCCTTATCCAGATCCTCGTTCGAGCAGGAGAAGCCCTTGGTGAAGAACTCGGGCGGCTCGACGATGTCCCCGTTGTCAGGATCGATGATCGCCAGGACCGTGACCACGCCCTCCTCCGCCAGGCGGCGGCGCTCGCGCAGATCCTCCTCGGTGATGCCACCCACGCTGTCGCCGTCGACGAACACGAGACCGGCATCCACCTTGCCCGAGAGCGTCGCGCGCCCGCGGGCCAGATCCACGGTCACGCCGTCCTGGGCGATGACCACGTTGCGCGGATCGACGCCGGTGGAGACGGCGATCTCCGAGTTGGCGCGCAGGTGCCGCCACTCGCCGTGCACGGGCATCACGTTGCGGGGCTTGACGATGTTGTAGCAGTATGCAAGCTCGCCAGCGCTGGCATGCCCGGAGACGTGCACCTTCGCGTTGCCCTTGTGCACCACGTTCGCACCGATCTCGGTCAGCGCATTGATGATGCCGTAGATGGCATTCTCGTTGCCGGGGATCAGCGAACTGGCCAGCAGCACCGTGTCGCCCTCGGCGATCCGGATGGCATGGTCCTTGTTCGCCATCCGGGACAGGGCTGCCATCGGCTCACCCTGCGAGCCGGTGCAGATGAGGACCACCTTGTGGTCGTCGCTGCGCTCGAGCTTCCTGAAATCGACGAGGAGTCCCTGCGGGATGTTCAGGTAGCCCAGGTCCGCGGCGATGGTCATGTTGCGCACCATCGACCGCCCCACGAACGCGACCTTGCGCTTGTGCCGGTGCGCGGTGTCGATGATCTGCTGGATGCGGTGGATGTGGCTCGCGAAGCTCGAGACGATGATGCGGCGCGGAGCCGTACGGAACACGGCGTCGATGGCCGGGGCCAGGTCCTTCTCCGAGGTGGTGAAACCCGGGACATCCGCGTTCGTCGAGTCCGTGAGGAACAGGTCCACACCCTCTGCGCCGAGACGTGCGAAGGCACCGAGGTCGGTGATGCGCCGGTCCAGGGGGAACTGGTCCATCTTGAAGTCGCCCGTGTGCAGCACCATGCCGGCCGCGGTGCGGATGGCGACGGCGAGGCTGTCGGGGATGGAGTGGTTGACGGCGACGAACTCCAGGTCGAAGCCCTCGATGGTGCGCCGGTCGCCCTCCTTGACCTGGATGGTCTTCGGCGTGATGCGGTGCTCCTTGAGCTTCGCCTCGATGAACGCCAGCGTGAGCCGCGATCCGATCAGGGGGATGTCCGCGCGTTCCCTCAGGAGATAGGGGATGCCCCCGATGTGATCCTCGTGACCGTGGGTCAGGACCACGGCGACGACGTCGTCGAGGCGCTCGCGGATGTAGGAGAAATCGGGGAGGATGACGTTGATGCCGGGCTGGTGGTCCTCGGGGAACAGGACGCCGCAATCGACGATCAGCAATTTGCCGTCGAATTCGAAGACGGTCATGTTTCTGCCGATCTCACCGATCCCACCGAGTGCGACGATGCGCATGGCTCCCTTGGCCAGTTCCCGTGGTGCTTTCAGTGCAGCAGGTCGTTTATTCACAGATCAGAATTCTCTCGTTGGTGAGCCGACGCGGGCCAGGGGCTCTCGAGCGGTGTGGCGTCGAGGCCGGCGGACCCGGCGATCGGGCTCGGATGGTCCCGGGTATCCGCCGGGAGATACTCCTCTCTAGAGTACGTGGTTCTGCGGGGGCACGGAGGACCGGCGGAAATAGGGCGGCCCCGCCCGACGTTCTACTATGAAACGGCCGGCGGGCTGCAGTGCGCCGCAGGCCCCACCGACCCGGATCGGGCACCACCTCCCCAGATCGGGCTCCATCGAAAGAGGCGCAGCAGTGAGCGAGCAGTTCGGCGAGAACGAGACCCACGATCCTTTCGGATTCGTCGGTCTGACGTATGACGACGTTCTGCTGCTGCCCGGACACACCGACGTCATCCCCTCGGAGGCGGACACGTCGTCGCGCGTCTCCCGGCGCATCACCGTCAGGACTCCTCTGGTGTCCTCGGCGATGGACACCGTGACGGAGTCGCGGATGGCCGTGGCCATGGCGCGCCAGGGCGGGCTCGGCGTCATCCACCGTAACCTTTCGATCCAGGATCAGGCCGACCAGGTGGACCGCGTGAAGCGCAGCGAGTCCGGCATGATCTCCAATCCGCTCACCATCGGCCCCGACGCCACCCTCCAGGAGCTCGACGCCCTGTGCGGCCACTACCGCGTCTCGGGCCTGCCCGTGGTCGACGACGACGGCCGCCTCCTCGGCATCGTCACCAACCGGGACACCCGCTTCGTGCTCGAGAGTGACTTCCCCCGCACACTCGTCCACACCGTCATGACGCCGATGCCGCTGATCACCGGGCAGGTGGGTATCAGCGGTGACGACGCCATCGGCCTCCTCGCGGCCAACAAGATCGAGAAGCTCCCCCTCGTGGACGGTGAGGGACTCCTGCGCGGCCTGATCACCGTCAAGGACTTCACGAAGGCCGAGCAGTACCCGCTCTCGACGAAGGACGACGACGGGCGCCTCCGCGTCGGGGCCGCCATGGGCTTCTTCGGCGACGGCTGGGAGCGCGCCATGACGCTGGTCGAGGCCGGTGTGGACGCCCTCTTCGTCGATACCGCCAACGGGCACAGCGCGGGCGTCCTCGAGATGATCGCCCGCCTCAAGGGCGAGAAGTCCGCAGCGCACGTCGACATCATCGGCGGGCAGGCAGCCACCCGTGCAGGAGCACAGGCGCTGATCGACGCCGGCGCCGACGGCATCAAGGTGGGCGTGGGTCCGGGCTCCATCTGCACCACGCGCGTCGTGGCGGGCGTGGGTGTCCCGCAGATCACCGCGATCTACGAGTCCGCGAAGGCCGCCATCCCCGCTGGCGTGCCGGTGATCGCCGACGGCGGGCTCCAGTACTCCGGGGACATCGGCAAGGCCCTCGTCGCAGGCGCCGACACCGTGATGCTCGGGTCCCTCCTGGCCGGATCGGCCGAGGCTCCGGGCGAGCTGGTCTTCGTCAACGGGAAGCAGTTCAAGACCTACCGCGGCATGGGCTCACTCGGTGCCATGCAGACGCGGGGCAAGAACACCTCGTACTCCAAGGACCGTTACTTCCAGGCCGACGTCGCCGGGGACGACAAGCTGATCCCCGAGGGCATCGAGGGGCGCGTGGCCTACCGCGGGCCGCTGGCCTCCGTGGCCCACCAGCTCGTCGGCGGCCTGCGCCAGACCATGTTCTACACCGGCGCGCGCACCATCCCCGAGCTCAAGGCCAAGGGCAAGTTCGTGCGCATCACGGCCGCGGGCCTGAAGGAATCCCACCCGCACGACATCCAGATGACAGTAGAGGCACCCAACTACGGCTCCAAGTAATCATCCCCGCACGCTCGTGAGACACGTCCTCGTACAAGGAGGTGTGCCATGAGCGGACTCACCCAACCCGAGGCCACCGCCCGCCGCAAGCTCCGGCTCCGCCCGTACGCACACGCCGTCGGGCAGGTGCTCTCGGTCAGCGCCAAGGCGTCGCCGGGCGCGGTCGCCATGAAGATCGGCGGCTCCCTCATCTCCGCGGTGCTGCCCCTGGTGACCACGTACTTCGCGGCCCTCACGACGACGGCGCTCGCGAACGCCTATGCGGGTGAGGCCGACGCCGGACGGTCGGCCATCGTCTACGTGGTCATCACCGTGGTCCTGGGACTGCTGTGGGGAGCCTTCACGAGCGTGGACCGCTACATCCAGCAGGTGCTGAGCTTCCGGGTCGGCGCCATCGTCGGGGACCGCATGTACGAGCGCTTCCTGGCGCTGGAGTTCTGGCGCTACGACGACAAGGAGACCGTTGATCTCTACGACCGCGCGCGCCGCTTCTCGGACTCCTACGCGCGGGTGCTGGATCGGATCGCGGCGATCTTCACGCAACTGGTGTCCGTGGTCCTCGCGATCGGAGCCCTGCTCCTGGTCAGCTGGTGGATCGCGCTGATCGTCCTGGTGGCGATCATCCCCAGCGTCTACCTGCAGTTCAAGCTCTCCCGCGAGCAGATAGCGCACTGGAACACCCAGGTCGATTCCCGCAGGCAGCGGCGCATGATCGAGGCGAATCTCATGAAGCCGCAGAACATCGCCGAGATGCGCCTCTACGGGATCGTCCGGTATCTGATGAATCTGCGCTCCAAGCTGCGCGACGTCGACGAGAAGCGCCGGCTCGACTTCCAGAAGCGCTACATCCCCAAGCAGCTCCTGGCCGACGCACTGCAGTACGGCGCCCAGCTGCTCGCTCTCGTGTGGGTCGTGGGCCAGATCGTCGCGCGGGCGCAACCGGTGGGCCAGTTCCTCTACATCCAGCAGATCGTCAGCCGGGCGCTGACCACGGCGAACAGTCTCGTCTCGTCCCTGAGCTCCATCGACGAGGACCTGGCCAATCTCAAGGACTACGAGCAGTTCATGGAATTCCCGCTGTCCACCACCGCCACGGGCCGGCTGGACGGCGCGCCGTCCGCCGTCGAGCTCCGTGACATCCACTTCACCTACACCGGTTCCGAGGCGGAAGTGCTCAAGGGGATCTCGATGGCGTTCGAGCGGGGCACGCACGTGGCGATCGTCGGGGAGAACGGCGCGGGGAAGTCCACCCTCGTGCGGATCCTCGCGGGGCTCTACCAGCCCAGCGAGGGAGCGGTGCTGCTCGACGGCCGCGATCTGCGCGGGATCCGCATCGACGACTGGCACGAGCACCTGGCGGTGATGTCCCAGGACTTCCTGCGCTACGAGTTCGCGACCGCCGCGAACAACATCTACTTCGGCGACGTGCACGGGCCCCGCGACGACGACCGCATCCGCGAGGCCGCCCGGAATGCGGAGGCCGCCGAGTTCATCGAGAAGCTGCCCAGCGGGTTCGAGAACTACGTCAGCAACTGGATGGAGGATCCGCGCGGCCGGAAGGGCAGCGGGCTCTCCGGCGGGCAGTGGCAGCGCCTGGCCATGGCACGGAACCTCTACCGGAATGCGCCGTTCATCGTCATGGACGAGCCGACGTCGGCCATCGACGCCCTTGCGGAGAACCGGATCTTCTCGCAGCTCTTCGCGGACCGCTCGAGGACCATCGTCGCGATCAGTCACCGGCTCGCCACGATCGAGAAGGCGGACATCGTGTACATGCTGGAGAACGGCAGGATCGTCGAATCGGGTACGCACCGCGAGCTCGTCGCACTGCGGGGACGGTACTACCGCATGTTCGAGAGCCAGTTGCCGGAGGCCTGAGCGGGATCGGGCCGGTAAGCCGGGCCCGCTGCCTCCACCGCAGCCGCCGCCGATGCGGCACCCGGCGCTGGGCTAATCTGGAGCAGTGACTTACGAGATCGAGATCGGCCTGGCCAAGCGCGGGCGCAGGGCATATTCGCTGGACGACGTGGCGGTGGTCCCGTCCCGGCGCACCCGCGATCCGCGCGACGTCTCGGTGTCCTGGCAGATCGACGCCTACCAGTTCGAGATGCCGGTCATTGCAGCTCCCATGGATTCGGTGATGTCCCCGGCCACGGCGATCGCCCTGGGCAGGCTCGGGGGGCTGGGTGTGCTGAATCTCGAGGGGCTGTGGACCCGCTACGAGGACCCCCAGCCCGTCCTGGACGAGATCGCGGACCTGGGTACCGAGAACTTCAGCCCGGCGGCGACGCGTCGCCTGCAGGAGATCTACGAGGCGCCCATCCGGGCCGAGCTCATCACGAGCCGCCTCGCGGAGATCCGCGAGGCCGGAGTGACGGTCGCCGGCTCGCTCACCCCGCAGCGCACCCAGCAGTTCTACCGCACGGTCCTCGCCGCCGGCGTGGACATCTTCGTGATCCGCGGCACCACTGTCTCCGCGGAGCACGTGTCCAGGAACGAGGAGCCCCTGGACCTGAAGACGTTCATCTACGAGCTCGACGTCCCCGTGATCGTCGGCGGGGCCGCCGGATACACGCCCGCACTGCACCTGATGCGCACGGGCGCGGCCGGCGTCCTTGTCGGGTTCGGGGGAGGAGCGACGACGACGACCCGCAGGGCGCTCGGCATCCACTCGCCACTGGCCTCGGCCATCGCCGACGTCGCAGGAGCCCGCCGGGACTACCTGGACGAATCCGGGGGGCGCTACGTCCATGTCATCGCCGACGGCGGCATGGGCGCCAGTGGGGACATCGTCAAAGCCATCGCCATGGGCGCCGACGCCGTCATGCTCGGCTCGGCCCTGGCGCGCGCCGAGGAGGCGCCCGGCAGGGGCTGGCACTGGGGCCAGGAGGCCCACCACGGGGAGCTGCCGCGCGGCGACCGCGTCGATGTCGGTTCGGTCGGTCCGCTGCAGGAGGTCCTCTGGGGTCCGTCCCACCACACCAACGGCACCTCCAATCTCGTCGGAGCACTCCGCCGTGCGATGGCCACCGCTGGCTACTCCGACCTCAAGGAGTTCCAGCGGGTCGAAGTGGTCCTCTCGCCCTACGCCTCGCTCGACTGACCGGCCGGCCGAATCAGCTCGAGGGACCCGAGGAACCTGCTTCGAAAGGTACACAGTGAGTGATTCGTTCCCCGAGCGTTACGACGTCGAGATCACCACCCCGGATCTCGTGATCCTGGAGATGGAGGCGGACTCCAGGAAGGACGCCGCCGCCCAGCTCGCGGGGCGACTCCACCGGGCCGGGCGTATCTCCGACCTCGACGGGTTCCTCGGCCAGGTCAACGCACGCGAGCACCAGCTGGCCACGGGACTGCCCGGGGGCGTCGGTCTGCCGCACGCGCGCAGCGAGTACGTGAACCGGACCTCGATCGCCGTGGGGGTGACCCGCTTCGGCTACAGCATCGACTTCGGCGCCGTGGACGGACCGGCCACCCTCGTGCTCCTGATGGCCACGCCGGCCCAGTCCTTCTCCGAGCACCTCGAAGTGCTGGCCACCACCGCCCGCAGCCTCTTCAAGGAGAACTTCCGCGAGTCCCTGCGCCGGGCGCACGACGCCGAGGTGATCGCCGAGCTGATCAATTCCTCCCTGGTGTTCTTCGACCACTAGACCACTGGACCGGTAGTCCAGCGGCGCTGCAGCCCGGCGGGGAGTTCACTCGGTCAGTTGCCTGCGTTCACTCGCTCCGCCACGAGTTCCACAGCGAGGCGTACGCTCCGTCCAGAAGGATCAGCTCCTCGTGGGAGCCGAGTTCGATGATGCGGCCGTGCTCCACGACGGCCACCCGGTCGGCGTCGTGCGCCGTGTGCAGGCGGTGGGCGATCGCGACGACGGTCCGGCCCTCCAGCACCGCGTTCAGCGAACGCTCGAGGTCCCGGGCGGCCTGCGGATCGATCAGGGACGTGGCCTCGTCGAGCACCAGCGTGTGCGGATCGGCGAGGATCAGCCGTGCCAGGGCGAGCTCCTGGGCCTGGGCAGGGGTCAGTTCGTGGGCGCCGGAGCCGACCTCCGTCCCCATCCCCTCGGGCAGCTGCTTGACCCAGTCGAGCGCACCGACGCTGCGCAGCGCATCCTCGATCTCGGCGTCGGCCGCATCGGCGCGGCCCAGGCGTACGTTGTCCGAGACCGATCCCACGAACACGTGGTGCTCCTGCGTGACGAGAGCCACCTCGCGGCGCAGGTCGTCGAGCGGGCGGTCCACGAGGGGCACGCCTCCCACCGTGACGGTGCCCGACGTCGGCGGGTGGATCCCCGCGATCAGGCGCCCCAGTGTGGACTTCCCGGCACCCGAGGGGCCGACGACGGCGAGGCGTTCCCCGCGCACCAGGGTCAGATCGACGCCGTGCAGCACAGTGTGACCCGGGCGGTAGGCGTAGCTGGCGCCGGCGACCACGATGTCGTCGTCGGCCGGCTCCGCCGCCGTGGCCGTGCGGTCCGGTTCCACGTCCTTGATGCCGACGATCCTGGCGAGTGACGCGGCACCGACCTGGATCTCGTCGGTCCACATGATGAGCAGATCCACCGGATCGATCAGTCGCACTGCGAACAGTGCCACGGTGGCGACCGCACCCGGGGTGACGATGCCCTGGCCCGCGAGCCACCCGCCCCACAGCAGCACTCCGGCAGCGGGCAGCCAGAAGGCGATGTCCGCAGCCGGGAAGAGGATGGACCGCAGCCACAGCGTGTAGCGCTCCGCCTGGAAACTCTTGGTGAGGGCGGCGTCGATCTCCTCGCGGCGCAGCGCACCGAGGCCGAGCGCATCCACGGTCCGCGCACCCTCGATGGTCTCGGTGATGGCTCCGTTGACCACGGCGTACGTCTCGCGCTCGCGCATGTAGCCCCGGGCGCTGCGCGCGAGGTACCAGCGCGTCACCGCCCACAGCAGCGGAAGGCCCACGAGCAGGGCCAGGGACAGGACGGGAGAGGTGACGACGGCGATCCCCAGGGTGAGGAGGATGGTCACCACCGACACGACGACCTGCGGGACGCCGAAGCGCACGGTGTGGGACACGGCGTCGATGTCGTTCGTGGTGCGGGCCACGAGATCGCCCGTCCCGGCCTTCTCCACGGTGGACAGCGGAAGCGCCGTCACGTCCCGCATGAAGTCCTCGCGCAGTTGCGCGAAGACGCGCTCACCGAAGACCATGCCCGAACGGACCGCGTAGCGCCGGAGCACCGCCTGCACCAGGAGGAAGCCGAGCATGCCCAGCGACACGAGCGCGACGAACGTCATGGTGGTGCCCGCGGAGAGGGCGTCGATGAGGGTTCCGAGCAGCAGCGGACCGGCGAGCCCCGCCACGGCCGAGCCGATGTACAGGGCGATGACGACGCCGAGGCCGCGCCGGTGATGGCGGATCAGCCGGGCGGCCTCGCCGCGCACCGATCGCGCGTCCGCGACGGGAAGCGCGGTGGTACTACTCACTGCGGATCACCACGTCCCGGTAGGCGGCACTGCTTTCCATGAGCTCCTGATGACTGCCCTGGGCGCTCACCAGTCCGTCCTCGAGGAACACCACGGTGTCCATGGTCCTCAGGAGCAGGGGGCTCGCCGTGACGATCGCGGTGGTCAGCCCCGGGCGCGTCCGCACGGAGGGCAGACGGGAGGCGATGCGCTGTTCGGTGTGCGCGTCGACGGCACTGGTCGGTTCGACCAGGAGGAGATTCTCCGCGTCCGTGAGATAGGCACGGGCCAGGACGAGGCGCTGGCGCTGGCCGCCCGAGAAGCTCCTCCCGCGCTCGGTGGCCTCGTGGTCGAGGCCGCCCTCCAGGCCGTCCAGGATGTCCAGGGCGCTGGCCGCGTCGAGGGCTGCGAGGATCGCGCCGTCGTCGTGCTGCGCGTGCGGGTCGAGCTGGCGCCGCAGTGGGCCGCTGAAGAGCTGCGGGGCCGCCTCGCTCACCACGATGCGGTCGCGGATGTCGGCCAGGGACACGTGGCGCAGGTCCGCAGACCCCCAGCGGACCGCGGGCGCACCGGGTCCGTCCTCGAAGCGGCCGAGACGCGTGAGGACCTCGGCCGATTCCGCGGGTTCGCCGGAGACCACCGCGGTCAGGAGTCCGGGTCCGACAACGAGGCCGGAGCGTTCGTCGACCAGCGGAGAGCCGATCGGCGGAGCGGGGACCGGAGCCGTGCTCTCCGCGACGTTCGCGTCGACGGAGAGGACCGCGATGACCTTGCGGGCGCCGACATGGGCGCGGATGAAGCGAGCCACCGAGTCCGCGGCCGCCCGGATGGGCGTCATGAGGAAGATGGAGAAGCCGTACAGGGCCACGAGCTCACCGGGTGTGATCTCCTCCGCGATGACCAGCGAGGCTCCCACCCAGGTGAACACCACACTGAAGGTCCCGGCGACGAAGACCTGCGAGGCCTCCAGATCGGCGAGGGAGCGTGCCACCCGCATGCCGGAGTCGCGTGTCGCCGCGGACTTCACGCGATAGCGGTCCACGAAGATGTGCTCCCCGCCGATGCCGCGCAGCACGCGCAGCCCGGCCACGGTGTCAGCGCCGACCGCCGTCATGGTCCCTGCGGCCTCGCGCTGCTCGCGCTGGCGCGTCTGCAGGGGCCGCACCACGAAGAGCAGGAGGGCACAGCACACGGGGACGCCGATGAGCACCACGACGCCGAGCACGGGCGAGGTCTGCCAGATGAGCACCGTCACCACGCCCCATGCGACCGCAGCTCCGGCCAGGCGTGTCAGGACCTCGTAGACCTCCCCGATCCGGAACGCATCCGACGCCGCCGTGGAGACCACCTCGCCCGTGGAAAGGGCCGTGGGCAGCGCGTCCCCGGTCCTGCTGATCTTGTGGCCCACGAGCCGGACGGAGCGGAAGGCGGCCTGCAGCCAGCTGCTCACCCCCGCCCGGTGCGTGGCGGTGTCGGAGGCCGCCTGCACGATCATGAGTCCGAGCAGGGCGAGGGTCCAGGCGAGCAGGGCGGGGAAGTCCTGGCCGATGACGCCGTCGTCGATGGCCCGTCCCAGCACGAAGGGCATGACGGCCTGGGAGGCCATCCAGACGGAACCGAGCACGATTCCCGCCACGAGCGTCGCCTTCTGCAGGCTCCCGAGCCACACCAGATAGCGCGCCGGGGACCGCAGGTCCGGCGCGCTGATGAGGGGGTACGGAAAGGAACGCACGAGGACCAATCGTAGACCTCCGCCATTCGCTGTTCTACAGCCGCACGAAGTACCGTTGAAGGGTGCTGAAGACCGCGATCAAGCCCCGATGGATCCTCACGCTGATCCTCGCGATGGCGATCGCCTCGGTCTTCGTGCTCCTGAGCCGGTGGCAGTTCGACTCGTCGAGTGATTCCGCGCCTCCTGCTCCGAGCACCACCGAGACCGTCCGTCCGCTGACCGAGGTCCTCCAGCCGCTCACCCCGCTGCTGGCCACCGGGGCGGACCAGCTGGTCGCCGTCGACGGCGCCTTCGTCCCGGGCTCGCGCATCCTCGTCCAGGACCGCCTGCACGACGGCGACGAGGGCCTGTGGGTCGTCCAGGGTTTCGCCGTCGACGGCTCGGCCGTCGACCCGGCCGCAGACCCGGATGCCGGCACAGCTGATGCGGTCATCCCGGTGGTTCTCGGCTGGGTGGAGACCGCCCGGACTGCGAGGGCGCTGCCCGAGCAGTCGGGCGACTCGACCGTCGTCGGTCGTCTCCTGCCACCTGAGGGACCCCGGGTGCAGCGGCCCGTCGACGGGCAGGTCCCCACCCTGTCCACCGCAGCGCTGTCCAACCTGTGGGACCGGACCGCGTACGCGGCCTTCATCGTGGCGTCCGAGGTGACCCGCGACGGAGTCGAGATCCCCTTCGCCAGTGGGATGGAGCAGGTGGTCGTCGGACCGCAGCCCCAGGAGACACCGATCAACTGGCTGAACATCTTCTACGCCATCGAGTGGGTGGTCTTCGCCGGATTCGCGTTCTTCCTGTGGTGGCGCCTCGTCGCGGACGATCACCGCCGTTCCCTCGAGGACGCGGCCGACGCCGAGGAGGCCCGCTCCGCGGGCGACGACGTGGATCCCGGCGAGGTTCCTGTCACGGCCCCCGCCGCACCCAGCCCCGAAGCTCCCATGAGATCCAGCAGGACGGCCTTCACGAGATCCGGCCCTGCCCCAGACAGTGAAAGCGGTACCCTCCCGTGACAGAGCCAGCACTCGATCCCGCAGGCCGGAACCACCAGCCCAAGGCCGGCCCGAAACGGCGCTTCGGTGGCACCCACGCCCAGATTCGCTCCGCGCTGTCCTTCTACCGCGTCCTGGCCTATCTCACCGGGGTCATGCTGCTGCTCGTCGTCGTCGAGATGGTGGCCAAGTACGGCTTCGACTCCGAGATCGTGGCGGGCGGCGGAGCATTCATCCAGTTCCTGCCCGAGGTCGTTGCGGACACCGCGGGAGGCTTCAACCTCTCGACGGCCGTGCTGATCGTCCACGGCTGGCTCTACGTGCTCTACCTCATCGCCGACTTCCGGCTCTGGCAGTTCATGCGCTGGCCGTTCGGCAGGTTCATCCTGATCGCGCTCGGCGGGGTGGTACCCCTGCTCTCGTTCTTCGTGGAGAAGCGGATCCACCGGCAGGCCGAGGAGGATCTCCGGGCGCACCCGGAGTCGCTGCAGCGCTACTGAGCGTACCGCGGAGGCGGCGGTATCCGATACGCGGTACGACTACTATTGAGCCGTGAGAACCCCCGAGAATGCTTCCGAACACCGCCCTGTCCTCGTGGTGGACTACGGCGCGCAGTACGCGCAGCTGATCGCACGCCGGGTGCGCGAGGCGGACGTCTACTCCGAGATCGTCCCGCACACGCTCAGTACGCAGGACATCCTGGCGAAGAACCCGGCGGCCATCATCCTCTCCGGGGGTCCCTCCAGCGTCTACGCCGACGGCGCCCCCTCGATCGACGCCGACCTCTTCGACGCCGGAGTCCCCGTTCTCGGGATCTGTTACGGCTTCCAGGCCATGGCCCGGGCCCTGGGCGGAACCGTGGCGCAGACCGGGCTGCGCGAGTACGGTTCCACCGAGGTCCGCTCGGAGGGAGAGTCCCGGTCCATCCTCACGGGTACGCCGAGCAGCCAGGCCAGCTGGATGAGTCACGGCGACAGCGTCCAGACCGCGCCCGCGGGCTTCGACGTGCTCGCGCGGAGCGCCGGCGCCCCGGTAGCCGCTTTCGCCGACGAGCAGAAGGGCCTCTACGGCGTGCAGTGGCACCCCGAGGTCAAGCACTCCCAGTACGGCCAGGCGGTCCTGGAGAATTTTCTCTTCCGGGGTGCCGGGCTGGCTCCGAACTGGAGCACGGGGGACATCCTCGAGGAGCAGGTGGAACGGATCCGTGAGCAGATCGGCGACGCCCGGGTCATCTGCGGGCTCTCCGGCGGTGTCGACTCCGCCGTCGCCGCGGCCCTCGTGCAGCGCGCGGTCGGCGATCAGCTCACCTGCGTCTTCGTGGACCACGGACTGCTCCGCGAGGGCGAGGCCGAGCAGGTGGAGCGCGATTTCGTCGCTGCCACCGGGGTCAGGCTCCATGTGGCCGACGAGCAGGACCGCTTCCTCGACGCGCTCGCCGGTGTCTCGGACCCGGAGGACAAACGCAAGATCATCGGCCGCGAATTCATCCGTGCGTTCGAGGAGGCGGAGCGCGCCATCATGCGTGAGGCGGCGGCGGAGGGTGAGCCGATCCGCTTCCTCGTCCAGGGCACGCTGTACCCGGACGTCGTCGAGTCCGGCGGCGGCGAGGGCGCGGCGAACATCAAGAGCCACCACAATGTGGGCGGGTTGCCCGAGGACCTGAGGTTCGAACTCGTCGAACCCCTGCGCGCCCTGTTCAAGGACGAGGTCCGGGCCGTCGGCGCTCAGCTGGGCCTGCCCGCGGAGATCGTGGGCCGCCAGCCCTTCCCCGGTCCTGGGCTGGGCATCAGGATCGTCGGCGAGGTCACCCGGGATCGCCTCGGTCTGCTGCGCCGGGCCGACGCCATCGCCCGCGCCGAGCTGACGGCGGCAGGACTGGACAGTGCTGTCTGGCAGATGCCGGTGGTCCTGCTGGCCGAGGTACGCAGCGTCGGTGTGCAGGGGGACGGACGGACGTACGGTCACCCGATCGTCCTCCGCCCGGTGTCGAGCGAGGACGCCATGACCGCGGACTGGTCGCGTCTGCCCTACGATCTGCTCGCCAGGATCTCGAACCGCATCACGAACGAGGTGGACGGCGTGAACCGCGTGGTGCTCGACGTGACGAGCAAGCCGCCGGGAACCATCGAGTGGGAGTAGGCCGCGTCGGGGAAGGAGACGAAACCGCCCCGGAGCCATCCGGTCATGTTGCTATCCGCAGGGCCAGGACGCTTTTCGGATAGCTTGGAGACCATGCCCAGCTGATCGAGATCAGCCCGTGACAACGCAGGAAAGAAGGCGATCGTGCCGGAGCAGGACCAGAGCGACGCGGCAGGGCGTTCCACCGACGCACCGCGGACGGCGGCGCGCCGGACCCGGCCCGAGGCCCCGGAGCCGGCTCGACCGGCCGTGGATGCAGCAGCCGCAGAGGCACTTCTTCCCTGGCTCGAGCGCCTGGGGCCGCAGTCCTCAGGGGACACGCTGCTGCACTTCAGGCCCTCGTCCGGCACGACGATCGAGCTGACCCACGCACACCCCTCCGGCCTCGCGCAGCTGCTGGCCGGTCGGCGTACCCGCCTGTCCACCCTCCTGCGCGATCCTGCACAATACGCCGAGGCGAGGACCGCCGCCCGCGCACTGCGGGCGAAGATCTTCGAGCTCGGTACCGAGCGTGGCATCGACGCCGGGTACCTGGCTGCCGGAACGGCGTCGTGGCGGGCGGTCGACGCCGCGGGGCGCACCGACACGCTGAGTGCTCCGGTGCTCCTGAGTCCCGTCTCCCTGACGGTCCACGCCTCGCAGGACGACTACGAGCTGCAGCTCACCGAGCGGGCACGCCTGAACCCGGCGCTCGTGCGCCATCTGCGCTCCCGCCAGGGCCTGGCCGTGGATCCCGAGCGGATCGTCCGGCTGGCCTACGGGACGGCGCGGCTGGATCCCCAGCCCGTCCTCGAGCACGTACGGGCGCTCGGTGCCGATGTCCGTGACCTGTCGGTGGAGCACAACCTGGTGATGTCCACGTTCGCGGATCTGACCGGTATCACCGACGATCCGGCACTCCGTGACGACCATCCGGTCCTCTCGGCACTCATGGCGGCGGACGGGAACGACGCACAACGGCCCTCCGACCTCGCCGCTGCGGCGGACGGCCTGAGTTTCCCTGCGGCCGATGAGCGTGATCCCCAGGACGAGATCCTGGTCCTGGATGCCGACCGCGCACAGCAGGACGTCCTGGATCTGGTGGCGGCAGGTGTCAGTGTCGCCGTGGCGGCCCCTCCCGGGACGGGTCAGACGCAGACCGCGCTCAACATCGCCGCGAGTTCTGCGCCGGGAGGGTCCATGCTGCTCCTTGCAGCCGAGCGCCGCAGTACGCTCGACGAGCTCGTCCGCGATCTCGCCTGGTTCGATCTGGACTCACTGGTGCTGCAGGGTACTGGCCTCACCGGTGCTGCCCAGCTTCGCGAGGCGGTCATCCGTGCCATCGTGCGCAACGAGAAGGCCGAGGAGCCGGATCTCGAGGAGGTCCACTCGACGCTGACGGGTCGTCGCCATCAGCTCATCGACCATGTGAACAGCCTCCACGACGTGCGTAGCCGCTGGTCCTCCTCGCCCTACCGGGCCATGCAGTCCCTCGCGGGCCTCACGGCGCTCGATCCCGCGCCGTCCACCGCCGTCCGCCTCAAGCGCAGCGTACTCGATGCCATCGCCGATCGTGGGGAACTCACCGAGCGACTCGAGCGCGCTGCGGAACTGGGGAGTTTCAGCAGAGCGTCCACCGAGAGCCCCTGGTACGGGGCGCCCCTGCTGAACCGGAGGGAGACGGAGCATGCGCACGCGCTGGCGGACCAGCTCAGCGGCGAGATCGCCGACCTGCGCAGCCGGATGCGCGCCGTGGCGGAGCATGCGCAGATCCGGCTCGGGGAGACGTTCAGCCAGTGGGGTGACCAGCTGGACCTCGTCGTCGCCGTCGAGGGGAGTCTGGAGAAGTTCACCCCTGATCTCTTCGACCGCCCCGTCTCCGATCTGATCTCGGCGACGGCACCCTCGTCGTGGCGCAGGGAACGCGAGATCGAGATGAGCTCCATGACGAGGTCGCGACTGCGGCGCGTGGCCAGGGAGTACATCAGGCCCGGGGTGCACATCTCCGATCTCCATGCCTCGCTGCTCGATGTCCAGGAGCAGCGCACGCTCTGGAGCCGTCATGCTCTCTCCGAGCGCCAGCCCGCGGTGCCGGGGGGACTCGCCGAGCTCCACGCCCGGTACGGGGAGGTCGCCGAGCGGCTGGAGGAGCTGACCGCGATCCTCCGGCCGACCGACAGGCACCCGGAGCTCGCGGACCTCGGACTCGACGAGCTGGAGGAACTGCTGGGCGAACTTGCGGGGGACAGGCCTGCACTGGAGACACTGCCGGAGCGGACGCTGCTGCTCGACGAGATGCGCGAGCAGGGTCTGGGCGAGCTGATCGCCGATCTGGCCTCCCGTGAAGTACCGGCCGAGCGTGTGGCCGCCGAACTGGAACTGGCATGGTGGCAGTCGGTGCTCGAGGCCATGATCAGCGGTGACGACTATCTGGCCATGTCCGACGGCGACAGCCTGCGCACGCTCGAGGCGGAATACCGCGAGGCGGACAAGGCCCACATCGATTCGGGTCCGGCGCGCATCCGCTGGGCCCTCGCCGAGCGCTGGCGAGCCGCGGTCCAGGACCACCCCGACGACGCCGGTCGCCTCCGCCAGGAGCTCAAGGACAGGACGCTGACGCTGGAGGTCCTCACGAGCCTGCATCGTGATCTCGTCTCGGCACTGCTCCCCGTGTGGATCGTGAGCCCGTTCAGCGTCAGGGGAGCCGTCCCGGAGGGATTCTCCTTCGACACGGCAGTGCTCCTGGACGGCGAGTCGATGTCCGTACAGAGCGCGATTCCCTGCGTGGCACGCTCCGGGCAGGTGGTGATCTTCGGCGATGATCGGCTCGCCGGGCCCACCCGCTTCAGCGTCGAGGCGCAGGGCGCGGATCGGACAGCGGTGTTCGAGCCGCTGCCGAGCGCCTTCGACGCACTGCGGAACGTGCTGCCCGTGCGCGGCCTCACGGAGGTGTACCGCGGGGTGGACCGCAGCCTCAGCACCCTGCTGAGCGAGTCGTTCTACGACGGCAAGCTCTCGCGGCTGCCGCAGGCCTCCGAGGTGACGGGGGATCCCCGCGGGCTGACCCTCGAGTATCTGCCCGACGGAACGGGAGTGCCGACCTCGGAGCACGACGGCGTGGAGAGCGTCGCTGCGGAGGTGCGGCGTGTGGTCGAGCTCGTCTTCGACCACGTCCGGCAGCGTCCCACCTCCTCCCTGGCCGTGGTCACGGCCAGCACCCTGCATGCTGCGCGGGTGGGTCAGGCGATCCGTGAGCGGCTGGGCGAGTCCCCGTGGGCTGCCGGCTTCTTCGCTCCGGGCAGGGAAGCATTCAGGGTGGTGCCTGTCGAGCGGGCCGGGGGCCTGATCCGTGACGACATCATCTTCTCGCTCGGATACGGCAGGGTCCCCCACGGACGTACCGTGCACTCCTTCGGCTCGCTGTCCGGTCCCAACGGCCGGCGGAACTTCGTCATGGCGATGACGAGGGCACGGCATCGCCTGCACGTGGTGACCTGCTTCCAGCCGTCGGATCTCGATCCCGAGCGGCTGACCGCCGGAGCGCTCGATCTCTACGCCCTGCTGGTGCAGGAGTTCGGTGACTCGAAGGAGCCGGTCACGGCACCCGCAGGTGATGAGGATCCCCTCATCACCGATCTCGCGGACCGGCTGAGGCTCCGAGGCGCCGAGGTCAGGGACCACTACGCCGGCGTGCTGGACATCGTCGCGGTGCGTCCTGCTGACCTGCGCGCCGATGGAAGCGCTGCAGCCGTCCAGGACGAACGGCCGGCGGCGGTGGCGATCGAGTCGGACGGTACCGGCAGATACGCGGCCATGTCCGTGCGGGAGCGCAGCAGGCTCCGCCCGAAGGTGCTCGAGCGGATGGGATGGCGCTACTTCCCACTGTGGACCATCGAGGTGTTCGCCGACCCCGATGGTTGTGCCGAGCACGCTTCGGCCCTCGTCGGGCTCCCGCCGCGCGATGGTGCTCGAACGCCGTCGCGCGATGGTGGTCAGGCACCCTTGGACGGCACTGATCAGGCGGTGTCGGAGGATGCTGATCAGGCACGGTCGGGCGACGGGACCGCCGGCCAGGTACAGGAGGAGCCCCGGCAGCCCGGTCCCGCACCCATGTCCGGCTCCGCGAGCACCGGGGATTCCTCACCCGTTCTTCCGCTGACCGCCGGTGAGGACGACGCGCGATCCTGGGGCGATACCGAGGGCGATCACGACGCGTGGCTCCGGGAGCAGCGGCCGCCGCACTGGGGGTAGCGGGCCCGCGGATCGGCCGGACCCCCGTGCTCACCTCCGGCGCGGGTCACGGGCCGGAGGTGAGCACGAGGTGCACCTCGCCCGAGCTCGACGATCCGGCGAGCGCCGCGGCGTCCGCTGCACCGGCTGCGACGACCACGAGTCCGCCGTCCGGGTCGGCGCCCGGCCAGGTGCCTCCCGATGCTCCTGTGTCGGTCCAGAGGACGGCGACGGCCCGGGCCAGCACCGCGGATTCGGCGGTGGCGTCGTAGCTGTCCCCTGTGCTCAGCACGACGTCCACCAGTTGCCCCGGAGTCAGGAGCTGCACCGTCGCCGGATCAGCCGGTCGCAGGGGTACGGCGACCGTGCCCGGCGGGGTTCCGGTCAGCAGCCCCTCGCCCACCAGCGCGGTCTCGTACACCGGGGAGCCCCGACCCAGCGGAGTGGCCAGCTGCTGGCCGACCACCTGACCGGCGTCGTCGAACATGCCCTCCACCAGGGTGCCCTCGGGGAAGTCGAGGATGGCCAGATCCGCCTCCGAGAGCACCGTTCCGGACGCGAGATCGCGGACCGCGCCGACCACGGGCGTCGAGGCCGGCTCATCTCCTACGACCGCTTCGACGGCTACGCCTGCAGCAGCGCAGAAGAGCAGGCAGGCCAGCAGGCGCCGGTGGCGATGCAGCGCTCTTCGCAGCCGGTAGCGCAGCGTCGCACCCTGGTGTCGCGTGTGATCCATGAGGGGAATCTACGCGTCGGCGGAACCGTGCGGCGCTTCCGCCGTCGACTATGTGGACATCGTCGGTGGGACCGCCGCCGGGTACCGGGCGGATCGTGGAGGGGCCTGGTGGGTCAGGGTGCAGCAGGCGCGGCGGACGTCGGTGCGGGGGATGACGCCGCGGCGGAGGAGTCCGCGCTCTTCGGGGCGGGGCTGCTCGTGGAGGACTCGGAGCCCGAGGCCGCCGGTGCGCCCGAGGCGGAACCGGCATCGGCACCTGCTGCGGCCCTGGAGTCGTTCCGGTAGAAACCCGAGCCCTTGAACACCACACCGACGCTGTCGAACTTCTTCCGCAGTGCTCCACCGCATTCCGGGCAGATCGTAAGAGAATCCTCGGAGAACGACTGCTGGATGTCGAAAGCGTGAGCACACTGCTTGCAGGCATACGCGTACATGGGCATGGGATTCCTCCTGGACTGGCGTCGAGAACCCCGGGTGCCGGTCCCACTGAGAACTCTGGCACTCTCGAAGGTCGAGTGCCAGTCTACACCGGCTCGTCGTCGCGCCCGAAGGTCAGCAGACCATCGGGGGTGAAGACGCCGTGCAGCGGTTGATCGAACGGCTCCACGGGAATCCGGTCCGACGGCAGGAGTTCGCTCCGGTAGATCATGCCGAGGCGCGGGAGTGCGTCGGGCACGTCGTGGCGGTAGTGGGAGAGGAAGCGATCGTAGTACCCGCCGCCCTGGCCCAGGCGGTACCCGGACCTGTCGATCCCGAGTGCGGGGACCAGGATCAGGGCGGCACCGGGCACCTCGTCGAAGGGGAACCGGGGACCGACGGGCTCCTGGACCCAGGCCCGTGGCGAGCGCTCGAGGGCGACTCCGGGTGCCCAGGCGGCCCAGGAGAGCTGATAGTCGGGCTCGCAGATGGGAACGACGACGTCGTAGCCGTCCGTGGTCAGCTCGGTGAGCAACGCGATGGTGTCCGGCTCAGGTCCGGCCGACAGATAGGCTGCGATGGTCGAGCGGGCCGATCCCGACGAAGGAGTGATGGTCCTGCGGACATGGTCCACCACGTGCCGACCCAGCTCGTTCGACTCCTCCGTGCGGTCCTGCGGGTCGAGCGCCTTCCGGGCCTCGCGCAGGGACGACCGCAAGCGGGCCTTCTGTTCGTGACGGTCCTTCTCATCTCCACGCGGTGACTGTGTCATGTCCCCATTGTGCGCAATCCCCGGTGGATCCGCTCCTTCGGCCACTGGCGAGCTTCGTCCTGCTCCACGGATGCGGCGGATCCACACGCCCGGCCGTGGACACCGCAGGGAGCCCGGGCAGGGCGCTGGGTTCTAGGCCGGTGCGATCGAGTGGTTCGCTGAGCCGAACGCCGATCTCAATTGAGCTCCGACGAGCCGGCGCGCCACATTCGCGTCCTCGATGATGCCGCCCATGGAGACGAACGGATGCACCTCGCCCATGAAGCGCACCGCGGTGACCCGGTTGCCTGCCTCCGACATCGCCTGAGCGTACAGTTCACCCTCGTCCCGCAGCGGATCGCACTCACCGGTGATGACGGTGGCGGGAGGCAGATCGGCAAGGTCGGGCTGGAGGGCCGGTGACAGCCGATGATCGGTGCGGTCGGCCTTCCCTGCGTAGTTCGAGTAGAAGTACCGCAGATTCCGGTTCGTGAGGAAATGACCGTCGGCGAACTCGCGATGACTGGGTGTCTCCAGGGAAGAAAGGTCCGTCACGGGATAGATGAGCACCTGGTGGACCAGGCGTGGCTGATCACCGCGAAGCTGCTGTGCGACGACTGCTGCAAGATTTCCGCCTGCGCTGTCTCCGGCAACTGCCACGCGGTGGCTGTCGATGCCGAGGCCCGTCTCGCCCAGTAGAACGGATCGTGTCACGGCCAGGGCATCCTCCAGCGCGGCAGGGAACGGATTCTCCGGGGCGAGCCGGTAGTCCACGCTGATGCCGATGGCTCCTGCGTCCGCTGCGATGTCCCGCACGGTGGAGTCCGCCAGCTCGAGGTCGCCGACCGTCCACCCACCTCCGTGGAAGAAGATGAAGGTCGGGGCCTGTGACGGGGCATCGAACGGGACATAGATTCTGACCGGGACCCCGGCGATGAGACGGTCCTGCACCTCGGCGAGTTCCCGTCGATCCCCGGTCAGCGGGAGGGACCGTGCGGTACCGGCACGGTTCTGTTCCGCGGTCTGGGTGTCGAGCGGAGGTGTCGCCGCCGTGATGTCGAGAAACTTCCGTGCGTCGGGATGAACTGCCACGACCATTGCCTCCATGGGGTGCTTTGCCGGGATCGTCACCGTGCGGCAACAGTGCACCTCACCTGCTCAGGTCCATCGCTGCCGGCTCCGGGAAACCCGGCTATCCTAGCTGCCCACAGGAGATCACAGGACATCACACGATGGTACGGACGGTCAGCGGTGGATCCGCCCCATTATGTAGTGTGGTGCCCATGACTTTGCGATCACGCGTGACGAAGGCCGTTGTCCCCGCGGCAGGCCTGGGAACCCGTTTCCTTCCTGCCACGAAGGCGATGCCGAAGGAAATGCTTCCCGTCGTGGACAAGCCCGCCATCCAGTACGTGGTCCAGGAGGCCGTCGACGCAGGGCTGACGGATGTCCTGATGATCACGGGTCGCAACAAGCGGGCGCTCGAGGACCACTTCGACCGGGTGCCGTTCATCGAGCAGACCCTCGAGGACAAGGGCGATCATGACAAGCTCGCGGCCGTACGCCGTCCCTCCGAGCTGGGCGATATCCACTACCTGCGTCAGGGCGATCCCAAGGGCCTCGGCCACGCCGTGCTCCGGGCGAAGCTGCACGTGGGCGACGAGCCGTTCGCCGTCCTGTTGGGCGACGACCTCATCGATGAGCGCGATCCCCTGCTCGAGACGATGATCGAGGTCCAGGCCAGGACCGGCGGGTCGGTCATCGCCCTCATCGAGGTGGATCCCCAGCAGATCAGCGCCTACGGTGCCGCCGACATCACCGAGATCGACGGCGAGGACCACGTCCGCGTCAACCGGCTCGTGGAGAAGCCCGCCGTCGAGGACGCACCGTCCAATCTGGCCCTGATCGGTCGTTATGTGCTCCACCCGCGCGTGTTCGACGTCCTGGAGACCACGGAGCCGGGGCGCGGCGACGAGATCCAGCTCACCGATGCACTGCAGACCCTGGCGGCTGCCGATGGTGAGGGTTCGGGCGTGTACGGGGTGGTCTTCCGCGGACGGCGCTACGACACCGGCGACAAGCTGAGCTACCTCAAGGCGGTCGTCACGCTGGCGTCGGAGCGCGAGGACCTCGGTCCGGACCTGCGCGCGTGGCTCAGGAACTTCAGCGACGACTTCTCGGACTAGACCGCCATGTGGTCGGCAGCCAGCTGGCCTGTGAACCTCAGGACCGGCTCCCTGGTCCTGAGGCCCATCCGCTACCGTGACAAGGCGATCTGGACGGCGGTGCGCAATCGCAACGCCGAGTGGCTGGCCCCGTGGGAAGCCTCCAATCCCGATCCGGACGGTCAGCTGCCCACCTATCATCAGATGGTACGGTCGCTGACCGCGCAGGCGCGCACGGGGCAGGCGTTACCCTTCCTCATCACGGAGCAGCAGCCTGGATCCAGGGACGCCCGCCTCGTCGGGCAGCTGACGGTCTCGGGCATCACCTGGGGTTCGGCCTTGAGTGCCACGCTGGGCTACTGGGTCGATGCGGCGCGGGCCGGTCGCGGAATTGCGCCCACGGCGGTGGCCCTGGCCACCGACTACTGCTTCGACGAACTCGGGCTGCACCGGATGGAGATCAATATCCGCCCGGAGAACCGGGCGAGCCTGCGGGTCGTGGAGAAGCTGCGGTTCCGGGATGAGGGACTCCGTCCACGCTATCTGCACATCGCCGGGCAGTGGGCCGATCACAGGAGCTTCGCCCTCACCGCCGAGGACGTTCCGCGCGGTCTGCTCGGTCCCTGGCTCGAGAACCGGCCCCGGCGGGACTGAGCCGGACCCGACGCTTTCCCTCGGAGCAGATCGACTCCCGACACACCGAGCGCAATGTGGCGCGGGTGGGTCCTGAACTCCTACCGTTCTAGGTGTGGTCTTCTCTCTGGACAGCTCCCTGGTGCTCGCGGCGATCGTCGGGCTCTGGTTGGTCTGGGTGGCACCTTGGGTGCTGCGTACCACCCGCCCGGAAGCGGCAGCAGATGCGCCTGTAGTATCGCGAATCGATGGACACCGTTCCGAGGAAGGGATCACGGCAATGAACACGCCCATGGACACATCGCCGGACGATCCGGTCCGATCATCCGGGACGGCAGCGGCAGCGGCAGCGGCAGCACGTCCGCCGGCTCCTGGTCGGCCCGTGTCGGACGGGTACGCGGCCGATCCGCCGGAGACCTCGGACCAGTCGTCGTCCTTCACCCCACGCTGGGGTCGTGTCGGCATAGCGTTCGTGGGTCTGCTGGCCCTGGTCATCGCCTTCCTCTCACTCCTGCTCGTGCCCTTCGGCATCGTCTCCCCTCTCGTTCCGCTCGCCTTCCTCGTGGTGAGCGTGGCATCGGTCGCCGTGCTGAGATGGCTCGTGCTGCGTTCCCGGAGTGCCCGCGTCGACGCGGCCTTCGCAGCGGCGATGGCGCCCACGTACGCCCCGGGCCCTGAAGAGGCCGCGCCGCCGTTCGCGTCCTCGGGGTCCCACCGGGACACGGTCCTCTTCGACGCCGAGGACACCGGGGCGCAGCCCCTGACGGCCACGGAGCTGCGCACCGCCGCCCTCGCGGTGGCCCACGGATCCTCCGTCGTCCAGGTGCGCGAGGGCATCGACGGGCAGGAGGACGCCGGGGATCGGGCAGACGGCAACGACGCCGGCTCCGACGATGCAGGCTCCGACGATGCCGGCGACAGCGACGACGGGACCGGAACGGAGGCCGACGACGGAGCCGGAGGCCTGCGCGGATCGGCAGGGTCGACGGCCTGGGTACCGGTCGAGGTACCTCTTCCGCTGTACGTCGCTGCGCCGAAGGCGAATCGTGCCGCGCCGTCACCGCTCGATCTTCCGCAGGCTCGCAGGGCGTCCTCCTCGACGCCGATCAAGGCGGCCGAAGCGGCTGCACGCAGAACGGACCGGGACGACCCGGCCGTCGGGATCCGGGTCGAGGAGGCTCAGACAGGGCCGGAGAGCGCAGCAGAGGATCCGGCGCCGAGGGAGCCGGCCGGCAAGGACCCGGCACGGAGCGGATCACCCGACAGCGGGCCGGCGGAACGGCCGGACCCGGGACGCAAGCAGGGTCGTGGTGCTCCTGAGGGGGAGAGTCACGAGCGACTGGACCTCGACGACGTCCTCCAGCGTCGCCGGGCCTGAGCCTGCGATTCCTGCCCGAGGAGGCGAGCGCACCCCGTGATGGATGCTGCGATCCCATGACCTCCGAACGGCGGCGCCTGCGCGAACAGGACACCATCGGTTTCCTCGCATCACCCGGCCCTGGCGAGCTACTGCGTGCCACGCTCGCGGCGGCCGGATGGGAGCTCGGGTCGTGGACCCTGGATTCGCTCCATCATCGCCCGGGTGCAGGAGTGACCGGTCTGTTCTCCCTCGTGGGGGTGCGGGCCGTGTCCTCGACGGACGCGAGGAACCCTGCCCCACCGACCATGGCCTGCATCACCTCCTGCGCCACCCCCTCGGAGTCCGACCACCGCGTGGTCCCGCGGGGTGATTCCGGAACGCTCACCTCCTGGCTCCACCCGGCCGATCCCCTCCTGCCCGGACTGGGGCTGGCGCTCGACGCCGATCGTGCCACCGCGCTCGCCTTCGGCGACGGCGTCCGGCCCGAGGAGAGCGTGCCTGTCCTGCGCAGCTACCGGCCGCTGCGGCGTGCCGTCGTCGTGGTGCGCAACGGTCAGGAGCGCCGCTATCTGAAGGTCCTGCGCCCGGGCATGGCCGAGCCGCTCGTCCAGCGTCACAGCATGCTGCGCGCGGCAGGAATCCCGGCTCCGACAGTGACCGCGGACCCACAGCTCGACGTCGTGGCCATGCGTGCCGCGCCCGGCGAACCGCTGGCCGAGCTCCTGCTGCGCGACGGCGCGGCCGAGGTGGACCCGCACGCCCTGGTGCGCCTCCTGACCTCCTTACCCCGGGGCGTGCTCGAGCTACCGGTGCGTGCGCCCTGGACCGACCGGGTCCGTGACTACGCCGAGGGCGCCGTCGCTGCACTTCCCTCGGAGGCGATGCGGATCCGCGGACTCGCCCGCCGGATCGACCGCGTGGTGCGGGCCACGGGCAAGGGAGCACTCGTTCCGAGCCACGGGGACTTCTACGAGGCGAATCTGCTCATCGCCGGCGGAGCGGTCTCGGGGCTGCTGGACGTCGATGCGCTCGGACCCGGCCACCTCGTCGACGATCTGGCCTGCTGCGTGGGGCACCTCGCCGTGCTGCCGGGCCTGCACCCCGGGTATGTCCGGGTGCCTGCGGCACTGGCGCGTTTCCTGCGGGCCTTCGACGACCACGTCGACCCGGTCACCCTCAGGGCAGGTGCAGCCGCCGTGGCCCTGACGCTGGTCGCCGGAGCGCGACGTCGCGCGCACGGCGGCGGGTCGGAGGCGCTGTCCCGTCTGGTCGTCGCCGAGCGGTTCCTGGACGCGGCGCTCGCCGGAGGTCGGGCCGACCACGACCTGATGCGCAGCCTCCACGGCTGAGGACGTCCCCAGGTGAGCCCGTCAGCTCACACCGGGGAACCGCTCACCGCGGTGTCCATACGGAGAACCGGCGTGCCACCGACATCGGTGATCCCCAGCGATACAGTGACCCCGATTCCTGCCAGGGAGGTCAGATGAGTGCCTCCGCACGGGATCGCGGCGCGGTGTCCGGGGAGGTCGCAGACCCAGCGGCGGCGATCCGTCAGTCCCGGTCCGTCGACCTCCACACTGATCCCGGCGCCCGTCGACGTCCAGTCCGCGAGGGTGTCGTTGACGGTGCGCGCGACGGCATCGGTATCGAGACCCTCCACGGTGAAGCCCTTCCGGCGCAACGACCTACCCAGGCGGTAGTGGTCCACCGAGGAGAACTCGCCGATGGTCGTCGTGTCGATCGCGAGGGCATCGAAGTTCGGTGTCCCGAGCGCATCCGCGGTGACGTCCTTCTTCCAGCGGTCCGCCACCGCACGATTCAGCGCCAGCGACGCGAGATGGCAGCCGGTGTGTCCGGCGGACACCGCGTGCCGGTAGGGGCCATCGACACGCACGACGACGTCGTCGCCCTCCGCCGGGGGGTTCGCCTGATCCTGTATGTGGTCTCGGGTGTCGAGCAGATGCACGACGACGAACGCCCAGCCCTCCGTGCCCTTTCGCACGGGGGAGTCGCTGCCGAGGTGCAGTGCTGCGCCGTCGGTGGCGCCCACCACGCAGTCCTGCACCGGCCAGCTGTCGGTGTCTCGCGTGAGCGTACCGCGATCGGGGCCCTGGTCGGGCCAGGCGTGGTCGACCGGGTGGAAGGCCGTCGTGTCCAGCACCACGGCGAGGCGGCCGTCGTCGAGGTGCTCGACGTGGAGGACGCGCGCCGCGCTGCTGGTATCGCCTCCGGGGTAGGTGACACGGGTGTCGGTGGTGGGCAGGGTCATGAGTGGTCGGTGCTCCTCGGGGTGTCGGCCGGCTTCTGCGCGAGGCGCTCGAGCAGCGGTTCGGTCCGGTAGGGAATGTGTTCGTGCAGGGCCAGGACCGTCTCGGTCCGGATGACGCCCTTGATCCTCAGGACCGAGCGCAGCGCGGCCTGCAGGTTGTGGGTGTCGGTCGCGGTGACGCGGCACCAGACATCGCCGCGCCCGGAGATCTCGTGGACCTCCAGGACCTGACTGAGGGTACGCAGACCGGCGATCACGCCGTCGAGTTCCCGGTGGACCACCTCGATCGTGAGGAAGGCGATCACGTCGTACCCCAGTGCCTCCAGATCGATCTCGCGCCCTCCATGGCGGACGGTGCCGGCACGCAGGAGACGGCGGATCCTGCTCTGCGCCGTGTTGCGGGCCACCCCGAGGAGTTCGCTCAGCTCGCTGACCTGCGCGCGGGGATCCCGGACCAGTTCGAGCAGCAGGCGCAGATCGAGGTTGTCCAGCTTGCTCATCAAGCTCACATTCTCTCAGTCGGTGATCTCCGTGTTGCGCACCAAGCTCAAATTGCTGTGCAAGGTCACTGCAGGGAGATCAGTACACATCATCCTAGAGGCATCCGGGCACGACACACCCGGACGTGCGCCTGCGGGGTACTACTGATCGAGGGAAAGCGGTGGGATGAGCGTCGTCGACGAATTGCGGATGAGGCCCGTGACTGTGCGCCGTCGCGCCTGGGACGCCTCGCTCGCGGTCCGGCTGGCGCTGGCCATCACGGTGATCTCGACCCTGCTCATCGGCGCCAATCTCGCCACCCCGCTCTATCCGCTCATCCAGGCCGAGCTCGGGCTCACGTCCTTCGCCGTCACGATCGCGTTCTCCTCCTACGTCCTCGCTCTGGTGGGCGGACTCGTCCTCGCTGGCCACTGGTCGGACCACCTCGGCCGACGGGCAGCCCTCGTCCTCGCCGTCGTGCTCGGGCTCCTGGGTGCGTCCCTCTTCGCCGCGGCCACCTCGCTTCCGATGCTCGCCGCAGGGCGTGCGCTCCAGGGCGGCGCCGTAGCGCTGGCCACGGGTGCCAGTGCGGCGGCACTGCGTGACCTGCTGCCGACGCGTCCGGAGTGGGCCTCGCGTTTCACGCTGCTGGCCTCGGCAGGCGGGGTTGCTGCCGGTCCCGTGATCGGAGGCCTCCTCTCGCTCCTGCCGGCACCCACGAGGACGCCGTTCGTCGTCTACCTCGTGGTGCTCGCGGCACTGCTGGTGCCGCTTCTCCTGCTCGACGCGCGGCCGGCCATCAGGGCTGCGGCCTCCGTCCGGCCGCTGTCCGCCCTCCGGCCCCGTCGACCGGCGGTCGCCAGGGACGTCCGGCGTGCCTTCTGGACGGCGGCAACCGTGGGCTTCCTCAGCTTCGCGGTCTTCGGGTTCTCCCTCAGTCTCGCACCCACCTGGTTCGCTTCGATCGTCGGCACCACATCGCGACCCGTGATCGGCGTGCTCGCCGCACTCGTGCTCGCGTCGTCCGCGGTGAGCCAGCTGCTGCCCCCGCAGGGGCGGTTCGTGGCGCCCGTCGGTCTGGCCTCGATGGCGCTGGGAGTGGGTCTGCTGCCGGTGGCCGCACAGACCGGTAGCGTCACCCTGCTGGTCCTGGCCTGCGTCGTCGCCGGGTTGGGTCAGGGGATGGCCTTCCGGGTGGTCTTCAACGAGGTGTCCCTGGCGGTCGATCCCGCCCAGCACGCCCAGACCGTGAGCGCCGTCTACGTCATCACCTATCTCGGCAGCGCTCTTCCGGTGCTCGGGCTCGGTGCGGCGGCAGGCCACTGGGGTCTGGAGGCCTCGGTGACCGTGTTCGCCCTGCTCGTCTGCTCGGCGTGTGCACTCCTGGCCGTCGCCTCCCTGGTGGTTCGGGGCCGCCCGGCGCGGTAGCGCACACCACTATCACGGCGCGGCTGTCCCTGACGGGCGCATGGAACTGCGCGTCGTTCGTCGCCGCTTCGCCCTCACGGTTACACTCGGAGTCTCCGACAGCTTGAACTGACCGCTGCGTGCCCCACCACGCAGAACCTCCAGACGGCAAGCCGGAACCACACGGGTGTGGTCCGCGGGCGTAGCCCGGCCGAGTAGCTCCTGCCACGAAAGGCACAGCTGACATGACATCCAGCGAGCAGGCCGAGCGCCGCACCATGATCGAGTTCCGGAATGTCACGAAGTCCTACGACGCGGGCCGGCCCGCGGTGGACGATCTCACCCTGGCCATCGAGCGCGGCAGGATCACCGTCTTCGTGGGACCCTCGGGCTGCGGCAAGACCACCTCGCTGCGCATGATCAACCGGATGGTGGAACCCACCTCCGGCCAGATCCTGCTCGACGGTCAGGACGTGGCGCAGCAGAAGGCCGCCGAGCTGCGGCGCTCGATGGGGTACGTGATGCAGTCCTCGGGTCTCATGCCGCACCGCACCGTGCTCGACAATATCGCCACCGTGCCCCGGCTGAACGGCGTGGCGAGATCCGCGGCACGTGCGCGGGCGAAGGAACTGCTCGACGTCGTCGGGCTCGCCTCCGAGCTGGGCAGCAGATACCCGGGGCAGCTCTCCGGCGGCCAGCAGCAGCGTGTCGGCGTGGCCCGGGCGCTCGCCGCGGATCCGCCCGTGCTCCTGATGGACGAGCCCTTCAGTGCCGTGGACCCCGTGGTCCGCGCCGAACTGCAGGCCGAGCTGATCCGCCTGCAGAACGATCTCGCGAAGACCATCGTCTTCGTCACCCACGACATCGACGAGGCGACGATCCTCGGGGACAAGGTCGCGGTCCTGGCGGTCGGCGGACGGCTCGCCCAGTACGCGGCACCCGAGGAGATCCTCCGCGCTCCCGTGGACGACTTCGTCGCCGGCTTCGTGGGACGCGACCGCGGATTCCGCCATCTGTCCTTTCTGGACGGGGACCACGTCACCATCCACCCCATCGAGACCATCGAGACTTCCCAGCTGGCCGATCCGACGGTCTCCGTGCGTTCGCCGTGGACGCTGCTCGTCGACCCGGAGGGCCGGCCGCACGGCTGGATCCCCGCGGCGACCCGTGCGAGCATCACCTCGCAGGCCGAGGCGGTTCCCGGCGGCTCCCTCTACACGCGAGGGGGCTCGCTGCGCAGCGCGCTCGACGCGGCGCTGTCCTCGCCGTCGGGCCTCGGTGTGACCATCGACGACGACGGCCGGGCGGTCGGCGTCGTCCGCCCGGCGGAGGTCTTCGACCTCATCGAGGCAGGCCGCCTCGACCGCGGCCGAGACCACTTCAACACGGCGGTCTAGGCGTGGACTGGCTCAGGGACATCATCGACTACGTGCCCGCGAACATCGACCAGCTCCGCGAACTCACCGGCAATCACCTCGTGCAGGCGATCCTGCCGATCATCTTCGGCGTTCTCCTGGCCGTTCCGCTCGCGCAGCTGGCCAGGCAGAACCGCTCCCTCGCGGGGATCATGCTCACCGGTTCGTCGATCCTCTACACCATCCCCTCCCTGGCGATGTTCGTGTTCCTCCCGCTGATCCTCGGGACGAGCATCCTCAGTATGGTGAACGTGGTGGTGGCGCTCACCATCTACGCGATCGCACTGCTCATGCGCTCCACCGTGGATGCCCTGAACTCGATCGACGACGGCGTCCGGCAGGCGGCCGTCGCGATGGGGTACAGACCGCTGCGGCGCTTCCTCACCGTGGATCTTCCGCTGTCCGTCCCCGTGCTGATCGCCGGTGTCCGGGTCATCTCCGTCACCAACATCGCCACGGTCAGCGTCGGAGCACTGATCGGCGTGCCGAGTCTCGGGCGTCTGTTCACCGACGGCCTGACCCGGAACTATCCGGAGCAGATCGCCGTCGGGATCATCTTCACCCTCCTGTTGGCCCTGGTGCTGGATCTGCTCCTGGTACTCCTCGAACGCCTGCTCACACCGTGGACGCGCCCGACGAAGGCCAGCGAGGCCGACGACGTGGCACTCGACGCACGGACGGTGGCTGCCTGATGGACTACTCGAGCAGCAATCTGTTCGTCCAGATGGGGGAGTGGCTCGCGAACCCGGACAATTGGTCCGGTTCCCGGGGTATCCCCATGCGTATCATCGAGCACCTCGGCTATGTGGGCCTGACGATGCTCTTCGCCATGCTCATCGCCGTGCCCCTGGGCATGTACGTGGGGCACACGGGCAAGGGCCGCGTGCTGATCGTCTCCGGTATCGGGATCCTGCGCGCCCTGCCCACGCTCGGCATGGTGTTCCTGTTCGCCCTGCTCTTCTCAAGGGGGGTGCTTCCCGCCGTCTGGGCGCTGGTGCTCCTGGCCGTGCCGCCGGTCCTCAGCGGTGTCTATTCGGGTATCGCGTCGGTGAACAGCACGGTGGTGGACGCCGCCCGCAGCATGGGACTGACCGAATGGCAGATCCTCTCGCGCGTGGAGGTACCCAACGGCCTGCAGGTCATGCTCGGCGGGGTCCGGGCCGGTGTCCTCCAGGTGGTCGCGACGGCCACCGTCGTCGCCTACGCGAAGGCGGACGGCCTGGGGGTCTTCCTCGTGGAGGGAACCCAGGTCAACGACAACGGACGACTCTTCGGCGGGGCCGTGGTGATCGCCGTCGTGGCAGTCGCCGTCGACGGCATCATGGCGCTGCTGCAACGATTTGCGATCTCCCCGGGGCTGCGCGCCGCGCGCCCGGCGGCGAGATCGGAGAAGGAATCTGGCCGGCAAGAGGCCGTCGCCAGTGCACAAGGAGGAACAACATGACACACCTGTCACGACCGCGCGCCGTCCGGCGCGCCATGATGGGACTGGCCGGTGGCCTGACGGCCGCCCTGGCGTTGACTGCCTGCGGTGCCAACAGCGACCCCCAGGGGGAGACGGAGAGCGACGCCCCTGCGGGGTCTCTCGTTGTCGGTTCGGCTGATTTCCCGGAGAGCCAGATCATCGCCGAGATCTATGCCGGCGCACTCAATGCCGGCGGCGTCGACACCACGGTGACACCGAACATCGGCTCCCGTGAGATCTACTACCAGGCTCTTGAGGACGGGTCCATCGATCTCATCCCCGAGTACAGCGGCAATCTGCTGCTGCTCGCGGATCCCGAGGCCACGGCAGAGTCGGCCGAGGAGATCCTGGACGCCCTTCCCGATGCGCTGGCGTCGAATTCGCCCGACTCGAATCTCGGCGTGCTGGAGCCGAGCGAGGCCGAGGACAAGGACGCGCTCGTGGTCACGGCTGCCACCGCGGAGGAGTACGGACTGGAATCCATCGGGGATCTGGCACCGAATTGCGAGGAATTCACCCTCGGCGCCCCGACCACCTTCCAGGAGCGCGCCTACGGCCTGGCCGGTATCGAGGAGAAGTATGGCTGCGCGCTCGGCTTCGAGGCCATCAACGACGGCGGCGGTCCACTGACGCTGCAGGCGCTGCTCGACGACACCGTCCAGGTCGCTGAGATCTTCACGACGACGCCGTCCCTCGAGGACAACGACCTCGTGGTCCTCGAGGATCCGGAGAACAACTTCATCGCGCAGCAGGTTCTTCCGCTGGTCAATCTCGACACCGTGGGCGACGAGGCACAGGAGATCCTCAACGAGGTCTCGGCCGAGCTCACCACGGAGGATCTGCTCTCGCTGAACCGCGAGGTCAGCGGCGACGAGAAACGTGACCCGGCCGAGGCTGCGGCGGACTGGCTGTCGGAGCACGATCTCGACGGATAGTCCGGTGCGGTAACTCCCGCACCACGCGCAGCACCAGCTCGGGCCCGGTCCGCGGCACCCCTCATGGGATGCCGCGGACCGGGCCCGAGCTGTGACATCCTGATGCAATGGTCACGTACAGACAGTCGGAGAAGCTGCACAATGTCCTCTACGACATCCGGGGCCCGCTGCTCGAACACGCCATGGCGATGGAGTCCCAGGGGCACCGGATCCTGAAGCTGAACATCGGCAATCCCGCCCCCTTCGGTTTCGAGGCACCCGAGGCCATCCTCGTGGACATGATCCGCCATCTGCCCAAGGCCCAGGGGTACAGCGATTCCCGTGGTATCTACTCGGCGCGCACCGCCGTCGCGCAGTACTACCAGGGCCGGGGCATCACCTCGATCGACGTGGACGATGTCTATCTCGGCAACGGCGTGAGCGAGCTCATCACGCTCTCCATGCAGGCACTGCTCGACGCCGGGGACGAGATTTTGATACCCACTCCGGACTACCCGCTGTGGACGGCGTCCGTGGCCCTCGCCGGGGGCACCCCGGTGCACTATCTCTGCGACGAGGCCGAGCACTGGTGGCCGGATCTTCAGGACATGGCCGCGAAGATCACCCCGAACACCAAGGGCATCGTCCTGATCAATCCGAACAACCCGACCGGATCCGTCTACCCCCGCCACGTCCTGGAGGGCATCGTGCGGCTGGCGCGCGAGCACGGTCTCATCGTGTTCGCCGACGAGATCTACGAGAAGATCCTCTACGACGACGCCGTCCACATCAACGCGGCCGCCGTCACCGGCGACGACGTCCTGTGCCTGACCTTCAGCGGCCTGTCCAAGGCCTACCGGATCGCCGGGTTCCGCAGCGGCTGGATGGCGATCACCGGCCCCAGGGAGGATGCGGAGAACTACCTCGAGGGCATCAATCTGCTGGCCAACATGCGCCTGTGCGCCAACGTACCGGCGCAGCACGCCATCCAGACGGCTCTGGGCGGGTACCAGAGCATCGAGGACCTGATCCTGCCCGGCGGGCGCCTGCTGCAGCAGCGGAACGCCGCGGCGGACCTGCTGAACGCCATCGACGGCGTGAGTTGCGAGGTGGCACAGGGTGCGCTGTACCTGTTCCCGAGGCTCGATCCCGAGGTCTACCCCATCCGTGACGACGAGAAGTTCGCGCTCGACCTGCTCAAGCAGCAGAAGATCCTGATCTCGCACGGTACCGCCTTCAACTGGGTTGCGCCGGATCACTTCCGCATGGTGACCCTGCCGAGCGTCGAGGTCATCGAGGACGCCGTCGGACGCCTGGCCGACTTCCTCTCCACCTACAAGCCCTGACTCCCTCTGTTCGCCCGTAAGCCCTGTTCATCCCGTCCAAGGAGGACCCATGACAAAATCCGAGAAGACCGCCGACATGCGTCAGCTGCTCATGGCAGGACTGGGCTTCTCCCTGGCCGACATCGACCAGCGGTCCACGCCAGGGTTCGACGGCGGCAAGAAGAAGGGCAAGGCGGCACTGGCCGCGGGAGCCGACAGGCTCTCGTCCCTTCAGGAGAAACTCTTCGCCGAGAGCCGAGCGGGAGGTGAGAAAGCCGTCCTGCTCGTGCTGCAGGGCATGGACACCTCGGGCAAGGGCGGGATCGTAAGGCACGTGGTGGGCTCCGTGGAGCCGCAGGGCGTTTCCCACCACGCGTTCAAGGCGCCCACGGCCCAGGAGCAGAAGCACAACTTCCTCTGGCGCATCCGACGCGAGCTGCCCGGTCCCGGGATGATCGGCGTCTTCGACCGGTCCCACTACGAGGACGTCCTGATCCACCGGGTCCGGGGCCTGTCTCCCGCGGACGAGGTGGAGAAGCGCTACGACCAGATCGTCACGTTCGAGGAGGAGGTGGCGGCCTCGGGGACGAGGGTGCTGAAGGTCATGCTGCACGTCAGCAAGGACGAGCAGAAGGAACGCCTTCTCGAGCGGCTCAACCGCAAGGACAAGTACTGGAAGTACAACCCCGGAGACGTCGATGAGCGCGCATACTGGGACCAGTACCAGGAGGCATACCAGATCGCCATCGAGCGCACCAGTACGCTCGACGCACCCTGGTTCGTTGTTCCGGCGGATCGCAAGTGGTACGCCAGACTGGCGGTGCAGCGACTGCTCACCGCGACCCTGAAGGACATGGACCTGAGCTGGCCGGAGGCCGACTTCGACGTGGAGGCCGAGAAGAAGCGGCTGCACGCGGTCTGATCCCGGCCCGAGGGAACCATGCCCGACGAGTGCTGACCTGTAGGACGACGTGTGGAAGGACCCGGTGAGCGAGGAACGCAGGAGGCAGATCGGCGAGTCCGACGCGCCCGTCGAGGACGAACTCAAGGAGTCATTCGACAAGACCATCACCGAGGGGGCAGAACGACTCCACCGCACCCTGAGGACCATTCTCGTGACGGGCATCTTCGGTGGGTTCGAGATAGGTCTGGGCATCATGGCGTACCTCGCCGTGCTGGACGAGACCGGGAACGAACTGCTGGCCGGCCTGGCGTTCGGGGTGGGGCTCGTGGCCCTGCTCCTCGCGCACAGTGAGCTGTTCACGGAGAACTTCCTCATGCCCGTGGGCGCCGTGATCGCGAAGGAGGGGAGCCTCGCACAGCTGGCGAAGCTGTGGGGCGGCACCCTGGTGGCCAATCTCGCCGGTGGCTGGGTCTTCGTCTGGATCATCATGCAGGCCTTCCCGCAGTGGTCGGCAACCGTGAGCGAGAGCGCACACCACTACGTCGATGCGCCCTTCTCGCTCCAGACGGCGGCACTGGCCGTCCTGGGCGGGAGCACCATCACGCTGATGAGCCGCATGCAGCAGGGCACGGAGGACGACGTCGCCAGGATCGTCGCGACGATGATCGGCGGCTTCCTGCTCGCCGGTCTGCAGCTCTTCCACTCCATCCTGGACTCACTGCTGATCTTCGGAGCCATCCAGTCCGGCGCGGACATCGACTACGGCCAGTGGATCGGGTGGTTCGGCTACACCCTGCTGTTCAACATGCTCGGCGGGCTGGTCCTGGTGACACTGCTGCGGCTCGTGCGGACCAAGGAACTGATCAAGGAGCGCCGCGACGAGGCGCCGGAGGACTCCGAGGCCCTGCACGAGGGATAGGAGCTGAGGACCTACGTGCTCTCGGCCTTGTCCCGTGCCGCCGCAAGTCTGACCTTCGCGCCCTCCAGCCACTCCTCGCAGCGGTCCGCCAGCGCCTCGCCGCGCTCCCAGAGGGCCAGTGACTCCTCGAGGCCAACTCCTCCGGCCTCGAGCCGGGAGACCACGAGGACGAGTTCCTCCCGCGCGTGCTCGTAGGAGAGCCCGCTCACGTCGGTGGGCTGCTGCTGGTCATCGTTCGTCGTCATGCTGCTCTCCGTCGTGCTGGTCTCCGTGGTGCTGGTCTGTCTGCCTCGTCCGGTCAGGTGAATGCTCTGCGTCCGTAGTTGTGCCGGCCGTGGCGTCGAACTGACCACCGGCCACACGGACACGCAGGATCTGCCCCGCAGCCACCTCGCCCGGATCCCTCACTACGTGCCCGTCCGTTCGCTGCACCACGGCGTAGCCGCGATCGAGGGTCTTCTGCGGGGAGAGCGAGCGCACGCGCTGGCGCAGGTGCACGATCGCATCCGATCCACGCTCGACGGCGGCCGTCGTGCTCCGCAGGGCACGGGAGCGCAGTCGCTCGAGATCTGCCTCGCGGACCTCGATCATCCCCTCCGGCCTGGCCAGGGAGGGGCGCGAGCGCAGGATGGCGAGGCTGTCCGTCTCCCGGTGCACCAGAATGCGGATGGCCCGCTCGAGCGCGGCGCGCGCCTGTCCGATTCTCACGAGCTCCTCGGCGACGTCCGGCACCACGCGCTTGGCGGCGTCGGTGGGCGTCGAGGCGCGCAGATCCGCGACCTCGTCGAGCAGCGGCCGGTCGGCTTCGTGGCCGATGGCGCTGACGACCGGCGTTGCGGCCAGCGACACGGCGCGGACCAGGACTTCGTCGCTGAACGGCAGCAGATCCTCGAGGGCACCCCCGCCACGGGCGATGACGATGACATCGACGCGCTCGTCCGCATCCAGTTCCTCGAGGGCGGCACGGACCTGGGCCACGCTGTTGACGCCCTGCACCGCCACCTCGCGCACCTCGAACTCCACGGCCGGCCAGCGCAGGGCCGCGTTGCGCATGACGTCCTTCATCGCATCGGAGTCGCGGCCCGTGATCAGGCCGATCCGATGGGGGAGCAGCGGCAGCGGCTTCTTCCGGCCCGCAGCGAACAGGCCCTCCGCCGTCAGTGCCTGCCGGAGACGTTCGATGCGTGCCAGCAGGTCCCCGATCCCCACGGGCCTGATGTCGGTGGTCTGCATCGACAGGCGTCCGGTCTTGATCCAGAAGTCAGGTCTCAGCCGGGCCACCACCCGTGAGCCGCGTTCCGGGGGCGAGGCCAGGCGGTCCATCACCGAGCCGTAGACCGACAGCGAGAGGGAGACCTCCGAGTCGACGTCCCGCAGCGTGATGTAGGACATGCTCGCGCGGCGATTCAGTTCGATCACCTGCCCCTCCACCCAGGCGGCAGGAGCGCGTTCGATGTGTGCCTTGAGCTTCTCGGAGAGGAGCCGGAGCGGCCACGGTGTCTCCGGTGAGGTCTCGGCGGCTGTCGCGGGGACCGTCGTCGTACCGTCCGCCGGGCCGGGTGGAGCGGCCGGAGGCGTACCCGTTCCCTCGCGTGTCATGGTGTCCTGTCCCGGAGGCTGACCTCCGCTGCGTATTGTCGAACTGACCCTTTATCTGTACCACCCCGGACCCCCGGTGCGGGGCAGGACGGACACCATGTGGGCTGGATCCGGCGCACCGGGGGACTCCGGAACTGTGCCGGGCAGCACCGAAGGGGCATAATCGGGCGCGTAGCCCACCCGATAAGGAACCCATGCGGACCCTCGTCTCTGCTCTGCTGGCACTGCTCGCACTCGTGGCCGCCGCGGGAGGTCTGGCGGCGGCATGGATCGACGAGAATCTCGTGGACGAGTCGGGGTTCGTCGCGCTCGCCGCGCCGCTCGCGGAGGACGCCGAGTTCCAGGCGGCGCTCACGGACTCGCTGGTGGAGGAGGCGACGACGACCACGGGTCTTCCCGAGCGGATCACCTCCTTCGTCGAGCCGTTGATCCGCAACGCCGTGACAGCGCTGACCGACACCGCCGGGTACCCCGCGGCGTGGGACCGGACCCTGCGGGTCTCGCATGCCCTCACCTTCGCCCAGGCACCCGAACCCGGCGAGCCCGCGCCGGCCATCATCACCCTCGATCTCGCGCCCGTCATCGGACTCGTGACCGACCGCCTCGGCGACGGCCTCGGCGTGGAGGTCCCGGTTCCCGAGGACACGACCATCGAGGTGGGATCCCTCGAGCGTGGTGGCATGCTGAGCTGGGCGTCCGACGCCGTCATCGCATGGCCGGTCTACCTCACGATCGCCGGGGTACTGGCGGTGCTCGCCGTCGTCGTCGCCCGACGGCGTGGTACCACACTGGCGCTCCTCGGCCTCGGTGTCGCGGGGATCGGTGTTCTGGGCGTGCTGGCCGGCCGCCTGCTTCCCGAGCGGCTGGGCGGAGCGCCGGGCATGAGCGCCGTGGCCGACGTGTTCGTCCAGGGCGTGGCCGCTCGCGCCGGGACGGACATCGCCGGGTCCAGCGTGGCCGTACTCGTCGCCGGGCTCATGGCGATGGCCGTCGGTATCGCGGTGCGGCTGACCTTCGGGCGGCGGCGCAGGAGGTTCCGCTGACGCTCGGCGCGGGGACCGGGCCCCTGAAGCTCCGTCAAGGGCCGGCACTCGAAGGCCGGTTCCGGGCTCGGCTGTGAGCGGAGGAACGCCGGGATCCAGGGGTCGGACGACGCCGACCGGGTAGGATCGGGCTCATGACCAGTACCACCGTTCAGGTCCCCATGCCCACCATGCCGCGCCGCCGCCGCACTCCCGAGGACGTGCTGTCAGCCGCGCCGGTCACCGGGAACAAGCGGGTCCTGCTCGCGGCGCCGCGCGGGTACTGCGCCGGCGTCGACCGCGCGGTGATCGCCGTCGAGAAGGCCCTGGAGCACTACGGGCCACCGGTCTACGTCCGCAAGCAGATCGTGCACAATCTGCACGTGGTTTCCACGCTCGAGGCCCAGGGCGCCGTCTTCGTCGACGAGACCGACGAGGTGCCCGAGGGCGCACTCGTGGTCTTCTCCGCCCACGGTGTCTCGCCCGCCGTCGTCCAGTCGGCCGAGGACCGCGGCCTGCGCACCATCGACGCCACCTGCCCCCTCGTGACCAAGGTGCACAGGGAGGCGCAGCGTTTCGCGCGCGACGACTTCGACATCCTCCTGATCGGCCACGAGGGCCACGAGGAGGTCGAGGGGACCGCGGGCGAGGCGCCTGAGCACATCCAGATCGTCAACGGCCCCGAGGACGTGGACAAGGTCCAGGTCCGCGACCCGGAGCGGCTCATCTGGCTCTCGCAGACCACACTCAGTGTGGACGAGACCATGCTGACGGTGAATCTGCTGAAGGAACGCTTTCCCACGCTGCAGGATCCGCCGAGCGACGACATCTGCTATGCGACGTCGAACCGCCAGGCCGCGATCAAGAAGATCGCGCCCGAATCGGATCTGGTGATCGTGGTGGGGTCGGCGAACTCCTCGAACTCCGTGCGCCTCGTCGAGGTGGCGCTGGAGTACGGGGCGAAGAACGCGCACCGCGTCGACTTCGCCAACGAGGTGGACGAGTCCTGGTTCGAGGGCGTCGCCACCATCGGGATCTCCTCGGGCGCCTCCGTACCGGAGAATCTGGTGCAGGACGTGCTGCGGCTCCTCGCCGAGTACGGGTACGGGGACGTCGAGGAAGTGGTGACGGCGCAGGAGGACATCATCTTCTCCCTGCCCAAGGAGATCCGCGCCGCGCTGAAGGCCATGGGGGATCCCTCGCAGGGCCGCGGTGGTCGCGGACAGCTGCAGGACCGCGGTTCGCTGAACTGACGGCTGCCAGGTCGACCGCGCTGAACTAACCCGCGGTGCCGTCGAGCAGCTCGTGCGCGGTGAGCGAGCGCGGCGTCGCGTCGACCGAGCCCGCCGGCTCCGCAGCGACGCCCGGAGCCCCGGCCTGCTGGGCGCGGGCCGTGCCGATCGCGCTGACGTCGGCGCCCGCGGTCCCCGGCAGCGCTCCGTCGGCCGCCGCGTCGACGACGTCGAGCGATGCGGAGTCGAACGCCCCGATGCGTCGCGCTGTCGGCAGCACCCTCGATTCCAGGGCCCCGACGAAGGAGTTGTAGCGCTCCACCGAGGTCTTCAGCGATGAGCCGAGTTTGGTCACGTGCCCGCCCATGGTGCCCAGGCGCTCGTACAGCTGCTTGGAGAGGTCGAAGAGTTCGCGCGCGTTGTCGGTCAGCACGGCCTGCCGCCAGCTGAACGCAGCCCCCTTGAGGATGCCCAGCAGCGAGACCGGCGAGGCCAGTGCCACGCTGCGGGAGAAGGCGTAGTCGAGCAACTCCGGATCGGCACGCAGCGCTTCCGAGAGGATGGACTCGACCGGGATGAAGCAGATGACCAGTTCGGGGGAGTTGGTGGCGCCCTCCCAGTACTTCTTCTTGGCCAGGGCGTCGACGTGTGCGCGCAGGGCCTTGCCGTGCTGCTTCAGCAGCTCCGTGCGCTGCGTCTCCAGGCCCTGATCGGAGGTGGCCCCGTTCGGAGCGTCCGCACCGTCACCCGTCCGTGTCAGTTCCTGCGCTGCGAGGAACGCGCTGAGCGGGACCTTCGCGTCGATGACGAGCTGCTTGTCGCCCGGGAGCTGGACCACCATGTCGGGCCGGGCGCGATCGCCGTCATCCGTCGCGGCGAAGGACACCTGCTCCAGGAAGTCGACGCGGGAGAGCATGCCGGCGGCTTCCACCACGCGCCGCAGCTGCACCTCTCCCCATTGGCCGCGTGCGCTGTTGCTGCGCAGGGCGCCGGCGAGGGCGTGCGTGGTGGAGAGCAGCCGCGCGTCGGACAGCCGGGCCTCGTCGAGCTGCTGGGCCAGCTGACCGTACTGCTCCACGCGGTCGCGTTCGAGCAGGCCCACCTGCCGCTGCACCTGCGTGAGCTTCTCGGCCACCGGCGCGAGGGCGCGCAGCACGTCGTTCTCGGTCGAGGTCTTGCCGGTCAGCTCGCGATTGTGCTGCTGCAGCAGATCGCGCTGTGCCGAGGCCGCCGCCAGCTCCGTCGTCGCCCGCCCCAGGCGCGCCGTGGCGTCGTCGAGCTCGGACCGCAGGTCGGTGCTGCGCATGCCGAGGGAGCGCCATATCAGTGTGGCCCCGAGAGCGCAGCCGAGGATGAAGGCGAGGATGACGAGGAGGACGGCCGTGGTGCTCATGCCCACACTGTCGCAGGAACCTCCGACAATCGGCGGCAGCGACACTTCCCGGCCTCGCCTGATCGCTTTCGGGTGCCCGGTAGACTTGTCTCCCGTGGCTCTTACTATCGGCATCGTCGGACTGCCCAACGTCGGCAAATCAACTCTTTTCAATGCGCTGACGCGCAACAACGTGCTGGCGGCGAATTATCCGTTCGCCACGATCGAGCCGAACGTCGGCGTGGTCAATCTGCCGGATCCCCGACTCGCGCAGCTCGCCGAGGTCTTCGGGTCCAAGCAGATCCTGCCGGCCACCGTGTCCTTCGTGGATATCGCGGGCATCGTGAAGGGTGCGTCCGAGGGGGAGGGGCTCGGCAACCAGTTCCTCGCGAACATCCGTGAAGCCGAGGCGATCGCCCAGGTGATCCGTGTGTTCGACGATCCCGACGTGATCCACGTGGACGGCAAGGTGAATCCGCGCTCCGACATGGAGACCATCAACACGGAGCTGATCCTCGCCGATCTGCAGACGCTGGAGAAGGCCATCCCGCGCGTGGAGAAGGAAGTGAAGATCAAGAAGCGCGACGCCGCGCAGCTGGCTGCGATGCAGGCAGCCCAGTCGGTGCTGGAGCGCGGCGACACGATCTTCTCTTCGGTGGCGAGTGACAAGCTGGAGATGGAGCACCTGCGCGAGCTCAGTCTGCTGACCGCCAAGCCCTTCATTTACGTGTTCAACGTGGACGACGCCGTGCTCAGTAATCCGGAGCGCCAGGAGGAGCTGCGCGCGCTCGTGGCACCGGCCGATGCCATCTTCCTCGACGCCAAACTCGAAGCGGATCTCGTGGAGCTCGACGAGGACGAGGCCCGGGAGATGCTCGAGATGAGCGGCCAGGAGCAGTCGGGTCTCGACCAGTTGGCCCATGTGGGCTTCCACACCCTCGGTCTGCAGACCTACCTCACGGCCGGTCCGAAGGAGAGCCGGGCGTGGACGGTGAAGAAGGGTGCGACGGCGCCCGAGGCCGCCGGCGTCATCCACTCCGACTTCCAGCGGGGTTTCATCAAGGCCGAGGTGGTGTCCTTCGAGGACCTGATCGACGCCGGCTCCATGAGCGAGGCGAAGAGCCGAGGGAAGGTCCGCATCGAGGGCAAGGAGTACGTCATGTCCGACGGCGACGTGGTGGAGTTCCGATTTAACGTCTAGATGAGTGAGTCCTAATGGTCGTAGGCGATGAGAGAGCGTTTGTTGGGGGCTTTGATAGACCCGTTGTGCCAGATTCCAGCGGCGAGGGCGAGTAGTCGGGCTGCGACGCGGGAGTAGATGCCAGCTGGCGTGCGCCCTCCGTGGTCTTCGAGGGTGAGTTGGCCTTTCATGGTGTCGAATACGGACTCGACCCATTGCCGGATGCTGCCGAGTGTGCCGAACCTGGGTTTCTCGTCTTTGCGGTCCGGGCGGATCAGGTGCGCTTCGAGCTCGGTGGTGATGAACGTTTCGAAGTCGTGTCCGGCGAAGCCCTTGTCACCGATGATGACCTGCTCCACACGCCACTGGCCACGGCTGCCCACCTGAATCGCTACGAGACTGCCCGACCGCACGAGCGTATAGGTCTGCAACTGACTGATCGCCAGCTCCTAGGCCACATCGGTTAGCGTGAGGAAACGAGGTTCAGACGTCATGAACCGACCGTAGTGGCGGCACGGAAGCATCATGGAACATAGGCTCGATCTCCACTGCTGTAATGACATACTGAAACCACAGACCTGCCCCTCATCCTAGGAGCTAAGTTGAGCGACCCGCTTCCCCCCGCCCTACTCGAACCAATCCAGTTCTTGGCGGACCTACCTGAGGACCAGGTAGAGGCGATGGATGACGCACTCCGAAACAACGGTTTTCTAGCTACGCGCCGAGCCATAACCGGAGCCGTTCAATCGGCGGTGACAGACGATTATAAGGACGTGGCAAGCGAGCTTGCTGGCATGCTGATGGCATTTGCTAGGCTAGGTTACGACGATGGTACGGACCCGTCTATAAAGACCTTTTCTCGAATGTCTACTGCTAGTAATCTAAAATTGACTGATGCCGCACGTGCTAACTTGCGAGATAGGCTAGTTAGATTTATTACCATTCCGAACTTGATCCTTGCCGCCCGCGCAGCATATGTGGAACGAGATCACGAACGGCTCTTGACTGAGTCGAACATACGAACTGACATCAGGCCCCAGTTATCCAAGAACGGAATAGCGCAAGTGGTTGTTCCTTGGCATAGCCTTCGTTTCCAATATGCGGTGCAAAATCAGGAAAAGGAAGAAAGTCAAACAATAGTGCTTGACCATCAGGACTTGGTTATACTCAGAGAGCAGATTGATGAAGCGTTAAATGCTCAACGTAAAATTCAAGAACAAATGCAATCTGCATCTATTGAGGTATGGGATCCGTATACCCCCCAAAATTTTGAAGGAAGTGCTGAAAAATGAGTCTTGCATTCGACGAAGAGATTAGTCGAGACAGTAGTTCGCGTGACTCTTTTGATCGCCGCATTTATGACCTACGCGCTCATCACGACTTTGAGGCCGTTACTGAACGGGCCGTTGAGAGAGCCGTGCGTGCGTCAGCGTCAGGAAGCGCAGAGGCACGGGCTCAAATGTCTTTTGAGGCTGTTGGGCAAGCGACCAAGCAGTACAGCCTGAAATTTGTAGATTCGGGACCTGAATCTATTTTCAGCCCGAAGGCCTTGTTCCGCGAAGAAGTTCCGATGATGCTTCATGATGGCTCTAATTATCGCACAGGGTTAAGCATTAGCGATACTCATATTGATCAGCCGGTAGAAAGTATTGGTCCTGCCCATAGTCGTATGTGGTTTTTCCTGGTTCTACTCGCCCTAGTCATAGGCCTGGTTGCCGGAGCTTCTTTTTTTGGGCAAATCGGAGTTAGCGCTTCGGTAGCTCTGTATTGCTTGTTTGCCACCGTTGGTCTGAGCGTGACATTGTATATGCTCAGTTCGAGAAGTTCTTAGTAGGTGGCGCTATTTGGTGACGGAATAGGACAATTTTTACGAATCCTTCCTGACCTGATCAAGACCTCACTAACCATTGAGACCAAAACAGATCCCGGACGGGTAAATCTTGTTTTATGCCTAACACCAATGATTTTGATAGCAGTACTCGACGCAGCACTAGACGGTGTTAACACGCTACTCAATGCAGCGCTTTTGTTCTTCGACAAAATTCCCTACTCCGCCGATGAGCCGGGCTTCGACTGGGGTCTTCCTATAGCGTTCCTGATATTTACTGTTATCTGCATGTTTTTTACCACCTTCAGTTTTCTCAAGATCGCCCAACTCAAAGGCAAAGGTGAAGGCGAAGGTAGTGGCTAATCGGTGGTGAAGGCTCGGAAAATACAAACAACACGCACATCTTCGTCTACTACTAATAGTATTTGTCTTTTCTTGTTCTATTCGGCGGTCCTGCGAGTGACAATCTCTGTAGGGCCTGTCTAAGGAACGGTGTTTCTGGCGTTTTCATTTAGTAGGTCCCCGCGGCCGGCCAGCGGTCGGTGAAGGGAAAGAGCCAATGCGTTCAGCGCGGGCTTCCAGCGCATCGTCCATCGGGCTCGTCCCGCGCCTGTCGGGTCGAGGGATCTGGCGACAAGATACAGGCATTTCAGCGCGGCCTGCTCTGTTGGGAAGTACCCGCGCGCCCGAACGGCTCAGCGGTATCGGGTGTTCAACGAGTCGATGGCATTCGTGGAGCACATCACTTTCCGAATCTCGGCGTCGTAGTCCAGGAACGGAATGAACTCCTCCCACGCGCGTCCTCACGAACCGTAAAGAGCCCCGTATCTCGTACCCCGCAGTTCGGTGAACTCGTCGAGCGCTATCCTCAAGGGGCTCATCCGACTTGAAGGTGTAGCCGCGCTCTGAATCCGCCTGATTCGAGGAGGCTTCGGGCGATGTAGTTGGTGAGGTTCCGGAAGCCGAGGGCTGAGCCGCGCAGGTGCTCGAGTCGGCCGTTGATCGCCTCCGTAGGACCATTGGAAGTACTGGGCCGGTCGAAAAAGGCCAGCACGTCAGCTGCTCGTTGTTTCAGGGTCCGGCCCAGCCTGCGGATCTCGACCAGGGCGGCCGGGACGCCGCTAGTGACCGCATCAATGAGGGCCTGCATGAGCTGCTTCCCTCGAGTCTTGTTCGGTTCGCGGCAGGCGGCGACGATCCGCTGATAGATCCCCCGGGTGGCTTCTACTTCGACGTGTTCCTCGGCGGCGAAAACACCATTCAGGCGGATCTGCTGCTTCTCGGTGAGCAGGTCCGCGCCGGTGTGCAGGGTGCGCCGGGCGGAGTAGAGCGGATCACCTTTGCGGCCCCGATGCCCGCACGTGGCTTGCTGGATGCGGCGCCGGCACCCGTCCAACGCGTCTCCGGCGAGCCGGACGACGTGGAACGGATCCATCACTGCCACCGCTGACGGTAGTTCCTCAGCGGCTGCGGTTTTGAACCCGGTGAACCCATCCATCGCGACGACCTCGATGTCGTCCCGCCAGGCCTGGGGCCGGTCGGCGAGCCAGGACTTGAACACAGCCTTGGAGCGTCCTTCGACCATATCGAGCAGCCGTGACGGACCCGTTCCCTCGCGAATCGGGGTCAGATCGATGATCACGGTCACGTACTTATCTCCCCGCCGGGTATGCCGCCAGTAGGGTCGGCTCGGGGCGCGGCGGTGGCATTGCTGCCGCTCCGTTTCCCCGAGCCGCCCACCGAACCCGCCGTGCGATTCTCACCGCAACGGGCTCTCCATGGATCGGCTGTTGCCTGTCATGCGGGGACGGTCGATGGTGTCCACGGGGTCGGGATCCGGTATCCGCGGTAGCGGTATCGGGTGACCGTGACGGTGGCTGCGCCACGGAATCGTTGCCCGTCATAGGCGAGTCGCCAGGTGCCGGGCA
>NZ_SSWH01000012.1 GCF_004803505.1 Arthrobacter echini
AGACGCCACACACCGGAAACATGCCATCATCGAGCAGGTCAACGCCGACCTCAAGGACAGTGCCCTGGCGCACCTGCCGTCGGGTCATTTCGGGGCCAACAGTGCCTGGCTGGTCACCGCGGTGATGGCCTACAACCTCACCCGGGCCGCCGGGGTACTCGCCGCCGGGACCTTCAGGAAAGCCAGAACAGCAACGATCCGCCGCACACTCATCAACGTCCCGGCCCGCACTGCCTCCAGCGCCCGAAGGATCCGTCTTCACCTACCCCAAGCCTGGCCGTGGCACCAGGCCTGGGAGAAACTCTTCGCAGCCGTGCATCCACCACCGCAACGACCCTGACAAACAGCCCACCAGCCGGCAACGGCATCACCAAGGAACCACCGTGGAACACCACCGACAGCGAGGCCGGGCACTGAACAACACCCAAAATCCAGATACCCAGCGCACCGACCAACACCCCCGAAACCCATCACCGATCGGTGGATCGAGGCTTAGACCCCTCACGCCGTGACCAGTAGCTACATTGCTTCTTAGTTGCTGCGCTGACAGAGTCCGGTCTTCTTTGCTCAATGAGGCACAACATGTCGTCGGGAGTTAGGATCTCGAACTCGACGCTGTCCGCAAAATCTTCGAAATCGGAGATGTTGGATGTGACGAGATAGTCAACACGTCCATGTATGGCTGCGGCCAAGACGTGTGCGTCGAACTTGTCCTTACCTTCGAGGAACATGGGGTCGATAGAGTAGCCGGAGACTATCGCGTTGGGGAAGGACTCCGTGAGGAGTTGTCGCCATCGGCCAATCTGAGCGTCCGACGCGCCAGAGTGCTTACGTCTGCGGTTGTAAATGAACTCTGCTAGTACGTCTTCGCTCCACCGAAGGTCGATGCCTTCGATGCCGGAGTTCAGTGAAAGCAGACAAAACCAGTCACGCAGAGTACGGGGGTAAATGACGCTCGTGTCTAGGAAGAGGAGAGTGGGCCCCGGCTGCATGGTCTCAGCCTATGTGCAACGGGGCCACTCGAACAGGATTATCAGTCCTGGTTGAAGCTCAGTGCATCTTCGAAATTGCGCAGCGAATCGAATGAATCACGCTGCTTGCCAAGGCGGGCTTCGGCGAACTCATGTACGTCGGCGCGGTCGAAGCGTGTGTGGGAACCGACCTTGTGTGATGCTATGTCTCCGTTGGCGGCGAGTTTGAGCAAGGTCGGCCGAGAGATGCCAAGCGTTTTAGCGGCCTCTACACTTGTCATCGCCTTCGAGAACTGGGTGATACCGATGGATTGACCGGACGCCGCCAGTCGGAGAATCGTTTGCAGTAGGTTGCTGAGGTCTTCAGGCACGGTCACAGCCTCCCCTGCAGATGACTCGATGCGGATGATGAGGTCTTGGGCACCTACTTCATTGAAACGACGCGAAACCTCTTTGGCTTCAGCGGTTTGAGTAGATGTGACGTCAATGGTTCGAACGTTCTGGATGGCAGTAAGAGCAGCCATGAGGAGGTCTCCTTTTTCACTTATATCCAGCATGCGCCATATGTGTAATAAGTGCAAGTGGAGCGTTGATGGCATCGACGGATCGGCCGCCCGGATCCTCCTCGGGTGCCCTCCCTGCTGATTGAGGTGCGCATCCTGGTCGCTTCTTAGATCTGTCGGCGAGGTGTTCCTCCGGTCACGGCAACGTTCGTAGCGCTCGAAGGAGGAAGTTGATGAAGGAAAAGATCCCGCACGAGCGTCGGCTCTCACTCGCGCGAGGTGATGTCGCTGCTGAGCAGGATCCTGAAGGTGTGGTCCTCGGTGAGGACGTTGACAAAGCCCGAATCGACGCTGAGGACGTAGCCGGTGATGGTGCCGTCGGTAGTGCCGATCTGTTCCTCGGGTACCCAGGGCGTCTGGACGAGTGCTGCGACGAACAGTACGGAGACACCGGTGACCCAGCCGACGCTGGTCATTGCCTTGGAGAATACGCGGCGCACACTGCTTCTCTCCGGAAGGATGCGGATGAGGGCGAACATCCCGAACACAGCCGCTGCCGCGACAGGCAGCCACACGAGCTGGAAGCTCACGGTCAGGGCGATCATCGTGACCGCGGCCAGGACGGTGGAGAGTACGACGACGGCCTGACGACCGCGGGACGACCACACGAAGGTCGCGACCAGTAGCGGAAGGACGCCGATCAGGAGAATCGCCACCAGCAGGTATCCGGCCATGAGCGTCCCGACCAAGAGGGCGAGGCCGTCGCTGAAGCTGATCGTGGTACTGACGGCGAAGGCGGTGTTCCAGTCGTAGCCGGAGACGGCGAGGATCCGCAGGAGCAGGAAGACGAACGCCCACGCGGCCGCCGGCGCGACTGCACCGGCGAAGCGGGCAGCAGTCCCCGAGGAGTCGCCGGAGGCGGGGTCGTTCGTCTCGTCGCGGTCAGCTGTCACGACACGAGGCTACTGGTATCCGGTGCCGCTGGCCGATTTGCGCACGTGGCCATCGGCATCCCGGCGAGGAGGACGACGCTCTGCTCTGAGCAGAGGACCTGCCGCAGACTGGTGGAGCGCAGTACAGTGGTCCGGCATGAGCGAGATCACAGATCTGACGGCGTATCGGCTCAGGCGTGAGGGTGGGCACCGGAGCTCAGAGGTCATCGACGAGCGGCGGCCCGCCGAACCGCGAGCGGCAGCGCGCAACGAGCCGCCCCGAGTAGAGCCACTGCTCCGCGAGGTGTACGGCGAAGTACTCCGTGACAACCGTCGACGGCGGGGAGAGCGGCTCTCTGATGTCGCGAGCCGGGCCGCCATCTCCCCGCAGTATCTCTCCGAGATCGAGCGCGGGCGCAAGGATGCGTCGTCGGAAATCATCGCCGCGGTGGCTCGCGCTCTCGATGTACCGGTGCGGACGCTGAGTGCGCAGGTGACGTCACGGCTGATTCAGAGTGGTTCGTCGTCGCCTATCTGCCTCGCGGCCTGATCCCTGACCGGCATGGCACGGGGTGAAGGCATTACGCCGCCGGAGCCGCTTTCCGGTACGCCACGACGTGGTCGACCACGCCGTAGTCGACGGCCTGCTGTGCATCGAGGACGAGGTTTCGATCGGTGTCACGCCTGATCCGGGCGAGAGTCTTTCCCGTATGACCGGCTAGCAACTCGCTCAGCAGCGTCGTGATGCGCTCCACCTCGTCGGTCTCGAGGATCAGATCGGGGATCGTACCGCGTCCCGTGTCGATGGTCGGCTGATGCAGGACCACACGACCACGCGGCAGGATCGAGCGAGCGCCGGGTTCACCGCCGGCCAGCAGGACCGACGCCGTGAACGTCGCCTGTCCGATGCACGTTGTCCGCACCGGTGCCGTGACGTACTGCATCGCGTCGTACACCGCGAGCATGGCGCTGATCGAACCACCGGGCGAGTTGATGTACAGGTCGATCGGCAGGGTCTGACTTACGGATTCCAGCTGCAGGAGCTGGGCGATCAGGGCATTGGCGACGCCGTCGTCGAGCGGGGTACCAAGGTAGATGATCCGCTCCGTCAGCAGGCTGCTGAAGATGTCCAGCGTCTGCTGCGAACCATTGCTCTGCCGCACGGTGACGTAGGGAATCGTGTAGGAGCTCATCGTGATCCTCCCAGGCTCACGGCCGGCCGCTTGCCCGGTCGGATGTCGTCCAGGTGCTCGATGATGTGGTCCACGAACCCGTAGTCCCGAGCCTCCTCGGTCGTGAACCACCGGTCACGTTGGGAATCAGCGGTGATGCGATCGATCGTCTGGCCCGTGTCGGCGGAGATGAGACGGAGCACCGTGTCGCGCGTGTGGCGCAGATCGTCGGCCTGGATGGCGATGTCCATGGCCGTTCCACCGATGCCGCCGGATCCCCGATGCAGCAGCACCCGTGCGTGCGGCAGCGCGAACCGCTTGCCGTGCATACCGGCGCTGAGGAGGAACTGCCCTGCGCTCAGGGCCAGTCCGAGGACCACTGTGGAGACGTCGTTGGGGATGAGGTTCATGACGTCGCGGATGGCGAGCATGGCCGGCACTGAGCCTCCGGGTGAGTTGATCCACAGGCTGATGTCGCGGTGCGGATCCTCGGCGGAGAGCAGCATGAGCTGCGTGCAGAGTCTGTTGCCGCCTTCCTGATCCAGCTCCGTGCCGAGGAGCAGGATCCGATGTCCCATGAGCTGCTGGGTCAGGGTGTCGTCGAGGGATATGGGGGTGCGCTGTTCTGTCATAGGTTCAGCCTCGAGGCGGCAGACCCCGCGGACAAGAGGACGCCGCTCACGGCAGCGCTGCTCTCAGGCGCGCTGGAGGGCAGCTTCACCTGATGGCCGCAGCGCCGCCCAGGAACAGGGGTCGGATCGAACCCTCGACGACACCGGAGGTCACGCCACTTCGACCGCGTCCAGGGCAGGGTTGGTCAGGAGCGGCAGCAGCGCGACCAGGGCCAGGACGACGAGTGCCATGATGGCGAACGTGGGTTGCAGGCCCAGTGCCTGTGCCAAGAAACCGCCGAGAAGTGCGCCGATCGGCATGGTGCCCCAGCCCACGAGACGGTAGGCACTGTTCACTCGCCCGAGCAGTTCGTTTGGGGTGATGCGCTGACGTAGGGAAACGATGATGACGTTGCCCATGACGATCGCTGCGCCGCCGATGAAGAAACCACCGCCGACCAGGAGCGCACTGCTGGTCAGTGCCGGGGTGCCGATGAAGACGACGCCGCCCAGGATGGCGAAGGAGATCAGCAGTGCGCGGCCGATCCTTCGTTCTGCCCATCCCGCCAGCAGTGAACCGAGCACACTGCCGGCCGCGACGACGGAGAGCAGTACGCCGTAGCCGAGCTCGGTGAGTCCCATAGCGGACGCAGGACCGACGGCGAAGAGGACGAAGACGGCCATCATGGCGCTGGTGGCCAGGTTGAAGATGCCCGTGAAGAGGGCCAGAGCACGAAGGACCGCGTGACTCCACAGGAACCGCAGGCCCTCGGCGATATCAGCTCTCACGCTCGCGCCACTGGTCCGGGCGGGTTTGAAGGATCCGCGGACCAGCAGCAGTGAACCGAGGGCGACGACCCACATCGCTGCCTGCGCCCCGAAGGCGAGCATCACACCTGCCGCTACCAGGAGTCCGCCCAACGGTGGCCCCACGAACTGGTTGGTGGTCAGCTCGACGGCGTAGAGCCGCCCGTTGGCACGTGACAGCTGCTCCCTGCGAACCAGCTGGGGGAGGATCGACTGCGCGGCCGTGTCGTAGACCGTCTCCGCCGTGCCGATGCCGAACGCGACGACGTAGAGCAGCGCGATAGAGCCCGCGTCGAGGACGATGACTAGCACCAGAATGATGAGAAGGACGGCTCGAGCGCCATTCGCGGCGACCATCAGGACGCGACGGTCAGACCGGTCAGCCAGCGCACCGGCGATCAGCGCGAAGAGCAACCAGGGCAGGGTCAGGGCGAACGTGAGCCCCGCGACGAGTGCGGGGGACTGCGTGAAGCTGACAGCCACGAGCGGCAGGACGACGTGGAAGGACCCGTCCGCGAGATTCGACCAGCCCGACGACGTCCACAGGATCCAGAATCGTCGGCCGAGCACTCGCCCGACGTCGTCCTTATGGAGTGATGTCTCAGGTACCTTCATCGATGTAGATTCACACATCGATGGAGAAAATTCAATGGATGGGTCGATCTACATTCTTCCTATGCTTGTCGGATGAGCGATCAGTCGAAGAATCGGCAGCCATCGACGCAGGCGCCGCCCGAGGCCCGCCAGCGGCGTCCTGCGACAGCACGGGAGGCGAAGGCCCTCTCCCATCCACTGCGTCTGCGGATCCTGCGCCTGTGCGGGTTGGACGAGCTGACGAACAAGCAGCTGGCCGACAGGCTCGAGCAGGATCCGGGCACGGTGCTCTACCATGTCCGGCAGCTGGTGAACGCGGGCTTCCTCGAGCAGGGCGATGTCCGCACGGGGACCAGCGGGGCCCTGGAGAAGCCGTACCGCTCCACCGGACGATCCTGGTGGCTCAGTGACGCGCTCACCGGCACGGAGTCCGATGCCGCAATGGCGCCGGTCGAAGCGTTCCAGGAGGAGCTGCGCGAGGCTGGTCCGGAATCGATCAGCACACTCGCCCGGTTCACCCTCCACCTGTCGCCCGACGACGCCCGAGTACTCGACGAACGGCTGCAGGAGCTACTGGACGAGTACATCAGCACCGACGATGAGCGCAGCCACCTCCCGGTGCACGGAGGCATCGTCGTCCTCCACAGTCTTCGGCCGTAGCTTACGGACCATCTGCGCCACGAAGGAACCGGAGCTCATCCGGATATCCCCCTCGCACACCGCGCGCTGCCATTTCGCCGTCGAGGTCTCGAAGACCTGATGCAGTCGATTCTGCGGATGCTGAAACGATCAAGGCCAGAGAGCCGAGAAGGAGTCACCCAGTGGATTTGAAAGTAGGCGTGGTCGGATTCGGGCTACGGTCCGAGCTGTACCGGCACGCACACCACCCGGGCGAAGGCTCGGCGGTGACAGTCGTGTGCGATACCAGTGAACGCGGTCGTGCCGACGCCGCGGCCGAACTACCGGATGCTCTGGTCACTGCCGAGCTGGATGACCTGCTCAGCGCCGACCTGGACGCCGTCCTGGTCCTGACCCCTGACCATCAACACGCTGCCGTGGCGGTGAGGACCCTGGAAGCGGGCATCCCCACCTTCTGTGAGAAGCCCCTGGAGGTCACGCTGGAGGCCGTGGACCGCCTGCTGGAGACAGCCTTCCGCACCGGCACCAGACTGTACGTGGGCCACAACATGCGGCACATGCCGGTGGTTCGCCAGATGAGGGAGATCATCGAGAGCGGCGCCATCGGCGAGGTCAGGGCCGTCTGGTGCCGTCACTTCGTGGGCAACGGCGGGGACTACTACTTCAAGGACTGGCACGCGGAGCGCAGGAACACCACCGGCCTGCTGCTGCAGAAGGGCGCCCACGACATCGACGTCATCCACTGGCTGGCCGGCGGCTACACGAGGACGGTCTCGGCCATGGGGGATCTCGTGGTGTACGGGGACGTGGCATCCCGACGTGAGAATTCGGACCGCCGCCTGTCCGACTGGTTCTCCCTGGACAACTGGCCGCCGACCGCCCAGACGGATCTGAACCCCCGGCTGGACGTGGAGGACATCTCGATGATGCAGATGACGCTGGACAACGGAGTCCTGGCGTCCTACCAGCAGTGCCATTTCACTCCTGACTACTGGAGGAACTACACCGTCATCGGCACTGCGGGTCGGCTCGAGAACTTCGGGGACACTTCGGGCGACAAGATCAAGGTGTGGAACACCCGGAGCCAGGACGGCTTCGTGGACGCGGACCTGGAGGTGGAGATCGCGACGGCGGACGGAGGGCACGGTGGGCCGTCGACGGCGGCCCGACCGAGACCTCGCCGGTCGCTGCACGGGCTGCCGTCGCAGCCGGAGTCCTCGCGACGCAGTCGTTGCGCAGCGACGGATCGGCCCTCCAGGTGCCCGCGCTGCGTGCACCCGTGGTGGAATACTTCGCCAGGGGTCAGAACCGGAGCACGGGGTCGCCCAGCGTCCGCAGATAGCGCAGCGGCGTCAGCACGTACTCGCGGGCCGTTGTCGCATTCCCTTCGAACCCGGATCAGCCGAGCTTCGAGGGCCTGCTGCCGTGGTCGCGCGACTCGAGCTCCTCGGGACCTGCGACGTGTTCGCTGCCGCGGACCCGCGCGATCGCCGTCATGCCGTGGAAGATGAGCAGTGCAGCGGCCGTGCCGAGGGCGATGCCGGCGAAGCTCAGCTCGCCGATCACCCAGGTGAAGTCCGCGATGCCGATCACCAGGGCGACGCCGGCCGTGGAGAGATTGATCGGGTTGGAGAAGTCCACCTGGTTCTGCACCCAGATGCGCACACCGAGGATCCCGATCATCCCGTAGAGGACCACGCCCGCGCCGCCGAGCACCCCGGGAGGGACGGTGGCGATCAGCGCCCCGAACTTGGGGAAGAGGCTCAGCAGGATCGCGACGACGCCGGCCACCCAGTAGGCGGCCGTCGAGTATACGCGCGAGGCCGCCATGACGCCGATGTTCTCGGCGTACGTGGTGGTGCCCGACCCTCCGCCGGCCCCTGCGATCATGGTCGCCACACCGTCCGCCATGAGGGCGCGGCCGGTCAGCGGGTCCAGGTCGCGGCCGGTCATGGCCGCGACGGACTTCACGTGGCCGATGTTCTCCGCGACGAGGACGAGGACCACGGGGACGAAGAGCCCGACGACGGAGAGGTGGAACTCGGGAGTAGCGAAGTCGGGCAGGCCGATCCAGGCGGCAGCGCCGATGGCCGCGAGATCCACCTCCCCGCGGAGCAGGGCGACGGCGTACCCGGCGAGCACGCCGACGAGGATCGACAGCCGCCCGAGGATGCCCCTGAACAGGACGGTGACGAGCAGGATCGCGATCACCGTGACGAGCGCCGTGAGCGGAGCCTGCTCGAAGCTCGCCTTGGCCGTCGGTGCCAGATTGAGACCGATCAGGGCGACGATGGAGCCCGTGACGATCGGGGGCATCGCCACCTGGAGCCAGCGGGCACCGACGGTGTGCACGATGAACCCGATCACCGCCAGGGCGGCCCCGGCCATGATGATTCCGCCGAGGGCACCCGCGGCCCCGTGCTGGGACTGGGCCGCCGCGATCGGGGCGATGAACGCGAAGCTCGACCCGAGATAGCTGGGAATCCTGCCCGCCGTGATGACGAGGAACAACAGGGTGCCGATCCCGGAGAACAGGAGCGTGGTGGAGGGCGGGAAACCGGTGATCAACGGGACGAGGAAGGTCGCCCCGAACATCGCGACGACGTGCTGTGCGCCGATGCCGATGGTCCGGGGCCAGCTCAGGCGCTCATCCGGTGCCACGAAGCCGCCGGGCCGCACGTTCCTGCCGTCCCCGTGGAGAGTCCAGCCGATACCTCGTATGCTCATGGGTCTGCCTTCCGAAGGTCATCGCGGAGTCCCGGGAAATCCTACCGGCACCGTGCGGGCTTCGATGCTACGTTGCAGAACAACGAGAGAAGGGCTGGATCATGACATTCGCTGTTGCAGGACGCACGATCCTCATCACGGGGGCGGGCCGCGGCATGGGCAGGCTCTACGTGGAGCGCGCGGTCCAGGAGGGGGCTGCCGCCGTCGTCCTGTGGGACATCGACGGGACTGCCCTGGAAGAAGTGGTCGCGTCGCTGACCTCGAACGCGACCACATTGCACAGCTACGTGGTGGACGTCGCGTCCCTCGAGTCGATCGAGACCGCCGCGCAGGCGGTCATGAACGACGTCGGCGTGCCCGACATGCTGGTCAACAACGCCGGGATCGTCCGCGGCAAGTACTTCTGGGACCACGATCCCACGCACGACATCGACGCGACCCTGGACATCAACCTCGCAGGTCCCATGCACGTCACGCGGGCCTTCCTCCCGGGGATGATCGGACGGGGCACCCCGGGCAGGATCCTCAATGTCGCCTCGGCGTCGGGAACCCTGGCGGTGCCGCGGATGAGCGTCTACGCAGCCACCAAGTGGGCCATGATCGGGTGGAGCGACTCACTTCGCCTGGAACTCGTCGAGGCCCGCCATCCCATCGCCGTCACCACCCTGATTCCCAGCTACATCACGACGGGCATGTTCGAGGGCGCACGCGGGCCGCTGCTGACACCGCTGATGGAACCCGAGTACGTGGTCGACAAGGCCTGGCGCGGAGCGCTCGAGGGCAGGGCCCGCGTGCAGCTGCCCTGGACCGTCCAGCTCGCCGGAACCCTGCGCAATCTCCTGCCGCAGCCGGTGTGGGACGTCGTCGCCGGACGCGTCTTCCGCGTCTACAGCTCGATGGAGAACTTCACCGGGCGCCCGGTCGGCGCCCCTGACCGGAAGGTAGACCGATGAACGCCGCAACACTTCTCGCAGACCACCGCAGATTCTTCGACACCGGTGCCACCCGCCCCGTCGCCTGGCGCAGGGAGCAGCTGCAGTCGTTCCTGCGCATGCTCGCCGAGCGTGAGGACGATTTCACCAGTGCACTCGAGGAGGATCTCGGCAAGAGCCGCTCCGAGTCGTTCCTCTCCGAGGTGGCCGTGGTGCGGTCCGAACTGGACTTCGCACTCAAGCACCTGGAGTCCTGGATGGCGCCCGAGAAAGTCGCCGTGCCCGGGGGCCTGCGCCCGGCGCGAGCCTGGACCCAGGCGCGGCCCCTCGGCGTCGTCCTGATCATCGGGCCGTGGAACTATCCGATGCAGCTGGTTCTGGCCCCTCTCGTGGGTGCGCTCGCCGCGGGCAATGCCGCGGTGATCAAGCCCAGCGAACTGGCGCCGGCGACGTCGGCCGCGCTTGCACGCCTGGTCCCGCTGTACCTCGACCGCTCGGCGGTGTCCGTGGTGGAGGGCGGGGTGGAGGTGAGCACCGATCTGCTGGCCCAGGCCTGGGACCACATCTTCTACACGGGGGGCGAGCGCGTGGGGAAGATCGTCATGAAGGCGGCGGCGGAGCATCTGACGCCGGTGACGCTCGAACTCGGCGGCAAGTCACCCGCCGTCGTCGTGGGCGGCGATCTGCGCGCCATGGCCAGGCGCATCGCGTACGGGAAGTTCATGAACGCCGCCCAGACCTGTGTGGCCCCCGACTACGTCCTGACGACGCCGGACCGGGCGCCCGAGCTCGCCGAGGCGCTGGCCGAGGCGGTGCGGGACTTCTACGGCAGCGACCCGCAGGCATCGGACGACTACGGGCGGATCGTCAACGACGACCACTTCGACCGGCTCGTGGACCTGCTGCCGGACGGCACGGTGGTCTCCGGGGGCGGGCACGAGCGCGGCGAGCGGTACATCGAGCCGACGATCCTGCGCGAGGTGGACCCGGGATCGGCGCTCATGCAGGAGGAGATCTTCGGGCCCCTCCTGCCCATCGTCGAGGTCGAGGACCTGGACGCGGCCATCGAATTCATCGCCGCGCGGCCGCATCCCCTGGCCGCGTATCTGTTCAGCGACAGCGAGGAGCACCTGGACGAGTTCACGGAGCGGGTCCAGGCCGGCGGCCTGGCGCACAACGTGTCCACCATCCAGCTCGCGGTCCCGGGGCTGCCCTTCGGCGGCGTCGGAATGAGTGGTATGGGCAGTTACCACGGGTACGAGTCCTTCCGGACGTTCAGTCACCGTCAGTCCGTGTTCTCCAAGCCCACCCGGGTGGACACGCTCCGGCTGGCGTACCCACCCTTCGGTCCGCTCAAGCGGAGGCTCCTGCGCAAGCTCCTCTGAGGTTCCGGCCACCGGAACGACGGCACGTCCGACGGCGCTGATCCGCCGGCTCGTCGGACGCGTCGTCGGCACTCAGCCGATGACGCCGTCGACCAGCGCCTTCGCCTCGGCCTGCACCTGGGCCAGGTGCTCCTCGCCCCTGAAGGACTCGGCGTAGATCTTGTAGACGTCCTCCGTGCCCGAGGGCCGGGCGGCGAACCATGCGCTCTCGGTGGTGACCTTCAACCCGCCCACGGGGGCGCCGTTACCCGGTGCCTCCGTGAGGCGGGCCGTGATGTCCTCGCCGGCCAGGGTGGTGGCGGTGACGTCCGACGGCGACAGCTTGCCCAGGGCGGCCTTCTGCTCGCGCGTGGCTGCGGCGTCGATCCGCGCATACACGGGCGCGCCGAAGCGGTCGGTCAGTCCGGCGTAGTGCTGGGAGGGAGTCCTGCCGGTCACCGCGGTGATCTCCGAGGCCAGCAGCGCCAGGAGGACGCCGTCCTTGTCCGTGCTCCAGGGCCTGCCGTCCAGCCGCAGGAACGAGGCGCCGGCGGACTCCTCACCGCCGAAGGCGAGCTCGCCGCTGAGCAGGCCGGGCACGAACCACTTGAAGCCCACCGGGACCTCCTGCAGCACGCGTCCGAGATCCGCCGCGACACGGTCGATGATCGACGACGAGACCAGCGTCTTGCCGATCACCGCGTCCTGCCGCCAGTGAGGGCGATTCGCGTACAGATACTGGATGGCGACGGCGAGATAGTGGTTGGGGTTCATCAGGCCGGCGTCGGGCGTGACGATCCCGTGGCGGTCGGCGTCGGCGTCGTTGCCCGTGGCGATGTCGAACCGGCCTGCCTGCTCGATCAGAGACGCCATGGCGTAAGGCGAGGAGCAGTCCATGCGGATCTTCTCGTCCCAGTCCAGCGTCATGAAGGCCCATTGCGGGTCCACCGTGGGATTGACGACCGTGAGATTCAGGCCGTGGCGCTCGCCGATGGCGCCCCAGTAGTCCACGGATGCCCCGCCCATGGGATCGGCTCCGATGTGCACGCCGGCGGAGCGGATGGCTTCGAGATCCAGCACCGACGGGAGATCTGCCACGTAGTGCTGCAGGAAGTCGTAGCTGCCGATGCCCTCGGCGGTGCGGGCCTGCGCGAGCGGGATGCGCCTCACCTCGCGCAGACCGCCCTCGAGCAGGGTGTTGGCCCGGTTCGCGATCCAGGTGGTGGCGTCGGAATCGGCCGGTCCGCCGTGCGGCGGGTTGTACTTGAACCCGCCGTCGGCCGGCGGGTTGTGCGAGGGCGTGATGACGATGCCGTCGGACTGCTCGGTGTGCGCGGCGTTGTAGGTGAGGATCGCGTGGGACACCGCCGGGGTGGGGGTGTACGCGCCACGGGCGTCGATCAGGACGGTGACGCCGTTGGCGGCGAGAACCTCGAGCGCGCTGTTCTGCGCGGGCTCGGAGAGGGCATGTGTGTCCTTGCCCATGAAGAGCGGCCCGGTGATGCCCTGGCCCGCCCGGTACTCGACGATCGCCTGGGTGATCGCCAGGATGTGCCCTTCGTTGAAGGACGACTTCAGCGACGACCCGCGATGGCCCGAGGTGCCGAAGGCCACGCGCTGTGCCGGCTCGGAGAGGTCCGGTTCGACGTCGAAGTACGCGTCGAGCAAGCTGGTTATGTCGACGAGGTCGCTGGGAAGGGCTACGGTGCCCGCTCGATTTGCCATGGCCCCAGCATGTCAAACAAGAGGAGCGATTACACCCGTCCTCCGGCCGCGGCTCCGAAGTGTTACGCAGAACCCCGCAGGTTGCCGGGTCGATGCTGGTCAGTAAGCTGATGAACAGCCCCCGACCAGGGAGCGGACGCAGCACGGAAGGCACCGACATGAGCGAGAATCATAGCGATACACCGTCCAACGATCCCGAGGAGCAGGGCGCGGAGGAAGCCGGAGCACTCGACGAGCAGAGGGAGGGCGGCTACGGCGGACCGGATCCCGAAGAAGAGGTGGCGCCGGGCTTCGAGGCGGACAACGAGAACGGTTCCTGACCGAGAGCTGACGCGCTCGGCCGAGTCGTCAGCGACTGCGGTCGGGACCGGCCCGGGCGTGACTGCGGGTCTGTGCCGCACGGGCTCGCGGTCAGGACCCACTGCCGGGGTCGCGGAGTGCCCGCGGCCCCGGCAGTCCTCTGTCCGATGGCTGTGTCTCCGAGGTCCTGACCGGGCGCCGGGCCGCATGGTTCTCCCGGTCAGGACGCAGTCTCCGGTCAGACGGTGATCTCGCGCTTGAGGATCTTGCCCGTGGGACCCTTGGGCAGCGCGTCGACGATCACCACGCGGCGCGGGTACTTGTAGGCTGCGACACGCTCCTTCGCGAAGTCGACGATCTCCTGCGCGAGCGCATCGGAGGCGGCGTCGTCGGCCGGGGTGTGCTCGGACTTGATGCCGACGACGGCCACGATCTCCTCACCGTGCAGCTCGTCAGGTACCCCGATCACGGCGGCCTCGGCAACGGCGGGATGCTCGTAGAGCACCTCCTCCACCTCCCGCGGGTACACGTTGTACCCGCCGCGGAGGATCACTTCCTTCTTGCGGTCGACGATGAAGATCAGACCGTCCTCGTCGAAGCGTGCCAGGTCACCGGTGCGGAACCAGCCGTCGGGGATCGCGGCCCTGGTGGCCTCCTCGTTCTGCCAGTAGCCCTTCATCACGCAGTGCCCGCGGACGGAGAGTTCCCCGACGTCGCCCTGTGGCACCTCGTTGCCCTCGCCGTCGAGCATCCGGACCTCCACGCCCTCCACGGGTGTACCGATGGAGCCGGGTTTGCGGAGCTCGCCCACACGGTTGAAGCTGACGATCGGGGAGGTCTCGGACAGGCCGTAGCCCTCAAGCAGATCGGCCTTGAACACGCGCTCGAACTCGTGCAGCACCTCGACCGGCAGCGCCGACCCGCCCGAGACGGCGAGGCGGACGGAGGAGAGATCGGTAGAGGTGACACTCGGGGTGCGCAGCATGGAGACATACATGGTGGGTACGCCCTCGAAGATCGTCACGCGATCCCGCGCGATGATCTCGAGCGCCTTGCCCGGTTCGAACCGCGGCAGGAGAGTCAGGGTGGCGCCGGTGAGGACGGAGGCGTTGAGGGCGCACGTCTGGCCGAAGATGTGGAAGAACGGCAGGCCACCGAAGAGCACCTCGCCCTCCTTGGTCCCCATCAGGTCGCGGGACACCTCGGTGTTGCGGGCGAGATTCGTGTGCGAGAGCGTAGCGCCCTTGGGCCGGCCGGTGGTCCCCGAGGTGTAGAGCACGACGGCGGTGTCCTCGCCGTCGCGGTCCACGACGTCCGGTGAGGGCTCGGCCGCCGAGACCCGCTGCATGAAGGCCCCGCTGTCCACGGTCACCACGTCGACGGACGTGCCGCTTTCGTCCCCGGCTGCCTCGGCGCCGGCGTTCGCTTCGCCGATGACGCCCTCCCAGGCGAAGGCGAGCCTCGCGCCCGAGTTGGTCAGGTGATAGGCGACCTCGCGGCCCTTCAGCAACGGGTTCAGCGGTACGACGACGGCGCCGGTCCGCAGCACGCCGTAGTAGACGAAGGCCATCTGCGGGATGTTCGGCATCATGAGTGCCACGCGGTCGCCCCGCTCGATGCCGTACTCACCGAGGATGGTCGCGATCTTCTGGCTGAGCAGCTCCAGGGCGCCGAAGGTGATCTCGACGTCGTCGAGCTTGATGGCCACCACCGACGGGCTCCTCTTCGCGGTGGACACCAGATTGTTGGCGAGGTTGGTCACTCGATCTCCTTCGATCATTCGTTGTGCAGCAGCGGCTGGTCACGATGTTACCGGTGAGTAGCAGTCTGTGGGATCGCGGAGTGTCGTGCAACAGCACCCAGCTCCGGTCTCCTGCGGCAGAGCACGACGCCGGGGCCGGTTCCGGGGTGATTGGAGCCTCAAAGGGCGTGTCGCGCCACGACGCGCCGTCTCATCAGCGGGACATGGAGCGGAAGACCCCGAGTCCGGGACGGCCGGGCCGCGGGCGCGACCCCTGAGCTACCCGACGCCGCTCATGGACTTCCGGATGGCGGGGGCTCCGGCCAGGAGGGCTCCGCCGAGCACGATGGCCGCGATCCCGCTGAAGGCGAAGTACGGGACCTCCGTCTCCGCCGAGTAGAAGCCTGCCAGCAGTCCGGAGACCGTGGTGCCGAGCGAGATGGAGAGGAAGAACAAGGCCAGCATCTGCGTGCGGAACGCCTCGGGTGCCAGCTTGGTGGTGACGGAGAGCCCGATCGGCGAAATGAACAGCTCCGCCCACGTGAACAGCAGCAGGATGCCGGCGAGGGCTATCAGCGGTGTGCTGTTCGGCCCGCCTCCGGCGAACGGGATGAACGCGAGGAACGCCAGGCCCATGACCATCAGACCGAGGGAGAACTTCACGGGCGACGAGGGCTGACGCTTGCCCAGACGTGTCCACACCGCCGCGAAGATCCCGGCGAAGACGATGATGAAGATGGGGTTGATGGACTGCACCATGCCCGGCGGCATCTCCCATCCGAGGATGGTCCGGTCGAGGCGGCTCTGCGAGTACAGCGCCACGACGGTGAACTGCTGCTGGAACAGGGACCAGAATGCGGCGCTGGCCAGGAAGAGCGGCATGAACGAGTACACCCGGCGTCGTTCGACGGCGCTCACCTTGCGGCTCGAGAGGATCACCGCGAAGTAGGCGATGGTGGCGGCGATCGCGGTGTACGCCATGATGCTCGCCAGATTGTCGGCGTTCAGGAGCCCGGTGGCGACGGCGACGCCGAGCAGCACCAGGACCCCGACGGCGATACCGATCCACCGCGGGTACGACGCCCGCGGCAGGGGATCCTCGACCTCGTGCGCGGCGGCGGGCAGGCGCCTGCGCCCCACGGAGTACTGGATGAGTCCGGCCGCCATGCCGATGGCGGCGAGCCCGAAGCCCACGTGGAAGCCGTACGCGTCCCACGCCAGGTTCGTCAGCAGCGGCCCCACGAGGGCGCCGATGTTGATGCCCATGTAGAAGATGGAGAAGCCTGCGTCACGGCGGGTGTCACCGGGCTCGTAGAGCGTCCCCACGAGCGAGGATGCGTTGGCCTTGAGGCCGCCCGAGCCGACACCCACGAGGATCAGGCCGATGGACAACCCCACCACGCCCGGCAGCAGGGCGAGGGCGATATGGCCGCACATGATGATGACCGCCGAGAAGAAGAGCACGCGCTCGGATCCCAGGATGCGGTCGGCGACCCAGGCGCCCAGGATGGTGGAGAGATAGACCCCGCCACCGTACGCGCCGACCAACCCGGCGGCCGTGCCCGGGGCGAAGGCCAGTCCGCCGTCCGCGAGGGAATACGTCATGTAGTACAGCAGCAGGGCCTGCATGCCGTAGAACGAGAAACGCTCCCAGAGTTCCACGCTGAAGAGATTCGCGAGCATCCGTGGGTGACCGAGGAATGTCCTGCCACCGGGGGCTGCGGTCTGCTGGGAGGTGCTCATCAGTCAATGGTCCCGCCCGGCGGGAGGCGAAGCAAGCGTGCGGGCTACCGGCGTAGGGCCTCGAGCTGGGCGGCGACGGCGAGCAGGTGCGCCTCCTCGCCCGGGCGGCCGATGAGCTGCACGCTCATCGAGACCCCGTCGGGGAGAGTCAGGGTGGGTATCGTCACGGCCGGCAGTCCGCAGACATTGACCATCGAGGTGTAGGGCGAGTACTGGCACTGCCGTTCGTAGTCGGTATCGCCGTCGGCGTCCGTGTACCAGCCGATGGGGCGCGGCGACATGGCGACGGCCGGGGTCAGGATCATGTCGTAGGCCGAGTACTGCCGGATGGTCTCCTGCTCGAAGGCGCGCAGGACGTCGACCGCGCCCGCCAGATCGGCAGCACTTCTCCTCAGCGCGCGACCGCGGAGGACCCGCGTGATGTCCGTCAGGCGGTTCTCCCGTTCGGCGGGGATCGGCAGGGTCGCCAGTGACGCCGTCCACACGAGCTGGAAGGCCTCGTGATAGCGGCTGTCGTACGTCAGATCCGTGTCGACGAGGTCGTGGCCCGCGTTCTGCAGCAGGGTGATCCCGGCGCGGACGGCGTCGACGGCGGCGCTGTCCAGCCCGATGTCCATCGCGGTGGAGAACGGCGAGACGGTGCTCAGCCCTATGCGGAACCGGCCTTCGGCGCGCAGGGCTGCGTCGGTGAACGAGCCCGGATACCGCGAGGCGGCGCTCGTGGGACGGTAGCTCGGCTCGTGGACCAGCGCGTCGAGGAGCATTCCGGCGTCCACCGCGGAGCGGGCGAGAGGCCCGGCGACGACGAACTGCCCGAGGTCCGCCTGTCCCGACCCGGAGGGGACACGGCCCCGGTTCGGTTTCAGTCCCACCAGGCCGGTGGCAGCCGCCGGGATGCGGACCGACCCGCCGCCGTCGGTGCCGGGGGCGAACGGGAGCATTGCGGCCGCCACTGCTGCGGCGCTGCCTCCCGAGGAGCCGGCCGGGCTGAGCTCTCGGTCGAGCGGGTTGCGGGCCGGAGGCGCCAGGCGGTTCTCGCTGTAGCAGCTCAGACCGAATTCGGGGACCTGCGTCTTGCCGAGACTGATGGCTCCGGCGCGGCGCAGGACCGCAGCCAGTGGCGCGTCCTTCGCCGCGATCGACGGCTCGAGTGCGGCAGTGCCCAGCGTGGTCCGGACGTCGGCGACGTCGGTCAGGTCCTTGTGCGCCAGCGGCATGCCGTGCAGCGGGCCGAGGGCCGCCCCGGAGGAGCGCAGTCGATCGGCGTGGTCGGCGGCGCGCAGCGCATGGTCATGCGTGACGGTGATGAACGAACCGAGGTCGGGGTTCAGTGCGTCGATGCGGCGCAGGAAGTGCTCCGTCACCTCCCGCGCGCTGACGGCCCCACGGGCGAGAGCGTCCTGGAGGGCCAGGGCGGAGAGTTCGTGCAGATCGGCCATGGGACTCCAGTCGGTTGAGGAGAGGACAAGGACCACTATAGAAGCCGCTCACCCGGGTCGGTCCGGGCAGGCGGGGCATGCACGGCAACGCCACCGACGGCGGACATGGCGTCGGTGCGGCAGAGCGTGAAAAGGTGGATCCATGAGCGAATTCGAGAGTGTACCGGTGACCGCTGTTCCCGAGGGTGCGCGCATCCTCGACGTCCGAGAGGACTACGAGTGGGAGGCAGGGCACATCGACGGCGCACTGCACATCCCGCTCGACGAGCTTCCCGCCCGCGTGGAGGAGCTGGATCCCGACGAGACCCTGCACGTGATCTGCCGCACCGGGGGACGCTCGCAGCGGGCGACGCAGTGGCTCGAGGGCCACGGCTACACCGCCATCAACGTCAACGGCGGCATGGGTGCCTGGCTGGACGAGGGCAGGCCCATGGTGTCGGAGTCGGACGGAGAGCCGACCGTCCTGTGAACGGTGCGGACGTCCCCTCCTACTCCTATCTCGGGCCGGAGGGCACCTTCACCGAGGCTGCCCTCCTGAAGGTGCCGGGGGCCGGGCACGCACGCCGGGTCCCGGCGTCGACCGTCGGTTCGGCGCTCGACGCCGTCAGGTCCGGCGCGGTGGATGCTGCCATGGTGCCCATCGAGAACTCGGTCGAGGGCGGGGTGAGCGCCACGCTCGACTCGATCGCCGTCGGTGATCCACTGCGGATCGTGCGCGAGGAACTCGTGCCCATCACCTTCGTGCTCGCTGCACGAGCGGGTACGGCGCTCGCCGACGTCCGCCGTATTGCGACACACGGCCACGCCTGGGCCCAGTGCCGGGCCTGGGTCGACGGACATGTACGTGACGCAGAATATGTCCCGTCCTCGTCGACCGCGGCCGCTGCCCGGGACCTGGCAGCGGGTGAAGGAGGCTTCGATGCCGCGATCTGCTCCCCCCTCGTGGCGGGTCGGCTCGGGCTCGCCGTCCTGGGGGAGGACATCGGGGACATCTCCGACGCCGTGACGCGCTTCATCCTGGTGGGCGGACCCGGAGCGCTCCCGCCGCGCACCGGTGCGGACAGGACGACGCTCGTGATCCCCCTGCCCGTGGATCACCCCGGGGCGCTGATGCAGATCCTGGATCAGTTCGCGGCGCGCGGCGTGAATCTGAGCAGGATCGAATCCCGGCCCACCGGGCAGTTCCTGGGTGACTACTTCTTCAGCGTGGACGCCGACGGTCATGTCGAGGACGCACGCGTGGCCGATGCGCTCAAGGGACTGCACCGGATCAGTCCGGGCCTGCGTTTCCTCGGATCCTATGCGCGGGCGGATCGCCGCTCACCCGCCGTCGAGCGGCACACGTCCGACGACGCCTTCACTGCCGCCGACGAGTGGCTCGGCACGATCCTCGACGGGCGCTGACGACACCCCGCCGGTCGGAGGACGCATGAGCGCAGTAGGCTGTGGACCGATGTCCACCCCTCCCGGAAGGCCGGTCCACGATGGCTCGATTGCGCCGGAGCAATACGCGCAGACCCGGTATCACCCGCCGTCGCCACGGGAAGGGTTTCAGCTACCGCGCCCCGGACGGAAGCCTTCTGCGGGACCGGGAGGAGATCGGGCGCATCAAGGATCTGGTCATTCCGCCGGCCTGGCAGGACGTGTGGATAGCCCCCTACCCGAACGGGCACGTCCAGGCGATCGGCACCGACGAGGCCGGCCGGCGCCAGTATCTCTACCATCCTTCGTGGCGTGAGCAGAAGGACCGCGAGAAGTTCGATCGCGCCCTCGATTTCGGCGCGAAACTCACGAGTGCGCGCCGTGCGATCACCCAGCACCTCAGGAGCGAGGGGGTGGGCCGCGAGCGGGCCTTCGCGGCTGCCCTGCGGATCGTCGACGCCGGAGCCCTGCGAATCGGCTCGGCCCAGTACGCCGAGGCCAACGGGTCCTTCGGCGTCACCACGCTGCTCGTGGAGCACTGCACCGTGGAGGGGGACGTGATCACCTTCGACTTCCCCGGCAAGAGCGGCCAGCACTGGGACACGCGTCTGGAGGACGAGGATCTCGCGGCGGCCCTGCGACCCATGCTGGAGCGCGAGGACGCCGACACCGTGCTCGCGTGGCAGGCGGAGGATGGCAGCTGGCACCACGTGGACGGCTCCCAGCTCAACGAGTTCCTCCGCCAGGTCACCGGCGGGCCGTTCACAGCGAAGGACTTCCGTACCTGGCAGGCCACGGTCGTAGCCGCCATGTCACTGTCCCGGCAGGACCTGTCGGCGACGAGCCGCACCGCACGGCAGAAAGCCGTCACCGCCACCATGAAGGCGGTGGCGGACCATCTCGGGAACACGCCCACCGTTGCCAGGACCTCCTACGTGGACCCGCGGCTCGTGGACCGCTTCATGGCCGGGGAAGTCATCCCGATCACCACCTACTCCGCCTCGGAGAAAGCGGTACAGGAGCTGCTGCGCGACTGAGCTCCCGGGTGGGCTCCCAGGGCAGCGCGCGTTTGTCACGGCCGCGATCCTCAGTACGCTTGCCATGGGCGCTCAGGAAGCGCATCCCCCGACGAAAGGCAGCATCATGACCGAGAACGCTCATGAAGGACACATCGTGAATCCCGACGCGGGCCGCGCGTCGACGTCGGATCCCGACCGGCCGGGCGACGCCGGCGACCAGGGCAACGATCTCCGCTTCGCCGAGGAGCAGCGGCTCATCACTGAGCAGGCGGAACCGGGTCAGGAGGAAGGCAGCTACACCAGCGCCGATGTCGAGGGCGACTCCGGCGGATACACCTCCGCGCAGGATCCCGCCGAGGAGGGCGAGTACACCGACAAGGACACGGCGCGTATCGACGAGCCGGAGAGCCAGGGCGAGTACACCGACCGCGACCGCTAGGAGCGCAGCGGGATCCGTTCCGGAGCCCACCGCGACGAGCGTCGCTGGCCGGTCGAGGAGCCTGCTGGTCCTGGAGCCGACTGCGGCACCCGGACCAGCAGTGCAGCCGGATCGACCCTTGCCGTGAACGAGGTGATGGAGCCTGACGCGTCGCCGTCCAGCTGGGTGGCGATCGGCTCGGCGGAACGGACGGAGATCTGCTTCGCGCGGTAGTAGCTGAGCACGGGAATGCCGCCGCGGCGGCGCAGGAGGATCTTCGCGGCCATCCAGACCCAGCCGAGCAGGCTGCGGGGACTGAGTACCACCACGTCCAGGTAGCCGTCGTCGATCACGGCATCGGGGACGAAGTCCACACCCGCAGGCAACTTCCCGCAGTTGGCCACCAGCAGACTGCGCACCTTCCGGCTCTGCGGGGGCCCCCCGTCGAGGCTGATCGATATCCGGCGGCGCCGGCCCGGCAGGTGCCGCACCCCGGCCTCGCTGTAGGCGAGCCAGCCGAAACGCTCCTTCAGCTCCTGCTTCGCGTCCGTGACCACGCTCGCGTCGAAGCCCGCCCCGCCCATGACCAGGAAGACGTGCTCGGAGCCGGCCCCGCTCTGCTCGTCGCTCAGCGTGATCAGGCCCAGATCGATGCGGCGCTCGTACCCGTGCAGGGCGAGGCGGAGGCAGCCGGCGATGTCGTTGTACGGAAGACCCAGATTGCGCACCAGGAGATTCCCGGTGCCCAGCGGCAGCAGGCCGAGCGCCGCGGGTCGGTGGGCCAGGGCCCTCGCCACGGCCCGCACCGTCCCATCACCTCCGGCGGCGAGGACGACGTCGGCCCCCGCCGCGAGTGCGCGCTCCGCCTGCCCTGTCCCGGGGTCCTCGACGGTCGTCTCGAGGATCAGCGGAGGCTCCCAGCCGGCCTCCGCACACGCATCGATCACGAGCCGGCGGGTGGTATCGGCGTGCAGCTTGGACGGATTGATCACCAGGGCGACCTGCGCGGGTCCTGCGGCAACCCGGACGGGCCGGTTCACGGATGCGGTGGGCGCCGGTCTCTGGTGCAGCCGCCGCACGGACCAGTAGGACTGGATGGACGCGGCGGCAGCGGATGCAGCGGCCGTTGCGGCAAGCAGGTTACGGCGCATGGTCCCCCCACCCTAGCGGGCGCGGGCTGCGGCGGACGGACGGCGGGCTTTCGGTAGTCTTGTCGGTGTGATCGACGTCAACGACCTCCGCCAGAATCCCGAGCAGTACCGAGCCTCCCAGCGCGCCCGCAGGGCGGAGGAGTCGATGGTCGACGGCCTTCTCGCCGCGGACACCCGCCGCCGTGACGCCGTGACCTCCTACGAGAGGCTCCGGGCGGAGCAGAATGCCTTCGGCAAGCGCGTGGCACAGGCTTCGGGCGAGCAGAAGCAGGTCCTGCTCGCGGAGGTCAGGGACCTGGCGGCGGCCGTGAAGAGTGCGGCAGCCGACGCCGAGAGCGCCTCCGCGGAGCAGGACGCACTCCTGCGCGCCCTGCCGAATCTGGTGCAGGACGGCGCCCCCGAGGGCCTCGAGGAGGACTACGTGGTCCTCAGGACCGTGGGGACGCCACGCGACTTCGGCGCCGAGGGCTTCGAGGCCCGCGACCACCTGGAACTCGGTGAGCTGATCGGGGCCATCGACATGGAACGCGGTGCGAAGGTCTCGGGTTCCCGCTTCTACTTCCTCAAGGGTGTCGGTGCCCGGCTCGAGGTGGCCCTGCTGCGCATGGCGCTCGACCAGGCGATCGAGTCGGGCTTCACGCCGATGATCACCCCAACGCTCGTTCGCCCCGAGATCATGCAGGGCACGGGCTTCGACGTAGCGCACGACGCCGAGATCTACCGGCTCGCCGACGACGACCTGTACCTGGTCGGGACCTCCGAGGTGGCGCTGGCCGGGTACCACTCCGACGAGATCATCGACCTCACCGCCGGTCCCCTCCGGTACGCCGGGTGGTCCTCCTGCTATCGCCGGGAGGCCGGCTCGCACGGGAAGGACACCCGCGGCATCATTCGCGTGCACCAGTTCAACAAGGTGGAGATGTTCACCTACACCACGGTGGAGGACGCCGCGGCCGAGCACGAGCGCATGCTGGCCTGGGAGGAGGAGATGCTCGCGAAGGTCGAGCTCCCGTACCGCGTCATCGACACGGCTGCCGGCGACCTCGGGATGTCCGCCGCCCGCAAGTTCGACTGCGAGGCCTGGGTCCCGACCCAGAATGACTACCGCGAGCTGACCTCCACCTCGAACTGCACCACGTTCCAGGCCAGGCGGCTGAACATCCGCGAGCGCCAGGACGGCGAGGGCCAGAAGGGCACGCGGGCCGTCGCCACGCTCAACGGCACGCTCGCGACCACGCGCTGGATCGTGGCGATCCTCGAGCACCACCAGAACCCCGACGGCTCGGTCACGGTGCCCGCGGCGCTGCGCCCGTATATGAACGGGCTGGAACTCCTCCCGGTCCTCTGAGGCTCCGCGCGCCCGCATGCAGGCGTCAGTGGGGTCTGGTTCACTGGAGTATGACCTCTTTGATCAGTGCTGGCAACGATGACCAGCAGGAGAACACCAGGAACTACCTCGTAGCGCTCGACGTCGACGGCACGCTCGTGGACCACGACGGCTCGATGACCGAGGAGGTACGCGACGCCGCGCAGGCCGTCGTCGAGGCCGGACACGACGTGATCATCGCGACCGGCAGGTCCCTCGGCGCCACGCTTCCGGTGATCCACCTGCTCGGGATCACCCGCGGTCACGCGGTCTGCTCGAACGGCGGGGTCACGCTGCGGATCGACGCCGGGCTCCCCGAGGGGTTCGAGGTCCTCGAGCGCATCACCTTCGATCCCGCCCCTGCCCTCTCCGCACTGCGCGAGCGACTGCCGACCGCCAAGTACGCTCTCGAGGACGATCACGGCAGATTCCTCGCGACCGAGAGCTTCCAGGATGCGAGCTTCGGCTCGGAGACCCGGAGCGTGGACTTCGAGGAGATGCTCGCGAGCCGTGCGGTTCGCGTGGTCGTCTTCAGCACCGACTCCTCGGCCGAGGAGTTCGGCGATGCCGTGGCCTCGATCGGACTCCACGGGGTCACCTACTCGGTCGGCTGGACGGCGTGGCTGGACATCGCGGCGTCGGGTGTCACCAAGGCCAGTGCCCTGGAGGTCCTCAGGCAGCGGCTCGGGACACGACCCGAGGACACGGTGTCCGTGGGAGACGGCCGTAACGACATCGAGATGCTCCAGTGGGCCGGCCGCGGTGTGGCGATGGGGCAGGCACCCCAGGAGGTCCGGGCGGTCGCCTCCGAGGTGACGGGCAGTGTGTACGACGACGGCGCCGCCAAGGTGCTGCGCTCCCTGGTCTGACGACTCCCTGGCCCGGCCCGGGAGCGCGGCGCACGGCCGCCGTAGATGTCGGGGTTGCTTAATCTCTTTATGATCCGGTCCGTACTTCGCAGTACTCTTCCCGAGGGCAATATCGCCCGGGCACCAGATATGCGGAGGGCACCATGACAGTCGAGCTCGAGACCATCAGGGCGGAAGTGTTCCGCCGTAATCCCGGCGAGGCCGAATTCCACCAGGCCGTCGACGAGGTCTTCGCTTCGCTCTCCCCGGTGCTGAAGAAGCACCCGAAGTTCGAGGCGGCGGCCGTCCTCGAGCGGCTCTGCGAGCCGGAGCGGCAGATCATCTTCCGCGTGCCGTGGGTCGATGACGCCGGTCAGGTGCGCATCAACCGCGGCTTCCGCGTGGAGTTCAATTCCGCGCTCGGCCCGTTCAAGGGCGGGCTGCGGTTCCATCCGTCGGTCAATCTCGGGATCGTGAAGTTCCTCGGGTTCGAGCAGATCTTCAAGAACGCCCTGACCGGAATGCCGATCGGCGGCGGTAAGGGCGGGTCGGACTTCGACCCCCGCGGCCGCAGCGACGGCGAGGTCATGCGGTTCTGCCAGTCCTTCATGACCGAGCTCTACCGGCACCTGGGCGAGTACACGGATGTCCCTGCCGGGGACATGGGTGTGGGGACGCGCGAGATCGGCTATCTCTTCGGCCAGTACAAGCGGATCACCAACCGCTACGAGTCCGGCGTCCTCACCGGCAAGGGCATGGGGTGGGGCGGTTCCCTCGTGCGGCCCGAGGCCACCGGCTTCGGCACGGTCCTGTTCGCCAACGAGATGCTCGCCACGAAGAACCAGAGCCTCGAGGGCCAGCGCGTGCTGGTCTCGGGTTCGGGCAACGTGGCCGTGTACGCCATCGACAAGGCGCAGGCCCTCGGCGCGACGGTGGTGACCTGCTCCGACTCCTCCGGCTACGTGGTGGACGAGCGCGGCATCGACACGGAGCTGCTCAAGCAGATCAAGGAGACCGAGCGCGGCAGGGTCAGCGAGTACGCCGAGCGGCGCGGCGCCGTCTTCGTGGACAACGGCTCGGTGTGGGACGTGCCCGCCACCGTCGCCCTGCCGTGCGCCACGCAGAACGAGCTCGATGATGCGGCGGCCAAGCGGCTCGTGGAGTCCGGAGTGGTCGCCGTCGCCGAGGGCGCCAACATGCCCGCTACGCCCGCTGCGGTCTCGCTCTTCCAGGAGGCGGGCGTCCTCTTCGGTCCGGGCAAGGCCGCCAACGCGGGCGGGGTGGCCACGTCTGCGCTCGAGATGCAGCAGAACGCCAGTCGGGACGCGTGGTCCTTCGAGTACACGGAACTCCGCCTCGAGGAGATCATGGTCGGCATCCACGAACGGTGTGCGCAGACGGCGGAGGAGTACGGTGCGCCGGGCAACTACGTGACCGGTGCGAACATCGCCGGGTTCGTCAAGGTGGCGGACGCCATGCTCGCCCTCGGCGTGATCTGAGCCGGCCCGGTCCGTACGGCCTGCCGGCTCACGTCACGGCCGGTAGGCCGGGCTCGCACCCGGGAGTTCGGCCGGTCCGTGCGCCAGATCGAGCAGGCGGGCCGCCGCGGGCCGCGTTGCCCATTCCTCCGTCCAGTGGGAGCGGACGACGGCGCGGCTCACGGCCTGCGCAGTGACGCCCAGCTCCTCGGCGACGTACTTCTGCTGACCCCGGGCGCCCGGGGTCAGCAGGTCCAGGACCGTCCACTCGGCGTCGGTACGCGTGTGGACGATCTGCCCGAGGAGACGCAGGACGGCTTCGGCCTCCGCCGCGATCTCGCCGTCGGGACCCTCGACGGCCAGCGGAATCCGTTCCCCTGATTTCCGGGCACGCTCCACGGCGCGCCGCGCGTGGACGAGCCCGTACCCCTGTGCGTCCACGATCCGCTCAGGCACCGGTGGGGTGAGTCCGCCGACGCCGATCCCCACGTGCCATCGGCGGGACCGCAGGGCACGCAGTGCGGCGTCCACCGCGGTCGTCGCGGAATCCACGACCCCCTGTACCTCGTCCCCCACCGACCGCTGGAACGGGACCACGGTCGGCAGGTAGCGCAGTGCCCTGAGGAGCTCGTCGACGAGATCCCCGACCTCGCGGGAATCACGCTGGTTGATGGTCAGGACGAAGTGCATGACGCCGGCACGGAGCGCGGGAGATGTCGCGGATCCGGCTAGCGGCCCTCGGGGGCCGGTGTGTCGGTGGCGTTGTCCGCCTCGACGTCGACGTCGCGGCCCTGCGGCTGGTCCTCCTCGCTGCCCTCTCCGATTTCCCTGAAGCGCCTGAGGGAGGCCTCGACCTCCGCCTCCGCCTCCTCGCGGCCCGCCCAGTCGGCAGCCTCGACCCACTTGCCCGGCTCGAGATCCTTGTACCTCTCGAAGAAGTGCTTGATCTCCTCGAGCAGGAAATCGGGGACGTCCGAGAGTTCCTGGATGTGGGCGAAACGGGGATCGACCGGAACGCAGAGCACCTTCGCGTCCCCGCCGCCGTCGTCGGTCATGTTGAACACACCGATAGGGCGGGACTCCACGAGGACCCCCGGGACCAGGTCGAAGTCCTGCAGCATCACGAGAGCGTCCAGCGGATCGCCGTCCTCTCCGAGGGTGTTCTCGAAGTAGCCGTAGTGCGTGGGGTACTGCATGGAGGTGAACAGGACGCGGTCGAGGCGCAACCGGTGTGTCTCATGGTCTATCTCGTACTTCACGCGTGAACCCTTGGGGATCTCGATGGTCACGTCGAGCTTCATGGCAACTCCTGGGGATCGGTCGGTGCCGGGCGGCGGCAGCGCCGAGCCGGTCTAGTGTGTAGTCGTCAGCTCCCAACATATCCGTCGGCCGCCGGTACCGGGGTATCCGGCCGACAGCCGTGTTGGGTCATTCCGGACACGTTCGACGACGTCGGGCGCCGACCGGCGACACCTCGCGAAAGGACACCATGACGCGCCCGCTCGCCCTGCTGGCCGGGCTCCTGCTGCTCCTGGTCGGGTCGATCGTGGTGCCGGCCGTCGTGGATCCTGCCCCGTCCGGGCCGCCACCGGTCGTACCGGCCCAGCAGCTCGTGCCGGCGACGGTTCCCGTGCCCGACGTCGTGACGCCGCTGTCCGCGTCGGCGCCGGGCCCCGATCCGGCCACGCTCGCCATGCAGCTCGGGACCGCACTCCGGCTCGAGGGCCCCGGGGACTTCGCCGGGACGGTCGTCGATCCCAGCGACGGCAGCGTGCTCTTCTCCCGGGACGCCGGGCGCCTGCAGGCACCGGCCTCGAACATCAAGGTGTTCACCGCCGCCGCGGCCCTGACGTACGCCGAGCCCGGAGACCGGCTGACGACGTCGGTCCTGCTCTCCGGCGCCCGGCCCGGCGTCCTCTACCTGCACGGCGGTGGTGACGTCCTCCTCGGGGCCGGGGACTCGGCGCCGGACGCCGTCGTCGGGCGGGCCGGACTCGGCACACTCGCCCGGGAGGCGGCCGAGGCGCTCGCTCCCGGTTCCGGCCCGTACGAGGTGCGTCTCGACGACAGCCTCTTCGTCGGCCCGGCCCTGAACCCCACCTGGGCCCAGGGGGACATCGATGCCGGGCAGATCGCGCCGGTGCATGCCCTCGCCGTCGACCCCGCCGGGCCGGGGCAGGGGTGGGCCGGAGGGCCGCACTCGCAGGACGCAGCCCTCGACGCCGCCGGGACGTTCGTGGCCGCGCTCACCGCGGCGGCTGCCGAGCGCGGCATCACGATCGATACAGGCAGCACAGGCAGCACGAGCAACACCGGCGTGCAGCGGGAGAGCGCACCCCGGGACGCCGCACTCCTCGCCGCCGTGGAGTCGGCACCGCTCCAGGATCAGGTACGCCACATGCTCGAGGCCTCCGACAACTACCTCGCCGAGGCGCTGGCCCGCATCGCGGCCCTCGGCAGTGGCCGGCCGGCGTCCTTCGACGGGGCCACACAGGCCCTGACCGCTGTCGCGGCATCTCTCGGTGTGCCGGTCGAGGGACTGCTGATCGGTGACGCGGCGGGCCTGTCCGTGGAGAACGCCGTGTCCCCGGAGCAGCTGGCGGCACTGATCCGCGGCATCACCACGAGCGCCGACCCTTCCCTGGCAGCGGTCGCCCGATCGCTGCCGATCGCAGGCGCCACGGGAACCCTGACCGAGCGGTTCAGCGCATCCGAGAGTGCCTCCGGCTCTGCCTCCGCCGCGGGTGCCGGCGTGGTGCGCGCCAAGACCGGGACGCTGAACGCGGTCACGGCCCTGTCGGGCTACACGGTCACCGTCGACGGCCGCCTGCTCGTGTTCTCCTTCCTCGCCGCGGGACTCGACGGCAACACGGCCGAGGCCCGGTCCGCGGCCGACGGCGCTGCGGCGGTTCTGTCCACGTGCGGCTGCCGCTGAGCACCCCGGTTGCTGCATCTGGTTCCGGACACGCGGTTCCGGACACGCAGTGGCACCTCCCGCCCCGTTTCGCGCTCTCCCGCGTGGACCTGTCCGCGGGATGTGATCGAATAGGCGCATGTCCAGCAACGAGACCGCAGTACCCCGCCCGCAGCTGGTGAACTGGGACATGGCTGCCTCCACCGCGGCGTCCCTGACGCCCGCCGGACCGACCATGGAACCGGCCGAGATCGCCCGGTCCGTGCAGAACATCCGCCGGCTCGCGGACGAATCGGTGGCCCACGTCCATGCCATCTCACGACTCGATGCGGCGCGCGACCTCCGCGACTCCGAAGTCCTCGTCATCGACCGCGCGTCATGGTCCCGGGCCAACGCGCAGAGCTTCCGCACCCTGCTGGAGCCTGCCCTGGACCAGCTCGCGGCAACGCGTCCGGACGTGATGCGATCGGCGTCGCTCGCGCTGGGCGGCACCCTCACCGGAGCCCAGCTCGGCACCGTCCTCGCCTTCCTCTCAAGCAAGGTGCTGGGGCAGTACGATCCGTTCGTGGCATCGCGTCACGCTCAGGGTGGCCGGCTCATGCTCGTGGCGCCGAACATCATCTCGGTGGAGCGTGAGCTCAACGTGGACCCCTCGGACTTCCGTCTCTGGGTGTGCCTCCACGAACAGACGCACCGGGTGCAGTTCGCAGCCGCGCCGTGGCTCAGGGACCACATGAGAACCCATATCGGTGAACTGACCTCGGGTCTGATGGACAAGGCCGATTCCCTCTCGGAGCGGCTCGGCACCGCAGTGCGGAATCTGACCACCGCACAACGGCCGGACCGGACGGCGGTAGCCGGGCCGGGACCCCGGGACACCGGACTGCTGTCCATCCTGCAGGGTCCCGAGGACAGGGCCAGGCTCTCGCACCTCACCGCCGTCATGAGCCTGCTCGAGGGACACGCGAACGTGGTGATGGACGGCGTGGACGGGAGGATCGTCCCCTCGGTCAAGACCATCCGACGGCGCTTCAACGCCCGCGGCACGTCCCGCGGGCCCCTCGAGAAGCTCATCCGCCAGCTCATGGGCCTGGACGCCAAGATGCGCCAGTACAGCGACGGTTCCCGCTTCGTGCGCCGCGTGGTCAGCCAGACAGGGATGGACGGCTTCAACGCGGTGTGGGAGGCGGAGGCCAACCTGCCCACCGAGCAGGAGATCCACGCTCCCGACGAATGGATCGACAGGATGAGCCTGCGGCGTGATGGCTAGGCGCCCGCGACTGCTGCCGGTGGTCGGCACCGCGCGCAATCTGCTCACCAGGAGCCTCGAGGGGATCCTGGCGCAGACGCCTGTGACCGACGCGGACCTCCCCCTCCTCCTCGTCGCCTGCAGCGGCGGCCCCGACTCCCTCGCCCTCGCAGCCGTCGCAGCGCACCTCGCGCGCACGGGGAGGGCCAGGGTCGGCGCGGTCGTCGTCGACCACGGACTCCACCCCGACAGTTCGGCGATCGCCCACCGAGCTGCGGCGACCGTGCGCGCCCTGGGTCTTGACCCGGTGCAGGTCCACAGCGTCACCGTGGACCACGACGGCGGTCCGGAGGCGGCCGCCCGCGGTGCCCGGTACGCGGCGCTGGACTCCGCTGCGGCGGCACTGGGTGCATCCGCCGTCCTCCTCGGGCACACGCTCGACGATCAGGCGGAGCAGGTGCTGCTCGGTCTTGCCCGTGGGTCCGGTACGCGGTCGCTGGCGGGCATGCCCGCACGGCGTGGTTCGTACCTGCGTCCGTTCCTGGACCTGCGGCGTACCGACACCGAAGCCATCTGTGGCTTCTACGCCCTCGAGCCCTGGCGCGATCCCGCCAATGCCGACCCCGCCTTCGCGCGGGCCCGCGTGCGCGGCGAGGTCCTGCCGTTCCTCGAGGACCGGCTCGGGCCGGGCATAGCCCAGGCCCTGGCACGGTCCGCGCGGATCCTCGGGCAGGACGCCGATCTCCTCGCCGAGCTCGGCCTCGAGGCGTACACCGCGCTGCGGATCGAGGGCGACGACGGCGAGGTGCTCCTCCCCGAGGACGGGCTGCGCGCCCTGCCGGCCGCGCTGCGCCAGCGGGTCCTCGCCCGGGCGGCACTCGAGCTCGGGGCGGTCCAGCCGAGTTTCGAACGCCTGCGCGCCGCGGAGTCGCTGCTGCAGCGGAAAGGCTCCGCCGGGCCGGTGCAGCTCGGCGGCAAGGTGAGTGTCCGCCGGCAGGTGCGGGGCCGCTCGGTTCTCCGGGGAGAACCAAGCTATGGCAATCTTGTTCTCGGCAGCAATGGTGACGGCGTGAGGACATCGCGCCGTCCGACCCAGGAGTAATCGGTGGATTCCAACGACGTCCGGTCAGATCTCAAGCACGTCCTCTACACCAGGGAAGAGATCCAGCAGCGCGTCACCGAGCTCGCGCAGGAGATCGACGCCGACTACCAGGGTCGCGACATCCTCCTCGTGGGTGTCCTCAAGGGTGCCGTCATGGTCATGGCCGATCTCGCCCGAGCATTGCACTCGCATGTCACCATGGACTGGATGGCGGTCTCGTCCTACGGATCCGGAACGCAGTCCTCCGGCGTGGTCAGGATCCTCAAGGACCTGGAGACCGATCTGCTGGGCAAGCACGTCCTGATCGTCGAGGACATCATCGACTCGGGGCTGACGCTGTCCTGGCTCAAGGCGAACCTGCTCTCGCGCGGACCCGCCTCCGTGGAGATCTGCACGCTGCTGCGCAAGCCCCACGCTGCCAAGGTGGAGATCGACGTCAGGTACGTGGGCTTCGAGATCCCCAGCGAGTTCGTCGTCGGCTACGGGCTCGACTTCGCGGAGAAGTACCGCAACCTCGATTTCATCGGCACCCTGGCGCCCCACATCTACGAATAGGGCTTTCCCCGCTGCGATGCAGTACGCCCAGAGGGAACTATCGGCACCGGCTGCGCGTGATGCAGCACGGACGGTGTATATCTTGTGAAGTCCGGCGGGCGTCGCGGAATTGTAGCGCGCGCACAGATTTCTGACACGTATCAGCAGGAGGGACAGGGCTCGCTGCCCTGAGGCGAATGAAATTCAAGAACATCTTCAAGGGGCCGGTCGTCTGGATCGTCCTCGCGGTCGTGGCTCTCCTGCTGGTCCTGCCGAGTCTCTTCGGGGCGGGTAACTCCCGCGTGGACACCAATGTGGGTCTGCAGCTCCTCGAAGATGGCCAGGTGGCACAGGCCAAGATCTACGACGGCGAACAGCGCGTGGACCTCACCCTGCGCGAGGACTACGAGGATCAGGGCACCAGCGTCCAGTTCTTCTACAGCATCGCCCGCGCCGAGGACGTCGTGGATGCCATCAACGCCTCCGGAGCCGATAGTTTCACCGATCAGCCGGCCGAGAGCAACTGGTTCCTCAGCCTGGCCGGCCTGATCTTCCCCATCCTGATTCTCGGCGTCATCTTCTGGTTCCTGCTCAGCCGCATGCAGGGCGGTGGGTCCAAGGTCATGCAGTTCGGCAAGTCCAAGGCGAAACTGATCTCCAAGGACATGCCTCAGGTGACCTTCGAGGACGTGGCCGGCTCCGACGAGGCGGTCGAGGAGCTCCTCGAGATCAAGGAGTTCCTCCAGGAGCCGGCGAAGTTCCAGGCACTGGGCGCCAAGATCCCCAAGGGTGTGCTCCTCTACGGCCCTCCCGGTACCGGCAAGACGCTCCTGGCCCGGGCCGTGGCCGGCGAGGCCGGCGTTCCGTTCTACTCCATCTCCGGTTCGGACTTCGTGGAGATGTTCGTCGGCGTGGGTGCATCCCGCGTGCGGGATCTGTTCGAGCAGGCCAAGAACAATTCTCCGGCCATCATCTTCGTGGACGAGATCGACGCCGTCGGTCGTCACCGTGGAGCCGGTGTGGGCGGCGGGAACGACGAGCGCGAGCAGACCCTGAACCAGCTCCTGGTGGAGATGGACGGCTTCGATGCCACCACCAACGTGATCCTCATCGCGGCGACCAACCGCCCCGACGTCCTGGATCCGGCGCTGCTGCGCCCGGGCCGCTTCGATCGTCAGATCGGGGTCGAGGCTCCCGACATGAAGGGACGTGCCCAGATCCTCGCCGTCCACTCCAAGGGCAAGCCGATGGCTCCGGGCGTGGACCTGAAGGCCGTGGCGAAGAAGACGCCGGGCTTCACGGGCGCCGACCTGGCGAACGTCCTGAACGAGGGTGCTCTGCTCACGGCGCGCTCCAATGCGCAGCTCATCGACGATCGTGCGCTCGACGAGGCCATCGACCGCGTGATCGCGGGCCCGCAGAAGCGGAGCCGCGTCATGAAGGAGCTCGAACGGAAGATCACGGCATACCACGAGGGCGGGCACGCGCTGGTGGCCGCCGCGCTGCGGAACACGGATCCGGTGACCAAGATCACCATCCTGCCGCGCGGGCGCGCACTGGGCTACACGATGGTCATGCCGAACGACGACAAGTACTCGGTGAGCAGGAACGAACTCCTCGATCAGCTCGCCTACGCCATGGGCGGCAGGGTCGCCGAGGAGATCGTGTTCCACGATCCCTCCACGGGCGCCTCGAACGACATCGAGAAAGCCACGGGCACCGCGCGGAAGATGGTCACGCAGTACGGCATGAGCGAGCGTATCGGCGCCGTCAAACTGGGCCAGGGGTCCTCGGAGCCCTTCCTCGGCCGCGACATGGGCAACGACCGCGACTACTCCGACCAGATCGCCCTCGTGGTCGACGAGGAGGTACGGCGCCTGATCGACAACGCCCACGACGAGGCCTACCAGATCCTCACCGAGAACCGCGATGTCCTGGACCGTCTCGCGCTCGAGCTGCTCGAGCGGGAGACCCTCAACCAGGCGGAGATCGCCGAGGTCTTCTCCGACGTGCGCAAGCGGAGTCTGCGCGAGGTGTGGCTGTCCAAGGGATCCCGCCCCGTGCACTCGCTCCCGCCGGTCACCACCCGCAAGGAACGCGCCGAGGCGCTCGAGAGCGGTCAGCCCGCCCCGAACACCGTGGCTCCGCAGGACCAGATCGCCGCGGCCCACATCCCCGGGGACTTCGATGTGCATGGCTCGGACCTGCCCTCGGACGAGTCCCCGGGCAGCGACCCGGGGGGCCAGGAGAGCTAGCCAGGACTAGGTGATCGGCAGTACAGCGGGTACTGTGCCGTGTCCGATGAAGGCTCCGATCAACAGTCCGCGGAACGTTCCGACGAAAGGGGGAGAAGGCTCGTGACAGACTTCGACGACGACGAGATGGACGCGGCTCTGGCCGCCGCCGGTCAGCCGGTCGACCAGGAGCGCATCCGCCGGGCGGTCAGGGAGATCCTCGTGGCCATCGGGGAGGATCCGGACCGCGACGGTCTGCTCGAGACGCCCACACGGGTGGCCAGGGCCTACGCCGAGATCTTCGCAGGACTCCATCAGGACGCCGGCGAGGTGCTGTCCACCTCGTTCGACCTGAATCACCAGGAACTCGTGCTGGTCAAGGACATCCCGTTCTACTCGACCTGCGAGCACCACCTCGTGCCCTTCCACGGCACGGCGCACCTCGGCTACATCCCCTCGGAGGAGGGCCGCGTCACCGGTCTGAGCAAGCTCGCCCGGCTCGTGGAGGTGTTCGCCCGCCGCCCGCAGGTCCAGGAACGGCTGACGACGCAGATCGTCGATGCGATGATGGAACACCTCACTCCCAAGGGCGCGATCGTCGTCGTCGAGTGCGAACATCTGTGCATGTCCATGCGCGGGGTCCGCAAACCCGGCGCGAAGACGGTCACCTCCGCGGTACGGGGCCAGATCCGCGACACGGCGACGCGCGCCGAGGCCATGAGCCTCATACTCGGAAGATAGGACTCACAGCATGGATTCTCTCGCCGCAGCACCCGGCACCGGACCGGCGACCTCGCCCCTGCCCGTCATCCGCACGGTACGCGCCCCCCGGACCACCGCCGATCTGCCTGCGGACCGCGCCCTGGTCCTGGGGATCCTCAACGTGACGCCGGACTCGTTCAGCGACGGTGGCGATCACGCGACCACCGACGACGCCGTCGCGCACGGGTTGCGCCTGCACTACGGCGGCGCCGATATCATCGACGTGGGTGGCGAGTCGACGCGACCCCACGCGGACGAGGTACCCCTCGAGGAGGAACTGGCGCGCGTGCTGCCCGTGGTGCGGGCGCTCGTCAGTGCTGGAGCGCTCGTCAGCATCGACACGCGCCACGCGGAGACGGCCCGGCAGGCACTCGACGCCGGAGCGGGAATCGTCAACGACATCTCGGGGGACGGGTACGACCCGGACATGCCCGCACTCGTCGCCGAACGGCAGGTGCCCTACATCCTGACGCATCGCAGGGGTACCGCGAAGACCATGGACGGCATGGCGCAGTACGGGGACGTGGTGGCCGAGGTCGCCGCGGAACTCACCTCCCTGCGCGACCGGTTCGTCGAGGCCGGCGTCGACGCCGGGCAGATCATCCTCGATCCGGGAATCGGGTTCGCCAAGACCGACGAGCACAACTGGGAGATCCTGCGCAATCTCGACGTGTTCCTCGGTCTGGGGCACCGGGTCCTCGTCGGTGCCTCCCGCAAGCGCTTCCTCGGCACCCTCCTCGCCAGCGCCGGCAGGACCGCCGCGCCCGCCGAGCGCGACCACGCATCCCTCGCCGTCGCCACCCTCGCGGCGGCCTCCGGCGCCTGGGGTGTGCGTGTCCACGATCCGCAGGCAGCGCTCGACGCCGTGAAGGTCGCAGCCGCCGTGGGCGTGCGGTGACCGACCGGGGAACTGCGGACGAGCCCGGACGGCCGGGCTCGCCGTCGGGCCGGCTCGACACCGTGGTCCTGCAGGGCATCACGGCCAAGGGCCACCACGGCGTCTTCGCGCAGGAGCGCCGCGACGGGCAACCCTTCGTGGTCGACCTCGTGCTCCACCTCGAGCTGCAGCCCGCAGGCACCAGCGACGATCTCTCGCGCACGGCCCACTACGGCGAGCTCGCGCAGCGCGTCCATGACATCATCGGCGGCGAACCCTTCGAGCTGATCGAAGCACTGGCAGAGACCATCGCCACGGACGTCCTCGGCGGCTTCCCCGTGGAGTCCGTCGACGTGACGGTCCACAAACCGCGTGCGCCGATCCCGGTTCCCTTCGGTGACGTGGCCGTGACGGTGCGCAGGAGCCGGCCATGAGCGAACAGGTGCACTCCGTGCTGGCACTCGGGAGCAATCTGGGCGAGAGCAGGGACACACTGGTGAGCGCCGTCGAGGATCTCGTGGAGCCCGACGAGGTCCGTCTGCATGCCCTCTCGCCCGTGGTGCGGACCAGGGCGGTCGGTGGTCCCGAGCAGCCCGACTACCTGAACATGGTGATCGAGGTGGAGACGAGCCTCGGCCCGTTCGAGCTGCTGGCGCACTGCCAGGGGGTCGAGGAGAAACACCGGCGACGGCGCACCGTGCGCTGGGGGCCCAGGACACTCGACGTGGACATCATCACCTACGGTTCCTGGACCTCGGACGACGACGTCCTTACTGTCCCGCACCCACGTGCCGCTTCCCGCGCCTTTGTCCTGCAGCCCTGGGCATGGATGGACCCCCGGGCACGACTGGCAGGTCGACCCGTCAGCGAGCTTGCCGCCCGGGCCCCGGATCTTCCGGGCCTGACACTCCTCGAGGAGGACTAGGACGCGGTGAGCTCTCTTCGCTTCCGCTGGCTCGGCCTGGTGTCCCTGATGGCAGGGCTGCTCGGGTGGCTGGCGAACTGGCTGGCAACGCGCAACGGCTACGGAGCGCCCACCCTGCCACTGACCTCCCTCGTGACCACCGCGGTGATCATCGCCATCACCCTGGTGTTCGGTGGCAGGGTGCTCCGGTGGAACAACGGCAGCCGGGACCGTCCGCTGGATCCGATCCTGGCGGCACGGACGCTCGTGCTGGCGCAGGCCTGCGCCTACGCGGGTGCGGTGAGCCTCGGGTGGCACGCGGGGATCTTCGTGGATCAGCTGGCGCTTCTGGCGGTCCGCTCCACCACCGCACCGCTGTGGGGGTCGATTGCACTGATGGTGGGCGGCATGGTGATGATTATGGTGGGGCTGGTCGTCGAGAACTTCTGCCGACTTCCGCCCGACGACGACACAGGTGCCATGAGCCGGGACGAGGGGGAGTATGCGTAGCGAACCGATCGACCCGTCCGGGCTCGAGTGGTCCAGGGTCTCCCCGAAGTACCTGAGGGTCAGGGTCCTCGGCTGGCTGCTGGGCTCGCTGATCTGGCTGGTCATCGCGAGCGTGCCGCTGGTGCTGCGCCTGACCGGAGTGTGGGAACCCTTCCCGCCCGGATGGCTCGCCTGGTCGCTTCCCGCGCTCGTCCTCGTGATCGCGCTCTGGCGCGGGGTGCTGCTGCCGCGACAGGTCGCGGCCATCGGCTACGCCGAGCGCGACGACGACCTCCTCGTCCGCCAGGGGGTCTTCTTCCAGCGCACCATGGTGGTGCCCTACGGGCGCATGCAGTACGTGGACATCGCCGTCGGACCACTGCAGCGCGCATTCGGCATCTGCACGCTCAAGCTGCATACCGCCTCTCCGGCCACCAACGCCCTGATCCCCGGCCTGCCCACCGAGGAGGGCACCAGGCTGCGCGAGCAACTCTCCGCACGCGGAGAATCCAGGCTGGCCGGGCTGTGACGGAGCCCGCAGGACCCTCGCCACAGGACCCGGACCTCACGGCTGCGGGGCCGGTGGTGAACGACCGACAGGGTCAGGGATCAGCGCCGCAGCGCGCCCCGGACGCCGTTGATTCATGGCGGCGAGTGCACTTCATCTCCCCGCTGGTCCGCGGCTGGATAGCCCTCGTGGCCATCCTGTACTTCGTGGGACGCGAATGGCTCGAGGGGCTCTTCGACCCGGGGACGAGGGGCCGCGGCCCGCTGCCCGAGGGTGTGGGACTCCTGCTGGCCGCGGCCGTGCTGCTCGGCATCGTGCTCCTCGTCGCGGCGGCCTTCTTCGTCTCCTGGTACTTCACCCGCTACCAGGTGACGGATGAGCACGTACGCGTCCACTCGGGTGTGCTCTTCCGCCAGCAGCGGCAGGCGAGGCTGGACCGGGTCCAGGCCATCGACGTCATCCAGCCGCTGCTCGCCCGCATCTTCGGGCTCGCCGAACTGAAGTTCGAGGTGGCCGACGCCGGCGAGTCGGCAGTGCGGCTGGCGTTCCTCAAGCTCGACGACGCCACGAGGTTGCGTGCCACCATCCTGGCCAGGGCGGCGGGCGTGGAGACCGATCCGGAGCATCCGGAGAACATCGTCGAGGCCCCCGAACGGGAGGTCGTGGCACTGAAGCCGGGTCGGGTGATCGGCGCGGCGGTCCTGTCGGGCTCCACCATCGTGCTCGTCGTGGGGGCGACGTCGGTGTTCGTCCTCGGCGTGGTCCTGGACGCGCCGTTCGTCGCCACCTCCTTCATCCCGCTCGCCATCGGGGTGGGCGGCGCCTACTGGTCGGCGCTGAGCACGGGCTACAACTTCCGCGCCGCCACCTCGCCGGACGGCATCAGGATGCGCTACGGGTTGCTCGACACCAGATCCCAGACCGTGCCGCCGGGGCGCGTGCAGGCGCTCGGCATCGTGCAGTCGCCGCTGTGGCGGACGAAGGGCTGGTACCGCGTCAGCGTCAACGTGGCGGGCTACGGCCTCGCCGCGTCGAACGACGGACAGGCCCGTGCAACTCTGCTGCCGGTCGGCACGCGGGAGGAGGTGTTGCAGATCCTCGCCCTGGTGCTGCCCGATCCCGGGACCGAGCGCCCGGTGGAGCTGTTCTCCGCGGGGATGACGGGCAGGGACGACGTCGAGGGCTTCCGCACCACACCGCGTCGCGCACGCTGGCTCGCGCCCCTGGCCTGGCGCCGGAACGGCTTCGCGGTGACCTCCACGGCACTGCTGATGCGCTCCGGAGTGCTGTGGCGCCAGCTCGTCGTCGTGCCGCACGAACGCACGCAGTCCCTCTCGATCGAGCAGGGGCCGCTGGACAGACGCTTCCGGGTGTCCAGTCTGCAGTTCCAGACCACACCGGGGCCCGTGACGCCGCGGGTCCTCCAGGCGGACTCGGGAACGGCATGGGAACTGTTCCACGGGCAGGCGGCGCGCGCTGCCGAGGCGCGCCGACGAAGCGCACCCGAGCAGTGGATGAAACCCGTCGTCGAGCCGACGCGATCGAGTGAGCCCGGTGAGACCATGCCCGAGGCGCCGCGCTATGTTCCCGACCAGACCCGGGAAGGAGCCCCGCATGAGCTCCGCTGATGCGACGCGGCGCCCGGGGCGGCTCGGAGTGGGCGTCATCGGGGCGGGCAGGGTCGGTTCCGTGCTGGGCGCCGCCCTGCGCTCGGCCGGTCACGCCGTCATCGGTGTCTCGGCGGTGTCGGAGGCGAGCCGGGAGCGTGCCGAGAACCTGCTGCCGGGCGTGCCGGTCCTCGAGATCCCCGACATCATCGAACGCGCCGAGCTGGTGCTGCTCAGCGTGCCCGACGACGCCCTCCCGGGGCTGGTCGAGGGGCTTGCGCAACTGAAGGCCTGGCAGGCCGGGCAGCTCGTGGTGCACACCTCCGGACGCTACGGTATCGGCGTGCTCGGCCCTGCCCGCGCCGCCGGAGCCATCCCGCTGGCCATCCACCCGGTCATGACGTTCACCGGGCTCAGCCTCGATCTCGGGCGTCTTCCGGACAGCGCGTTCGGGATCACCGCGCCGTCCGCCGTGCTGCCGATCGCCCAGGCGCTGGTGGTGGAGATGGGAGCCGAGCCGGTGGTGGTCGAGGAGGAATCACGTGTCCTCTACCACGCGGCTCTCGCGCACGCCTCGAACCACCTCGTCACGATCGCCGCCCAGTCGGCGCAGCTGCTGGCCGATCTCGGCGTCCAGGACCCGGACCGCATGCTCGGACCTCTCATGAAGGCGTCGCTGGAGAACGCACTGGCCGCAGGTGAGGGCGCCCTGACCGGTCCTGTGGCGCGCGGGGACGCCGGCACCGTCGTCGCTCATCGGGCGGCCCTCGAAGGACACGATGCACCCGACGTCCGGCAGGCGTACCTCGGTATGGCCCGGGCAACGGCGGTTCGCGCGCTCGAGCGCGGTATCCTCTCCCCGGCGCAGGGCGAGACGATCCTCGCGGCGCTCGCCGACACGCCCGGAGGAGGCGGTGCACAGGGCCTCCGGCTCGGTGGTCCGCCGGACGGGTCGTCCTCCTGATCCCCGACTCGCTCCACGTCCGACTCCGCTGATTCCGGCAGCACGTCCGCGCCCTGACGGCGCGATCCGGGCTCCACAGACTCCACCGACTCCACCGACTCCACCGCCCCGAAGGATCCCCATGACCGAGACCGGTACCCCTCCCACTGCAGGTACCACCACCGCAGCCACCTCCACCGCGGGCGTCCCGCGCCTGGTCCCCACCTCCGCGGAGCTCCGCACGGTCACCACCGCACTGCTGCAGGAGGCCCGGGCGCGTTCCTCGTCCGGCACGGTCTCCCTCGGCCTGGTTCCCACGATGGGCGGCCTGCACGAGGGCCACGCGGCCCTGGCCCGCACGGCACGCCGGGCCGACGACGTCGTCGTCGCCTCGATCTTCGTGAATCCGCTGCAGTTCGGTGAGCAGGCCGATCTGGAGCGCTACCCCCGCACGCTCGACGCCGACCTCCGGCTGCTCGGGGAGTGCGGCGTCGACGTCGTCTTCGCACCGTCCCTCGAGGAGATGTACCCGGGGGGAGAGCCCCTGGTCCGCGTGAGCGCCGGCACGATGGGCGAGGTGCTCGAGGGCGCGTCCAGGCCGGGCCACTTCGACGGCGTGCTGACCGTGGTGGCCAAGCTCCTCAATCTCGCCAGGCCCTCGACGGCGGCGGAGTACCGGGCGTACTTCGGGCGGAAGGACGCCCAGCAGCTCGCCCTCATCCGGCGCATGGTGTTCGATCTCGATGTTCCCGTGGGCATCGAGGGTGTGCCGACGGTGCGGGACCAGGACGGACTGGCGCTCTCCAGCCGCAACCGCTTCCTGGGAGCGGAGGAACGCCGGTCCGCCCTGGTGCTGCCGCGCGTGCTGCACGACCTGCACGCTCAGGCGCTGCGCGGTGAACCACTCGACCTCGGGGCAGCGCGGGAGAGGATCAGTGCCGCGGACGGCGTGGACCTGGACTATCTCGACGTCGTCGATCCCCTGTCGTTCTCGATGCACGGCAACTCCGCGCACGGCGACAGGGAGCACAGCAACGGGGCGTCGGGCAGCGCCGGGCACGGCGAGGGGATGAGTGGACCCGAGCGCTCGCTCGCCGTCGTCGCGGCGCGGGTGGGCGCAGTGCGGCTCATCGACAACATCGACCTGCCGACGCATCGGTGATGCCCGCCGGTCAGCGCCGGGACGGCGCGGCCGGGCCGGCGTCGTAAACTTGTCTTCCGTGACCAGTGACCAGACCCTTCCCGTGGACGACCTCAGCGAGCAGATGCGCTTCCGACTCCAGAAGCGCGAGGCTCTGCTGGATGCCGGGATGGAGCCCTACCCGGTGCGACCGGAGCGGAGCCACTCGCTCGCCCAGGTCAGGGAGCAGTTCGGGGCGCTCGAGCCGGGGGAGTCGAGCGGACAGCAGGTCGCCGTCGTCGGGCGGGTCGTCTTCATCCGCAACTCGGGCAAGCTGTGCTTCGCCACCCTCCAGGAGGGCGAGGGCACGAGGCTGCAGGTCATGCTCAGCCTGGCCGAGATCGGCAGCGATTCCCTCGCGGCGTGGAAGTCCCTGGCGGACCTCGGGGACCACGTGGCGGTCCACGGCGAGGTCATCAGTTCGCGTCGGGGTGAGCTCTCCGTCATGGCCGATGCATGGACCATGGCGTCGAAGGCCCTGCGCCCCCTGCCGACCCTCCACGCGGGCGTCAACGATCAGACGCGCGTGCGCCAGCGCTACGTCGATCTCATGGTGCGGGAGGAAGCGCGCCAGATGGTCCGCACGCGCGCCGCCATCACCCGCACACTGCGCGAGACGCTCGAGCGGCACGGATACATCGAGGTGGAGACCCCCGTGCTCCAGCTCGTCCACGGCGGGGCGACCGCGCGGCCCTTCGAGACGCACCTGAACGCGTTCGACCAGAAGATGACCCTGAGGATCGCGCTCGAGCTGTATCTCAAGCGTGCCGTCGTGGGCGGGATCGACCGCGTGTACGAGATCGGGCGGATCTTCCGCAACGAGGGAGTCGACTCGACGCACAGTCCCGAATTCACGATGCTCGAGAGCTACGAGGCCTATGCCGACCAGTTCGTGATGGCGGAGCGGATGCAGGAGATGATCCTCGCGTGCGCCGACCTGCTGGGCTCGCGATCCATCGAGACGGAGCAGGGCACCATCGAGCTCGACGGCGAATGGGCATGGCTCGGCGTCTACCCCGGCCTGTCCGCGCAGGTGGGCCAGCAGGTCACTCCGGAGACCGACGCCCAGGAGCTCCGCTCGATCGCCGAGCGCCACGAGGTTCCGCTCGATCCCGCGTGGGGAGCGGAGAAGATCGTGCTCGAGCTCTTCTCGGAGATCGTCGAACCCACCCTGATCCAGCCCACCTTCGTCTACGACTACCCCCCGGCAGCACAGCCGCTCGCCCGTCCGCACAGGGAGCACCCGGGACTCATCGAGGCGTGGGATCTGGTCATCGGGGGGATGGAACGCGGCACGGCCTTCTCGGAGCTCATCGATCCGGTCATTCAGCGCGAACGCCTCACCATTCAATCCCGCCGTGCCGCAGCGGGCGATCACGAAGCGATGGAACTCGACGAGGATTTCCTCAGGGCGCTCGAATACGGCGCACCGCCCATGGGCGGTATCGGTCTCGGCATAGACCGTCTTGTGATGCTTTTCACGAACGTCGGAATTAGGGAAACGATTCTCTTCCCCATTCTCAGGCCCGAGGGAGGGCAGTAGGGGTGGAATATGTGGCGGTCCTGCTCCCTTCGGCCGTTCTCGCCGTTCTTTTCTACTTCGTCATCAGGGCGATCTTCAATGCCGATCGTTCCGAGCGCGAGGCGATGAGGCACGCCGAGATGATGCAGGACGAGCAGGAGGCCCGCGACCGGGCGAGCGGGCGCGACAATAACGACGGCGGCAGAATGGACCCGGATAAGAATGGTCGTCTTTGACCTGACCGAATGAGTACTTCATACTCATTTACGGGGGTACTGATTTTCAGGGACCATTAGGAGTGCATTATGGCGCAGAAGGTAAAAATCATTCTCATCGATGACCTCGACGAAGGAGAAGCCGACGAGACGGTTCGGTTCGGCCTCGACGGAGTGCAGTACGAAATCGATCTTTCGCAGCAGCACGCCTCCGAACTCAGGGAAGCTCTCTCGGAATACGTGAATGCCGCACGCCGCAGCACCCAGGGCAAGCAGCAGCGCTCCAGTGCGCCGTCGTCCTCACGCAACCAGGAGGCAGCACAGATCCGCGAATGGGCGAAGGAGAACGGCTACAACGTCTCCTCCCGGGGCCGGGTCAACAGCGAGATCGTCGAGGCGTACCGAGCAGCACAGCGCTGACGCCCTCGGCAGGCGCCGGGGCACCGGTAGGCTCCGGCGTTTTCTCGCCTGTGGCGAACACGCCCCCAAAGCACGTGCGGTGCCCGTAGCATCGAATTACACGTTAGCTAGGAGTGTGTCTGATGTTTGAGAGATTTACGGATCGTGCCCGTCGTGTTGTTGTGCTGGCCCAGGAAGAGGCCCGCATGCTCAACCACAATTACATCGGCACCGAGCACATTCTGCTTGGCCTGATCCACGAGGGTGAGGGTGTCGCCGCCAAGGCGCTCGAGTCGTTGAGCATCTCCCTCGGTGCCGTCCGGGAACAGGTTCAGGAGATCATCGGTCAGGGGCAGCAGGCCCCGTCCGGTCATATCCCGTTCACCCCGCGCGCCAAGAAGGTGCTGGAGCTGTCCCTGCGGGAGGCGCTCCAGCTCGGCCACAATTACATCGGTACCGAGCACATCCTGCTCGGTCTCATCCGTGAGGGTGAGGGTGTCGCTGCACAGGTACTCGTCAAGCTCGGCGCGGACCTCAACCGGGTCCGTCAGCAGGTCATCCAGCTGCTGTCGGGATACCAGGGCAAGGAGCCGGCCGCTGCCGGCGGTCCTGCCCAGGAGGGAACCCCCGCCGGCTCCGTGGTCCTCGACCAGTTTGGCCGGAACCTCACCCAGGCGGCGCGCGAGTCCAAGCTCGACCCGGTCATCGGGCGCGAGCACGAGATGGAGCGCGTCATGCAGGTGCTCTCCCGCCGGACCAAGAACAATCCCGTCCTGATCGGTGAGCCCGGCGTCGGCAAGACCGCTGTGGTCGAGGGCCTCGCCCAGGCGATCGTCCGCGGTGACGTGCCGGAGACGCTCAGGGACAAGCAGCTCTACACGCTCGACCTCGGATCGCTGGTCGCCGGTTCGCGGTACCGCGGTGACTTCGAGGAGCGCCTGAAGAAGGTCCTCAAGGAGATCCGTACCCGCGGTGACATCATCCTGTTCATCGACGAGATCCACACCCTCGTGGGTGCCGGTGCCGCCGAAGGTGCCATCGATGCGGCGTCGATCCTCAAGCCCATGCTCGCTCGTGGTGAACTCCAGACCATCGGTGCGACGACGCTGGACGAGTACCGCAAGCACATCGAGAAGGACGCCGCCCTGGAACGTCGTTTCCAGCCGATCCAGGTGGCCGAGCCCTCCGTGGACCACACCGTCCAGATCCTCAAGGGTCTGCGTGACCGGTACGAGGCACACCACCGCGTGTCCATCACGGACGGTGCGCTGAGCAGCGCGGCATCCTTGGCCGAGCGGTACATCTCTGACCGGTTCCTGCCGGACAAGGCGATCGACCTGATCGACGAGGCCGGAGCGCGGCTGCGCATCCGCCGCATGACCGCGCCGCCTGAGCTCAAGGACATGGACGAGCGCATCGCCGACGTCCGGCGTCAGAAGGAGTCGGCCATCGACTCCCAGGACTTCGAGGGCGCGGCTTCCCTGCGGGACACGGAGCAGAAGCTCCACGACGAGCGCAGTGACAAGGAGCGTCGCTGGAAGTCCGGCGGGCTCGACGACGTCGCCGAGGTCGACGAGGAACTGATCGCCGAGGTGCTGGCGAACTCCACGGGCATCCCCGTGTTCAAGCTGACGGAGGCCGAGTCCTCCCGACTGCTCAACATGGAGGCCGAGCTGCACAATCGTGTGGTCGGCCAGGACGAGGCGATCAAGTCGATCTCGCAGGCCATCCGACGCACGCGCGCCGGCCTGAAGGACCCGAAGCGTCCGGGCGGTTCGTTCATCTTCGCCGGTCCCACCGGTGTGGGTAAGACCGAGCTCGCCAAGGCGCTCGCCGAGTTCCTGTTCGGGGACGAGGATGCGCTGATCACCCTCGACATGTCGGAGTACTCGGAGAAGCACACCGTCTCGCGGCTCTTCGGTGCCCCTCCGGGATACGTGGGCTACGAAGAGGGCGGGCAGCTGACCGAGAAGGTCCGCCGCAAGCCGTTCTCCGTGGTGCTGTTCGACGAGGTGGAGAAGGCCCACTCGGACCTGTTCAACTCGCTGCTGCAGATCCTGGAGGACGGTCGCCTGACCGACAGCCAGGGACGCATGGTGGACTTCAAGAACACCGTGATCATCATGACCACCAACCTCGGAACCAGGGACATCTCCAAGGGTGTCATGACGGGCTTCCAGTCCGGCACGGACACCACCACCAGCTACAACCGGATGAAGGCCAAGGTCCAGGAGGAGCTCAAGCAGCACTTCCGCCCCGAGTTCCTCAACCGTGTGGATGACACCGTGGTGTTCCCGCAGCTCACGCAGGACGAGATCGTGCAGATCGTCGATCTGTTCGTCGAGCGGCTCGGCAAGCGCATGGCGGACCAGGGGATGACGCTGGAACTCACCCCGGCTGCCAAGGTGCTGCTGGCCACGCGTGGTTACGATCCGGCGATGGGTGCGCGGCCGTTGCGCCGCACCATCCAGCGCGAGATCGAGGACCAGCTCTCGGAGAAGATCCTCTTCGGCGAGATCATCGCGGGAGAGCACATCGAGGTCGACGTCGAGGGTGAGGGTGTCGACGCCCGGTTCACCTTCGTGGGCCACGGTGCGCCCAAGGCACTCGAGGATCTGCCGGCGGCCCTGGAGGCGACCGTCCCCGAGTAGGACGCGCTCCGCGCCTGGCAGCACCACCTGCAGTACGGAACCCGCCCCGGGTCACCAGGGCGGGTTCCGCCGTCTGCGGGTGAATCCCACACTTCGAGGGAGCGGGTGGCCGGTCAGGTGCTGCCGGCACCGGATCCCTTCGGGAGTGCGTGGTGCACCGGGCCACGGACGGTGGTAGAGATGACCCATGAGCACCCCTTTCTCCTCCCTCGATCAGTTCGTCGCCGTCCCCCGGGTCGGCGGACTCGTCCTCGACAGGCAGGGAACGCGACTGGTCACCTCCGTGACCACCGTCGATACGAAGGGCACCGCCTACCGGACAGCGCTGTGGGAGGTGGATCCCGAGGGCAGGCAGCCCGCCCGCCGGCTCACGCACAGCGCCGCCGGGGAGACGGGGGCGGCGTTCCTCCCCGGTGGCGATCTCCTGTTCACCTCGGCCCGGCCGAACCCGGATGCCGCTGAGGGCGACGGTGAGGAACGCCCTGCGCTCTGGCGCCTGCCGGCCGGAGGCGGTGAGGCATATCTGCACCTGGCGCGTCGTGGCGGAGTCTCTGGGGTCACAACGGCGGCCGCCGCCGATGTCGCCGTCGTCACCGCCGGTGTCCTTGCAGGCTCGACGAGCGAGGAGGACGACGCCGATCGCCGCGCCGGACGCGAGGACGCCGGAGTGGCCGCCGTCCTGCACGCCGGATACCCCGTGCGCTACTGGGACGCCGATCTCGGCCCGGAGGAGCCGCGGTACTTCGACCTGCGGGAGCAGGGCGGCGAGACCGGAGCGCTGGAGGATCTCGTCCCGGCCGCGCGCGCAGGGCTGCGGGACGCCGAGCCGGTCCTGAGTCCCGACGGAGCAGTACTCTTCACGGCGTTCACGGTTCCTGAGGAGTTCGGGTCCCAGCGCACCGTGCTCGCGCGCGTCGACCGCGCGAGACGGGAGTTCGGCGTCCTGCTCGATGATCGGGCGAACGACTATCATCCCGGGCCGGTGAGTCCGGACGGGAACCACCTGGTCGTGGTCAGTGAACGGCGCACCACGGCCGAACTGGCCCCGAAGAGCACTCTGCTGCTGCTCCCCACAGCCGGCGGCGACCCCGAGCCGCTGGCAGCGGACTGGGACCGCTGGCCCGTTCCCCAGGCATGGCTCCCCGACGGCTCCGCCCTCGTGGTCACGGCCGACGACGACGGCGGGGCACCGGTCTTCCTGATCGACGTCGCAACAGGGTCCGTGCGCCGGCTGACGCAGGACACCGCCGCCTACTCCGACGTCCGGGTCGCCCCCGACGGGCTCACGGCCTACGCCCTGCGCAGTTCGTACCTGTTCCCGCCCGAGATCGTCCGCGTGGATCTTGCCTCCGGCGCCACCGAGCGGCTCCTGAACCCCACCGAGCGTCCGGAACTGCCGGGCACCCTCGAACGCGTGGACTCGGTCGGGGAGGACGGCCGAAGCGTGCGCTCGTGGCTCGTACTGCCCGAGGGAGCCTCCGCCGGGTCGAAGGTCCCGGCGCTGGTGTGGGTCCACGGCGGGCCCATCGGATCCTGGAACGCCTGGAGCTGGCGGTGGTGCCCCTGGGTCATGGCGGCGCGGGGCTACGCCGTCCTCCTGCCCGATCCGGCCCTGTCCACCGGCTACGGGCAGCACATGGTCGACCGCGGCTGGGGGCAGTGGGGCAGCGCGCCGTACACCGACATCATGGCTGCGACCGACGACCTCGTGGCACGGGAGGAGATCGATGCCGCGCGCATCGCCGCCATGGGAGGCAGTTTCGGGGGCTACATGGCGAACTGGATCGCCGGGCACACGGACCGCTTCGCGGCAATCGTGACCCATGCCGGTCTGTGGGCACTGGACCAGTTCGGGGCCACGACGGATGCGGCCTTCTACTGGAAGCGGGAGATGACGCCCGAGGCGATGCTGCGGAACTCGCCGCACCGGCACGTGGGGAGCATCGGCACGCCGATGCTCGTCATCCACGGGGACAAGGACTACCGCGTGCCCATCGGTGAGGGATTGCGCCTGTGGTACGAGCTCCTCTCGGCCTCGAAGCTGCCGGCGGCCGACGACGGGACCACAGTGCACCGTTTCCTGTACTTCCCCGACGAGAACCACTGGATCCTCAAGCCGCAGCACGCGAAGATCTGGTACTCCGTGATCGAGGCCTTCCTGGCCGAGCACCTCCTCGGCCAGGAGCGCGACCTGCCGCCGGAGCTGGGGCTGTAGGCGGGCCGGCGCCGTGCCGTTCCGGCGTCGTGCTGATCCGGAGTGAGGGTACGCCGTGATGATTTGTAGAGTGGGCGGATGAGCCTGCCCTTCACCGTCCGCCGTGCCCGCACCTCGGACGTGCCGGCGATCAAGACCCTCATCGCGCCGCTCGCGCAGGAGCGCATCCTGATCGCCAAGGAGACGGTGGCGTACTACGAGGCGCTGCCGGAGTTCCGGGTCGCGGAGGATGCCGACGGCGCGCTGCTCGGCTGCGGTGCGCTGCACATCATGTGGGAGGACCTCGCCGAGGTGCGCACCCTGGCGACGTCGCCGCCTGCCCGCGGAACGGGGGTGGGACACGCCCTGGTGGAGGAGCTGCTGGCCGGGGCACGCGATGTCGGGGTCAGCCGCGTCTTCTGCCTCACGTTCGAGGTCGACTTCTTCCGCCGCCACGGGTTCTCGGTCATGGAGGACCAGTCCGTCGTCGACCCGGTGATCTACTCCGAGCTGCTGCGCTCACACGACGAGGGCGTCGCCGAATTCCTGGACCTGGCGCGGGTCAAACCGAACACGCTCGGCAACACCCGGATGATCCGGCGGCTCTGAACGTCGTACCCGGTGGCTCGGCGATGTCCGCTCGGGGTGACCGGGGTAGACGGCAGGGAGGCCCGGGGTCGCACGTGCGGGCGGCCCCGTCCACACCCTAGGCGCGCGCACCGGCGGGCGGTAACGTGGCCAGTGTCCACGCGGTCATCGAGCGGCCATCGCGTCACGGGCCGCAGCCGTGCCCGTCCGTCCGCAGCGAAGGAGCACCCGTCGTGAAGAAGCTCATCAATGACCCCAGAGCAGTGGTGGAGGAGTCGGTCGAGGGCTTCGGGATCGCCCACGCAGACCTCGTGACCGTCCACCCGGACCCCCTGTTCGTGGTGCGCAGGGACGCGCCCGTGCAGGGGAAGGTGGGCCTGGTCTCCGGTGGGGGAAGCGGGCACGAACCGCTGCATGCAGGCTTCGTGGGACGGGGTATGCTCGACGCCGCCGTTCCCGGCGCCGTCTTCACCTCACCCACACCCGATGCCATCATTCCCGCGACGACGGCCGTGGACGGCGGGGCAGGCGTCCTGCACATCGTCAAGAACTACACGGGCGACGTCCTGAACTTCGAGACGGCGGCGGAGATGGCGGCAGCGGACGGCGTCGACGTGCGCTCGGTGCTCGTGAACGACGACGTCGCCGTCGAGGACTCGCTGTACACGGCGGGGCGCCGCGGGGTCGGCGGAACGGTCCTCGTGGAACGTATCGCCGGTGCGGCCGCCGAGCGGGGCGATGATCTGGACTCCGTCGCAGCGGTGGCGCAGCGGGTGATCGACGGAGTCCGCTCCATGGGCGTGGCACTGACCGCGTGCACCGTCCCGCATGCCGGGGTGCCCAGTTTCGAGCTGACGGAGGACGAGATCGAGATCGGCGTCGGCATCCACGGCGAACCGGGCCGGCACCGCATCGCCATGGAGGACGCCGACGGCATCACGCAGCGCCTCCTGGATCCCATCACGTCCGATCTGCAGCTCGTCTCCGGTGACCGGACGATCGTCATGGTCAACGGGATGGGCGGAACCCCGGCCGGCGAGCTGTACATCGTGTTCCGGAGGGTGGCGCAGCTGCTCGAGGGCCTCGGCGTGAGGATCGAGCGATCGCTGGTGGGCAACTACATCACGGCCCTCGAGATGCAGGGGGCGTCGCTGACCGTCCTGCGTGCCGACGACGAGATGCTCGAGCTGTGGGACACACCGGTCCACACCGCCGCGCTGCGCTGGGGGGTGTGACGTGGCCGAAGTGCTCGACACCGCGTGGGCCCTGCGCTGGATCCGGAACACGGCGGACGTGATCTCCGCCGAACGCACCCAGCTGATCGAGCTGGACCGGGCCATCGGCGACGCCGACCACGGCGAGAACCTGGACCGCGGCTTCACGGCGGTGATCGGCAGGATCGACGCCGGGGAAGCCTCTGCCACCCCGGCGAGCGTGCTGAAACTGGTGGCCATGACGCTGATGTCCACCGTGGGCGGCGCGGCCGGACCGCTCTACGGAACGGCCTTCCTGCGCGCAGCGACCGCGCTCGGCGACGCGGAGGAGGTCGACGCCGCGCTCGTGGCGACCCTGGTCGGCGCCGCCCGCGACGGTATCATGGCCCGGGGCAAGGCCGAGGTGGGTGACAAGACCATGGTGGACGCCTGGACCCCTGCCGCGGATGCGGCACGGACCGCAGCCCAGGATGGTGCCACGCCGGCGGACGTGCTGGCTGCTGCGGCCCGGGCGGCCGAGGCCGGCGCCCGCGGCACCGAACCGCTGATCGCCCGCAAGGGCAGGGCGAGTTACCTGGGCGAGCGCAGCGCGGGGCATCGGGATCCCGGCGCGGTGTCCAGCGCCCTGATCCTGCGGGCCGCGGCCGACGCCGCGCAGGAAGGCTCCGCGTGAGCGTCGGTCTGGTGATCGTCTCCCACAGCGAGAAGATCGCCGAAGGCGTTGTGGAGCTCGCGGCGCAGATGGCGCCCGACGTCGTGATCGTCGCGGCGGGGGGAGTCGCGGGCGGGGACGGCGACGCCGCTGGTCGCATCGGAACCAGCTTCGAGCGCGTCCAGTCCGGTATCGGGCGGGCGATGGGCGGGGACGGCGTCGTGGTGCTGACCGATCTCGGCTCCGCCGTCATGACCGCGGAGATGGCACTGGAGTTCCTCGACGCCGAGGCGCGCGGATCGGTGCGGCTCGCCGAGGCCGCCCTGGTCGAGGGAGCTGTCGCTGCCGCCGTGCAGTCCCAGTCGGGCGCGTCCCTCGAGGATGTGCTGCGTGCAGCGGAGGCCGCCGTCGTCTCGATCCGTCCCGACGAGCTCGAGCCCTTCGTCAGTCAGGGCGCAACGGGCCGTGGGAAGCCCGATTCTCCCGGCGCCGCCTCCTCCGGGTCGCACGTCAGCGGTGTGTTCACGCTCCCGAACCGGATGGGTCTGCACGCCCGTCCGGCCGCGCTGCTCGCCTCCGGTCTCCTGGAGCTGGACGCGGACGTGACGGTGAACGGCGTGGACGCCACATCGGTGATGCTCCTGATGAGTCTGGGGCTGGGCCAGGGCAGAACCGTCTCGGTCGAAGCCAGCGGACCCGACGCGCAGGCCGCGCTCGAGTTCATCGGTGACGCGGTCGAATCGGGGTTCGGCGAACCGTCCTGATCCCGGTCAACCGGGCAGGCGGATGCCGCCGTCGGTCTCCTGCGCCAGGCCATCCGTGAGGAGACCGGCCAGAGCCCGTTCGTGCTGCTCGCTCGGAGCCCGCAGCCCGTGCAGGGCCCTGAGCGCAGCGTGGAGCGGGCCGATCTCCGCCGGCTCCCCCATGGCCAGATCGACCGGAGCCTCGATGAGGACATGGCGCGGAACAGGAGTTTCGGCAGTACGCAGCACCGCGACGATCGCTCCGCGCACCTGACGATCCGTCCCTGCCCAGGACTGCCCCCTGGGCGTGTAGTCCGCAGTCGGCCGGCCCGCGGACACCCAGGCACAGGCGTCCAGGACCGGGCAGTCCCGGCACGCCGGCGCCCTGGCCGTGCACGTCACCGCTCCGAGTTCCATGACCGCGGCATTCCACCGCACCGACAGTGCGTCGTCGTCCGGCAGCAGGGCTTCCGCGCGTCGCATCTCGGCGGCTGTGAGCGCCGGGGCGGGTAGGGCCGCGCCCGCGAACAGGCGAGCCTGCACCCGCCTGATGTTCGTGTCCACCACCGTCTCGCGTCGGTGGAACGCGAAGGCCGCGACGGCGGCAGCGGTGTAGGCTCCCACGCCCGGCAGGGCCAGGAGTTCCTCGCGGGTCGTCGGAACGGAGCCGTGGTGGTGCAGCACGATCGCCGTCGCCGCGGCATGGAGGCGCAGCGCACGACGCGGGTAGCCCAGCCGGCCCCAGTGGCGCACGGCGGCGCCTGCCGGTTCGGCGGCAAGCGCGGCGGGAGTGGGCCAGCGCTCGAGCCAGTCCTGCCAGAGAGGCAGCACGCGCACCACCGGGGTCTGCTGCAGCATCACCTCGCTGACGAGAATGCCCCACGGTGAGCACTCGGGGTCCCGCCAGGGCAGCTCGCGGGCCGCCTCCGCGAACCAGTCCGTCAGGCGCCGGTGCACCAGCCGCGTCCTCCGGTCGGCGTCGCCGGTACCGTACTCGGAGTCCGGGACGCTTGTCTCGGTGTTCATCACTGCTCCTGGGTCGAGGTGTGCCGGCGCGTGCCCGCGGCCGACGTCGTGCCGGGCCTACAGGTCTGCAACAGGACCGCTAGAGGAAGCGGTCGAGCAGGCTCGTCTCCGCGATCCTCGACAGGCCTTCGCGGACGGTCCTGGCGCGCTGTTCGCCGATGCCGTCCACGGCCATGAGGTCCTCGATGTTCGCCGCCATGAGATTCTGCAGCCCGTCCAGGCGGTCCACCAGGCGATTGGCGATGGCGGGCGGCACGGCCTTGATGCCCGAGAGCAGGCGGTAGCCCTTGGGCTGGATGGTGGTCTCCAGCGAGTCGACGCTCGAGGCGAAACCGAGCACCCCGGCGATGGTCCCGAGATCGAGCAGCTCCGTGGAACTCAGGCCCTGCAGGGTCGCTGTGCGCTCCTCCAGAGTGGCGGCACTGGAGCCGGTATCCATGTAGTCGCGTACGACCATCTCACTGCCCGGGCCGAGCCCGGTGGTGAGCTCCTCGACCTGGAGCGAGAGCAGGCGGCCGTCGACGCCGAGCTCCAGGACGTACTGGGAGATCTCCTCGGAGATCCTGCGCACCATCTCCTGGCGCTGCAGCATCACGGCCACGTCACGGACCGTGACCATCGCCTCGATCTCCAGGGCGGAGAGCGAGTTGGTCACCTGGTCCAGGCGCGAGCGGTAGCGCTCGAGCGTCGCCAGGGCCTGATTGGCGCGGGCGAGCACGGGTTCGGAGCCCTCCAGGACGAAGCGGATGCCGTCGATGTAGAGGGCGATGATCTGCATGGACTGGCTGACACTGATCACGGGCACACCGGTTTGCTTCGCGACCCGCTCCGCGGTGCGATGCCGTGTGCCCGATTCCTGCGTCTCGATGGTGGGGTCGGGCACGAGCTGTACTGCGGCACGGATGATCCGGCCCGCATCACGGTCGCAGACGATCGCGCCGTCCATCTTGGCCAGTTCCCGCAGGCGGGTCGGCGAGAAATCTATCCCGATGTCGAAACCGCCGGAACAGATGGCATCCACGGTCTTGTCGAAGCCGAGCACGATCAGTGCTCCCGTGCGCCCCCGCAGGATGCGCTCGAGGCCGTCGCGCAACTGGGTTCCCGGGGCTACTCTTGCGAGGGTAGCCTTCAGCGAGTCCTCCGGACTGCGAGCCATCGGCCATCCTTTCGCCATCCGCACTGTCGGAAGCCCGGCGCGGACGGGCGGGCGCCGACCACAGGCGGACGGCAGCTGCGTCGTCTCGCGCAGCCGGTCACAATACTACTGGCGTCCCGGATCACCGCGGCGCAGGGTGCCGCCCGCGACGAGTGACCTGCCACCATGCGGGACTCCGCGGTTCTGCGGTTCTGCGAACAGCACCACGCTGGACGGCCGTACTAGAACAGCAGGGCCAGTGCTTCGGCGAGCGTGGACACCTCCCGCACCGAGAAGCCCGCCGGAACAGGGCCCGTGCCCCCGGGCGACGCCGGCACGACCGCATGCGTGAAACCGAGTCTCTCCGCCTCGAGGATCCGCCGGTTGATGCCGGGCACGGGCCGCACCTCGCCGGCCAGCCCCACCTCACCGAAGGCGATGAGCCGGGCCGGGAGCGGGTGATCCGTCTTGGCGGAGGAGATGGCCAGGGCGACGGCGAGATCCGTCGCCGGTTCGGTGAGCCGCACCCCACCCACCGTGGCCACATAGCTGTCGTCCTTGTGCACCGAGACCGAGGCGCGGCTCTGCAGCACGGCCAGCAGCATCGCCACACGGGAACTGTCGAGTCCGCTCGTGGCCCTGCGGGGCTGCGAAGTGGACGACTCCGCCAGCAGCGCCTGGACCTCCGCGACCAACGGGCGCCGCCCCTCGAGCGTCACCGTGATGCAGGTGCCCGAGACCGGATCCTTGGTCCGCGAGACGAAGAGGCCGCTCGGGTCCGCGAGTCCCTCGATCCCGGCGTCCGTCAGATCGAAGCAGCCCACCTCGTCGGTCGGACCGTAGCGGTTCTTCACCGCGCGCAGCAACCGCAGGCGTGAGTGGCGTTCGCCCTCGAACTGGCAGACGACGTCGACCAGGTGTTCGAGCAGCCGCGGACCGGCGATCGACCCGTCCTTGGTCACGTGGCCCACGAGGAGGGTGGTCATGCCCCGCGCCTTCGCGGCGCTGATGAGGGAGGCCGCGACCTCGCGGACCTGCGTCACTCCGCCTGCACTGCCGTCGACGGCGGCGCTGCTGAACGTCTGGACCGAGTCGACGATCAGCAGGGCCGGGTCGATCGACTCGACCTGGCCGAGGGCCTGGCCCAGATCGGTCTCGGCGCTGAGGTAGAGCGAGTCCGCGACGGCGTCGATCCGGTCCGCCCGGAGTTTCACCTGCGCCGCCGACTCCTCGCCCGTGACGTAGAGGACGTCCTTGCCGAGCCGCGCCACCCGTGCAGCGACGTCGAGCAGGAGTGTCGACTTCCCCACGCCGGGCTCCCCTGCGAGCAGGATCACGGCTCCGGGGACGAGGCCGCCGCCGAGAACGCGGTCGAGTTCGTCGATCTTCGTCGGCTGGAAGCCGGACAGCGTCGCGTCGACGTCGGCGATCCGCCTGGCCGGTGTGGTGACGACGGTCGCCGCCGTGGTGCGGGCCGCGACCTGCCCGGTCTCCTCGACCGTTCCCCACGACTGGCATTCACCGCAGCGGCCCACCCATTTGGCGGTGGTCCAGCCGCACTCGGCGCAGCGGTAGTTGGGGGTGTTGCTGCGACCCGCACGGGCAGCAGGGGAGGTCTTGGTTGCCATGCACTCAGGCTATCGGCGCTCACCGACAGGCGAGTTTCAGAGCCGTGGCAGGAAGGCTGCGGCGTCCTCGTGGGAGAGGCCGGTGGCCTCGAGCAGATCCACGACCAGCGGTCGCAGGAGCAGGACGAGCCCTTCACCCTCGAGACGTCGGATGTGCAGGGGCTCGGGATGGAGCTGGTCGGCGACGGCGGCGAGCTCGATCCGCGCCTGGCGGAGATTCAGACTGCGCTCCGTGGCATCACGACCGGACAGCGCCCGGCTGAGGAGGTCCACGCCGTCGGCGGCGTCCTCCAGCGCCTGGCCGAGGTGTTCGATGGCCTCGTCCGTCAGTGCCGCATGATTGATCACCGAGGTCAGACGCCGCGAGAAAACGCGGCTGTTGCGGACGGCGAGGTCGATGAACCCGACGGCCTGCCGGAGGGACCCCAGTTCGTCACGGTGCCTGCGGTACGCCGGAGAGATCCGGGCTACCTCCTCGGCAGAGCGCATGCTGGTGGTCAGGCCCTCGAGTGTGGAGTGGGTGGCCCGCGCTCGCACGAGGGCGTGCCAGGCACGGGTCGCATCGCTCTCCCGCAGGGCGACGGCGCCCTCCCTGAGGACGTACGAGAGCTCACCCAGGAGCCCGCGGACATCCGTCTTGGGTTCCCGGCGCGGATCCCGGGGTACCAGCATGGTGATGACGAGGGCGAACAGACCGCCGACGACGGCGTCGAGGCTGCGCGTGAACGGGCCGCCGTCAGGAGCCGGGAGCAGGACCACGAGCAGTGACTGCAGCCCGAGCTGCGTGGTGAAGATGGTGCCACTGTCCAAAAAACGCGCCAGGAGGATGGAGACGAACAACACGAGAGCCGCCTGCCACAGACCGGTACCGAACAGGGTCAGGAGGATGTCGCCCACCGCGATGCCCAGTGTGCAGCCCACCGCGACCTCGAGGACGCGGCGAACCCGGGGGTCGCGGGAGAAACCGAGTGCGATCATGGACGAGGTCGCCGCGAACAGGGGTCCTTCATGACCCAGGACCTCCTCCGCGAAGGCATAGGCACCGACGGCGCCGACGGTCATCTGCAGCGCGGTGACCACCGACGACGAGCTGCGCCTGAATCCGATTCTCGTGCGTTTGCGCAGGAACGCGAGGGTTGCGGAGAGTCCTCGGCGTGGCGGCATGGACCCAAGTCTATGAGGTGCTTCGATCTGGGGTCCGGACCCGGGCGGACGGCTCGGGCAGTGAAGGGCAGCGTTGTTCATCTCCCGTTAAGGAACCCCCGCCAATGGCGTCATCTGCCTGTCCTACTGTCGGGGACGTATGCCGGTCCTCCACGTCGGTACCGGGTGCCACCCGAGGATCACGTACCGTGACATCTGTTCCGAGCGCGCAGCGCCGCCCATCATCTTCGTTCCGAAGGGTTACTCGTGTCGACCACCACTCTGACCAGAAGTGATCCTGCAGGTAGATCCGGAGACAGGGTCTTCTCCGCGGCCGCCCTCGGAGCAGGTGTCCTGATCCTTGCGGTCCTGTTCGGTGTAGCGCTCTTCCTGATCCTTCAGGCGCTGCCGGTCGCAGGCGCCGATCCGGCCGAGATCACCGGAGGTGAGGGCTTCGCGGCCTACATCTTCCCGATCGTCGTCGGTACCGTCATCGCCGCCGCCATCGCCCTGCTGCTCGCGACTCCGCTGGGGATCGGTGTCGCCCTGTTCATCTCGCACTACGCTCCCCGGCGTCTGGCCATGACCTTCGGGTACGTCGTCGATCTGCTGGCCGCCATTCCCTCGGTGGTCTACGGGGCGTGGGGTTATGCGGTCCTCGCGCCGAGACTGGCGACCGGCTACGGCTGGCTCGCCGAGAATCTGGGCTGGATCCCCATCTTCGCTGGGCCCGCGAGCCAGACGGGCAAGACCATTCTCACGGCCGGTATCGTCCTGGCCGTCATGGTCCTGCCGATCATCACGTCGCTGAGCCGGGAGATCTTTCTGCAGACCCCCACGCTGCACGAGGAGGCCGCGCTGGCCATGGGTGCCACCAGACTGGAGATGATCCGGATGGCGGTGCTGCCCTTCGCGCGGAACGGCATCATCAGTGCGGCGATGCTCGGCCTCGGCAGGGCACTGGGGGAGACGATGGCGGTGGCCCTGGTCCTCTCGGGCGGCGCCCTGACGGCGAGCCTCATCCAGTCGGGGAACCAGACGATCGCCGCGGAGATAGCCCTCAATTTCCCCGAAGCCTTCGGACTGCGCCTCAGCGAGCTCATCGCGGCGGGACTGGTGCTCTTCGTGATCACCCTGGTCGTCAACATCATCGCCCGGTGGATCATCGGGCGGCACAAGGAATTCTCGGGGGCCAACTGAGATGAGCAGTTCGACACTTCAGAAGCGGCGCTCGCAGCTGACCAAGGGCAGACTGCCCGGATACGCGGTCTGGGTGGTCCTCGGCGCGGCCGTCGTGCTGGCGGCAGCGGTCTCGGCACTCGTCGGGTTCAACGTCTTCGCCTGGGCGGTTCTCGCGGCCGTCTTCTTCGTCCTCGGCGCCACCCTGGTCACCGCGGCAGCGGAGGGCAGCCGCAAGGCAGCCGATTCGCTGATGACCTATCTGGTCTACGGGTCCTTCGTGATCGCACTGCTTCCACTGCTGTCCGTGATCTGGACGGTCCTCGAGCGGGGACTGCCCGGGCTCTCGTACGACTTCCTCTTCACGTCCATGAACGGGGTCACCGGCGCCGTCGACAATGCCTCCGTGGAGAACGGGACGCCGGTGCTCGGCGGTGCCTACCACGCGATCGTCGGTACCCTCCAGATCACGTTCTGGGCCACTCTCGTGTCGGTGCCGATCGGCCTCCTGGCCGCCGTCTACCTCGTGGAGTACGGAAAGGGCGGCGCACTCGACCGCGCCATCACCTTCTTCGTGGACGTCATGACCGGTATCCCCTCCATCGTGGCCGGCCTCTTCGCGGCCGCACTGTTCGCGCTGGTGTTCGGCCCCGGCACGCGAACCGGTTTCGTGGCCTCCGTCGCGCTGTCGGTGCTCATGATCCCGGTCGTCGTGCGATCCACGGAGGAGATGCTGAGGATCGTCCCCAACGAGCTGCGGGAGGCCTCCTACGCCCTCGGCGTCCGGAAGTGGCGCACCATACTGAAGGTCGTGGTCCCCACGGCCATCTCCGGGATCGCCTCCGGTGTGACGCTCGCCATTGCCCGGGTGGTAGGAGAAACCGCTCCGATCCTCGTCACCGCTGGTTTCGCGAGCTCCATCAACCTCAATGTCTTCCAGGGATGGATGAGCACGCTCCCGACGTTCATCTATTACCAGATCCTCACCCCGACCTCCCCCACGAACATCGATCCCAGTACCCAGCGCGCGTGGGCGGCGGCGTTGATCCTCATCATCATGGTCATGCTGCTCAATGTGGTGGCACGCCTGATCGCGAGGGCGTTCGCGCCGAGGACCAGCCGCTGAGTCCTGTTCTTCTCCCGTCCTCTCCGACACACAGCGTTCCAGGAACCGATAAGGAAAACATGTCCAAGCGAATCGACGTCAAGGACCTCAACGTCTACTACAGCAAGTTCCTTGCCGTGGAGAACGTCAACATCTCCATCGAAGCCCGTTCGGTGACCGCGTTCATCGGCCCTTCGGGCTGCGGCAAGTCCACCTTCCTGAGGACGCTGAACCGGATGCACGAGGTCATCCCCGGGGCGCGCGTCGAGGGCGAGGTGCTGCTCGACGGCGACGATCTCTACGACTCCGCCGTCGATCCCGTGACCGTCCGCGGTCAGATCGGCATGGTCTTCCAGCGACCCAACCCGTTCCCCACCATGTCCATCCGCGACAACGTGCTCGCGGGCGTGAAACTCAACAACAAGCGCATCAGCAGGTCGGACGCCGATGATCTCGTCGAGAAGTCCCTGAGCGGCGCGAATCTCTGGAACGAGGTCAAGGACCGGCTGGGGCGCCCGGGCTCCGGACTGTCCGGTGGCCAGCAGCAGCGTCTGTGCATCGCTCGCGCCATCGCCGTCTCACCCCAGGTGATCCTCATGGACGAGCCGTGTTCAGCCCTCGACCCCATCTCGACGCTCGCCATCGAGGACCTCATCAACGAGCTCAAGGCCGACTACACGGTGGTGATCGTGACGCACAACATGCAGCAGGCGGCGCGCGTCTCGGACAGGACGGCGTTCTTCAACATCGCGGGAACGGGCATGCCCGGTAACCTGATCGAGTACGCCGACACCACCACCATCTTCAACAACCCGGTCCAGAAGTCGACGGAGGACTACGTCTCCGGACGCTTCGGGTAGGTCCTACACCAGAGGGCTCAGCGCGAGGAAGAGCACCGCACCGAGCAGCGCTGTTGCCGGCGCTGTCACGAGCCAACTGAGCAGGATCCGTGCCACGCGTGGACGGCGGACGGAGGCGAAAGGCTCATTGGCTCCTGCCCCGACGATCGCCGAGGTCATGGCGTGGGTGCTGGAGAGCGGGACATGCAGGAGAACCGCGCCGATGAGCAGCATCGCCGATCCGATGCCCTGGGCCACGGTGCCGCGCATCGGATCGATCTGCACCAGGCGGTGGCCCAGCGTGTGGGTGATCCTCCACCCACCGAACATCGCCCCTGACGCCAGCAGGAGGGCGGCGAACACCTGCACCCACATGGGTGTCCCCGAGCCACTGGCGTAGCCTGCGCCCACCAGCGCCAGCAGGACCACCGCCGTCGTCCGCTGTCCGTCCTGGATACCGTGTCCGAGCGCGAAGACCCCGGTCAGCACGGACTGCGCTATCCGGTTGCCGCTGTTCACCCTGGCAGGTGAGCCGTGGCGCAGCAGCCAGGTCGAGGGAAAGACGGCGGCGTAGGCCACGAGGTAGGCGATGATCGGGGAGAGCATGAGCGGCAGGACGATCTGCAGCAGCAGCGCCTCGTTCGCGCCCTCCATGCTTCGATGGTCCGTGAAGCGCGACGCGACGCCCGCGCCGATGACTCCACCGAGCAGGGCGTGCGTGGACGACGACGGCGTCCCCCGGTACCAGGTGAGGATGCCCCAGCCGCAGGCCGCGACGAGCGCGGTCAGCAGGATGGCCAGGCCCGTGGCACCGGAGGGAAGCCCGCCGGCCGCGTCGATGAACAGCAGTGTCAGGGACGTACCCAGCAGCGCCCCCACCAGGTTGAACAGTGCGGCGAGCAGGACGGCGACCGTCGGGGTGAGCGCACGCGTCCGTACCGCTGCGGCCACCGAATTCGAGACATCGTGAAAACCGTTCAGGAAGGCGAAACCACCCGCGGCGGCGATCACCGCGCCGAGGAGCAGGGGCTCCACCTACGATTCCTTGACGAGGATGCTGCCCACCTGCGTCGCGACCCGCCGGATGTCCCGGGTGACGTCGACCAGCTGATCGGCCACATCACGATGCCGGAGGTAGACGGAGGGCTTGTGGTCGTGCATCAGTTCGGCGCACCAGCTGCGATGCGTGCGCTCGGCACGCTTGGCCAGCCGGAGGATCTCGATCCAGTACTCCTCGAGGTCCTCCATCGAGCTCAGCTGCTGCATGGCGACGGCCGTGAGCTCTGCCTGCCGGTTGATGACCTCGAGCTGGTCCGAGGCGCGCTGGCTCAGCGTGCTGAGCCTGTACAGGGCGATCAGCTCGCCGGCGCCGTCGAGCTTCTCGATGGCCTCGTTGAGCAGTCGCGAGAGGGAGTACATGTCCTCCCGCGGCAGGGAGTTGATGAAGGAGGTGCGCATGGAGGTCAGCAGGGCGAAGTGGAGATCCGTCGAGGCGGACTCGTGCTCGTGGAGTTCCTCGGAGAGGGCGTCGTACTCCTCGGTGGACGCGCCGAGGATGGCGGACATGGTTCCCACGCCGAGCACCAGTTGCCGTGCCATGCGTGAGAGCAGCTCGGGCCCTGCGTTCTCCTGGGGGAAGAGGCGTAGCTTCACGGGATCTTCCTCGGAGGGCGGGGGCTGTCCGGTGCATCGGTGCCGAGTGCACCGGAATCCGGGGGGCAGAGCAGTGGCGCCGAACCGGGAGCGCCTCTCGGCGGAAGGCCGCTCGAAGCGGCTGGGTGTTGAAGCCCGGGGGTTCCACGGCTCGACGCCGCAACAAGTCTTGCCGTCCCTGCCGGAACTGTCAACCGGGGCACTGACCGCAGGCTCAGTCGAGTTCTCCCCGCCGCCATGCCGCCGCCGCGTGTTCGAGATCCTCTGCGGTCCTCACGAGCTGGCTGGAGCTTCGCGTCAGTTTGGAGGCGTGCGTACCGTTGGCAAGTTCGGCAGCATCGGCATGATTGGCCTGGCCGAGGGCGACGACGCGGCAGAAGGCCGCGAAGCGTTCGAGGGCCACGTCGAACTCGCCGTCGAACGCTCCCGAGAGGATGGTGTTGGCCATGACGGTCATCTCGGCGGCACCGGGTGGTTCGGCGACGCCGGCGACGACCTTCGAGACCTGCGCGGTCTCCTTGCCGGAGGCGAAGTAGGCGGCGATCCGTTCCGGATTCTGCTGGGTGGCCGCACGCAGTGCGTAGAGGCGCCAGAGCGCACCGGGCAGGGACCGCGCAGGGCTCTCGGCCCACATCTCGGCGATGGCTTCGAGCCCCTGCTGATCCGCGAGCTCGACCAGGCGCCGGGTGACCTCCGGATCGTCGGCGTCGCGCCCGTGGTGCACCAGCGCGTGCGCCGCCATGTGGGCTGCTTCGGAGACGCGGGAGGGATCGATTCCTCCCGCGAAGATCTCGAAGTCCGCGGGGGCGAACGGCCTCGGTTTGTGGGGCCGTGGGCTCTTGCTCGTGTAGTCGCCGTCCATGGGATGAACCATACTCCTGGGCTGTTCGGCGTCGGTAGCGAGCCGCGTAGACCGTCCGGTAGCAGCACGGCGCCGAGGTGCCTCCGGCTGTCCCGTCGGGCATGGCGATTACGCTAAAGTGATGGGGTCATCGCCGCGCGGGGCCTCTTCAGGCCGCCAGGAGCGCGGCAGGTGCAGGGGCCTTTAGCTCAGTTGGTTAGAGCAACGGACTTTTAATCCGTGGGTCGTGGGTTCGATCCCCACAGGGCCCACGACCTGTCCGGAGAGCTTCGCCTCGGCGAATGCGACTCATCGTACGTCGTTCGGCTGATGGGACGCGGTATCGCAGGGCCGGTGCCATCCGTTGCTCGACGTGATGCATTCCGGTGGATAGGGTGGCGATGTCGCCTTCCGCGACGTCCGGCTCCGGCCGGCCACGGTTGAAGGGTGAGCGATCCGGTCACAGCTGATCGATGCTGATACCCGGCGCTTGCGCATCACTATTCAGCAGAGGAAGGGCAGGGACACCATGTCATTCGAAGGCAGAGTTGCGCTCGTCACCGGCGGTGGGTCAGGACTGGGCGAAGCGATCAGCAAGGAACTCGCTTCCCACAAGGTGAAGGTCGTCGTCACCGACATCGACCTCGACGCCGCCACCCGCGTCGTCACAGAGATCTCGGACTCCGGCGGAACGGCCGCCGCTCTGGAGCAGAACACAGCCAAGGCCGAGGACTCCGACAAAGCCGTTCGCTTCGCAGTGGAAACCTACGGTGGACTGAACTACGCGGTGAACAACGCCGGCATCGGCGGCAACCAGGCTCCGGCGGGCGAAGTCGACCTCGACGACTGGAACCGGGTCATCGACATCAACCTCAACGGCGTGCTCTACGGCATGCGTTACCAGATCCCGGAGATGCTGAAGGCAGGAGCGGACGCTTCCGCGATCGTGAACATGGCCTCCATCCACGGCTCTGTCGCTGCGATCGGCAACGGCGCCTATACCGCCGCCAAGCACGGGGTCGTGGGTCTGACGAGGAACGCGGCCGCCGAATACGGTGCTCAGGGCTTGCGCATCAACGCCGTCGGGCCCGGATACATCAATACGCCGCTGCTCGAGAACAACCTCAGCGAGGAAGTACTGGCAGCGCTTGTGGACAAGCACCCCCTCGGACGTCTGGGAAGCCCGGAAGAGGTCGCGCGCGTCGTCCGCTTCCTGCTGTCGGACGACGCCTCCTTCGTCACGGGTAGCTACTACCTCATCGACGGCGGCTACACGGCAGTCTGAGCCGACCCCGGCGCGAGTGTCCGCCAGGTCAGTTCCTCGCCGGAAACGTGTGCCGCTGCCCTATGGGGCGCCCGGGTGCCCTATGGGGCAACCGGGCGCGGCCGGACCCGCTGGCGGTAGCGTTCGAGGGCGTTCATGGCGGGAGTCGCGGTGGTGCCGTGGAGCACGATGGATGACACGATGACCAGCGAGACGGCGGGCCACAGAGCCCACCCGTCCTCCTTGCTGAAGTACCCCATGGCGAAGCACAGGTAGTACAGCGAGCCCACCCCGCGGACGCCGAACGCCGATACAACCCACCGTTCGCCACGCATCAGCCGCTTGTCGCCGATCAGGGAGATTCCGGCCGCCAGCGGCCTGATCACCAGGAGCACGACGGCGGCTACACCGACATGCGACCACTCCAGGCGTGGGACGGCGTCAGCAAGGAACGAGGTTCCGATGAGCAGGAGGACGAGTAGGGTGAGCAGGTTCTCGACGTGTTCGACGAACTCGTGGAAGCGGGCATGCTTGTCGTTGCCGCGCTCGGACGAGCGCATACCCAGGGCTGCGCAGAAGACGGACAGGAAACCCCATCCACCCACGAGGTCACCCAGACCGTAGGCCATCAGCAGGGTCGCCACCGCGCCCGCAGGTTCGGCGTATCCGACCAGCTGGTCGTTTCCGATGTGCAGGCGGTAGAGCGCCATCCCGACCAGGCGGCCCAGCAGCCAGCCGGCCACTGCGCCGATGACGACTTTGCCCACCAGATCCCACGCCAGCCAGCTCCAGATCCATTGCCCCGGCCCGCCCCTGTCCGCCAGGTAGATGGCGAGGAAGACGAAGGGGAAGGCCAGGGCGTCGTTGAGGCCGGCCTCGGAGGTCAGGGCGAAGCGGGCCTCATCGGGTTCGTCGCCGGTGGCTGACCCGAATCTGGGTCCGTCCACCTGGACATCCCGGGCCAGGACGGGGTCGGTCGGCGCCAGGATGGCACCGAACAGGACCGCGACCGCCGGGGTGAGGCCCAGAGCCCACCAGCCGAGGAATGCGACCCCGAGTATCGCCAGCGGCATCCCCACGGCAAGCAGCCGCCAGGTCGTGGTCCAGCCCCGGAAGCTCAGCGGACGGTCCAGCGCCAGCCCGACGCCGTACAGCGCCACGATGACGGTGAGTTCGGCGATCCGTTCGGCGAACTCCGGGTTCTCGATCACGTCCACGAGGCGGGACTCGACGGGCATCAGCCAGCCGATCAGCATTCCCACACCCACCACGATGATCGGCACGGACAGGATCTTCTGGGTGAGCAGTTTCGGGAGCATCGACCCCAGGAACAGTGCTGCACCCACCACGGCGTAGATCAGATCGGTGTTGGCCACGCGCACAAGTATGGCCGCTCCGGCGACTCCCGTGCCACGCGAACAGCCGGTGCATCCGCGCGACGGACAAGACCCATCGATGCAACCGCCTGTGCCTTCTGAAAGGGCATTCCCGGCGTCACCGAAGAAAAGTTACTATGACGACGTCGGCAGCCGCACGGCTGGACACCGGAAATCGATTCGAGGAGTACCCATGGCCAAGACGCAGCCCGAGCCCGTCCGTGACCCGGCGTCCGACAACCTGCTCGCACCTGAGAACTGCGTGATCGCTCTCATCGACTACCAGGACACCCAGTTCGGCTCGGTCACGACCTCCAGCAGGGAACGCCTGCTGCTCAACATCAGGGTGCTGTGCGAGGCGTCCACCCGCTGGGACGTGCCGGTCGTCGTCTCCACCGTCGGCGTCGGTCTCGGGGCCAACGAGGGCACGGTGGAGGAGATCATGGCGAGGCTGCCCGAAGGGACGAAGGAGATCGACCGCACCGGCGACAATGCCTGGGAAGATCCGGACTTCCGGGCTGCCGTGGAGGCGACAGGTCGCAGGAAGGTCGTCATCGGCGGACTGTGGACAGAGGTCTGCGTCACCTTCCCCACCCTGGACATGCGCCGTGAGGGCTACGAGGTGTATCCGGTGGCCGACGCCATCGCAGGTGTCAGCCCGGAGGCCCATTCGAATGCGCTCGAGCGCATGCGCCAGGCCGGAGCCACTCCGATCACCGCTCTCCAGTTCGCCTCGGAGCTCATGCGTAACTGGGCCCGTCCCTCAGCCAATAATCTTCGCGAGATCATGGGCTGGTACTTCCCCGAGAAGAGCGAACTCGACGCGAGCGAATCCGGTGGGGTCCGGCGCTGAGGCGTCGATCGACCCTGCGGAAGCACCGAGCGCCGTATCAAGGGCGACCGTATCGGTGGTGAATCACCTGCGGGATCCGGGATTGACCCACCGCCCTCACTCGTTTGAACTGAGAGACACACGCATCGTCAGCGGCAGGAGCCGCTACCGATCGGGCAAGGAGGAAGTCGTGGACGTCATCGGCCTGCTGGGAATCCTCTCCTCGTGCCTCGTGATAGCAGCCGGAGCTGCCGTGACGGGGTGGCGCCTCGATGTGGTGTCACAGCGCGGGGGTGAGACCGACGACTACTTCTGGGTGGCCTTCGGCGGGGTCGTCGTCGTTGCCGGCGCCGGCGTCGTGGCAGTGGCGCTCGGAGGACTCTGGCCGGCAGCGCTCACGGCTGCTGTGTCGATCCCGGCAGTCTCCGCGTGGTTGTGGCGGAGGGTGCGGACTCGGAGGGCGGAGAACGAGATCGCGGCGCGGTCCGCAGTGTGGTCCGAGTTGCTCCGTCGCCACGACGCCGTGGCGCGGCGCTGGGCGGACTACGACCTCGACCCGGCCAAGGCGATCGATCACCCCGAGATGCACGACCCCTCCCATCCGGCAGCGAGGCGTGTCGTCCACGCCCTGCGGGCCGCCGACACCGAGCGCGACGCCGCAGGGCGCTCGACCCCGGGCGGGTCCGGTGATGTGCGAGCCTATGCCGATGCCGTGCGAGGCGTGGAGCACGCCTTCGACCTCGCCGAGCAGGAAGTCGGTGTGCCCCGGACGGGCTTACCCGGACAGCGCCGGGAGTTACCGGGCTGAGCCCGAATCGTTACCTGTGGACATCACCCATTGCAGCGTCGGTGCCCGTAGGGTTTGGGTTTGCGATGTGAACCAGGCGCTGTCCGACGGCGCCGCCGAGCACTTCGATCACGGAGCACTCCGAGCACTACGATGTCCGGGAAGGATACGATGCGCGTCCTGGCTCGAGGCCTCGTCGGCCTGCTGGCAGTGTCCTTCCTCGTCGGTCCGATCCCTGCAGCCTTCGCCGACCACGGGGAGGAGGCGCGGGCGCTGATCGCTGCCAGGGCACAGGCACCCGGGCAGAACATCAGATTCGCCACCTTCAGTGTCGGTCTGAGCCGCTCGACCGCGGGGGAACTGACCGAAGACCTGACCGGGACCGGCAGCGCACAGGCCCGTGCGATCGCGGAGGTGATCCAGACCGTGCGGCCCGACGTCGTCCTGCTCAACGACTTCGACTACGACCCGGATGCGGCCTCGGCCGCGTTGTTCCATCGGAACTATCTGCGGGTCGGCCAGAACGGGAGAACGCCGCTCGACTACCCGTACAGCTATACCGCTGCACCCAACCGCGGTGTGCAGAGCGGGTACGACCTGGACAACGACGGCGTGGTCGGCGGCGCAGGCGATGCCTTCGGGCCCGGAGCCTTTCCGGGCCAGGGCGGAATGGTGCTCTTCTCGAAGTATCCCATCCGGACGACGTCGGTACGCACCTTCGGCGACTTCCTGTGGCAGGATCTGCCCGGCGCGCTCCTGCCCGACGATCCCGCCACGGAATCAGCGGGCGACTCGTACTCGGTCGAGGAGCGCGCCGCGCTGCCGCTCTCCAGTACGTCGCACTGGGACGTACCGGTGATCGTGAGTGGACGGACGGTGCATGTGCTCGCGAGCAACCCGGGCCCACCGGTCGTGGACGATCCGGACGAACGGCGGACCAGCGACGAGATCCGGTTCTGGTCGGACTATGTGGCCGGGGCCTCCTACCCGTACGACGACGACGGGACGGCTGGCGGTCTGCGCAGGGGGGATCGATTCGTCATCATGGGGGACCAGAACAGTGATCCCCGTGACGGCGGCACGGCTCCCGCGCCGATCGATCAACTGCTGGAGAACAGCCTGATCCGCGATCCCTCGCCGTCGTCGGAGGGTGCGGCAGAGGCATCGGCCCTCCAGGGCGGAGCGAATGCGGTGCAGCACGGTGATCCCCGGTTCGACACAGCGGACTACGAGGACCAGCAGACCGGCAATCTCCGCACCGACTACGTGCTGACCTCGCGGACCCTCCGCGTCTCCACCTCCGGAGTCTTCTGGCCCCGCGCCGGACTCCCCGGAGCCGAGCTGACGGGTATCCTGCCCTTTCCCGCGAGTGCGCACCGGCTGGTGTACGCCGACGTCGTTCTCCGTGGCGCCCGCGAGCGGTAAGCGGCTTCTCCGGGGGTCGGTGACAGCCCTTGTCGGCGCTCGTGGACGGGTGTAGCGTCGTGCGGCATGAGGACACTTCTGTTCCAGTAACCGATCACGGTTTCTCCGCGATCAGCGCCATGTGTCGATGACACCCCTCCCCGCGCGCCCACAGAAGTTGTCCGGTCACCATCGTTGCGGAGTCTTCCGCGTCGTATCTCGGTTCCGGAACGGATTCGTGGGCAGCACCCACCCGGAAGGAACACCATGACCAGCAGACGAGACCAGGAACAAACAGCCGTGGAGCCCGTTGGGAACGACGAAGCCCCTGCATCCGATGCGGCGACGCCACCCCGTAGCGTGCAGGACGACCCGCGCGCCCGAAACGCACTCGAGCGAAAACGCCACGCAGCCAGTCCGACCGCCGCAACAGGCGCCGGACACGTGAAGGCGGCGCACGAGAGCGCCAGGCAGGGCAAGCAGGAGAAGAAGGTGCGCTGGTAGCAGCTTGAGATCAGGATCCAGTCGAAATGGAGCTGGCTCCGCGTTCTGCGTATGGGGGAATCGCAGAAATCGGAGCCAGCGATCCCAGTATACTTCTACAAGAGCCCGAAATGTCCAATTGAAAGGCGAGCATGGCCGTCGCAGCCAAGGCGTTCCAGCTGTGGCGTACGCGGATTGCTCCGCAGGACACCGTGACCGAGGTCTGCAGAACCGCCGGCATCAAACGATCGACGCTCGCCCAGCAGCTTGTGCGCGGCAAGGTCGCGGTGTCCACGGTGGTCGCGATAGCCCGTGGATACGGACTCCCGGTGGTCGACGCGCTGGCGGAGTTCAATGGATTCGAGGACCTGCCGGCGGGCGTCTCCCCGCCGACCGACGCCGAACTGCTGAGCCAGGTCTCCCACATCGACATCCTTCGTCTTCTGGTGGCCCGAAGCGATGACACGGAGTCGGCGTGGACCGACGAAGAGCTCGGTCTCGCGCCGTTCCCGCACACTGGGTCGGTAAGGGCCTGGATCGAGGCGATCGATCCGGGAGACCTGCGCCAGCAGCTGGCGTCCACCACGGGCGTCGCGCGGCAGAATCTCTCGGCGCAGCTCACTGCGGGACGACTCGCACCGTGGATCGCCGTCGAGGCGGGACGCATAGCGGAAGTATCACTGGCCAGCGGCCTGGTGGTGACGGGGCTCCTCACTCCGGAGGAAGGTGGCTGGCCAGAGAACGCACGGGCAGAAGCGCTCCACTCCGTCCCCGACCTCGAACTCGTAATCCTCGCCCGGGACCGGCTTGACGTCCTGGGCAAGCAACTGCGGCGGACCGAGCTCGACGACCGCCGGGACCGCGCGCTGTGGGAGAACCTCGGATGATCACCGACGTTCTTCACTGGGCGGCGCTGGTGCTGTGTGCTGTGGCGACACTTCTCCGGCTCCCCGGGGCGCTCCGGGGACGGGGGCGCACCATGTGCGGGGTGCTCCTGCTCCTGACCTTTGCTGTGGCGCTGTCCATCGAACCCCTCTACGACGCCGTGGACGGCATGCTGGGGGGTGTCAATGCGGCCAACCTGCTGCTCAGGCTGATTCTGTATGCGGTTCTCGCCCTGCTCGGTGTCCGGGTGGCGGCCGCCTTCGAATCTCCCCTGGTACGCCGCCTCATTGCAGGGCCCTTCGGTCTGGCGGTCCTCGCACTGACCATCGCGTCGACCCTCTACTTCTTCCTCGCCAGTGAGCTGCCCGGCAGCTCCGTAGGCCTGAATGATTTCCTCGATCAGGCGACGGTCCAGGAGTATGCCGCCGTCGGGAGGCTGTACCCCGGCTACGTTGCCGCGTGTCTGGTACTGCCCACCGCCAGATCCGTCATCGACGGGCGCGCCAGGACCATCCACCGTACGGCAGGTGGCCTGCTCGCCGGTGGGTCGCTGCTCGTGGTGGTCTTCGTCGTCCTGAGGCTCACGGGCCTGGACCTCATGACCTGGAACGTCATCCTGCCGTTCTCGGCGATCCTGCTCATGGTGTTCGGTCTGTTCCTGATCTGGCTGAGCCATGCACGCTCGAGGAGGCGCGCGGCGCGGACGACCGGACTCGCCTGAGGGTGGCTCCGCATGCGCCGGCTCTGCCCGAGAATGCGCCGAAGGAGCATTCTCGGCAGGAAAGGCATGAATGGAGACCGAATCGTGTCCATTCCGCGTCCACAATTTCATCATCATGTGAAAGCATAATGATTATGTAACTACCGCTGTCCGTGGGGGGTCGGCGGATGGTTACTGCTGCAGGCGGGGTGTGTCCATTAGAACGGGTGGACCCACACCGCCTGCGCTGCGGTGCTGGGGGCGCCGGGAAGGGCATCATCGGTCCGGTGGATCGATGATGCCCTTCATCGTGCCGGAGTTCTTCGGGCGCTCCTACTGCTCGGGTGCCCGTTCTATTCGGCGTCTCTACCCGGCGTCGTGATCCGTCTCGATGATGCGCGCCAGGCTCTCGAGCGCGCTGTCTGCCCCCTCGCCCTCTGCACGCAGCACGACGACGTCGCCGTGCGAGGCGCCCAGGCTCATCAGGGACAGGATGCTCGCGGCATCCATGGCCTCGTCGGCAGGATCCCCCTCCATGGCGATGGTGACCTCAAGGGGGATCTCGGCCGCGGCTTCGGCGAAGATGGAGGCCGGACGGGCGTGGAGCCCCACGCGGCTGGCTACGGTTGCTGTGCGTTCTGCCATGGTGTTCCTTCTCTGGGTGGATTCTTCAGTACAGTCAAGCGGAGCGGGTGTCAGGCTGCGACCGGTTCTGTGGCAGCATTGCTTTTCCTCTTCGCGAAACGCTTGAGGGCGATGACCGCGAGGGCGGAGACGACCATGCCTACGAGGATCGCGACGGTGAACATGGCGAAGTTCCCGATCGCGAAGAAGACGAAGATCCCGCCGTGCGGTGCCTGCGAGGTGACACCCGTCCCCATCACGATCGCCCCGGTCACTGCGGAGCCGAGGAGTGAGGCCGGGATGACCCGCAGCGGATCGGCAGCGGCGAACGGGATGGCGCCCTCGGAGATGAAGGCAGCTCCCAGGAGCCAGGCGGCCTTGCCGTTCTCCCGCTCGGCAAGGCTGAACCGGCGCCGGTCGAGCAGCGTTGCCAGGGCCATGGCCAGCGGCGGGACCATTCCCGCTGCCATGACGGCGGCCATGATCTGCCACGGGGCCTGGTTGTCGATGGAGCCGGCGCCCAGACCGGCAACCGCGAAGGAGTAGGCCACCTTGTTCACGGGCCCACCGAGATCCAGGGCCATCATGAGACCGAGGATGATTCCCAGGCCCACGGCGGCGGTGCCGGTCAGGCCCGAGAGCCAGTCGTTCAGACCCGCGGTGAGTGCGGCGATCGGGCCGCCGAGCACGAGGAACATCAGCCCCGAGGCCACGATGGAGGCCAGGAGCGGGATGATCACCACGGGCATGAGGCTTCGTAGCCAGCGGGGTACCTGGAGCCGCCCGATCATCATCGCGATGTACCCGGCCAGCAGACCGCCCACGATGCCGCCGAGGAAGCCTGCGCCCATGAAGCCCGCCACGGAACCGGCCACGAAGCCCGGGGCAATACCGGGGCGATCGGCCAGGGCATAGGCGATGTAGCCGGCGAGTGCGGGGACGAGGAAACCGAGCGAGAGCTGCCCGATCTTGAACGCGACCGCACCGAGGTAGGTGCCCAGTCCGCCGTCGGGCAGATCAGCGAGGTTGTTCTCGAGGACGATCGTGTCCGCGGTCTCGGTGATGAGATAGCCGCCGAGCAGGAATCCGAGGGCGATCAGTAACCCGCCTCCGGCGACGAACGGGATCATGTAGCTCACGCCGGTGAGCAGTGCACGCTTGAGCGTGCTCCCGATGCTGTCGCTCCCGCCGTCATCATCTGCCTGCTCACCGCCCGCGGTCCCGGTGACCCTGCGGGCCTTCGGGTTCTGTGCGGCAGCAATCGCTTCGTCGACCATCTCGCCGGGTTCGTCGATGCCACGCTTGACCGGCGCGGAGACGACGGGGAGTCCGGCGAAGCGCTGCTTGTCCCGCACGTCGACGTCGACGGCGAAGATCACGGCGTCGGCGGCCGCGATCACGGCAGGATCCAGCGGTGTTGCGCCCGAGGAGCCCTGGGTCTCCACCTGCAGGTCGATTCCGCGTTCCGCAGCCGCTGCGACGAGGGAATCGGCGGCCATGTAGGTGTGCGCGATACCGGTGGGGCAGGCCGTCACCGCGACCAGCCGCCCGGTTCCGGTCTGCGTTCCATGAGCCCGGTCCACAGCGGGGCCGGTGGCGTCGACGCCGGCGCGCGAGGTGCCGAGCGTGGCAGCAGCCTCGCTCGCGTTGGCCCCGGCGTGGCTCGTGCCGGTCGTGCCCGTGATCCCTGTTCCCGTGGTCGCTGTCGAACCCGCCGCGTGCGCTCCGGCCCCTGCGGTCGCCGGGCCGTCCAGGCCGAGGGCCCCGTTGACGAGGACGACGACGTCGGCCGGTGTCCGGGCGGCACGCAGGGCTGCGGTGAAGTCCTTCTTGATCAGGGACCGCGCGAGCCTGGAGAGCAGCTTCAGGTGTTCCTGGTCCGCTCCGTCCGGAGCTGCGATGAAGAACACGAGATCCGCCGGGCCGTCCTTGGCTCCGAAGTCCACGGGCGGAGCCAGGCGAGCCATGACCAGCGTCGCCGTCGAGACTGCTTTGGAGCGACAGTGCGGGATGGCGATGCCTCCCGGAACGCCGGTGGCGGTCTTCTCCTCCCGGGCGAGAGCGTCCGCATACAGGTCTTCGACACCGGTGGAGCGCCCCTGGGCAGCGACCAGTCCTGCGAGATTGCGGATCACGGCGGAACGCTCCGTCCCCAGGTTCCTGTCCAGGGCCACGAGCTCTGCGGTGATGAGATCGGTCATCGGGGTTCCTCCTGTGCTGTGAGCCCCATGGCGGGACCAGCGTGGGCGATCACGGGGAGCGTGATCCTGAGGGCGGTGACCGTGACGGCCTCCGGTGTCGTCTGATCGAGCGATGGGACGGTGGAACCGGGCAGTGCGGCGGCCGCGGAGCCGTGGGCCACCGCCTGGCGCAGGCAGTTCTCCGGGAGTTCACCTGCACTGTGCGCGAGGAGGTAGCCGGCCAGGGCGGAGTCTCCGGCACCGACCGTCGAGCGGGCCGTGACGGGGGAGTGCAGTCCGTGCCATGCGCCGGAGTTCGTCACCAGCAGGGCGCCCCTGGGGCCGAGTGTCGCCAGCACTGCTCCGACACCCGCGGAAATGAGCACGGCACAGGCGCTGGCAGCCAGGTCGTGATCCTCCTCGAGCTCGTCGGCCGCGCCGATGCCGGTCAGTTCGGCGAGTTCCTCGGCATTGGGCTTGAGCAGATCCGGGGCCCCTGCTGCGCTCTCGATGAGAGGTTCACCGGAGGAGTCGATGGCGATGAGCGGGCTGGCCGCACCGTGGGCTTCGCGCACGGCTGCGGTCACGTATGTGTAGAAGGTCGGGGGTGTACCGGGAGGCAGCGAGCCGGCGAGCACCAGCCAGTCCGCTCCCTCGCTCTCGGCGACGACGACCGCGAGGAGTTCGTCGAGCTGCGCGGCGGAGAGCTCCGGGCCGGGCTCGTTGACCTTCGTCGTGGTGCCGTCGGGTTCCGTGATCGTGGTGTTGATCCGTAGGCCCACCCCGATAGGGACGTTCCTGAAGGGCACGTCCACCGAGCGCAGACCCGCGAGGACGGGGTCGTCGTCATCGCCCGGCAGCACAGCCAGCGTCCTCAGGTCCGATGCGGCGAGGGCACGGCTGACGTTGACGCCCTTCCCACCCGCTTCCTGGGTGGCGCGAACAGCGCGCTGGACGGCACCACGGGCCAGGGGCCCGTCGAGGTCGACGGTGCGGTCGATGCTCGGGTTGGTCGTGAGCGTGAGGATCATGCCACGATCACCTCGACGCCGGCATCGGCGAGTGCGGCCGCGAGTGCGTCGTGGGGTGTGCGGTCGGTGATAAGTGCATCGATGTCCTCCAGCCGGGCGAAACTGACGAGTGTCTCCTGGTCGAACTTGGACGAGTCCGCCACGAGCACGGCACGCCGGGAAGCGCGGATGATCGCGGTCTTCACGGCTGCCTCGTCGAGATCGGGGGTGCTCAACCCGAAGTCGGCGGACAGGCCGTTGGCGCCGATGAACGCGATGTCCGCCCGCAGCCGACCGAGCTGCGCGAGAGTGCTGCTTCCGACGGCTGCACTGGTCAGTGCCCGTACCCTGCCACCCACGAGCTCCACGCTCAGACCCGCAGCGGTCATGACGGCTGCGATCGGAACGCAGTGGGTGATTACCGCCAGCCCGGTGCGGGGCTCCTCCAGGAGTGCTTCCGCAAGGGCCCCGGTGGTGCTGCCGGCATCGAGGACTACGGCACCCCTGTCGGGGACCAGAGCGAGCGCGGCGAGGGCGATGCGTTTCTTCTCAGCGGCATGTCGAGAGGACCTGCTGGTGAGACTCGGCTCGTTCGTCGTCGCCCCGGCGCCGCCGATCGCACCCCCGTGGACCCGGCGGAGCACGCCGTCGTTCTCGAGGAGCGCCAGATCCCGGCGCACGGTCTCCTTGGTGATGCCGAAGTGCGCCGAGAGTCCGGCGACGGTGACGCGGCCGTCCGTCATGACCAGACTGCTGATCACGCGGTAGCGCTCCTCGGCGAACATGGGACTCCATCGTCACGGACTCGAGGGTGGCGCCCACGAATCTTCGCTTGTCTGTGTTTGAGTGACTTTATCTGCCTATCGGCGGCGAATTCAAGAGATCAACAGAAATAACCAGAAAAAACTGCGGAAGACGAGCCCGGCAAAGGGACGGACTGCAGGTGCAGACAAGCCCGGGAGGCGCCGCTCTTCCGCGAGGGGCCGGTGCTAGCATTGCACCCTAAGCATGCTGATGAAGTACAGTGGCGGGTTGCATCAACTCACTGGACGGTGTGCGGTCCCGCGACCGGGCGCCTCGATCACTCAAGGAGCATTTCATGGGAATCTTCGGTTGGCTCATCCTCGGCCTCCTCGCCGGCGCAATCGCCAAGCTCATCCTCCCCGGCAAGCAGGGCGGTGGCTGGATCATCACCCTCATCCTGGGCGTCGTCGGAGCCCTGCTCGGCGGCTTCATCGGCAGCGCGGTCTTCGGCGTCGGCGTGGACGAGTTCTTCGACCTCTCCACATGGCTCCTGGCCATCGGCGGCTCGCTGATCGTGCTGCTCATCTGGGGCCTCATCACCGGTCGCAAGGGCTCGAACGCCTGATCCGTACGGCAATCGGCTGACCTGTGGGGACCAGCCGCTCGAAGGACGTCACCAGGCTCTGGTGGCGTCCTTCCGCTTTATCGAAGCGTGGCCGGAGTTCTCCTGCGCCTGCAGCACAATCACTCCGACAGGCGGCCGTCGCGCCCCTACACTCGACAACGACAGCATCTTTGCAGCCGCGGAAGGACCACGATGTTCGGCAGGAACAAGGAGAACCCGGCCGTGAAGGCCGCCAACGGTGCGCTCTTCGACAAGGACGGCCACCCGAAGCCCGGGATCCTGCGGATGATCGAGCGTGCCCTGAACGTGCAGCGGCCCCTGATCATCTCCAATCTGAATCGCCTCCGCCGCCGCCACCCCGAGGCCTCGCCCGCAGAACTCGCGCGGCGGCTCGAACGCGACTACCTGCGCGCGACGACGGCCGCTGGCGCCGCCGTCGGAGCAACCGCTGCCGTACCGGCCGTCGGTACAGCGGCCTCGCTCGGGCTCTCCGCGGCGGCCACCGTCGGCTTCCTGGAGGCGACGGCGCTGTACGCCGAGTCGATCGCCGAACTGCACGGCGTGCAGACGGATGATCCCGAACGCTCACGTGCCATGGTGATGGCGATCCTCATGGGAGAGGAGGGCACGGCGCTCGTCCGCTCGATCCTCGGTGCCTCAGCGGGTCAGGGTGTCCCCCAGTACTGGGGGCAACTGGTGGACAAGGCCGCGCCGACCTCGCTCGTGAAGACCCTGACCGGGACCATCCAGCGACGCTTCCTCAAGAGGTTCCTCGCCAGACAGGGTGGTTTCATGCTGGGGCGGGCGCTGCCGTTCGGCGCCGGTGCCGTGATCGGTGGCGCCGGCAACCATCTCATGGGCAAGGCCGTCATCAGCGCAACGCGCGACGCCTTCGGCCCGCTGCCGCAGATTGTTCCCGGGGAGCTGGCGGAGGCCCTGCAGCTGTCCGAGCAGCGGGACGACCAGCAGACCTAGCCGAAGACGGCGGTGGCGAGGGTGAAGATCAGCAGCCCCGCCAGGGAGCCGACCACCGTACCGTTGATGCGGATGAACTGGAGGTCCTTGCCCACCTGGAGTTCGATCTTGCGCGAGGTCTCCTCGGCGTCCCAGCGGCCCACCGTCTCGGAGATGACGCCGGCGATCTCGCGGCGGTAGGTACGCACGAAGTACGAGGCGCCGTCGGCCAGCCAGCGGTTCATCCTGCCCGACAGTTCGGCGTCGTGGGTCAGGCGTGAGCCGAAGTCACGGATGATCGCCTTGAAGTTGGTGGTGAGGTCGCTCGCGGGATCGTTGACCGCGTCGAGCAGGGCCTGCTTGATGGTGACCCAGGTGCGTGCGGTGAGATCCCTCACGCGCGGGTCGTCGAGCAGCTGTTCCTTGATCTCCTCCGCCTTGGCGATGGTCTCCGGCCTGTGCTGCAGATCCTGTGCGAGGTCCCGCAGGTACTTGTCGATCGCGAGCCGGACATCGTGCCGCGGATCGTTCTGGACGGCGCGGATGAACTTCGAGAACTCGGCGTGGACGCGGTCACCCACGACGCCGTCCACGAGGCGCGGAACCCAGGTGGGCGAGCGCTGCGCGACGACCCTCGTGACCACGGCGTAGTTCGCATCCACCCAGTCCGCGGCGCGGTCCACCAGCAGATCGACGAGGCGATGATGGTGTCCCTCGGCGAAGATGCGCTCGGCGATACCTCCGACGGGCGGGCCCCAGGGCGGGTCGAGGAGGTGCTTGCGGGCCATCGATTCGATGACGCCCTGCACGGCGTCGTCGTCGAGGACCGCGAACAAGCCGCGGATCAGGGCGGCGCCCTCCGTGGCAACGCGCTCGGCGCTCGCCGGCTTCGCCAGCCAGGCGCCGGCCTTCTGCGCGATGCGCGCGGAATCGAGCTTGGCGACCACCACGTCCTCGGACAGGAAGTTCTCCTCGACGAACTGACCCAGTGATTCTCCGATCTGGTCCTTCTTGCGCGGGATGATCGCCGTGTGCGGGATCGGCACGCCCATGGGGTGCTTGAAGAGGGCCGTGACGGCGAACCAGTCGGCAAGCGCTCCCACCATGCCGCCCTCGGCTGCCGCGCGGACGTACTGGAGCCAGGGATAGGAGTCCTGCAGCGCGAAGGCCGCCACGAAGACGACGGCCAGGACACCGAGCAGGCCGGTGGCCAGGGTCTTCATGCGGCGAAGGGCAGCCGCCCGTTCCACATCGGCCCCGCTCAGCTGCACACTCACCACCCGAGTCTAGCGATCAGTGCATCGCACGACAGCCGCGCCCGGGCGATGGCACACGGGGACACCATCCGCGTACGGTGGACCGACGTCGTCGACCACGTGAGGGGCTCAGCCGTGCTGCCTGTCATCTTCGCCCACCGCGGTAGCAGCGCCGCCTTCGCCGAGCACACCCGGGCGGCCTACCTGCAGGCGCTCGACGACGGCGCCGACGGGGTGGAGTGCGACGTCCAGCTCACCCGCGACGGGCAGCTCGTCTGCATCCACGACTCCACCCTCGAACGCACCACCAGCGGTACGGGAGACGTGTCCGATCACTCCCTGGCGGAACTGCGTCAGCTCAACGTCTCCTCCTGGAAGGGCGTGAGCATCCCCGCCGCCTACGGGCGGACCGCAGAGCAGTTCCTCTCGCTCGCAGACCTCCTGCTCCTGCTGCGACGGGCGGGGCGGCCGGTCAGGCTCGCCGTCGAGCTGAAGCATCCGAGTCCCTTCGGGCTCCGGCTCGAGGAGGAGCTGATCTCCCTGCTCATGGCTGAGCGCTGGGACCCGGAGTCGTCCATGATCGGCGGGGTCGAGGTCAGCTTCATGAGCTTCAACCCGGATTCGGTGCGTCAGCTCAGGGAGAGCGCCCCGCACCACCAGCTGTGCCAGCTGGTGGCCGACGTCGATCAGGGGGAGATCCGCGAGCGACTGCGTATCGGGTCGATCGCGGAGGGTGTCCTGATCGACATGCTGCAGCGGGCGCTGCAGGAGAGCGAGGACCTGATCGACCGCCAGGACGTGGGTATGGCCGGGCCGGGTGTCCAGTACGTGCGGGACCATCAGGACCGGGTGCAACGCTGGATCCGGAACGGGACGCGGGTGCGCGTCTGGACGGTCAATACCGCCGAGGAGGCCCTGTTCCTCACCGGGCTCGGGGTCCAGGAGCTGACGACGGACGTCCCGGCGCTGATCCGGGATGCACTGGCACCCATCGGGAAGTAATGCAGGCTCCCCGGCGGCGCCCTGTGGTTGAGTGGACAGATGCACACTCCTATTGAGGATTACGCACTCCTTTCCGATCTGCACACGGGTGCATTGCTCTCCCGCACCGGCAGCCTCGACTGGCTGTGCTTCCCCCGCTTCGACTCGGACTCCGTCTTCGCTGCGCTCCTCGGCACTCCCGAACACGGCCGCTGGCTGCTCACCCCGTCGTCCGCCCACGCGGAGGTGGTGGAGCGGAGCTACGTCGATGCGACCTTCGTGCTGCAGACCCGCTGGCGTACGCCCGAGGGTGAGGCCCTCGTCACGGACTTCATGCCGATCGCGGACCGGCGCGCCAACGTGGTCCGGCGTGTGCAGGGGATCAGCGGGACAGTGACGTTCCGGCAGGAGCTGCAGATCCGCTTCGGTTACGCCGAGGTGGTCCCGTGGGTGACCCAGCAGCACGACGACGACGGCTCGATCCTGCTCGCCATCGCCGGGCCCGATGCCCTCCTGCTCCGTGGGCCCCGCCTGCATGCGGAGGACAACTCCCACCAGGGCACCTTCGACGTCACGGAGGGCGACGTCGTCGACCTCGAGATGGTCTGGTACCCCTCGCACCGCGGCCTCCCCGCAGCCCTCGACATCGACAAGGCACTCGAGGCCACCATCAACTACTGGCGGGCCTGGGAGGCGAGCTCGCAGGACAGCGGCAACTATTCGACGGCGGTCAGGCGCTCGCTACTTGTCCTGAGGGCACTCACGCACGAGGACACGGGCGGGATCGTCGCCGCGCCGACCACGTCCCTTCCCGAGCACTTCGGCGGTGCCCGCAACTGGGACTACCGCTTCTGCTGGCTGCGGGATGCGGCCCTGACCCTCGAGGCGATGATGACCCACGGCTTCGCCGACGAGGCGCTGGGTTGGCGCAACTGGTTGCTCCGTGCGGTCGCCGGCGACCCGGAGGACCTCCAGATCATGTACGGGGTGGCAGGGGAGCGCCGGCTGCCCGAGCGCGAGCTCGACAACCTGCCCGGCTACGCCGATTCCGTACCCGTCCGCGTCGGCAACGGTGCCGTGGACCAGTACCAGGCCGACGTCGTCGGCGAGGTCATGGTGGCACTGGAGAAGCTCCGCGGACACGGGGTGCAGGAAGACACCTTCTCCTGGCCGCTCCAGCGGGCGCTGATCAGGTTCACGCGCAATCACCTCGACGAACCCGACCACGGGATCTGGGAGATGCGGGGGAAGAAGCAGTTCTTCACGCACTCGCGCGTCATGGTGTGGGCGACGTTCGACTGCGCCGTCCGCGCGGTCCGCGACCACGGGCTCGACGGGCCGCTGGACGAGTGGGTGGACATCCGGGACCGGATGCATGCCGAGATCATGGAACGGGGGTTCAACAGCGAGCTGAACTCCTTCACCCAGGCGTACGGGTCCACGGAGGTCGACGCGTCCCTCCTGCAACTGCCCCAGGTCGGCTTCCTCGCCTACGACGACCCGAAGATGCTCGGCACCGTGGAGCGGATCGAGAAGGATCTGCTCGACGGCGAGGGTCTGCTGCTGCGCTATCGGACCCACGGCGCCGACGACGGTCTCGACCCGGGCGAGCACCCGTTCCTCGCCTGCTCGTTCTGGCTCGTGGAGCAGTACGCACTGAGTGGTCGCGACGAGGAGGCGATGCGGCTCATGGATCAGCTCGTGGGTTACTCGAACGAGGTCGGGCTCCTGTCCGAGGAGTACGACGCCGTCAATCACCGGATGGTCGGCAACTTCCCCCAGGCGTTCTCGCACCTGGGGCTGGTGCGTGCGGCGGATGCCCTGCAGATCGCCCAGGGCGAGATGGACGCCCACGAGATGATGGCCCGCGAGTGACGGACCGGCCACCCCGGGGAGGCCGGTCCGTCCGTACGTCACTTCGGTCCGGTCACTTCGGTCCGGTCACTTCGGTCCGGTCACTTCGGTCCGTCAGACGGAGAGGCCCTGGGGCTTGAGGACCACCTTGATGGTGCCGTCCGTCTTCTTCTGGAAGTTCTCGTAGGCGGCCGGGGCGTCGTCGATCGGGACCTCGTGCGTCATCAGATCCATGACGCCCAGGGGATCCGAGGGCTCCTCGACGATCGGCAGGAGCTCATCCGTCCAACGGCGTACGTTGCACTGGCCCATGCGTACCTGGATCTGCTTGTCGAACATGGTCAGCAGGGGCATCGGCGTGGCCGTGCCACCGTAGACGCCGCTGAGGGAGAGGGTGCCACCGCGGCGGACCGCGTCGACGGCCGAGTGCAGCACGCTCACGCGATCCCTGCCTGCGGTCTCCATGACCTTCTGGGCCAGCTTGTCCGGCAGGACGCCGACGGCCTGCTGGGCGAAGTAGCCCCCCGGAGAACCGTGCGCTTCCATTCCCACGGCGTCCACGACGGCGTCCGGCCCACGCCCATCGGTCATGCTGCGCAGTTCCTCGACGGTCCCGTCCGTGAAGTCCATGGTCTCGATCCCGTGCCGCTCGGCCATCTCCCGCCGCTCGGCGACCGGCTCGACGGCGATCACGCGATGCCCGAGGTACCTGCCGATCCGGGCCACGAACTGACCGACGGGACCGAGGCCGTAGACCGCGAGGACGCCGTCCTTCGGAACGTCGGCGTACTGCACGCCCTGCCATGCCGTGGGCAGGATGTCGGAGAGATAGAGGTAGCGTTCGTCCGGCAGCTCCGAACCGACCTTGACCGGCCCGTAGTCGGCGAAGGGAACGCGCAGGTACTCGGCCTGGCCGCCGGGGACGGAGCCGTAGAGCGAGGAGTATCCGAGCAGGGCGGCACCCGACCCGTGCTCGTGCACCTGCGTGGTCTCGCACTGGGACTGGAGCCCGTGCGTGCACATGAAGCAGTGGCCGCAGGAGATGTTGAAGGGGATCACCACGCGGTCGCCCACCTTCAGGTTGGTGACCGCTGATCCGACTTCCTCGACGATGCCCATGGGCTCGTGGCCCAGGATGTCCCCCTTGGCCATGTAGGGCCCGAGGATCTCGTACAGGTGGAGATCCGATCCGCAGATCGCGGTCGAGGTGACGCGGATGATGGCGTCCGTCGGCTCCTGGATCGTGGGGTCCGGGACGTTGTCCACGCTGACGTTGCGCTTGCCCTGCCAGGTCACTGCCTTCATGTGTGCTCCTTCGGATGCTAAGTACGCTTGCCTTCATCCACTATTCCCCCCTTCACGACGAATGGGAAGCCGCGCGTCGCCTAGCCTTGGGAGGTGCTGCTCCTTCGCTCCCCGGCCGTCCGGGTCGGTCTCTCCGTCGCCGTCGCCACCGGACTCTACGGGCTGTCCTTCGGAGCCCTGTCCGTGGCCGCCGGCCTCGACGTCGCGCAGACCATGGCGCTGAGTCTGCTCCTGTTCAGCGGCGGATCCCAGTTCGCGTTCATCGGCGTCATCGCCGGCGGAGGCTCGGGCATCTCGGCGATGTCGGCGGCGGCGCTGCTGGGCATCCGCAACGGTGTCTACGGTATGCAGGTCAACGTCCTGCTGCGTCCCTCGCGCTGGTGGAAGCTCATCGTGGCACATCTGACGATCGACGAGTCGGTGGCCACAGCCACCGGTCAATCCGATCCGGACGAACAGCGCCGCGGTTTCTGGGCCGCGGGCCTCGGGGTCTTCGCGCTCTGGAATCTGTTCACGCTCGGCGGGGCGCTGGCAGGCAATGCGATTGGCGATCCCGCCCGGTGGGGCCTTGACGGCGCAGCGGTCGCCGCGTTCCTCGGACTGCTCTGGCCGAGGGTCCAGGCGAAGGAGCCGGCGGGAATCGCCGTGGCGTGCGCCGTGGTCACGCTGATCACGGTGCCGTTCGTGCCATCGGGCATCCCCATCCTCATCGCGGCACTGGTGGCCGCCGTGCTGGGTCTGTCCGGCGTCGGGCCGTCCGGCGAGGGTCTGGAGCCCGACGTCGAGCCGTATTCTCCGGGCGCGGGCGGGGGTGCGCCATGAATCTCTGGGGCTGGATCCTGCTCGCCTGCCTGATCTCGATCGCCACGAAGTTCGTCGGCTTCCTGGTTCCGGCGAAGCTTCTGGACAATCCGAGGATGCTGCGGGTGGCCGGTTCCCTGACCATCGGCCTGCTGGCCGCGCTGACGGCCACGAACGCCTTCGCCTCCGGTCAGTCGCTCGTGATCGACGCCCGCGTGGCGGCCCTGCTGGCCGCCGCCGTCGCACTGTGGTTGAAGGCCCCGTTCCTCGTGGTGGTGCTGGTGGGGGCGCTCGCCGCAGGGCTCGCCCGGCTGCTCGGGGCCGCGTAGGGCGGGTCCGCGGTCGCGTCGTCGTCGCATGGTCGCGTCAGTCCCACTGTTCGCGTTCGTCCAGTGGGAGTGAGCGCTCTGTGGTGCACCAATCCCACTGTTCGCAGTGGTTCGGTGGGATTGAGCGCTCGTTCCCAGTGCCCAAGCCGCGCCGGTGGGACAGAGTGTTCCGTGGTGCTCGTTCCCACTGTTCGCGGTGGTTCGGTGGGATTGAGCGCTCGTTCCAGGTGCCCAGGCCGCTCCGCTGGGACAGAAGCGTGCACCGACCGCCGGGCAGGACCGGACGGGTAGCTCGCAGCAGCGTGTCAGGATCCGTTCACGACGCCGGCCGTCGCCTCCGCGATCGCGGCCTCCTCGTCGGTGGGGACCACCAGGACGGGGAAGGCCGACGCCGCCGTGCTGATGACCCGGGCCCGACGGGAGCGCTCGGCATTGCGCTCGGCGTCCAGTTCGAGACCGAGGGCGCCGAGTTTGCCGACGACGGAGCTGCGGAAGTTGTCGTCGTTCTCGCCGATACCGGCAGTGAAGACCAGCGCCTGGGCCCCACCCACGGCCACGTGGTACCCACCGACGTACTTCGCGAGCCGGTAGGAGGCTATGTCGATCGCGGTCTGCGCACGCTTGTCCCCGGACTCCGCAGCCTCGGAGACGGACCGCATGTCGTTGGTGCCCGTGAGACCCTTCAGGCCGCTGTTGCGGTTCAGGAGCTCGTTCAGCTCCTTCTCGGTGTAGCCCTCGCGCAGGAGGAACAGCAGGATGGACGGGTCGAGATCCCCGGAGCGGGAACCCATCACGAGGCCCTCCAGCGGAGTGAGGCCCATGGAGGTGTCGACACTCTCCCCGTCGCGCACCGCTGTGACGGACGCTCCGTTGCCCAGATGCGCAATGACACCCGTGAACGCATCGACGCCCAGGAGCTCGGCAGCCCCCCGCGCGACATAGGCGTGGGAGGTGCCGTGAAAGCCGTAACGCCGGATGCCGTGCGTCCGGTACAGCTCGTCCGGGAGGGCGTACCGCCAGGCGTACTCGGGCAGCGTGCGGTGGAACGCCGTGTCGAACACGGCCACCTGCGGCAGGTCCGGCCACTTCTGGGTGATGGCGCGGATGCCGGTGACGGCTGCCGGGTTGTGCAGCGGCGCCAGGGGATTGAGTCGCTCGATGGCCCGGGTGATCTCGTTGTCGATCAGCACCGGCTCGCTGAACCGCTCGCCGCCGTGCACCACGCGGTGCCCGACGGCGTCGATCCCGCGATCGCCGAGCGCCTCGGCCACCTCGTGGTCCACGCGGTCGAGGGCGGCTGCGTGATCGGGCACCTCGGCCTCCCCGATGCGTTCCACGAGTCCCTCGGCGAGGACGTCGTCGCCGTCGCGCACCTGGTACTTGAGCGAGGACGAGCCGGAGTTGATGACGAGGATGATCATGGGGTCCTGTCCAGGATTGACGTGGATGACTAGGAGGCGGCAGGCTGCTGGGCCTGCACAGCCGTGATGGCTACGGTGTTGACGATGTCCTCGACCGTACAGCCGCGCGAGAGGTCGTTGACCGGCTTCCGGAGCCCCTGGAGCACGGGCCCGACGGCGACGGCGCCCGCCGACTGCTGCACGGCCTTGTAGGTGTTGTTGCCCGTGTTGAGGTCCGGGAAGATGAACACCGTCGCCTGGCCGGCCACGGTGGACTCCGGCAGCTTGGAGGCCGCGACCGAGGCGTCGACGGCGGCGTCGTACTGGATGGGGCCCTCGACGGCGAGATCGGGTCGCAGCTGCCGCACGAGGTCTGTGGCACGCCGCACCTCGTCCACGGCGCCGCCCGCACCGGAGGCGCCCGTGGAGTAGGAGAGCATTGCGACGCGGGGATCGACGCCGAACTGCTCCGCCGTTTCCGCCGAGGCCACCGCGATGTCCGCCAGCTGCTCGTCGTTCGGATCCGGGTTCACCGCGCAGTCCCCGTACACCAGCACGCGGTCCTGCAGCAGCATGAGGAACACCGAGGAGACGATCTTCACGCCCTCCTTGGTCTTCACGAATTCGAGCGCCGGCCGGATGGTGTTGGCAGTCGTGTGCGCGGCGCCGGAGACCATACCGTCCACCCGGCCGAGCTGCACCATCATGGTGCCGAAATATGCCCCTTCGAGCATGCGCTCGCGGGCCTGGTCGAAGGAGACGTTCTTGTGGGCCCTTAGCCGGGTGTACTCCTCGGCGAACTCGTCCCGCAGACCGGACGTCGCCGGATCGATCAGCGTGATCCCGGTCAGGTCGACGCCCTGGTTCGCTGCCAGTTCACGGACACGCGCCTCGGGCCCGAGGACCGTCAGGTCGCAGACGTCGCGGCGGTGCAGGATCTCCGCGGCCTTGAGGATCCTGATGTCCTCGCCCTCGGGGAGCACGATGTGGCGGCGTTCGGTGCGTGCCCGCTGGATCAGGTCGTGCAGGAAGCGCAGCGGGGTCGTGCTGACGGGCCGGGGGAGTTCGAGGCGTTCGAGCAGTTCGCTCTCGTCGACGTGGCGGGACCACGCACCGAGTGCGGCAGCGGCCTTCCGGCGCAGCCCGCTGGCGATCTCGCCGCGGACCTCGCTCACGTGACGCGTCACGGTGTAGGTGTCGTCGTCGAGCGCGAAGACGGGGAACGGGGCCTGAGCCAGGAGTGCGAGGATGTTCGGATCGGGCGCGAGACCGCCGGTCAGGAACAGCGCCGAGGGTACGGGGAAGTCCGGGGAGAACGACGACGCGAGTGTTGCCACGAGGACGTCCGCCCGGTCACCGGGCACGATCACGAGCGAGGCGTCCGTGAGCAGATGCAGGAAGTTGCCCACGTTCATGGCTGCCACGCGAACGCCCGAGACGTCGCGCTCCAGATTCGAGTCGCCGGCGATCTGCCGCGCGCCGAGTCCGGTCGAGACCTCGGAGACGGTGGGCTGGGAGATCTCGCTGAGCTCGGGGATCACGTAGACCGGGCGTCCCGAGCGGCCGGGGCGGATGTGCTCACGGATGGAGTCGACGGCGTCGTCGGCGGCCCGGTTGACCATCATCGCGAGGAGGGAGACCCCCTGCGCGTCGAGTGCGCGGCGCGCGACGTCCACGGTGTCCGCAGCCTCGTCCACGCTCATGTCCCTGGCGCCGACGACGGCGAGGACCATGGCACCGAGGTTGTTCGCCAGGCGCGCGTTGAGATCGAACTCCACAGCCGAGTCGTTGCCGGAGAGGTCCGTGCCCTCGACGATCACGACGTCGCACTCGGCGGCGATCTCGCTGTAGATTCCGACGCAGCGCGCGTCGATCTCGGCGCGGTCCCCGGCGACGAGCAGGGCGCGGGCGTCGGCGCGCGTGAGGCCACCGCGCGCACGACTCGCAGGGAGATCGAAGGAGCGCCGCATGAGCAGCACCATCGGATCGCTCGCCAGATCATCGCCCTCCACGATCGGCCGGAAGAAGCCCACCCGGTCCGCGTGCCGGTACAGCATGTCGGCGAGACCGAGGGAGATCAGGGACTTGCCGGAGCCGCTGGTCATGGCGCTCACATAGATTCCGCGGGTCATGTACCCAGTCTCGCAGGGTCTTCCGGCACCTGCTATCTCGGCTCCGGCGTCGGATTGTGCGTCGGGTAACGCGCCCAGATGGCAGGAACGACCGGGCGACGGCGGCGCGGGCGGTGATTTCTGCCGTTTCGGGACCGCGCCTGACTGCTGCCGGTCCTGGGCCGCCGAGATGGCAGAAGTAACCATCGCACCGCCCGCTGAGCGGCATCTTCTGCGATCTCGGCGCGCAGATGAGCCGGAACGACGGCGGCGGCGGTGCGTACCCCAGGTCGATACGGCTAGGCCGTGGCCGCCTTCACCCGACGATTCGGGAGCGCCAGCCTGAAGACCTTCGCCCAGGTGGAGCCGACCTGCCTGGGCAGCGGGCCGGTGGTGTAGGGCAGCCTGTACCGGGCGCAGATCTCGCGGACCTTCACGGCCACCTCCGCGTACCGGTTGGACGGAAGATCGGGGAAGCAGTGGTGCTCGATCTGGTGCGAGAGATTGCCGGTCATCAGGTGCATGAACTTCGAGCCGGAGATGTTGGCCGAGCCGATCATCTGGCGGACGTACCAGTCGCCGCGGGTCTCGCCGTCCACCTCCTCCTCCGTGAAGGTGTCCGTCCCGTCGGGGAAGTGGCCGCAGAAGATGACGGCGTGGGCCCAGAGGTTGCGAATGGCGTTCGCGGCGAGCGTGCCGTAGAGGGCCTGCTTGCCGGAGCCGCTCAGCATGGCGACGGCGGGCGTGGCCGCGTAGTCCTTGGAGAACTGCTTGAGGACCTTGACGCCCACGGCCTTGAGATCGCGGTTCAGGCCCTCCTTGGACTTCAGGCCCTCCTTGTACTCGGGCAGCTCGAGGTCGTAGAGCGCGATGCCCCACTCGAAGACCGGCGCGAGGAGCGCGTTGTAGAGCGGGTTGCCGAGATTGAAGGGGCGCCACGGCTGATCGGCGTCCATGCGGAGCAGGTTGTACCCGATGTCCTTGTCCTTGCCGATGACGTTGGTCCACCGGTGGTGCAGATCGTTGTGCGTGTGCTGCCAGGAGCGGGCCGGCGTCACGAAGTCCCACTCCCAGGTGGTGGAGTGGATGTCGGGATCGCGCATCCAGTCCCACTGCCCGTGGAGCACGTTGTGGCCGATCTCCATGTTCTCGAGGATCTTCGCGACGCTCAGCATCGCCGTTCCGGCGAACCAGGCCGGCTTGTACTTGCTGAAGAGCAGTGTGCCCCGGCCTGCGAACTCCAGCGAGCGCTGGATCCTGATGATCCGGCGGATGTAGGCGGCGTCGGAGGCTCCGCGCCTGGCCAGGATCTCGTCCCGGACAGCGTCCAGTTCGCGGCCGAGCTCCAGGATCTGCTCGTCGGAGAGGTGTTTCGCGGCGTCGGGGCGCACGAGGGGGCGGCCTGAGGCCGCAAGGGCACCCGGGCGGGTCAGCGTGGTGGTCATGGGGTTCCTTCAGTGGAGTTACGAACAGTGGAGTTACGAGCGGAGATCACAGGTCGAGGTTCACGGGCCCGGCCGCTGCCGAGACGCAGGTCTGGATGAGTTCACCGGGAGCGTTGCGCAGCTCCCCGGTGCGGAGATCGCGCACCTGGCCGGCGCGCAGCGGGATGAGGCAGCTGTGGCAGATACCCATACGACACCCGCTGGGCATGAGGACCCCGGCGTCCTCGCCGACGTCGAGCAGGGGAGTCTCGCCGTCGGCCCGGACCTCGCGGTCGGACTGCTCGAACGTGACGAGACCGCCGTCGTGCCCGGCTCCCATGGTCAGGTCGGTACTGAACCGTTCGATGGTCAGCGTTGCCGTACCCGTACCCTGGGTGCTGGAACCGGCCGAGACCTGCGGGACGGTGCGGGCCGTGTCGAGGGCGGCCTCGCGCTGCCACAGCTCCTCGGCGTCATTGAGGAAGCCCTCCGGTCCGCAGGCATAGGCCGAGCGCGAGCGCCAGTCAGGACACAGGTCTGCGATGGTCCTGGCGGTGAACTCGAGCCTGCCGAGCGCGCTGGAGAACCAGTGCCGGACTTTCAGATTGGGGAACTGGTCGGCGAGCTCGTCGAGTTCCTCGCGGAACAGGCTCTTCTCGGGCGTGCTGTTGGAGGTGATGAGAACGACGTCGGCATCGGGCCTGCGCGGGATCAGTGTACGGATCATGGACATGACCGGCGTGATGCCGCTGCCCGCGGTGAGCATCAGGAGGGCGCGCGGGTGCTCCGGGAGCACGAAATCGCCCTGGGGCGGAGCGAGGAAGAGGATGTCGCCCGGCGTCGTGTCGCGCACCAGCACATGGGACACCGCACCGGCATCCGTCACGGTGATCGCAGGGTCCTGACCTGCCGCATTGCTCAGGGAGTAGGAACGCCAGTGGCGTACGCCGTCGAGTTCGACGCCGATGCGTGCCCATTGCCCCGCCTTGTGGGCGTGCCACCCGCGTCCCGGACGGAAGTGGATCGTGGCCGAGTGCTCGGTCTCGTGCTCCACGCGGGTCACGACGCCGCGCAGTTGACGTGAAGAGTAGACGGGGTTGAAGAGGGAGAGGAAGTCTTCCGGCGTCAGTGGGGTGGTGAGCGCGGAAGCGGCCCGCGCCAGTGCTGTGAACCGGATCATTTCATCAACGATATAGTTCATGCCGCTAGAATTCTTCGCTCCAGGCATACAGTTGCAGGTGGAAAATCATCGCGAGTGAATAGCCGTGGCGGGATAGCGCGGCACGGACCAGGAGAGTGAGCATGTCCGGGAGTGAACTGCCGCCGACGCCTCCGGATCCGCCGTGGCTGGCGCTTCCCACCGACGTCGGTGATGGGCTGCGATCGCTGACGCCGGGGCTGGTGGAAGCGATCATCCAGGCCGTGCCGCAGCTCGTCCCCGCCTACGCCCGCCCGATGGAGGGCAGTTTCGGTCATGTGCTGCGGAAGGGGGTCACCGCCGCACTGGAGCGCTTCCTCGAGCTGCCCGGAACGAAGCTGCCGGCCCTGTCCGACGAGAGCCGCCAGCTGGTGGCCGGTCTGGGCCGGGGCGAGTTCCGGCAGGGGCGCAGCATGGACTCGCTGCTCGGTGCGTACCGGATGGGAGCGCGCGTCACGTTCCGGGAGATGTCGCGCCGCTCCATGGAGGACGGCCTGGGCTCGGCCGTCGTGGTGGATCTGGGTGAGTCCATCATGGCCTACATCGACGAACTCTCCGCCGTGAGTGCCGAGGCCTACGCCTTCGAGCAGTCGGAGCGGGCCGGCGCCGTCGACCGCCGCCGTGCCGAGCTCCTCGAGCTCCTCCTGCTGGGGCAGGCCGATCAGACGGCACTGCGGCAGGCGGCGTCGCTCGCGGACTGGAGCGTTCCCGCAGAGATCGCCGTCGTCACGCTCCCGCTGGACCGCGCCGAGGGCTTGCGGCAGCGATTGGGCCAGGGCGCCATCGTGATCGAACGGGAGACCGACGCCGTCGCCCTGGTCCCCGAGCGCGGTGCGGCAACCCGCGTGGAGCTGGACCGCGTCCTGGCAGGGCGGAGCGCCGCCGTCGGACCCGCCGGCGGTCTGGGGCAGGTGGCCCAGTCGCTGCGGCTGGCCGTCCTGGCAGCCTCCATGCTGCCGCCCCGGGAGGGTGCCGACGAGCCTCCCGTCTGGGCGCACGAGCACCTGATCGAGGTGGTGCTGGCGGCAGAGCCCTCCGCCGTGGGGGAACTTGCACGACGCCGGCTCGCGCCCCTTGCCGCGCTACCGGAGAATCAGCGGGAGCGGCTCGCGGAGACACTGCTCACGTGGCTGCGGCACTGGGGGCAGCGCGCGCCGATAGCGGAGGAGCTCGGCATCCACCCGCAGACCGTCGGCTACCGCGTACTGCAGCTGCGCGAACTGTTCGGGGACGATCTCAAGGACCCCAAGGTGCGCTTCGAGCTCGAGATCGCCCTGCGCGGCAGCCGGAAGGCCGGCGCCCCCTCGGCCTAGGTGTTCTTCCCACGGAGGTTGTGTGCAGCGTGGCGTGGTTGAGTGAGGTGAGGACCTCCGGTATCGATATGGGTTACCACACCTGATCGAGTTCACGGAGGTCCTCGTGTCTT
>NZ_SSWH01000013.1 GCF_004803505.1 Arthrobacter echini
CAACATGGCATGCGCCAGAAGGTCGTATCCAGTATTAGACCCAATTTCTCAGGCTTATCCCAGAGTCAAGGGCAGGTTACTCACGTGTTACTCACCCGTTCGCCACTAATCCCCCCCCACAAGTGAGGGCTCATCGTTCGACTTGCATGTGTTAAGCACGCCGCCAGCGTTCATCCTGAGCCAGGATCAAACTCTCCGTAAAAAACTACGAACACAACACCACCACCCGGGAAAACAAGCGGCAATGCTGCACAAAATTCGAAACCAGCCAAAAAAACCAGCCACCACAACACACATGGCAACCAGCAAATCCAACCAATCAACAAACAATCGGTATCAAAAAACTTGGCACACTATTGAGTTCTCAAACAACAGAAACCACCGGCACCCGACACAGCCAAACCAGCCACATCATCGCTCCGAAGCAACTTCCCAAACCTACCCCCACCAACACCACCACGCAAATCCGGTCCAACCCCTCCGGTGGATCTCCGATCCGAGGATCAGGAGGAACTCCTTGTCGAGAGGTTCGGCCGGGTGCTGAGTGGCGTCGGCGCGGATCTAAACGATAGCACCGGCGTTTCCAGTATGCAAAGGCGATGCATCCTCCACGGTGGACGGGTACCTCGCGGCCGTCGTCCGGGATCGCTGTCCCTCCCGAGGATCAGGAGGGACAGCGTGGATCAGGACGCCGGCGTGAAGTAGAGCATACCGAGAGGTGGCACACGGACGTCGCTGTGAGCGGGCTGCCCGTGGTGGGCGCCCTCGACGGCCGTGATGCGTCCGCCGTTGCCTACTCCCGAGCCGCCGAACTGTTCCGCGTCGGTGTTGAGGGCCTCGGCCCACTCCCCTGCCCAGGGGAAGCCGACACGGAACCCTTCGTGGGGACCCCCCGCGAAGTTGGCGATGCACACCACGGGGTTGCCCTGGTGGTCCCAGCGGATGAAGGACAGCGTGTTGTGCTCGCCGTCGTTGTCATCGATCCACTGGAAGCCTGCAGGCTCGTTGTCCCGCTCGTACAGGGCGGGGGTCTGCCGGTACACCGAGTTCAGGGATCGTACGAGTTCCTGGACACCCTTGTGGGAGGGGGTGTCCGTCAGCCACCAGTCCAGGCTGCGTTGCTCCGCCCACTCGGACTCCTGCGCGAACTCCGTGCCCATGAAGATGAGCTGCTTGCCCGGGTGCGCCCACTGGAACGCGAGATAGGCGCGCACGTTGGCCAGCTGCTGCCACCGATCGCCGGGCATCTTCCGCAGCAGGGACCCCTTGCCGTGAACCACCTCGTCGTGACTGATCGGAAGCAGGAAGTTCTCCGTGTAGGCATAGACCATCGAGAAGGTCGCCTTGCTGTGGTGATACACCCGGTTGATCGGATCCTCAGCGACGTACTCCAGGGTGTCGTGCATCCACCCCATGTTCCACTTGATGCCGAACCCCAGACCACCACTGCTGGTGGGCCTGGTGACGCCGTCGAACGCGGTGGATTCCTCGGCGATCATGACGATGCCCGGGGCCCGCCGGTAGGCGGTCGCATTGACTTCCTGCAGGAAGGAGATGGCTTCGAGGTTCTCCCTGCCACCGAACCGGTTGGGCCGCCACTGGCCCTCCTCGCGCGAGTAGTCGAGGTAGAGCATCGACGCGACGGCGTCGACGCGGAGTCCGTCGATGTGGAACTCCTCAAGCCAGTAGAGCGCATTGGCCACGAGGAAGTTGCGTACCTCACGGCGGCCGAAGTCGAAGATGAGCGTGCCCCAGTCCTGGTGCTCACCGAGGAACGGATCGCCGTGCTCGTAGAGCGTGCCGCCGTCGAACTTCGCCAGCGCCCATTCGTCCTTCGGGAAGTGGGCCGGAACCCAGTCCATGATGACGCCGATACCGGCCTGGTGCAGACGGTCGATCAGGTACTTGAAATCGTCCGGTGAGCCGAAGCGCGACGTCGGTGCGAAGTAGGAGGTGACCTGGTAGCCCCAGGACCCCCCGAACGGGTGCTCCGCCACGGGCATGAGTTCGACGTGCGTGAAACCCTGCCAGGAGACGTACTCGACGAGCTGCTCGGCGAGCTCTCGATAGCCGAGGCCCTGGCGCCAGGACCCCAGGTGCACCTCGTAGACGCTCATGGGTGCGTTGTGCGGATCGGTCTGCGACCGCGCTTCCATCCACGCCTCGTCGCCGAACACGTGGGTGGACTCCACTACCATGGACCCGGTCAGCGGGGGGACCTCGGTCCCCCGGGCCATGGGGTCGGCCTTCTCGCGCCACTGGCCGTCACTGCCCTGGATCTCGAACTTGTAGCGGGTGCCTGCACCGGCATCGGGAATGAAGATCTCCCAGACTCCCGTGGAGCCGAGCACGCGCATCGCATTCACGCTGCCGTCCCACCCGTTGAAGTCGCCCATGACCCGCACAGCGCGCGCATTCGGCGCCCATACCGCGAAGGACACGCCCTCGATGTCGCCGAGGACGGAGGAGTAGTGGCGGACATGCGCTCCGAGCGCGGTCCACAGCGTCTCGTGCCGACCCTCGCCGATCAGGTGCAGGTCGATCTCCCCGAGCGTGGGCAGGAAGCGGTAGGGATCGTCGACGACGATCGGTTCGCCGTCGTAGGTCACCTCCAGACGGTAGTCGGGAACGTGCCCGGGCGTCTCCGCCTCGAGGGCCCCGACCCAGATGCCGTTGTGCTCGTGACGCAGTTCCGTACGTCCGGAGCCGGTCACGACGACGACGGAGCGCGCCAGCCGCCGCAACGTCCTGATCGTGACGACGTCGTTGTCCGCCAGGTGCGCGCCGAGGACGGCGTGGGGCTGGCTGTAGACACCGTCGGACACCTGCTGCAGCAGTGACTGCTCGACCTTCATGGGAGTGGGCCGGCCCGGAGCGGGCTGGGCCGAGACGGAGGTGGTCCGATCGTCGGAGGCCTCACCGACCGTCTCCTTCACGGTCTCCGTGACACTGTCGGCCAGGGCAGACGCTGCGCCCCTGGCCTTCGATGCAGCGGCCTTCGTCTTCCCGGCCACGGCCTTCGCCGTCTTGGCGGTCTTCTTCGCGACGCTTTCATCGTCCGCGCCCTTGTCCGGCACGGCGTTCTTCGAGGAGTTCATCTCAGCTGCTTTCGTAGCGTCCGCCCCGGGCTGTCCACCCAGAGCGCGTCGGACGTCCCGGACTGGCATTTCGACCCAGTCCGGCCTGTTGCGGATCTCATACACGACTTCGTAGAGCGCCTTGTCGAGCCACAGCGCCCGGAAGAGCGGTCCCTGGGTGTCGACGGGGGCACCGGCATCGGCGGCGTACCCCGCGAGGAACGCCGCCCGCACGGCGGAGGACCACTGCTCGGTCGCCGCGGCCTCGGCGGATCCGACGTCTGCCGCACCGCGGGAGGCTGCGGCGTACTCGAGGGAGCGGACCATGCCGACGACGTCGCGGACCGGGACATCGGGAACACTTCGTTCGGCGGTGGGCCTGAGCGGTTCGCCCTCGAAGTCGATCACGAGCCAACCGCCGTCGGGAGCCTGCAGGATCTGGCCGAGGTGCAGATCGGCGTGGATGCGCTGCAGAGGCGGAATCTCCTCGAGCTGCTCCACGTCGCGGATGATCTGGTCCACCTCGGCGCCGAGCGGCCCCACGGTGTCCCCCGCCTCGTCCCACGCCCACCGGATCCGCTGCGTCAGAGCCTGTCTGAACTCCTTCTTCTCGGCGGCGGTCGCCGTCCTGCTGCCGAACGCGCCCTCGAGCTGCCGGTGGATCCGTGCGACTGCCCCTCCGAGTCCGCGCGCCTCGGCTGTGAAGTCGGTCGCGGTGGCTGCCGCGAGCGTCGCCGTGCGCCACGCGTCGGTGCTTCCCTCGACGAAATCGCGCAGGACGCTCACGTGCCCGGTGACGAGCGTGCCGGGGCGCCCGTGCGCCTCCTGCCACGACCCGGTCACCCAGCCGAAGGTGTCGGGCGTGTCGGTCGAGCCTTGGGCGGTGAGACCCGCGCTGATCTCGACGTCGGGGCTCTCCCCCGAGGCGAGGACGCGGAAGAACTTGACGATCATGGACCCGGGCCCGGTCCCGTAGACCACCGAGGTGTTGGACTGCTCACCCTGCAGGATCTTCACGGGCTGGGACTCGGCAGCTTCCTGATGTTCCGGTTCCTTGATGACGACGCCGGTCAGGTTCCCGTCCGGCGAGCTCTGACCCGTGAGGATGAACCTGACCCAGAACCGCACGAAGTCGGCGTCGTGCGTGGCGTCGTAGGCCCAGCGCGTACCCAGCGCAGGATGCTCGACGCGCCCGATCAGCGCGGCGTCCGCGGCCTCGAGCGGCTCACTCCGGTAACTGATGGGGACGCTGACGACATCCGTGCGCCGTCCGGACTCGACGGCGAGGAAGTGCACCTCGAAGCCGGCGACGCCGGCGGGATCCTCCAGGACGGTTCCGCCGACGACGGTCAGCGCCACGGAGCGCCCCCTCGCCGGGAACCACCGCTGGGAGGGCAGCCACTCGTCGAGGACCTCGGGGATGAACGGAGTGTGGGTGGTCACTGGCTGATGGCCTCCGGGAGGGCGATGACGGGCATCGCCTGGGTGTGCGGGGATGAGGTGTTCGAGTTCGCCGAGCGGACCCGCAGCCAGAAGAAGTCGTGGCTGCCCAGGGTCAGGGTGATCTCGCCGTCGTCGGCGAATGCCGGGAAGACCGCCCCTCCGAACAGGTCCCGAAGACCGCGACCGGCGAATTGCGGCAGCTGCATCCGGGCCGCCACCGGGTGCTGCGAGAGGTTGAAGATGCACAGCACCGACTCCGCCTGCTCGTTCTCGGCGTTGGTCTCGGGGACCTCACGGAGGAAGGCCAGGACGTTCTCGGATTCGACCGGCACATTGCTGTAGGAGCCGAGGCCGAAGGCGGGGTGTGCCTTGCGCACGGCGAGCATCTGACGGACCCAGTGCAGGAGGGAACTCGACGTCGCCATCTGCGCTTCCACGTTCACGTGGTTGAAGTGGTAGACCAGCGACTGCACCACAGGGAGGTAGAGCTTGCCCGGGTCGACCGGGGAGAAGCCCGCGTTGCGGTCGGGGTTCCACTGCATCGGGGTGCGGGAGGCATCGCGGTCCTCGAGCCAGATGTTGTCACCCATGCCGATCTCGTCCCCGTAGTACAGGAACGGGCTGCCGGGCAGGGAGAGCAGGAGGGCGTGGATGAGCTCCACCTCGGCCCGTGAGTTGTCGAGCAGGGGGGAGAGGCGACGGCGGATGCCCACGTTGGCGCGCATGCGGGGATCCGGCGCGTACCAGCCGAGCATGGCCTCGCGCTCCTCGTTCGTGACCATCTCCAGGGTGAGCTCGTCGTGGTTGCGCAGGAAGGTGCCCCACTGGGCTCCGGCGGGAATGTCCGGGGTGTCCCTCATGGTCTCGATGATGGGTGCCGCCTTCTGGTCGCGCAGTGCGTAGAACAGCCGCGGCATGATCGGGAAGTGGAAGGACATGTGGCACTCCGGGCCGTCCTCGTCACCGAAGTACTCGACCACCTCGTCGGGCATCTGGTTCGCTTCGGCGATGATCACGCGCCCGGGATAGTTCTCGTCCACCATGGCACGCAGTCGCTTGAGGAACTCGTGCGTCTTGGGGAGGTTCTCGCAGTTCGTGCCCTCCTCCTCGAAGAGGTACGGGATCGCGTCCGCACGGAAGCCGTCGATGCCCTGGTCGAGCCAGAACCTGACGACGTCGAAGATGGCCTCCTGGACCGCCGGGTTCTCGAAGTTCAGATCCGGCTGGTGGCTGAAGAACCGGTGCCAGAAGAACTGCCGGCGCACCGGGTCGAACGTCCAGTTGGACTCCTCCGTGTCCACGAAGATGATGCGTGCGTCCTCGTACTTCTCGTCGGTGTCACTCCAGACGTAGAAGTCGCCGTACGGCCCGTCGGGATTGCTGCGCGACTCCTGGAACCAGTGGTGCTGGTCCGAGGTGTGGTTCACCGGCAGGTCGATGATGACCCGGACCCCGCGCGCGTGCGCCTCGGCCACCAGACGCTTGAAGTCGCTCAGGGACCCGAACTCGTCGAGCACGTCGTAGTAGTCGGAGATGTCGTATCCGCCGTCGCGCAGCGGGGACTCGAAGAACGGGGGCAGCCAGAGGCAGTCGATCCCGAGCCACTGCAGGTAGTCGAGCTTCTCGATCAGCCCCGACAGGTCCCCCGAGCCGTCTCCGTTCGCGTCCGCGAAGCCCCGCACCAGTACTTCGTAGAAGACCGCCTTGCGATACCAGTGCGGATCATGGGCCAGTCCGGGTGCGTTCAGCTGGAAGGGGTTGACCACTAGCGCTGTCTCCTGATCGAAAGAATATGGGCGGGTTCGACATGGGGGTCGAGCCGTACGTAGTTGCTCTCGCCCCAGCTGAAGGTCTGGCCCGTGACGAGGTCGTCGACGAGGAACAGGCCGTTCCCGTCGAGGTCGGCCGCATCGAGCTCCAGCTGCGACAGGTCGAGCCACACGGTGCTCTCCCGTGTGCTGTGAGGATCGACGTTCACGACGACGATGATCGTGTCCTTGCCCTCGTTTGTCCGCTTGTGCTTGGAGAAGACGAGTGTCGCCGGGTCCGTGCTCGAGTGGATACTCAGGTTCTCGAGGTCCCCGAGCGCCGGGTGGGAACGCCGGATGGCGTTGAGCCGCGTGATGAAGGGGGCGAGGGATCTGCCCTCGGCCTCCGCTCTCTCGTAGTCCCTCGGACGGTACTGGAACTTCTCGTTGTCGATGTACTCCTCGGCGCCCGGCCGGGCCACGTGCTCGAAGAGCTCGTAGCCCGAGTAGACGCCCCACAGCGGGCTGGCCATGGACGCGAGGACCGCACGGATCCTGAACGCCGCCGGCCCCCCGTACTGCAGGTACTCGGTCAGGATGTCGGGAGTATTGACGAAGAAGTTCGGCCGGAAGTACGCGGGTGAGACCTTGCTGATCTCGGTGAAGTACTCCTCGAGCTCCGTCTTCGTGTTGCGCCAGGTGAAGTACGAGTAGGACTGCTGAAAGCCCGCACGGCCCAGGGCGTGCATCATCGGCGGCCTGGTGAAGGCCTCCGCGAGGAAGATGACGTCGGGGTGCTCGGCGTTGACGCGCGAGATCAGCCATTCCCAGAACTGCACCGGCTTGGTGTGCGGATTGTCCACCCGGAAGATCTTCACGCCGTGCCCGATCCACAGCGTCACGACCCGCAGGACCTCCTCCGCGATCCCCTGGGGGTCGTTGTCGAAGTTGATCGGATAGATGTCCTGGTACTTCTTCGGGGGGTTCTCGGCGTAGGCGATCGAACCGTCGACGCGCGTGGTGAACCATTCGGGGTGGCTGGTGACCCATGGGTGGTCCGGCGCCGCCTGCAGCGCCAGATCGAGTGCCACCTCGAGATCGAGCTCGTCGGCCCGGGCGACGAAAGCGTCGAAATCCTCGAACGTCCCCAGATCGGGGTGAATGGCATCGTGACCACCCTCCTCCGAGCCGATGGCCCAGGGTGACCCGGGATCGTCGGGGCCGGCCGTGAGGGTGTTGTTCGGCCCCTTCCGGTGCACGCGGCCGATCGGATGGATCGGGGGAAGGTACACGACGTCGAAGTTCATGGCCGCGACCGCATCGAGGCGCCCGGCGGCAGCGCGGAACGTCCCGGAGATCCACTCGGCGCTCTCGGGGTCGTAGCGGGCACCCTCGGATCGGGGGAAGAACTCGTACCAGGCGGCCCGCCCTGCCAGCTCGCGTTCGACCTCGATCGGATAGTGGCGGGACGCCGTGACCAGCGAGCGGACGGGCGCGCGCCCGATGGCCTCGTGGACCTCGGGAGAGAGCCCGGCAGCCAGTCGTGCCTCGACACCCGCCTCCTGATCCGCCAGCGCACGCGCCGTGGCCCGGAAGAGCGCGGCATCGGCCCCGGATCGCTCGTCGGCCGCGCGGTCGAAGAGGGCAGCGCCCTCGGCGAGCATGAGCTCGGTGTCGACGTCGGCCGCGATCTTGATCGTCGCGTCGTGCTCCCAGGTCCCGAAGACGTCGGACCAGCCCTCGATGGTGAAGGTGTGCCGTCCCCTGGCGGAGGGCCTCAGGGTTCCTGCCCAGCGATCGAGACCCGAACCCACCGGTGCCAGGCGCACACGCTGGACCTCCTTGCCCTCCGGGTCGTAGAGAACGGCGGAGACCCCCAGCTGGTCATGACCTTCCCTGAAGACGGTGGCACCGACGGTGATGTCCGAACCGGGAATGGCCTTCGCCGGGAACCGCCCGTCCTCCACCACCGGACTCACCGCGGTGATGGGGATACGGCCGAAGCGCAGTCCCTCGGGATAGGGGGCGTCAGGGTTCTCGTCACTGGTGGTTCTCACCCTGAAGACGTTAGCGATTGTCGGCCCGATTTCCTAAGGGGATCGCCCCGCTGTCGGACTGTCTCGTCTTGTCCCGGTGATTACGCTCCGATTCTCTTCCCCCGCGTACAAGTGCGCTAGCGTGAACGGGGTGAAGGCAATACGCAGATTTACCGTCCGAACCGTCCTCCCCGAGAGCATTGCTCCACTCGGAAAACTTGCAGGCAACCTGCGCTGGTCGTGGCATCTTCCGACCTCACGCCTGTTCGAGGAGATCGATCCCGCCGCCTGGGCGGCCAGCGGTCACGACCCGGTGTCCTTCCTCGGCTCGGTCACGCGCGACAAGCTTCAGCAGCTCGCCGCCGACGACTCGCTCGTCCAGCGCATCAGGGACCTCGACGCAGATCTCGAGGAGTACCTGACAGGAGACCGCTGGTACCAGGGACTCGGCGACGACGCTCCCCGCAGCATCGCCTACTTCTCCCCCGAGTACGGCATCAGCGCCGTGCTCCCCCAGTACTCCGGCGGCCTGGGCATCCTCGCCGGTGACCACCTGAAGTCGGCCTCGGATCTCGGCGTTCCCCTGATCGGCGTCGGCCTGCTCTACCAGGCCGGCTACTTCAAGCAGTCGCTCTCCCGTGATGCGTGGCAGCAGGAGACCTACCCGGTCCTCGACCCCGACGGCCTGCCGCTGACGCTCCTGCGCGAAGCGGACGGCTCCGCCGCCAAGGTGGTCCTGCCGCTGCCCAACGGACGCCGGCTCGCCGCCCACATCTGGCGCGCCGACGTCGGCCGCGTCCCGCTTCTGCTCCTCGATTCCAATGTCGCCGAGAACGACGACGCAGCGCGCAACGTCACGGACCGCCTGTACGGCGGTGGTGGGGATCAGCGCCTCCAGCAGGAACTGCTGCTCGGCATGGGTGGCGTCAAGGCCCTGCGCATCTTCGAGCGCCTCACCGGCACTCCCGCACCCGAGGTCTTCCACACCAACGAGGGTCACGCCGGGTTCCTCGGCATCGAGCGCATCCGCGAGCTCATGGATCCCGCCAACGAGTCGCCCATGACCTGGGAGGAGGCCCTGACGGCAGGACGGGCGTCGACCGTGTTCACCACGCACACGCCGGTCCCGGCGGGTATCGATCGTTTCGAGCGCTCGCAGATCGAGCACTTCTTCCACGCCGGACTCGCACCGTGTGTGCCCACCGACCGCGTCCTGGCTCTCGGCTCCGAGAACTACGTCGGCGGCGACCCGGACAAGTTCAACATGGCCGTGATGGGACTGCGCCTGGCTCAGCGCGCCAACGGCGTGGCGAAGCTGCACGGCCAGGTCTCCCGCAGCATGTTCTCGGGCCTCTGGCCGGGCTTCGACACGCAGGAGGTCCCGATCACCTCGGTCACCAACGGCGTCCACGTGCCCACCTGGGTCGATCCGCAGATCGCCGATTTCGCACGCTCGACGTTCGGCGCCGAGTCCATCCTCGATCCCGAGTGGACCAGGGTCTACGACGTACCGGACACCGACATCTGGGCGCTGCGGCGGAGGCTGCGCTCCAATCTGGTCGACGACGTCCGCAAGCGGCTGCGGTCCTCCTGGACGAAGCGCGGTGCCGGCGGAGCGGACGTGGCGTGGACCGACTCCGTGCTCGATCCGGACGTGCTGACCATCGGCTTCGCGCGCCGCGTACCGACCTACAAGAGGCTCACCCTCATGCTGCGCGAGCCGGCCCGTCTCAAGGCCCTGCTCCTGCATCCGGAGCATCCCATCCAGCTCGTGATCGCCGGGAAGTCCCACCCGGCCGACGAGCAGGGCAAGCGCATGATCCAGGATCTCGTGCGCTTCACCGACGATCCCGAGGTACGGCACCGGATCGTCTTCCTCCCCAACTACGACATCGCGATGGCGCGCACGCTCTTCCCTGGCTGTGACGTCTGGCTGAACAATCCGTTGCGTCCGCTGGAGGCGTGTGGCACCTCGGGAATGAAGTCCGCCCTGAACGGGGGCCTGAATCTCTCGATCCTCGATGGCTGGTGGGACGAGATGTACGACGGCGACAACGGATGGGCCATCCCCACGGCGGACGACGGCGCGACGGCGGAGGAGCGCGACGACCTCGAGGCCGCGGCGCTGTACGACCTCCTCGAGACCCAGGTGGGTCCCCGCTTCTACGCCAAGGTGCCTGCCGAGGGCGCCGGAGCCGCAGGCCCGTCCGAACCGTCGCAGGACGGCGTTCCACATCAGTGGATCGCGATGATCAAGCACACCATGGCGACACTGGGCCCTGCGGTCTCGGCAGAACGCATGCTGCAGGACTACGTCGAGAAGCTGTACCGGCCGGCCGCCCGTGCCGGTCGTGACGTCGCCGCCGATCACTTCGCGCTCGCCCGACGGACCGCCGCGTGGCGCTCACGCGTCCACGGCAACTGGCCTGCTGTGCAGGTGGAGCACGTGGACTCCTCCGGCGTGTCCGACGAACCCCAGATCGGCGATGAACTGACCATCAGCGCCTACGTCGCCCTGGGCGGACTGGACCCGGAGGACGTCACCGTCGAGGTGGCCTACGGACGGGCCCTCGACAACGACGAGTTGAGCGGGATCTCAGTGAACCAGCTCGAGGCGGGCGACGATCTCGGCAGTGGGCGCCACCTGTTCACCGGTGCCATCAGGATCGATCACTCCGGCTCCTTCGGCTACACGGTTCGGGTACTTCCGCAGAACTCGACCCTCGTCTCGAAGGCGGAGATGGGCCTGGTCGTGAACGCCTGACCGCGCGCTGCCCGGACAGAACGCCCGGACGGACACGGAAAAGCCCGGGACCAGCGGTCCCGGGCTTTTCCGCATCCTGCTTCAGTAGCGGTAGATACGCAGCGAGTTCGGTACGAGCGTCTCCACGTCCCCGGGGCGCACGCGTCCGCCGGGGCACGGGGTCCCGGCGACTGCCGAGTCGAAGACCAGGCTGAACGAGCGGTGCTGCTCCGATCGATCGCCCTTCCCCTGCACCAGGTCGGAAGCGGGGAACCGGACGGGAGCCGGGACGGCGGAACCATTGATCACGACGAGGCCGCTGACAGAGCCTCCCACCGATCCGAGGAGGAACTGGAGTGTCGTGGCCTTCGGATCCTCCCACTCGTGCGCCGTCATCGGCAGTCCCGCGCCACTGAACCACAGCAGCGTGGACTGGTCCGCACGGGACGGGAAACTGCATGGCTGCCGAGAGAGGAAGTCCCGGCGGATCGCCAGCAGCGCGCGCGTGGTCTCCAGCATCCGCCGGGCGGCGTCGTCGTCGGGCCAGTGCACCCAGGCGGTCTCGTTGTCCTGGCAGTAGGCGTTGTTGTTGCCGCGCTGCGTCCGTCCGAACTCGTCCCCTGCCGTCAGCATGGGTACGCCGAGGGAGATGAGCAACGACGCCATCAGGTTGCGGGCGCTCTGTTCCCGGGCGGCGAGGATCCGTGGGTCGTCCGTGGGGCCCTCCACTCCATGGTTGTAGCTGTGGTTGTGATCGTGTCCGTCGCGGTTGTCCTCGCCGTTGTCCTCGTTGTGCTTGCGCTCGTACGCGGTGAGATCGGCGAGGGTGAAGCCGTCGTGTGCTGTCACGAAGTTGACCGAGCCCAGCGGGCTGCGGCCGGAGGCTGCGAAGGCGTGGGAGGAACCGGAGAGGCAGCCGGCGAGGCGTCCGATCGAGGTGCCCGAACCGCCGTCGGCGACCGTGGCTGCGTCGTGCAGCCAGAAATCGCGTACGGTGTCCCGGAAGCCGTCGTTCCAGTCCGCCCAGCCGACGGGGAATCGCCCGGTCTGCCAGCCGTCGTGACCGAGGTCCCAGGGTTCGGTGATGAGCTTGGTTCCACGCAGCGCCTTCGATGCCTTGGCGGCGACCAGGAACGGATGCCTCGTCGAGAATGCGTTGTGCTCGTCACGGGCCATCGTCACCGCCAGGTCGAAGCGGAAGCCGTCGATCCGGCATTCCTCCACCCAGTAGCGCAGTGAGTCGAGTGCGAACTCCATGACGTGGGGCCGGGAGAAGTCCAGACTGTTGCCGCACCCGGTGGTGTCGACGTAGCGGCCATCGTGGTTCCGGTAGTAGTCGAAATCTCCCAGGCCGCGCCAGCTCAGGGCCGGCCTGCCCTGGTCGCCCTCGGCGGTGTGGTTGTAGACGACGTCGAGGATGACTTCGAGCCCGGCCTCGTGGAGTGCGCGGACCATGTCCTTGAACTCGGTGAGCACTGCGGCCGGTCCTGCCGCACGGGCCGCCTCGGTCGCGTAGGAGGTGTGGGCGGAGAAGAATCCCAGGGTGTTGTAGCCCCAGTAGTTGCTCAGGCCCAGGGGCGCCAGGTGCGGTTCGTCGATGTGGAACTGGATCGGAAGGAGTTCGACGGCGGTGACACCGAGCTCACGCAGGTAGGAGACCATCGCGGGATGGGCCAACCCCGCGTAGGTGCCCCGCAGCTCCCGGGGTACCTCGGGATGCAGCTTCGTCAGCCCCTTCACGTGGGCCTCGTAGATCACGGTGTCCCGCCATGCGGTGCCGGGCCGCTCGCTGGTGCCCCAGTCGAAGGCATGCTCGAGGAACACCGAGTAGTAGGACGGCGACGCGGCGTCGGTCACGATCGTCTCGAGCGCCCGGGAATACGGGTCGAGGAGCAGCTGGGTCTCACCGGGAGCGCCGGGAAGTTCCTCGCCCGTGGGCCAGAACGCATAGAGAGCTCCCTGATCCACGGGACCGACCACGCCGTGATGCACACCGCCGTCGAGCCCCACCAGTGTGTCCGAGGTCCAGGTGCCGTCCGGCCTGCGCCAGTGCACGTCCATGGATGCGATTCCGGGCGCCCACACCGCGGCGTTCACGTGCGTGGCGCGGCCCTTCTCGATGGCATGGAGCCCGAGGGGGAACTCGCGGGAGACTCGCGAGGGCAGCAGTACCGATTGCGTCATCATGTCCCGATCAGGCCGAGCGCTGGCGGGACACCTCGTAGAGCGTGATTCCCACCGCCATCGACGCGTTGAGCGACTCCATGGCGGAGTCGATGGGAATGGACACGATCTGATCGCAGTTCTCGCGGACCAGCCGTGAGAGCCCCTTGCCCTCGGAACCGACCACGATGCAGATGGGCTCACGCCCCAGTGAGAGCTCGGGCAGTGATACGTCGCCGTCACCATCCAGTCCGAGGACGAAGATGCCCTTGCTCTTGAAGGACTTCAGCGCCGAGTTGAGATTGCCGACGCGCGCCACCGGAACCCGCACGGCGGCTCCGGCACTGGTCTTCCAGGCCGACGCCGTCACGCCGACGGCGCGGCGTTCGGGCACGATGACGCCGTGGCTGCTGAAGGCCGACGCGGAGCGGATGATGGCGCCGAGATTCCGGGGGTCGGTGATACCGTCCAGTGCCACGAAGAGCGGGGCGTTGCCCACGTGGCCGCGCCGGTACCGCTCGATGGTCTCGTCGACGAGATCGAGGGCGTCGGCGTACTCGTAGGGTGGGATCTGCAGCATGAGCCCCTGGTGGACGGCGCCGTCGGTCATGCGGTCGAGCTCCGGCTTGCCGGTCTCCATCACGGGGATCCCGCGGTCGTTCGCGAGCTTGAGCGAGTCACGCACGCGGTCGTCCATCTCGATGCGGATGGCCACATGCAGAGCCTTCGCCGGGATGCCCGCGCGGAGCGCCTCGATGACGGAGTTACGGCCGGTCACGACCTCCTCCGCCGCCTTGCCCTTGGTGCGACCGGTACCCGCACTCCTGCCGCCGGCACGCTTGGCGGCCGAACGCTCCGCCAGCTCCTTGTTCTTGTAGGCCTTGTGGTACGGGCGGTCCTCCGCCTTGGGAGTGGGGCCCTTGCCCTCGAGGGACTTCCGGCCGTGCCCACCGGTGCCGACGACAGGACCCTTTTTCGTTTTGCGAACCGCGCCTGGACGCCCGTGACTGGCCATGGAAGAACACCTTTACCTGGAAGAAGAATCACCTCAGTTTACGCGGGCCCGGTGGGGTCCACGGATCCGGGCGGCTTCCTACCGGTCGGCCAGTGACCAATCGGCACCGTGCGAGGAATCCTCGATGGTGATCCCCGCTCTGGTCAGGGCATCGCGGATGGCGTCCGCCCGCGCCCAGTCGCGGGCCGCGCGGGCCTCGGCACGCTCCGCGATGCGCTCCGCGACGAGGGCATCGAGTGCGCGTTCCTCGGCTGCGTCCGCTGCCGCGACCGGCGCACCCGCGTCGTCGAGCCCGAGGACACCGGTCATCGCGACGACGGCGGCGAGAGCTGCGCTGACGACGTCGTCCTCCCCTGCGGCCAGGGCCGTGTTGGCACTCCGTACCGTCGTGTGGAGCACGGCGAGCGCCTGCGGAACGTTGAGGTCGTCGTCCATGGCCGCGACGAATGCCGCGGGCAGATCCCCCGCACGGACCTCGACGCGTGCCGGGGCGCCGACACGCGCGCTCGCCTTCGCGATGAAGCCGTCGATCCGCGATACCGCCGCGGCCGCTTCCTGCAGCGAGGTCTCGCGGTAGTCCAGAACCGAGCGGTAATGGGCCTGGCCGAGGTAGTAGCGGACCACCCGGGCCCCGGCGGCGTCGATCATCTCCTGCGGGCCGACGGTGTTGCCGATGGACTTCGACATCTTCTCGCCGCGATAGGTCACCATGCCGTTGTGCATCCAGAAGCGTGCGAAGGCGTGGCCTGCGGCCTGCGACTGGGCCATCTCGTTCTCGTGGTGGGGGAACCGCAGGTCCAGGCCCCCTCCGTGGATGTCGAACTGGGCGCCGAGGTACTTGGTGACCATGCTCGAGCATTCCAGGTGCCAGCCAGGACGCCCTGCACCCCAGGGACTCGCCCAGGACGCGGTTTCGGGGTCGGTGTCCTTGGAGCCCTTCCACAGCGCGAAGTCCCGCGGGTCGCGCTTCCCGCGGGGATCGGCGTCGGGAGCGGCCTGCATGTCGTCCAGCTCCTGGTGGGTGAGACTGCCGTAGGGCGGCCAGGAACGGACGTCGAAGTACACGTCACCCGAACCGTCCGGTGCAGGATAGGCGTGCCCGCGCCCGATGAGGCGCTCGATGAGCGCGTGCATCTCCGGGATGTGTCCGGTGGCACGCGGCTCGTAGGTGGGCGGCCGGACCCCGAGCGCGGAGTAGGCGCGGTCGAACTCCTGCTCGAAGCGATAGGCCAGCGCCCACCACGGCTCGTCGGCGACCACGGTGGGGTCGGTCGTGGCCGCCTCACCGAAGGATGCGCGGGACTTCTCGAGGATCTTGTCGTCGATGTCGGTCACGTTCCGTACCACGGTGACCCGCAGACCGTTCGCCTCCAGCCACCGGGTGAGCTGGTCGAAGACGATCGCGGAGCGCACGTGGCCCACGTGCGGCATGCCCTGTACCGTGGCGCCGCAGTAGTACAGGCTCACTCTGCCCGCTTCGAGCGGCTCGAAGGGTCGCACCTCGGCGCGGGCAGTGTCATAGAATCGCAGGCTCACCGGACCAGATTACCCGTGGGGTCCTCGGCCTGCGCGGTCGGAGCGCACGACGACGGCCGTCGCGATGGCGGCGACGCCCTCACCCCGACCGGTCAGCCCCAGGCCGTCGGTGGTGGTGGCCGAGACACTGACCGGAGCCTGCGCGGCGTCGGACAATGCGTCCTCGGCCTCTCTCCGGCGGGGGCCGAAGACGGGTCTGTTGCCGATCAGCTGGACGGCGACGCTGCCGATCTCGAATCCGGCGCCTCGCACGATGCCTGCAGCCGCGGCGAGCAGCCGCCGTCCTGACGCACCGGCGTACTCGGGGCGGTCCGTCCCGAAGTGCACTCCGAGATCGCCGATGCCCGCTGCGGAGAAGAGCGCATCACAGGCCGCGTGCGCCACGACGTCGCCGTCCGAGTGACCCGAGAGTCCGCGCTCGCCTCCCCAGAACAGGCCGGCGAGCCACAGTGGCGCCGGATCGTCGGGGGCGGCGTAGGCGTGGACATCGGTGCCGATCCCGGTGCGGGGAAGGCGTAGGTGCTCGCTGGCATACATCGGTGCTCCTGGTGCTCGGGGAACGGGCCTGGTTCTCAGTCGGTGGCCGGTGATCCGATCGGCGCCCCGGCCCGGGCCAGGACCGCCTCGGCGATCACAAGATCCAGGGGCGTGGTCACCTTGAACGCGAGGGGATCGCCGTCGACCACGTGCACGGGGATGCCGAGTGCCTCCATCAGCATGGCGTCGTCCGTGATCGCGGGACCACCCGCCGCCGTGCTCGCGTGCGCGTCGATCAGCGCCACGGCGTCGAATCCCTGCGGGGTCTGCACCGCCCTGAGTGCAGCCCGGTCGGGAGTGCGCGTGACGAGGTCCCCCTCGATCATCTTGATGGTGTCCGCCACGGGGAGCACCGGGATCACCGCCCCGGCGTCTGTACTGACCGCGGCCGCTACGCGTGCGAACACCCCGGGCGGAGTGAGTGCCCGCGCGGCGTCGTGCACCAGGACGGTGCCGATCGAGTCCGGGAGCGCCCGGAGGCCGGCGCTGACCGAGCTGGTGCGTGTCGCCCCGCCCGTGACGGTGAGGATCCGGGGTGTGCCCGGACCATCCGCGGCCACCCGCGCAACCACGTCCGGCAGGACGTCGTCGTGGGCGGGGAGGACGACGACGACGTGCTCCGCCACCTTCGAGGCGACGACCGCCCGCAGCGAGTGCTCGAGGAGCGTGAGCCCCCCGCACAGGACACGTGCTTTCGGGATACCGTGGCCCAGGCGCTGTCCTGATCCGGCGGCGACGACGATCACGGCCACGCCGGTGCGGCCGGGCTGCTGGGGCTTGTTCAGGGGCACTGAGCCACCCTATGACAGGGCACAGCGAACGAGGGACCCGAAGGCCCCTCGTTCGCCGGGTACTGCTGTGGTGCTACGGACCGTCTCCTAGGAGGCGAGGACCTCGTCGAGGACGGTCGCCGCCTTCTCCTCGTCCGTCTTCTCCGCCAACGCCAGTTCCGAGATGAGGATCTGGCGCGCCTTGGCGAGCATCCTCTTCTCACCGGCCGACAGACCACGATCATGGTCGCGGCGCCAGAGATCGCGGACCACCTCGGCGACCTTGATGACGTCACCGGATGCGAGCTTCTCGAGATTCGCCTTGTAACGGCGCGACCAGTTGGTGGGCTCCTCGGTGAATTCGGCGCGGAGGACATCGAACACGTGCTCGAGGCCTTCCTTGCCGACCACGTCGCGCACACCTACGAGATCGACGTTCTCTGCTGGTACTTCTATTGTCAGGTCTCCCTGCGCCACCTTGAGCTTGAGATACATTTTCTCTTCGCCCTTCACGACACGCATCTTGATCTCTTCGATCTTCGCCGCGCCGTGGTGAGGATAAACAACTGTTTCGCCGACCTCAAACACCATGTGGACATTCCCCTTTCCCGAAGGTGAGTTTATCACGGGCGCACCACGCGGCCCACGTGTCCGTGCAGGTCAGGCGGCTGAATCCGGGGTGCTCGATGACCGTTCGCCTCCTGACGGCGAGGGGATCCGGTGATTCCGCTCATTTCGCGGTCGAGGCGGACACCACGAAGCGCTGGAGTTGCCGATAGTGTGGTCGGAGGATCCGCTCCGGATCACGTCCTGTCCCCTGCTGAATCCCAGGAGTTCGTGCCGTGAATGTCGCACCGAAGAACCGAGCGCAGCCTCTCGTCGCTGCCGGCGCCGCACTGGCGATGCTGGCCGTCTCAGGCTGCAATTTCACCGCTCCGCAGTCGACCACCGCGGTGTACGCCCCGTCCGACGGCATCGTGGAGGACGTCGGCCCGGTCCTCCTGCGCAACATCCTCATCATCGGCACCGACGACGAGAGCGACGGGCGGCTCGTAGGGACGGCCTTCAACCCCAGCGACGACGACGTCGATCTGTCCATCCGCGCAGGCGGTGCCACCACCACGGTCACGATCGAGGGTGGCAGTGAACTCAGGTTCGAGGACGAGACGTTCGACGACGCGACCCTTGCCGGGGTCGAGGAGGTCCCCGGTTCCCTGGTGGACGTGGAATTCCAGGTGGACGGCGATCAGGCCACCTACGCGGTGCCGGTGCTCGACGGAGCGCTCGAGGAATACCGCGACTACGTTCCCGGAGGGTACACAGCACCTCCGAGCGAACCCGCCGCTCCTGAAGGAGGCGACGAAGAAGGCGAGTAGAGCTGCTCAGGGCTCGTACTTGTAACCGAGCCCCCGGATCGTGACGAGATGGCGGGGCTGCGACGGATCGGGTTCGATCTTCCCGCGGAGTCGGTTGACGTGGACGTCGAGAGTCTTCGTGTCCCCCGTGTAGTCGGAACCCCACACGCGCTCGATCAGCCGATCGCGGGTCAGGACGATCCCGGAGTTCCGCAGGAGCAGCTCGAGCAGCTCGAACTCCTTCAGCGGGAGGGAGATCTGCTCCCCGTCCACGCTCACCACGTGCCGCTCGACGTCCATGCGGATCCGGCCGGCCTGGACGGTATTGGGCACGAGCTCCTGGGAATCGCCCCGCCGCCGGAGGACTGCGCGGATACGGGCGATGAGTTCACGCGAGGAGTAGGGCTTGGTCACGTAGTCGTCCGCGCCCAGCTCCAACCCCAGTACCTTGTCGAGTTCGGTGTCCTTGGCGGTCAGCATGATCACCGGGACACGTGAGCGCTCACGCAGCTGTCTGCAGACCTCCGTGCCGGAGAGTCCCGGCAACTGCAGGTCGAGCAGGACCAGATCCGCGCCGGATCGATCGAACTCGGCGATCGCCTCGAGCCCGTCGCCCACGACGGAGACCTCGAACCCCTCCTTGCCGAGCAGATAGGCCAGCGGGTCGCTGAAGGACTCCTCGTCCTCGACGATCAGGATGCGGATCATGATGCCACTCCCCTTTCCTCGACCGCGGTGCTTCCTGTCCTGGTCGGCCTCGACCCGGCACCGCCGCCGGGCACCTCGGCGCCCGGCGTCCCGGCACCCAGCGCGGCATCGCCGTCGGGCCCCACCTCCATCTGCGGCAACCTGACGGTGAACGTGCTTCCCTGCCCCGCCTGGGACCAGACCGTGACCTCGCCGCCGTGGTTGGAGACGACATGCTTGACGATGCTGAGACCGAGACCCGTTCCGCCCGTCTGACGCGAGCGTGCGGCGTCGATACGGTAGAACCGCTCGAAGATGCGCTCCTGCTCCTCGACCGTGATGCCGGGCCCCTGATCCGTCACCGACACCTGCACGAGACCGTCCCTGGAGCGGAGTCCGACTCCCACCCGCGTGCCGTCCGGCGCATAGCGGATGGCATTGTCGATGAGGTTGCGGAACGCGGTCATCAGCAGGTCGCTGTCCCCGTACACCGGGGCGGGAGCGACGCCGCCCACCACGATCTCGATCTGCTTGCTCTCGGCGGGGAGCTTGTTGCGATCCACGGCCTCACTGATGACGGCGTTGAGGTCCACGGGCCTGCCACGCCGTACCACGTCGGTGCCCTGCAGCCGGGAGAGCTCGATGATGTCCTGCACGAGGGCCGACAGGCGTCCGGACTCCTTGTGCATGCGCTGGGCGAAACGGCGTACGGCAACCTCGTCCTCGGCGGCGTCGTCGATGGCTTCCGCGAGCAGGGAGATGGCACCCACGGGCGTTTTCAGCTCATGCGACACATTGGCGACGAAGTCGTTGCGGATCTCCTGGCTGCGGGTGATCTCCGTGCGGTCGTCGGCGAGGATCAGGATGTACTCGGAGCCGAGGGCCGCGACGCGCACCTGCACCACGATGGTGCTCTGACCGAGGGGCCCGCGCGGGAGCTCGAGCTGCTGCTGCTCGATCACGCCGTCGCGCCGGACCCGCGCCGTCAGCTCCAGCAGTTCCGCGTGGACCACGGTGTGCCCACGCACGAGGCCGAAGGCGTAGGCGGCAGGACTGGCGCGGACGACGCCGTCGATCGCATCCACGATGACGTATGCACGTCCGATGACCGACAGGACCTCCGCGGCACCGTCGGGCAGGGAGGGCTCGTCCTCGTAGAGTAGCCGGAGCCGCTGGGCCTCGCTCGCCCGGAACGCCACCATCCCGCCGACGCCCAGCGCGAGCCCCACCAGCCCGGCCACGAGCGTCAGGAGAAGGGGGTCCATCGATCCAGCTTATGCTCTGCCGTCGTGGGGTCCGCCTCTTCCGGTGGCAATCGCCAGGGGGTTCAACTAACGTTCACCCAGAGCGGAGTGGCAGTTCACCGCTGGCTGGAATGGTCGTCGGCGGAACTGTGGACACGGTCGCGGTCGAAACGTCCAGGGAAGGACTCCACGTGCGCAAGGTTTTCCAGGCCGAACTCCACCAGATCGGCGAGGGGCTCATCGAGATCTCGCAGCTGGTGTCCGCTGCGATCGTGAAGTCCAACACTGCTTTCAAGGGTGCCGACACCGAACTCGCGCAGGAGGTCATCGCCGCCGATGCGCGCATCGACTTCCTGCAGAACGATCTGGACGAACGGGCGATCGACATCCTGGCCCGTCAGGGTCCCGTGGCCTCGGATCTGCGCATGATCGTGGGGGCACTGCGGATGAGCGCCTCCCTCGAGCGGATGGGGGATCTCGCACGTCACATCGCGCAGCTCGCACGTCTGCGCTTTCCCGCCAACGTCATCCCGGAAGGCGTCCGCGGGACGTTCGACGAGCTCGCCGAACTGGACGAACAGATCGCCTCGAAGGTCACCGAACTCCTCGAGACCCGGAACCTGGAGCTCACCAACGAGATCAATGCGGCCAAGGCACGGGTGAGCGCCCTGCACGCCGGCGTGTTCAAGGCCGTCGCGGCACAGGACTGGGACGAGAGCGCGCCGACGACCGTCGATGTCACGCTGGCGAGCCGCTACTACGAGCGCTTCGCCGACCACGGGGTCTCGGTCGCCAGCAAGGTCACCTATCTCGTCACGGGCGAATGGCAGCCCACCGCGCCCCTGATGTAGGGCGACCGCTGATGTGGGTACGCCGTCCGACTAGTGCTTGCCCTGGTTCGCAACCGCCTTGATGGACGCGGCCGCCGCTTCAGGATCCAGGTAGGTGCCACCGGCCTTGACCGGTGCGAGGTCCTCGTCGAGCTCGTACACCAGCGGGATACCCGTGGGGATGTTCAGAGCCGCGATGTCCGTGTCGCTGATGCCGTCGAGGTGCTTGACGAGGGACCGTAGCGAGTTGCCGTGCGCCGCGAGGAGAACGGTCCTGCCGGCTCTGATATCGGCGGTGATGTCCGATTCCCAGTACGGCAGGAAACGTTCCAGGACGTCCCTGAGGCACTCGGTGCGCGGGAGGTCATCGCCGAGATCCGCGTAGCGCGGGTCGTTCGCCTGCGAGAACTCGCTGGAATCCTCGATGGGCGGCGGCGGGGTGTCGTAGGAGCGGCGCCACTCCATGAACTGCTCCTCACCGAATTCCGCGAGGGTCTGTGCCTTGTCCTTGCCCTGCAGCGCTCCGTAGTGGCGCTCGTTGAGGCGCCAGTTGCGCTTGACGTCGATCCAGCTGCGGTCGGCGGCCTCGAGCGCGAGTTCGGCCGTGATGATGGCGCGCTTCAGCCGGGAGGTGTAGACGATATCGGGAAGAATCCCGGCCTCGGCCAGAAGGTGTCCGCTTCGGACGGCTTCCTCACGGCCCCTGGGCGTCAGCGCGACGTCCACCCAGCCCGTGAAGAGGTTCTTCTCGTTCCATTCGCTCTGCCCGTGGCGCAGCAGGATCAGTGTGTAGGTCATGCTGCCAGTCTGCCGCATCACGCACGCAGAGGTCATGTCCACGACACCCCTGTTTCGTCGCCGCACCGCCGGTGACCTAGCCTTGTCCGGTGCCGCTGCGACAACGATCCCCACAGAGCGTGGGAAGCATCACCCGCGGCACCACGAACCCGAACCGCCTGCGCCGTGTCGATCGCTGGCTTACCGGACCGCAGCGGTATCGTCTGCGCCGGGCCGGCAAACCCCTCGTGGTGGATCTCGGGTACGGCGCGGCGCCGGTCACCGCCGTCGAGCTGTTCTCGCGTCTGCGGACGGTGCGCGACGACGTCGAGGTGGTCGGTATCGAGATCGATCCGGTACGGGTCGCCGCCGCGGAGCCGCTGGCGAGACCGGGTTTGTCCTTCCGGCAGGGCGGGTTCGAGTTGCCGCTCGAGGGCCGTCGGCCCGTCGTCGTGCGCGCCTTCAACGTGCTGCGACAGTACGGGGAGGACGAGTACGAGGCGCACTGGGAACAGGTTCGCGAACGGCTGGCGCCGGGCGGGCTGTTCGTGGACGGCACGTGTGACGAGATCGGGCGGCGCTCGGCCTGGGTGGCCCTGGAGACGACAGGCCCGCTGTCCCTCACCGTCTCCCTGCGCTTCGGTACCTTCACTCGTCCGTCCGACGTCGCCGAACGGCTCCCGAAGGCCCTGATCCACAGGAATGTGGCGGGCGAGCGGATCCACGCCTATCTCCAGGCGCTGGATCGGGCGTGGCTCGGTGCGGCGGCTCTGGCGTCCTTCGGCACTCAGCAGCGCTGGGTCGCGACGTGTGCCGCGCTCAGAGCTGATGGCTGGCCGCTGCTGGACGGTGCCGCCCGCTGGCGGCTGGGCGAGATCACCGTTGCCTGGGACGCCGTGCGCCCGCGCTGAGTCCCTTGCTGAAGTTTCCTACCAGGGACCGTAGGGACCGCTGTTCCCGCCCCGACCGGAGGTCTGACTGACGGCGGGCTTCACGTCGGCCAGATAGACGCACGCGGCGATGATCGCGATGAGCTGGAACAGATTGAAGCCGCCGCTACGACCGAGCACCGAGAGCAGACCGACCACGACGGCGCCGATGGTCAGGGCCAGCCAGAAACCCTTGGTCCGCTTGAATGCCGCCTCGAAGGCAGCCGAGGGACGCCGGAGGCAGTCGGCCAGAGCCCAGATCTCGATGCCCAGAGCCAGCAGGCCGAGCACGAGATACAGGGATTGCTGGATATCGAAGACGAGGGACACGCCTTCAGCTTAGCTGGCCTGTGCGCTGCGGAGCGCCCGGTCGAGGTCCGCCCAGAGATCCTCGACGTTCTCGATGCCCACGGACAGGCGCACCAGGTGCTCGGGCACCGTCGACGGTTCGGCCGGTTGACGCCGTCGTCGTTCGATCAGCGATTCGACACCGCCGAGCGATGTCGCGGGCAGCCACAGGCGCACGGCCGCCACGAGGGCGTCGGCGGTTGCGACGTCGTCGAGCTCGATGCTGATGATCCCGCCGAAGCCCTCGAACTGGGCAGCGGCGCGCTCGTGACCCGGATCCTGCGGCAGCCCCGGATAGCGGACGCGCCGGACCGCCGGATGCCCGGTCAGGCGACGAGCGAGGATCCCGGCGGTGGTCTGGCTCCGTTCTACGCGCAGGGCGAGCGTCCGCAGGCCGCGCAATGCGAGCCACACCTCGAAGGGCCCCGCGATGGCGCCGTGCAGGGTCCGGTGAGCGAGCAGCCGCGCGCGCGGTTCCGGATCCCTCGTGACCAGGGCGCCGAGGACGACGTCGGAGTGCCCGGCCAGCCACTTGGTCACCGAGTGGAGCACGACGTCGACACCGGATTCGAGGGGACGATGCACGAGAGGCGTGTTGAAGGTGTTGTCGGCGACGACGAGTGCACCGGTGGCATGGGCCGCCTCGGTCAGCACGGCGAGTTCGGCGACCTCGAGCATCGGATTCGTCGGACTCTCGAGCCACAGCATGAGGGCACCCCGGCTGAAGCGCGCTGCGAGCGCCTCCAGCCGTGCGAGCACCGACGGCGTATCGGCGATGTCGACGGTGTGCAGCTCGAAGCGGCCCTGGGCGGCAAGATCGGCGGCGAGCATGAGTGATCCGGCATAGGCGTGATTGGGCATGACCACCGCTCCGCCTGTGGGTACGAGGGACAGCGCCGCTGCTGCAGCACCGAGGCCGGAACCGAAGACCAGCGCCGGCAGATCGGAGCCTTCGAGGACGCCGAGTGCCTCCTCGAACGGGTCCCAGGTGGGATTGGACCCGCGGGCGTAGACGCGGTCGCCGGCTTCGGGCGTCCGGGTCTCATGGAACGTCGAGGAGAGCACGATGGGCGTGTTGACGGGGGAGTCGTGCTCCCGTGGGGGTCGTCCTGCCGCAACCGTGAGGGTGTCTGGTGCGAGGTCCCCGGTCGGCTCGTGCTGCTCGATCATGGACCTCACCCTAGTTGGGCCGGGCCACGTTCCCACGACTCCGGCTCGACGGGCCGGAGTCGCGGTACCCTCGGCGGATGAAGGGTCGTAATGCCGGGTTCGTCCTGGCTGCTCTCATCGCGTGCGGGGTCACTGCGTGCGGGTACGGGTCGCAGATGGCCTCGTGCCCCAGTTGGGCAGGGTATCCGACACTGCAGGACAAGTACGATGCCGCGGAGCTGGTGGTCGTGACGTCGTCGACGTCACGGGATGGAACAGCACCCATGTTCGGCGTCGACGCCCACGCGTACGAGGTGCGAGCGGACGAGGTCCTGAAGGGCGATCCGGATGGACACCTCCGAACCTCTCCTCGTCTTCGCCACGGTGCAGGACGGCGAATGGTTCACGCTGACCCCGACCGATGGGACTGCGCCCTTCTCCCAGGATGCGGTCGACGAGATCGAGCGGTGAGTGCGGAGTCGTCGTGCGGAGTCGTAGTGCGGAGTCGATGAGTGCAGTGTCGTAGTGCGGAGTCGATCCCTCCGCCGTTCGTGCAGTCGCTGCACAGCGTGCCGAGAGGAACCATGTGGGCTCCTCCTTTCGGCAACCCCTCCATTCAGCAGGGTGGCAGACAAGTTCCATCCTTTGGACCACACGCTGGGTTTTCACCTGCAGGACTTCGAACGCAGGACCGAGGAGTCCCTGCAGCTACGACGACGGCATCGCTGCACACCTCGCGTCGCCCCTGACGACGGCTGTCGCGCCGACGGTCACCTCGGCCGTGGCTCCGACGGATTCCTCGGCCGTCATTTCGGCGGTTGCCTCGGCTGTAGCGCCGACGGATTCCTCCGCCGTCGTGTCGACGGTCGCCTCGGCTGTAACGCCCCCAAATTCCTCGGCCATCGCGTTGCGGCCGATAGCTGTCGCGTGGACGGGCTCGTCGTGGCCGCCGGGCAGACCGTCGTCGAGATTCGGTACTCCTCGCTCCCTGCGCAGCCGCGTGTCAGGTTCGCTGCCGAGGCTCGGCGGCGCCGTGGAGGTGTAGATGTGGCCCGTCGGTGTACGGAGGTCGATGGTGTGGGTCGGACCGGCGCGGGTGCCGGCTCTCCAGCCCCTGATCTCCTTGGTGTGATTGCACGCCTCGCAGAGCCCTGCACCGTTCTGGAGGCTCGTGGGACCGGCGTCCTGCCAGGGAACTATGTGGTCGTAGTGCCGGATCGGTGCGTCGCAATAGGGAGTCCGGCAGGATCGGTCGCGGATCTGGATGAAGCGGCGTTGCCCGGCGGTGAAGAGCCGTGACCGCGATTCGACGGCCAGCAGTTCTCCGGTGCCGGGCGCCGTGTACAGTCTGCGCAGCCAGACCTTGAACTCCGGGCCGGAGGTGAAGGAATGATCGGGCTCGAGGTCCGGTCTGAAGAAGGACCGATCGGATTCGAGGTCCGGGCCGGAGGTGAGGGAATGATCGGGCTCGGTGGGATTGGCCTGGAGTGGTGCCTGACCAGAGCCGTGGTCTCGACCTGCGTCCTGGGCTCGTCCTGCATCCTGGTCCTGTCCTGAACCCACTACAGCGCGTGCCCACCCGGCGGGGACGATGCCGTACCCGGTGAGATGCGCTGGTTCGCTATCGCCCTGGAGGAGGGTGCGGTCCGTCATGACCAGTTGGAGGTCCACGCCGCAGAACCCTGCACGTGATCCAGTGGTCCGTTCGACCAGCTCATCGGCCATGATCTGACCGCGACTGCGCGTATCGCCCTTTGCTCGCAGGGAGTCCGCCTGCCTGGTCAGGGCGGCGTACACACCCACTCCCTGCGTGACGGGAAGGAGTGCCGTCAGATAGATCATGGTGTCCGGTGCCGGGCGCAGACTCACACACCGCTCGGAGGCGGCATGACGTGCACGGCGAGCCACGGATGCCGGATCCCTGCGGTACGCCGCAGCCCGAACCGCCGCGGTGATCGCCCGGTCACCAGCACCGGCGAACGTACCTGTGTCCGGAGCGAGCTCTTCGTCGACTCCGCATCTGTCCGCCGCGGTCAGGCAGGCGGTTTCACGCACCAGGACCGTCGCTCGCCACTCGTTGAGCTGCCCATTCTCCAAAGCGGCCAGGGTACGCGGCATCTCGGTGACCAGCGCTCTCGCCAGTCCGAGCAGGCGGTTACCCCTGGCCGGGGCTTCACCTCGAGCAAGAGCGATCTGCGCGGCGACTCCATATCCCTGCTCCGACCGAGGAGTCCCCGCTGCGGCCTGGGCACGACGCTCCGCGAGATCGAAGGCGACGGAGACCCTCGCCTGCGCGCCGGCAATCGCACACTTGAGATCCTCGAGCTGACGCAACTGATCGATCAACCCCGCCCTGTCGTTGCCGATGGCCAGCGAGGACACTTCTTGGGTCAGGGAGCCCACCATGGAATGCGATGCAGCGCCATCCGGATACGTGAAGGCGTGACCCCCACGAGCAGTGGAACGCTCAGGAGAAAGGCCGGAGACGATGCCCTCTGACGGGCTCGTAGCCGCGCACCTCGGCGCCACCGCCGTGCCCCCGCCCCTGAGTCCATGCCTGCTATCCATGTCTCAGTTTCTCAGTCCCTACCACTATCGCGGGGAACCGGATGGCCTATGTGGATAACTCCTACGAGTACAGACCGAACCCGCATCCGCTGCCACGCCAGCCCCCGATCGTCGCGAGCCTTCAGTGGCGGTGAGCCGCAACTCCGTGAGTCGCCCGGACACCGCGCCCGGCTTCCGCCCGCCTACTGCACTACCCCGATGACCCACACCGGAGCGCGCCGAAGCCCGATGTCCACTCCACTCGGTAGGCTTGGCGCGTGACATATCCCCTCCCCCACGGGCTGCCGGGCCTGTTCATCGCGCTCGAAGGCGGAGACGGTGCCGGCAAGTCGACGCAGGTATCGCTCCTGTGCCGTGCGCTCGAGGAGGACGGCCGGAACGTCGTCCGCACCCGGGAACCCGGCGGCACGCCGATCGGCGAGACACTGCGCTCCCTCGTCCTCGAGCACGGGCACGGTGAGATCGACGCCCGGACGGAGGCCCTGCTGTTCGCAGCGTCCCGTGCCGCCCATGTGCACCAGGTGATCGTGCCTGCCCTGACGCGCGGCGACGTCGTCGTCTGCGACCGCTACATCGATTCCTCCGTGGCGTATCAGGGCGTGGGACGGGACCTCGGTGCCCGCGCCGTCCTCGACGTCAACCTGTGGGCCACCGACGGGCTCCGCCCGGATCTGACGGTACTGCTCGACGTCGACCCCGCCGAGGGACGCTCACGCCGCACCGCAGGACGGCCCGGGGAGGATCGGATGGAGTCCGAACCCGACGGCTTCCATGCGAGGATCCGAGCGGCTTTCCTCGAGCTGGCACAGGCGGACCCGGACAGGTATCTCGTACTGAGTGCGGCCGCCAGCACGGAGGAGATCCACGCCGCAGTCCTCGAGCAGCTCACCAGGATCCCGGCATGAACCCGGTGGCGCAGAGCCTTCCGACGACCGGCGTCTGGGCCGAGCTCCGCGGCCAGGAGCAGGTGGTCGAACAGCTCGGCCGTGCTGCCCGGTCGGACACCCCCACGCACGCCTGGCTCTTCACGGGCCCGCCCGGTTCGGGCCGGTCCAATGCCGCACGTGCCTTCGCGGCGGCCCTGCTGTGCGACCGCGTGGCCCTCGACGAACGCGGCTGCGGTGCCTGCAAGGCATGCCGTACCGTCCTGGCCGGTACGCACGCGGATCTGACCAACGTCACCACGGAGAAGGTGACGATCACCATCGACGAGGCCCGCGAGCTCGTGCGGAAGGCCCAGGACAAGCCCTCCACCGGCCGCTGGCGCATCATCATCGTCGAGGACGCCGACCGCATGCAGGAACGCAGCACGAACGTACTGCTCAAGGCCATCGAGGAACCGCCACCGCGCACCATCTGGCTCCTGTGCGCGCCGAGCCCGGGTGATGTCCTCGTGACCATCCGTTCGCGCTGCCGATCCGTGGCCCTGCGCCTGCCTCCCGTCCAGGACGTCGCCGATCTGCTCGTGACGCGCGACGGCATCGACCCGATCACGGCGGAAGCGGCCGCCCGTGCGGCCCAGAGCCATATCGGCGTGGCCAGGCGCCTGGCCACCGACGACGGCGCCAGGGAGCGGCGCAACGAGATCGTCCGGCTGCCACTGACCCTGCGCTCGGTGTCCGGTGCGATGCGTGCCGCCGCCGATCTCGTCAAGCTGGCCGAGGCCGAAGCGCAGAGTTCGTTCGAGCAGCGTGATGCCCAGGAGCGCGCAGCGCTCCTGGCGACTCTCGGCGCTCCGGAGACGGGCGCCCTGCCGCCGTCCATGCGGGCGCAACTCAAACGACTGGAGGAGGACCAGACGCGGCGGGCAAAACGGTCGAAGAACGACTACTTCGACCGCGCTCTGACCGACCTCATCTCCTTCTACCGCGATGTGCTCATGCTCCAGGTCTCGAGCGGCCAGTCGCTCGTCAACGAACCCATGCGCGCCGAACTCGAGGACTTCGCACGGCGGGAGAGCGCCGAGGAGACACTCCTGCGCCTCGAATCGATCAACGAGGTCCGCACCAGACTCGTCAGCACCAACGTCTCGCCCCTCCTCGCGATCGAAGCCATGACCGTGAGCCTGCTGTCCCGGAAGGACCTCGACCGATGAGCACTGGTACACCCCCTGACAGTTCGCCGAGTCGGAGAAGCAGCCGACGACGTCGGGCACTGGCGGCCATGGCCGCATCGGCCGCCGTCGTGCTCGGTGCCTCCGGGTGCACCCTGTTCTCCCCCGGGAACTCCGCCGAAGAGGTCCCGGCCGGCCAGGGCGACGCGGCGGGGACCGCCGATCCCGCCGTCATCGGGGACATCGACGAGGACCTGCGCGACTTCTACACCCAGGAGGTGCGCTGGGAGGACTGCGAGGAGGTGTTCTCCTGCACCACCATCGAGGTGCCGCTGGACTACGACGATCCCGGCCGCGAGAGCATCGAGATCACGGCCATCCGCTCGGCTGCGACGGGGGATTCCCAGGGCACCGTCCTGGTCAATCCCGGCGGTCCGGGAGGATCGGGATTCAACATCGTGAGGGACTCCATCGAGTACGTGACGAGCGATCGCCTGCGCGAGAACTACGACGTCCTCGGCTTCGATCCCCGCGGCGTGAACCGCTCCAGCCCGATCCAGTGCTACACCGATGCCGAACAGGACGAGGCCCGGCAGGAGTCCTACCCGGCGGACGCCTCCGAGGAGGAACTGCTCGCGCTCATCAGCGCGGACGCCGAGGAGTTCGCGTCAATGTGCGCCGACCGCACGGGTGAGCTGCTCGGCTTCGTGGACACCCGGTCCGCCGCACGCGACATGGACATCCTGCGTGCCCTCGTCGGCGACAGCTCGCTGAACTACCTCGGCTTCTCCTACGGGACCCAGCTCGGTGCGACCTACGCCGACCTGTTCCCCGAGCGCGTGGGGCGCCTGGTCCTCGACGGCGCCATCGATCCGTCCCTGAGCAACGAGGAGATCACCCTCGGTCAGGCCGTCGGGTTCGAGCGCGCCGTCCGCGCCTACGTGGCCGATTGCCAGCAGGAGCAGGACTGCCCGTACGCGGGCACGGTCGACGACGGCGTCGGCCGGATCCAGGAACTGTTCGCCTCCGTTGAGCGCGAACCCATGACGGCGGCCGACGGCCGCGAGGTGCCCGTCTCGACGTTCGTCCAGGGCTTCATCCTGCCCCTCTACGACAACTCGAACTGGCCCGTCCTGACGCAGGCGGTCGAGGACGCACTCGAGGGGGATCCCACGTCGATGCTCTACCTGGCCGACCTCTCCGCCGAGCGCGATCCGGACGGCACCTATGCCACCAATTCGACGTCGGCCTTCCTCGCCGTGAACTGCCTCGACTACCCGATGGCGAGCGACCCGGTACAGTTGCGCGCCGAGGAGGAGGAGCTCGTCGCGGCCTCACCCACCTTCGGCAGCTTCCTGGCCTACGGCGGGCTGACGTGCGCGCCGTGGGCCTACCCGCCCGTCCTCGAACCTGCCCCCCTGACGGCAGCGGGAGCTGCTCCGATCGTCGTCATCGGCACCACCGGGGATCCCGCAACGCCCTACGCGTGGTCGACGGCGCTCGCCGAGCAGCTCGAATCGGGCGTCCGGGTGACCTGGGAGGGCGAGGGCCACACCGCGTACGGCCGGTCGAATGCCTGCATCCAGGATCTGGTGGACGACTACTTCATCGACGGCACGGTGCCGGAGGACGGGACGACCTGCTGAGGCGCGGGTCGCCGCGCACCGGGCGTGTCACGGAGCGGATCCCGGTCGGTCACCGGTCGCTTTGACCCCGGGCCGGGGCTCCGATAAAGTCGTGAGCTGTGGATCGGCCCGGGTACAGCCCGGCCGGGAAGCATTGCCTCCTTAGCTCAGTCGGTAGAGCGTCTCACTCGTAATGAGAAGGTCGCCAGTTCGACTCTGGCAGGAGGCTCAACAGGGCCCCGGACAGCGTGCTGCCGGGGTCTGTTCATGTCTGCCAGGTCAGGCGCTCGCTACGCCTGCGCCCTACTGGGACGCGTCCGGCGGTGTGGCCCCAGTGGAATCCTCCGTGGAAACCACCGCGCCGGACTGCAGCAGGGCCCTGAGCGCATCGGCTCCCTCGGAGTCAGCCGCCGCGGCAGCCAGATTCGCCTCCACGACGGCTCGCAGCACCTCCTCGCGCTGGATCCTCACCCCGCGCGGTGCGTCGATACCGATCCGGATGCCGTCACCGCGGGAATCGAGCACCGTGATGACGATGTCGTCGCCGATCAGGATCTGCTCGCCGACCTTTCGCGTTAGTACAAGCACGGTGTCACTCTATCCCGGCGGGCTCGGCACGACGGCGACCACTGCCCAGCGGTCGTCGAGCCGGGTCAGCCATGGACGGAGCGCCCGCGCCCATCATGGACGTGGCATCCGAGGCCGCTCCTGCGGGCCTCCCGTCCAGCCAGCCGACGGGGAGTCCGAGCGTGAGGACCGTCTCCGGCGTGGAGGTCTCCTTCGATCCGACGACGGCGAGACCGGCCGGCCGCAGCCCCGCCCGCTCCATGCTCCTGGCCTGGGCGCCGACCCACGCGGCGGTGTCGGCCTCCTTGCGCCCGGCGTCGACCGCGAGCCAGACCTGGTCCGGACGCAGCGCGAGCAGGAACCGGCCGTCCGCGACCACGTCGGACGAGGTCAGGGCCACGAAGACCGCGTGCCCGCCATCCACTCCTGCGGCCCGGGCCGCATTGGCGTCGAGCCGGTCGGCGATCGCGCGCACGTCCCGCGGAAACCGCCCCGGTGGCCCGCTGACAGCGAGCGCCGCGGGATGACCGCCCCCGAGAACCATCGCCATCGAGTGGACCACGTCCCAGCTGACAGCCGGGGAGCCGATGACGACGACGAGATCGCCCGCAGCCCGGAGCGCCGTGGGAACCGGAGGCCCGGCGGCAGGCACCCTCACGACCGGGCCGGCGAGCCGGGGTAGCGCGGCGGGATCCGCGGACTCCTCGCCGAGGTGGTCGGTGGTCCCGGCCGGCTGTGCCTCGGCGCCTGCAGCGGCAGGGAGGACCGCCGACGGGACCAGCACCGGGGTCCCGGACTCGGCGGGCTCCGCACCGGCGGGAACTGCTGTGGCCCCATCGGTGGCGAACGTGAGATTGTCCATGAGCGCGGCGAAGAGATTCGAGTCGGTCGAGACCAGCGACGCCGGTTCGTCCGCAGACTCGCGGGGACCGCTCGGCACCTCCGTCCCGCTCGCGAACCGCACCTCGTCCAGTTCCGCCTGCTCGAGCAGGACGTCGATCGCCCCGGCGGCAGTGGCCGCACGCCGTCGGCCATGCGGCCGCGAACCCGCTGCGGTCGCCGCACCTGCCGGAGCTGCAGCTCCTGCCGCGCCTGCCGTTGCTCCGGGATCCACCGCACCGTCGTCGCGCTCCGGGACCTCCACCACGATCTCGTAGTGCTTGCGCCCGAACATGCCGTTGATGCCGCCCACCGTGACGAGCTCCGCCGAGACGATGAGCGCGCGCGGGCCGTAGCGGGCCGCTGCCTGGGCCTTCAGATCCTTGAGATCCGGGCCCTCAAGATGAAACAGCTGCTGTGGCACGAACCACTCCTACGGTCTCGATGGCAACATTGGCGCTCGTGACCTCCTGGTAGGAGACCACGGGCAGACCGGCGGCCTGCGGCCCGACGAGTCGTCTGAGCGCCGGCCGGAGCGCCGGGGCGCAGACGAGCGCGGCGCTGTGGCCGGCGGCCTCGACCTCGGCGAACGTGGCCCGGACCGAGGACATGACGGCCTCGGAGCGGGCAGGATCGAGGAGGATCTGCGTGCCCTGGTCCGACGGCCGGAGCCCCTCGAGCATGGATTGTTCGAGCTGCGGATCGATCATGATGACCCGCAGCAGGTTCCCGTCCAGGTACTGCTGCGTCACCGCGGGCCCGAGCGCCAGCCTCGCCGCCTCGATGAGTCCCTCCGACTCCACGGACGCCTTCGCCCTGAGTGTCAGCGCCTCGAGGATCCGTCCGAGATCGTTGATGGGCACCTGTTCGGCCAGCAGTCCCTGCAGTACCCGCTGTACTTCGGCGAGGGAGAGCAGACCCGGCACCAGTTCCTCCACGGCGGAGGGGTTGACCTGCCGCACCCCGTCCGTCAGCACCCGGACGTCCTCGCGGGAGAGCAGTCGTGCCGCGTTGGCGGTGATGACCGAGGACAGATGCGTCACGAGGACCGACACGCGGTCGATCACGGTGGCCCCGGAGAGTTCGGCGTTGTGACGGAGTTCGGACGGCACCCACTTCCCGGCGAGCCCGAACACCGGTTCGACGACGGCGGTGCCCGGCAGGTGGTCGAGGTGGTCGCCGAGGGCGAGGACCCGCCCGCGCGGAGCCTCACCCCGCCCGGCCTCGACACCGGCGATCTTGATGACGTAGGTGGCCGGCGGCAGATCGATGCTGTCCCGCGTCCGGACAGGCGGCACCACGACGCCGAGTTCCAGGGCGATCTTCCGGCGCAGCGCCCGCACGCGGCCGAGGAGATCGTCCGCCGCGCCGGTGACGACATCCACGAGATCCGGTGCGAGCAGGATCTCCAGGGAGTGGACCCTCATCTCCTCGAGTAGCTCGTCGGTGCTGTCCGTGGTGGGAGCAGCTGCATCCAGTTCCAGGGCCGCGGCGGCCGTACGGGCCTCCTCGTCGGACTTCCTGAGTCGCTGGGCGATCAGGATCAGCGCACCACCGACCACGATGAAGGGCAGTTTCGGCATGCCCGGGATCAGCGCCATGACGATCGCCGCGGCACCGGCGATCCGCAGGGCGTTCTGCGACTGACCGAGCTGCTGCGTCGCCGTCGAGCCCATGTCCGCCTCGGCATTGGACCGCGTGACGATCATGCCGGTGGAGACCGCCATGAGCAGGGCCGGGATCTGCGTGACGAGGCCGTCGCCGATGGTGAGCAGACCGTAGGTGCTCAGCGCCTCCGCGACGGGCAGGCCGTCCTGCAGCATGCCGATCGCGATGCCGCCGACCAGATTGATGATGATGATGATGATCCCGGCGATCGCGTCGCCCTTCACGAACTTCGACGCGCCGTCCATGGCCCCGTAGAAATCCGCCTCCGCCGACACCTCGGCCCGCCGCTCGCGCGCCTGGGTATCGGTGATCAGCCCGGCGTTCAGGTCGGCGTCGATGGCCATCTGCTTGCCCGGCATGGCGTCGAGGGTGAAGCGCGCCCCCACCTCGGCCACGCGCTCGGCCCCCTTCGTGACGACGACGAACTGGATGACCACGAGGATCAGGAACACGACCGCGCCGATGATGATGGAGCCGCCGACCGCCACATGCCCGAAGGCCGCGATGACCTCGCCCGCGAAACCGTCACCGAGGACGAGCCGGGTGGAGGCGACATTGAGCCCCAGCCGGAACAGGGTGGCGACGAGCAGCAGGGACGGGAACACCGAGAAGTCCAGCGGCTTGCGGATGAACATGGTGTTCAGCAGGATCACGAGCGCGAGCAGGATGTTCACGATGATCAGGACGTCGAGCAGCACCGAGGGGACCGGGACCACGAGGAGCAGGATGATACCCACGACGCCGACGGGGACCAGGAACTTGGGCATGGATGAGCGCATTCTCTAGAAGCCTCCGGCTGCTGCGGATCGGACGGGCAGGGAGTGCAGACCGCGTGCGGCCCCCCTGGTCCTGAGGGACATGACGAACGCCAGGATGCGGGCCACCTGGTCGTAGTTCTCGAACGGGATCTCCTGGCCGAGCTCACATGCGGCGTGCAGCGCGCGGGCCAGCGGGATGTCGGAGACCATCGGCACGTGCCTGGCCTCCGCCTCCTCGCGGATCCTCGCCGCGATGACGCCGGCACCCTTTGCGACGACGCGGGGCGCCGAGCGCCCCGGCTCGTACTTCAGCGCCACGGCGACGTGCGTCGGGTTGACCAGGACGACGTCGGCCCCGCCCACGGCGGCGATCATGCGGTTGCGGCTCATGGCCAGCTGGCGTGAGCGCCGCTGGGACTTGATCAGGGGGTCGCCGTCGGAGCTCTTGTTCTCGTCCTTGACCTCCTTCTTGGTCATGCGGGTCTTCTTGCGGTTGCGGCGCATGACCACGACGACGTCGAGGGCGGCCAGCGCGAGGCCGGCGGCGACGGCGGACTGCAGCAGCGCGGCCGTCCCTCCACCCGCGGTGTTCAGCAGGGCGGCGACCGAGAGCCCGCCCGCGGCCATCAGCAGCGGCATGAGACCGCGGATCACGACGACGAGCACGAGGGCCACGACGGTGGTCTTGAGCAGGGCCTTGGCGCCCTGCCACAGTGCCTGCCCGCCGAGGATCCGCTTGAGGCCGTTGAGCACGTTGAACTGCTCGAATCTGCCGGAGAACTTCTTCACCCGGATGCCGCCCTGCACGGCGGCTGTGCCCAGGACCGCCACGAGCAGCACCACGAGGAAGGGCCCGAGCGTCGACGCGAGCGAGGCGCCGGCATCCGCCAGGGCGTCGAGAGCCGTCGCGGGATCGGGGTCCGCTATGGCCCCTGCCACGCGGATGAGCTGCTCCGTGGCGGCATCGGCCGAGCGGGAGATCAGCGACGGCAGCATGATCGCCGCCGTGCCCACGCCGATCCACGCGGTGAAGTCCTCGGACCTGGAGAGCTGGCCCTTGGAGCGGACCTCCTTCATCCGCTTGTCGGTGGCCTGTTCGGTCTTCTCCCCGGAATCCGCCGCCATGTCAGCGGACCCCCAGCAGAAGTGCCACGGCGTTGTCGGTGAGGGTGGACACCACGCGCGGCAGGGCGACGAACACGGTACCGCCCAGACTGAGCGTGATGAAGATCTTCAGCGGGAACCCCAGCGCGAACGCGTTGAGCGCGGGTGCCACGCGCGTGAGGAGCCCGAGTCCGACGTCGGCCAGGAACAGGACCACGATCAGTGGCCCGGCGATCTGGACGGAGGCGAGGAAGAGCCCGGTGATCGCTGTGGCGATGGCGTCGACGGGTTCACCGAGGTCGAGCCCGCCACCGAGGGGCAGGGCGGTGAACGTGCGGACCAGACCTCCGATGATCAGCTGGTAGCCGTCGGAGGTGAACAGCAGGGTCAGCGCGGTCAGCTGGAACAGGCGGGCGAACTGGGCGCCGTTGACCATGGACTGCGGATCGAAGCCCTGCGCCAGGGAGAACCCACCGAAGAGATCGATGAGGCTTCCGGCGGACTGGACGGCGGAGAAGACCACCAGCACCAGGAAGCCGAGGGCGGCACCGACGACGAGCTCGAGGACCAGTGCCCCGATGTACTGCCCCGTGCTTCCCGGCTCGTAGCCGTCCGCCACCTGCGGGGACACCGCGAGCGCGAGTCCGACGCCGAGCATCGCCTTCACGCGGGCAGGGATGGCTCGGTAGGAGAACGGCGGGGCGATCACGAGGAAGGCGACGATCCGCACACCGGCGAGCATGACGGCTTCGATGCGGGACTGGTCGAGGGTGATGTCCATGTCAACCGCCCCCGAGCAGACCGGGGATGCGTTCGAAGATCTCGTGCGTGAAGGCGATCATCTCCGCGATCATCCAGTGGCCGCAGACGAGCAGTGCGATGCACACGGCGGCGGCCTTCGGCACGAAGGAGAGCGTGACCTCCTGGATCTGCGTGATGGACTGCAGCAGCGAGATGGCGAAGCCCACCACGAGTGCGGTCAGCAGCACGGGAGCGGCGAGCTTCGCGGCGATCCAGATCCCTGCGACGCCGATGTCCAGGACGGCATTCGTATCCACGTCAACCGCCCCGGTAGCTGGTGATGAGCGAGGTGATGATCAGTCCCCAGCCGTCCACGAGGACGAACAGGAGGATCTTGAAGGGCAGCGAGATCATGACGGGCGGGAGCATCATCATGCCCATGGACATCAGGGCCGCGGACACCACGAGGTCGATCACGAGGAACGGCACGAAGATCACGAAGCCGATGATGAACGCGGCCCGCAGCTCGGAGATCATGAAGGACGGGATGAGGGTGGTCAGCGGGACGCTCGCGGCGTCCTGCGGGTTCGGTTGCCCGGCGGCGCGCGTCATGAGTGCCAGATCCTCCTCGCGCGTGTGCGCCAGCATGAAGGTCTGCAGTGGCCCGGAGCCGTCCTCGAGCGCCTCGGTGAACGTGGTCGCGCCGTTCAGGTACGGCTGGACGGCGAGATCGTTCATCTCGGTCAGGACCGGCGCCATGATGAACAGCGAGAGGAACAGCGCCAGTCCGGCGAGCACCTGATTGGGCGGGATGGACGGCAGGGAGAGTGCGTTGCGGGTCATGGCCAGCACCACGAAGATCTTCGTGAACGAGGTCATCATCAGCAGCAGTGCCGGCGCCACGGACAGCAGCGTGATGCCGATCAGGGTCAGGACGGCCGAGCTCGGCTCACCGTTGACGCCGTTGATCTCCACGGACAGGCCCTCGTCGCTGCCGGGTTCGGCCGGGGCCGAGGGTTCGGCCGGTGCCGACGGCGCTGACGGTCCGGGGACGGCCGGATCCACTTCGCCGGCCTGGCCTGTGGCAGCGCCGAGGAGCAGCACGACGACGGCGAGGAGGACGGCCGCGGCCAGGACGAGGAGCGCCCGCTGGGTTGCGGCTGCCCGGCGCAGGGGCGATCGGGACGACGTCGTGCTCACCCGGCTCGTCCGCGCAGGAAACGAGCGGTCTGCTTCCAGGTGGCCGGCGAGAGGATCGAACCCTGCAGCGGCGCTGTCCGGGAGGCCCGCGTGGCCTCGGTCGCCCGGGCGGTACGCGCGGCACGGCGCGTGGCGTACTGCGGCTCCTCCTCGAGGGCCACGCGCAGCGAGGCCGCGAAGTCGGCGGACTCTCCTGCCGCCCTGGCGGCGGCCGGAACCGGAGGACCGGAGGCAACCGGAAGTGCGGCCACGACGCCGTCCTGCTCTCCGACCGCCTGCAGGGCCCGCGGAGCCGCCGCCGAATGCAGCACCGCGACGGACTGGTCGGTGACGCCCAGATAGAAGCGGGTCCCCTCGGCGTCGAGCACCACCACCGAGGCCTTCGCCCCGATCCCCTGCCGCGCGACCACCGACATGATCCCCGCGCCCGCCCGGTTCCCGTTCAGCTTCGAGAGCCTGCGGTGCAGGACGAAGAGCAGCGCGAGGACCACGCCGAGGGACAGGAGCACCCTCAGTGCGAGGACCACGGCGTCCACTACAGTGCGCCGTCGGGGACGTCGAGGATCTGGGTGATACGCACGGCGTAGTCCTGGTCGACGACGACGACCTCGCCGTGTGCGACGACGCGGCCGTTGAGCAGCACGTCCGCGGGGGCCCCGGCGGAACGGTCGAGTTCGATCACCGCACCCGGTTCGAGGTCGAGAACATCGCGAACGGACATCCGCGTGCGGCCGATCTCCACCGTCATGGCCATCTCCACGTTGCTGATGCGCCCGAGATTGGCAGCACCGGAGGAGCCGGAGGACCGTCGCGGTGCCGCCCCTGGCCGGGCTCCGCGCAGACGTACCGCGAACCAGCCGACCGTGCCGGAGTGTCCTGCCAGCCGGAACACCGAGGTTTCCGCGTCATGGAAGAGGCCGGCCGCGTCCTGGACCGCGGGGCTGCCGAGCACGCCGTCCCCGAGTGCGGCCGACGCGGCTTCGAGCGCCGGCATCAGCACATCAGCGGGTGAGACCAGGGAGGACGGCGTCCCGGCGGCTGCTGCAAGGGGCTGGGTGTCGAGCAGGACGACGGCGAGGTCCGCCGATACGGCTCCCACGAAGGAGGCCACGACGGCCTCGGACACTCGTCCTTCGGGCAGTTCCGCGGAGCTGCCCGACTCGGCCGTCACGGGTCCGGCAAGCGGCAGGCGTGCTGCGAGGGCTGCTGCGGCCTCGTGCTCGGCGGTGGTGGTGTTCATGATGCGGTGTTCTCCTCGGTGGTCACTACTACACAGGCGAGACGGGACCCGTTCTGGCCCAGGGCCGCCTCACCGAGTCGCTGCCCGTTGACGGCGAGCTCGAAGGGCCGGTGCTGCGGGTGCGGCAGCTTCAGCACATCGCCCACCTCCAGATCGAGGATGCGCGAGGGCAGGATCGTCAGGGCGGCGAGCTGGACGGCGACGTCGACCGGGACGTGCGCCACCTGCTGCTCGATCCGTTCGCGGGCGTCGTCCCCGATGGCCGTGGGGTTCGCGTCGCCGAGCTGACCGAGCAGCAGTTGCGCGGGAATGGCGACGGTGGCGGGACAGGAGCGCTCGCCGACGCGGATGTCGAAGGTGCCCACGATCATGAGCTCGGTGGTCGCCGCAGCCTGCGCGAACTGGGAGTTGTACTGGATCGAATCGATGCTCAGCTGCTGCGTCAGCACCGACCCCAGCGAATAGTGCAGCCCCTCCAGGGCATCGTCCATGAGGCGCCGGATGAGCGCCTGCTCTATCTGGGTGAATTTACGCTCGCCCGGTGGAACCGTGCCGTGACCGCCGAGCATCGAGTCCACCCAGAACAGGGCTGCTGAGGCCGGGAACTGGATCACGGCCTTGTTCGACTGGTCGGGGATGGCGCACAGGACCATCGCCGTCGTCGGTGGCAGGGAGGCTGCGTACTCGTCGTAGGTGTGCATGAGGACCTGCTCGCTCGTCACCTGGGAGATCACGCGGACCTTCGCGGTCAGTTGCGTACCCCACTGGCGCGCGAACGTCTCGAACGCCAGTTCGAGGACGCGCGAGTGCTCACGAGCAAGAGTGGTGGGCCGGCGGAAATCGTAGACATCCACCGTCCTGGCGGCGCCCGAGGGCGCGCCAGGAGAAAGTTGTTCCTGGACCGTCACGCAGTCGACTATCGGACGACGCCGCACCGGTGTTAGTGGATCACGTGCCGCCGGCGATGTCCGGGATCAGCGAACGGACGCTCTCGGGCTCGTCGGAGTGGATCACGATGTCGACGCGCCGGTTGAGCTCGAGCTCGGCCTCGGTGTCGCCCGGGGCCAGCGGCCTCGATTCGCCGTAGCCGATGGCCGACAGGCGTGGAGCCGGGACTCCTCCGGAGTCAATCAGGTGCCGGACGACGTTCACCGCCCGCTCGGTGGACAGTTCCCAGTCCAGCGGTCTCGGGACGGACTCGGGCAGGCGCGCGGTGTGGCCCTCGACCCCCACCTCGTTGGGGATGGAGGCCAGGATGGGTCCCACCACCTCGAGGACACGGAGGGTCTGCTCGGTCAGCTGGGCGCTGTCCGGCAGGAAGAAGGTCTCGGAGCTCACCAGGCGAATGGTCAGACCCCGTTCGTCGATGACGTAGCGGACCGCCTCGTCGAGCTCACGAGAGCTCAGCTCGCGGTCGAGCCGCTCCTGCAGCGCGCGCAGCGACTCGACCTCGGCGACCGCCCGCTCGCGGTCTGTAGCCTGCTCTGCCGCGTCGCCCCCCGTGGACGGCGAGGGTGACGGCGTCGGTGCAGCGACCTCGGCGGCGCCCGGCTCCTCCTTCTGCGTCTCGGCGTCCGCGTCGACGAGAGCGGCTCCACCGGTGAACGACTCGCCCTCCTCATTGATGTGCTGCGCCGGGACGACGGTTCCTTCCGCCGTGTCGACCGTGGCCGACTGCACTGAGCCGAAACCGGTGGCGAGCGAGACGCGCAGCTTCTCGAACTTCTGCTGATCCACCGAGGACATGGCGTAGAGCACGATGAACATGCACATCAGGACGGTCACCATGTCCATGTAGGACGCCATCCAGCGTTCGTCCGGGTGGTCCTCCCCGTGATCCTCGCCGCCGCGCTTACGACGCGGTCTCCGGCTCACGCTGCGGCCCGGCCCTGGGAGCCGGGGTCCTCGGCGACGTCGTCCCCTGTGCCTTTCGCCTTGCCCTCCTTGGCCGATTTGCCGCCCTTGCCCTGCGCGTGCTGCGGCACCATGGCCTTCAGCCGCTCGCCGAGCAGGCGCGGCTGACTGCCCGCCTGCACAGCGAGGACACCCTCCATGAGCAGGGTCATTCTGGCGGTCTCCAGCTCACCGAGACGCTTGATGCGGGTCCCGAGGGGCAGCCAGAGGAAGTTCGCCGAGAGCAGCCCCCAGAGGGTCGCCACGAACGCCGTCGCGATCATGGGTCCGAGTTCGTCGGGGCTGGAGAGGTTCTCGAGGACGTGGGTCAGCGAGACGACGGTACCGATGATGCCGACGGTGGGCGCATAACCGCCGAGGCCGGCGAAGAACTTCGAGGCCGTCCGGTTGGTCTGGGCAGAGGACTCGATCTCGTCCTCCAGCATCTCCCGCAGTTCCTCGCCGTCGGTGCCATCGGCGATGTTCTGCAGGGCGCCGCGCAGGAACGGGTCGCTCACGGTGTTGGCCTCTTCCTCGAGCGCGAGCAGACCCTCGCTCCGGGCCTTCTCGGCAAGGACCACGACGCTGTCGATCGTGTCCTGGGGAGGAGTGCTCCTGCCCAGCAGTGCCGGGAGTACGGACTTGGCAGCCACGAGGAAGTCCTTCAGGGTGCCGCCCGCGATACCGACGGCCAGTGTTGCCCCGAACACCAGCACCATGGGTGCCGGCAGGAGCAGTGCCCCGACGTGCGCACCCTCCAGGGTGATCATCGCGTAGAGGGCGCCGAACGCGATGAGTATGCCGGCGAGAGTTGCGGGATCCATCAGGTGTTCCTCGGTCGAAACGGGACGGGTGCGGTGGCACCGCGATCATCGGGTGGCTCAGCGGAGGCTTGATCCGGACCGGCGCCACGGACCACACCGAGGGAACGCTGGGCCGTGTGGTCCCCGGTAGCGGCCGGATCGCCCGTATCGTCCGGAGCCACGAAGCGGGCGAGGGAGACGATGCGTGCGCGATAGGCCGCGATCAGGTCGATCACCTCGTGAAGGGACTCGGTGACGATGTATTTCGCACCGTCGGCCATGACCAGGGTGGTGTCCGGATTCTCATGGATGCGTTCGATGAGATCGGGATTCACCGCGAACTGGCTTTCGTTGAGCCGGGTCACCACGATCATCGGACATCCTGGAGTCGGGACGCCCCGGCGGGGCGTCTTCCCCTGACTGTCGGCCGGTGAGTGCCGGTTCGTAAGGGCCGGCGGCGCGGGTTGGCCCCTGTCCCGGCGGGACAGGGGCCCTCGAGGCCGGATCAGCGCTTGAGGTTGGCGAGCTCCTGCAGCACCTCGTCCGACGTGGTGATGATGCGCGCGTTGGCCTGGAAGCCGCGCTGCGCCACGATCAGGTTCGTGAACTCCTGCGAGAGGTCCACGTTGGACATCTCGAGTGTGCCGCCGTCGAGCGATCCCAGCCCGTTGGAACCTGCGGAACCCACGTCGGCGGCTCCCGAGTTCCCTGTGGCCCGATAGGACGATCCACCGGCCTTCTCCAGACCGGCCGGATTCACGAACCCGGCGAGCGCGACGCGCCCCAGGTCCTGACGGCCACCGTTGCTGAAGGCGCCGATCAGGGTGCCGTCCGCGCCGACCGTGAAGGACTCCAGCGTCCCGGCCGTGCGGCCGTTGCGTTCGGAGATGGATACGGTCCTCAGCTCGGCGAACCCCGTGACGCCCGAGAGGTCCACCGCGATCCCCCCTACCGTGACCGAGGATCCTGCGGCGGCCCGGCCGTTCGGCAGCACGAGCACCGTGGTACCGGCCGCGCCGTTCGCGTCGCGCGCGGCGACGTTCCAGCCCGCGCCCGTGCGCGTGAAGGTCAGCGTCAGATCACGAGCGGTGCCATCGGCGCCGTACACCTCCGTCTCCTGCAGGATCTGGGTGCCGACGGCGACGTCGGAGGGCAGGTTGCCGGTCACGCGGGCCGTCGTCGTGGCCTGCGCCGGAGAGAGAGCACCCCTGGGTGTGCGCAGATCTCCCACGGCCGCACCCTGCTGGACCACTCCGTTGACGGCCGGCCAGCCCTGCACGAGGGCGCCGTCAGGTGTGACGAGGCGACCATCGGCGTCGGACGAGAAGGCCCCGGCCCTCGTGTAGAGGGTTTGTCCCCCCTGGCGTGTGATGAAGAACCCGTCGCCGGCGATCCTCATGTCGGTGGCGCGACCGGTGGCCTGGGCCGAGCCCTGGGAGAAGTTGGTGACCACACCGGCGACCTGCACGCCGAGACCCACCTGGGCGGGGTTCGTCCCGCCCAGAGCCTCCTGCGGTGCCCCCGCGCCCTGGGTCAGTTGCGACAGCGTGTCCTGGAACTGTGTGGCGGAGGCCTTGAAGCCCGTGGTGTTGACGTTGGCGATGTTGTTGCCGGTGACATCGAGCATGGTCTGGTGGGAGCGCAGACCCGAGATGCCGGAGTAGAGCGAGCGAAGCATGATGATGCCTTTCGGTGCGGGAGGGATGGAGCGGGATCGGGTGAGGAACGTGGTGTCAGACGATTCAGGTCGGTGGCATGGGGGCTCCGACGCCGGAGACGAGATCGAGGGGGATGCTCTTGCCACCGATCATCACGGTGGGAACCGGGCCACTGTAGGAGACGGCGGTTGCGAGGCCCTGCGCCTCGACGCCGTCCGCACCCGTGTAGGAGATCTCGTTGCCGATGAGGGCGGCAGCGGAGGACCGCATCTGGAGGTGGAAGTTCTCCTCGCTGAGAGCGGTCATCCGGGTGATCTTCTCCATCATGGCCAGCTCCGTGGTCTGGGAGATCATCTGGTTGGTGTCCATGGGCGCACTGGGGTCCTGGTTGCGGAGCTGGTTCACCAGCAGCGACATGAAGACCTCTGAGTCCATGGCCTGCTTCCGGGTTCCGGCAGCTGGTGTCACCGTGGGTGCGAAGGTCGCGGACGCGACCGGGTCGATGGGCATTGAAGTCCTTTCGGATCAGGCGAAGAGATCGAGGGTGGTGAGGGCCGACGTCGGATGGTCCCGTGCCCGGGCCGACTCCCGGTCGGCGTCGAGAACGGCGACGAGGGCAGCTGGTCGTGCAGGTAGCCGACTCTCGGCTCGTGGAGTGTCCTGCCGGTCCCCGGGTGTCCCCGAGCCGAGGTCGAGCGAGGCGGACAGTCCGGACGAGGACGCCTCGCGTCGGAGTTCGGGCATCGATTGCCGTAGTGCCTCCCGCCCGCCGTCCGTGGTGGAGAAGAATTCGATCCTCGTTCCCTCGGCGGAGAGACTTGCACGAATCGTGATCGGCCCCAGGTCGTCCGGGGCGACGGTGACCGTGATGACGCTGGTACCACCCGGTGCGTCTGCAACGGCCCGGGCGAGGGCGAGGACCGGGCTGCCCAGCTGGTGGGGTAGCGGAGCGACTTGCCGGGATGCGGTGTGCGCCGTGGGCGCCGTGGGTGTCGATGCAGCGTCCACCGCGGCAGTCGTCCCGGCGGTCTGGTGCACCGCGGGCACGGAGAGCTCAGTCCGGACAATGGAGGCGACCCGGGCCTCGGACGGCTCCGGTGCAGGGGGCACCACGATCTCGGTCGGACGGGGGGCCGTGGCTGCTTCTGCGTCCGGGATGGTCCTCCCCGAGGTGCCCTGCCCGGCATCGGCCGTCGGGACGGACCGTACGGTCGCAGAGGGTACGGGCGGGGACGGCACCGGGGACAGCACCGGGGACTCCGCCGCCGTCCGGGCTACCGGTGACGCGGTTGTGCCTCGGGAGTGATCCCCCGCAGCCGATGGGGTCAGGGCGGGTGACTCGTGGGTAGGGGGCGCCGTGGTCGGAGGTGCCTGGACCGGCGGCTCACCGGAAGGTTGCGTCCCGGTCTGTGGTGCATCGGATGTCGACAGCCCGCTCGGTGATTCCCGAGCAGTCGTCCAGGACGCCGTCGTCACAGGACACGACGAGCGGTCGGACGTCATGTCATCGGTCTGCGGTCTCGACACGTGCCCGCCGTCGTGTACTGCCCGACGCAGTTCCGTCGCCACGTCGACGGTCGTCGCGCTGTGATGGGCCGGCCCGGAGCCGGCAGCAGGCATCTCAGGCTCCTCGGGCGTCTCAGACCCTTCGCGCACCGCCGGTGACGCTTCGATGTCACGATCGGATCCCCCGGTTTCCTGCCGTCCCTCCTCTGCCCCGGGAACAGCCGCTTCGGCGGCTGCTCCGGCGCCTTCCCCACCGCCGCTCCATCGGTCGCACGAACCGGAGGAAGGAGTCTGCAGGGCCCGCCCCGCGAAAGCGATGGGCACCGACGGGCTCGCTGCCTCCTCGGCGAAAAAAGGAGGAACCGATCCCTCCGATGCTCCGGGCACGGGTGATCGGCCTGCTCCGGACGCAGTGTGGCCGCGGAACAGCTCACCGAAGGAGGAGAGACCGGCTGTCGCGCCGCTGTCTCCCACAGGCAGACCCGCCGTCCGCAGTACGTCCCTGGGCGTGGGCGCAGCGGAAAGGCCCTGGAGGGGAGTCATCGCGCCATGCTTGCGAGGAATGCGGCCTGCGTCGCGAGCGCCTCGTCCACGGCGGGGTCGAACGCCGGTGCAGCAATCCCGGCGTCGGGAAGCACAACCTCTGCTTCAGGAACCACGGGGGCCACACTCGCCGACCCCTCCGGCAGGATGCGACGGATCGTGGTGATATTCGCGTCGGTCTCCCACATGTCCCGTACTGCCACGTTGGAACCCGGCTGCGGAGCGTCGATCGCCTTGCCGTCACCGAGATACATGGAAACGTGCCCGCCGTCGAAGCTGAACAGGAGATCCCCGGGCTGCGCCTGGGAGAGTGAGGGCACGTGCGTGCCCGCGTTCATCTGGTCCCAGGTCACACGCGGGATCTGGATGCCGATGTCGGCGTAGGCCCGCTGCAGGAATCCCGAACAGTCGAGGCCCACCGCCGGATCGGTGCCTCCCCAGACATAGGGGATGCCCACGTAGGCCATGGCCGCCTCGATCACCCGTTCCGCGTCGGAGGACGCCGGCGCGGGAACGACGTCGCTCACCGGCTCGGCCGGTACCACCGGCTCCGGCGCGGGCACAGGATCGGCGGCCAGGACGGCGGGGGCGGTCGCCTCCTCGAGTGCATCGGCGAAGAGCTCCGCCGTGTCCACCGCGCCGCCCTGCGTCCCGCCGACCGACGTGCCCGACGTCGCCGGAGCGGCCGTCGCGGTGGCGGTGGTCGCCGTCGGAGAGGCAGCGGGCCGGGACGTCTCGCTCGAGGCGGTCCTGGGCGCACTGGATCCGCCGGCCTGCGTGGTGGTGGAGTTGACGGCCGCAGCACGTACCGACGGAGCGGCGAGCAGGGTGAGGGTGGACTGGATCTGCTGGACCCGGCCCACGGCGTCGACGCCCATCATGGCCGTACCTCCGAACCGGTGCGACGCCGGCCAGTGGTGGCGAGTTCGTCCAGAACCCGCTGCTCCGCGCCGATCACCGCCGCGGTCTCGGTGTCGCGGTGGCGCTCCTCGAGCTTCTCCAGGCCCATGGTGGCAACGCGGGCAGCACGGTACTGGTCCTGCGCGCGGCCCTGCTCGGACTGCAGCGTGGCCTCCAGCGCCTGCAGGTCGACGAGCATGCTCCGCACAGACGCCCTGGCTGCCGCCACCGCATACAGCGACGCCGACCCGGAGGGGCTGAGATCCGTCCCGTCGAGCGATTCGGCGACAGCCTCTGAACGGGCGCGCGAGTCCCGGAGGCGCTCGTTCGCCTGGGCCAGGGAACCTGCCGCCTGGTCCTCACGGAGCTGGCGCAGCCTCAGCAGACCTGCGAGGGAAAAGTGACGTGTCATCAGGTGACTCCCATGGTTCGGGTGAGAAGGGTGATCCGGTTCCAGGCGTCGCCGAACGGAGTCCGCTCGTCCATGCGCTGCTGGAGAAAGGCGGTGATCGCCGGTTCGTGGTCCATTGCCGCGTCGACCAGCGGATTGGAGCCACGATGGTAGGCGCCGACGTCGATCAGATCCTGCGCGGCCTTCCGCGCGGCCATCGTCCTCCGCAGCAGACCGGCCGTCGCTGCCTGCTCGCGCGTCGTGACCCGGGAGGCGACCCTGGAGATGGACGCGAGCGGATCGATGGACGGGAAGTGCCCGGCGACCGCCAGCTTGCGGTCGAGGACGATATGGCCGTCGAGGATGGACCGCGCGGCATCGGCGACCGGCTCGTTGTGGTCGTCGCCGTCCACGAGCACGGTGTACATGCCGGTGACCGATCCGGTGGCCGCCGTCCCTGCCCGCTCGAGCAGGCGGGCGAGCAGCGAGAAGGTCGACGGCGGATAGCCGCGTGTTGCCGGAGGCTCTCCGACGCTGAGGCCGATCTCGCGCTGGGCCATGGCCACGCGAGTGAGCGAGTCCATCATGAGCATGACGTCGGCGCCTCCGTCGCGGAAGCCCTCGGCGATCCGGGTGGCCACGAACGCCGCGCGGAGTCTGAGCAGCGCGGGTTCGTCCGACGTCGAGACCACCACGATGGAGCGTTCGAGGCCCTCGGAGCCGAGATCGTCCTCGAGGAAGTCGCGGACCTCGCGCCCCCGCTCCCCCACCAGGGCGATCACCGACACCGCTGCGTCCGTGCCGCGCGCGATCATCGACAGCAGCGAGGACTTGCCCACACCGGATCCGGCGAACAGACCCATGCGCTGGCCGCGCCCCACCGTGGTGAGGGTGTCCATCACGCGGACCCCCAGCTGCAGGGGTTCGGTGATGCGGGAGCGCTCGAGCGCCCCGGGAGGCGTGTTGTTCAGCGACACCCAGGCGACGTCGTCCAGTGGACCTCGTCCGTCGATGGGGCGGCCCACGCCGTCGAGGACCCTGCCGAGCAGGCCGGGCCCCACCGGGACCAGCAGGGGCGAACCGTTCGAGCGGACGGGTGCGCCTGCCTGGATGCCGGAGAGGGGGGCGAAGGGCATGCAGCGCAGGCCCGTCAGGGACGCCGCGACCACCTCGGCCTCCACCGGCGACGCGTCGCCGATGGTGACGACATCGCCGATCGCGCAGTCGAGGCCCACGACGTCGACGCCGAGGCCCACCACGGACGCCACCTGGCCCACCTGCTGCGGTGCGGCGGCAGCACGGGCGAGCCGGATGACGTCGTCGAGGGTCCGCTCGGGTGCCAGGCTCATTCCGGGGCGCCGCCGGTGAGCACGTCGCGGACGCGGGCGAGTGCGCTTCCGAGCCGGGCGTCGAGCTGTCCGTTCTCGCACTCCGCCACGGCGTCCCCGCGCTGCAGCGATGGATCGGGGGACAGCTGCAGGCCCGCGGGAACGTCGGTAGCAGAGAGGTCGGCGAGATCGGCGGGGTGGAGGCGGACGGTGCGCACGTCCTCGCCGTCGATCCCCGAGAGGGCACGCGCGACGGCGGCCCGGGCCGAGGACGGTCCGTCCTGCAGCTCCTGCCCGAGCAGCGCCTCCGCGATCTCGAGGGCGGCGTCGAGGATCCGGGTCCTGGCCTCCGCGAGCACGGGCGCGCTCTGCCGTTCGAGAGCACGGACAGCGGCGTCGAGCACCCTCATCCGCTGGGCGGCGCGCTGGTCGGCGTGACGGCGCTCGGCTGCACGTTCGGCGTCGAGCCGCGTCCGTTGCTCGGCGAGTTCGGCGCGCGCGAGCGCAAGACCGTCCGCGTATCCGGCGGCGTGTCCGCGCGCGGCAGCGGTGTCCCGTGCCGCAGTGTCCGAGCCGGCACCGAGCAGGGGGAACGAGATGGGCAGGAGTGACTCAGTCGACATACTCGTCCTCGTCCCCGCGCTGGATGGTGATGACGCCCTGCGCCTCCAGGTCCCTGATGGCACGCACCACCTCCGCGCGCGCCTCCTCCACCTGCGACACGCGCACGGCTCCGACGGCCCTGAGCTCGTCGTCGAGGATCTCCCGGTTGCGTTCGGAGACATTCGCCCGGATCACACTCACCACGGTCTCGGCGGCGCCCTTCATCGCGAGCGCGAGTACCGCGGAATCGATGCCGCGCAGCACCTGCTGGACGTCGCGGCGCTCGAGATTCACGATGTCCGCGAAGGTCAGCATCCTGGCCCGCACCTGCTCGGCCAGCGCCGGGTCGCGGTTCTCGAGGCCGTCGAGCAACTCGCGCTCGGTACTGACATCGGCCCGGTTGATGATGTCCACGAGGGGCTGGATGCCGCCGATCGCCGTCGCACCCTGATGCGGTGCGGCCACGGCTCCGGCCCTGACCCTGATGCTGTCCGCGACGACGGACACGGCCTCGGGCGTCGCCGATCCCATGGTGGCGATGCACTGGGCGACATCAGTACGGGTCCCCGGGAGGAGACCGGCCAGGACGGTCGAGGCGTGTTCGGGCTTCAGGTGCGCCAGGACCAGGGCTATGGTCTGGGGCAGCTCGCCCTCGAGGACGCTCTGGATCTGGCCGGCCTCCACCGTTTCGAGGAACTCGAAGGACTTCCCCGCGGCCGTCGAGGCGAGGCGTCCCACCACGCCTGCCGCCCGCTCGGCACCGAAGGAGGACTCGAGGAGGCCGATGGCGATCTCCATGCCCCCGCGGGTCCGGCGTCGACCGCTGGTGGTGAGCTCGTGGAATTCCGCGAGCGCCTCCTCGGCGGCGCCCGGCTCCACGCGCTGCAGGCGCACGATCTCCGCGACGATCTGCTCGGCCTCGGACTCGGACATCTGCCGGAGGACCTCGGCCGCGCGGCCCTGGTCCAGTTGCATGAGCACCATCGCGGCCTTCTGCGTGCCTGTCACCGCAGCGCGCACCATGGTGCTCATACGCTCTGCCTGTCGTCCATCATGCTGCGCAGGAACTCCGCCGTCCTTGCGGGATCCTGCGCGGCGAGCTGGTCGATGTCCGAGCGCATGCGCTGCAGCTCGGTGTCCGCCGCTGCCTCCTGCAGGGCGTTCTGCACCGCGCCGACGTCGATCGACGTGGTGTTCGGCGCGGGTTCGACGGGGCTGATGAGCGCCACCGCAGGATCGATGGCGGGCGTGCTCGGCGCAGGAATGGCCGGGTAGACCCCCTGCAGTTCACCGAGGTCGAGCGGTTCGCGCCGCTGGCGGCGGGAGCGGCGGGCATAGACGATGAGTACCACGATCGCCGCGAACAGGATGGCTGCCACGATCGACAGGGTGCGGATCAGCTCTGCCCGCTCCTGTTCGGCCTGCGCCGCCTCGGCCTCTGCGAGTGCATCCTCTGCAGCTGCGGCATCGGCGTCGTTGAAGCGCAGCTCCTCGACGGTGACGACATCACCGCGCGCTGCGTCGATGCCGGCGGCGCTGGAGACCAGGTCCGTCAGTGCCGCGACGTCCAGATTGGCCGTGGCAGCCTGGTTGACGGCGACGGAGATGGTCTGGCGGTTGATCCCGCCGGCCGGGACCGTGGTCGACTCCGTGATCTTGTTCACGGCGTTGTTGCGCGTACTGGTCTCGGAGTTGAACGTTCCCTCCCCGTTCCCGCCACCCTCGGGCACGGCGATGTTGTCCGGGCCGAGGACGCCCGCATTCGCCCCGCCCGCACCCTCGTACGCCTCGGTGGTGATGGATTCGTTGAGCGCTGGGGCATTCTCCGGCGTCGTGAAGGTCTCCTCGACGCGCTCACCGCTCTCACGCGCCATGTCCGCCGCCACCGCGACCGTCGCGTTGCCCACCCCGACCACGCGATCGAGCATGGCCTGCAGGGAGGCTCCGACACGCTTCTCGTAGTCGGACGCCTGCTGGTCGGTGCCCCCGGTCGCACCGACGCCGACGGCGGAGAGCACCGTACCCGCGGCGTCGATCACCGCGACGTCATTAGGATCCATCTTGTCGATCGAGGCGGACGTCAGGTGGGTGATGGCCTGGACCTGGCTGCTCGAGAGCGTGGTCCCGGGCGTGGTCTCGACGAAGACCGAGGCCGTCGGTGTGCCCTGCTCCGAGACGAAGACGGTGTCCTCGGGGATCGCCAGGCGGACCGTGGCGGTCTTGACGCCGTCGATTGCCGAGACCGTGGCCGCGAGCTCGCCCTCGAGCGCGCGCTTGTACGTGGTGGACTGCTGGAACTCCGAGGACGTGACGCCCATGTCGTCGAGCAGGGAGTACCCGGCGGTGGAGGACGACGGCAGCCCGGCCGAGGCCGCCTTGATCCGCTGGTCGTACACGTTGCTCTCGGGGACGAGGATGGTCCCGCCCCCGTTGGTGAGCTCGTACGGGACGCCGTCGGTCTGCAGCTGGTCCACGATGGTGCTCGCGTCCTCGCCGCTGAGCCCCGAGAACAGGGGCGTGTAGGAGGGCTTGGACAGCCAGGAGGTCAGGGCGATCCCGCCGAGGACCAGCACGGCGACACCGATGATCGCGATGGTGCGCTGGGCGATGGTGAAGCTCCTGACGGCGTCCGTGAGGCGGGTCGCTGCGGTCGACATGGGGCTGGGCATCAGGCCTGCATCCTCATGATCTCGTTGAAGGCATCAACACCCTTGTTCCGGACGGCGGCGACGAGCTCGAGGGTCACCTGGGCCCGCGTCGAGGCGATCGTGGCGTTGTGGATGTCGCTCAGATCCCCCGTGACGGCCTGGATGGCGAGCTGGTTCGAGGACGACTGCACGGACTGCAGGTTGTCCACGGCCGAGGTGAGCGAGGTCGCGAAGCCCTCGCCGCCGCCGCCGGGTACGGCACCGGCCGCCGGTAGATAGGAAGTGGCAGCGGGCTGGATGGCTCCGAGTGCGGGGATGGGCATCAGGATCGTCCTATCTGGAGAGCGGCCTCGTAGGTGGCTTTCGCCCGGTCGACCACGGCGGCATTGGCCTGGTAGCCACGCTGGGCCATGATGAGCTGGCCCATCTGGGCACTCATGTCGATGTCGGGGTAGCGTACGTAGCCGTCCTCGTCCGCGAGGGGATGGGCGGGCTCGTGGACCAACCGGCCCTCGGCGCTGCCGAACTCGGCTCCTGCCACATACGCCCCCTCGCCGTTGCCGTCCGCGCGGGCGGTGATGTAGCGCTGCTGGAAGGCGGCGCCGTCGCTGGCGGTGACGGTGTTCGCGTTGGCCATGTTGTCGGCCACGGCGTCGAGCCACTTGCGGTGCAGGGTCAGGCCCGTACCGGAGATCCCGATGGCGTCGAATGTCATCAGGAGGTCCTGAGGGCGGAGCGGATGCCGGAGAAAGGACCCTCGATGGCGCGCGCCGCGAACTGGAAGCGGAGCACCGTGTCGATGTTGGAGAGGGTCTCGGTGTCCAGATTGACGTTGCTGCCGTTGAGTCGCGTCGGTTCGAGTGAGGTCTCCGTGGTGGCCTGCACACTGCCTCCGCCCAGTGCGACCGAGCGCGCCAGGGCTTCCTCGAAACTCACCCGCTGGGCGTGGAAGCCGGGAGTGTTGACATTGGCGATGTTGTTCGCTGTGACGCGCTGGCGCAGAGCGAGCCCATCGAGAGCGCTGCGCAGGGCGAGCGAGTGTACGGAATCGAGCACGGCGGCAGAACCTTCTTCATGCAAGGCTGAGCGGCCGATCCATGGCCTGGGGGTGAGCGATCCATGCTCACCGGTGACTATCGGGCGGTTGGCAGGGCGCTGTTAGCCGCTGCCGGCACGAGTTTCAGCCCGTGGTGTCGATATAGACGGACGCCTGCGCAGGGAGTGTCGCAGCACGTACCGAGCCGACGGCAGAGCGGTGGCGACGGAGCGCGCCGAGTTCGGCGCCCACGAGCGCCAGAGCACTGCGCTGACGCCCCTGGATGGACCGTGCCCGCGCCACGAGCTCTGCCGGGATGGGAGCGTCGACCGGTGGCGGGGTCCAGCTGCCGGGGGACGCCGACTCTCCCTCGTCGAGAGCCGCCTCGAGCGCGTCCAGCGCCGAGGTCCAGACGGCAACCACGTGTTCAGCCAACGCCGAGCACTCCCAGGGACCGGGATTCACCCTGCTCCGGTGACCCCACCGGCCCGGCTGGTCGGAGCTGGCCGACGCGGGCGGCCTCGTGCCACGCCTGGCGCAACGGCTCGAGAATCTCGGCACACTCGGCGGTCCTGGACCGATCATGTCCGATGTTCGCCTCGACGAGTCCCTGGCGCACGTAGGCGTAGAGCGACATGAGCCCGTCGGCGCCGTCCCACACGTCTGTTCTGAGCGATGACATGAGTTCGCCGAGGATCTCCTGGGCGTGCAGCAGATTCTCCGATGCCACCGCCCACTCCCTCACCTCCTGCGCTGTCCCGGCCCGCGCCAGATCGAGCATCAGCCGATCGTAGAGCATGGTGAGCAGGCCCGCCGGGGTGGCCGAGAGCACCGCATCCTGCATGTAGTGGGACCGCTTGGCCTGGTGATCGTTGTTCATCTGCAGTATCAGTTGCTCCTGGACGGGATGTTCGCGAGTTGGGAGGACAGCCAGTCGCCCTGGGACTGCAGCCTGGACAACTGCACCTCGAGCGCGGCATAGGTGCGCTCGAGGGTGGCGCGGCGCTTGTCGAGGGACAGCTCCCACGAGGCCACGCGGTCGTTCATGGAACGGACGCTCGATTCCTGGCTCTGGATACGGCGCGTGAGATCGCCGTCGAACTTGTCGGAGGCAGCCCTGCCGGCGTCCGCGACGCGTGCCGAGAGCTGGGTCAGTGAGTCCCTGACCTGCGCCGGAGCCGCGGCGAGAGCGGCCGTGAACTTCTTCTCGTCGAACTCGACCGCGCCTGAGCGGGTGAGATTGATGCCCAGCTCGGCGGTGGACCGGCCGTTGATCGGCCCCGTCGCGGCGGTCACCACGGACTGTGCAATACCTCGCACTGCACTGTCACCGGTGAATCTGCCCGGGGTGGGCGCAGCGCTCGCCGTGGCACCGGGGGTCACCTTCGTATTGGCGGCCACGAAGGAGAGCACGCTCTGCAGCGAGTCCACGAGCTCCCTGGCCACTTTCGTGGTGCCCTCGGCGTCCGAACCGACAGTGATCGAGACCGGCTCCGCACTCACCTTCGCTGCGGTCACGCTCACGCCGGGAAGGAGGTCGGCGAAGGTGTTGGACGACGACGTCACGACCTGCTCGGCGTTCGATCCACCCCAGAGCACGAGCTCGGCGTCCTGGCCGGTGCGCACCGTCGCGGCGCCCGGTTCGGCGAAGAGATCCGTCGCAGTACCCGCCACTGCCTCGGCTGCTGTTCCGCGGAAGACGCTGAAGCCGTTCTCCGCGCCGGATTCCCTGGCTGTGAACTGCAGGCGGTACTGCTGCGCGCCGTCGGCGTCCTTGCCGGCAGCCACCTTCGTGGCCGTGATGCCGGCGTCGGCCCTGTTGACGGCCGCGACGACGTCGTCGAGGGTGCCGGTGGTCCGCACCTCGGTGGTGCTGCCGTCAGCGGCTTGCAGGGTGATCGTGGAGGCTTCGGTGGAGAAGCTGGTCATGCTACCGGTGACCGAGCTCTGCGACTGCGCGAGCCGGCGTACCGTGAAGTCGAGGGATCCTGCCCTGGCGGAGGAGGCGGCGGTTACGCTCGCGGCGTCGCTGCTGCTCGTGGCGGTGAAGAGGTCGAGCGCCTGCGGCTTCGCGGTCTTCGTGGCGAGCTCGGTGAGGGAGCCGAGGCGGGTGTTGAGCTGCTGGAGCGAGGTGATGAAGCCCTGGGTGGTGGCGGCCTTGGCCTTGAGCAGGGTCTGCGGCCGGGCCTCGACCTGCATGAGCTGGCTGATCAGCTCCTTGGTCTTCAGCCCGCTGGCGATGCCGTCGATGGAGAATGCCATGGAACTACCTCTCGGATCGGGCTGATCAGCGGGGGTGTCATGGATGGGCGAATGCGCGGTGGCGGGACCGTCGGTCCAGGATCAATCCCGCCACCGTGCACCTTTCGCCTACATACTCACCGTCTAGCGGAGGAGCTGAAGGACACCCTGGTTCATCTGGTTGGCCTGGGCGAGCATCGCGGTACCGGCCTGCGAGAGGATGTTCGAACGGGTGAAGTCCGCCATCTCCTTCGCCATGTCGGTGTCCGAGATGCGGGACTTGGCCGCCGAGAGATTCTCCTGCGAGACGTTGATGCTGTTGATCGCCGACTCGAAGCGGTTCTGCACGGCACCGAGCGCCGAGCGCGCCTGGGAGACCGCGGAGATCTGACCGTCCACCGCCGCGATGGTCGTCAGAGCGTCCCCAGCCGATCCGAAGCTCATTGCCGCGACCGTGGCTCCGAGGCCGGCGATGTCTGCCGCCGTGAGGTCCACAGCGATCTGGTCGTTGTCCACATCGCTCCCTGCGCCGACCTGGAACGTGAGGTTCGCGCTGCCGTCCAGGAGCTTCGTGCCATTGAAGTTGGTCGAATTGCCGATGCGGGTGAGCTCGGTGGCAAGCGCCGTGACCTCGGTCTTGATGGCCGAACGGGCCTCGGCGTTGTTCGAGTCGTTGCCCGACTGGACCGCCAAATCACGGACGCGCTGCAGGATATTGTGGACCTCGGTCAGCGATCCTTCCGCGGTCTGCACCACGCTGATGCCGTCCTGGGCGTTGCGTGCTGCAACGCCCAGACCGCCGATCTGCGAGCGCAGACCCTCGGAGATCGCCAGGCCGGCGGCGTCGTCGGCTGCGCGGTTGATGCGCAGGCCGCTGGAGAGCTTCTCGAGGGACTTCGAGATGTCGTTCTGGGTGTTGGAGAGGTTGCGGTACGCGGTGTTGGCCGCGGTGTTGGTGTTGATCTGGAAACCCATGATGTATTCCTCCGTGAAAGGGCTGCTTGCGCCGGTCCATCCATGGGCCGGCACCAGGAGCTATCGGAGTTCTCGGAGTGGGTGTTAGGAATCGGTGAAAGTTTTTCCGGAGGAACCCTGCTCACTCGTGACGACGGGACGGGAAGGGCGCGCCGATCGGTACGATCGACGCGCCCTTCCTTCATCGGTGGAGCCTCACCAGGTGCTGTCCTGACGCGTGACGGCGTCGTACCCGCCGTCGAGGAAGATGACCTGCCCGCACAGGTGGGTGTTCTCCTCACCGGTCAGCCAGGTGAGCAGTGACGCCGCGGTCTCCGCCGGGAAGGGACCGTTGAGCGGCATGGGCACCTGCTTGTTGAGCTGTTCGCGTCCGGCCTCGGTACTGACCAGCTCTGCCGTCATGGGGGTCAGGACCACCGCCGGCGCAATCGCGTTCAGAGGGATGTCCGCGCCGGCCCACTCATCGGTCGGGGCGTTGAGGCGGATCCACCGGGCAAGGGCCTGCTTGCTGGTGGAGTAGATCTGGTAGCCGTTGTCGTCGTCGGCGAGTTCCTGGGCGCGGGTCAACGCGGCCGCTTCGTCTCCGGTGAGGCAGGCCTCGAGCAGGGCACTGTCGTGGGGCTGCAGCGATGCCATGGACGCTACCGCCACGGCGCGGGGCGCGGGAGAACCCTTCATCAGGGGTCGGAGGGATTCCAGTGTCGCGACAGCGCCGAAGTAGTTCACCAGGACCGTCGCGGGAACGGGTGCATTCATCCCGGCCACGGCGAGGACTGCGTCGATGGAGCCGTTGCTGCGCTCCTCGACCTCCTGCGCCATGGTGGCACGGCCTTCCTCGGTACTGAGATCGGCGGTGATGTCCGCGCCGCGGAGATCGACGCCGATGACGGTGTGACCGTCCTCGCGCAGACGGGTGGCGGTGGCCTCGCCGATGCCTGAGCCGGCTCCGGTGACTACATAGGTGCGGGTCATGATGATTCTCCCTTGCGATACTGCGCCATGCTGAAGTGCAGGGCGTCGGTGTGGAATGTGGTGAGCAGCTCGGTGAACCGGTCGCGGTCCGCCTGGGTCCAGTCCGCCTGGATGGCACGCATCATGCGATCCCCGGCGTCGACGAACCCGGCCACGACCTCGTTCCCTCTGCCTGTCAGCTGGAGGAGTCCGGCGCGTCCGTCGGCGGTGTCCGTACCCCGCTCGACGAAGCCGTCCTCACTCAGCCGCCTGGTGACCTTGCTGACGTTGGAGGCGCCCACGCGGAGCTTCTGGGCCAGCACTGACGGGCGCATGGCCCCGTGCCTGCCGAGCAGCGTCAACGCCGTGACCGATGTGGCGTCGAGGCCCGGGGCGGTGTCGCGGGTGATCGTCGTGATGAAGTCACTCGAGCCCCACAGGGCGAACACCTCGAGCATTGCGGCGAGGCCCGCAGAGCGATAACCGAGCGGAGCACCCGTAACCGGATCCGCTGCGGAGTCCATCGCTGGTCACCCCCTTCGTCCTTGAACCACCAGCCTAGCCCAGATGCTGTCCTTAGGACAGTATCTGGGGATACCGCGTCGCTGGAATCAGAGCATCACTTACATTGCGCGTCCCGGTGCCGATAGTTCATCCGATTCCACCCATTCGTCGTTCCGGAGAGGAGGTGGCACCGTGAGCGCCCAGGACCTGTCGACGCTGCTCTGGCAGGAGCGCGAACTCCTCGAACTCCTCGTCTTCAAACTCGAGGAGGAACAGCTCCTGCTGACCTCCGGCACTACGCGGTGGCTCCACCATGCCACCCGGGAGGTGGAACAGGTACTCCAACGCCTCCGGGACACCGGTCTCGCCCGAGCCGTCCACGGCTCCGCCGTAGCCACCGAGTGGGGAGTCGACGAGGGCGCCACGCTGCGCGAACTGGTGCTCTCCGCTCCCGAGGGGCCGTGGGGGGAACTCCTCGGCGCACACCTGCAGGCCATGACGGCCCTCGTGGCGCAGATCGTCGCCCTGCGGGACAGTAACCAGCTCTTCCTGAAGGCGGCCAGCCGCTCCACCCAGGAAACCCTGGCGGGGATCGACGTGGGTGCCGGAACCTACGCAGCCGACGGCGCCTCCGCCCTGGGCGGAGGGCATCCGACCCTCCTCGACAAGGATCTGTAGCCGAACGATGAGCACCTTCAGCGGAATCACCACAGCCCATTCCGGTCTTGCCGCAGCGCGTGCCGGCCTGGAGGTAACGGGGCAGAACATCGCGAACGCCACCACGCCGGGATACACGAGGCAGCGCCTCGAGACGTCATCCGTTGCTCCCGTGCGGCCCTCGATGTTCGCGACCGGCGCGCGTGCGGGCGAGGGGGTACTCGCCCAGGGCATCGCACGACTCGGTGACGCCCATCTCGAGGCACGGGTCCGCAGCACCGCCGGAGCCGCCGGCTACACGGCGGTGCGCGCCCAGGCCTTCTCGGTTCTCGAGGAGAGCCTGCGGGAACCGGGCACGACCGGCGTCTCGGCATCGCTCCAGGATTTCTGGGCGGGGTGGCAGGACCTGTCCGTCGACTCGGACAAGGGCGCTTCGACGTCGTCCCTGCTCTCCGTCGCCGGAACGCTCACCTCGCGCATCGGTTCCGGCTATCGCGAGATCGGCACACAGTGGGCCTCGATCAGGTCCTCGGCCGAGTCCCTCGTCACGGAGGTCAACGACGCTGCCTCCCAGGTGGCGGAGCTGAACCGCCAGATCCGCTCCGCGGTCACCACTGGTTCCTCCGCCAACGAGCTCATCGACCGCCGCACAACCCTGACCGGCGCCCTCGCCGGGCTGACCGGCGCCACGGTGCGCGACAACAGCGACGGAACGGCCGACGTCCTGCTGGCGGGGAACCCGCTGGTCTTGGGAACGACGACCCGCAGCCTGCAGGTCAGCGGATCGCGGCAGCTGGGCGAGCTTCCGCAGAGCTCCGGGGGCGGCGTCGTGAGTGTGGAATGGACCCACCGCCCGGGAGCCTCCGCCGGAATCGAGAGCGGTGAGATCGCCGCCGCACTCTCGCTCCTCGCTCCCGCCGACGCAGGCGGTGTCCTGGCCCAAACCGCCGGCGGGTACGACGACTTCGCCGCATCGCTCGCCGGGAAGGTGAACGCACTGCACACCGGTGCCGGCAAGGGGCCCTTCTTCGCCTTCGATCCGGATCGGGCGGCAGCATCACTGACGGTCCTGCCGACCACGCGCGAGGACCTCGCGGTGGGATCACCCGACGCCGGCGCCTACGACGGATCGGTTGCCGACGCCATCTCCAGGATCGGCACCGGCGGCGGTTCGCCCGACGTGGTCTGGTCGGTCTTCGTGGCGGACCTCGGAGCGGCAGCGCGCACGGAACTCCAGGCCGATGCGCTGGCCCAGGCATCGGCGGGCTCCGCCCTGAGGCAGCAGCTCGGCGCCACCTCGGTGAGCATGGACGAGGAGCAGGTGAAGCTGCTCGAGTACCAGCACGCCTACCAGGGCGCCGCGCGGGTGATGACGGCCATCGACGAGATGCTCGATGTCCTCATCAATCGCACGGGAATCGTCGGACGGTAGCGGAAGGCCATCATGATCACGCGTGTCACCCAGCAGACGATGCACTACGGGGTCCAGCGGTCCCTGCAGACCAATCTCGCACGGCTCGCCGAGCTCCAGGACAAGGCATCCAGCCAGCGTGCCATCACTCGGCCCTCGGACGATCCTGCTGCTGCCGCCGAGGCGATCCGCATACGCGCCGACCTCCGTGCGAACGAGCAGTACGGCCGGAACATCTCCAACGGCGAGGGGTGGCTGACCGAGCTCGACAATGCGATGACGACGTCGAAGCGGGCTCTGGACCGGGTTAACGAACTGACGCTGCAAGGCTCCAACTCGTCCCTTCCCCCGGCAGCCCGCGAGACGCTCGCTCTCGAGGTCCAGGCGCTGCGCGGCGAGCTCGGAGCGCAGGCGAACGCGAGCTACGCCGGCCGTTTCCTGTTCGCAGGCAACGCCGACACGCCTGCCGCACTCACCCCGGAGCTGACCTTCGTGGGAGGAGGAACGGTGGAGCGCAGGATAGGCCCCGGGGAAACGGTCCGGGTGGATGCCGACGGAGCGTCCGTCTTCGGCAGTGGCCCCACCTCGGCTTTCGCTCTGCTGGACAGGATCGCCGCTGATCTGCGTGCCGGCAAGGACGTCTCGGTGCATCTGGCACCTCTGCAGCAACGCATCAGGGACGTCACGGCAGAGCACAGCACGATCGGTACCCGGCATGCCCGTCTGCTGAGCGCGAAGGACGGCATCGCCGATGCAGCCCTCGCGCTCGAAGGACGACGCGCGGCCGTGGAGGATGTCGAGCTGGCCTCGGTGATCCTCGATCTCAGGATGCAGGAGACCGCCTACCAGGGAGCCCTGGCCGTTTCGGCGCGCGTGCTGCAGCCGTCCCTGCTGGATTTCCTCCGATGAGGGCCACCTTCCTGAGCCCGCCCCCGGGGTTGGCTCCGCTGACGGAGTTCCGGCTGGAGGAGGTCGGCGGGGCGCAGGGCCTGTTCACCCTGATCTCCACGGATCAGCCGGACGTGCGCCTGTTCCTCCTCGACGCCGCCAGCTACGTGCCCGAGTACCGTCCGCGCTTCTCCGCCGCTCAACGAGAGGTCCTCGGAGCGGATGTGCCCGACGCGCTCCTGTTCGTCGTCGCGAATCCCGGCACAGGGGGCACGACCGTCAATCTCGCTGCCCCGATCGTGCTCGATCCCGCCACCGGACAGTGCGCCCAACTGATCCTCGAGGGCGACTACCCGCTGCGGGCACCCCTGGCACAGGCTGCCTGAAGGTCCTTCAGACGTAGAAGAACCGCCCGGACCGGTGCCGGGCGGTTCTTCTACGTCATACAGCGGGCTGCACCCGCCGAAAGCTGATCAGGCGAAGTCGGAGGTCGCCGGATCTGCACCGATGCGGCCGTCGACGCCCTTGTCGAGGTTGTTGATAGCTTCGATGTCCTCGTCCTCGAGCTTGACGTCGAGCGACTCCCAGTTCTCGATGATCCGCGACTCGGTGACGGACTTCGGGATGACCACGTTGCCCAGCGCAAGGTGCCAGGCCAGTACCACCTGCGCGGGAGTGGCGTTCCGCTTGCCGGCGATGTCCTGCAGCACGGCGTCGTCGAGCAGTCCCTTGCCGGAACCGATCGGCGAATATGCCTCGTGCAGGATGCCCTTCTCGGCCTCGAAGGCACGGAGCTCCGACTGGTTGAAGTACGGGTGTGTCTCCACCTGGTGGATCGCGGGTGTCACGCCGGTCTCGCGGATGATCTCACTGAGGGTCTCGAGGGTGAAGTTGGAGACACCGATGCTGCGCACGCGACCCTGCTTCTGCAGTTCGATCAGCGCCTTCCACGAATCCAGGTACTTGTGCTGCTTGGGCTGCAGCCAGTGGATCAGGTACAGATCGAGGGTTTCCAGTCCGAGGAGGTCCATCGAGGACTCGAACGCCTTGAGGGTGCTCTCGTAGCCCTGGTCCGCGTTCCACAGCTTGGTGGTGATGAACAGGTCGTCCGGGCTGAGCCCGGACGAGGCGATGGCGCGGCCCACGCCTGCCTCGTTCCCGTAGATCTTCGCGGTGTCGATGTGGCGGTACCCGGTCCTGAACGCCTTGCCCACGACATCCTCGGCAACTTTGTCCTCGACCTGCCAGACTCCGTACCCGAGCTGGGGAATGGTGTGGCCGTCATTGAACGTGAGGTGCGGTGATGTAGTCATACTGGCGGGAACCACCGGTACTGCCGAATTATTTCTGCCGGCCGGCGTAGCACGGCGGCCGGCAGAAATAATTCGGGTCAGTCGTCCGAATCCGCCTGGTTCTCGACGACGGTACCGGTGGCGGCATCGAGCTGAATCGAGTACTTCACGTCGGAGGGATCGAGCACGTCCGCTTCCCACACCGTCACGCCCTGCTTGCTGTCCAGCTCGAGCTCCGTGATCCGGCCCTCGGGAATGACCGTGAGGATCTTGTCCACGGCGTCCTCGTAGTCCAGCTCGGCCGCCTGCAGACGGGCGAGGTTCTTGTCCCGGTCCTCCACGTCCTCGTCCGTCACCTCCGGCCCGGTGGTGATCTGCGTGCCGTCAGCCGAGAGCTCCATCTCCTGTTCGGAGCCGTCCTGCGTCACCACGTCGACCTCCCAGGCCGTCCCGCCGGCCTCACTCTCGATGGAGATGAGCGCCCCTCCCGGGAGCGCAGCGAGCGCCGTCCGCCCGGCCTGGACGAGGTCGTCCGCCCCGGAACCGGGAGCGGCGATCCCATCGGACGCCGTCGAGCTGGTCGTGGGAGAGGATGTCGCCGAAGGGGAGGGCGTCGGCGTGGCACTCCCCGTGCCCAGCGCGCTCGCCTCGGGGGATGCGGACATGCCCGTTTCAGGGGACTCGGAGGCCTCGGCACTGAGCGAAACGGCGGACGAGGGCTCGACGGCCGGGGCCGACTCGCCGGCTGCGGTGTCGGTGTCCGCTGTGGTGCAGCCCGCGAGGGCGAGCAGCGCCGCTGTCGCGAGCGGCAGCAGCGTGTACCTGGGTCGCGGTGAGCGGGATGATGTCATGGTGTCCTCCGGGAGCAGTGGGTGGAAGCGCGATCCTGTTGCAGCTCCCATCCTTGCCCGGCATCCCGGATTCAGCAACGGGCGCTCTCACAGTTGCAGCGGATCAGAAGATCGCCGCCAGCGCGCGCTCGGCCTCCTCGACGTCGTCGAACACCAGTTGGGCCCGACGTCGGACACTGTCCAGCCCCGCTGAGGTCACATCCCATCGCTCGCCGTCGAGTCGGGTCATCGCGGCGGCCTCGGCCGTGGTCGCCAGGGCGTTTCCCGCACGGGACAGGGCCCGGTGCACCTGCAGGAGGGCGCCGGGAATGTCGAGCCCGGTACTGGGTGACGAGGACTGAGCACTCACGCAGACCCTTCGGACCCGTGGCAGCAGGCCACCGAGCTGATCGGCGACCACGACGAGTTCGTTGTAGAGGGCGTCGTCCTCGGTTCCCTCGAGGATCTGGTGGTACCGGTCCAGCCCACGTCGGAAGCGGTCATGGGCACGCCGCCACACCCCGGTGCCCAGCTCGGCGTCATCCCTGCGGCCCTGCCTCGCTGCGGCGAAGAATGCTGCCACCGCTACAGGTTCTGATCCGGCGCGAAGGGACCGGCCGGCTGCAGTTCGGTCATGACGCAACAACAAGAAGCCCCACACCACCCGCGCGGAGAACGGCTCACTCGTCGACCAGCCGTAGAGCTCCGCCCTTGTGGGCAGCGACGTGATCGGTCCTGTCGCTCTTGATCTCGTACTGTGGATCGTCCTCCGACGCGCGGCGCGTGTGGCCCTTGTAATCGAAGTCCTCCGTGTGGACCCTCGTCACCCTGCCCGAGACGTGGCCGGCCTCCGAGTTCCAGGTGACATGATCACCGACGCCGAATCGATCGGCCATGTCGACTCCTTCCTAGCAGCAGCGCCCTTCCGGATTCGCCTCCTGGCGATCGGTCCTGTCCCGCCAGAACTCGCGCTCGTTCATGGGCCGACCGTCGGCATGGCTGCGCTCGTGATGGTCGAGGTACGCCTGGTAGGCGTTCTCCCCCATGACACCCTTGAAGATCCATACCAGTTCACGCGCGGTGTCACAGGCGCGGTGCAGTACCTGCGGCACGGTCATCAGTGCCCCGACCTCGCCGGTCGCCTCGCCGGTTCGACGGCGGCCCACTGCTGCTGCAGCTCCTTCTCGGCGGGCGTGGTGACCAGACCGGAGGGAGCGAAGATCCGCGACGCCACGGGGGCGTCCTCCGTTTCCGTGCCTCCACCGTTCCGGTAGGCCTTGATGGTGGCGATGATGGCCGAGGCGATCACGATGATGGACAGCACCACGAACACGATGGACAGTGTGCCCTGGATGACGGTGTTGCGCACCACCGCCTCCATGGCTTCCACGCTCTGTGCGGTGCCGAAGCTCTGCTCGCCCGCGTCGAGGGCGTCGCGGAAGGCCGCGTTCTGTGCCCAGTAGCCGATGGCCGGCACGGGGGAGAAGATCTTCAGGAACGACGCCGTGATGGTCACCACCGCGGCGAAGGCGAGCGGCAGGGCCGGGATCCACAGGACCCTGAAGAGTCCGCGCTTGGCACAGATGGCCATGCAGACCGCGAGCGCGATGGCCGCGAGCAGCTGGTTGGCGATGCCGAAGAGCGGGAACAGGGTGTTGATACCACCGAGCGGATCGGTGACGCCCATGATGAGGATCGCTCCCCAGCCGGCCACCATGATGGCCGTACAGATCCAGGCGCCGATCCGCCACGACGTATCGCGGAAGCGGGGCACGAAGTTGCCGATGCTGTCCTGGAGCATGAAGCGCGCAACGCGCGTTCCGGCGTCGACCGCCGTGAGGATGAACAGTGCCTCGAACATGATGGCGAAGTGGTACCAGAAGGCCATCATGCCGGCACCACCGAAGACGCCCTGCATGATCTGGGCGATGCCGACGGCGAGGGTCGGGGCGCCTCCTGTCCGGGAGACGATCGACTCCTCACCGACGTTCGAGGCCAGCGTGCTGAGGGTGTCCGGGGCGAGATCGACCCCGGTCAGACCGAGACCGTTGACGAAGGCCACGGCCCCCTCGATGGTGCCGCCGGTAGCAGCTCCCGAGGAGTTCATGGCGAAGTAGATGCCGCGATCGATGGACAGCGCCGCGACGAGGGCCATGATCGCCACGAAGGACTCCATGAGCATGCCGCCGTAGCCGATGAAGCGGCTCTGGCGTTCCTTCTCGAGCATCTTCGGGGTGGTCCCGGACGCGATCAGGGCATGGAACCCGGACAGCGCCCCGCAGGCGATGGTCACGAAGAGGAAGGGGAAGAGCGTGCCGGGGACCACCGGACCGGTGCCGGTGCTCGCGAACTCGGTGACAGCCGGCACGTTGATCTCGGGACGCGTGATGACGATGGCGACGGCGAGCATGCCGATGGTGCCGATCTTCATGAAGGTCGACAGGTAGTCGCGCGGTGCGAGGAGGAGCCAGACGGGCAGGATCGCGGCGATGAAGCCGTAGATGATGATGCCCCAGGCGATCGTGGTGCGATCCAGTGTGAACAGCTCGGTGCCCCAGGCGGTGTCCGCGATCCAGCCGCCGCCGATGATCGCGAGCAGCAGCAGGACGAAGCCGATGAGCGAGACCTCCGTGACCCGGCCGGGACGCAGGTAGCGCAGGTACACACCCATGAACAGGGCGATGGGGATGGTCATCGAGACGGAGAAGACGCCCCACGGGCTCTCACCGAGTGCGTTGACGACGACGAGGGCGAGGATCGCGACGATGATGATCATGATCGTCAGGGTCGCGATGAGAGCAGCGGTACCGCCGATCACGCCGAGCTCCTCGCGCGCCATCTGGCCGAGGGAGCGTCCACCGCGGCGCATCGAGAAGAAGAGCACCAGATAGTCCTGGACGGCTCCGGCGAAGATGACGCCGACGATGATCCAGACCGTGCCCGGCAGATACCCCATCTGTGCTGCCAGCACGGGGCCGACCAGCGGACCGGCACCGGCGATCGCAGCGAAGTGATGCCCGAAGAGCACCCGGCGATCCGTGGCCGCGTAGTCCTTGCCATCCGCCCTGTACTCGGCCGGTGTAGCCCGGCGGTCATCGGGCTTGAGCAGATTGCGCTCGATGAACTTGGAGTAGAAGCGGTAGGCGATCAGGTAGGTACAGACCGCGGCGAACACGAACCAGATGGCGTTCACGGTCTCGCCGCGCACGACGGCGAGGATGGTCCAGGCGACGCCGCCGAGGAGGGCGATGGCGATCCAGAGGACGATCTTCATCGGCGTCCAGTGGCGCTCCTCCGCCTCGGCCCGCTGCGGGTCGACGGCGACCGGCGGCAACGCCGGATCCGTCGCGAGCACCGGGTCCTGCCGATGCGACCCGCCCTGCTGCTTGCTCATGATGCTCCTCGAGTGCGAAAGAGTGATGCACTCGAAGATAGCAACGTGGTGAGGTGTACGTCACACGGCGTTACCCTCCGATCGGAGTGTTGCGCCGAACGCCGGCGTCCGTGCGCCCAGTGGCACCCTGCAGTCCCGCGTCGGCCCCGCTGCGGGCGGGAGCGCCGCAGCGGGGCCGCCGGCTGATCTACTGCATATCGACTACGGCCTACTTCGCGTCGTCGTCGAGGACGGCCGGCGGCTCGTCGTCGTTCGCGTTCATCCCCTCGCTGATGCTCGAGTGGCTCCTGGTGCGGGGATCCGCCGGCTCGTCGGCGTCGTCCGTCGGTCCGTTGTCGACGCCGTCTGGCACCTGATCCGCGAGATTCTCGGTGAGGTTGTCCGCCGCCCGCTCGAGGCCGCTCTCGTGATCGTCGTATTCGTTCTCCCTGGTCGCCATGGGGCGTCCTTCCTCTCGACTGTCCTGCCAGCCTTCCACAGCGGTCCCCGTTCCGGCACCGGGTCCGCTCCCCCGCGGGTGTCAGAGCCTGAGCAGGATCTTGCCGGTATGCTCTCCCGCGTCGAAATAGGTGTGGGCCTGTGCAACCTCGTCCAGGTCGTAGACGCGGTCCACGAACGGCCGGACGAGCCCCGCCGTGACCCACGGCCAGACGCTGTCCCGGACCGCTGCCATAATGGCGGACTTCTCGGCGACCGGCCGGGATCTCAGCGTGGTCCCGGCGACGCTCGCCCGCCTCGCCATGAGCGCACCCAGATCGAGCTCGGCGCGCGCACCGCCCTGCAGCCCGATGACCACCAGGCGTCCGTCGGTCGCCAGCGCTGCGATGTTGCGTGCGAGGTACTTCGCGCCGACGACGTCGAGGATCACATCGGCGCCTCGGCCGTCAGTCGCCAGCGAGAGCTGCTCCACGAAGTCCTGCTCGCGGTAGTTGATGAGCGTGTGTACGCCGAGTGAGCGCGCGACGTCGAGCTTCGCCTCGGAGCCGGCGGTGACGTGCGGTACGGCTCCCAGGGCCAGGCTCAGCTGGATGGCCATGACCCCGATGCCACCGGAGGCACCGTGGATCAGGACGTTCTCGCCCTCGGTGAGATTCGCCTGCAGCACGAGATTCGACCACACCGTTGCGGCCGTCTCAGGAAGCCCGGCAGCCTCGACGAGGTCCACGCCGTCGGGCGCCGGGATCACCTGCCCGGCAGGCACGGCGACCTGCTGCGCATACCCGCCACCGGCGAGGAGTGCGACGACGGCGTCCCCTTCCCGGAAGGAGGACCCGTTCGGGGCGGAGACGTACCCGGAGACCTCGAGCCCCGGAATCGTCGACGCACCCGCGGGCGGCGGATACAGGCCCCTGCGCTGCTGCACGTCGGCGCGGTTCAGGCCGGCGGCGGCGACGTCGATGAGCACCTCACCGGCGCCCGGGACAGGATCGTCGACGTCCTGCACGGAGAGCACTTCCGGGCCTCCCGCACCCTCGATCACCACTGCGCGCATGCCTGGTCCTCCCGCTGTAGGTATTTGGGCCTCCCTCGCCCGTCATGGAACACTGGGCGCGGGAAGGTTGTCCGAGCGGCCGAAGGAGCTGGTCTTGAAAACCAGTGGGCGGTAACCCCGTCTCAAGGGTTCGAATCCCTTACCTTCCGCACCCGAGGAGGTTCCGCGCTGCGGGACCTCCTCCTGCGTCCCACCGAAGTCCGGTTGGGCCCTCCGCCGACTGATCCTGCCCTCCCGATCCGCCTCCTCAGACTATCGCGGGTTCCCATACCACCGCGGATCTGGTTTGCTTCTCCCGGGGATGGAAATGTCGCCTGCGTCACACAGGCTGCATTCACCACGACGCCCACCCACCAGGGTCGGCGGGATCAGCTCGCGGTCGCTCACGACCCCGGTCAAGGAGACATCGAACGGATGAGAAATTCGTCATGGAGGGGAGCGCTCGGTGTGGCGCTGTCGGTAGGGCTGATCGCCTCACCGATGATCGCACTGCCGGCCGCAGCGGTCGAAGCACCGCCGGCCACCCCTGGCCCCACACCCACACCCACGCCTCCTCCCGCACCCGGCGCCGTCGTGCCGATCCGCGAGATCCAGGGCACCGGGGCAGCCACTCCGCTGAGCGGCCGGAGCGTCACCACGCGCGGGAAGGTGACCGCCGCCTACCCGACGGGGGGCTTCGACGGGTTCTACCTGCAGACGCCCGGTACCGGCGCTACAGCGGACCAGGACGCGTCCGACGCCATCTTCGTCTACTCACCGGCCACGGTCGGCGAGGTCGCTGTCGGCGACTACGTCGAGGTGACCGGTGTGGCCGGGGAATTCTTCGGTCTGACCCAGCTCACAGTCGCAGCCGGCGGCACGGTGAAGCTCGCCGAGGCCGCCGAGGAGGTCAAAGCCTCCGGGATCGCCCTGCCTGCCACAGAGCAGGCGCGCGAAGCGGTCGAGGGCATGCTCCTCCAGCCCTCCGACGACTTCGTGGTCAGCGACAACTACACGCTGAACCAGTACGGCGAGGTCACCCTCGCTGCCGGTGACGCCCTGCTGCTGCAGCCCACCGAGGTCGCACCCCCGGGCACACCCGAGAACGCCGCCGTCGCCGCGGACAACGCCGCGCGCAGCATCAGGCTCGACGACGGCGCGACCACGAACTTCCTGAGCAACGCCAACCGCGGCGAGGTGCTGCCCTACCTCACGCCGGAGCAGCCGGTCCGCGTGGGCTACAGCGCGGACTTCATCTCGCCGGTCGTCATGGACTACCGCAACAGCTCCTGGAAGTTCCAGCCCCTGGCCGAGCTCGACGGCGCAGCACCGGCAGAGGTGCAGCCGGTCGAGTTCGCCGGTGAACGCCCCGCAGCACCCGCCGAGGTGGGCGGGAACCTGACGATCGCCTCGTTCAACGTGCTCAACTACTTCGCCACCACCGGCGAGGAGCTCCAGGGCTGCACCTACTACACCGACCGCGCAGGGAACCCGATCACCGTGAACCGGGGCTGTGCTGCCCGTGGTGCTGCGGACCAGGAGAACCTCGAGCGGCAGGAGGCGAAGATCGTCTCCGCGATCAACGCGCTCGGCGCCGACGTCGTCACCCTCATGGAGATCGAGAATTCTGTGACGTTCGGCAAGGACCGCGACTTCGCGCTCAAGACCCTCGTCGAGGCCCTCAACGAGGACGCGCCGGGCACCTGGGACTACGTCCGTTCCCCGGCGGCGCTTCCTGCCGACGAGGACGTCATCCGCACGGCCATGATCTACCGGAAGGCCGTCGCGGAACCGGTCGGGGAGTCCGTCATCCTCGACGACGAGGCGTTCTCCAACGCCCGTAGGCCCCTCGCACAGGCGTTCAGGCCGGTCGGCGGTTCGGACGAGGACGTCTTCCTCGCCATCGTGAACCACTTCAAGTCCAAGGGGTCGGCTCCGGCTTCAGGACCGAACGCGGACGCCGGGGACGGCCAGGGCGCGTGGAACGCCGCCCGGGTCGCCCAGGCCGAGGCACTGGTCGCCTTCGCGGACGAGACCCGCACCACCGCGAACACGGACAGGGTGTTCCTCACCGGGGACTTCAACTCCTACACGCAGGAAGACCCCATGCGCGTCCTCTACGAGGCGGGCTACGTGAACCAGGGCGAGAAGGACGACTCCTACTCCTACGTGTTCTCGGGCCTGAGCGGTTCGCTCGATCACGTCCTCGCCTCGCCCGCGGCGGATGCCACGGTCACCGGTGTCGACATCTGGAACATCAACTCCGCCGAGTCGGTGGCCCTCGAGTACAGCCGGTACAACAACAACGTCACCGACTACTACGCCGCCGATCCCTACCGTTCCAGCGACCACGACCCGGTGATCGTGGGGACGAACCCTGCATCCGGCGGCGGTACCGGCCCCGGTCCCGGTGCCGGCAGCACCGAGATCAATCTGCTCAACATCAACGATTTCCACGGACGCATCGACCAGAACACGGTCCGCTTCGCCGGCACCGTCGAACAGCTGCGCGCGGAGTTCGGCGAGGGCGAGACCGCTTTCCTGTCGGCCGGCGACAACATCGGTGCGTCCCTCTTCGCATCCTCCCTGCAGGACGACGAACCGACGATCGATGTTCTCGATGCACTCGAGCTCCGGGCCTCGGCCGTGGGCAACCACGAGTTCGACAAGGGCTTCGACGATCTGACCGGTCGCGTCAGCGACTCGGCGGGCTTCGACTACCTCGGGGCCAACGTCTACACCAGGGGCACGGAGGATCCGGCTCTCGAGGAGTACCGCATCATCACGGTCGGCGGGATCGACGTCGCCGTGATCGGTGTGGTCACCGAGGAAACGGACACACTCGTGAGCCCCGGTGGGATCGAGAACCTCGACTTCGGGGATCCGGTGGAAGCCGTCAACCGGGTCGCCGCGGAGATCGAGGAGCAGGATCTCGCCGACGTCATCGTCGCCGAGTTCCACGAGGGTGCCGGTGACGGCGTCGTCGAGGGCGCGACCATCGAGGAGGAGATCGCGGCGGGGGGTGCGTTCGCGGAGATCGTCACGGAGACCTCGCCGCTGGTGGATGCGATCTTCACCGGGCACACGCACAAGCAGTACGCCTGGGACGGTCCGATCCCCGGCGCCCCCGGTGAGACCAGGCCCGTCCTGCAGACCGGTTCCTACGGCGAGTTCATCGGGCAGGTCACCCTGACGGTGGACACCTCGACGGGCGACATCGATTCCTACACCGCACGCAATGTCCCCCGGACCACCGCGGAGGACGCAGCACTCGTGGCCGCCTACCCGCGCGTGGCCGAGGTCAGGACGATCGTCGACGCGGCGCTTGCCGAGGCGTCCCGCATCGGGGAGCAGCCCGTGGGCTCGGTCACGGCGGACATCACCACCGCCTTCGCGGGTACCGCCCGCGACGACCGCAGCTCGGAGTCCACACTGGGCAACCTCGTGGCCGATTCACTGCGCGCCAGTCTCTCCGCACCCGAGCGGGGCGGCGCACAGATCGGCGTGGTCAACCCGGGAGGGCTCCGCAACGAGCTCTACTACGCACCGGACGGCGTCGTGACCTTCGCCGAGGCCAATGCGGTGCTCCCGTTCGTCAACAACCTCTGGACCACCACCCTCACCGGTGCGCAGTTCAAGACGATGCTGGAGCAGCAGTGGCAGCCCGAGGGCAGTTCGCGGTCATTCCTGGCGCTGGGCCTCTCGGACAACGTCAGCGTCACCTACAACCCTGACCTCGAGCGCGGTGCGCGGATCACCTCGGTCCTGATCGACGGGGAGTTCCTCGACCCGGCGGAGGAGTACCGGATCGGCACGTTCAGCTTCCTGGCCCAGGGCGGCGACAACTTCGCGGTCTTCCGCGAGGGCACCGACACCCGTGACTCCGGACTCGTGGACCGGGACGCCTGGATCGACTTCATCCGCGCCAACAGCCCGTTGTCGCCGTCCTTCGATCGCCGAACCGTCCAGGTCCAGGGCGCTCCGACGACCGTGCAGGCGGGTACCACCCTGTCCTTCGCGGTGTCGAGGCTGGACCTCACCTCGCTCGGAAGCCCCGCCAACACCACGCTGGCGGCCAGTTTCGTGGGATCAGGCGGGTCGACGACGCCGCTGGGTTCGGTTCCCGTGTCCAACGGGAGCGCCACAGTGAATCTGCCGGTGCCGACGACGCTGAGCGGCCAGGGCAGGCTCGTCCTCACCGCTTCCCCGACCGCCACGACGGTGACCCTGCCGGTCACCATCGAGAGCGCGACGACCGAGCCGCCGAAGCCCTCCTGCGTGAAGCCCAAGCCGCCCACGCAGGCCTGGAACATCGGTGGCTGGATCCGCTACGCGGTGCAACTGGTGGGCTACTACCGCTGCCTGTTCCGCTAGGACCCGGTACGCAGGTACGTGAAGCCGGTACGTGCAGAAGGGACCTCCACCGCGTCGGTGGGGGTCCCTTCCGGTGTCAGCCCAGGTCGGTGGCCCCGGCGTGCAGCAGGATCGCGGCCGCGATCCCGTCGGCATCCAGCAGGGTCCTGCCGCCTGCGGTCAGCGGCGCTCCCGCCTCGGCGGCGATGGCGGTACCCCACTGGACCGAGGACAGCTGGAGACCGATGACGAACAGGGACTCCTGCACCGATCCGCTCCTGTCGACAGCCCGGTACGGCGGTCCTGTGACGTCGAGTCCGCTGGAGGCGACCGGGACGCCGTCGTCCGCCATGAACACCCTGGGTCGCACGATGCCCTGCCCGAGGAGCGAGAGCAGCAGCGGCGACGTGGTCGCGGCGACCCGGTTGGCCGGCATCATCGCCTCCGTGAGCCGGGGTGCCGAGAACGGCTCGCCGTCGACCCACGGTGAGGCGGCACGGAAGAATCCCTCGTCCGGGTCGACGCCGAAGCGCGGGTCCGGGCCGACGAAGCGCACGATCCCTGCCCGGACCAGGGCAGCGAGCTGCGCGATCCTCACCGGCGGCGGTCCGCTGGCGAGGCCTTCCACGAGCGGTTCGAACCAGCCCTGCAGCTCGGCGTGCCAGGAGGCAGTGGAGATCCCGCCGTCGGCGACGGCCTGCTTGATCACGGAGCGGCCGGCGTTGAGCGCGCCGATCATCATCTTCAGTGGATCGTCCTCGCCCCTCGACGATCCCTCCGCATCGGCGTCCAGGTGCGCCAGGACCGCGGCCGTGAATTCCTCACTGTCGGCGAAATGCCTGCCGGTGAAGGGGCGTGCCAGGTCCTGCACCACGAGCCGGTGGATCACGGGAACCCAGCGTTCGACGACGCCCTGGACCGCACCGGACCACTGCGGACCGTCGATCGCCAGGGCGTCGTCGAGCTGGGTGAGGAACGCTCCGCCCGATCCCTCGCGGAGGTGGGGCTCCACCCGGTCGAGCGTCGAGTAGTAGGCCCACAGCGCGTCGCGGTGCAGCAGCGGCCAGACGTCGTGATCGAAGCCCGCCTGGACACCCGAGCGCGCAGGAGCCAGGACACGCTCGGTGGTGCAGAATCGCAGTACCACGCTGCGCGGAATGTAGGTGTCCAGGACCGCCTTGGCCCTGTAGGGAACTCCCCTGCGCGAAGCGGCGACGAGCTGCGGCTCCCTCCCGGACGCCTCGTACTTCAGCCGCGTACCCGTCCCGGGCGAGAAGCGGCCTCCCCGGCCCTCGGTGAGGGTGATCATGGCATCGAAGAAGTTCAGGCCGAGTCCGCGCACCAGCACGGGCTCGGCCGCGGGAAGCGTGTGCCACGGGACGTCGCCGGGAACCGCCGGCGGCCAGTACTGCGCAGAGTCGGCAGCAGCCTTCCGGAGTGTGTCCTGCTCCGGCGTCAGAGCCGTCGGAAGATGGCCGAGCGCGAGCACGACGTCGTCGGCCTCCATGTGCGTGCCGTCGTCGAGTTCGATGCGCCAGCTCGGCGCACCTGACCCACCGTCTGCTGCCTCGCCCGCACGAGCGATGCCGATGGCTTCTTTCCGGTGCTGGGTGACGGCGACATTCGGCGGCGCAAGGCGCACCAGCTCGGCGAACATCCAGCCCAGGTAGCGTCCGTAGAGGGCGCGGCTCGGGAAGTCCGCGGACCCCAGTGCGCTGCACTCCTGCCGATCGGCATCACCGACGAGGATCGCGCCGTCCTTCACCCGCTGCCGCCAGGTGTCGAAGGAGAGCGGGAGGGGGGAGGCCGCCGTCCCGTGCGCACCGACGGGAACCACCGTGGGATAGAGGCACGGGGTGTTCATGAGGAACAGCCTCGACTGGTCCGTCCGCCAGATGTGCCCCGCGCCGGCCTCATGGGGTTCGATGAGGTGGATGTCCAGTAGCGGAGCCTGCTCGCCGAGCTGCACGCTCTGTGCGATCAGGCGTTCGATCACCGAGGTACCGCGGGGTCCGCCGCCGATGACGGCCACCCTCGCTCCCCTCCGGTCCTCCACCTGTCAAGAGTAACGAAAAGTCCCGCAGCCCTTGTCCGGAGAGGACCATCCGTGGCCGGATGCGCGTGTGGAGCCCCTGCATAGGATGGAGCCATGACGTACTCACCGGAAGCCACCGACACGGACGACGCCTTTCTGTGGCTCGAGGACATCTACGGTGAGGAGCAACTCGACTGGGTACGGGCGGAGAACGCACTGACCGAGCGCGCCGTGATCACCGATGACTTCCACGACCGCGAGCGCCGCATCCTCGAGGTCCTCGATTCCACGGACCGCATCCCCGTGGCCTCCAAGCGCGGCTCGTTCTACTACAACTTCTGGCGCGACGGCGAGCACCGCCAGGGCATCTGGCGCCGCACCACCTGGGACAGCTACGTCTCCGCTACCCCTGATTGGGAACTGCTGCTCGACGTCGATGCGCTCAGCGCCGCCGAGGGGATCGAGTGGGTCTGGTCCGGCGCCCTCTTCCTGCGCCCGCCGGAGGGCCGGGCCTACGAACGCGTCCTAATCGCCCTGTCCCCCGACGGCGGTGACGCCGTCCGGTACCGCGAATTCGATCTCACACGCCTCACCTTCGTGGACGGTGGGTTCGACATCCCGACCGCCAAGAGCCGCATCAGCTGGGCCGATCGCGACACGCTCTACGTCGGCACGGATTTCGGTCCCGGGTCCATGACGACGAGCTCCTACCCGCGATCGGTCAGGATCCTCCGTCGCGGAGACGGACTGCAGGCCGCCGAGGCCCTCTTCGAGGTGGACGAGGATCATCTGACGGCACTGGTGCTGCACGATTCCACCCCCGGCTTCGAGCGCGACCTGGCGGTCGACACCATCGACTTCTACACCCGTCGCTCCTACCTGCGGAAGGACAACGCCTGGCAGCTCATCGACGTCCCCGAGGACGCGAGCATCTCCCTGCACCGCCAGTGGCTCCTCGTCAGACCGCGCACGGACTGGACGGTGGCGGGGACCACCTACAGCGCCGGATCGCTGCTCGTGACCGACATCGGACCGTTCCTCACCGGGGACCGGTCGTTCACCACGATCTTCACGCCGGATGCGAGCAGGTCACTGCAGTCCTGGAGCTGGACGCGCGATCATCTGCTCCTGAATCTGCTCCACGACGTGTCCTCCGAGATCCGCATCCTCGACCCGGCGAGGAACTGGACGTCCGAGCCGCTGGACGCCTGCCCGCCCCTGCACTCGGTCGATGCCTACGCGGTCGACGACGAGGACGACGACGCGGGTGACGACTACTGGCTCATCGCCACCGGGTTCCTGACGCCGTCGACCCTCCACCGGGGCACGATCGGGGGTACCACGTCAGTCATCAAGTCCTCGCCGTCGTACTTCGACGAGGACCGCTTCACCGTGGAGCAGCACTTCGCGATCTCCAAGGACGGCACGCGTGTGCCCTACTTCCAGATCGCCGGGAAGACGCTGGAGCTCGACGGCGGCAACCCGACTCTCCTGTCCGGTTACGGAGGATTCGAGCACTCGATGACCCCCGCCTACAGCGGCGTCACCGGCCGGGGCTGGCTGGAGCGCGTCACCCCGGACGGCAGGCACGGCGTCTACGTCCTGGCCAATATCCGTGGAGGTGGCGAGTACGGGCCGCAGTGGCACCGTGCAGCGCTGCACGAGAACCGGCATCGCGCGTACGAGGACTTCGCCGCGATCGCCGAGGACCTGGTGCGGCGTGGCGTCACCTCCCCGGCTCTGCTGGGCGCCACGGGCAGGAGCAACGGCGGGCTGCTCGTGGGCAACATGCTCACCACCTACCCGCACCTGTTCGGCGCCATCTCCTGCGGCGTACCCCTGCTGGACATGCGCCGATACACGAAGCTCTCGGCCGGATTCTCCTGGATAGCCGAGTACGGTGACCCCGACAAACCCGAGGAGTGGGAGTACGTGCGCTCGTTCTCGCCCTACCACCTCCTGAGGGAGGACGTGCAGTACCCGAAGACCCTGATCTGGACGGCGACGAGCGACGACCGGGTCGGTCCGGTACAGGCCCGGAAGATGGCCGCGAGGATGAAGGCGCTGGGCGTCGGGGACGTATGGTTCCACGAGGCCCTCGAAGGTGGGCATGCCGGCGCCGCGGACAATCGGCAGGCAGCCCGGATGCACGCCCTGAGCTACGAGTTCCTGTGGCGGGCGCTGACCGGGGCGCTCTGAGCGGCCTCCCTCTGCCGGGATCTCGCGGGCGTGGTTTTGCTTGTGCCCTTGCGTTCTGGGTACCCTTGGCAGGCTAGCGATAGCTGCTGGAGACGTGCCAGAGCGGCCGAATGGGCTTCACTGCTAATGAAGTGTGGGCCTAAAGCCTACCGGGGGTTCAAATCCCCCCGTCTCCGCCACGAGGACCCCCTGGAAACAGGGGGTCCTTTTCGTGGAACGTCCTTTTTCGTGGAACAGTGCGTCCCGACGCCGGGTCAGGCCTTCAGTGCCAGCGCGAAGGGCAGCACTCCCGACGCCCCCGCCGCCCGCAGGGTCCGGCCCGCCTCGGTGATGGTCCAGCGGCTGTCCGCGATGTCGTCCACCAGCAGGACCGGTCCCGGGTTCGCCGCGAACCACGCCGAGCCCTCGGCGGGCACGGCGAAGTGGTCCCAGACCGCTGCCAGTCTGAAGGCACTGTTGCCTCCGGGCGCACCCTGCGGTGGGCCGTGGGGCGTCTGCAACTGTCCGAGGTAGGGAATCCGCCCCACCCCGGCGAGCGCCTGGGCGAGGGATCCGATGAGCTGGGGGCGGCGCCGGGAGGGCACGCTGACCACCGCGACAGGGCGCTCCTGCCACCCCCACTGGGCGAGGACACGGACGACGGCGTCGACGACGGCCTGATCGAGGGGCGCATCGGCGGTGGTGTCAGCCAGGAGCTCACGGAGTCTCGTTCCCCAGCCGAGATCGGTGAGGCGTGCCAGCGCCCGCCCGGGCAGGCTGACCTCGTCCGGCTTCAGCTTGCCCTTCAGGGGCACACCCAGTTTGGACATGCCGCTGGGCCACTGGCCCCTGGGCTCAAGTTCCACGCCGACCCTGCTGAGGGCCTGGCTCGCGGAGTCGGAGGCGTCGTGCGCCACCTCGTCCGAGTACCACGGGCCCGCGCAATTGTCACAGCGGCCGCAGGGCTCGGCCGATGGATCGTCCAGGGACAGGGCGAGGAACTCCATACGGCACCGCGTGGTGTTCTCGTAGTCGAGCATCGCCCGCTGTTCCACCACGCGTGCCTCACGGATGCGGTCGTACCGCTCGGCGTCGTAGGTCCAGGGCGTCCCGGTGCTCTCCCAGCCCCCGGTGACCTTCCGGACCGCGCCGTCGACGTCGAGCACCTTCAGGAGCAGCTCGAGCGGTGAGCGCTTGAGATTCACGCGCGTCTCCAGCGCCGGGGTGGACAGCACGACACCGGGTTCGAGCGCATCCAGGACCCGCAGGGCGGCATCCTCCGACGGCATGGACGCCGTGGCGAAGTACTCCCAGATGTCGCGGTCCTCGGCGCCCGGCAACAGCAGGACGTCGGCGTTCGGCGTCCCGCGCCCGGCGCGACCCACCTGCTGGTAGTAGGCGACGGGTGACGACGGCGCACCGAGATGCACCACGAAACCGAGATCGGGTTTGTCGAATCCCATGCCCAGCGCGCTCGTGGCCACGAGCGCCTTGACCTCGTTGTTCTTCAGTGCCGCCTCCGCGGCCTCACGGTCGGCCGGGTCCGTGCGGCCCGTGTACGCGCGCACGGTATGCCCGTTCTCCCGCAGCAGGCGTGCGGTGTCCTCGGCCGCAGAAACCGTGAGCGCGTAGATGATCCCGCTGCCCGGGAGGTCGGACAGATGGGTGAGGAGCCAGGCCAGGCGTGAGCGCGCACTCGGCAGGCGCAGCACCCCCAGACGCAGCGACTTCCGGGCGAGTTCGCCTCGCAGGGTGAAGACCTCCGTGCCGCCGGCGCCGAGCTGCTCCTCCACATCAGCCACCACGCGGGAGTTCGCCGTCGCGGTGGTGGCGAGGACCGGCACACCCTGCGGCAGACCCATGATGAGCTCTCGCAGGCGCCGGTAGTCGGGGCGGAAGTCGTGCCCCCAGTCGGAGATGCAGTGCGCCTCATCGATCACGAGCAGGCCCGTGTGCCGGATGAGCTCGGGCAGGTAGAGCTCACGGAAGGACGGATTGTTCAGCCGCTCGGGTGAGACCAGGAGGACGTCCACCTCGTCGGCGCCGAGCCTGGCCGTGATCTCCTGCCATTCGGTCTGGTTCGCGGAGTTGATCGCCTCCGCACGGACACCGGCCCGCGCTGCCGCTGCCACCTGATCGCGCATGAGGGCCAGCAGGGGCGAGACGATCAGGGTAGGGCCCGTGCCCCGTTTCCGCAGGAGCAGACTTGCCACGAAGTACACGGCCGACTTCCCCCACCCGGTCCGCTGGACGACGAGCGCGCGCCGGCCGTCCTCGACGAGTGCCTCGATGGCCTCGAACTGCCCCTCGTGGAACCGGGCGTCCGGCGACCCCACGAGGGTGTGCAGGATGCTGGTGGCTTGCTCGGACAGTGTGGTGGTCGACGACATCGCTCCAGTATCACAGGCCGCTCCCCCAGTCACCGCAGGTGCACCCGCTCTGTGCACAACCGGCCCTCCGTGGCCCCGATACACTTCCAGACGTGAGCACCCTCCTAGATCTCTCCGCATCCTTCAAGGCCTATGACGTGCGCGGCATCGTCGGGGAGACCATCACGGAGGACTCCGTGCGGGCGGTCGGCGCAGCCTTCGTCGACTCCCTGGGGCTGGCAGGCGAGACCGTCCTGGTCGGCGGTGACATGCGCCCGTCGTCGCCCGCCTTCGCCAGGGCGTTCGCCGACGGGGCCACCCGCCGGGGCGCGGACGTGCTCTTCCTCGACCTGATCTCCACCGACGAGCTGTACTACGCGAGCGGCACCCTCGACGCCGCGGGCGTCACCTTCACCGCGAGCCACAACCCGGCCCAGTACAACGGCATGAAGCTGACGCGGCCCGGCGCCGTCCCGGTGTCCTCCGACACGGGCCTCGACGACGTGCAGGCGCGCGCCGAGGCGTACCTCGAGGCCGGGAGCATCCCGGCGGCGGCTGTGCGGGGCCGGACCGGGGTGCGCGACATCCTCGAGGAGTACTCGCGCTTCCTGCGCGGCCAGGTGGATCTGTCCTCGTCGCGACCTCTGAAGATCGTGGTCGACGCCGGCAACGGCATGGCCGGCCTCACCACCCCCGCCGTCCTGGGCGACCGCCTCCTCGAGGCGCTGCCGCTGGATATCGTCCCGCTCTACTTCGAGCTCGACGGCACGTTCCCGAACCACCCGGCGAATCCGCTCGAGCCGGAGAACCTGCGTGATCTCAAGGCGGCCGTCGTCGAGCACGGCGCGGACATCGGCATAGCGTTCGACGGCGACGCCGACCGCTGCTTCATCATCGACGAGCGCGGCGAACCCGTCTCTCCCAGCGCCATCACGGCGATGATCGCCCGGCGGGAGATCGCCCGCGCCCAGGCCGCAGGGGAAGCCGAGCCCGCGATCATCCACAACCTCATCACGTCCCGGGCGGTACCCGAGCTGATCCTCGAGGACGGCGGCCGCCCGGTCCGCACGCGGGTGGGGCACTCGTTCATCAAGGCGGTCATGGCCAGGGAGGGTGCCGTGTTCGGGGGGGAGCACTCGGCCCACTACTACTTCCGCACCTTCTGGAACGCCGACACGGGGATGCTCGCCGCCCTGCACGTCCTGGCAGCGCTCGGCGAGCAGGACGGACCGCTGTCGGAGCTGGGACGCGAGTACGAGCCGTACTTCTCCTCCGGTGAGGTGAATTCGAAAGTCGCGGACGTGCAGGGCTCGATCGAGCGGGCACGTGCAGAGTTCGCGCAGGACGGCGTGGTGGTGGACGACCTCGACGGGCTCACCTTCACCCCCGGGCACGGGCGCTGGTGGTTCAACCTGCGCCCGTCCAACACCGAGCCGTATCTCCGCCTCAATGCCGAGGCGGAGGACCAGGACACGCTCGAGGAGCTCGTGGAACGTGTCCTCGCCGTGATCCGGGACTGAACCCGAGCCTGCACGAACTGCAGAACGAAACAGGCCCCCTCCGTCGACGGAGGGGGCCTGTCCTTGGTGCGCTGTGGGTCAGACGGTGCTGAAGCGATCCTTCAGTCCCTCGAGCTGATCCCTCAGCTCCTCGGGCAGGGACTCCCCGAAACGTTCGTACCACTGTTCTATCCCGACGAGCTCCTCGGCCCACTCGGCAGCATCGACGTGGACGGCGGTCTCGAGCTCCGCGGGGCTCATGTCGAGACCCGTGAGATCGAGGGAGTCACCGGTCGGGACGAAGCCGATCGGAGTCTCCACGGCATCGGCGGTACCCTCGAGCCGTTCGATGACCCACTTGATCACACGTGAGTTCTCCCCGAAGCCCGGCCAGGCGAAGCCGCCCTCGGCCGTCCGGCGGAACCAGTTCACCAGGAAGATCTTCGGGAGGCGAGCCTGGTTCGCCTCCGCGCCGAGCGTGAGCCAGTGCTGGAGGTAGTCCCCGGCGTCGTAGCCCATGAAGGGCAGCATGGCCATGGGATCGCGCCGCACCCGGCCCACCTGGCCTGCCGCGGCAGCCGTGGTCTCCGAGGACAGCGTGGATCCCATGAAGATCCCATGGGCCCAGCTGCGGGACTGGGTGACCAGCGGGACGGTGGTCTTGCGACGACCTCCGAAGAGGATCGCGGAGATCTCGACGCCGTCGGGCCTGTTGTACTCCTCGGCGAGGATGTCCACCTGGTCGATCGGCGTGCAGAACCGCGCATTGGGGTGGGCCGCGGTGTGCTCCATGTCCGGCGTCCAGTCCCTTCCCTGCCAGTCGATGAGATGATCCGGGACCTCCTCGGTCATACCTTCCCACCACACCCCGCCGTCGTCGGTGAGTGCAACGTTGGTGAAGACCGAGTTCCCCTTGGCGATGGCGCGCATCGCATTGGGGTTGGTCTCCCAGCCCGTCCCGGGGGCGACGCCGAACAGGCCCGCCTCGGGATTGACCGCCCGCAGCTCACCCTCCTTGCCGAACCGCATCCAGGTGATGTCGTCACCGAGCGTCTCGACCTTCCAGCCCTCGATCGTGGGATCCAGCAGCGCGAGATTGGTCTTGCCGCACGCGGAGGGGAAGGCCGCGGAGAGGTAGTAAGTCCTGTCCTGCGGCGAGGTGAGCTTGAGGATCAGCATGTGCTCGGCCATCCAGCCCTCGTCGCGGGCCATGACGGAGGCGATCCGCAGGGCGTAGCACTTCTTGCCCAGCAGGGCGTTGCCGCCGTAGCCCGACCCGTAGGACCAGATGGAACGCTCCTCCGGGAAGTGGACGATCCACTTCTCCTCGTTGCAGGGCCACGGAACATCCTCCTCGCCGTCGGCCAGAGGTGCTCCCACGGAGTGAAGAGCCGGGACGAACTCGGCGTCGAGCTCGGTCATCCGGTCCAGGACCGGGGTGCCGATGGTCGCCATGATGCGCATCGACGTCACCACGTAGGCGCTGTCGGTGATCTCCACGCCGAACTTCGGATCCTCGGCATCGAGATGTCCCATGACGAAGGGGATCACATACATGGTGCGCCCGTGCATGGCTCCGGTGAAGAGACCCTCGAGCTTGGTCTTCATCTCGGTCGGATCCATCCAGTTGTTGGTGAAGCCGGCGTCCTGCTCCTCCTTCGAGCAGATGAAGGTCTGCTCCTCGACCCGGGCCACGTCCCGGGGGTCCGAGAAAGCGGCGAAGGAGTTGGGGAACGTGTCGGGGTTCAGCCGGACGAAGGTGCCGGCCTCCACCAGTTCATCGGAGAGGCGGGTGTTCTCCTCCTCGGAGCCATCCACCCAGACGACGTCGGCAGGCTGCGTCATCTGCTGCACGCTCCTGACCCAGGCGCGCAATCCTTCATGGGTGGTGGGCATGTCATCGGGCAGCGCACTGCCTCCAGGATGTGTGACGGTGTCATCGAGATGGCGCACGGAATCGCCCATTTGTCTTCCCTTCGTTGGGTGCTCGGTGTCCTCCGATGCTAGGTGCGCGCTATTTCGGTCCCCGGGTCGTCGGAGCACCACCATGAGCTGTACGATGCCCGGGACCGCGTGAAGTCGGGGTTCTTCCGCCCGAGGAGTATCGCGGTCGTGAGAAAGGTCACCTATACCGGTATAGGTTATCGAGACTTATTCTGCCGATTATGCAGAGCGCGGATTCCACGCTAACGTTGACCACGGCCGAAACGCCAGAGCGCACAACGCACAGCCATGTCCGGCTGGCCTGTTGCGACTGCGTGCGTAGCTCAACGGATAGAGCATCTGACTACGGATCAGAAGGTTGGGGGTTCGAATCCCTTCGCGCGCACCACAGCATGCAGGGGAAAGCACCTGTACGAGAGAAGGCCCCGGCTGAATGCCGGGGCCTTTTCTCGTCAGGTTGCCCACGCGCCGCGCGGATGCCAAGCTCTGCCTATGAGCGAATTCCAGACTGTTGATGTCATCGTGATCGGAGCCGGGCCGGTCGGTGAGAACGTAGCCTCACGAGCGGTGCAGAAGGGCCTCTCCGCCGTTCTGATCGAGGCCGAACTCGTGGGTGGTGAGTGCTCCTACTGGGCGTGTATGCCATCGAAAGCACTCCTGCGGCCCGGCGCGGTCCTGAACGCCGCACGCAGTGTTGCCGGTGCACGCGAGGCGGTCACCGGCTCCCTCGACGCGGAGCAGGTCCTGGCACGGCGCACGTCCTTCACCGAGAACTGGGACGATTCCTCCCAGGCGGAATGGGCGATCTCCGCCGGGATCACACTGGAACGCGGCCGGGCCACGATCTCCGGTGAGCGCGAGGTGACCATCTCCGGCGCGGACGGCTCGCAGACGCGCTACCGCGCCGAGCACGCCGTCGTCGTCGCCACCGGCTCCAGGCCGACCATCCCGCCGATCGACGGTCTTGCCGATCTCGACTACTGGACCACCCGCGAGGCGACGTCCGCGGCCGAGGTCCCTGCGAGCCTCGCCGTCGTCGGGGGTGGCGTGGCCGGCGTCGAGCTCGCCCAGGCGTGGGCGCGGCTGGGAGCAGAGGTCACCGTCGTCGCCCGCAGTGGGATCCTCGAGAGCTTCCCCCGGGAGGCCTCCGAGCTCGTCCAGGATGCGCTTCGCGCGGAGGGAGTCACGATCCTGACGGACACCGGCACCGATGCCGTCCGCAAGGACGGTGAAAGCTTCGTGCTCGACGTCGGCAACGGCCACACCGTCACCGCCGAGAAGGTTCTCGTTGCCACGGGCCGCCATCCCAACACCGCCGGCATAGGGCTCGAGGACCTCGGGTTCGACGTGAAGACGATGGACAGCGACGATACCGGGCGCGTGGTCGGTGGGGGCGGCTGGCTCTACACCGTCGGCGACGCCCGCGGCAAGGTTCCGCTGACGCACCAGGGCAAGTACGAGGCCAGACTCACTGCCGATGCCATCGCGGCACGCTCGAAGGGCGAGCTCGGCGACACGGCGGAGCCCTGGAGCCCGTTCGCGGCGACGGCGGACTCCGTGGCCGCACCCCAGGTGACCTTCACCGATCCGCAGATCGCCATGGTCGGGATCACCCTCGCACAGGCGAGGCAGGACGGCGTCAACGCCTCGGAGACGTCCCTGGAGATAGCGGTTGCCGGCGCGGAGATCCAGGCGGACGACTACACGGGCTGGGCGCAGCTCGTGGTGGACGAGGACCGCAAGGTGATCATCGGCGCCACCTTCGCAGGACCGGAGGTTGCCGAACTGCTCCACAGCGCAACCATCGCGATCGTCGGGGAAGTGCCTCTCGAGCGGCTGTGGCACGCGGTGCCCACCTACCCCACCGTCAGCGAGGTCTGGCTTCGCCTGCTCGAGCAGTACGGACTCTGAGGCAAGGTGCGGCCGTGCCCGGCTCAGAACGTCGCGGCCCGCCGCACCACGAAGTCGGTGACGTCGGCGTCGCGGCGGTCGAGCTCGGCCCAGTCGCCGTCGAACGTCATGACGGTCAGTCCTGCGGTCGGATAGTCCGTGGCCAGGTCCATGACGGCGCGCTCGTCGGAGCGGACCGAGGCCAGCCGCATGGCGAGCTCCTGGACTCCCGGATTGTGGGCGATCACGAGGAGACTGGTCACGGTCGGTGGCACCCGATTGATGAGCGCTAGTATCTCGGCGGGACGTGCCGCGTAGAGATCGTCCTCCAGCTTCGGGGTGGGCGCCCTGTCCCCGAGTTCCTTGCTGACCCACGTGCACGTCTGGCGGGTGCGCAACGCCGTGGAGACCAGGATCGAGTCGGGGACGGCGTCGTGCTCCACCATCCAGCGGCCCACCAGCGGCGCATCGGCGTGGCCGCGGGAGCTGAGCGAGCGCTCGTGGTCGGAGACGCCCTCCTGGAACTCCGCCTTCGCGTGGCGCAGGAGCATGAGTCTCTTCTGGTGGGAGGCCATACCTGAGAGTCTAGGGCGTGCCTAGATGGAGTACTCCGGTGCAGCCCAGACCACGACCTCCGGGTGGTCGTAGAAGCGGTACCCCTGCCCCCGCACCGTGCGCACCGTGTTGGCGAGGCGTCCGAGCTTGGCCCGCAGCCGCCGGATGTGGACGTCGATGGTGCGCTCGTTGGGCACCTCGTCGGCGTTCCGCCAGAGACCGCTGAGCAGCTCCTCCCGTCCCACGGTCCGTGCGGCGTTCTCGACCAGGTAATTGAGGAGCTCGAACTCCTTGAAGGTCAGATTCAGCGTCCGGCCGTCGAGCTGCACCTCGCGCCGGGAGAGGTCGATGAGCACACCCGTGGCACGCTGCACCTGCGTGGGTGCCGGATCCGGGCGCTGGCGCCGGGTGACGGTGGGGTCCCCGAGCGCGGCACGCACGACGTCGATGTCGGACCCTTCGGCGTCGGCCGGGGCGAGAGCCACCGCAGCATGGCTTGCCGCCGAGGGCACGAGACCCCGCACGTAGGCGCGGACGTTCTGCGCCAGGTCGGTGAAGGTGGTTCCGGCCGCTGCCGCCGTCGCCTCGTCGAGCGCGACGTACAGCACGAAGCCGCGCGGGGAGGTATCTCCCGTGACAGCCTGCGGTCCCGGCACGCCGGTGGGCGCGACGACGGGGACCGGGGCACTCATGGGTCCGGATTCGGCGCTGCTCACCGCGTGGAGACGTGACCCGCCGTGCACGGCCGGGTCGGGAGCCGGCGTGACCCGCTGGCGTGCCGTGCGATTCTGCGGAGAACGGAGGGAGATATGGACGTAGCCCTGCTGTACTGACATGGATGCCACCTCGTGGAGTGTGCCGTCATCACGGCGCGAATGCGGGAGTGAGCCCGGTCGGGATGATCGATGGAGCCCGCCGTTGGGCAAGAAGTGCGTAGGAGGTCGGGGTGTAACCGTTACGCGTGCATTCGATAGCAGCGTCGCATGATCTCGGAGATGATGTCCGGGACCGGTATCGACGCTGCCGATGCGGGTGATGTGGTGATCACAGGTCAAATTATTGCACGTCACAAATGTTGACTCGCAAGTAACAAAGCAGGAGGGTCCATCAGGTGGCCGCTCGCAGACGACGGCGCCCCGGGCCGCGGAGACTACCCCACGACGCCGTAGAGGCGGTCCCCCGCGTCCCCGAGCCCCGGCACGATGTAGGACTTCTCGTCGAGCTTCTCGTCGATCGACGCGAGGACGATGGTGACGTTGCGTCCGTCCAGCTCCTCCTGCAGGGTGGCGAGCCCCTCGGGAGCTGCCAGGAGGCAGATGCACGTGATGTCCGCGGCTCCCCGGGCGAACAGGAACTTGATGGCCTCACGCAGCGTGCCACCGGTGGCCAGCATCGGATCGAGCACGAACACCTGGCGTCCGGTGAGATCGTCCGGCAGCCGCTCCGCATAGGTGATGGCCTCGAGGGTCTCCTCGTTGCGGGCCATACCCAGGAAGCCGACCTCGGCCGTCGGCACGAGGCGCGTCATTCCCTCGAGCATCCCGAGGCCGGCGCGGAGAATGGGAACCACCAATGGCGTGGGCTTGACCAGCCCGACTCCCTCGGTGCTCGTGACCGGCGTCCGGATGGAGACGGTCTCCACGCGCACCTCGCGCGTGGCCTCGTAGGCCAGGAGCGTGACGAGCTCCTCGGTGAGGAGTCGGAACACCGGCGACGACGTCTCCCTGTCCCGCAGAACCGTCAGTTTGTGGGCTACCAGGGGATGGTCGACTACCAGTACGCGCATGGCTCAAAAGTACCATTGGGCCCATGACCGACTCCCCCCAGCCAGTGAGTTCTGCGCACCACGTGTGGATGGGGCTGGCGCTGGATGCAGCACTGCGCACGCGGGCCAGTGCGGACGTGCCGATCGGCGCCGTCGTCGTCGGAGTCGATGGAACGGTGCTCGGCACGGGCTGGAACCAGCGCGAGGAGCTCGGGGACCCGACGGCGCACGCCGAGGTGCAGGCGATCCGCGCCGCAGCCGGTCGGCTGGACTCCTGGCGACTCGAGGGCTGCACCCTCGTGGTGACGCTGGAGCCGTGCGCCATGTGCGCGGGGGCCAGCGTCCTGGCCCGCATCCCCCGGGTGGTGTTCGGGGCGTGGGACGAGAAGGCGGGTGCCTCGGGGTCCGTGTTCGACATCCTGCGCGAACCCCGGCTGAACCACTGGACCGAGGTGTTCGCCGGCGTCCGGCAGGATGAGTGCGCCGGTCTGCTGAGGGAGTTCTTCGCGGCGCAGCGGGCGGAGATCGACGTGCAGCGATCAGGCGATTCTGCGTAGGCTTGGGGTATCCGCACCATCCCTCACGAAGGAGTAGACGTGGCAGACCAGCAGGACGGCCTGAAGGAAGTCAAGGACATCCTCGGCAAGGCCGACATCGCGATCCTCACCACCGTGAATGCCGACGGACAGCTCGTGAGCCGGCCGCTCGCGCTGCAGGCGAAGGACTTCGACGGCGATCTCTGGTTCTTCACGGAGGACCCCTCCCCCAAGGCCGACGAGATCCGCGCCAACCCGCAGGTGAACGTCTCGGCGAGCACGGGCAAGGGCTACGTCTCGGTCGCGGGAACGGCGACGCTGTCCAAGGATCAGGCGAAGATCGACGAGCTCTGGGATCCTTCGGTCTCGGCGTGGTTCGAGAACGGTCGCGATGATCCCGCCGTCGCACTCATCCACGTCGATGCGGACACGGCCGAGTACTGGTCCATGGACGCACCCCGCGTCGTCTCGGCCGTGAAGATGGTCAAGGGACTCGTGACCGGATCGCAGCCGGACGTCGGCAACAACGACGTGGTCGACTTGTCCTAGGGTTCGTTCCCGGCGGTTGCTGATGCCCGCCGTTTTGGGTTCGGAGCGCGCCACCCGGTAAAGTGACGGCGTTGGTGACGTGTCCGAGCGGCCGAAGGTGCAACACTCGAAATGTTGTTTGGTGAAAGCCAACGTGGGTTCAAATCCCACCGTCACCGCCAAGCGAGAAGGCCCCTACTCCCGCTAGATTGCAGGGAAGTAGGGGCCTATCTTCTTATCCGGCGTCGGGTCTTGCCCACTTCTTGCCCACACTTGCAGCCGATACAGCGTGATCTAGAGCGTCCGAAACGGCGTCCAGGTCGCCGTCGAACAAGTCCGCGTACACGTCCAAGGTCATCGCCGCCGAGCTATGGCCGAGCATCCGTTGTACGGCTTTCACATTCGCGCCAGCAGATACCGCGAAGCTGGCGGCAGTGTGGCGTAAGTCGTGCGGCGTGACCCTCGGGACGCCGGATCTCTTCACCGCCCCGGCAAACCAACTCATGTTGTCGTCATGGACCCGCGCGAGCCGCAGGTATCTACCGTCCGCACCCGTGAACACGAGAGCATCGCGCCCCTTGTCCTCGCACTGTGCAGCCAGTTCATCGAGGAGGAACCTCGGGAACGGTACGGTGCGCTTCTTGTGGTTCTTCGGGGTACCGACCTCGATCCTCGACCCCACTTGCACGGCGTTTTCCTCGATGAGGAGCCGACGCCGCAGCATGTCGAGATGTCTTACCCGCAGCGCCGTTGCTTCACCCCACCGCAGGCCACTGTAGGCCAGCAGGAGGACGAGAGCCGGGTACTTGCTAGCAGCAGCCAACTCATGCACTTGTTCGTGCGACAAGTAGACGTGAGGCTTGCGCACTTTCCGGGGAAGGGAGATCCCTCGGGCGGGATTGCTGAGCATCCGACGGTCGCTAACGGCGTCATCGAGGACTGAGGCGAGAACACCGTACGCACGGATAACAAGGGTCGCGCCTTTCGGCTTCCGTGGCGGCACTGACTTTGGGTCGCCGGCACCCATCTCCGATACCCATTGCTGCACCGCCGTCTTTCGCACGTCTGAAACGGCTACATGCCCCCACGCGGGCCGTACATGGTTGCGCCAGGCAGATTCCACAGGGCGAAACGAAGACGGCTTCAGGTGCGTTTGACGGGCGAGCCAAGCATCGCCGAGAGGCCCAATTAGAGCCCGCGCCGCTGTAGCGTCCACGAACTCCCCACGGAGCTTAGAGGTTCCGCCAGTAGGTTATGGTCGGCGCGTTGGTCGGGTGTCCCAGCGGTGGGTGACCCAGGCCTCGCGAATGATTCGTCGGATGATGATCGCGGCGTTGGCCAGCGCGATGAACGCGTCGATGACGCGAGCACGGCGTTCGGTGCAGATGGCGAGTTTCCTGAAGCCTCGACTGTGCCAGGAGTTGGTCCGTTCCACGACCCACCGGGCGCCGGCTTGGAGCGGGAAGCCTTTCGTACTGATCACGCCCCGGCAGCCGAGCTCGGCCAGTAGGTCACGACTGACCTGGCTGTCGTAGCCGGCATCGAGATGGACGGTGATTTCCTCGGGTAGTCCAGCCCCGAAGTGGTGCTCGAACCTGCCGAGCTTCTCCAGCGTGGGACGTAAGAAGGGCGAGTCGTGTCGGTTCGCCGGCGCGATCACGCAGCCGATCGCCGATGCCCGATCCGTCGGTCATCAGGGACCGTTTGGTGCCTTGTTTGCCCCGGTCTACTGGGGATTTCCCGGCCGCCTCGCCGCCACAGGGTGCTTTGACGATGCACCCATCGACGCTGATGTCCTCCAGATCGAGGCCCACGATCTGATCGTAGGCCTCCAGACAGATCTGCTCCAGGGCATCGAAGAGACCAGCGTCAATCCATTCATCACGTCGTCGGCGGATCGTCGTCCCTGAGCAAATCGAGTCCGCGATCCGTTCATAGGCCGCACCGAGGACCGCGACCTGGACGAGTTTGTCGAACACGATCCGATCATCGATGCGAGGGTTGTGACAGCCCAACGGATGGGTATCGATGTGTTCGGGGATCAGCGCGGCGAACTGGTCCCACAACGGGTCGATGATGAAAGATGGCAGAGCAGGCACGAGCACCTCGGAGAAGAGAAGATGGCGTAGAACACCTCTTCTGTTACCAGGACTCGTGCCTGCACCGCATCACCAACACGCCCTCACACCACATCACCTACTGGCGGAAGCTCTTAGCCTTGATCCACCGATGAGCGTCAGCGTGACAGTACGTCATTAAAGACGAAATGCCCGTCTGACCGGGGAGAATGGGACTGTCGAAGGTTCACATTCAGCTCGGTGAGAG
>NZ_SSWH01000014.1 GCF_004803505.1 Arthrobacter echini
CCCACTCCTCATGCGGTATCGGTGGGAGTGACGCCGTTCGCGCGTCAATCCCAGTCCTCAAGCGCCGGAAGTGGGATTGGTCGTTCGTTCCCACTGGGCCGGTCGGGGTAGTGGGATGGATCGTGCGGCGTCGGATCTCAGGCGGTTTCGGGCAGGTCGATCCCACTCCTCATGCGGTATCGGTGGGAGTGACGCCGTTCGCGCGTCAATCCCAGTCCTCAAGCGCCGGAAGTGGGATTGGTCGTTCGTTCCCACTGGGCCGGCCCGAGCAGCGGGATCGATCGAGCGGCGTCAGACCTCGCGCGGTGCCGGGCGCGTGGATCCCAGTCCTCGTGCGGCGTGCGTGGGATTGGTCGTTCGTTCCCACTGGGTCGGCCTGAACGGTGGGATCGGGGGTGCGGCGTTGGACCTCAGGCGGCTTCGGACGCCTCAAGCCCAAGCCTGGTGCACTGTCAGTGGGAAGGGCCGACCAACGCCCGGATCTCAGGAGGGTCGACGGCGTCGATCCCACTCCTCGCCCAGCGTCAGTGGGAAGGAGCAATCGTTCCCACTGCACCTGAGCGAGCTGCGGGATCGATGCACCCCAGGTTTTTCGTTCTCACTGCACCCAGACGAGTAGTGGGATCGACGCACCTGGGCCGCACTGAGACGCGCCGTCAGGACGAGGGGATCAGGAATCCCCGGAGACCCGCTTGCTCTTGCCCTGCAACCGCTCGATGTGCTCGGAGGCCTCGGCCTTGGTGATGTCAGCCGGGATCTCCTCGCCGGCTTCGCGTGCCAGCGTGTCGAGGTAGCTTCGCTGCGCGTCGGTCATCGGCTCGTCACCGGTGACCCAGTCCGACGGATCCCGCTCGAAACCGCCCTCGGGCTCGGAGTTCGGGCTTCCCAGTGTGTCTGCCATGTCGATTCCTTCTGTCGTAGCCAGCGTGAGCCCTCAGTGTAGTAACTTCCTCCCCCAACAATCGGCGCGGACCACAAGCGGACCACAAGCGGACCACAAGCGGACCGCGAGCGCACCGCAAGCCGACCACGCGAGGGCCACCGAGGAGCGCTATCCCGCGAACAGGGGCAGGGGTGCGCCGCCGACCCCGGGCTCGACGGCGAACAGCGCCCCGGCGCTCGGCTCGGACCCTTCCGGAATGTTCTCCTGCGTGGTCGTGATGAACAGCGTCGAGAGGTCCGCTCCGCCGAACGCGCAGGCCGTGACGTTCGTGGTCGGAAGCGTGATGTGCTCCGAGAGCCGGCCCGCGGCGTCGTACCGAGCAATGGCGCCTCCTCCGTAGAGCGCCGTCCAGATGCCACCCTCCGCGTCGATGGCCATGCCGTCGGGCATCCCGAGGGCCTGCTCGACGAGGGCGAACGTGCGCCGGTCGCTGAAGCGGCCCGTGCCGACGTCGTACGTCAACGCATCGATGCGCCCGGTAGGAGTGTCGCTGTAGAAGGCGGTCTCGCCCGAGGGTGAGAAGTGCAGGCCGTTGGACACCGTGACGCCGGTGAGGACCGTGGACACGGTGTGGTCGGTGTCGAGACTGTAGAGTGCGCCGACCCCGAAGTCGCCCTCCCAGCCCATCGAGCCGCAGAGGAAGCGCCCGGCGGTGTCGCAGGTGCCGTCGTTCATGCGCACGGTGCTGTCGCTGAAGGCTTCCGGGCCCTGCTCGAGGGCGGTCAGCGTGTCGTCCGCGAAGACGAAACCGCGTTCGACGCCGATCACGTAGCCACCCGATGCGCGCCCCCGGATGACGCCCGCGAGGCTCGGGTGCACGGAGTGGCGGTCGAACGTCCCGTCCTCGTGCCGGACCAGGACGTCGCCCTCCATCATGTCCACCAGCAGCAGTTCGCCGCGGCGCCCGTCCCAGTACGGCCCCTCCCCGTGGAAGGTGACGACGTCGGATATCTGCTGGGCTTTCATGGTGCCTCCTGGTTGTCGGTTCGGGCGGGCGCTGGATAGTGAGGGATGGGATCAGCCCGTGGGCGGCGGGATGGCCTCGGAGAGTCCCACGCAGGCACGGGTCTGCTCCACGCGCGAGACGGCATTGCCCAGTTCCACGAGTACCGTGCTCGAGGCCACTTCCTCGGGGTCGAAGAGCACCTCGACGGCGGGATCACGGCCGTAACTGGTTGCCGTCCAGGCAGGATCCCCTTCCCGCAGTACCCAATCGACGTCGTTCACGGTGACGCAGGGATCGGTGGTGGGGCCCGGTACGCCCACCCCGCAGCGCAGTACCACCTGCGAGGGATCGCCCCACGCCGAGGTCGCCTGGCTGTCCGTCTGCCGCTGCTCGTGTTCGGCGACGACGGGAGGGAGGGCGAGCATGACGTCGGCGCAGCGCGGATCGGCGGCGTCCTCGGCAGCATCGATGCTCACGGTGGAGCTGCACCCGGCAAGGGCCAGGACGAGAACCACCAGCCAAAGGCAGCGACGTGGCACACGGAACGGGACGGACATGCTTCAACCCTAGAGGAGCGGACGCGTTCGTCCTCCGGACCGCAGAGCGGGTCGGTAGGGCGCAGGGAGCTGGAGCGGCGGGTCGGTAGGGCGCAGAGAGGAGCGGTTAGAGCGGTAGGAGCGGTAGAAGCGGAGCCGCCGAGCAGCAGGCGTCCGAACCCCGGCTACCGGACAGCCGACGGATCCGCCGCTACCGGACAGCTGACGGATCCGCAGCTACCGGACGGCTAACGGATCCGCGATGGCGACCGATTGTCCTGACCAGTGATCCGGTTCCCTCCGGCACTACCCGGTCCCGACACGCCGGCCGAGAACCGCCGGCGGCGTCGTCGAAAATGCGAGCCCGAACGAGGAACAATGTCCCACTACCCTTCCCGCCCGGCGCGCGTCATCATGCACAGCGCGCTCGCGGCGGCATTCCTCGCAGGCTGCATGGCCGCTGCCCCGGCGCTCGCCGCCCACCCACCGACACCGCGGCTGAGCGAGACACAGCAACCGCAGCCCGTTGCCACCTTCAGCGAACCGGCTCCACCTGTGGGCGACCCCACCGCGACGGCGGGTACCGACCCCGTCACAGGTTTCGCCATCAATGCGCGCACCGGGTTCCTCGTGCACCCCTCCACCGGCTACCTGATCGAGCCGGAGACCGGCTACCTGGTCTTCGCGGACACCCTGATCTACACCAATCTGAAGTACGACGCCGCTACGGGCGAGGTCAGCGAGATCCCCGGGGAGATCGCGGTCCCGACGCCGCGACCGGACGGTGCACGGTCCACAGCAGCTCCTTCGGCGCCGGGCGCGACGCCGGGAACGGACACACCAGGAACGGAGACACCGGGAACGGACACACCTGCAACGCAGACACCGGGAGGGGCGACACAGGACACACAGCCTCCCAACACGGAGTCGCAAGCCGCTCCGGAGCGGTCCGGGAAGGAAGTGGCGACGGGAACCGTGGAAGCGCGCGTGACCATCACGCCGCCCGTCGCCGCAAACCAGGGGGCGACGTCGGACGCCACTCCCGCCGCTACGCCGAGCTCCTCCCGGACGAGCACGAGCGCCGTTGCTGTTCTCGCAGACAGCGAGCGCGCGTCCGCGCTCGCCCCGGCGGCATGGATCGGTGGGGGTCTCGTGGTGGTGATGGTCGCCGCCGTCGTAGGAGTCGGTGTGCTCGGACGAGGCAGGCATCAGTCCTGACGCAGAAGACTCTCCAGGACCGGCACCGGGTGCGGCTCGCACATCCGACGACGGCGCCGCTGAAGGCTCGTGGTGACCGGTCCTGACGGTACAGTGCAGGACGTGAAGACAGTGCAGGACGTGAAGAATCTCCTGGTGACCGGCGGGGCCGGCTTCATCGGCTCCAATTTCGTCCACTACCTGATGAAGCACACGGATGTGGTCGTCACGGTGCTCGACAAGCTGACCTACGCCGGCAATCGGGCGTCCCTCGAGGGCCTGCCCCCGGAGCGCGTCGAGCTGGTCGTCGGTGACATCGCCGACGCCGCGACCGTGGCGCCGCTGGTGGAGCGCGCTGACGCGATCGTCCACTACGCCGCCGAGTCGCACAACGACAACTCCCTCCACGATCCGCGGCCGTTCCTCGACACGAACGTCATCGGCACCTACACGTTGCTCGAAGCCGCGCGCCGGTACGGCACGCGCTTCCACCACATCAGCACCGACGAGGTGTACGGCGATCTCGAACTCGATGACCCGCAGCGCTTCACCGAGGGCACGCCCTACAATCCGTCGAGCCCCTATTCGTCGACCAAGGCCGCGTCCGATCTCCTCGTGCGCGCCTGGGTGCGCTCCTTCGGGGTGCGGGCCACCATCAGCAACTGCTCCAACAACTACGGTCCGTACCAGCACGTGGAGAAGTTCATCCCGCGCCAGATCACCAACGTGCTCGACGGCGTGCGCCCCAGGCTCTACGGCGAGGGACTCAACGTCCGCGACTGGATCCATGCCGACGACCACTCCTCGGCCGTCTGGGCCATCCTCACCCGGGGTGAGCCTGGGCAGACCTACCTGATCGGCGCCGACGGCGAGCGGAACAACAGGGACGTCGTCGAGCTGATCCTCACCGAGATGGGCCAGGCCGCCGACGCCTACGACCACGTGGTCGACCGCGCAGGCCACGACCTGCGCTACGCGATCGATTCGAGCCGGCTGCGCACCGAACTCGGCTGGACGCCCGAGTTCGAGCACTTCGAGCAGGGGCTGCGCAAGACCATCGCCTGGTACCGAGACAACGAGGCGTGGTGGCGGCCGCAGAAGAGGGCAACCGAGTCCAGGTACGCGGAGCTGGGGCAGTAGCGCATGGGACCCGACTTCTCGAAATCCCTCGCGGCCCGGAAGACCCCGATCCCCGGCGTCGTCCTCTTCGACCTGCCCGTCCACGGTGACAACCGGGGCTGGTTCAAGGAGAACTGGCAGCGGGAGAAAATGACCGCCGCGGGTCTGCCCGATTTCGGCCCCGTACAGAACAACATCTCCTTCAACGGGACCAGAGGCACCACGCGCGGCATCCACGCCGAGCCGTGGGACAAATTCATCTCCGTGGCCACCGGCCGCGTGTTCGGCGCGTGGGTGGATCTGCGGGACGGGCCGTCCTTCGGGGCGGTCTTCACCGCCGAACTCGATCCGTCGACGGCGATCTTCGTGCCGAGGGGCGTCGGCAACGCGTTCCAGACGCTCGAGGACGGGACGGCGTACACCTATCTCGTGAACGACCACTGGTCCGCCGACGCGCAGGACCAGTACGTGTTCCTCAATCTCGCCGACGAGACCGCCGGGATCGAGTGGCCCATTCCGCTCGCGGACGCCGAACTCTCAAACAAGGACCGCGACCACCCGCGTCTGGCGGACGTCACGCCGCTCAGGGCCCGGAAGACGCTCGTGGTCGGCGCTGACGGGCAACTCGGCACCGCCCTCCGCCGCACCCTCGCAGACCATCCGTCCGTCGAGTTCGCTGCCCGCTCCGACCTCGATCTGCTCGACCCGCACCTCGAGCACGCCCGTCCGTGGTCCGACTACTCCACCATCATCAACGCCGCTGCCTATACCGCGGTGGATACGGCCGAGACTCCGGAGGGACGGGCCGCGGCGTGGAACGTCAATGTCGTGGCCGTCGTAGCCCTGGCCCGGGTGGCGACAGCGCATCGCCTGACGCTGGTCCACATCTCCAGCGACTACGTGTTCGACGGTTCACGCGACACCCATGACGAGAGCGAGCCCTTCACGCCCCTGGGCGTGTACGGGCAGACCAAGGCAGCCGGTGACGCCGTCGCCGCGACAGTGCCACGCCACTACATCCTCCGCACCAGCTGGGTGATCGGCGACGGCGACAATTTCGTGCGGACGATGGCGAAGCTTGCGGCACGGGGGATCTCCCCGAACGTGGTGGACGACCAGATCGGCCGGCTCACGTTCACCCCGGACCTGGCGGATGCCATCGTCCACCTCGTCGACAGCGGAGCTCCCTTCGGGACGTACAACATGTCCAACGACGGCGAGGCCCGGAGCTGGGCCGGGATCGCCGCCGACGTGTACGCCCTGTGCGGCCGGGACCGCGCCGATGTCACCGGTGTCAGCACGGAGGAGTACTTCGCGGGCAGTCACGCTGCGCCACGCCCTCGCCGGAGCACCCTCGATCTGCGCAAACTCGAGGCGAGCGGTTATGCACCACCGCACGCCGAGCAGCGCCTGAGCGCGTACGTGCACGCGCTCACCGACGGCCCGACCCGGGCACGATAATCTCAGGTATGCGCGGAATCATTCTCGCCGGTGGTACCGGTTCACGGCTGCATCCCATCACCCATGGCATCAGCAAGCAGCTCGTCCCGGTCTACGACAAGCCGATGATCTACTATCCGCTGTCCACGCTCATCCTCGCGGGGATCCGGGACATCCTGATCATCACCACCCCGCACGACGCCGAGCAGTTCCATCGTCTGCTGGGCGATGGCAGCAGATTCGGCGTCGATCTCTCCTACGTCACGCAACCGGCACCGGAGGGCCTCGCCCAGGCGTTCGTCCTCGGCTCGGGCCACATAGGGTCGGATCCCGTCGCGCTGATCCTCGGGGACAACATCTTCTACGGGCACGGCATGGGCAGCCAGCTCCGGCGCTTCGAGAACATCGAGGGAGGCGCCATCTTCGGCTACCAGGTGTCCGATCCCTCAGCGTATGGCGTCGTCGAATTCGACCAGGACGGCACCGTGATCTCACTCGAGGAGAAACCGCCCGTCCCCAGGAGCAGGTTCGCCGTTCCCGGGCTCTACTTCTATGACAACGACGTCGTCGCCATCGCGCAGAATCTGTCACCGTCGGAGCGCGGAGAGCTGGAGATCACGGATGTGAACCGCGAGTACCTGACCAGGGGGACACTCCAGGTCGAGATTCTGCCAAGGGGCACGGCGTGGCTCGACACCGGCACCTTCGATTCGCTCAACGACGCCTCGAACTTCGTCAGGACCGTCGAGTCCAGGCAGGGTCTCAAGATCGGCGTGCCCGAGGAAGTGGCCTGGAGGCAGGGTTTCCTGAGCGACTCGCAACTCGAAGCGCTGGCCGGCCCGCTGGTCAAGAGCGGATACGGGGCCTACCTGCTGTCGCTGCTCGAGAGCTCGGATCAGGCGCCGGACCGCCTCGCACGAACTCCCGCCCGCTAGGCAGGCCACGGCAACGAGACGTGCCACCACCGGCAGAACCTACAATGGATCGACCGTGAATCGAGCTGGGGAGCCCCATGACTGAGTACGACACCGACGCACCTGCGACGCGGGGGCGCCAGCGTCATCCCGTGCGCGCCACCCTCCTGATCCTCGGCTCGCTGGTCGTCGTGGCGGCTCTGGTGGCAGGCGGGTACATCTTCTCCCTGGCGCGCTCGTTCGACTCGCAGTCGGAGACCATCGAATCGGCCTTCCCCGCCGAGGAGTCGCGCCCCACGGTGGCGCCGGAAGCCGAAGCCAAGGCAGAAGCCGAAGGTCAGGACGCCGTGAACATCCTGCTGCTGGGCAGTGATTCGCGTGCCGCCACGGAGGAGCTGGACGACGTCGAATCGGCCGGGCCCTCGGACAGCCGCTCGGACACGATGATGCTGATGCACATCCCCGCGGACCGGGAGGACATCCAGGTCATGTCGATCATGCGCGATACCTGGACGGAGATCCCGGGCCACGGAGAAGCGAAGATCAATGCGGCCATGGCGCTCGGCGGGGTACCGCTCGTGGTCCAGACCGTCGAGGGTCTGTTCGGGGTTCGCGTGGACCACGTGGCGAGCATCGACTTCGAGGGTTTCAAGGGCCTGACCGATGCGCTGGGAGGCGTCGAGGTGAACAATCCGGCGGCCTTCCAGTCCAGTGGCGTCGACGGCGAGTTCTTCGCTGCCGGCCCGATCACGCTGCAGGGGGAGGCCGCCCTGAAGTTCGTGCGTGAGCGCTACGCCTTCAGCGACGGGGACTATCAGCGGGTGAGGAACCAGCAGTTGTTCGTCAAGGCCGTGATCAGCGAGGTGCTGAACGCGAACACCCTCACCGACCCGCGGAAGATCTACGGCGTCGTCGACCGGATGGCGCCGTACGTGGCCGTCGACTCCAGCCTGGACGCAGCGGCCGCGGGTTCACTCGCCCTTTCGCTGCGCCAGGTGCGCGGCGGGGACATCGAGTTCTTCACCCTGCCGAACCTCGGAACCGGCACGTCAGCGGACGGGCAGTCGATCGTCGTCAAGGACGACGCCGCCATCGCCGCCATCGCCGACGCGCTGCAGACGGATGATCTGGGCGAGTATCTCGCCGCTTCCGGGACGACGAACTGATCGTGAGGAGGAATCGTCGGCGTATCGCCTCGATAGGCCTGCTGACCGCCGGCCTCGCTCTCGGGGCGGCGGCGGCCCCGGGCTGGGCGGTGGAGACGGAACCGGGGGACGCGGTCCCCGCTGTCGTGGAACCCACGTCGCCACCGTCGGCTGCTCTGACACCGACGACTCCGCCTGCTCCCGAGCCTTCTGCGTCGCCTGCCCCGGCACCGCCACCCCCGCCGGCGCCTGAGCCCGCCCCGGCACCGCCACCGGAGCCAGCTCCTGAGCCCGCCCCGGCACCGCCACCGGAGCCAGCTCCTGAGCCCGCCCCCGCTCTGCCACCGGAGCCAGCTCCTGCCCCGTCCATCGAGCCTCCTCCCGCCGAGGACCAGGGCAGCGGGATCGATCCGCTGACCGGCTTCGCGATCGACCCGGTCACCGGCTGGTTGATCCATCCACCCACCGGATACCTGATCGATCCCGACACCAACTTCCTGGTGCTCCCGGGCAGCCTCGCGTACAGCGGTCTCAGCTGGGACCCGACCACCGACACCGTGGAGGAGATCCAGCCGGACGAGTCGTCGCCGAGCGCAACGGCAACCGCGAAAGCATCACCGGGTACATCGACGGCGACCCCGCGAGCCACCGAACGTGAAACGGCGTCGCCCGAGCCGACGCCTACTCAGAGTTCGTCAGCGGCGGCCGACTCGGAGCAGGCTTCCTCGGCGCAGGGAATCGGTTCACACCCGCTGACACGCACTCTCGTGATCCTGTTGCTCGTGGGTCTCGGAGTGCTCTATTACGCGAGGCTGAGGTCCTCGAGCGGACGCCCCGGATAGGGGGGAGCGGCCGATGAGCGGTAGGGTTGTTCCGTTCATTCGGTCTCGTTCGTGCCAGGGGGGTGTAACGCATGCGCATTCTGCTGCTCATCCACTCCTATGCGCCCGAGCACAGCCCGCCTCAGCGCCGCTGGACGCAGCTGGTCCGCTCCCTCCGGGCGGAGGGCTGGGACGTCGATGTGGTGACGCCCGTGGCGCACGCGCCCCATGGCAAACGCACCCTCCCGAGGAGCAGGGCAGGTCGGCCCTTCCGGATCGACGAGGGCGCCTTCGGTGAGAGGGTGCGGCGGGTGCCCTACCTCCGACACCGTACGACGCGGTTGGGACGCCTCGCCAACCACCTCTTCTCGGCCGTGCTGTCGGTCCCCGCGGCGGCGCTCGGCAAGCGACCCGACGTCGTCATCGTCACCGTCCCGAGCCTGCCGATCCTCGGTGCAGGTTTCGTGGTCGCGCGGATGCTGCGGCGCCCCCTGGTCGTCGACATGCGTGACGCCTGGCCGGACCTGGCCCGCGACGCGCGACTCGTGCAGGGCCGGGCAAAAGGAATCATCGAGGCGCTGATCATCGCGATCCAGGACCGCGCAGACCTCGTGGTCACGGTCACCCACGGTTTCGCCCGGACGCTGCGCGAGCGAGGACTGAAGAACGTCGCGACGGTGACCAACGGCGTGGATGTCGAACTGCTGGTGCCCCTGGAGCCCGTGCCGCTGCAGAAGCCACGCCTCGATGTGCTCTACCTCGGCAATCACGGGGAGAGCCAGCATCTGGACGTCCCGATCAGGGCAGCGGCACTCGTAGGGGACCGGATGCGTCTGACCATGGTGGGGCACGGTGTCAAACGCAGGGAACTCATGGCCCTTGCGGCGTCCATCGACGCGCCGGTCCGCTTCGACGATCCCGTGTACGGGCCACGCGTGATGGAGTACTACCGCAACGCCGACAGTTGCCTCATCGCTCTGCGCGACGACTGGAAGTCCTTCGAGACCACCATTCCCTCCAAGACCTACGAGGTGCTCTCACTCGGTCGGCACGTCACCGGAATGGTGCGAGGGGAGGCGCAGCAGATCCTGCAGGACGCCGAGGCGGGCCATGTGGTTCCCGCGAATCCGAGGGCGCTCGCCGACCTGTGGACATTGCTGGCGGACGAACGACATCAGCTCCATGTCAACGGGAACGGTCGTCTGTGGGTGCAGCGCAACGCCGACGTCACCGCGCTGGGCCAGGCTTACGTCGACCTCCTTCGCGAGGTTTCACGGGGAGCTGCTCGTCCGTGATAGCTCCCCGAAACATCCTGCTCGCCGCGTCCACGGCGGCCAAGCACGTCGGCGATGATCCGGTGCTCCTCGCCTCCCAGCTCGTCCGCAGGCTTCCTCGTCGTCTCTCCGCGCAGGCTCCGCGCCTGATCCGCAGCATCCCCACACGGTCCACGCGGGCTCTCGGCGCCTACCTGACAGGCGACGGGCCGGCGCTCGAGCGTGCACTGGACACTGCCGTCACAGCAGGAGTGCGACGCCGGACCGCGGCAGTACTCGCCGATGTGGCACTCACAGCCCACCACCCGGTACGGGCGGACGCGCTGCTCGAACTCGCGGGACCTGCGCCTGCCACGCGCGCCCGCAGGCGTTGGTACGACGGCGACATGACGGGAGCCGTCGAGGAACTGCAGGTGCCGGGCCACGCTGCGATGAGACGCCGGTTGCAGAGTGAACTCCGCGTCTACCAGGGGTGGAGCCCGAGCGTGACCGGTCCGTCGTCGTACACGCCCGTGAGCCGCACCGTACTGCACGTGCTGACCAACTCCCTGCCACATACCGGCAGCGGCTATGCCCAGCGCTCCCACTCGCTCCTGCAAGCCCAGGCCGAGAGTGGCTGGGCTGTCCACGCCGTGACGAGGCTGGGGTATCCGGTGCAGGTCGGCAAGCTCACAGCCGGGCGCGAGGACAGGCTCGGGGGAGTCACCTACCACCGCCTCCTGCCGGCGATCGTGCCCACCGGGTTCGATGCCCGCATCCAGCGACAGACCGAACTGGTGCTGCGCCTGGCCCTGGACCTGCGGCCCGCCGTGCTGCACACCACGACCGACTTCTTGAATGGACTCATCACCCGCGAGGTGGCGCGTGCGCTCGGCATCCCCTGGGTGTACGAGGTGCGGGGGCAGCTGGTCGATACCTGGGCCTCGGTGCGGGGTCCCGCAGCCCGGGGCAGTGAGAAGTACCGATTGTTCCAGGATCGGGAGGCCGAGGTGATGAAGGACGCCGGCCTCGTGGTCACCCTGGGACATGCCATGAAGGACAACCTCGAGGCGGTGGGGGTGCGCGGGGACAAGATCCTCCTGCTGCCCAACGCCGTCGGTGGTGACTTCCTGACGGAGCCCCCGGGCCAGACCGAAGCCCGGCACGCGGTGGGGCTGGAAACTCGCGGGCAGTACATCGGCACCGTGTCCAGCCTCGTGCCCTACGAGGGTCTTCGTCACCTGATCAAGGCCTTCGTGCTCCTCGCAGCGGACCATCCTGAGCTCAGGCTGCTCATTGTCGGTGATGGTGTCGCCGGTCCCTCGCTCCGCGAACAGGCGGAGAGAAGCGGCTACGCGGACCGCATCATCTTCACGGGGCGGGTGCCTCGCGACCTCGCGGTCAGCTATCACCGGGCCCTGGACGTCTTCGCCGTCCCCAGGGAGGACCTCGAGGTCACCCGGTCCGTGACGCCGCTGAAGCCGGTGGAGGCACTGGCCTGTGCCCGGCCTGTGGTCGCATCGGATCTGAGCGCCCTCAGGGAGATCGTGGAGGACGGCGTCACGGGTATTCTGACGGAAGCCGGGAATGCCGCGGCGCTGGCCGACGCGCTGGCCACGCTCCTGGCTGATCCGAGACGGGCTGCAGACATGGGGCGTGCCGGTCGGGCGCGGATGCTCGAGGAGCGGACGTGGGCCGCTAATGCGGTCGCACTGAACGATGAGCTGGATGAACTGGGAGTTTCCGTCGCATGAGCATCGAAGATCGAACCGAAGCGCCGCCGGTCGACGTCGCCATCGACCTCGGCCGGCTGCGGAGGGTGGGGCAGCGTCCGGGCTTCGTGGAGTATCTGGGCCAGCTCTGGAACAGACGCAGCTTCATCTTCTTCGACGCCAAGGCGAGGGTCCAGAGCGGCAACGACAAGAACATCCTCGGCAGCGCCTGGCTGATCCTGACACCCATGCTCACGGGCCTGACGTTCTATCTCATCTTCGGTCTGCTGCTGAACACCAGCCGCGGTATCGAGAACTTCATCGGCTACCTGATCATCGGCGTCTTCACCTTCCAGATGAGTACGCGGTCCATCACCGGAGGAGCGAAGTCGCTGACGGGGAACACCTCGATGATCCGGGCCTTCCAGTTCCCCAGGGCGTCCCTGCCCATCGCCATCAACGTGCGGGAGCTGCTCTCGAGTATCCCCGTGACCATCGTGATGCTGTTGTTCGTCCTCCTGGCCCCACCGGACGAGGCGATCACCTGGCGGTGGTTCCTCATCCTGCCGGCCATCTTCCTCCAGTTCGTCTTCAACCTGGGGGTCGGAATGCTGCTGGCACCCCTGGTGCTGAAGATCCCGGACGTGGGGATGCTGCTGTCCTTCGTGATGCGCATCTGGATGTATGCCTCAGCGGTCTTCTTCTCCGACCAGCGCTTCAACCAGTACCCCGTGGTGAAGACGATCATGGATTTCAATCCGCTCTATCTCGTCATCAAGAGCATGCGCGACTCCCTCCTCTACGCCACCACTCCGTCGCTGCGCGACTGGACGGTGCTGGCTCTCTTCGCGGTCGGCGCCCTCGTGGCCGGGCTCCTGGTGTTCTGGCGGGGGGAGGAATCCTATGGCCGCGTCTAGCACGGGGGACGGCGCGGCCCATGAACCCACGGTCGTAGCGGACGACGTCTCCGTGGTGTACCGGACCAAGAAGCAGCCGAGCGGCAGGACCACCACTCCCAGGCCACTGCTCGGAGGCCTGCGGAAGGGTGGTCTGATCAGCGGGCAGGTCCGGACCACGGCGCTGCGCGGCGTGTCCTTCGTCGCGAACCAGGGGGACTCCATCGGTGTGCTGGGCCGCAACGGCTCCGGCAAGAGCACGCTCATGAAGGTCCTGGCCGGGCTCATCATCCCGGACACGGGGACGGTGTATGCGGCCAGCAACCCCATCCTGCTCGGCGTGAACGCCGCCCTGATCAACTCGATCTCCGGCGCCGAGAACATCCGGCTGGGGTGTCTGGCCATGGGCATGACGCACGCCCAGATCGACGCCAAGTTCAACGACATCGTGGAGATGTCCGGCCTGGAGGACGAGATCTACCACTCCATGAACTCCTACTCCTCCGGAATGGGTGCACGCCTGCGCTTCGCCATCGCCGCCGCCGTCGATCCGGAGATCCTCCTCGTCGACGAGGCACTGAACACCGGGGATGCCCAGTTCAAGGACAGGTCGAAGGAGCGCATGAACCAGGTCACGAACCAGGCCGGGACGGTGTTCATCGTGAGCCACAGCCTCGAGACCATCAAGTCCACCTGCAACCGGGCCTTCTGGATCGACAAGGGCGATTTCATCATGGATGGCCCTCCGGACGAGGTGGCCAAGGAGTACAAGAACTTCATCTGGCGCATCAACGAGGGTAACGCCGACTACGGTCGCCAGATCCGCGCCGAACTGATGTCCACCGTGCCCCCCCTGCGCACCAGGCTGAGCTCCGGGCGCTCGAAGGGGCTCAGCTAGTCGTGGCCGTCATGGGGAGGGTGGCCTACTGGCGACGCGCATTCTGGCATGCGCGCCGCGGCGGACTCCAGCAGGTCAGGAGCTATCTGCACCGCAGTTCCCCGGAGCGCGACGAGGCGGAGCTGGCCGGGGTACGCGGGGCGGAGGGCGTCTGGCGTGGACTCGGACGACGTCGTCGGCTGGTGTTCCGCGCGAGCGCCGTGGCAGGCTCCGCTCCGCGCCGCCCGGAACTTCGCGTCGGCATCATCATGGACGACTTCTCCGCCGCCGCGTTCGCCTCGGAATGGACCGTGATCGCCATCGACCCGCGGTCCTGGCAGGCCCAGCTCGACCAGGAGGAGCTCGACCTCGTGGTCGTGGAATCCGCGTGGTCAGGGAACGGCGGGCTGTGGCGCGGCAAGATCACCGGCCCTGCCGGGCCGGGCCAGGAGCTGGTGCAGTTCACCGCCGGCTGCCGGGCTGCAGGCATCCCCTGCGTCTTCTGGAACAAGGAGGATCCCCCGCACTACGAGGACTTCCTGCCCGCAGCCCGCCTGTTCGACCACGTGTTCACCACCGATGTGAACCGGGTAGCCGCCTACCACGCGGACCTCGGGCACGAGAGGGTGTCCGTGCTTCCCTTCGCCGCCCAGCCGGCCATCCACAATCCGGTGCGGCCACGGCACGGCTGGCATGCGCGCGGCATGGCCTTCGCCGGAATGTACTTCGCGCACAAGTACCCGGATCGCCGACGCCAGATGGAGTACCTGCTGGGCGCCGCCGCGGATGCAGCGGCAGGGACGAAGGACGGCTTCGAGATCTTCTCGCGGCAGCTGGGGAAGGAGCAGCAGTACCAGTTCCCCGCCGCACTGAGGAAGTACGTGGTGGGAAGCCTCTCGTACCCGCAGATGCTCACAGCCTACAAGGCCTACCGGATCTTCCTGAACGTCAACTCGGTCACGGACTCCCCATCGATGTGCGCCCGCCGGATCTTCGAGATCACCGCTGCGGGGACGAGTGTGGTCTCCACACCCAGTGTGGCCATCAGCGAATTCTTCCCGGGCGGCGAGATCCTGACGGCCTCGACCCGCCAGGAGGCAGTGGATCTGCTGCGGGCTCTCTCGGCGAACCCCGAGTACTCCGAGCGATCGGTCCACCGGGCCCAGCGGCTGATCTGGTCCGCGCACACCTACACTCACCGGGCAGCAAGTATCGCGGCGGCGGTACTTCCGGGAAGTGCCGCCCCGCCGCCGCGGCCGGTCATCTCGGTGCTCGCGGCCAGTTACCGTCCGCACCAGCTGCAGCATGTCATCGACGGCGTGGCGGGCCAGCAGGGCGTGGATGTGCAGCTGGTGTACCTGGCGCACGGGTTCGACATCGACGCCCGGTCCTTCCGGGATCAGTGCCGTGAGGCGGGCCTGGCGGACGCCGTCCTCCTGCTTGAACCGGAAGGCACGTCCCTCGGCGAGTGTCTCAATGCCCTGGTCCACGCTGCCGATGGCGATCTGGCCACCAAGTGGGACGACGACGACGTCTACGCGCCGCAGTACCTCGGAGATCTCACCCACGCCAGAATGTACTCCGGGGCGGAGATCGTGGGCAAGAGAGCCCACTACATGCACCTCGCCGGCCCGGATGCGACGATCCTGCGCAACGCCCAGCTGGAGCACCGCTTCGTCTCAGCCGTCGCGGGTCCCACGATCTTCGCGGCGACGCAGACCTTCAGGGACCTGCCCTTCCACCCGTTGCGTACGGGCGAGGACACCCGGTTCCTCGCCGATGCCATCGATGCCGGTGCCCGTATCTACTCCGCCGACCGCTTCAACTACTGTCAGCTGCGCCGCCGTGACGTTGCCTCGCACACCTGGTCCATCACCAGCGACCAGTTGATGGCGTCATCGAAGATCCAGTTCTTCGGCCCACCCGCAGACCATGTCACCGTTTAGGGGAACAATGCAGACTCAGGCTTTCAATCTGGCCGTGATAGGCCTCGGCTACATCGGGCTGCCGACCGCGGCCATCTTCGCCGCCAAGGGCATGCGGGTCGCCGGGGTGGACGTGAAGCAGTCCACCGTGGACGCCGTGAACCGCGGGGAACTGCCCTTCGTGGAGCCCGATATGGGTGTGGTGGTCTCGGGGGCCGTGACTCTCGGCAATCTCGTCGCGATGACGGAGGTGCCGTTCGCCGACGCCTACATCATCGCGGTCCCCACACCCCTGGCGGAGAGCAACGGCGCCGACCTCTCCTACCTCTCCAGCGCCGTCGAGGCCCTCGCCCCCAAACTCCGTGGTGGTGAGCTGGTCATCCTGGAATCGACCTCCCCGCCCGGTACCACCGAACGGCTGGAGGCCGAGCTGGCCCGGGCGCGTCCGGATCTGTGGGCCGCAGCAGCGCAGGGGGGCGCGCACGTCCACGTGGTCCACTCGCCCGAGCGCGTGCTACCGGGCAGGATCATGATCGAGATGGCCACGAACGATCGCGTGATCGGTGCCCTGACCGAGGAGGGAGGGCACCGGGCGAAGAAGCTGTACGAGGTGATCTGCCAGGGCGAGATCCTGCTCACCGACTCCACCACGGCAGAGATGACCAAGCTCGTGGAGAACACCTTCCGCGATGTCAATATCGCCTTCGCCAATGAGCTGTCGGTGATCTGCGATCGCCTGGGTATCGATGTATGGCGACTCATCGAGCTGGCCAATCACCACCCCCGCGTCAACGTCCTGCGGCCCGGCCCCGGAGTGGGCGGGCACTGCATCGCCGTCGATCCGTGGTTCATCGTGGATTCCGCACCGGAGGAATCCGGGCTCATCCGCGCGGCGCGGGAAGTCAACGACGCCAAGCCGCACCACGTGGTGAGCAGGGTCATCTCCCTGCTCGGGGATCGGACCGATGCAACGGTTGCCGTCCTGGGACTGACGTTCAAGGCGAACATCGACGACGTGCGGGAATCGCCGTCCGTCACGATCGTCCAGGAGCTTGCGCGCCGACTGCCGCAGGCGAGGATCCTGCCGGTCGATCCCCATGTCAGGACGCTTCCCGCGAAGCTTGCATCCGCGGGAATCGACGCGATGAGTTCCCTCGACGAAGCCCTCGCAGCGGCGGACGCCGTGCTGCTGCTGGTGGATCACGATGCGTTCCTCGACGTCGGTGCAGCGCAGCTGGAGGGCAGACTGGTCATCGACACGAAGGGCGTCTGGGGCACGAAGCGGTCCGAGGGCGCGCTGGTGCACCCGATCCTCGCAGCGCCGGGATCGGTGGGATAGCGCGGCGTGGTCTCCATCACCGACGATCTCGCTGCGCTGGGCATCGAGCTCAAGCCAGTCCACGGTCCGCGCACGGCCAGCCCGCTCATCGGCGTCGTCGTCCGCGCAGAAGCCGCGCCGGAACTCGCCGTGGCGGCAACCATCGCGTCCCTGCTGACCTCGGCGGCCCAGGACTTCACGGTGCACGTGGTGGGTGCGTCGGCAGCGAGCACCCCGAGAGTGCGGAGCTGGGTCGGGGCCGACGCGCGGTTCCACTGGCTTCCGACGGCGGCCCCTCCTGCCGCGACCACCTACACGCTCGTCCTGCCCGCAGGGACGCGGGTCGGCATGTACACACTGGAGGCCTATGTCGACGCGATCCGCCTCACGGGCGCCTCCTGCGTGCGAGCGCTGGTGGACGGACAGTCCGCCTCCGCCGAACTCTGGGACACCGCGATCCTCGCGAGGCTGCAGGCAACCGGTGACCCCGAGGCGGCTGTCCGGACGTCGGGCACGGAGCGGTGGGTCGCGGGCGGTTCCCTCGGGCTGCACGACTACCTGCGTCCGGCGCCCCGGCTGCACGTCCGGAAGGGACCTGCGGGCAGGCACGACCTCACCGTGGTGGTGCGGGATGCGGGCGACGCGGGCGTCCGCCGCGACTACGAGGAGCGCATCCGCGACCTGGAATCCCGTCTCGCGCGATCGGAGAAGGCGCGACGCCGGATGGAAGCGGGAGTGCTCCCCAAGCGGGGCGCAGCGCGCGTGTACGCCGCACTCCGGCGCGGCCCGGCGCACGTGACGGGCCGCGCGGTCACGATGCTGCGAAGGACGCGCAGCTCGTGACCCTGACCAGCGTCGCCGTCGGCTTCGGTAGCGGACCCATCGCACCCCTCATCACCGAGCTCGGGCTGGACTACGCAGCCACGCCGTGGCAGCGTCGCTCCACCGAGGACGGTGCCGCATGGCACCACGAAACGCCCCGCGATACGCGCTGGTGGGGTACGTACGCGGTTCGCGCCGGGTCGCTGGCGGAAGCCCGGAGCCTGCTGCCCCTGCTCCGGAGCGAAGGGAAGGCCCATCGATTCATCCTCCTCATCGAAGGGCATGCACCCCACGAGGAGGCCGACGCGTGGACCCCGCGGCACCTGGTCTCGAAGGCGGCCGTGGCGGGGAAGACAGTCAGCGGTTTCGGGTTCGCCACCGTGATCGACGGCGGCACGTGGGTCACTGTCCACGCCGCAGCGACCGCGGCCCTCCGCGAGGCGCTCGAATCCGGGCCCACGGAGGGACTCGGCGGCCTGCGGGTGGGGATCACGGATCCGGGCTACCGCTCCTGGCTCGCCGGTGATCCGGTGGGAAGCCTCATGACACCTGAACTGCTGAATCCCGAGGACGACGACATCTATGCCGTCGACGTGATCGTGGGGCAGCCATCGAGCTCCCTGCCGCGCGTCGAAGGACGCATCACCCCGACGGTCTGGACTCCCGGGCCTGCCGATCTACCGCCCGTCGACACGGCGGTGATCAGCCCGCGCGGCTTCCTCCCCGACGCCGACGGTGGGATCGCAGAATTGGTGCCGGCAGCTGTGGTCGGGGGAGGAGGCCTGACGGAGCGCGAGCTGGCGTCCCTGCGCAACGCGCCGTATCTCGTCGTCGACGGCGCGAGGTTCCAGTCCCTGCGGTACGAGCTGGGCGCTCGGCTGTCGCAACTCGCTGTTGCCGGTGTCCCGATGCTGGCGCGGGATCTTCCGGCCGACGTCGGGGAGATGATCGGACGCGACATCGTCGACCTGATCGGGAGGTTCGACCCGGCGGAGGCGCCGGTGCAGCGCGAGTCGAAATCCATCGACCTGCGGCGTGCGGCCCTCGAACGCTTCGCCCCGCGACAGCGGTGGAGCCTGATCCTCGGCGAACTGGATCAGTGCGTTCCACCGGAACCGACGGTGAGCGTCCTCCTCGCCACCCGCAGGCCCGAGAGGGTCGGCGCAGCGCTCGCCCAGGTAGCGCAGCAATCCTGGGAGCCGCTGCAGGTGGTGCTGGTACTGCATGGCTTCACGCCTGCTGACCACCCGTCCGTCAGGCGCGCGGTGGAGACGTACCGCGGGCACCTGACGGTTGTCACGGTTCCTGCGGGTACTGTGTTCGGCGAGGCCCTGAACGCGGGTACGAGGGCCGCCGAGGGCGTCTATCTCGCCAAGATGGACGACGACGACTGGTACGGGGCCCACCACATCCGGGATCTCGTGAGGGCCGCGCAGCACAGTGGCGCGCAGCTGGTCGGCTCGCAGGTGGAGTTCGTCTATCTGGAGAGCCTGGACATCACCACCCGGCGCCCATCTGCGGGGGAGCGGTACACCGACCACGTGGCCGGTGGCACCATGGTGCTGCGCCTCGACGACCTGCGGCAGCTCGGGGGCTGGCGACCGGTCCATCGGGCGGTGGACCGATGCCTGCTCCAGGCGGTCCAGGCCGCCGCGGGCCGCGTCTACCGCTCCCACGGACAGAACTACCTCATGCACCGGCACGCTGCAACGGACTCCCATGGCGGGCACACCTGGAATCCCGAGGACAGCATCTTCCTGCAGAGTGTCGCCGAGCAGTGGGACGGATTCGCACCGCCTCCCCAGATCACTGCCCGGCCCCCGGCGTTCACCGGCCGCAGCGATGACCTCTCGAGCTACTTCACAATCGGAAGGCAGCAATGACCACCACCACGTCACCCCAAGCGGGCGGCTCGAGTCCGTCCGCCCTCTCGGTCAGGTATCTCCTCCGGAGGACCGCGAGGACATCCCGGCGCAAGAAGCTGGTGCTGATGGCAGGGACCGTCCTGTTCGTGGTCGCTCTGGTTGCGGCGTACTACAGGGTGCTGATGGTCCTCGTGCCCGCGCTGGTGCTGCTGGTTGTCGGCGGTGTGATGGTCGTGATGCAACTCGATGCTCTGCTGAAAAGGGCTCGCAGCTCGGCGAAGGCCAGCATGCAGCTCCTCGAGACGGCGCCCGCTGCCGCGCCCGCTGTGCAGGGTCCCGCTTTCGGCACCGCCTACTCCTGGTCAGCAGAGGAAGACCTCACGCCGGCCAAGCTGGTCCAGCGGCTGACGAAACTCCGTTCCCTCGAGGGCCGGGACATCCTGGTGCGCAAGGTGACCGAGGGTCAGTGGGACTGGAAGGAGCTCGAGGCGGCCCTCGAGCTGTACCGGCTCGGAGGCCCGGCCCGGAAGTCCGTGACGCCGGTTCTCGACTCCACCGTCAAGGTGCGCCTGCTGCAGGTGGCCGATCTGTGCTACCGACAGAATCTGCGGTCGGATGACATCCTCGACGCCGCCACCCTGTACCGCTACGTGTACCAGAAGCTGGGTGCCGGCCCTTTCAAGGGCAAGAAGCGCGGTGAGTTCTACCTCGACGCCCTGTCACAGACCGGACGAGGAGATCAGACGCTCAAGTTCCAGGGGCTCTATGACACCGAGAAGCTCAACCCCCATGACCTGCACCTCTTCAGGGCGAACGCCAGGAATCCCTTCCGTCACCAGAGCCACACCGGAGAGGACTGGCTGGCCGAGATCAACACCATCTACGAATCCGAGGGCCTCGTTCCCATCAGGCTCCGCCCCGGCTCCGAGGCAGCCTTCCGTCGGCTCACCACCGATCCCGTTCCCGCCGTCGAGGAGGGACCGCTGGTCTCGATCGTGATGCCCGTGTTCCGTCCCGACGAGTACACCGACCTGGCCGTCCGCTCCGCCCTCGCCCAGAGTTACGCGAACCTGGAGATCATCATCGTGGACGACGGATCGGGCGAGGACTATGCGGCTCGCCTCGATACCTGGGAAGGGATCGATCCGCGCGTCACGGTGATCAGGAACACGCCCAATTCCGGCGCCTACACCTCGCGGAATCTCGGGTACATGCGGGCGAGCGGGCAGTTCCTCACGATCTTCGACGGCGACGACTGGCAGCACCCGCAGAAGATCGAGAAGCTGGTCGAAGCGTCCCTCCAACAGCAGGATGACCGACTGGTCTCCTCCCCGTGGTCCCGCGCGGACGCCGACCTCATGTTCCACTACAGAGGATGGCGTGGGGCCTACATCACCCCTGCCCATGTCTCCACCATGTTCCCCATCGCCGTGATCAGGGAGAAGCTGGGATTCTGGGACTCCGTCCGGAAGGCCGCCGACACGGAGTTCATCCTGCGGTATCGGATGGTGGTCAACAGCGAGGAGCCGCTGGAGGTCACCCAGGCGCCGCTGACCCTCTCGCTCGTGACGTCCTCCAATCTGTCCGTCGAGGACTTCCGGCTCGGTTACCGCTCGCCGGACAGGGTCTCCTACAGGGCGTCCTACGAGCACTGGCACCGCAGGATCGCGGCGGGTGAGCACAACGGGTATCTCCCCTTCGACGCCGCCGCACGGCTTTTCCCCGCACCGGACAGGTTCCTGCCGGCACGTCCGGAACGGCGGGAGGTCGACGTCGTCGTGGTCGGGGACTTCGCTGATGCCGGGTACTCGATCCACCAGGTGCGACGAGCGGTGGATGATGCCCGGGGTCAGGGCCTGAGCGTCGGAGTGATGCACATGCCGAGCATCGTCAACACGCGGTCCATCGACGACTCGTTCCCGCCGGCCATGATGGACGAGTTCGAGAACGGCACCCTGCGGAGGATCGAGATCACCGACGCCGTGACGTCACGGGAAGTACATGTCTTCGACCCGACCGCATTCGAGTTCGAGCCTGCACTGCGCAGTGGCCAGGTCACGGGGTCGGTGATCGTCCATGCCTCCGAGGCGCCCTACGACCGGTCGGGGCGGGGCCAGCGCTACTCGGTGGGCTCGGTGACGCACAATCTCGAGAGCATCTTCGGTGCTCCCGTGCGCTGGTCTGCCACTGACCCACGGGTCTTCGAGTCGATCGGACGCAATCTGGTGAGGGCGTCCGATCTCGAGCTGGTGTCGTCGGCGAGCGGGACGGAGGATTCTTCCCCGTCCGCCCCCGAGGAGGACGCCGGGACCACCGAGACGATGACCAGTGGGACACGAGCATGAGCGATCACGATGTCGGGGCGTGGGACCAGACCTACAACGTGCCACTCCTGCCCTGGCAGCCCACTGATCCTCCGGAATCACTTCCTGACCATCCGGTTCATCTCGAGACCGCCCCCGGCGAGCCCGATCGGTTGTACCTGCACTCGCTCTACGAGCCGGCGCCCACCGAAACCCTGATCGTGTCCATGCACGGAGCGTTGAACCGTTCGCGGTTCACCCCGCCGCGCTTCGAGTGGCGGCGGACCCTGAACCGGGTGGACTGCGCCCGGTTGTTCCTCTCCGACAGCACCCTGGAACTCAACGGCTCGCTGGAGATCGGCTGGTACATGGGAAGCGCCCGGCAGGATCTCCTGTCGGAGTACGCAGCCCTGGTGAGGGCCGTCGCAGCGGCGAAGGGGTACACGCGGATCGTCTGTGTCGGCAGCAGTGCGGGCGGCTTCGGAGCCCTGGCGCTCTCGCGGCAGGTGCCGAACTCCGTGGCCGTCGTCTTCTCACCGCAGACGTCCATCGCGGCTTACCACCCAGGCCACCGGCGCGCCCTCGCGGAGGCATCCTTCGCGGAGTACGCCACGGACGACGCGATAGAGTCCGCATTCGGCGACCGCGTGAACATGCGATTGCTGTACAAGAACTCACTCGACCGTAACTACGTCCACTATGTCCAGAACACGCGGGACCGCTTCCACTATGAGGCTCACTACGTCCCATTCGCGCTCTCGTTCGGTGTGGACCCAGAAGCGGGCGGCTCCGACGTGGGGCGCAGGATCAGCTTCCATCCCGAGCGCCAGGACGAAGGACACTCACCACCGTCCCGTTCTCGCTTCCTGAAGCACATCGGCGTTGCCTACAGGCAGTATTACGGGACAGAGCTCGTAGTTCAACCGCGGGAAACAGATCAAGGAAAGGCACTGGGGAACAGATGACTACGACGACCGAGGATGAATCGGCCGCTGAAATACTCGACGATGTCTACTTCCGCAATGGCTTCGTCATTGCGGAAGCGGGACGCGAGATCGAGATGAGACCGGGGTGGGGAGACATGTCCCTGGGTGGCCTGAGGATGATCAGCCACCCTGAGACGCAGGTCGCCGTGGCAGCCAGCGATGACAGACACGTCGCTGTCATAGGCATTGCTTTCGATCCGGAGCGGGGGCTCTACGACCACGACGTCATCCTGGAACAACTCCTGGGCGACAGTCGGAACGAAGAGGTGTTCCTCGAGACGCTCGATCGCCTGGCAGGGCGCTTCGCCGTCGTGGTCCATACTCCCGCGAGGACGGAGATCTACCAGGACGCCATGGGGTCCCGCTCCGTGTTCTATTCCACCGCCGGTCCCGCAGTCGCAGCATCGCATGCGGAACTGGTCCGCGAAGCCATAGGTACACACTTCGCCGACTTCTTCATCCCTTTCATCACGTCGCGGAACTACTTGCAGCGGGACGTGAAGTATTTGCCGGGCGTGGCGACTCCTTATGAGAACGTTCTGCAATTGACGCCCAACACGAAGCTTGTGATGCCGGAGCAGCGAACCGAACGATTCTGGCCGAGGGAACCCATCGGTGGCGCTCTGGAGAACGGCGCCGCCGTTGATTCGCTCATCCATCATCTCGAGGGAATGGCGGCCTTTGTGACCTATCAGAAGCGTCGTCCGGTCATGGGCCTCACGGCAGGCAGTGATAGTCGGGGCATGTTCGCCGCACTCAAGGACCTCGACCCGTACGTCTTCACCTACGTGCGGAGTGAAAATGGCACGGCGGTCAATTCGAAGGATGCACGCGCTGCTCGAGAGGCGGGCGAGCTCCACGGTCTGCAGACCAACGTCTGGCCGATTCAGAACCGTCTGGGGCTGAACGCCGTGGATGATTCCTTCTCCCACGCGTACAGACTCGCCACGGCCTATTACCGCGGAGCCGGCTCCGCCTGGTTGAGTCGTCTTGCCGAGCTCCGCAGCGACATTCCCACTGGGATCTTCATCCGAGGTTTCGGTGGTGAGATCATGCGCGGGTTCTATCAGCTTCTGTCGAAACGCATCGTCCACGTAAGCGTGGGTCAACTCTCGAATGCTTATGATGTCAACGCCGGATCCAAAATCACGCGTAGGTTCTTCGCGGACATGATGGAGCGGACCCAGTTCACTGATGCCCACCTGCAGGGCTACGACCCGAACGACATCTTCTACTGGGAGCATCGGATGGGCACCTGGGGGAGTGTGTCGCTGACCGAGGCGGACCTCGCCATGACATCGATGGTCGGTTACAACTCCCGCAACCTCTACATGACCTTCATGCGGCTCAGCGGAGCCGATCGCGCTTCGAGGGTGGCTTTCCAGCGAGCCACGTCAGCATTGGCGCCAAAGCTAGCGGACGCAATTTCCTAGTGGCTGAAGGAACAGCCGCAACAACCGCTGCCCAGGAAAGGATTTACACCACGTGAGCGCTCGCAAGGAACCTCTGGCCCCGATTGGTGTGCGGGGCCAGCGGCTCATCGACACCGAGATCTTTGACGCGGAGTACTACGCTGCCGAGAGCGGCCGCGACTTCCGCTCAAAACGGTCTGCCGCGGTTCACCTCGTTCAGTACGGCATGAAAGCCGGTCTCAGTTTCCACCCGCTCTTCGATCTCGGTATGTTTCCCGTTTACATCAGGGATGCCTACAAAATAGGAGATGTGGAATCGGTGCTCACCTATCTGCGCAGCCCACGGTCCCGCCAGCACAAATGGTCATATCTGTTCGATCCGTCCGTTCTGACGGGCCCGTCCTCCGAGGGTTCACTCCTGCTCTCGCGGTACCGTGCTGGCACGCCACGAGAACTACCCGTGCCGACGAAACGGTTGGGTCAACCGCTCAACTGGCTCGATACTCGCGCACTCATGGTCGCTCATGCCAGAGTCGTCAAGCAGATCGATGTAGAGAAGAAGCCGCTCAGGCGCACTACATGGTCCGATCTCGAAGAAGGAGCCTGGCTGGCAGGCATCGAGGGAATTCCGATTCCGTCGGATCGGGAGACACCGGTCATCAGCATCGTGATGCCGGCATGGAACCGGGCACCGGTCATCGAAGAAGCGATCAATTCCGTACGGCGTCAGACCCTCGAGGCATGGGAACTGATCGTCGTCGATGACGGAAGCACGGACGGCACGCAGGACGTCGTTCGGGCTCTGGCCGAGGAGGAGCCCAGGATCCATCTGGTGGAGGCCGATCACCAGGGCGTTTGTGCCGCCCGGAATCGTGGTATCGACGAGGCACGCGGAGAACTCCTCGCTTTCCTGGACACCGACAATGTGTGGAGACCGACATTCCTGCACAACATGTACGCGGGACTGCTCCACTCCGGAGGTCGCGCTGCGTACTCTGCGGCCAGAATGCTCAATGAGCGTGAAGAGTACACAGGGCAGGTCATCACTGCAGAAAAGTTGCTCGTTCGTAACTATGTCGACCTCAATGTGCTCGTTGCGGAGACGTCTTTGGTCAGGGAACTCGGCGGCTTCGACCCCTTCCTCCACCGCTGGGTCGACTACGATCTAGTACTTCGCATCACGGAGAAGACGGAAATCGAGTACTTTCCTTTCCTCGGCTGCGACTACGTTGATGATCACAATGAGGACCGCATCACCCGTAGGGAGTCGGCCAACTGGGAGTATGCAGTCCTGGGGAAAAATCTCCTGAACCGCTTCGTGCCCGATGCTGCACCTGATCGGAACACCACTCCGATCATGTCGATCATCGTGCGGATCACCGACAGCATCGATCTCGCCGTACGTAATATCAGGGAGAGCCTTGGCCCGGATGTACCCGAGCAGGTGGAACTGATCGTTGTCGACGAAGTCGCCGGCTTTCGCTCATCGCTTCGTTTGCGGGCTGCACTCGCCGGTCTCTCCGGGCTCAAATATCTGAAGCTACCTCGGCGATACACGCCCGCCATTGCCTACAACATCGCAGCACAGCACGCCGTTGGATCGGCTCTCCTGTTCCTCCGGGAGAGCGTCGAACTGCGCTCCGGCGCCATCGACCAACTGATTGTGGCTATTGCCGACGAGTCAGTGTCCGGTGTGCAGCCGCTAGTGACTGACACCACCGGCGTCGTGGTTTCTGCCGGTGGAGCCGGACATGAACGCAGCCTCGCCACACCATTGTTCCGGGGGTTCAATCTGCATGATGTCGAGCGTCATGATGGCAGGGCGCTGGACGAACTCGTTCTTGCGGCCTTCTGCGTCCGCACGCAGGATTACAGGGACCTGGGCGGACTCCGCAACATCTTTGCCGGAGATGCAGCGATCGTTGATTTTCTACGTCGCCTACGTGAAGCCTCCGGCCGGGAGTTCGCGAGGGCAAGCAATGCTCTTGCAGTGGATCATTCCGCGGATGCCTTCTCCGAGGAGCCCGCGCTGGTCGAGGCGGACGCCGAGTGGCTGACTAGTAGCAACAAGCCCACCCGGGCACTAGCCGAACACTACAGCCTGGTGGGATTCAAGCTCGATACCCTCACGGCGCCAAGATTGCCACGCCTCCAGCCGGCAGTGCCGACCATCACCAGGTCCACCGATGATTCAGGTGCTACGTCGGGACTGAGATGGGCCATCAAGATCGGCGCGGATTTCAGTGTCGGCGGCAATCGTTGGGGAGATGTTCCGTACGCCGCTGATCTGGCGGAGTCGCTGACGGCGCTCGGACAGGAGGTCGTCGTGGACCGAGCTGGAGCCTTCTCTCGCCCTTCCAACATGCTGGACGACGTCGTCCTGGTGATCCGCGGCCTGGTGCGCTGTGAACCGCAGCCTGGGAAGGTCAACGTCTTGTGGGCCATCAGCCGGCCGGACCTGATCACACGCGACGAACTCCTGGGGTTCGACGCTATTTTCGGAGCGTCGCGTGTCTGGTGCGACTTCGTGACCACCAAATGGGGAATCGAGGCCTCCTACCTTCCGCAGGCAACGAACCCCCGTCGCTTCCACCCGGGTCATTCGTCCACCGGCGATCCGCGCTACGAACTGACCTTCGTCGGCGGTCCACGAAAGCCGATCGGACGAAAGGTTGTCGCCGACAGTGTGCGGCTCGGCGCTACCGTGAGCGTCTGGGGTCCGCGCTGGGAGCAGTTCGTCCCCGCAGATGCCGTGGTGGACGACTATATATCGAATGACAGCCTGTCAGCTCTCTATAGATCGTCCAGGATAGTACTCAACGATCATTTCGAGGACATGGCCCGCTGGGGCTTCGCCAACAATCGCCTCTACGACGCCGTCGCGTCCGGTGCACGGGTTATCAGCGACCACGTAGACGGGATCGAGGACATCTTCCAGGGCGCGGTGCGCACCTACACCTCCCTGGAAGAACTCGAGCATCTCCTCAAGGATCGGAACGGGTTCCCGGACGACACTCGGATGGCCGAGATCAGCCGACAGATTCGAGACGAACACAACTTCGACGCGCGCGCGTCGACGCTTCTGCGTGCTGTCCGGGATTGTCGAGTGTAAAGATCGCACCTGTCACTAGCTCGCCGACCACCAACGAAGTGGATTCTACGATGCGGTTGAAGCCGTGATCAGTACAGCACTGCGATTACCCCATGTCTTCATTTCCCAGGCGCACCTCGTGAGCTACGGCGGCTCGGAGATGGTGACTCTGGAGCTCGCAGAATACTTTGCGGCAGCAGGCAGCAGGGTGACTATCGGTACGTGGACCGTCGGTCCACCGATGATGCCGCATCTTCGGAAACACGAAAACATCTCGTACTTCGATCTCGAGGGAGAGGAGCTTTCCGAACGATTGGCAGCTGATCCGCCGCAACTGGCGTGGATACACCATCAATTGGTGCCCAAGTACTTGTTGCAGTACCCGGCAAAGACCACCTTCGTCTTCAACCACATGTCCGCTGTCCATCCGCTGGAACTGTCATGGTCGGCTGGTATCGAGGCAACTCTTGCGAGCCTCCATCTGTACAACTCTCCTGAAACCCTCGAAGGGCACCGGTCACGCGCTCTGGCTGGTGGTTTCAGGAATGAGAATATGCAGGTTTTCCCAAATCCCGCACCGGATGACTTCGGCGACGTGAAAGTCAGGATCCCGGGACGCCCGCTCCGACTCGGCATCGTGTCGAATCATCCGCCCGACGAGCTCGCAGAGCTATGCGACGGACAGCCCCCAGAGCTGGAACTGGAGATCATAGGAAACAGCCCGCGCACTGGCTCGAACGCAGTGCGCATCACGCCACAAAAGCTTGAACGGTTGGACGGGGTCATCACCATCGGTAAGACGGTTCAGTACGCGATCCTGGCCGGCCTGCCGGTCTATTGCTACGACAAATTCGGTGGCCCGGGCTGGTTGAGCAGTGAGAATTTCACTTCCTGCGAGCGACGTAATTTCTCCGGTCGAGGTTTCGCCCAGAAGACCTCCACCCAGATCGCCCTCGAGTTGTTCAATGGCTTCGCCTCTGCGGCGGCTTACGCCGCGGACCTCCGGCGATCAGACGTTTCCAGGTTCACGCTCTCGCGCGCGCTGGAGAAGGTGGTTCTGGCCGTGCATCGAGGAGGAGGAAGCTCGCGCCCATTGGGAGAGCAGATCGAAGCTCACGCGCTCCAGCAGAAGGTGGTGGGACACTATGCACGGAACTGGCTCCGACTGCAGCGCGAGGCCACTGAAAGCTGACCGACGTCATCAGATCGGACCGGGAACAGCTCGGCACATTTTGACATACATGGTGTATCAGCACCTGATCGGTATGATGATTGCGACCGATCGAGTGGATCGGGGTCTCGAAAAATTCGCAACGAATCATGCTCCCTGGGGGATTGGTGTCACTTAAGCTCACTGTCATTGGAACGGGTTACCTCGGAGCCACACATGCCGCCTCCATGGCTGAGCTGGGCTTCGACGTGCTGGGGGTGGACGTCGACAAGGAGAAGATCGACGCGCTTGGCCGCGGAGAACTGCCGATCCACGAACCAGGGCTACCGGAGCTGCTGCGCAAGCACACGGAGTCCGGGCGACTTCGTTTCACAACGTCCTTCGAAGAAGCCGGTGCATTCGGAGATGTGCACTTCATCGCAGTCGGCACCCCCCAGCGGGCCGGTGAGCATGCGGCGGACATGACCTATGTCGATGCGTCGGTCACTGCGATTGCTCGCGCAGCCACCAAGGATTCCCTCATCGTGGGCAAGTCCACCGTACCCGTGGGGTCCGCCCGACGGCTGAAAGCACTGGCTGCCCAGGAAGCGCGTGAGGGCGTGACCATCGACTTCGCCTGGAACCCTGAGTTCCTGCGGGAGGGCTACGCAGTCGAAGACACGCTTCGCCCGGACCGGCTGGTGATCGGCTCGGATTCGGCGACTGCAGAGCCGGTGCTGCGCGAGGTCTACGCTCAGGCGATCAGCATGAATACGCCCTTCATCTCCACGGATTTCGAAACCGCCGAGCTGGTGAAGGTTGCGGCGAACGCGTTCCTGGCCACCAAGATCTCCTTCATCAACGCTTTCTCGGAAGTCACCGAAACCGTCGGCGGTGACATTCGTACGCTCGCTGACGCCATCGGACTCGATTCACGCATCGGGCGCCGCTTCCTGAACGCGGGGATCGGCTTCGGGGGAGGGTGCCTGCCGAAGGACATCAGGGCACTGCAGGCGCGCGTGTCCGAATTGGGTCTGGATTCCACCATGCGCTTCCTCAACGAGGTCGATGAAGTCAATCTGCGACGTCGAGACAGGACGGTCTATGTGGCGGAGACCCTCTTGGGCAATCTCGAGGGCAAGCGGGTAGCCGTCCTCGGAGTGGCGTTCAAACCGAACAGCGACGATGTACGAGACTCACCGGCTCTTGACGTTGCAGCTCGGCTTTTCAACAGTGGCGCAGACGTCAGTGTGTACGATCCTGCAGCGAACTCGAATGCGGCAAAACGGTATCCTCGCCTGAACTACGTTGACGCGTTGACCGACGCGGTAAATGAAGCGGATCTGGTGATGATGCTCACCGAGTGGTCGGAGTTCGTCAGGATCGATCCAGCGGAACTAGCGGAACTCGTAGCGCACAAGGTGATGTTCGATGGACGGAATGTTCTCGATCATCGGACCTGGAAGGACGCCGGGTGGGATATCGTCTCACTCGGACACAAGAGCGAGCTTCTCGATCCGGTCTCGCTATAGGGGCGTTGTCGACGGAGCCACTCCGGGGCATCGGAGAGAATGGTTCCAAGAGCGTATCGTGGCTGCGGAGCGTCGGCGTCGACCCGAGCCAGGCCTCGTCGATCGGTAACGCATAGAAAGTCCATCGTCTCCTCGCGGTAAGGTACAGGGTCCGAGCATGATCGAATGTCTTCCGTCAATACGAATAGCGGGGTCAACTTGTTCTATGGCGTAACGCGGTACAGTCTCTTCTCGCCTGGTTCGAATTCGTGGAAGACTTCAAGCGGTGGAGTCTTCGAGAATTCAGAAAAATACATGAGCTACCTGTTTTCGGACCAGCGACTCGATATCCGGGCGGAGATCTTTATCGGAAAGGCTTTGCCCGTCCTTGATCAGATGGCTAACAGGCATCCATATAAGCACTTCGTACTGTATTCTGAATTACTTCCTGAGCGGCATAGGGCAATGCTGCTCGCTGCGGCAGAGAAGTACCCCTTCCTGGTCCCGGTCGAGTGGAATGAAACGGTTCAGGGAACGGGTGTCGAGGAGGTGAAGCCGCTCATCGTCGAGGACCTGGTGAAGCAGCTTGGTTCTCAGGGCGGTCGTCATCCGGTCATCTGGTTCCGCCTTGATGACGACGACGTCCTTCCTGCGGACTATCTGGATCAACTGGAGAAGTACAGGGCACTCAACCACGATGGTTTTGCGATTTCATTCGGGCTCGGAGTCACCGCATACAAGGGCGAGCACGAATTGGTCAACCTGCGCGAGTACTATCACCCGAAATCCGCGCAGGGTATGGCCTTCGTGACGGTGTTCGACGCTGACAGCAGTAGCTTGTCGGTGGTGAGACCTGGACCGCACACGAGGGTCGACAAAGTAATGCCGACAATACTCGATTCCCGCGAGCGGATGTTCTTCCAGATCCGGCACAGTGATCAGGACTCAGCGCTCAATCACAGTTCCTATCAACGTGCAACGGCCACACTTGCCGGCATGGAAAAGTTGCCCTCGGTGCGCGCATCCGATCTTGATCCGGCGAAATGGCCGACCCTGATGCAGGAAATTGTGCGCGGCGAGCCGAGTCCTCACCGCTCCTCGATGGACGGCGAAGAACCTGTACTTTTCAGTCCGACGACGGAAATGACCTTCGACCTGGATGCAAGCATCCGGGGTGGTCTGGTCGAGTTCGAGTTCGAGTTCGAGTCGTCCGCCAGGCTGCTCGGAGGTTTCGGGATCATCACCTTCCATCTTGAAGGGGTCGACGGTATCGACCCCGAGGTCCTGGGGCTGCGTAACAGCACGAAGTACGGCTTCAGTCGGCAGGCATGGTCCAAGAATGCGCGCGGCGTGATCCGTCACAGCTTCATCCTTCCGGAAGGCGCTTCAGCGTCCTCCGTCACACTGACCGGAAAAGGGCGGCGGCCGGCGGACGTCTTCATCCGCTTGCGAGAGCCGCGTGTCGTTGCCATTCATGCGACTGCACCCGAGCCTGACCTGCAGTCACCGGAGTCGGTCTGACTGCGGGGGACAACGTAAGAAGCGGCAGATCCATGGTCAATAGACGCCACTTCCTGACAGGCGCCATCACAGCGGCAGTCGGTGTTCCTGCCCTCGCAGGCTGTACCTCGTCGCCGTCCGATGGTCGAGTTCTCTCCAACTCCGCGGGTACCGGTCTCAAGGGCACGGGACTCACCTTGACTTCACGGAAGCGGGTAGCGCAATTGCGTGCGCTCAACCTTGACTGGTTCTACACGTGGGGATACTCCCGTCCGCGAGCATCACCGACGCCTGGGTTCGTACCGATGGTGTGGGCAGCGAGTCGGGTACGGCGTGAGGTTCTCGATGCGGTTGAGGATCAGAAAGATCGGGGCCAGACCGAGAATCTCCTTGGTTTCAACGAACCCGATCTCGAGGGACAGGCAGATATGTCTCCTGCAGAAGCACTCAGGTCATGGCCCGAGCTGCAGAGAACCGGGCTCAGGTTGGGTTCGCCGGCGCCCGTCAACGCCATGGGGGACTGGATGAAAGCGTTCATGGAAGGAGTATCAGCAAGAGACCTACGCGTCGACTTCGTCTGCGTGCACGCCTATCTACCTCCGAGGGCAGACGGATTTCTCCGCCACATCGAGGAGGTGCATGAGTACTACGGAAAACCGGTGTGGGTCACCGAATATGCTGTAGCGGACTGGGAAGCCACACCGAGGCGACCGACCAGGTATTCGGGCAAGGAGATCCGCTCGTTCATGGAGGAGACCGTGACGGCGCTTCGTACCATGGACTATGTGGAACGTTTCGCGTGGAAGACCCGGCCCACCGGTGATCCGGTCATGGGAGAGTCGGCGCTGTTTCACGACGACGGTGATCTGACCGAGACGGGGGAGCTGTACCGCTCGCTCTGATCGAAGCCTGCTCGGGAGACTCCGTAGATCTTGTGAACCTCCCGAGCAGGCCTCGTCATCACAACGAGGCGTAGAGCTTGCCGGTGCTGGTGAGGGTCCCGTTCGCATTGAAGATGGTGGAGCATGGCATTTTCACGTCTCCTGCTTTCCGGGTCTTCCAGGCAAAGCGTTCGATATACGGCATTGCACGCATGCCCGCGACGGTCTCTCGCATGAACACCTCGGTCTCAGCCCTGGAGTACTTGCAGGGCCTTGCGGCCGTCGCACCCCAATCGGCCACCGCGTACTCGGTCACCCAGATCGGTTTCTTGTACGTGTCATAAAGCTTGGCAAGCTTGTTCAGGAAGTCTCTCGAGTTCGGCCATCCGTAGATGTGCATCGTGATGAAGTCCACGCGAAGACCCTTGTTCTTCGCCTTCTTCATGAAATCTGCGAGCCACGGACTGCTGGGGCTCACCGTTGCCGGCGACCCGAGGCGAAGACCGGTGGCTTGTAGCTGCGGCCAGAGACTGATGGCCTGATCGACACTCATGTTGGTGGCCGAGGTGACGTCGGGCTCGTTGAACCCGAGCAGATGCTTGGCCTTCGTCTGGGCTAGCTGACGACTGATCACGCCGAAAGCATCCCTGTCGATCACCGAGGCGTTCCTGATCATCGGGGTGAACGCCGGCGTCATCGTGTTCGCCTGAGCGCTCCAGGAGTAGTGCCATTTCAGTTTGAGGTTCTTGATCTGCTGAAGCGCCAGCGCATCCTTGCCCGCGTGCCCGAAGCCCTTCAACGCCGGTATGTGTGAGCTTGCGTTTACCGTGCCAGGAATGGCTGTTGCTTGCGCGATCGCTGCTCCGGAGGACAGCGCGGCCCCGGTAGTAGCGGCAACGAGCGGTAGTCTCAGAAAGTGCCGACGTTCCAATTTTTTCCTTTCAACATTCTGATAGTGGTTCCACTATCAGAATCGACGAGAAGCTTTCGTCCTGTAGGGGGACTGTAGCAATCACTTTGCGAAACGATAGGCATGCTTTGACGCAGCATTCCCGCATGTTTGCCCCCTCATGCCTGTGGAGCCGCAGTGTTTTACCCGCATGAAAGTTGATATGCTCGGGTGTGATTCTCCCCTGGACATAACTAGCAGTGACCATCGCGATGGTTCCGCAACCATCGCCTTGTGCCTTATGCTTGCATGCGTCCAGTGCTCACCGCCTCCTGCGGTCGCGTGCGCACCGATGGAGCAAGCGTAACTGGAGGCATTCCACATGGAGTCGAAGGACTTCGAGAGACCCAAGTCGCAGTCGGTATTCCTCAGTTTCGTCGCGGACGAGTTCCGCCGGCGTGGTACTCCGCGTCGTAAGGAGCTGGCACAGAAGATCATCTCCCATCCTTTTGTCGAGGAACTCGGGATGCGAGTACCGAAGCGCCTGGCCGTGTTCGAAAATATCGACGAATTGTCCGGCGAAGACCTACCCGAGTTCTTCGTGCTCAAGTTCGCCAATGGCTGGTCCGCCCGGGGCGTCATGATTCTCCAGCGCACCGGGAACGACGAGTTCTTCGATCACATGGCGCTGCAGCCTGTGACTTCAGCGGAAATACAGCGAATACAGGGTGAACAATCGGCGTCCTTCAATTCGAGGGAGCCGATGTGGATAGCGGAGGAAATGGTCCGAAGCACACTCGGTACGGGTGAGATCCCCTTCGACTACAAGTTCTACTGTTTCCGCGGACGAGTCGGCCTCGTGCTTCAGATCGATCGGAACACCGGCCCGGCGAAGATGACACTTTTCGACGGGAGTTTCAAGCCCCTTCGTCGTAATACCGATTTTGTCCTCTCGGACTCTGCCCGGCCAGGGATCCCGGTCATTCCCCTGCATGCCCCGGAAATGCTGTGGTGGGCTCAGCGGCTCTCCCTGGAAGCTGACTCGCCGTTCGTGAGCATCGATATGCTCGATAGCCCCGAGGGCCCGATGTTCGGTGAATTCACATACTCTCCGGGCGGTACGCACCGGAAAATGATCCGGTTCTCGACCAAAATGCTGGACAAACTTGACGGCCTGATGGGCGAGAGCAATGCCTATGGTGACGTCGCCCCGGCGGGTTCGCCGGAGTCGCTCAGAGCCCTCGACAATCCCGGACTGCTGGCATACAGAGCCTGGGCGGGCTATGCCTACAACGGCGGTCGTAGGGGCGCCGAACGATTGCACGGCTTCTACAAGGATCTGGCGAGCGGCAGCGACGACAGCACTCAGGAGTACGAGTGGTATCGCAGCCTATCTGCTCGCTGGGCAGGACTTCGTGACCGGCTGGGCAGCGGAAAGACTATCTAGCTGTTCGGTCGCGAGACGACGGAGGGCGCGATCCGGTCACTTTTGAGCTACTCGCCGGAGTACTCGAAATCACTGATGCGTTGGCCGACGCCCAGCAGTTCCGCCACGGCGGCCACGGTGCGCTCGGAAGCCTTTCCGTCTCCGTAGGGATTGACGGCACTGGCCATGGCCGCGTAGTCCGCAGGCCGACGCAGCAGCCGTAGGGCTTCCTGGACTATCCGCTCCTCATCGGTGCCGATCAGCCGTACCGCCCCTGCACTCACGGCTTCGGGTCGTTCCGTGTTCTCCCGCATGACCAGAACGGGTTTGCCCAGGCTGGGCGCCTCCTCCTGAATGCCTCCGGAGTCGGTGAGAACGAGGTATGTCAGCGACAGCAGCCTGGTGAACTCGCCGTAGTCGAGTGGCTCGGTGACGATCACGTTCGGCCGGGTGCCGATCGCCGGAAGAACGGCGTCCCGGACCACCGGGTTCTTGTGGACCGGAAGCACGATGATCAGGTCGGGTTCGGACTCGGCCAGCCTCCCGATGGCCCGTCCCACGCCGCGCATGGCATCGCCCTGATTCTCCCTACGGTGCGTCGTCACGAGCAGGATGCGCCGATCTCCGGCAACGGCATCCTCCAGCCGCTCATCCGAGAACGGTACGTGCTTGCCCACGGTCTCGAGCAGCGCATCGATGACCGAATTGCCTGTGACCACGATGTCCTGAGCCGGAATTCCCTCACCGAGCAGGTTCTGTCTGCTCATCCGGGTGGGGGCGAGGTGCAGGCCCGCGATCTGACTGGTGATCCGACGGTTCGCTTCCTCGGGGAAGGGTGAGTGCAGGCTGCCGCTCCGCAACCCTGCCTCGACGTGCACCACAGGAATGCGACGGTAGAACGCGGCGATCGCTGCCGCTGTGGACGTCGTCGTGTCCCCCTGGACCACCACGGCATCGGGCCGCGAGACGGCGAGAAGGGAATCCAGCCCGTCGATCGTCCTCGTCATGATCCCGGACAGGGTCTGGCCGTGCTGCAGGATGTTCAGATCGTGATCCTGCACGATGCCGAACAGGCCCAGAACCTGGTCGAGCATCTCGCGGTGCTGCCCGGTGACCGTGACAACACAGTCCAGCTCGCGTGACTCCTGCAGCGCCCGAATGATGGGAGCCACCTTGATGGCCTCCGGCCGCGTTCCGAAGATCGGCATGACGACAGGCATGGAACCCCTAGTCAGGAGAAGTGGCAGGCACGGTGATGCTGTGCCGACGGGCATGACCCTCAACACTAGTCGGCGTGATGAGCGGCCCGTCAGCGACGCCGACACACGGTAGCGTAGGGCCGTGCAGCAGGAGCCATCGATCGACCCCGGGAGACGCCTTCTCGTGTCCGGGCTCTCCGAGACCGAGCTGCTCGCGCGGATCGTTCCCCTCCTGTCCGTCAACGCAGGGCGCCCGACGTCTACCCTGCTCGGCCCCGGCGACGACGCCGCCATCGTTGCGGCCCCGGACGGCCGGACGGTCATCAGCATGGACACTCTTGTGGAGGACCACGATTTCCGCCTGATCCGCCCCAACGGCCACCGCACCAGCGGGTACGACGTCGGCTGGAAGTCGGCCGCGCAGAATCTCAGTGATATCAATGCGATGGGAGGCTCTGCGACGTCGCTGGTCGTCAGTCTGACGCTCCCGCCGCAGACACCCGTCACGTGGGTGGAGGACTGCGCCCGGGGGCTCGCGGCAGCCATCGCTCAGCTGGGCGCGAATGGCTGCTCGGTGGTCGGCGGCGATCTCGGCGCCGGGACCCAGCTCGTCGTCACCGCAGCCGTCACCGGAACCCTGGAGGGCCGAGCGCCCGTGCTGCGCTCCGGCGCAGGAGCGGGCTACACCGTCGCCGTGGCGGGAACACTCGGCAGGGCAGCCGCGGGCCTCGCGATTCTCGAGGACGGTCGTCCCGTGACGGACTTCGGCCCGTCGGGTGAGGAGCTCATCGATGCGCAACTGCGTCCGCACCCACCCCTGGCCGCCGGCCCGACCGCCGCACGGGCCGGAGCGAGCGCGATGCTCGACATCTCCGATGGCCTGCTCCGCGACGCCGGACGGATCGCGACGGCCAGCGGCGTCGGGCTGGATCTCGACCCCGACGCGCTCCAGCAGTACGCAGATCCGCTGCAGGAAACCGCCGATCGGCTCGGCATCGACGTCATGGACTGGATCCTCGGCGGCGGGGAGGACCACGGGCTCCTCGCCGCCTTCCCCGCAGAATGTCCGCTACCGCCGGGGTTCACTGCGGTAGGCTCGGTGGTGCCCGGGCGGCCGGTGGTGACACTGGCATCACGGGCGACAGTTCTCCGCGGATGGGATCACTTTGCAGACTAAGGTCACGGCCAATGCTGTGGCGATGAGGCGTTGGTTGACCAGGGCCGAGGAGTCCCTCGGCAACCACAGCGACCGCCTGAACGCCATCAACATCTTCCCCGTGGCCGACGGCGACACGGGCACCAACCTCTATCTGACGGTTCGCGCGGCCGCCACAGCGGCGAACGACTCCGACGCCTCCGACCTCGGAGAGCTCCTCACCACTGCGGGCAGGGCTGCCATGGAGGAAGCCCGCGGCAATTCCGGCACGCTCTTCGCCGTCTTCCTCATGGCCTTCGCCGAACCGCTGGTGGGTTCCACGCGCCTGACCTGCTCCCTCCTCGCCTCCTCGTTGCACCGCGCGCAGCTCCGGAGCTGGTCGGCGCTGAGTGATCCCGTGCCAGGGACCATGCTCTCGGTCCTCGAGGCGAGTGCCGCCGGCGCCGGTGCGACGGCGTCGGACCGCGACGGGGACGACAGCAACAATGCGCTCGCGGAGACCCTGACCGGCGCCGTGCAGCACGCACTGCGCGCCGTGGTGCAGACGGAGAGTCAGCTGGGCATGCTCGCGGAGGCGCAGGTGGTGGACGCCGGGGGAGTGGGATTCCTGCTGATCCTCGACGCACTACGAGCCGCGGCGCTGGGCGAGGAACTGCAGAACGAACTGATCGACGGCCTCCACGGGTACGAGATCCAGTCCCCGCACATCCACGTGGGCAACGACGCCGAGGGTGTGGAGGTGATGTGCACCATCAATCTCAGTCCCCTGGATGCCGCGACACTGCGTCTCCATCTCGACGAACTCGGTGATTCGGTGATCATGAGTGCGGTCTCCGAAGTTGCGGAGGGCTATCGCTGGCGCGTCCACGTGCATGTTCCCGACGCAGAGCCCGCGCTCGCCCTCATCCACCGGGCCGGGACCCCGGTGAACATCACCGTGACCCAACTCGCCAGCGCAGCAGGAGCCGGGGCCGGTGAGCCCTGACGCCGCATGGTCCGCAGTATCGGAGCTGGACTCACCGCTCCAGAAACATCTGGGCCCGGTGGCGAAGCTCCTCGCCAGGCACTTCGACATCCACACCGTCGGTGAACTGCTGGGCCACTTCCCCCGCACCTACCTCGAGCGCGGCGAGCTCACCCCGATCTCCGACGTGCCGGTGGACGAGGAGGTAACGCTGATTGCCCGCGTGCAGTCCTCGAACTCCCGCAGGATGCACACGCGAAAGGGCATGCTCCTGGAAGTGGTCATCACCGACGACGACGACGGTGGACTCGGCGGCCTGAATCTCACGTTCTTCAACGGCTACACTGCCGAGCGCGAGCTGCGGCCGGGAGTGCGGGCCATGTTCTCGGGGAAGGTCAGCGTGTACCGCGGGAAGCTCTCGCTCACGAACCCCCGCTACGGTCTGCTGGACGAGGGCGACGCCGACCCCGAGAGCGTGAACCGCCCCATCCCCATCTACCCCGCGGTGGACAAGCTCGGCACCGAGCGCATCGCCGTGGCCGTCGGCACCGTCCTGGACACACTGCGGCTCTCGGACCTCGACGACCCCGTTCCGGCGTCGATCGCCCGCCGCGACAAGCTCATGAGTCTGGCCACCGCCTACGAACTGATCCACCGTCCCCGCGAGGTCGAGGACGCCTACCGCGCCCAGCACCGCTTCCGGTACCAGGAGGCGTTCGTGCTGCAGTCGGCCCTGGCCCGACGCCGGGCTCTCACCGCCCGCGAGGACGCCACGGCCCGCGCACCGCTCGCCGGGGGTCTGCTGGATCAGTTCGACGCCCGCCTGCCGTTCACCCTCACGCAGGGGCAGCGCGAGGTGGGACAGCGACTCAGCGAGGAGCTGGCACAGGACCACCCCATGAACCGGCTGCTGCAGGGCGAGGTGGGCTCCGGCAAGACCCTGGTGGCACTGCGGGCGATGCTGCAGGTGATCGACGCCGGCGGCCAGGCGGCGCTGCTGGCGCCCACCGAGGTGCTCGCGGCCCAGCACCTCAGGTCCATCACCACCACCCTCGGTCCCCTCGCCGAGGCGGGGATGCTCGGTGGTGCGACGGATGGCACGCGCGTGGTCCTGCTCACCGGGTCCATGACCACCGCGCAGCGCAAGAAGTCGCTCCTGGACGCGGCGTCGGGCGAGGCCGGGATCGTGATCGGCACCCACGCCCTGCTCTCCGACAACGTGCAGTTCTTCGACCTGGGGCTGATCGTGGTGGACGAGCAGCACCGCTTCGGCGTCGAACAGCGCGACTCGCTGCGCACCAAGGCCCGTACCTCCCCGCACGTGCTGGTCATGACGGCCACCCCCATTCCGCGCACCGTGGCCATGACGGTCTTCGGCGACCTGGAGACCTCCACGCTGTCCGAGCTGCCCGCCGGCCGGTCCCCGATCACCACCCATGAGGTGGGCCTGACCGAGCATCCCGCCTGGATCGACCGCGTCTGGTCCCGGGCGCGTGAGGAGATCGACGCCGGACGCCAGGTCTACGTGGTGTGCCCGAAGATCGGGGACGACGCGAGGAACGACGACGACGCCCCCGGGGTGCTCTACGGCGAGCCGCCGCCGGACCCGAAGGCCGAGACGCGGCAGGAACTCACCGGCGTCGTCGGGCTCTTCGAGTCCCTCGGCGGGGTGCCGCAGCTACGCGGCGTGACGAGTGCGATGCTGCACGGACGGATGGACCCGCAGGACAAGGCCGACGTCATGACGCGCTTCGCCGAGGGTTCCGTGCAGCTCCTGGTGGCCACCACAGTGATCGAGGTGGGCGTGGACGTGCCGAACGCGACGCTCATGGTCATCATGGACGCCGACAGGTTCGGGATCTCCCAGCTCCATCAGCTGCGCGGCAGGATCGGCCGCGGCGGGCACGCCGGGACGTGTCTCCTGGTGACCAGGCTCGAGCCGGGGCATCCGAGCCGGGAGCGCCTGGCGGCCGTCGCCGCGACGACCGACGGTTTCGAACTCTCGCAGAAGGATCTGGAGCTCCGCCGCGAGGGGGACATCCTGGGGGCGTCGCAGTCCGGCGGACGCTCGGCCCTGCGCTTTCTGAAGATCACCCAGCACGGGAAGGTGATCGAGAAGGCCCGCGCCGACGCGCAGGAGATCGTCCTGCCCGATCCGGAGCTCCACGACTATCCCGGGCTGTCCCAGGCCATCGAGCAGTACCTCAACCCCGAGAAGGAAGCCTTCCTCGAACGCGGGTGATGGTCACTTTCTCCGCTTTTGAGGATGTATCGTTCTTCTCGTGACGCAGATACGGATTGCAGACGCGGCGCGGTACCTGAGCGTCAGCGACGACACCGTGCGGCGCTGGATCGACGCCGGTGTCCTCGCCAGCGTGAAGGACGCCTCCGGGAAGGCCACGGTGGACACCCTCGATCTCGCGGGTCTCGCCCGGAAGAACGCCGTCCTGCCCGGCGACCCCTCGCACATCGGCCGCTCCGCCCGCAACCGGTTCGTCGGGATCGTCACCGACGTCGTGACCGACACCGTCATGGCGCAGGTGGAACTCCAGTCCGGTCCACACCGCGTGGTGTCCCTGATGAGCAGCGAGGCGGTACGCGAGCTCGGACTGGTTCCGGGATCCATCGCGATCGCCGTGGTGAAGGCCACCACCGTCATCATCGAGACCCCCGAGGGGAAGGCCTGATCGTGATCCGTGAAAGCGTGTGCCCGGCTATGTGGCGCCGTCCGATGTGGCGCCGTCGCGCCGTCGTGCTCGTTCCATTCGCACTGATGGGCGTGCTGACGGCGTGTGGTTCCGCTGACCAGACGGGCCCTGCGTCCCTGTCCGCCCCTGCATCGAGCGGCACGGACACGGACGGGGGGAGCATCACGGTCTTCGCTGCGGCGTCGCTCGAGGAATCCTTCACCGAGCTGGCCGACCGGTTCGAGGAGACCCGACCCGGTACGGTGGTCACCCTGAACGTCGCCGGATCCTCCGATCTCGCCACGCAGATCAGCGAGGGTGCGCCCGCAGACGTCTTCGCCTCCGCCGACGAGGCGACCATGGAGCGCATCGCTGCAACCGACCTGCTCGACGGCGAACCGGTCACGTTCGCGACCAACACCCTGCAGCTCGCCGTGCCGCCGGACAATCCGGCCGACATCACCTCACTCGCCGACGCCGCGCGTCCCGGCATCAGGACCGTGGTGTGCGCGGCGCAGGTGCCGTGCGGGGCCGCCGCGGAGCGCGTGGCGGAGGCGGCAGGCGTCGAGCTCTCACCCGTCAGCGAGGAGTCCTCCGTGACGGACGTACTCGGCAAGATCTCCTCGGGTGAGGCGGACGCCGGGCTCGTCTACGTGACCGATGTGCGCGCGGCCGGCGACGCCGTCGAGGGGATCGCCGTCCCCGAAGCGGCCGACGTCGTGAACACGTACCCCATCGCAGCGCTGACCGACTCGGAGGCAGCGGAGACGGCCCACGCCTTCGTCGACTTCGTGACGAGCGCTGATGGCCGGACCGTGCTGGAGGCGGCAGGTTTCGGTGCGCCCTGAGCCCCGTCCCGGGGTCATGACCGGTTCCCTGCCGTGGAGCTGACGGCGGCGCGACTGCCTCGCTGGATCGTGGCGATCGCCGTGCTCGGGGGCCTGTTCGTCGTCCTTCCCCTGGTGGCCATGGCGCTGCGGGTCGACTGGCCGCAGTTCATTCCCCTCGTGACCTCCGAGAGTGCGCGGTCGGCGCTGCTGCTCAGCCTGCGCACCTCCCTCACGGCGACGGCGCTCTGCGTGCTCTTCGGCGTCCCGATGGCCTTGGTGCTGGCCCGGACCGCCTTCCGCGGGCAGCGCGTCCTGCGTTCCCTGGTCCTGCTGCCGCTGGTCCTGCCGCCCGTGGTGGGCGGCATCGCCCTGCTCTACACCTTCGGACGGCGCGGACTGCTCGGCGGCACGCTGGAGGCGCTCGGGATCGAGATCGCCTTCTCGACCACCGCCGTGGTGCTCTCGCAGGCCTTCGTGGCACTGCCGTTCCTCGTGCTCAGTCTGGAGGGGGCACTGCGGACGGTCGGGACGCGCTACGAAGCCGTCGGGGCAACGCTCGGCGCGAGCCGCTGGACGGTACTGCGCCGCATCACGGTGCCCCTCGTCCTGCCGGCGCTCATCTCCGGGGCCGTCCTGTCCTTCGCGCGCGCCCTCGGTGAGTTCGGCGCGACGCTGACCTTCGCCGGCAGCCTGCAGGGGACCACGCGGACCCTCCCGCTCGAGATCTACCTGCAGCGCGAGACCGACCCCGACGCCGCCGTCGCCCTCTCCCTGATCCTCGTCGTCGTCGCCATCGCGGTCGTGGGCGGCGCCCATCGCGTGCGGCCGATCGGCGGCTCGGGTCCACCCGGCACCGTGGCGCGCCCGGTCAGGTCCACGAAGGACGCCCGCTGATGCCCCTGAGGTTCGCCGCGACGCTCGCCCAGCGGAGGTTCGACGTGCGCTTCGAGCTGGCCGCGGGGGAGACCCTCGCCGTGCTCGGCCCCAACGGTGCGGGCAAATCCACGCTGCTGGCACTGCTCGCCGGCCTGCTCACTCCCACGTGGGGCCGCGCGGAACTCGACGGCGCCGTCCTGTTCGACGTCGGCGAGCGCGGCAGTGTCCTGACCGAGCCGCGGGAGCGTGGCATCTCGCTGCTGGCGCAGGAGGCCCTGCTGTTCCCGCACCTCTCGGCGCTCGAGAACGTGGCCTTCGGGCCCAGGAGCAGGGGAGTGCACCGGGTGTCGGCCCGGGCGACGGCGCTCGCGTGGCTCGATCGCGTGGGCGTCCCGGAACTCGCCGGGCGGCGCCCGGCGCAGCTCTCGGGCGGACAGGCGCAGCGCGTGGCGCTGGCGCGCGCGCTCGCGGCCGACCCGGCGCTGCTCCTGCTCGACGAGCCGCTTGCCGCACTCGACGTGGGCGTGGCCCCGGCGATGCGGCTCCTGCTGCGGGACGTGCTGCGGGAGCGGACGGCCGTGATCGTCACGCATGATCCGCTCGACGCGTTCCTCCTCGCGGACCGGGTGCTGGTCCTGGAGGACGGCAGGATCGTCGAGTCCGGTGCCACGGCAGAGGTGCTCACCCGACCCGTCACGGCGTTCGGTGCGCGACTGGCCGGCCTGAATCTGGTGCCGGGTAGGCGTACTCGCGCGGGCTTCACCGGTCGGAACGGTCTGGAGGTGCCACTGGCGGACGCTGTTCCCGTGGGCGCTGTTCCCGTGGGCGCATCCATGGCGCTCGCGGTGCGGCCTGCCGCGGTAGGGGTGTCGCTCTCGGCACGTGCCGCCCCGGAGTCGGGCCAGGGCCCACATTCCGGAGCGGATCCGGACTCGGAGTTCGGCCCGGGCTCGGCTTCGCACTCGGCTTCGCACTCGACCTCGGATTCGGCGCGGCTCGCAGCGACCATCGACGACGTCGAGCACCGCGGAGATGTGGTGCGCGTCCACGCGGCCGGGCTGGCCGCCGACGTCGCACCGGCCGACGTCGTCGCCCTCGGACTGGTCCCCGGCCTGCCCGTGGTCCTCACCATGCGCCACAGCGACGTTGTCGTCTATCCGACGCCTTTGCCCGACCAGGACGCCGATCCGGACGGACGATAGAGTCGGAGAATGACGCGCATCATCGCCGGAGCCGCGGGGGGCTCCATTCTTGCCGGCGTCGAAGGGACCGGAACGCGGCCGACGACGGACCGCGTCAAGGAGGCACTGTTCTCCCGGCTGGAGACCTACGGGATTCTGCACGGAGCCCACGTGCTCGATCTCTATGCGGGCTCGGGCGCACTCGGAATCGAGAGCGTGAGCCGTGGCGCGGCGACCGTGGATCTCGTGGAATCCGCCGACCGCGCGGCCGCCGTGGCGCAGCGGAACGCAGACATGGTGAACCGGGTGCTGGGCTGGACGGCGGCGCGCGTGCACCGCTCGAAGGTCCAGACCTACCTGGCACGGGTGGCGCCGGAGCTGACGTGGGATCTGGTGCTCATCGATCCGCCCTACACCGCGGACGGCCACGAGGTGACGGCTGTCCTCGGCGCGCTGGAGTCGAAACTGGCCGAGGGCGCCGTCGTGGTGGTGGAACGTTCCACGCGCTCGCCCGAGCCGCAGTGGCCGGACTGGCTGGAACGCTTCTCCGACAGGAAGTACGGGGAGACGCGGCTCTGGTTCCTGGAGCCCGCAGTTCCCGAAAACCCTTCGCAGCGGCTCTCGGACGATTGATGCCCTCAAGGTCGCCTCGGAGATCAATGCCGTCCTGAAGCCACGATCAGGGGGCGCCACGCTCTCCGTCGCCGCTCACGGCGGAGACGGTGAAGCAGGAACCCTGCCCGTGTTGCCGGACCGGAGTTCCGTCCTCGAGTAGCCCCCCGCTGAAGGATCCTCGTGCGCCCACGCTGCCGACGCATCCGAGGTGTTGCGAGCGGGCCCTCAGATGCCCTGCCTAATCCCCGGTAGATCCGTCCAGCAGCTCGCGCAGAATATCCAGGTGGCCGCAGTGTCTGCCCGTTTCCTCGATCATGTGCACCAGAACCCACCGCACGCTCTGCCCGCCGTCGCCACCGCGGCAACGATCCTCCATCCCGTACCGCTCCAGCACGTCGCGGGACTGCCGGCAAGCGGCCTCGTAGTCCTCGATGATGCGTACCAGGCTGTCCTCCCCGCTCACCCGGAACTCGCCGTCGGGATCCTCCGCGGACCACCGAGTGGGCACGTCCTGCTGTCCTTCGATCCGGTCCTGGAACCAGAACTGCTCAACGTCCGTCAGGTGTTGCACCAAGCCTGACACCGTTGTCAGCGAAGGTACGAGCCGTCTGGCGCCGTCGGCATCGCTGAGGCCACTGGCCTTCATCACTACCGTTGCCCGGAAGTAGTCCAGGAAGCCGGTCAGTGTCTCCCGCTCGCCGGCCGCTGCAGGTGGTTCCGTCCGGCTGTCATTTTCCATCCGACCAACCTAGTCAGGGAAGTGCAGTTGCAGCGCAGGCGCGCCGGACGTGACACACCGGGCCCAGCGGAACGGCTCGAGAAAGACTCCCATACGCCGACCGGCCCACGGAAGCGTACTCGACCCGCGCCTGGACTCGGGTACATGCTTGATGAGGTCGGTAGTGCATACTCACGTCATGCACCCAAGTACACCGAGCTCCTCCGTTCGATGGATGCAGTCGATGGCCGGTCGATGACCTCAGCGAAGAACTGACCTCTGCCGGCTTCGATGTCATCGAAACCCACAGGAGGACAACAAGTGGTCAACGGCCCCACGCAGGGATCATCGCGCACCGTAGAAGCGCCCGGTGATCCATCCGCTACCGATCGCATACCTCTCTGACCGTAGGAGCGCCGTCGGTATTCCACTTGAAGAGCGTCAGATGCCAGAGCTGGGGCCGTTTTCGAGACGGATCGATAAGCCCGTGTGCACCTGAGCGCTCCAACGTTTCACGCACTCTCCATGACGAAGGTGAACCGCCTGCAGCAACCACGTCCTGCCAATCCGCTGCAGCGTCCGCCGGATCAACCCCAACGGACCTCAGTGCCTGATGATCGCGAAGATCCACGATCCGATCCGCCTCGACCTCGAACTCCAGCACTTCGAGTTCGGGAGTGTGATCGTGTGTGTGAGCAATCATTGCAGCGGCGACACCAGCCTGCGACGAGCTGAGGTAGAGCGTCGGCACGTCCGGCGGCGAGTACCGCCCGGCGGTCCGTGATCCCATAAGAGCGGCACCACGGTAGGCGGGATCAACAGCTCGAAAGAGGGACCCGGTCACACTACACATGAGCGCATCGGTTTGTTCGACGACTGGTTCGTCGATTTGCATGACGACGACTCCTTCATCTGTGAGTCTCGACTGAAGATGCCAGCTTCCTGCGTTCAGTAGTGGATACCCAGCAGGACGAAGCATTTCCTTCAATCAGTCTGCTGTACCTCATCGTTCGAGTAGCGATATTCGTGGCGGAGGGTCCTGATTTGCTTGATCGCCCCGAATATCAAAAGGGGTCCGAGAACAAGAGCTACAACGGCTGCGATCGTCGCTCCGGTGGAGGGCTTCCAGACGGCGAGGAAAACCAGCACAACCGTGAGCAGGCCAAAAGATATGCCCTGCATCGTCCACCAGATCGTGCCACGGCGGATTGTCGGATGAGCAGGTCCTTCGTTCAAGTGGTCTTCCCCTGATCTGGAAGTTGGCGCTGTACAGCCGTCGGTTCTCGAGGCAAATTACTACAAACAAAGCTTCTCACCCCTCGGCGCGTATGCCGGTGCTGCTGCGGGGCACCTTCGCTCCATCTCCCTCGCGCAGTGCCGCTACTGGTAGAAGGGTAGTTTTTGGTCTATCTCGACCCGGACGACATCGAGACGTGGCTCGGTCAGGAGCGAGTCGATCAGCGCCTGCCCAGCTCCGATGCCTGCCCAGTGCGGATCGACATCCGAGGTGATGCACCACGCCCGGTCCGAGGGCCAGACGAAGGCAGGGAGCGGCATGGTACGACCGGTTTCCGCTTCCCACGACTCTTCGACCGCCCCGGAGAGGAAGTCCAGCAGGGACACGCTGCAGAGGTAGTACGCACGATTCGGGATCACCACACGTGGTGCGCGCAGGACAGAGTCCGGGAACTGGTCCTCACCCCATCCGTCCCACATCAGTAGGTACCCCTCGCTGGGTGAGCCGCTGTGCTGCAGCAACGTCTGCACCGCAAGGTGTAATTGCTCGGACTCCGAGAGGGCGTCATCTGGTAGGGGACCGTTCTGTTGCGCACCCTCGTGTTCGGACTGACCCTCATAGGCCGGATCGGGGATGAATCGCAGTCGCCCGTACGCCGGGAACCCCGTCGGGCCCAACGTCACCAGGTTCCACCAGTACTCAGGGTTCGTCGCGATCCACTCCGCTGGTGTCAGATCGATACACGGAGAGAAGATCATCTCGTCAGCCTCCTACCCGGCTATCACAACGGGTAGTGGGATGGGGTGATCCACGACGTACCTCCAATGAGGCGGTGCGGTCTCCGGTTAGGAGCGGCGCCGGCTGACCGGCACCGCTCCTTCCGCGTCCGCTGCGGGTCCGGACTACGCCGTGCGGCGTGTGCGGATCAGGGCGACGACGCCGGCGATGAGTCCGAGCAGACCGGCGACCAGACCGATCCAACCCACCGCTGATGCGGAATCGTCGTCGCTGGTCGACGCCGTCTGCTCCGCACCGGCGGCCTCGGCCGGTTCCGCGGTCTCGGTGGCTTCGGAGGCGTCCGACGTGGCCTCAGCCGTTGCCTCGTCCGTCTCCGGTGCTGCAGCCCCATGGGCGTCCTCGCCCTCGACCGCAGCGGTGGTGACGAACGACGGAGCGGGCGTGTCGGGCTCAGCCTCGCCCTCGACGCTCTCCTGATCCCACGCGACTACCTCGCCATCCGTGTAGGACTGCGTGGCCGGCAGCATCACGGTGGTCCCGGCGTCGGGCAGCTGCCCCACCGAGATGGAGAACGTCTGGTACTGCTCGGGTGCGATCTCCGAGCCTTCTTCGGCCGTCCAGCGGACTGACAGGGGAGCCTCCGTCAGCGTCACGCCGTCGGGCGTCGTGATCGGTTCCGGCAGTTCGCCGGTGACCACCTCGGCGTCCCAGCCCTCCATCGGCTTCACACGGACGGAGGTGAAGGGCTGCTCGGTGGGCAGTTGCACCTCGAGGCTGCTGGTGCTCGCGGTCTCGGACTCGTTGGGGACGCTGAACGTGAGTTGTGCGTACCCGCTCTCCGTGGTGGAGTTCGGTGCGACGGTCACGTGGGCGTTGGCCGCACCGAGACCGAGAGCCATGAGGCCTGCGGTGGTGAGGACGACGGCGCCGGTGGTGCGGCCGCGCGAGGGAATGAAGGAAGTCATGAGTATGCCTTTCGATGTGCGCTCACGGCTGCAGTACGAGTGGGCGTGAGCGCCGGGAAAATGGGTGAGATGTGCTGTCGAATGCCGCAGCCGGCCCAGCGGTCTCCGAGTGTCGGGAGCCGGTCAGACGGACAGTGCTCCGGGGCGGGGCGGGCCGCGCAGGGTAGGCACCGCGGCGTGCACGGACAGCGGCGGGACGGTCTGCGGCATGTCGTCGAGCAGGGGCTCACGCCGGATCGGGGCGAGCGGCAGGCCGGCGGGCAGGACGAGGAGCGGTCGGAGCCAGGCGCCGAGCAGTGCCAGCGCCTGATCGCTGCGTGAGAGCGCAAGGGCCAGCAGCACCGTGGCCAGGCCGTGCAGCAGGAGCATCATCGGTCCGACGGCTCCACTGGTCAGCGGCTCAGCGCCCGACGGGGAACAGGCCAGCTCGAACGCCGCGTGGTGTCCCGGCGCGGCAGCAGAGCTCTGGCAGGCGGACCGGCCGGCCGTCATCGAGAACACCGAGTGCAGCAGGATCTGCCCCGCTCCCATGAGGAGCACTGCGGAACGGAAGGAGACCGGGCGGCGGCTCAGCAGCACGGCGGGCATCAGGAGGAGGACGCCGAGCAGGAGGATGATGCCCGGAGCGGGGAGATGGCCGGCGGCGAATACATGCGAGGCCGAGGAGACGGAGAGGATCAGGCTGACGAGGAGAACCGAGCGCAGATAGCTCACAGCTCCCGCCACCACCTGCTCCTCTCCTGTGGACGCACCACCCGGGCGCACCGTTGCCGTCAGACCGACGAGCGCGCCGGACCCTGCTCCCAAGCCTAGAGCCCTTCCGGTGCATTTTCCTGTCGTGTCCCTGGGGGATCAGGGAGCGGGCGCAGTCTCGAAGGCGGCGAGCTCCTCATCGACCAGCACGGCGGCCGGATGGGGACCGGCGGCGAGCAGTGCCGTCGTCCAGGTGTCCGGCCAGGACGTATGGCGCGCGGCGATGATGATGTTCCCGGCCAGGCCGCCGTCCACCATGCCGGCCTCGGTCAGAACTGCTGTCGAGGTGGCCAGGGAGGAGAGTTGCCTGCTCTGGGCGCGTGCGAACTCCAGCGGCGGGTCGTCGCCCACATTCACCAGCAGGACGCCGTTGCCCGAACAGATCCGCAGGAGATGCGCGGCGAAGTCAGAGGAGGTGAGGTGGGCCGGGGCGTCCGCGCCGGCGAAGATATCGAGCACGACGACGTCGAAGGCGGCGTCGGGCTGCTCGAGGACGACGTCGGCCGCGTCCCCGACGATCAGCTCGCACATCGTGCCGGGGGCCAGCGGCAGCGCGTCGAGCACGAAGTCGACCAGCTCGGCGTCGACGTCCACCGCGCTCTGCCGGGACCCCGGCCGTGTCGCCTCGACATAGCGGACCAGGGTCAGCGCGCCGGCGCCCAGATGGAGCACCCGCAGGGGAGCGCCGGCGGGTGCGACCAGATCGATGACGTGGGCGATGCGCTGAAGGTACTCGTAGAACACCCGCTCCGGGTGCAGCACGTCCACGTGGGACTGCTGCGCGCCGCCGATGCTCAGGATCAGGGCCCCGTCGATGAATGCGTCCTCGTCGATCTCCGCGTACGCCCCGGTTCCCGGAAGCCATCGGGTGGGCACCTCGAAGTCCTCGTCGGCTCGCGGCGGCGGGGATACGCTCACACGAGCTCCCTGAGCTTCGCCAGGCGGTGGGCGCCCTTCTCGATGACGTCGAACTGCTTGCAGAATGCGAAGCGGAGCAGGGACCGGGTGCGCTCGGCGCCGTCGTCGTGGCAGAACACCGCGACCGGGATCGCCGCCACACCGATCAGGCCAGGAAGCCGTCGCGCGAGATCCGTCGCATCGTCGAAGCCCAGGGGAGCGGCGTCGGCCACGGTGAAGAAGGTGCCCTTCGGGGTGAACACCTCGAAACCCGCAGCGCGCAGTCCCTCACCGAGCAGATCGCGCTTCCTGCGCAGGGTGGCCGCGGCCACGGTGAAGAATTCATCGGGTAGACCGAGGCCCAGGGCGACGGCGCCCTGGAAGGGTGTGCCGGAGGTATAGGTGAGGAAGGTCTTCACGGTGCGGATCTGCGACACGAGTTCGGCCGGGCCGCTGAGCCAGCCGACCTTCCATCCGGTGACCGAGAAGGTCTTTCCCGCGGAGGAGATGGTCAGGGTGCGTTCCTTCGCGCCGGGAAGCGTGGCGACGGGGATGTGCTGTGCCTCGAAGACGAGGTGTTCGTACACCTCGTCCGTCACGATGAGCGCTCCGTACCGCTCCGCGAGACGGACGATCAGCTCCAGCGATTCGCGTGAGATTACGCTGCCCGTGGGATTGTGCGGGTTGTTGACGATGACGAGCCGGGTCCGCTCGGAGAAGGCTGCCTCGAGGGTCTCCGCATCGGGTTGGAAGTCGGGCGCCTGCAGGGGTGCGGTGGTGTGCGTGGCGCCGGAGAGACCGATCGTCGCCCCGTAGGAGTCGTAGAACGGTTCGAACGTGAGCACCTCGTCGCCGGGCCCCGCGAAGGCGAGCACGGATGCTGCGATCGCCTCAGTGGCTCCCGTGGTGACGATCACTTCGGTTCGGGGGTCCACCTCGAGGTCGTAAAAGCGTCTCTGGTGAGCTGCGACGGCGTCGCGCAGTACGGCGAGACCCTGACCGGGGGCGTACTGATTGGCACCCGAGGCGATGGCTGCTCGCGCCGCGTCGAGGATCTCCCGTGGTCCGTCCTCATCCGGGAAGCCCTGTCCGAGGTTGATGGCCGAGTGCTTCTGTGCCAGCGCCGTGACCTCCTCGAAGATAGTGAGGCCGAGCCGGCCGTCGTCGCCGAGCAGGTTCGCCCCGAGTGCCGTCCTGGCCCAGGGTGCCGTGCTGCCGGAGCCTGTCGGCTGCGTCTCTATGGTCATGACATAAGTATCGCCGCTCCCGCGCTCCGTGCGGGAAAGTCATGACGCCGCGTGTGGGCCGGCTCGAGCACGTCGCGAAGCTCGGTACCGTAGGACCATGAGCCGCGCCGTCTGCCCCGGATCCTTCGACCCCATCCACAACGGACACATCGAGGTCATCAGCCGCGCTGCCCGACTGTTCGACGAGGTGATCGTCGCCGTGTCGAGGAACTACGCGAAGAAGTACCGCTTCGACCTCGAGCAGCGCATGGACCTGTGCAGCCGGAGCCTCGCCCAGCTACCGACCGTGAAGGTGCTTCCCCTCGGGGACGGCCTCCTCGCCGACTTCTGCGCAGAGCACGGAGCGAACGCCCTCGTCAAAGGGCTGAGGTCAGGCCTGGATTTCGACTACGAGCTACCCATGGCCACCATGAACCGGCACCTGGCCGATGTGGACACCGTCTTCCTCCCGACGGACAGCCAGTTCGCACACGTGTCCTCGAGTCTGCTCAAGGAAGTGGCAGCACTGGGCGGCGACATTCGGCCCTTCGTGCCCGACGTCGTCCACGAGCGGCTGGTGCAGCGGGACTGACTGGTCCTTGGCCTCCGGCGTCCCCGCCGGCGAGCGACGGGGCGATTGCAAAGAGCACGCGGGGGGAATAACGATCATTCCTGATGCGCTGCAGACAATATGCACGGAGGGATCCGATATAAGCTCTGATACGTGCGAATGGACGTTTGCTTCGACGCTGGATCGGCCGAAGTCTGCGGATGAAAGCAACCGGGGCAGAAATGCCTACGGGAAATGAGAAGAGGTAAATCATGGCTCAACGATTCGACGGAAAAACCATTCTCGTGACAGGAGGGGCCGGCGGCATGGGTGAGGCGCACGCCCGGGCCTTCGCGGCCGAGGGAGGCAAGGTCCTCATCGGTGACATCGTGGACGAGCAGGGCGAGGCCCTTGCCGCTGAACTTGGCGACGCCGTCCACTACCTGCACCTGGACGTGACGGACGAGGACGCATGGAGCGCGTTCGTCGACCACGCCGAGAAGGAATTCGGACCCGTGTCCGTCCTCGTGAACAACGCCGGCATCGGCGCAGGCGGTCCCATCGAGGACATCACCTTCGAGGACTGGCGTAAGGCACTGGCCATCAACCTCGATGGCACCTTCCTCGGTAGCCGCGCCGTGGTGCCATCGATGAAGAAGGCCGGAGGCGGGTCGATCATCAACGTCTCCTCGTACGCGGGACAGCGCGGCACGTCCTTCAGCACGCCCTACACGGCGAGCAAGTTCGGCGTCGTGGGTCTGACGAAGGCCCTTGCCACGGAAGTCGCCGATTTCGGCATCCGGGTGAACTCCGTGCATCCGGGATACATCCGCACGCCGATCCTCGGAGAGACGAACGACAATGTGGTGATGGGCAAGGTGCCGATCCGGCGGATGGGACGCCCCGAGGAAGTCTCCCGCATGGTGCTGTTCCTGGCGTCGGACGAGGCGAGCTACTCGACTGGCTCCGAATTCTCCGTCGACGGCGGCTGGGCCGCGGGTTCGCCCGTGATGATCGGAGAGTCCAACGCCGACTTCGAGGCGCGCATCGGCGGGGAGTAGTAGAGCAGGGCCAACCCGGATCTCTCCGGGGCTGGGCCTGTTGCAGTGAATGGTGGGTCCGCTATAAAGGGGGCCCACCATTCGTGTACTTGAGAATCGGTTCCACGATTACCGATTGCCAATTATCATCGAGTTTGCGAATCTTCGGTCTGTAGCTGAAGAGGACGCGGTGGAGAATGTTGGCCGGCCGGATGGCATTCTCCCGGCGGATTTCTCGTGGCACTGGGCTTCCCGATCTCCACGGGATCGACATCCGACCTACTTCGCTGTCCCCGTCGACTAGTCGGCTCCTTCAGTGAGCCGGACTCGGTGCACCGCGGTGGTGAGGTCGAGGAAATTTCAGCGCTGGGTAGTCAGAGCCCTGCTGTAGAGGTCCGGGTCCTGCCTGGTTTCCGCGGACACCACCAGATGACTGGTACTCAGGCGCTCTGCGAAGTAGCCGCTGTACGGCAGCACGATGATCGTCGTCAGACCGTCCCGCCACGCCGCAACCAGAGCCGGGGTGGCTGCCCTTGCCGTGCGCAAAGGCAATACCGGTAGCGTCATCTCGTCCCAGGTGGTGAAGGCCGTCAGGTCGAGGCCGTCCGTGCCGTACTCCACGGACCAAAACGGTGGCACGATCGGGTGGAGCTCCTGGCCGGGCCGGGAAATGTCCTGCATCTCCTCCTGGGAGATTGCGGCGCCCCGGACCTTTCTCGAGTCGTACCAGGCCCAGATACGATTCCACTCCCGCTTCCAACGGTTCTCCCAGACCTCCCGGGGTGGTGTCGTCGGAATGTGGGACGCTCCGACGTCCGGCGCCGGGCTGAGCTCAGGTAGGGGCACGTCCTGAGCGATCACCCAGGCCTGACGGATGAAGAGCAGCATTTTCAGATTCTGCGCATGGCAGTCGGTCGCGATGCGCATCTCCTGCGGCCACGCACCCCGCCGTTTGGCACCCATTCCCCACACGGTGCTTCCCTTTTCATCGATCAGCTCGAACCGGACTCCATCACCATGTCACCTAACCTCGGGCTTTCATGAGGTAGTTGCTGGCGGGGGTGTGTTTAAGGGCTGAAAGGTGCCCCTGACGTGGGAAAATGTTGTTACCACACAGCAGATTCCGACCATATCGAGGGAGCACCTTCCAGGTGAGCAACACTACCAACTTGTACCCATCCGTCCG
>NZ_SSWH01000015.1 GCF_004803505.1 Arthrobacter echini
AGAGAAGTGTTCTAGTCGATGCCCTCTTTACCGGAGTTCCGTTGCCTCACCAGCGGCGACACGCCCAACACCGAGCTTCCTTGACCACCCCGCCCTCCGCTTAACTACACGGCATTGCGGCTAGCGGTGGCGCTCCAGCACTCCTTCGCGCGCCGCTCCGGACGCGCCGGAGGTCAGCAGCTCCAGCGGGCCGCGGGAGTGGATGCGCTGGAACAGGATACCGATGACGATCGCGACGAGGATCTGCAGCCAGAGGAGCAGCAGCGGATCGGGCAGGGGCTCCAGCTGGTCCGCCCAGCTCATGACGCACACGTGGAGGCTGTAGAGCGTCAGGGTCATGGCTCCCGGCGCCGACAGGGGGAGCAGGGCCAGGCGGAACGTGCGGGTCAGCAGCAGGCATACCGCGATGACCGCGGCCGCGCTGCCGGCGACATGCACCAGATCCGGTGTGGTCCCCGAGTGCGGAGCGCTCACCGCGAGCCACCACCAGGAGTCCGACTGGTCGACGCCGGTGAGTCCGACGTCGAGCATGTCCTCCAGCGGGTACCGGCTGCCGTCCGACGTCTCCAGCAGCGCCGCGAGCCCGCCGGCGGGACCGAGCAGCTGTGCGCTGACGAGCTTCGCGCCGACCGCGGCGAGGGCGCCGCCGCCGAGCAGTGCCGCCTGCACTCCCAGGCGCCCGAGATCGAGGCGCCCGATCATCATGCCCACGAGGACCAGCCCGAGCCACTGCAGCACCGGGTAGTACCCGGTGAGGAAGATGTCCGTGACGAGCGTCAGGGGCACGAGGAAGTGCTCGAAGACGGGGTTGCTGCCGAGGGACGGCGGATCGACCGCGGCCGAGACCACCGGCAGGAGGAGATGCGCCGCAACCGGCGAGAGCAGCAGCCAGCCTGCTGCCCAGGCGCCGAGCGCCCCGGCCCGCAGCCCGGTGAACGGCAGCGCCACGAGGAACAGGACGCCGTAGTGGAACAGGATGATGGCGATGTTCGTCTCGAGACCGCCGAGGACGAGCCCGATACCTGCGATGATCAGGGCCCGCACGGTGATGCCCCTGCGGTCCGCGGACAGCAGCAGCGAATGATGGGGAGCACGGCCGCCCGTGAGCAGTGCCAGGCCGACCCCGGCGACGACGGCGAACAGTGCCGACGCGCGGCCCGAGAACAGCAGGGCGGTCCAGGTGGGCTCGGAGGTGCCCGGCACGTAGAGGGGGAGAACGTGCGTGCTCATCATGCCGAACAGGGCCACCCCCCGGGCAGCATCGATCCCGGTCAACCGCGCGGAAGCGGGCTTCGTGTTCATGCAGCCATGGTCCCATAGCGACGCTGGCGACCTGCCGCACCGCACGGGTAACGTCGTCCCCATGGCTGAGACCTCCCCGCGCACCCTGCCGTTCGGTTCGCTCGCGACCGCGATGATCACGCCGTTCACGGACGACGGCACCGTGGACCTCGACACCGCGGCGGCGCTGGCCACCCGGCTCGTCGACGACGGCTGCGACGCACTGGTGGTCTCCGGCACCACGGGGGAGACCTCCACGCTCGAGGACTCCGAGAAGGAGGACCTGTTCCGCGTGGTCGTGGAGACGGTGGGGGACCGCGCGCGGGTCATCGCCGGGACGGGCACGAACCACACCTCGCACTCGGTCGAGATGGCACGGCGTGCCCAGCGGGCCGGAGCGCATGCGCAGCTGGTCGTGACGCCGTATTACAACAAGCCCTCGCAGTCCGGCGTGCTGGCGCACTTCGAGGCGATCGCCGCAGCGGGCGACCTGCCGATCATGATCTACGACATCCCGGGGCGCTCGGCCATCCCCATCACCACCGGGACGATGCTCCGGCTCGCCGAGAACCCGAAGATCGTCGCCCTGAAGGACGCCAAGGCGGATTTCGCCGCCGTGACCCGCGTGCTGGCTGCCACGGATCTCGACGTCTACTCGGGCGACGACGGCCTGACCCTGCCCTGGATGGCGGCGGGAGCCGTCGGCGTGGTCAGTGTCAGTGCCCATGTGGCCACGGCCGGCTTCCGCTCCCTCGTCGACGCCGCGACGGCAGGGGATCTCGCGACGGCCCGCCGGATCCACTTCGAGCTCGACCCGGTGATCCGGGCGGTCATGACGCACCTCCCCGGCGCGGTCTCGACGAAGCAGATCCTGCACCGGCGGGGCGCGCTGCCGAACGTCGTCGTGCGCCTGCCCCTGGTGGAACCCACGGACGCCGAGCTGGCGCCGGTGCTCGCGGACCTGGCCGAGGCAGGCGCGTGAGTGCGGCGGGTGGGACCGCAGGCGACCGGCCGGGCCACCGCGTGCCGCCGCCGCTGGCACCCGGGACCCTGCGGATCGTGCCGCTCGGCGGTCTCGGCGAGATCGGGCGGAACATGGCGGTCTTCGAGATCGACGGCAAGCTGCTGATCATCGACTGCGGCGTCCTGTTCCCAGAGGAGACCCAGCCCGGCGTGGATCTGATCCTGCCCGACTTCTCCTTCATCGAGGACAGGCTCGACGACGTCGTCGGCCTGGTCCTCACCCACGGTCACGAGGACCACATCGGCGCCGTGCCCTATCTGCTCCGGCTGCGGGCCGACATCCCCCTCATCGGGTCGCAGCTGACGCTCGCGCTCGTCGAGGCGAAGCTGCAGGAGCACCGGATCCGCCCCTATACGCTCACGGTGACGGAGGGGCAGATCGAGCAGCTCGGGCCGTTCGAGTGCGAGTTCGTGGCGGTCAACCACTCCATCCCCGATGCCCTCGCCGTCTTCCTGCGCACCGAGGCGGGCACCGTGCTGCACACCGGCGACTTCAAGATGGATCAGCTGCCGCTGGACGGGCGCATCACCGATCTGCGGGCCTTCGCGCGCCTCGGCGAGGAGGGCGTGGACCTGCTCATGATCGACTCGACGAACGCCGACGTCCCAGGGTTCACGACGGCCGAACGCGAGATCGGTCCGGTCCTCGAGACCCTCTTCGGGCAGGTCCGCAAACGCATCATCGTCGCCTCCTTCTCCTCGCACGTCCACCGGGTCCAGCAGGTGCTCGACGCCGCTGCCGCCCACGAGCGCTTCGTCTGCTTCGCGGGGCGCTCGATGGTCCGCACCATGGCCATCGCCGCGAAGCTGGGCTACCTGAAGGTCCCGGAGGGCATCCTCGTGGACATCAGGAACGTCGACGACCTGCCGGACGATCGCGTGGTCCTGATGTCCACCGGTTCCCAGGGCGAACCCATGGCGGCGCTGTCGCGCATGGCAGCCGGCGAGCACCGTATCACCGTGGGCGCCGGGGACACGGTGATCCTCGCCTCCTCCCTGATCCCCGGGAACGAGAACGCCGTCCACCGCGTGATCAACGGCTTGCTCAAGCTCGGTGCCGACGTGATCCACAAGGGCAACGCGAAGGTCCACGTCTCCGGTCATGCCGCCGCCGGTGAGCTGCTCTACTGCTACAACATCCTCCGCCCGAAGCAGGTCATGCCGGTGCACGGGGAGACCCGGCACCTCATCGCGAACGGGAGACTGGCGCAGCAGACCGGCGTCCCGGCGTCGAACGTGCTGGTCACCGACGACGGATCCGTGGTCGATCTGGTGGACGGCAGGGCCGGGATCGTCGGAGCCGTGGAGTGCGGCTACGTGTATGTGGACGGTTCGAGCGTCGGTGGGGTCACCGATGCGGATCTGCTGGATCGACGGATCCTGGGGGAGGAGGGCTTCATCTCGATCATCGCCGTCGTCAACCGGACCACCGGCAAGATCGTCTCCGGCCCCGACATCCATGCCCGCGGATTCGCGGAGGACGACGCGGTCTTCGACGAGATCAGGCCACTGATCAGCCGGGGTCTCGAGGAGGCGGTCACGGCCCACGCGGACCACACCTCCTACCAGCTCCAGCAGGTCATCCGGCGCATCGTCGGAACCTGGGTCAACCGGCGGTACCGCAGGCGGCCCATGATCATCCCCGTGGTCCTCGAGGCCTGATCCGGGGGGCCCCTCTCGCTGGTTCTTCAAGCGAGGTCGGGTACCGTGTGGAGCATGGCAACTCGAACGTCCCCTGCCCCGCGGGGCCAGCAACGGCCTCCCGGCAAGGGAGCGACGACGAAGGGTACGACGCCGAAGGGCGCGTCCACGAAGGGTGCGACGGCCGCCCGCCGGGGCACCTCGACGGCGGCACGACCTGCAAGGAGCAGCGCGTCCCCCAGGAACCCGGGTCGTACCGCCGGCGCCACCGCGCGCCAGGAGACCCCGACGCCCGAGCCCCGGCACGAGGACCGCCCGGCGCTGCCGGTGCGTGTGATCCGCGCCGTATGGATGGGAATGGCCCGCGTCGCAGGCTCGGGCGTGCGCAAGATCGGTCACGACGTGCGTCCGGAGCGCGAGCTCCGCCGCGACGGCTCCGGATTCTTCCTGCTCCTTCTCGCTCTCGCGGTGGCAGCGGTGGAGTGGTGGGCGCTGACCGGGGTCCTCGCCGACGTCGTACACGCCGCGGCAGGCGGCACCTTCGGGTGGATGGCGCTGCTCGTGCCCTTCATGCTCGGTGCCGGCGCCGTGCGCCTCTTCAGGTACCCGGAGCGACAGCGGGCCAACAACCGCATCGCGATCGGGATGCTGTTCATCCTCTTCGCCGGCGCGGGCATCGCGCACCTCGTGGGCGGGCAGCCGGGTCTGTCCGAGGGCCTCGGAGCACTCTGGCAGGCCGGGGGCGTCGTCGGGTACCTGGTGGGCGATCCGCTCACGGCACTCCTCACCGCCTGGCCCGTCGGCCTCCTGCTCTGCGTCTTCGTCTTCCTGGGTCTGCTGATCATCACCGCCACACCCTTCCGGCACATCCCCGCGAGAATGCGTGCACTGTACGAGCACCTCATGGGCCAGGACCTCGACGATCCACGAACGTCCGGCGGCGACCGGGACAGCACACGGGACAGCGATCACGACCAGAGCTACCTGGACGAGGTCCACGGCGCCACGGCCACCACCGGCGCCGGGAGGTCCGGGCGGTCGACGCCCACACGCCGGAAGCGGCTGTTCCGCAAGGACGAACCGGACGGTGCCTCCGACGGCGATGCGGGTTCCGACGCCGATGCCGCCGAGCCCGGTTTCGTCGGTGACGAGGCCTTCGAGCGCGCTGTCATCGAGGACGAGGAGCGCCGCGCCCGCGAGGCCGGCAACACCGTGCCCCCGGGAGTGCGCAGACCCACCCGCCAGGAGCAGGCGGCCGAGGAGATCAGGCGCGCCCAGGGGATCGGTGTGCCCCAGGGTGCTCAAGTGGCCGGCGATCGAGGGGACATCTCCCTGGAGAGAGCGCCGGAGGGCACCACCGAGGCGATCGATATCGTTCCCGCACCTGATACCGCCGCCGCGGCGAAGACGCCCCGCGTGCCCTCGACACCCGTGCAGCCGCAGGTACCCCCGACGCCCATCCCGCAGCGCACCGAGCAGCTCCAGCTCGCAGGAGACGTGGCGTACACGCTGCCGCCCTCGGACTACCTTCCCGCCGGAACGCCCCCGAAGGAGCGGTCGGAGGCCAACGACGCCGTCGTCGCCGCCCTGACCCACACCCTGGACCAGTTCAACGTGGATGCCAGGGTGACCGGGTTCTCCCGCGGTCCGACGGTCACGCGCTACGAGATAGAGCTGGCGCCGGGCACCAAGGTGGAGCGGGTCACCGCACTGTCGAAGAACATCTCCTACGCGGTCGCCAGCTCCGACGTGCGGATCCTCTCGCCCATCCCCGGCAAGTCCGCGATCGGCATCGAGATCCCGAACACCGACCGGGAGACGGTCTCGCTGGGGGACGTCCTGCGCTCGGGCAACGCGCGGAAGACGGACCATCCGATGGTGATGGGTGTCGGCAAGGACGTGGAGGGCGGCTTCGTCGTGGCGAACCTGGCCAAGATGCCCCATCTCCTCGTGGCCGGTGCCACCGGCGCGGGCAAGTCGTCCTTCGTGAACTCGATGATCACCTCCATCCTCATGCGCTCCACCCCGGACGAGGTACGGATGATCATGGTGGATCCCAAGCGCGTGGAGCTCACGGCCTACGAGGGCGTCCCGCACCTGATCACCCCGATCATCACCAGCCCGAAGAAGGCCGCGGAGGCGCTGCAGTGGGTGGTCCGTGAGATGGACACCCGCTACGACGATCTGGCCAACTACGGGTACAAGCACATCGACGACTTCAACAAGGCGGTCCGCAACGGCAAGGTGGTGCCGCCCGAGGGGTCCAGACGCGTGGTGCGTCCCTACCCGTACCTGCTGGTGATCGTCGACGAGCTCGCCGATCTGATGATGGTGGCTCCGCGCGACGTCGAGGACTCGATCGTGCGCATCACGCAGCTCGCCCGCGCGGCGGGGATCCACCTGGTCCTGGCGACGCAGCGCCCCTCGGTGGACGTGGTCACCGGGCTCATCAAGGCGAACGTTCCCTCCCGCATGGCGTTCGCGACGTCGTCGGTCACCGACTCCCGCGTGGTCCTCGACCAGCCCGGCGCCGAGAAGCTGATCGGCCAGGGCGACGCCCTGTTCCTGCCCATGGGCGCCTCCAAGACCATCCGCGTCCAGGGGGCCTGGGTCACCGAGTCCGAGATCCACCGCGTCGTGGAGCACGTGAAGGGCCAGCTGCAGGCCGTCTACCGCGAGGACGTCGCGGTCGAGGCGCCGAAGAAGCAGATCGACGACGACATCGGGGACGATCTCGACGTGCTGCTCCAGGCCACCGAGCTCGTGGTCACGACCCAGTTCGGCTCCACCTCGATGCTCCAGCGCAAGCTCCGCGTGGGCTTCGCCAAGGCCGGTCGCCTCATGGACCTGCTCGAGTCACGCGGCGTCGTCGGGCCGTCCGAGGGCTCGAAGGCCCGGGACGTGCTGGTCAAGCCCGATGATCTGGCATCCGTCCTGGCCGCCATGCGCGGCGATGATCCTCCCGCATCCCAGGCCGCTGCGTCGCCGGTCCCGCAGGCAGAATCGGCGGCCGGTCGGCAGCAGGTCGACCTGGTGGCCGACGATCTCGCCTCGCGGCCGCAGGCGGTGGACTATCACGACGGCTCGGACGATACGGGCGAGGTCGATGGTGGCTCCGACGACGCCTGGAATCTCACCGGCAGGTAACCTGACATCGTGAGTAGCTCCCCGAGCCCGGCGGTGCCGGTCCTGAACATCGCGAACGTCCTCACGGTCGTGCGGATCCTCATGGTGCCGTTCTTCATCTGGTTCCTCCTGCTCGACGATTCACGCGGTGGACTGTTCCGCTGGCTCGCGGTCCTCACCTTCGCCGTGGCGATCTACACCGACAAGCTCGACGGCGATCTCGCGCGCAGCCGGGGTCTGATCACGGACTTCGGCAAGATCGCCGATCCCATCGCGGACAAGCTGCTCATCGGCTCGGCACTCGTACTCCTGTCCGTCCTCGGCGAACTGTGGTGGTGGGTCACCATCGTCATCCTCGTGCGGGAGCTCGGCATCACCGTGCTGCGTTTCGCCGTCATCCGCTACGGTGTGATGCCGGCCTCGCGCGGGGGCAAGCTGAAGACCGTGGTGCAGACGGTCGCCATCCTGCTGTTCCTCCTCCCGTTGCAGAACCTCGGGGACTGGGCCTGGTGGCCCGCCGCCCTCGTCATGGCGGCGGCCGTGGTGATCACCGTCGTGACGGGCGTGGACTACATCGTGCAGGCGGCACGGCTCCGAGCGGCAGCACGCAGGTGACGAACGCCGCCGACGTCGTCGCGCTGGCCGGTCGCCTCGGTAGGACAGTGGCCACTGCGGAGTCCCTGACCGCGGGGCTGGTCACCTCCTCGCTCGCCGATGTTCCCGGTGCCTCGTCCGTCCTGCAGGGCGGGATCATCGCCTACCAGCTCTCGGTCAAGCACAAGCTGCTCGGAGTCGATGCCGAGCTTCTCGCCACGGCCGGCGCCGTCGATCCCCGTGTGGCGGCGGCGATGGCCGACGGCGCACGCCGTGCCCTGTCCGCGGACGTCGGGGTGGCGACCACCGGCGTCGCCGGACCCTCGGCGCACGGCGGGAGATCCGTCGGTACCGTCTTCACGGCGATCTCCACCGCAGCCTCGACGCGAACCTTCGAACACCACTTCGGTGGGGACCGTGCGGCGATCCGGCAGGCCGCCTGCGCGGCGGTCCTGACCGAGCTCCTGTTCGAGTTGTCCAGGGGAACAAACGATGTACCGGGTCAGTTATAGAGGTAGTCGACCTTGATAGGGTTGGCGACGAGCCCGAGCAATGGGCTGATCATCACGCGGCACACGTCCTCAGGAAGGGCGGTGCCACCTTCATGAGGGAGCAAGACGATACAGATGGTAAAGCAGCCCGTATCCGTGAACGGCGTGGTCCGTTGGCGTGATGTGGGGTTGGCAGACGATGCACAGCGCAAGCCCAAGGAGCGCAAGATGGTCGTCCTTCGCCATGAGATCGGCGATGTCCTCAGGGATGTCCGTCAGCGACAGGGCCGGACCCTGCGCGAGGTGTCTCATCGTGCAAGGGTTTCCCTCGGATACCTCAGTGAGGTTGAGCGTGGCCAGAAGGAAGCATCCTCTGAACTCCTCGCATCAATCTGCAGCGCGCTCGAGGTGCCTCTCTCCTCGATGCTGCGGGAAGTCAGCGACCGCCTGGCAGAAGCAGAAGGCGTATCGATCCCCGATACGGTCCCGCAGGAATTCTCCCGGGAGTTCGGCGAGGACCTCACCGACGATTTCGGTCGTGGACTCGCGGCGACGAACCGCTAGCTCCCGCCCGCCGGCGAAGGCCCGTACCCCTCGGGGTCGGGCCTTTCTGGTGTCGGTCACCAGCTGTCCTTGATATAGGTCTCGTTGAGCTGGGCGATCAGAGTGCCCAGGCAGGTCAGGTCCTCGACCTCCCAGTCCTCCATCAGTTCGCGGAACGCCTGCTTCCTGGCCGTCTGGGCCGCGAGGAGTTGGCGGCTCCCGGCGTCGGTCAGTGAGATCGACTGGGCCCGCCCGTCCAGCGGATCGGCCTCCTTCTGCACGAGACCGAGCTGCTCGAGCATCGCGATCTGCCGGCTCACCGAGGGCTTGCCGACACCGATACTCGCGGCGATGTCGGTCAGCCGCATGGCGCCCTCGCCCTGGAGGATGACCAGCAGACCGTAGGCGGCCGGCTCCATGTCCGGGTGCACCCGGCGCGCCACCTTGTACGAGTTCGACCGCGCGCGTCTCCAGAGCATGCTCAGCTGCTGTTCCAGGGCCTCGACGGCGGCGTCCGCCGCGGCGTCGTCGGCGTCATGGCGGGCGCCGCCCTGGCCGGAAGTGTTCAGCTTCGCGTTCATGGGGCAATTGTAGGGTCTCGGGTGGCATCGGCGGCTGCTCGGGCCCGCATCAGATGTGCCGTCGGGGCAGGGCGCGGTGGCGTTCCGGCAACCGGCGACATGCAGGCAATATGCGGGCGTTTCGGGGCAGAATGGATCGATGGTGCTGCCCGAACGGCAGCAGGAGATGCGACGAAGGACGAGGACGAATCATGCGCGTGAGTGATTTCTGGCGACTGATGGACGACGAGTTCGGTGAGTCCTACTCGCGCACGCTCGCCCGTGATCTCGTGGTCGACCGGCTGGGGGACCGCACCGCGGCAGAGGCACTGGACGACGGCGTGGATCCGAAGGCGGTCTGGGTCGCGGTCTGCAGCACCCAGGATGTCCCGCGGGAGCGCTGGCTCGGTCGGGACATAGCACCCCGCCGCTGAGCAGCTGACACGCTGGTGGCAGGGAGAACAATCGAATATCTGTTCGTACAGCGGTAGGATGATGGTCGTGGCGGTACCTTTAGTCAGCTGCTCGTGTTCACATAGGACGAACGAAGAACCCGAACTGTCGGCGCCGGCTACTACAGTCCGAATCACCACAGTCCACCTGACCACGCACACGGGCCTCACGGCCATCGACAACCGAGGTGAAGAATGGCCGCTCCAGACCGAGAAAAAGCCCTTGAAGCCGCTCTGGCCCAGATCGACAAGCAGTACGGCAAAGGGTCCGTCATGCGTCTGGGTGACGAGATCAGAGCGCCGATCGAGACGATCTCCACGAGTTCCATCGCGCTGGACGCCGCCCTCGGCATCGGAGGTCTTCCCAGGGGGCGGGTGGTGGAGATCTACGGACCGGAATCCTCCGGCAAGACCACCGTGGCACTCCACGCCGTCGCCAGCGCCCAGCGCAACGGTGGGATAGCCGCCTTCATCGACGCCGAGCACGCACTGGACCCGGAATACGCCAAGCGACTGGGTGTCGACACCGACGCCCTCCTCGTCTCACAGCCCGACACCGGCGAGCAGGCGCTGGAGATCATGGACATGCTGGTCGGCTCCGGATCCATCGACATCGTGGTCATCGACTCGGTCGCCGCGCTGGTCCCCCGCGCCGAGATCGAGGGTGAGATGGGCGACAGCCACGTGGGACTGCAGGCCAGGCTGATGAGCCAGGCCCTGCGGAAGATCACCGGCCGGCTGAGCCAGACGAAGACCACCGCCATCTTCATCAACCAGCTGCGCGAGAAGATCGGTGTGTTCTTCGGAAGTCCCGAGACCACCACCGGTGGCAAGGCGCTGAAGTTCTACGCCTCGGTGCGTATCGATGTGCGCCGCATCGAGACCCTCAAGGAGGGCGTGAATCCCGTGGGCAACCGGACCCGCGCCAAGATCGTGAAGAACAAGATGGCACCCCCCTTCAAGCAGGCCGAGTTCGACATCCTGTACGGCCACGGGATCTCCCGCGAGGGCGGTCTGATCGACGTCGGTGTGGAGAACGGTCTGGTCAAGAAGTCCGGAGCCTGGTTCACCTACGACGGCGACCAGCTGGGTCAGGGCAAGGAGAACGCCCGGAAGTTCCTCATCGACAATCCTGATCTGGCCGATGAGCTGGAGCAGAAGATCAGGACCAAGCTGGGCATCGGTGTGCAACCGGACGAGGACGCGGAGGCTCCTGCGCTCAGGGTCGTCAGCGGCGAGTAGCACCGTGCCCCCGGCAGCCGGACCAGGTTCGCGCTCGACGCGTCGGCCGGCACGCGCCCGCGTGCCCGGAGGCGGTGCAGCGGGCACCGACGGGCAGGACGAGGGCACACCCAGGACCTCGGAGGAGTGGGCAGAGCGCGGGCGGTCGATCCTGCTCCGTCAACTCGCCCTCGGGCCCAGGAGCCGCCATCAGCTCGAGCTGAAGCTCTCCGAACGCGAGATCCCAGCGGATACGGCGTCCGCGCTCCTCGACAGGTTCGAGGAGGTGCAGCTGATCGACGACGCAGAGTACGCCAGGATGTGGGTACGCAGCCGCACGGCGCTGAAGTCCCTCTCCCGTTCGGCACTGCGGCGTGAGCTGTCCGAGAAGGGCATCGAGCCCGACCTGGCGGAGGACGCCCTGCTCCAGGTGACGGACGACGACGAGAACGAGCGGGCCCATGACGTGGTGCGGCGCAAACTCCGCCCCGGCGCCGATCTGTCGGACCGCGCCGTCAGGGACAGGGAGACCCGCCGGCTCGTCGGCGTCCTCGCGCGCAAGGGATACGGCCCGGGGACGGCGTTCTCCATCGTCAGGAACGTGCTGGCCGAGACCGAAGCGGGCGACTGAGAAGGATCCCGTGATCGGTCCCGTGATTGTGGGCGTCGTACCCACCGGCCGTACCCTTGAGGACGTGAGCAGCACTGTCCCCGTCACCAGCACCGATGCACCCGAGCCCGTCTCCGGGCAACTGTCCGAGCAGCGCACCTACGAGGTGCGGACGTTCGGCTGTCAGATGAACATGCACGATTCGGAACGCATCTCCGGACTGCTCGAGGACGCTGGTCTGACCCCGGTCGACGGCGACCAGGCGGACGTCGTCGTCTTCAACACCTGCGCCGTCCGGGAGAATGCGGACAACAAGCTCTACGGGAACCTGGGCATGCTCAAGGCCGTCAAGGACACCAGGCCGACCATGCAGATCGCGGTGGGTGGCTGCCTCGCGCAGAAGGACCGGGACACCATCCTGAGGAAGGCACCCTGGGTGGACGCGGTCTTCGGCACCCACAACATCGGAGCCCTCCCGGCGCTGCTCGAGCGCGCCCGGCACAACGCCGAGGCCCAGCTCGAGATCCTCGAGTCACTCGACGTCTTCCCTTCCACCCTGCCGACCCGGCGCGAATCGGTCTACGCGGGCTGGGTCTCGATCTCCGTCGGCTGCAACAACACCTGCACGTTCTGCATCGTGCCCTCGCTGCGGGGCAAGGAACGCGACCGGCGGCCGGGCGAGATCCTCGCCGAGATCGAGGCGCTCGTCGCCGACGGCGCGGTCGAGGTCACGCTCCTGGGGCAGAACGTGAACTCCTACGGCAGCGGGTTCGGGGACCGGGCGGCCTTCGCGAAGCTGCTGCGCGCCTGCGGTTCGATCGACGGGCTCGAACGCGTGCGCTTCACGAGTCCCCACCCGGCTGCCTTCACCGACGACGTCATCGAGGCGATGGCGCAGACCCCGAATGTGATGCCGCAACTGCACATGCCCCTGCAGTCCGGCTCGGACCGGGTGCTGCGGGCCATGCGCCGTTCCTACAGGTCCTCCCGCTTCCTGGGGATCCTCGACCGCGTCCGCGAGCGCATTCCGGACGCCGCCATCTCCACCGACATCATCGTCGGCTTCCCCGGTGAGACCGAGGAGGACTTCCAGGCCACACTGGCCGTCGTCGAGCAGTCGCGCTTCGCCACCGCGTTCACCTTCCAGTACTCGAAGCGCCCCGGTACGCCGGCTGCGGACCTTCCGGACCAACTGCCCAAGGCGGTCGTGCAGGAGCGGTTCGAACGGTTGACGGCGCTGCAGGACCGCATCGCCGCGGAAGAGAACGCTCGGCAGGTGGGTCGGGACGTCGAAGTGCTCGTCACCGACCAGCAGGGCCGGAAGGACGATACGACCCATCGGCTGACCGGCAGGGCCCGTGACCAGCGGCTCGTCCATTTCTCCGTCCCGGAGGGCGCGGCCTCACCCCGGCCCGGGGACTTCGTGACGCTGCCGATCACCGCCGCGGCCACCTTCCACCTGCTGTCCGATCCACGACCCACCGACTACGTGCTGCGGCGGTCCCGGGCAGGGGACGCCTGGGACAGGACACAGGCCGATTCCTGCGGAACCCCTGCGCCGGGTGCTGCCGGCACCGGCTCGGTGTCGCTGGGCATGCCGTCCCTGCCCGTCCGGGCAAGCGCTCCTTGACCCTGCCGGTCCTCGCGATCGTCGGACCCACCGGATCCGGCAAGTCACAGCTGGGCGTCGCGCTCGCACAGCGACTGGACGGTGAGGTGGTCAACGCCGACGCCCTGCAGTTCTACCGCGGCATGGACATCGGGACGGCGAAGCTGCCCGTCGGCGAGCGGGGCGGTGTCGAGCACCATCTGCTCGACGTGCTCGACGTGCGCGAGGAAGCGAGCGTCGCGGCGTACCAGGTTCACGCCCGGCGCGTCGTCGACGAGATCCGCGCTCGTGGTCGCGTGCCCGTGCTGGTCGGCGGGTCGGGGCTCTACGTCCGAGCCGCCGTCGACACCCTCGAGTTCCCCCCGACGGATCCCCTCGTGCGCGCCCGCCTCGAGTCGGAGCTGTCGTCCGCGGGGCCCGAGCGGCTCCGTGAACGACTGCGGTCGGTGGACCCCGTGTCGGCCGACCGGATCGGGGACGAGCGGCGTCTCATCAGGGCCCTCGAGGTCCACGAGATCAGCGGGCGCCCCTTCAGCGCCTTCATGCCGCGGCGGGAGTACCACCGGCCGACCGTGCAGCTAGGCCTCGGAATCGAGCGCCGGATCCTGCGCGAACGCCTCGCCGCGCGGGTGCACACGATGGTGCAGGACGGTCTCGCCGCGGAGGTGGAACGTCTTGCCGGGCAGGGTCTGAGGGAGGGCCGCACGGCGTCGCGCGCGCTGGGGTACGGGCAGTTCCTGCGGGTCCTCGACGGCGCCCTCGAGGAAGCCGACGCCATCAGCGACACGATAGCGGCAACGCGGCGGTTCGCGCGGCGCCAGCTCACCTGGTTCCGGGGCGACCCGCGGGTCACCTGGTTCGACGGCGATGCGCCCGACCTCGTCGACCGGGTGAGCGCTCTGCTCGCCACGCTCAGGGACCTATCCTAGGGAGGTGACCGAGACTCCCGCTCCCACCGAGAACCCGCCCGTCGGACACGCTGCCGGCGTCCGATCCCCGACCCTGGCCTTCACCAAGGGCCACGGCACCGGCAACGACTTCGTCCTCACGCTCGACCCCGGGGGTGAGTCCCGCACGGACGCCGTCTTCGTCGCGGGACTGTGCGACCGCCACCGCGGCATCGGCGCGGACGGTTTCATCAGGGCGGTGCGCTCGTCGTCACTCACAGAGGGCAAGGCACTGCTCCAGAGCGATCCGCGTGCCGAATGGTTCATGGACTACCGCAACAGTGACGGCTCCGTGGCGCAGATGTGCGGGAACGGCGTGCGGGTCTTCACGCACTTCCTCCTCGCCCAGGGCGTCGCCGAGCTGCCCGAGGGTGGCGAGCTGGCCATCGGGACACGCAGCGGGATCAAGTACGTCACCCGCTCGGGTGACGGGTACGCCGTGGACATGGGGCCCTGGGAATTCATCTTCCCCGACACCGCCGTGGCCAGGGGTACCGACTCACTCGTGGACATCCTGGGGCTCGACGTCGACCGTCCGGCGCTGTCCGTGAGCATGGGCAACCCGCACACCGTCGTCGCGCTCGCCGAACTCGCCGAACTGCACGCGGCCGAACTGCATCGGGCGCCCATCGTGCAGCCGACACCCCCGGAGGGGACCAATGTGGAGGTGGTGGTACCGTCCGACCCGCTGGTCGGGGACGACGGCGTGGGACGCCTGGCGATGCGCGTGCACGAGCGGGGAGTGGGGGAGACCCTCTCCTGCGGCTCGGGCGCCTGCGCCGCGGCAGTCGCGACGCGGTTCTGGGCCGGGGCCGGCGCGCCGGACCGATGGCTCGTGGGCGTACCCGGGGGCGAGGTCGGCGTGAGATTCTTCCCCGGACCCGACGGACTCGAGCACGTCGAGCTCAGCGGCCCGGCAGTCCTCGTGGCGGAGGGCGCCCTGCTTCCTGCGGGCTGAACCGACTGCGATCGTGACGCCGGTCCGGGTCTCACCGGCCCCGGTGCACCTCGAGGATCCGGAAGGACTTCGACGTGTCCGCCCTGCGCACACCGAACCCCGCGGGCAGTTCCTCACCGAGCCAGCGCTGCAGGGAGTCGGCTCCGAGATTCTTCTGGACCACGAGCCACGCGCGACCCCCCGGACTCAGTCGCGGTAGCCAGCGCAGCAGCAGGGCGTGCAGCTCCTGCTTGCCGATCCGGATCGGCGGGTTCGACCAGATCGTGTCGAACTCCAATGCGTCGTCGACCTCGTCGGGCGCCTGCGCCGCGACGTTGTCGAGCCCGAGCCGCCGCGCGTTCTCCGCGGTCAGCGCGAGGGAGCGTTCATTGACGTCCACGGCGACGACCCGGGCATCGCGGGCCAGCAACGCCATGGTCAGTGTGAGCGGGCCCCAGCCGCAGCCGATGTCCAGCAGCAGCCCTCCCTGCGGCTCCGGGACGGCGTCCAGCAGGATCGCGGTCCCCTTGTCGAGCCCGTCGGGACTGAAGATGCCGGATGACGTGACCAGATCGCGGCGTTCCCCCGCCAGCACCACGGAAAGGGCGCGGCGTGTGCCCGGACCGGCCGGCTGTGCGCTGAAATAGTGCTGGGACTCCATGGAGGAAAGCCTAGTGGCACTCTCGGAGCACCTCCGCGGTCCTGCAGTTCAGCGCTGGGAGAAGAGGCGGCCCCGCGGCCGGTCGGCGGACGTAGACTCGAGGGACATCCACCTAGGGAGACTATGACCGAGAACAACGACACCTTCGACGGAGCCGACATGGGGCCGGAGGAGATCCAGGCAGTCATCGACCGCATCCTGGACGGCGACGACGCCGTCTCGGCGAAGTCGCGTACGACTACCGGCACAGGCACGGTGCGTGCAGATGGCGGCACAGCACCGCGGGAGCAGGGCATCCAGCCGCACGAGATGACCTGGCGATCCAGGGCGCTGGCGCTGTCCGGCACGAACGAGGGTTCGGCGGCGGACGGCGACCAGGAGGAGCTCACCGAGCGCCGTGCCCTGCGCCGCGTGGCAGGGCTCTCCACGGAGCTGGAGGACGTCACCGAGGTCGAGTACCGCCAGCTCCGCCTCGAACGCGTGGTCCTCGCCGGCATTCAGAGCGAGGGCACCGCCCAGGACGCGGAGAACTCGCTCCAGGAGCTCGCAGCGCTCGCGGAGACCGCAGGATCAGAGGTGCTCGACGGCGTCGTCCAGCGCCGGTTGAAGCCGGACCCGGCCACCTTCCTCGGATCGGGCAAGGCCCAGGAGCTGAAGACGATCGTCGCCTCGAGCGGAGCGGACACCGTGATCATCGACAGCGAGCTCTCCCCGTCGCAGCGGCGCGGGCTCGAGGACATCGTGAAGGTCAAGGTGATCGACCGCACCGCGCTGATCCTCGACATCTTCGCCCAGCACGCCAAGAGCCGTGAGGGCAAGGCGCAGGTGGAGCTCGCGCAACTGGAGTACCTGCTGCCACGACTGCGTGGCTGGGGCGAGTCGATGTCACGCCAGGCCGGTGGTCAGGTCGGCAGCGCCAGCGCCGGCATGGGTTCGCGTGGCCCGGGTGAGACCAAGATCGAGCTCGACCGCCGCAAGATCCGCACCCGCATGGCCAAGCTGCGCCGTGAGATCGCCGGGATGAAACCGGCGCGCGAGACCAAGCGGTCCACCAGGCGCCGGAACCAGGTCCCCTCCGTGGCGATCGCCGGGTACACCAACGCGGGGAAGTCGTCCCTGCTGAACCGGTTGACCGACGCCGGCGTGCTCGTCGAGAACGCACTGTTCGCGACCCTGGATCCGACAGTGCGCAAGGCGGAGACGCCCGACGGCATCGGCTACACCCTCGCTGACACCGTCGGCTTCGTCCGGTCCCTCCCGACCCAACTGGTCGAGGCGTTCCGGTCGACGCTCGAGGAAGTGGCCGACGCCGATCTGATCCTGCATGTCGTGGACGCCTCGCATCCTGACCCGGAGGGACAGATCGCCGCGGTCCGCTCCGTGCTGCGCGATGTCGACGCCCAGAACGTGCCGGAGCTGATCGTCCTGAACAAGGCCGATGCTGCCGACCCGTTCGTGGTCGAGCGGCTCCGGCAGCGCGAAGCGGGCGCCGTCGTCGTCTCCGCCCGCACCGGGGAGGGACTGCCCGAGCTCCGGGAGCTGATCAGCGAGAACATCCCTCGCCCCGGTGTGAAGCTCGAGCTGCTCGTACCCTACGAGCACGGCGAGATCGTCAGCCGCCTGCACCAGCAGGACGCGGAGATCCTCGGGATGGAGCACCGCAGCGAGGGCACGCGACTCGACGTGATGGTCCGCGAGGGCCTGGCGGCGGAGCTGGAGCCGTATCTCCGGCATGAGTGAGCGCACGCGTGCCGGTGCCGTGGAAGCGCCGGACGCTGCGCGGTACTCCGCCGACACGCGGCAGGCCCTCGACCTGCTCGACGTCGCCGTCAATGCGATGGGCGGGCAGCTGCGCTCCGGTCAGCACGAGATGGTGCGGCACGTCAGTGAGGCCATCGGTTCGGGGGAACACCTGCTCGTGCAGGCAGGAACCGGCACGGGTAAATCCCTCGCGTACCTCGTGCCGCTGATCGTGCATGCCATGAGCAGTGAGCGCCCGTCCGTGGTCGCCACCGCTACCCTGGCACTGCAGGCGCAGATCATCTCGCGGGATCTTCCCCGCCTCCTCGAGGCCGTGCGGCCTTCGCTCGCGCGTGAGGTCGACATTGCCCTGCTGAAGGGTCGCTCCAACTACGTCTGTCTCCACAAGACCGGCGGCGGCTTCCCCGAGGAGGACGCCCCGGGCACCCTGTTCAGCCTGCCGGATGCCTCACCGCACCCGAGCCCGGTCGAGACCGGAGGGGCACCGGCGTCCGCGCTCGGCGCCGAGGTGCTCCGGCTCCGCGAGTGGGCCAGGGAGTCGACGACCGGTGATCGTGACGACCTCGTCCCCGGTGTGAGCGACCGCGCGTGGCGCCAGGTGTCGGTCTCGGCCATGGAGTGCCTCGGGGCGGCGCGCTGTCCTCTCGCGCAGGAATGCTTCAGCGAGAAGGCACGGGCGGCCGCGGCCGACGCGGACGTCGTCATCACCAACCATGCGATGCTCGCCATCAGTGCCTTCGAGGGTCTGGCCGTCCTGCCGGAGTACGACGTCGTGGTGATCGACGAGGCCCACGAACTCCACGATCGCGTCACGGGTGCGGTCGCAGGTCAGCTGTCGGCGGCGATGGTCGGCGCCGCCTCCACGGCGCTGCGCCGCCACGCCTCGATCGGCACGGAGGCACTGGACACCGCCGCCGAGGCACTCGAGATCGCGACGGCGTCGCTCTCCTCGGGACTGCTGGCCGGCGGCCTGCCGGAGGAGGTGGAGCAGGCGCTGACGCAGCTGCGCGACGCGGCGCGTGCTGCACTCTCCGATTCGAAGCCCGACGGCAGGAGCGAGTCCGACGCCGACGGCGGGCGTCAGGTCGCCCGGTCCCGCGTGAGCATCGTCTTCGAGCTCTCGGAGCGGATCCTGGCAGCCCCCGCGTTCAACGAGGTCGTCTGGGCCTCACGATCGAACACCTTCACGCCGGGGTCGGGGTACGGGCAGCCGGACGAGGACGCGCCGGCGACGCTCAACGTCGCTCCGCTCTCCGTCGCCCAGCGGCTCCGCGAGGGACTGTTCGAGGACCGCACCGTGGTTCTCACCTCCGCGACGCTCGCCATCGGCGCCGAGTTCGGGCCGGTGGCCGGCGCACTCGGTCTCAGCGGCCCGGGAGCACCCGCGTGGACCGGGGTGGACGTCGGCAGCCCGTTCGACTATCCGCGCCAGGGAGTCCTGTACGTGGCGAAGGACCTGCCACGACCGGAGCGTGGTACCTCCCAGGCCCAGCTGGAGGAGCTGCTCACCCTCCTGAAAGCCTCCAGGGGAGGCGCGCTGGGACTGTTCTCCTCGAAGCGGGCTGCGGAGGAGGCGGCGGAGTCGCTCCGTCCGGAGGTCGGCTTCGAGATCCTCTGCCAGGGGGACTCCTCGCTCAACGCCCTCGTGACCCGCTTCGCGGACGAGCCGGACACGTGCCTGTTCGGCACCATGTCCCTGTGGCAGGGGGTCGACGTGCCCGGTGCCTCGTGCAGACTCGTGGTCATCGACCGCATCCCGTTCCCGCGGCCGGACGATCCGCTCATGACGGCCCGGACCAGGGCCGTTGCCCGCGGCGGCGGCAACGGTTTCATGAGCGTCTCGGCGACGCACGCCGCGGTCCGCCTCGCGCAGGGCGCGGGCCGGCTGATCCGCGCCGACGGTGATCGCGGCGTCGTCGCCGTCCTGGACAGCAGACTCGCGACCGCGCGCTACGGAGGATTCCTCCGGGCGGCGCTACCGCCGTTCTGGGCGACCACCGACAGAGCCACGGCCACCGGCGTCCTCGAGCGGCTCTCCGCCCGTTGAACCCGGCCCGCTGAGAGCAGCAGCATCGCCCTGACGACGGGTTCCCTCGGTGTCAGAGTGTGCGCATGACGGAGACGACCTTGCCCATGATGCTCGCGTGGTCACCGAGGATCGGCTCGTACCGCGTGTTCTGGGGCAGCAACCAGGTGTGCCCGTCGCGCTGGCGGAACGTCTTCACCGTCGCCTCGTCGTCCAGCAGCGCCGCGACGATGTCGCCGTTCTGGGCGCTCTGCTGCCGCCTCACCACCACCCAGTCGCCGTCGCAGATGGCGGCGTCGACCATCGAGTCGCCCGAGACGCGCAGCATGAAGAGATCACCGTGGCCCACCAGTTGCCGCGGCAGCGGCATGATGTCCTCGACGACCTGATCGGCCAGGATCGGTCCGCCTGCGGCGATGCGCCCCACGAGCGGGACGAGCGCGGTGTCCACGGCGATCTGCCGCTCTGCCGGTCTCTGCTCACCGGACGCGTCGTCGGCGTGGGTCTCCGGTGCGAGTGTCAGCGGAAGGAGCACCTCCATGGCCCGGGGGCGCTTGGGGTCACGGCGGAGGTAGCCGAGACGTTCGAGCTGGGAGAGCTGGTGGGTGACACTGGAGAGACTCGCCAGACCCACGGTGTCGCCGATCTCGCGCATCGACGGCGGATACCCGTTGTCGGCGATCGATCGCTGGATCGTCTCGAGGATCGTCAGCTGGCGCGCTGACAGACCTCTGGAGGTCGACCGTCCCCGCGGTCGCCCGGGCCCGGCGCTCACCGGGACGGCAGCGAGCTGGGGCTCATCGGTGGGCGATCCCTGCCGGGCCGTCGATTCTGGTTCCGCCACTGTCGTGCCTCTCATCCGAAGGTCCTGGTCGCCGTCGTCCTGCCCCGATGATCATCGAGCCGGAATGTCGGTGGCGGGTGATTCTCTCGAGGTGGATCGACGCTCTGCCGACCGCCCCATCCAGCTCCTGGCCGGCGGTGTGCGGCGCAACGCCGGACTGCTGTCGCTGTTCTGTTTCCCCTCTGTTCACGGTAGGGCAGAGCAGCGAGGTTTTCAAACATATATTCGAGCGAGTCTCGACAAGCGTCGCTCACAGGTGCTAGACAGGGGCATTGAGGAAATAGAACGCGTGTTCGAAAGAGGGGCCCGGAACGGGCTGGATGGCTGAAGGGAAAGAGGACACATGATGGCTGCATCACCACTGCTCCACGGCAGCACCGCACCGGGCGACCTTGCGCCGCGGCGCCGCGCCGAGCGCCCTTCGAGCCCGACCCGGCGGACTCCGGACCCGGCACCGCAGCGTCCGGCACCGCAGCGCCCGGTACCGCAGCGCCCGAGTGTGGCCAAGCAGCCACCCCTGACGCTGACCCGACGAGGTCGCCTCGTCCTGGTGGGACTGCCGATCGCCCTCGGGGTGGCTTCGCTGCTCATGCTCGGTGCCTTCCTCTCCTCCGTGGCGCAGGCCTCGGAGGCGGAGCCCGAGGGGACGAGGACCACCGAGGTGGCGGTGTCCACGGGAGAGACGCTCTGGGGACTCGCCATGCACTACGCTCCCGAGCGCGATCCACGGGATGTGGTCGCGGAGATGGTCGAGCTCAACGAGCTGCACAGCTCGGTGGTCCAGCCCGGCCAGAGCATCGCCGTTCCGGTCTCCGGTTAGGGGCCGGTGGTCGCATCGCTTAAACTCAGGTGGTGCCATCTTCTGCCGAGTCGCTAGCGAATCTTCCCCTGCGTGACGATCTCCTCGGTCTCAGCCCGTACGGAGCACCGCAGGTGGATGTTCCGATTCTGCTCAACGTCAACGAGAACACCCACGGGGTTCCCGCTGATGTCCACGCCGCCATCATCGAAGCGGTGGGGAAGGCGACCCTGGGTCTCAACCGGTACCCGGACCGGGAGTTCGCCGAGCTGCGGAGAAATCTTGCCGCGTATCTCGGGCATGGGCTCTCCCCTGATCAGGTCTGGGCCGCGAACGGGTCGAACGAGGTCCTCCAGCAGGTTCTGCAGGCCTTCGGTGGGCCGGGGCGGACGGCGCTCGGCTTCCCTCCCACCTACTCGATGTATCCGCTGCTCTCCAGCGGCACAGGGACCCGCTACCTCACCGCCGAGCGTGAGGAGGACTACGCGATGACCCCGGAGGCGACGGCGCGAGCCGTCCGTGCGTCCGCGGCGAACATCGTCTTCCTGTGCTCACCGAACAACCCGACCGGCACGGCGCTGGGCCTCGATGTCATCGAGGCGGCGTACCAGGCCGGCGAGGCAGCGCGCGCCATCATCATCGTGGACGAGGCGTACGGCGAATTCGCCCAGGAGGGTACCCCCAGCGCCCTGACCCTGTTGCCCGGACGTCCCCGGCTCCTGGTCTCACGCACCATGAGCAAGGCCTTCGCCCTCGCCGGGGCGAGGATCGGGTACCTTGCCGCCGCTCCCGAGGTCGCCGACGCCCTCAGGCTGGTCCGGCTGCCCTATCACCTCTCGGCCATCACGCAGGCGACGGCGAATGCGGCCCTGACCCACGCCCGCACCCTGCTGTCCAATGTCGAGGCGATCAAGGTGCAGCGCGACAGGATCGTCGCCGAGCTCCAGCGGCTCGGGCTCAGGCCGTCGCCGTCGGACGCGAACTTCGTGTTCTTCTCGGGCCTCGAGGATCCGCACCGGATCTGGGAGGATCTGCTGGCGGCGGGGGTCCTGGTGCGCGACGTCGGGATCGCCGGCTCGCTGCGCGTCACGGCCGGAACCGAGGAGGAGACCACGGCGTTCCTCACGGTGCTGGGCAGCCTGCTCGAGAGCCAGAGGGACGACCAGTCCCAGCGTTCGGCGTGATCCGGACCAGCCGACCCGGATCCAGCCGTCCATCGAGTCGACAACGTCTGCCGCGACCCGGCAGCCCACAGAAGGAGATGCCATGACAGCCGAGGTTGCCCGCAGCCGAACGGCCCGTGTGGAGCGGGTCACGAGCGAGTCCAGTGTGCTGGTCGAACTCGATCTCGACGGCACCGGCGTGTCCGCCGTCAGCACGACGGTGCCGTTCTTCGACCACATGCTGACCGCTCTGTCCAAGCACTCCCTGATCGATCTGAGGGTGACCTCCTCCGGGGACACCGACATCGACGTCCATCACACCGTGGAGGACACCGCCATCGCCATCGGTGAGGCACTGCGCAGCGCGCTCGGTGACAAGGCGGGCATCCGCCGCTTCGGTGAGGCGACCGTCCCCCTCGACGAGGCCCTGGCGAATGCTGTGGTCGACATCTCCGGACGGCCGTTCCTCGTGCACGGGGGAGAACCCGCGGGCCAGGAGTACCACCTGATCGGCGGTCACTTCACCGGATCCCTGACCCGCCACGTGCTGGAGGCCATCGCGCTGCACGCGCACATCTGCCTGCATGTCACGCTGATCGCGGGCCGCGATCCGCACCATGTCGTCGAGGCGCAGTTCAAGGCACTCGCCCGCGCGCTGCGGGCTGCGGTGGAGCCGGACCCGCGCGTCGAGGGCATCCCGTCCACGAAGGGGGCGCTGTGAGCACGCGTACCGTCACGGTCCTCGACTACGGCTCCGGCAACGTCCGGTCGGTGGTGCGCGCCCTCGAGCACGTCGGGGCGGAGGTGGTCCTGAGCGCGAAGCCCGACGACGTGCTGGGTGCCGACGGGCTGCTGGTGCCCGGCGTGGGCGCCTTCAGGGCCGTCATGCAGGGGCTCAAGGACGTCGATGCCCCGCGGATGATCGGCCGACGGGTGGCCGGGGGACGCCCCGTGCTGGGGATCTGCGTCGGCCTGCAGATCCTGTTCGACGAGGGAGTGGAGCACGGGGTGCGCACGCCGGGCATGGCCGAGTGGCCGGGCACGGTGGAGCGGCTGCGTGCCGACGTCGTTCCGCACATGGGCTGGAACACCGTCCGTCCGCCCGAGGACAGTACGCTGTTCGACGGGATCGGCGACGAGCGCTTCTACTTCGTCCACTCCTACGGAGTGCAGGACTGGTCCTTCGACGTCACCCAGCCCGCGATGAAACCGCCGCAGGTCACCTGGTCCGACCACGGCGGTCCCTTCATCGCGGCCGTGGAGAACGGGCCGCTGAGTGCCACGCAGTTCCATCCCGAGAAGTCCGGCGACGCCGGAGCGCAGCTGCTGAGGAACTGGATCGAGGGACTGTGAGCGCTCCGTGCTGAGTCTTGTCCTCATGGCAGTGGCAGGTCTCCTCATCGGGGGAGCCCTCTCCCTCCGGGGTCAGGACTTCCCGCGCTGGGTGTGGATCGCGTTCCTCGTGCTGGCGGGCCTGTCCCTCGTGGCCGCCTACCTGTTCACGCTGCCGGGCGACCAGCAGGCACTCTCCGGACCGCTGTAGACCACCCCTGATCCGACCCGACCTGTACGAAAGCAGACCATGACTCCCCTCACCGATTCCCCCGTCCTCGAACTCCTCCCCGCCGTCGACGTCGCCGACGGCAAGGCCGTGCGCCTCGTGCAGGGCGAGGCCGGCAGCGAGACCAGCTACGGAGATCCGCTCGACGCCGCGAAGGCCTGGCAGCAGGACGGGGCGCAGTGGGTGCACCTGGTCGATCTCGACGCCGCCTTCGGGCGCGGGTCCAACCGGAGACTTCTCGAACGCGTGGTCCATCATCTGGACATCAGGGTGGAACTCTCGGGGGGCATCCGCGACGACGCGTCGCTCGAGGCTGCACTGGAACTCGGCGCCACCCGCGTGAATCTCGGGACGGCCGCACTGGAGAATCCCGAGTGGACCGAGCGTGCCATCGCCCGCTACGGCGAGGCGATCGCCGTCGGGCTCGACGTGCGCGGGACCACGCTCGCGGCGCGCGGGTGGACCGAGGAGGGCGGTGACCTGTGGGAGGTGCTGGCGCGGCTCGAGGACGCCGGCTGTGCGCGCTACGTGGTCACGGACGTCACCAAGGACGGCACCCTCAGGGGACCGAACCTCGAGCTCCTGCAGGAGGTCCTCGCGAGGACGGCCCGCCCCGTCGTCGCCTCGGGTGGCATCTCGAGCCTGGACGACATCGCAGCACTGCGTGATCTCGTCCCCCAGGGACTCGAGGGCGCCATCGTCGGCAAGGCACTCTACGCCGGAGCCTTCACCCTTCCCCAGGCGCTGGACGTGGCAGGGCTCCCCGGCGCCGACGCATGAGGCGGGAACTGCCGGCCCATATCGCCGCCGCCCTGCTGGGCAACACGGCGGACTCCGCCGGGCAGGCCTGGGCCGGCCGGGACCTGTCGGGCCCGCGTAATCCGCTGCACGCGTTCGACGACGACGACGGCGCCGCCGACCCACGGCTCGCCGCCGCCGTCGCGCAGCTCCGCGAGCCGACGGACCGCCCCGGACCATGTGAGCGCGCGGTCTTCGGTGCGCTCACCACCGCCCGGGTCTTCATCCCGATCGTGGCCGAGGTGAGCCAGCACGCTGCCGGTGAGGCCGGACTGCGGGCCGACAAGGAAGCGGACATGTCCCTGGTCACGCTGTCCGCACCCGACGGGCGGAAGGCACTTCCGGTCTTCTCGTCGACCGCCGCACTGCAGCGCTGGCATCCGGGCGCCAGGCCCGTCGCGGCGTATGCCACACGGGCTGCCCTTGCCGCTGCGTCCGAGAGCGCCGAACTCATGGTGCTCGACCCGGGCGCGCCCGTGACGTTCGTACTGCGGCGCCCGGGCGTATGGGCCCTGGCGCAACAACTCGAGTGGACGCCGTCGTACGAGGACACCGCGCTGGCGACGCTCGTGGAGGACCTGACGCGCGCACATCCCGCAGTGCTCTCGGTGCACCTGCGTCCGGCAGCGGGAGTCACGACGCGCGGGTCCGACGGCACTCTCGCCGCCGGTGGCGGGCCGGGTCCCGAGCTTCGCCTGGACCTGCAGCTCAGGGCCGGACTGACCTCCCACCAGGTCCGCGACACCGTCGCGTCGCTGCGCTCACAGCTCCTGGCGCTCCCGGAGTTCGTGGAGCGCGTCGACTCCCTCGATCTCAGACTCCTGGGCTGACCCGGCTGTCGGCGGGGTCCGGGAGATCAGTTGACCGGACCCGTGTACTTCTCGCCGGGACCCTTGCCCGGGGGATCGGGAATGATCGACGCCTCGCGGAAGGCGAGCTGCAGCGATCGCAGTCCGTCACGCAGCGGACCGGCGTGCTGGGATCCGATCTCCGGGGCCGCCGCCGTCACGAATCCGGCCAGCGCCGTGATCAGCTTCCGCGCCTCGTCCAGGTCCTTGAGCTCCTCCGCGTTGTCCTCCTGCGCCAGGCCGCACTTGACCGCTGCTGCGCTCATCAGGTGAACGGCGGAGGTGACGATGACCTCCACGGCGGCGACCTCGGAGATGTCCCTCATCTGCCGGCGGACGTCCTCCTCCACCTCGTCCGCGGTTCCCGGCTGGTCGGATGCACGCCCCTGTTCCTCGCTGAAGCTGCGGCGTGTGGTGCTTTCCGGCCCGCCGTCAGGGGTCTGTGGATTATCGCGTGGCGTGTTCATACTGGTAAGCTTGGCATAGACCAACCGGTCACGATTACGTGCCATGCTCCTTCGTGGAGAAGGTGATGTGCCGGTCTGCAAGCGGAGTCCTCTCCCACCCGCGTTTGCCTGGTGCAGCCCCGAGCCGCATTACAGGTAGCCGGGTCACCTGGTCGGACCTGTTGATCGGGCGGGGGGTCAGAGCTCCCGCCGGTTACCCAGGACCGGTTCCCGAGGCCTCCGATTGCGCATGCAATGGGAGGCCTTCTTTCGTCTGCAGGCGGTTCCAGCTCGAAACATTCCCAGGAGTCACACATTAGCGAACCAAGAATCAACGATCGTATCCGCGTCCCCGAGGTGCGGCTGGTCGGACCTGCCGGCGAACAGGTGGGTATCGTCCGAATCGAGGATGCACTCCGACTCGCCGCCGAATCCGATCTGGATCTGGTCGAGGTAGCACCGCAGGCGAAGCCTCCGGTGGCGAAGCTCATGGATTTTGGTAAGTACAAGTACGAAGCGGCCGTCAAGGCACGCGAGGCCCGGAAGAACCAGACCAACACGGTGCTGAAGGAGATCCGCTTCCGGCTCAAGATCGACACGCACGACTACGAGACCAAGCGCGGGCACGCACTGCGGTTCCTCGGCGCGGGTGACAAGGTCAAGGCCATGATCCAGTTCCGTGGACGTGAGCAGCAGCGACCGGAGATGGGGATCCGGCTGCTGCAGAAGTTCGCCGAGGACGTCTCCGAGGTCGGCGTCGTCGAGTCGACGCCGCGCATCGACGGACGCAACATGGTCATGGTCATCGGTCCCACGAAGAACAAGGCCGAGGCAAAGGCAGAAGCCCGCCGTGCGACGCAGCGCGCCGACGCCAAGGCCGCGAACGAGGCGGCCAGGTCCGGCGATGAACCGGCTCGGGTACAGACCTCCGCCTCGGGCAACGCCCCGATGACGCAGTCCCTGGCAGATCTGCTGCCCGAGGGCTACTCCATCCGGAGTGAGCCCGATGCCCCGGCCGAGAATGCGCAGAGCGAGGAATCCTCGAGTGCGACTCCGGCCGAGGAGACCACGCAGGCCACGACCGCAGGCTCCGAAGCACCGGCCCAGCAGGCCACCGCCGGCGACACGGCACCGGCAGCCGCATCGTCACGGCCGGCGGTACCGCGCTCTGCAGCGCCCCGGTCCTCCGCGCCTCGCTCCTCCGCACCGCGCTCCTCGGAGCCCCGTTCCACAGCACCGCGATCGGCTACGGAACGACCGGCCGCGAGCCGTCCTGCTGCACCTGCACCACGGACCACCGCTGCGGCGCCGTCGTCGGACGGTGCTGCTCCCAAGCCTGCAGCGGCTGCGAAGCCCACGCCGGCGCCGAAGCCGGGTGCGCCCAAGCCCTCGGCCATGCCGAAGCCCGGCGCGCGGACACCGGCTCCCCGGAGTACGGCGAGCCGTCCGAAGCCGGACAGCACGGACCAGGGCTCGTAGCCCGAAGATTCCACCACACCAACCAGGCGCCCTGAGGGTGCCGCGTTCCGGGAGCACACGCCCCGGCTAGCAGAAGGAGATCGGTTCCCATGCCGAAGATGAAGACCCACAGCGGCGCCAAGAAGCGCTTCAAGCTCACCGGCAGCGGCAAGCTCAAGCGCCAGCAGGCCAACCGTCGCCACTACCTCGAGCACAAGTCCTCGAGGGTGACGCGCCGGCTCGCGAGCGACCAGATCGTGGCGAAGGCGGACACCAAGGCCATCAAGAAGATGCTGGGCGTCTGACCACCAATCCACCCCTCGGGAAAGCGCGCACCTCAGGTGCAGCGCTGCGGCTCACGCCGTCACCGAAAGAACTGAAGGAGAACGCACGTGGCACGTGTGAAGCGGGCAGTCAATGCCCACAAGAAGCGTCGGGTCGTCCTCGAGCGCGCCAAGGGATACCGCGGGCAGCGGTCGCGCCTGTACCGCAAGGCCAAGGAGCAGCTGCTCCACTCGTTCGTCTACAGCTACGGCGATCGTCGCAAGCGCAAGGGTGACTTCCGTCGCCTGTGGATCCAGCGCATCAACGCCGCCTCCCGCGCGAACGGTCTCACGTACAACCGGCTCATCCAGGGGCTGAAGGCCGCCGAGATCCAGGTGGACCGTCGCATGCTCGCCGATCTCGCCGTCACCGACGGTGCTGCCTTCGCAGCCCTGGTGGAGATCGCCCGGAACGCCCTGCCGGCCGACACATCGGCTCCCGTCAAGGCCTCGGCCTAGGCGCAACAGCCGCGGCAGGCCGTTCGGTCCGCCCGCTGGACACGATGACCGCGAACGGACGCCCCCGGGCGCCACTGATGACCAACACCCAGGCTGACCGGGTGAAGGAGGTGGCTCGCCTGGCCGGGCGTCCTTCGCGTCTGAGGCGTCGTGAGTTCCTGGCAGAGGGTCCGCAGGCCGTGCGCGAGGCCCTGCGGCTGCATCTGACGAGGGTCGACGCCGGAGCCGGCGGCGTCGTCGTGGATTTCTTTGCCACCGACGAGGCTCTGGCACGCCATGACGACATCGCGGAGCTCCTTGTCCACCCCACTGCTCCGCGCCTCCGGATGGTCACGCCGGAGGTCCTGGCGGCCATGTCCTCCACCGTCACGCCGCAGGGATTCATCGCGGTCTGCCGCTTCGTCGACACCCCGCTCGACGAGATTCTCGCCTCCGGGCCACGCCTCGTCGCCGTGCTGGTCGAGGTCCGGGATCCGGGGAACGCGGGCACCATCATCCGTGCTGCCGACGCAGCAGGAGCGGACGCGGTGATCCTGACCGGTGGGAGCGTGGATCTCTACAACCCCAAGACCGTCCGGTCCACTGTGGGGTCCGTGTTCCACCTGGGTGTCGTGACCGGCGCCGATGTCCAGGACCTTCCGGCCCGGCTTCGCGCTGCCGGACTCACCATCCTCGCCGCCGACGGTCACGGCTCATCCAGCCTCGATGATCTGCAGGAGGCCAGTGAGTCCCGGCGCTTCGCGGGCTCGCAGGGGGACGGCGACAGCAGGCCGCCGTCGTCGGGCGGCGATGATCCGCAGCCGCCCACGCCCCAGCCGACGACACCATGGCCGACCGGCGAGCCGAGCAGGAGCGTGGCTGCTGCGTCGTCTGCAGCGGATGATGTGCGACTGGAGGATCCTGCCGCGTGGCTGTTCGGCAACGAGGCGCAGGGGCTCGCCGACACTGTCACAGCTGCCGCCGACGCTCGCGTGGCCGTGCCGATCTACGGCAGCGCGGAATCCCTCAACGTGGGCACGGCCGCGACGGTCTGCCTCTACGCCTCCGCGCGTGCCCAGCGCGCGCGCTGAGTCGTCACACTGTCCAGCCGCCCACTGACGAGGGCGACGCCGAGCCCGAGGACGGCAAGTCCGGCTCCGACGAGGGCCGGTGAGGTGAACCCCCATCCGGCGGTGATCACCGCTCCGCCCAGCGCCGCGCCGAGGGCGTTCGCGACATTGAGCGCCGAGTGGTTCATCGATGAGGCCAGGGATGGCGCGCCGGGGGAGACGTCGAGCAGTCGGGCCTGCAGCGGCGGGATGAGCGTGGATCCGCTTGCTCCCACGAAGAAGACGAAGAGGCACGCCGACCACGGGGTGGTCGCAGCGAGCGTGAACACCAGGAGTACCACGGTGATGGTCGTCATGACCCCGTAGATGCTCCCCATCACCGAGCGGTCGGCGAGCCGGCCGCCGAGGATGTTCCCCACCACCATCCCCACGCCGTACAGGGCGACGACGAGCGGCAGCAGGGACACGTCGAGACCGGCCACCTCCGTCATGATCGGGGAGATGAACAGTAGACGGCGAAGAAGCCACCGAAACCCACGATGCCGATGAGCAGCGTCAGCCAGAGCTGCGGCCTCCGGAGCACGCTCAGTTCCGCACGAATACTCGCGCCGGGCCGCACAGGGACGTCCGGCACGAACGCTCGGATGAGCACCACGGTCACACCACCGATCAGGCCCACCAGCAGGAACATGGAACGCCAGCCGAACTGCTGGCCCAGCCACGTGGCGAAGGGCACGCCCACCACGTTCGCGATGCTCAGGCCGAGCATCACCTCGGCGATGGCGCGTCCGCGCCGGGCCGGGTCGGCCAGGGTCGCGGCGATGACGGCCGCGACGCCGAAGTACGCGCCGTGGGGGAGCCCTGACAGGAAGCGCGAGGCGAGCATCCAGCCGAACCCGGCGGCGAAGAAGGACGACAGGTTGGCCAGCGCGATGACCAGCATCAGGGCGATCGCTACGGCCCGCTGGGGTTTCTTCGCCCCGATGGTCGCCAGGACGGGAGCGCCGATGACCACGCCGAGTGCGTAGGCGGAGATGACGTGCCCGCCCTGGGCATAGTCGATGCCGAGATCCGCGCGCATCTCCTCGAGCAGACCCATGATGGTGAACTCGGTGGTCCCGATCGCGAAACCGCCCGCAGCCAGCGCCGCGATCGCGAGCGTGAGGCGGCGACCGTGCAGTCTCTGGGTGGGCAGCGGCGGAGCAGAAGTGGTCACGGGTGTCCTAGCGGCAGCAATCGTCGAGGGGGTCAGGCGTCCGCCGCATACCCGGGGTGGCGGTTGCAGGGCCGGCGACGCGGACGACGTCGTCATCAGCAACACTAGGCGATCGGCTCAGGACCAGGCGCTCGACTCGGGGGCTGCGGGCAGCGAGGGCGCGGCACCGGGGAGCCTGGGCTTCCGACGCCGGGCGTGCGATCTCGAGGGTGCGCACAGCCCTCGCTACACTCACCTGGTGACCACACCAGCCTCCGGCCTGCTCCTCCAGATCGTCGGAGCGGCCGTCGTCGACTCCCTCGAGCTGCCCTCGCGCCTCCTCGTGGCACGGCGCACCTCACCGCCCGAGCTCGCTGGGCTCTGGGAGTTCCCGGGCGGGAAGGTCGAGGCGGGGGAGAGCTGCGAGCCGGCCCTGCACCGCGAACTCGACGAGGAACTGGGCATCACCGTGCGGCTCGGCAGGGAGCTGGACGGACCCGGGAAGCAGGGCTGGCCACTGAACGAGAGGGCAGCGATGCGCGTGTGGTTCGCCGAGGTGACCGACGGCCGGCCTACGGCGCTGCAGGACCACGACGAGCTGCGGTGGGTGGACCTGGCTGCGGGTACCGAGCTGGAGGACCTCCTCTGGATCCCCGCCGACAGGCCCATCCTCAGTGCGCTCAGGGCGGCGGTGTCTGCTCGGGACACAGGACAACCCGGTCAGAAGAGGGACGCCTGAGCGGACTCGGTTGCTGCCCCGACCGGCACCGCGGCCGGCGTTCCAGCCGGGGCCGGTACCGGTGCTCCGCCCGGTGTGGGTGAGAGATTTCGGAAGAAGCCCGCCCCGGCGGAGAGCCCGTGCTTCGTCCGGAAGATCCGGATCCTGCCCGTGAGCCAGTCCCGGTACTCCTTCGACGCGTAGCTGCCCCCGCGGTAGAGCTCCTCGTACTTCGGCACGAGGAGCGGATAGTGGCGCGCGAGCCACTGCATGAACCACTCCCGGGACCCGGGGCGCAGATGGAGGGGGCCCGCGCTCACGCCGGTGGCGCCGGCCGCGACGAGGGCGCCGAACAGCCGGTCGAGGGATTCGTCGCCGTCGGTGAGCCAGGGCAGGATCGGCATGGCCATGACATTGCAGGGCAGACCTGCCTCGCGCAGCCGGGAGATCAGGGCGAGGCGCGCCTTCGGGGAGGGCGTCCCGGGCTCGATCGCCCCGGCCAGGACCGGATCCACGAGGGCGAGGGAAATGCCCATGCCGATCGGGACCGATGTGGACGCCTCCCTGAGCAGGGGGATGTCGCGCGCCAGCAGCGTTCCCTTCGTGAGGATGGAGAACGGCGTGCCCGACTCGGCGAGCGCCATGATGATGCCCGGCATGAGCCCGTACCGGCCCTCGGCACGCTGGTAGGGGTCGGTGTTCGTACCGAGCGCCACGTGCTCGTGCTTCCAGGACGGCCGGGCCAGCTCACGCCTGAGCATTTCGGCGGCATTGATCTTGACCACGAGCTGGGCATCGAAGTCGAGCCCGGTGTCGAGATCGAGATAGCTGTGCGTCTTGCGGGCGAAGCAGTACACGCAGGCATGGGAGCACCCGCGGAACGGATTGATGGTCCAGGAGAAGGGCAGGGACGACGTCGGCGGCACCCGGTTCAGGACCGATTTCGCGGCCACCTCGTGGAAGGTGATACCGGCGAAGTCCGGGGTGCTGACGGAACGGACGAGACCGGCAAGGGGCAGCAGGGCGGCCGAGGCGGCTGCGTCGCCGTCGTCCGTGATTCGCTGCTCCTGCCACCGCATGAACCTATTAGAACACGTGTTCTAGTGTGCTGTCAGGATCTGTTCACTCGTCCTAAGCTGGGCGGATGATCCTGCTGACCGGCTTCGAACCCTTCGGGGGAGAGGCCACCAATCCGTCCTGGCTCGCGGTACAGCAGGCTGTTGAACGCCTCCGCGAGCTGGGGCGGGATGCCGTGGCCGTCGAGATCCCGTGCGTGTTCGGAGAGAGCCGCGCTGTCCTCGACGTCGCCCTCGAGGACCATCACCCGGACATCGTGCTCTGTGTGGGGCAGGCGGGAGGCCGTGAACGCATCTCGCTGGAGCGCGTGGCGATCAACGTCGACGACGCACGCATACCGGACAACGCGGGTAACCGGCCGATCGACGCTCCCGTGGTGGACGGCGGGCCGGCCGCGTACTTCTCCACGCTGCCCATCAAGGCCTGTGCGCAGGCGCTGCACGCCCTCGACATCCCGGCCGAGGTGTCCCAGACAGCAGGAACCTACGTCTGCAACCATCTCTTCTACGGGCTCATGCACCGCCTCGCGGATCGCCCCGAGGTGAGGGGCGGGTTCATCCACGTGCCGTACTCCCTGGAGCAGGGTGAGGCGAACGGTCAGCCGGGGCTCTCCATCGAGGCCATGGCGGCCGGTCTCGTGGCCATTGCGACGACGACGGCGAGCACGGTGCGTGACGTTCGCGTCACCGCCGGCGCCGAGCACTGACGGTGGTTTTCCGTCCACGCAGGACAGGTAGAGCCGCGCTGAGGGGGCGAAGCGGACGTTCGGTGTAGCCGCCGTCGGCCAGTCCCGCCCCGCGCTCGAACGCATTGCGCGACGCCGGGTCACCCGTCCGTGCCAGCGAGTAGCCGGCCGCGAGCGCGTATGCCGGGAGAAACGGCAGACCCAGGCAGGCGGCGTACTGGTGCGTGTGACGGGCCTCGTGCTCGAGCATGCGGGCGAATCCGGCGGACGCCTGGTGCGGGACGCTGCCGCGCAGCAGCACCACACTGCCGAGCGTGAAGGCCCGGGCTTTCGGCAACTTCCGGCGGTAGCCCTCGGCCAACAGCAGACCGTGCGGGCCTGCAGAGACCCGGCAGCCGGACAGCCTGGCCACCACCAGACCGACGGGTGTGGACAGATTGACCCAGTTGAGGAAGGGAACGAGCCGTCGACGCATGCGCTCATCCTACTGACGCGCCGGGCACGCCAAGGCGTCGCCATACCAAGGGCGATCCCGGCTCACGGTTGCGGCGCCGTCGACCCGGTCGCCTAGACTTGACACGCCGGAGCGGCCCCGCCGTGGACCGGTTCCCAAAGTTTTCCTGTTCCCGTCGGCAGTGGCTCCCTGCAGTGGAGCCATCGCGGCCTGTCCGAGAGTGCAAGGTATCCCACCTCCATGACCGAAACCCCAGAGAACCCCGGGCACACCGTCCCCGAGGCGACGGTTCCCGATCCGCTGGACCCGGGTTCCGTCGCCGCCGCCGTCGACGCCGCGCTGGCCGCCATCGCCGCCGCGGCAGACCTGGACGGGCTCAAGGCGGTCCGGATCGCGCACACGGGCGAGAAGTCACCCCTGAGTCTGGCGAACCGGGGGATCGGGGCACTGCCGAAGGAGCAGAAGTCGGCGGCGGGCAAGAACATCGGCCCCGCGCGCGGCCGCATCAACCAGGCGCTCACCGCACGGACCGCCGAGCTCGAGGCCGAGCGCGATGCGCGGATCCTCGTCGAGGAGGCCGTCGACGTCACGGCCGCTCCCCGTCGTCGGCGGCACGGCGCGCGCCATCCGCTGTCCACGCTGCAGGAGCGGGTCAGCGACGTCTTCGTCAGCATGGGCTGGGAGATCGCCGAGGGGCCCGAGCTCGAATCGGAGTGGCTGAACTTCGACGCCCTGAACTTCAAGCCGGACCACCCGGCGCGCGAGATGCAGGACACCTTCTTCGTGGAGCCACTCGACGCGCATCTCGTGCTGCGCACGCACACCTCGCCGGTGCAGATCCGGTCGATGCTCGAGCGCGAGCTGCCCATCTACGTGCTGTGCCCGGGCAAGGTGTTCCGCACCGACGAGCTGGACGCCACGCACACCCCGGTGTTCCACCAGTTCGAGGGCCTCGCGATCGACAAGGGCCTCACTATGGCCGATTTGGTGGGCACGCTCGAGTACTTCGCGCAGCAGCTCTTCGGCGACGAGGCCAAGGTGCGCCTGCGCCCCAACTTCTTCCCCTTCACCGAGCCGAGCGCCGAACTCGATATCTGGCACCCGGGCGCCAAGGGCGGCGCCCGCTGGATCGAGTGGGGCGGCTGCGGCATGGTCAATCCCAATGTGCTGCGGGCCACCGGCATCGACCCGGAGGTCTACTCCGGCTTCGCCTTCGGCATGGGGATCGAGCGGGCCCTCATGTTCCGCAACGACGTCGTGGACATGCACGACATGATCGAGGGCGACGTCCGTTTCAGCGACCACTTCGGGATGGAGATCTAGATGAGAATCCCACTGTCCTGGCTGCGCGAGTACGCAGCCGTGCCCGCGGACGCAACCGCGGAAGACGTGATGGCCGAGCTCGTGAAGGTGGGCCTCGAGGAGGAGGCCGTCCACCGTCCCACCGACGAGCTGAGCGGACCCATCGTCGTCGGCCAGGTGCTCAGCAAGATCGCGGAGCCGCAGACCAACGGCAAGACCATCAACTGGTGCCAGGTCCGCGTGGTCCCTGAGGGTGCTAAGCAGACCCTCACCGGCGAGGGCATCGACCCCTCGGGCGTGCAGGGCATCGTCTGCGGCGCGCACAACTTCGAGGAGGGCGACAAGGTGGTGGTGACGCTGCCCGGCGCCGTCTTGCCCGGTGACTTCCGCATCAGCCCCCGCAAGACCTACGGCCACGTCTCGGCCGGCATGATCGCATCGGTGAAGGAGCTCGGGATCGGGGAGGACCACGACGGCATCCTCGTGCTCTCCACCCTGGGCCTGGACCCCGAGGTGGGTGCCGACGCCATGGACCTCCTCGGCCTGTACGACGAGGCGGCCGAGATCAACGTGACGCCGGATCGCGGCTACTGCTTCTCCATCCGCGGGGTGGCGCGCGAGTACGCCCACGCCACGGGGACGGCCTTCACCGACCCGGCCGACGCCGTCGTCGTGCCCACCGCTGCGGGCGAGGGGTACCCGGTGCGTCTGGCCGACGAGGCGCCGATCTACGGCGAGGCCGGCTGCGACCGGTTCGTGGCCCGCACCGTGCGCGGCGTCGACCCCACCCGTCCCACCCCGCCGTGGCTGTCCGCGCGCCTGCGCCTGGCCGGCATCCGCTCCATCTCCCTCGTGGTGGACATCTCCAACTACGTGATGCTCGAGCTCGGGCAGCCCCTGCACTTCTACGACCGCGACAAGCTCTCCGGTGAGATCGTGGTGCGCCGCGCCGCCGAGGGCGAGACGCTGCGGACCCTCGATGACAGGGAGCGTGCGCTCGACGTCGGGGACCTGCTCATCACCGATGCCTCCGGGCCCATCGGCATCGCCGGGGTCATGGGCGGCGCGTCCACCGAGGTCTCGGACAGCACCGTGGACATCGTCATCGAGTCGGCGCACTTCGACCCCGTGAGCATCGGGCGCTCCCGCCGCCGGCACAAGCTCCCGTCGGAGGCATCGAGGCGCTTCGAGCGTAATGTCGACTGGCAGATCGCCGACGTCGCCGCCCAGCGCGCCGTCGATCTCCTCCTCGAGCTCGCCGGAGGCACGGCCGACGACGCCGTCACCAACGTCGGGCAGGCACCCGAACCGCGCGTCATCGAGCTCGCCGCCGACTTCCCGGCGCGCCTGATCGGCCGCGAGTTCACCGAGGACCAGATCACCGGCACGCTCACCGATCTCGGTGCCGTGGTGGAGCCGGTCGACGGCGGCTGGCGCGTCACGGCGCCGAGCTGGCGCCCCGACCTGGAGACGCGAGAGGACCTCACCGAGGAGATCATCCGCCTCGTGGGGTACAGCACCATCCCGTCCACGCTTCCCGTGGCGCCTCCCGGGCGCGGTCTGACCCGCGTGCAGCAGCAGCGCCGGCGGCTCCTGAACGCCCTCGCGGCGGCGGGGCTCACCGAGGTGCTCTCCTACCCGTTCGTCAGCGAGCAGGCCAATGCACTTTTCGGCACGTCCGAGGAGGGAGCAGCCGCACCGGCGGTCCGGCTCGCCAATCCGCTCAGTGCGGAGCGCGCGTTCCTGCGCCGATCCATCCTGCCCGGCCTCATCGAGGCGGCCAAGCGGAACCACTCGCGGGGCTTCCGCGATCTGGCCCTGTTCGAGTCCGGGTCCGTCTTCCTGCCGGGAGAGCAGATGGGAACGAAGACCATCCCGCCGCTGGGCATCAAGCCCGACGACGACGTCCTCGACGCCCTGTACGCGGGGATCCCGCATCAGCCGCAGGTCATCGCCGGGCTGTTCACGGGTCTCGAGGTGCCGCCGTCGGCCGGAGTGGAGGCGAGGGCGTGGGACTGGGCCGACGCCGTCGACGTGGTGCAGCTCATGGGGAGCGTGACCGGCGTGGACGTGGTGGTGCGGCAGGGGGCTCACCAGGCGTTCCACCCCGGGCGGACCGCGGAGTTCGCGCTGCGCAGCGGAGAGGTGCTCGGTCACGCCGGGGAACTGCATCCGAAGGTCAGCGCGGCCCACGATCTGCCAGCCCGGACGGTGGCATTCGAGATCGACGTCGACCGCCTGTTCGACGCCGCCGCCGACATCATCGTGGCGCGCTCGCTGTCCACGTATCCGACGGCGACGCAGGACGTGGCGCTCGTGGTCGACTCCGCCGTCGTCGCCCGGGACGTGCTCGAGACGCTGCGGGAGGGCGCAGGCGAGCTGCTCGAGGACGTCAGCCTGTTCGATGTCTACACCGGACCCGGCATTCCGGACGGCAGCACGTCGCTTGCGTTCGCCCTGCGCTTCCGGGCGCCCGACCGGACGCTGACGGCCGAGGAGGCCAGCGCTGCACGCGATGCCGCGGTCGCGCTCGCGGGGGAGCGGTTCGGGGCCGTGCAGCGCTGACGCAGCTCCCGGACCCGGGTCGTCCCCGGGTCCGGGCGGCGTGCGCTTTCTTACGGGACCAGCAGGACCTTGCCCGTGGTCTTCCGGCCTTCAAGATCCTCGTGGGCCTGGGCGGCGTCGCCGAGCGCGTAGCGGGCGCCGATCCGCACGTTCAGCAGCCCGGCCAGGACGGCGTCGAACAGCTCGGAGGACCGCCAGCGGCGCTCCTCCGGGCTACGCACGTAGTGCACGATCGAGGGGCGCGTGAGGTAGAGCCCACCACCGCTGTTCAGCCGCTGCGGATCCACCGGTGGTACGGGACCGGAGGCCCCACCGAAAAGCACCATGGTGCCGCGGACCCGCAGCGATTGCAGCGATTCGTCGAACGTCGCCTGGCCCACGCCGTCGTACACGACGTCCACGCCGACGCCGTCGGTCAGCGCCTTCACGGCGTCGGCGAAGCCCTCGTAGCCGAGGACCTCGTCGGCGCCGGCGATGCGGGCGAGGACCTCCTTCTCCTGGGTGGAGACGGTGGTGAAGACGCGGGCGCCCTTGGCCTTGAGGAGCTGGATGAGCAGCAGGCCGACGCCGCCGGCACCGGCGTGGACGAGCACCGTGTGATCCGGCTGCACCTCGAAGGTGGAGTTGATGAGGTAGTGCGCGGTCATGCCCTGCAGTGGCAGTGCCGCAGCGGTCTCGAGGTCGACGCCGTCGGGCACGGGCAGGGCGCGGTCGGCGTCGACGAGCGCATACTCGGCGTAGGTGCCCGTGCCCTCGGCGAAGGCCACGCGGTCTCCGGCGCTGAAGTCGGTGACGTCCTCACCGACGGCTTCCACGGTCCCGGCGGCCTCGGCTCCCGGAGTGAAGGGGTGCTCCACGGGGTAGACGCCGCTGCGCTGGTAGGTCTCGATGAAGTTGACTCCTGCGGCGGCGACCTTCACGAGGAGCTGGCCGGGACCGGGTTCAGGACGGTCGATGGAGTCGAGGGTGAGAACCTCGGGTCCGCCGGACTGCTGGACGACGATGGCTGAGGGCATGATGGATTTTCCTTTCCGTGGCGTCCCTCCATGCTATTGCCGGTCCGGAGGCTTCCCCAGCCCGGGCCTGCTCACCCCTCCGGAGCCGGAGTTTCCCCGATAGTGATCGTCTCCATCGCACTGCCGGAACGTCCCTGCAACCGCCGCTGCATGGATTCGGCGATACGGGAGGCCTGCACCTTGGCCAGCTCGGCCTTCGGCCCGGTGTAGTGCTCGTCGAGCGTCGCCGACCACAGTGTGAGCCAGCGCTCGAAGTGCGCCTGTGTCAGCGGGACCTGTCGATGGAGGTTCAGGTGCGGTTCGAGGGCATTGCGTCGGTAGAGCCCGGCCTTGAACAGCACGGTCTCCCAGAAGTCGCAGATGATCGGCAGGTGAGCCTGCAGGTCCATCCGGGCAACGTCGATGAAAATCGGTCCGAGCAGGTCGTCGGCGAAGGCCCGGCCGTAGAACACGGTGAGCAGGGCCTCGACGTCGTCGCGGTCCCGCAGATCGGTACGAAGGGTAGCCATCTGCTTATTCTACGGCCCGTAGAAAAGCTGTAGATTTGCAGCATGGCCGGCATGAATTCTGAGCGCATGCGAGGGACCAGCGCGGGCACGTTCCGCGCGATCGGAACGGCCTGGATCATCTCCGGTGGACTGGTCGCAGCGGTGACCGGGCCGCTGCGTCTCGAGCACGGTTCATGGGCCGCTGCCTACCAGGTCCTTGTGGCCGGCATCGCCCAGAGTGCACTCGGTGCTGCGCAGTCAGCCCTGGCGCCGCAACCGCCGTCGCGGGCGACTGTCGTAACGGAGCTGGTCGCCTGGAATCTGGGCAGTGTGGCGGTGCTCGCCGGCACGGTGCTCGGCGCACCGCTGATCGTCGACGCCGGTGGTGTGTTGCTCGTGGTCGCCCTCGCGCTGCTGATCCGGACGGTGCGGGGCAAGGGCGAGGGGCCCGCGTGGGCGCTGTGGATGTATCGCATCCTGCTCGTCGTGATCCTCACGAGCATTCCCATCGGACTGACGCTGGCCCACCTGCGCGCACCGTAGGTCCGCAGCATGCCGGATGCGGGCGGGCCAGCGCCCGCTCTGCGTCGTCCGTCCTGCTGCCAAGCTCGCTGGCATCGGGCACAGTCGACGACGACGCCCCTGTGCGGCGGCGTCGTCGCCCCTCTGCTGCCGTCCGGCACCCGTCGACTAGGCTGAAACGCCTCAGGAAGGGGCGGTCATGTGGCATGAGATGGGACTGACGTGGGCCGATGCCGTCCGGGTCGTGGTCTCCACCGTCGGGCTGTATCTGCTCATGCTGACCCTCATCAGGGTCATGGGGCAGCGGACGATGGCACGCCTGTCCAGTTTCGACTTGGCGGCGGCAGTGGCTCTGGGTGCGGTGATCGGTCGTGCGATCCTCGGCTACACCCCTACGTTCGTTGCGGGCGCCCTGGGCGTGGTCACCCTGCTGGTCCTGCAGGCGGTCACCGGACAGCTGCGCCGCTTCCCGAGGGGACTGAGTGCGGTCAGCAACAGGGCGTATGTGCTCATGGCTGGAGAACGAACAGTCATGGCGAACCTGCGGCGCACACATGTCGCCGAGCACGAGATCACGGCGCGGTTGCGGCTGGCTGGCATCCGCAGTTGGTCGGAAGTGGCTTGTGTGATCCTGGAATCGACGGGCGAGATCAGCATCATGCGGCGCGGCGTGCCCATCGAGCGGGGGATGCTGGAGGATGTGGTGGGCGCAGACCTGGTTCCCGCGGCCTTTCTCGCCGATCCTCGGGACTAGGCGGGCGCCCGGTGTTGATGCAGATGGACGGTGACGCTATGGAGCAGCAGGGCCCGGTGTCGAACCGGACCGACCCGGTCCTGCCGTGCCCCGGCTGCGGTGGCCTCGTTCCGGACGTGCCCGGGCCCGTCCACCCCTACATGCGGGCGTCGCCCGGCTGCTGGCAGGTGTACGGAGACGTCGTCGCACGCTGGTACGCGGAGCCTCTTGCGGGCCCGGCCCGGTGGCATCACGTTGACGCCTACGCCGTCCAGCACGCCGGCGGCGCCGAACACGACCGGCGCCAACGCCGGTCCGTCGCGGTCCATCTCATCACGCTCTGCTCACTGCTCGAGTTGCGGCAGCGTCCCGAGGTGGCTGCGGCGCGCCGCGGGCGCACCAGCGACGTCGTCCTGCCGCGGGTGGGTCTGAGCGACTGGCCCTATCTGGAGCCGCCAAGCCGTCAGGGCCCGGTGACCGTCGCGGATCTCGACGGCGTACGGACGACGGCGGAGGAGGACACAGTGGCTGCAGCCTGGTTGGAGTCGGCCTGGACCGCCTGGGCCGAGCACCACGCGGTCGTCCGCACCTGGGCGACGATCCTGCAGGAGGTCCGCTCGTGATCGGCCAGGGCGGTGACGGCATGCTCGTAAGCACATGTCCGGGCTGTGGCCTGACCGCCTCCCGGCCTACAAATCAGGTGCTGGTTCCCGCTCCGGAGCGGCATACTGCGTCCGACGCCTGCTGGTCCCTGTACGGGGAGCTGCTGTCGCGGTCCTATACCGACGCCGACTACCGCAGGGTGCACCAGCTCGTCGTCGACACCTATACGGCCCAGCACGCCGGGCCTACCGGTCGACGTGCCGTGCAACTGGTGGGTCTGTGCCTGATGACCCTGTGCCTGATCGTCGAGGACGGCGTCGACCCGGTCGAGGGCCCGGCCCTGCACCGGCGGATGATGGACCGTCGGCCCGACTTGAGCTGGCTGACGCCCCCGCGTCAGCATGACCTGATGACCGTGGCGGACGTGCTCACCGCGCAGGACGCAGCCCAGCACCAGCGGCTGGTCGGCGAGTGGGCGCGCCAGGTGTGGGAGGCCTGGACAGAGCATCACGCCACTATCCGCGCCTGGAACGCCTATGCGCTGGGCCCGGCAAACTGATCCGAGCCCCGTCGGCCCGCCTTCATGCAGCGAGCGCGGTCAGGATCGTCCGAGTGTCCCTCCGAGGGCCCTGCTCCGCTGATGGTTCCTCGCTCGGTATTTGCCTGCGTCGACCGTCTCTGCGTCGTCACCCCGCCACCTTGACAGAACAGCCCATCCACAGCTCACCCGGCCGTCGCAAGCGCATCGGCGTCGTTCAATGGACAGAGGTGCAGTGGATGCAGCGGCGTGGACGCGCTCATGTCCTCAACCTACGGGCCGAGCAGGTCCACGGTAGCTACTGTCGTGAACTGTGATGACTTCCCTTCCGAGCGTGACCGACCTGGCGCGGTGGAGCCTCGCGGCTCAGCACGCCGCCACCCGTTCATGGTCCGACGACGAGGACCGGCTCTCCCGGTTCGCAGAGGACCACGAGATCGACCTGCAGCTCGCCACGGATCTCGACCTGGCCGTCAAACGCGCAACCCTGGCGCCCGGCCACGACGCCGACGAGTTGCTCAACAGATGGGTCTCCATTCTCCCTGATCTCTCGGCGCTACTGAGCATCCGCTTCGAGGGTGGCGAAGCGACCAAGCCGTTCGTGGATGCCTCTGCGCTGTCGCGTCCTGTGGCAGAGAGCGACCTCGACGCTCTGCGGGCAGCCGCCGTCGACGCCTTCGGCTCCTTCGGCGCGCGCTACCTGCGAATCTGGAGCGCTGCAGGACCAGACGCCTTCACGGGCACTCACCGTGACAAGCGCTTCCTTGCGGCCCCGTTGCGCGAGCTCAGGGAAGCCGGTCCGACGTCGGTCCCCTCGGAATTGTCACTCGCTCCGACCAGAGACCTGACCCATTGGGATGATGCGGCAGCAGCATACGCCGCGGTCGATGCCGATCACCCCGAGCACACTGCTCAGGCAGCGCTGCAGGACAAAGATGACCTGAAGGAGAGTATCGATGCAGGCACGCTGTTCGATGTTCTCGTCGACGACGCGTGGGCCGGGTGGGTGGCTGGGACCACTGACACCAGCTCGTCCCTGGGACTGTCCTGCTACGAGGTGCAGGAGCTCATCCTGGCCCCGGGATACCGCGGTCGAGGCTACGGTCAGCACCTGATAACCCTCCTCGCCCGCGAACTCCCTGAGCCCGATCGCGTCTTGATCGGTACGATTCATGCCGACAACCGTGGCGCCATCCAGTCGGCGTTGCGCGCCGGGCGGCACGACGTCGGAGGGTGGTTCCAGCTTCCCCTGCCATCCGCCTGACCCTTCTCACTCAGCTGAGGACGCGGTCCATCATCGTGGACGGCTCACTCAGGTGGGTGAACCCGTACTGCCTGTACAGCTCGTGCGCGTCGCGGTGGAGAGCAGGATGCGCTTGAGCTCCAGCGGTTCCAGGTCCTCGACGACGCCGGCGGTGAGCATCTTCCCGATGCCCAGACCGCGCACCTGGGCCGAGACGAAAACATCGCAGAGCCACGCGAAGGTCACGCCATCAGTCACGACGCGGGCGTAGGCGACCTGCTGATCGGTCCTGCTGTCGTAGACCCCGTAGTTCCGCGAGCCTTCGATTGCTGCATCCTGCTTCTCGCGGGATCGTCCCTTTGCCCAGTACGACTGTTCACTCAACCACTGGTGGATTCGGGGCCTGTCCAGCTTTTCGGCATCTGCGGAGAAGAAGTAGCCGTTCGTCATGGCGCTGTTTGAGGGAGAGCGTTCACGAGGAATGTGGCGGTCCTCAGGGTCAGCCGGGGTTCTACTTTACGCAGGCACGCGATTGCAGCAACTGGATGGCGAGCAGGGTCGATAGCGTGGTCGCTGAGCTTCCCGAGCGCCCACTCCTCGGCGGTCCGCAGAGATGTCCTCGTAGGATCAGCGTCACCGAACATGCTGTCCAGCCGCTTACGCGGGTCTTCTTTGTCGCCGAAGACCTTGGCGGAGTGCTCGCTTTGCATCGCGTTCTCCCTACTCGTTTCTTCCACGGTACTCAAGGTTCCATGTTGTGAGCAGTCGAGGCATAAGAATAGTGCCCTTTAGTGGCCTGCACCGGGACGATCCCGTAGATGCCAGGTGAATCCAAAATCGGTTTTGACGTCGTTGAAGACCTCGCGGGCGATGAAGCGTTTGAGGCAGCGGAGGATGTCTTTTTTCGAGAGACCTTCGGCTAGGCGTCGTTGCATGTAGCCGGTGGTCCTTGGGTCGTAGCGGAGTCTGCAGACCGCGATCATGTGCAGTGCACGGTTGGCTTGCCGGTCACCGCCGCGGTGGAGTCTCATCCGGTGAGTTTTACCGGAAGCGACAGGAATCGGGGCGACGCCGCAGAGCCGAGCGAAGGCCGCTTCGGATCCGAGGCGGTCGATGTTCTGCCCCGCGGTGATGAGGAGCTGAGCTCCATGTCCAGTGCCGATCCCGAGTCGGGAGACGACGGTTGGGAAAGTTTGAGTGACGAGTTTGTGGAGCTGTGCATCGAGGGCCGCGATCTCATCGTCGAGCCCATGAATACGTTTGGCCAGGCTGCGTAGCGTCAGCTTCGCTGCTTGGGCCGGATCATCGAGTCGTATGATATCGGCACGCAATTTTGCGCACTGAGTGGCCTGTGCGTGCCCGCCTCTCGCGGTGATCTGGTCGCGGACGTGAGCCGGTGCGGTGACAAGGACATCCTGTAGTTCAACGAGTGCAGCGGAGCGGGCTTTCACCGCGGAGTTCCGCGCCACGGTGAGAAACCGGACCGATTCGACTTGTGCCGCCTTCCTCGGCGACGTGTCACTTTCCGCCGATGAAGAGTTGGCGGGGAAGCGAGCCGCGTAGTTTTGGTTCCTCATTATTCGCGCTCATAACGTTTGTCCTTTGTTACCAAATGTAATGACCTGCCGAATGGCGTGTCCGTCCGCCAGTTGGTCCATAGCTTCGTTGATTTGGTCGAGGGTGATGTGAGAGGAGATCAGCGCTTCCACGGGAAGGCTTCCCTCCCGCCAAAGTTGCGCATAGGTCGGAATGTCACGTTCCGGTACTGCGGAGCCGAGGTAGCTACCCACGATGGTACGTGCCTCGGCAGTGATACCCAGTGGGGCAAGGGAGGCACGTGCGTCCGGCGCTGGCAGGCCGACAGTAACGGTCTTGCCGCCGACGTCGGTGAGGTTCACTGCAGTCTCGAATGCGCGAGCGTTGCCTGCCGCTTCAATGACCACCGCCGCCTTTAGTCCTGTTTCGATCGCTTCCTGCGGGGTGTAGGCGGAGGTAGCGCCGAGCTTTTTGGCTGATTCCAGTTTTTCCGGAACGCTGTCGACGCCGATCACGTCGCCTTTGCCGAGTGAGATCGCGGTGATAAGCGCTGCCATACCGACACCGCCCAATCCGACGATAATGACGGCGTCGCCGTCCTGCAGGTCTGCTGTATTGATGACGGCGCCGCCGCCGGTGAGTACAGCGCATCCGAGGACGGCAGCGATTTCGGGGGGAACGTCATCGCCTACGGCTACGACGGACTTCCGGTTGACCACGGCGTGGGTGGCGAATCCGGATACCCCGAGGTGATGTTTGATGTCCTCGCCGTCGCGGTGTAGTCGTTGGCCGTCATTGAGCAGGGTGCCTGCGTTATTGGCGGCGGAACCGACGGTGCAAGGGAGTCGGCCGTCGGTCTGGCAGTTCTTGCATTGACCGCAGCGCGGCAGAAACGCCATGACCACGCGATCGCCGACGGACAAGTCGGTGATGCCTTCGCCGAGTTCCTCGACCTTGCCTGCGGCCTCGTGGCCGAGGAGCATGGGGACGGGCCGGACGCGGTTGCCATCCACCACAGACAAGTCGGAGTGGCACACTCCGGCCGCCTCAATCCGTACCAGGATTTCGCCCGGTCCTGGTGGGTCGAGTTCCACCTCGGAGATGCTGATTGGTTTTGAATCTGCGTAGGGGCGGCTCCGGCCGATCTCCTCGAGGACTGCTCCCTTGATCTTCATGACGTCGTTGTCCCTTATGTTGGTGAAGTGTTTCTTCGTATGGGGTGTGTGCCCTTACAGCGGCGTCGCCCCGTGGCCATGGGGGAGAACCCCTGAGGCTTTGGCTTCTGCCACCGCTTTGGGGACGTCGTCCCCGGCGCGTAGGGGTTTGGCGCTGAAAATCCCCTCGTGAGCCAGGACCGGACGGCGGTCTCCAGCGAGCTCGGGATACTTCTCTTCCAGCCTTTCGCGTTTCGTGGCGAGTTCACGCCAGTGAGCTACGGTCTCGTGGTCTCCGTTGCGCACGCCTTGCCAGCTGCGGGGCATCTGGTCCCTAGAGGGCCCTGCATCGGCCCGGCCGCCGATCTTCACCGTACTGGGCCGGCGTCGGGTGGGAGCCGCGCAAATGGGGCACGCGGGGTTCTCGGAGAGCATGGATTGCACGCCGGCCTCGAACCGGTGTCCTTCTGTGCAGTTGAAGTCGTACAGGATCATGGCTTCCTTTCGTAGCGGAAACTAATGGGCCCGCCCGGCTCAGCTGTAGTAACCGTCCGGTGCGTACCGTAGCTCTTTGGCCTGGCCGGCGTCGTGGCCGAAGATGACCTCGGCTCCAGTCCGATCCGCGATGCTGCGCAATTTATCCACGGATTCGAGCCACTTCAGGTTGTCCCACACAATGGCCGCTCCAACTGCCGGTGGACCCCAGCTCTCTCCGAGGTACACAGCGTCGGAAGTGAAAATCTTCGTACCCTCCTTTGGCAGATCGAGCTGCAGCGACATGGTTCCCCACGTGTGGCCGGGTGTTTCAATTACACTGACACCTGGCACGATTTCGACGTCACCACTGATCGGTTCAAGGTTCAGCCCTTGGAAGTCACTCACCAGGTGGGCGCCCTTAAAAGGACCATCGATGGCAAGGGCACCCTCGATCTCATCGCTGTTCGCGATGATGCGTGTCTTGCCGTTGTTGAACATTTTGGCATTGGCCGCGTGGTCGAAATGCAGGTGGGAGAGCACCAAAATGTCAATGTCATCCGGTGCCAGTTCAAGTGCAGCCAGGGAGGTGTCCAGGTAGCCGGGCCCGTCCACGGGCTCGCGAACGGGGAAGAAGTCCTGGAAACCAGTGGGCGCCCAGCGTTCCTCCCAATCACGGGGTACTCCTGTGTCCCAGAGAATACGACCTTCGGGATGTTCGATCAGTACTGCGTGAGTGGGACAATCTCCCCAGACAACAGGATCATTCTTGTGATGTCGGTCCCTAATGGTGTGGCCACCTTTCAGGAGAAGCCACGTAAGGTCCGTCTCCATGACTCCCGTCTGGAGTACATGGACCCGCATTTCATCCGTCATGACAACCACCTTTGCTTGCCGCACTGCGCCCTACTGCGCCGCGTCTCCCAGCAATAATTCCGCAGTTGTCAAACGCTGGCTATATGACAAGACGCCATAGGCACATCCTGAACATGTTAGGCGACGCCATGTCCGCACCGTATATGCTTCTCCCATGGTCTTGCCTGCCCGGTCCGGGAATCATGTTCGGAAAGGCCCCGTACTGACCTCCGATGGTAGAGAGGCCCTCCTGCAAGCAGTACTGGAGTCGAACATTGATCTAGCCAGCATGCGCGACCGGCGGCTGATCCTGCAGGGGATAGTCCGCCGGACCAGAGCCCTGATCGGAACTGACATGGCCTACCTGAGTCGCAATGATCTCAAGGCAGGGGAGACTTTCATTGACGTCACTGACGGAGTGGAAACCGAGGCCTACCGACAGATCCGGATGCCCCTGGGAACAGGGATCCTCGGAGCGGCCGCTGCTGGAGGAACATCCATTCGAACCAACGACTACCTGAGCGACCCGCATATGAATCACCTGTCCTTCATCGATTCAATCGTTGAAGGTGAAGGAGTGAAAGCAATTATGGGTGCTCCCATACGGATAGCCGGTCGGGTAGTGGGAGCGCTGCTTGTGGCGAGCCGCTCGAACACGATCTATGACGATGAAGCTCTGACCTGTCTCGAGGCCCTCGCTGCGCAAACAGCCATCGCCCTGGAGCAGGAACGCCTGAACGAACGGATCACTTCCGCCGAAGCTCTTTTCGGCCTGACCGAAAGCGAACACGCGTCCAAGCTCCAGTCCCTGTCCAAGCTGGTCACTCTCGACGGACAACTAACGGGTTGCCTCCTAGAGGGAACCGGGCCTCCGGGAGTGGTCTCAGTGCTGTCCACCGCGATCGGTCTGCCCGTTTCCGTATTTGACGCTGCCGGGCAGCTAATCGTCAGTAACTCCCATGACGGCATCTTGCTTCCGGACCTGAATGCAGCGGTAAACACCTCAGCAGCCAGCGGAGCAGCCGTCACAGTCAATCAGGAGTCCTCGCCACTTACTGTCGTCGCGGCAGTGGCAGGTAATGAAGTTCTTGGCACAGTGGTAGCTCATGGAGGTCCGGGCATGAATCTCGTACCGGCCATTGAGCGATCCGCGGTGTTCATTAGCGTGATGATGCTGTTTGAACGCACGCTTATCGATGCGGACCAACGAACCCAGGCAACATTGATCGACGATTTGCTGTCTGAACGGCCACTGGATCGGACAACGCTGGCCTCCCGCCTGGCTGCCTATGAACTGAAAATAGGTGACCCGTGCACGATGCTCGTAATCAATGTGCTCCGACGGGACCGATACAAGGCGATGGTGTTAGCTCGAGAATTACTCGGCGGAAAAGCAGGCCTGGTCGCACTCCATGAGGGCCATCTCTGCGTCATGGTGCCCGGCAGCGACGGGCTGGTATGGGGTGAAAAACTCGTCACTACCCTCATCGCTCAAGGTACAGCAGCTACCGGGGGCTGTTCGATCGCAGAAAAAGGACCAACCCAGCTTCGCGCCGCGCATCAACGCGCTCAGGACCTCGTTGATGCGCTCAACGCACTAGGACGACACAGTGAATGTGTGGATTCCACCGGCCTCGGACTGATCGGCCTGTTGCTGGGAAACGCCAACAAGCAGTCGATCGGCAATCTCGTCGATCAGCAGTTGCTGCCCCTTCTTGAGTATGACAAAACACGAAAGACAACGCTTACTCACACCGCTTGGACCTACTTGGAGAACGGGTCACACGCACCCAACACCGCCAAGAATCTCAATATTCATCCCAACACGGTCCGTCAGAGAATCGAAAGAATCGACTCTCTACTCGGCAGCTCTTGGCGCCGCGCCCCTGACCTAATCGACGTTCACGTCGCGCTACGCATCTGGAGGATGATGACGCCTCCGGAATCGTTGAAGGTTTGATCACCAATCGAACTTGCTCACGGGAAGCCATGGCTCCTTTCCTGCGCCACGCTGGGTCCCTACGGGACAACCCGATGAGCGGTGATTAGGGTTAGGCAGCTCGCCGATAACCGGCTCTTCATAAACGGGCTCTTCATAAACGACGGTGTAGTTGGGGTCTGAATCCTCCAGTTTCCAGGAGGGAGCGGGCGATGTAGTTGGCGAGGTTGCGGGAGCCCAGGGCTGAGCCGCGGAGGTGTTCGAGGCGCCCGTTCATGGCCTCGGTGGGTCCGTTGGAGGTCCCAGGCCGGTCGAAGTACGCCAGGATGTCCGCGGCTCGCTTCTTCAGGGTCCTCCCGAGGGTGCGCAGCTCGGTGAGCGCGGCCGGGACACCGTGGCTGACCGCTTCGATGAGCTTCTCCATGGACGTCCGGCCCTTGGCCCGGTCCTCGTCCCGGTAGGCGTTGATCATGCGCTGGTAGATGCCCCAGGTCGCTTCGACCTGCACGTGGGTGTCGGTGGTGAAGAGGTCGGTGAGGCGATGTTCCTGCTTCTCTGTGAGCAGGTCCGCCCCGGTGTGCAGGGTCCGTCGGGCAGAGTACAGCGGATCGCCTTTACGGCCCCGGTGCCCGCACGTGGCTTGCTGAAACCGGCGCCGGCAGCCGTCGAGGGCGTCTCCGGCGAGCCGGATCACTGGGGGTACCCCCGCTTGCGGGGGAGGAACGGGTCCATGACTGCGACCGCTGACTGTAGTTCCTCAGCGGCTGCGGTCTTGAACCCGGTGAACCCATCCATGGATACGACCTGGATCCCGTCCCGCCAGGCCTGGGGCCGGTCGGCGAGCCAGGACTTGAAGACCTGTTTGGAGCGTCCCTCGACCATGTCCAGCAACCGCGACGGGCCCGTCCCGTTGCGGATCGGGGTCAGGTCGATGATCACGGTCACGTACTTATCTCCCCGGCGTGTCTGCCGCCAGTAGGGTCGGCTCGGGGCGCGGCGGTGGCATTGCTGCCGCTCCGTTTCCCCGAGCCGCCCACCGAACCCGCCGTGCGATTCTCACCGCAACGGGCTCTCCATGGATCGG
>NZ_SSWH01000016.1 GCF_004803505.1 Arthrobacter echini
TGTTCTAGTCGATGCCCTCTTTACCGGAGTTCCGTTGCCTCACCAGCGGCGACACGCCCAACACCGAGCTTCCTTGACCACCCCGCCCTCCGCTTAACTACACGGCATTGCGGCTAGAGTGGATGGACACCGCCCTACCGAGTTGCCCGGGAGATCCATGCCGTCCCCTCACGCCACCCCCGACCAGGGCGGCCCCGGCTCTGCCGGCACCTCCCCTGACATCACTACTGGTACCGATGCTGATGTCCCCGGTGGGATCCCGGCCGGCATCACGGCTGAGCAGGACGCTTTCCGCTCCGCGCTGACCACCACGATCGAGACCTTCCTCCAGGAGCAGCTCGCCGTGCTCGGCGCCATCTCGGACGAATCGGTACCCCTGATCTCGAGCATCGCGACCCTCACCAGTGGCGGCAAGCGCATGCGGGCCCTGCTGTGCTACTGGGGATGGCGTGCTGCGAGTGGCACACCCGGAGCCCCGGCCCCGGTGATCGCCGGCACCGCCCTCGAGTTCTTCCAGGCCGCCGCCCTGATCCACGACGACGTCATCGACCGCTCCGACACCCGACGCGGTCGGCCGAGCGTGCACAGGCAGTTCTCCGCCCGGCACGCCGATGCCGGCTGGCATCTGGACGCGGAACGCTTCGGCGTCTCGGCGGCGATCCTCGCGGGTGACCTCTGCCTGGCCTTCAGCGAGGAACTCTTCGACGCCTCGAGCTCCGACGCATCGTGTGCCCGGGCGGGCAGGACCAGCGCACGAGCCATCTTCAACCGCATGCGCACCGAGGTCATGGCAGGGCAGTACCTGGATCTCCTCGAGGAGGCCGTGGGTCCGGACCAGACGCCGGCGCTCGCCGAGGAGCGCGCTCTGAACATCCTGAGGTTCAAGTCCGCCAAGTACTCGATAGAGCGGCCGTTGATGCTCGGCGGTGCCCTCGCCGGAGCCGACCGGGCGCTCCTGGACGCCTACTCCGCCTTCGCTCTTCCGCTCGGGGAGGCGTTCCAGCTCCGCGACGACGTCCTGGGAGTCTTCGGTGATCCGGAGGTGACCGGAAAGCCTGCCGGCGACGACCTGCGCGAGGGCAAACGTACCTTCCTCATAGCCCGCGCTCTCCGTTCGAGTTCAAAGGACTCCTCGACCAGGATCAACGCGATGCTCGGGGACACCGATCTGGACGCGGAGGCGATCGCCTCACTGCGCGCGACGATCGTCGCCAGCGGCGCACTGTCGCACACGGAGGCGCTGATCGACCGGAAGTCGGCGGAGGCCTTCGACGCCCTGACCCGGCTACCCACCGACGCGATCAGCCGTGAGGCGCTCCGCCGGCTGGCCGAAGCCGCTGTGACCCGAACGGCCTGACGGCGTTGCAGGCCGCCGGTGCCCTGCTACCAGGCGGCGGCCTGGGCCCGACGCCGGATCTCCGTCTTGCGACCCTCGCGCAGGGCATCGATCGGACGGCCGGGCAGTGATGCATCCTCGGTGAAGAGCCAGCGGATGATGTCCTCGTCCTCGTAGCCGGAGTCCACGAGGACGATCACCGTCCCGCGGAGGCTGTCCAGGACGGCGTCCTCGACGAGGAACTCGGCCGGCACGCTGCGGATGTTGCGCTCGCCGATCCGCACGCTGACCAGGGACCTGTCGTTGATGAGAGAGTGCACCCTCGTGATGGGCACATCGAGGACTTCTGCTACCGCAGGGAGATCGAGCCAGGCGGGAACCAGGTGTTCTATGTCAGTCACGCACCAAGCGTGCCATGCTCCGGCAGTCAACTCCACCTGCTCCGGCACCCGGGACGCTCCGGGCAACGTCCCGCGTGCCGGTCGGCGACTCGTGTACATTTTCTCGGGTTGCATCCGTGACACCGGGAACAGCAGCAAGCCCTGCAAGATCAGCAGCATCGTGAATTCACGCCCCGATGGTCCCACCTGCGCCTTCCCGCCCGGTGCGAGCAGCCCGGGGAATGCGCGTCCGCGCGGGCTCAGCCGCCAACAGACGAGGAACGACACATGAGCGACCAACGACCGAACGTACAGCAGCACACCGTCCGCAGGAAGGACCTCGACGGCGGCCCACGCCTCCTCGACGTCGCCGTGACCGCCGCCGCGCTTCCGGCCGTGGTCCTGTCCTCCGTCGCCCTCGCAGGGCCGGCGTCGGCAGCACCGCCCCAGCACGCACCGATCACCCAGCTGACGGGCTCGCCCGTCGGTCAGCTCAAGGCCGGGAGGATCGTGCCGGCGGACCTCGTTGCCGTCCAGGTTCCGTCGCAGGCGATCAGTGTCACCGCGTCCGTCCCCGCCAGGCACGCCGGGATGACCACCGGGATGACCACGGACGGACACCACACGGTGAGGCAGGGCGAGACGATCACCGCCATCGCCGAGCAGCACGGCCTGTCGACGGAGGCCGTCCTGACGCTGAACCGGATGGACGCCGGTACCATCATCCGCCCGGGTCAGAAGATCACCGTCAGCGCTTCCCCTTCCCCCGGGTCGGTCGGACCGGCTCCCGCTGGGACCTACACGGTCGCGGCCGGGGATACGCTCACTGCGATCGCGGCCAGGAACCAGGTGCCCCTCGGGCCCCTCCTGAGCGTCAACGAGCTGTCGATGACTTCCCTGATCCATCCGGGCCAGGAACTCGTGCTGCCCGGCGGCGATGCCGCGCGCGGCCCGGCCGCCGAGCCCGTGTCCGCCGCTCCTGCGCCAGTCGATCCCGTCCCCGCGACCTTCCTCGGACACACCTACCCCGAGCAGGTCGTGTCGGATGCCAACGCCAGCAAGGCCGCGCTGGAGTCCCTCCCCGTTCCCTCGCGCGACGAGATGCAACAGATCGTCACCGACACGGCGCGCTCCATGGGGGTGGAGCCCAGCCTGGCGCTGGCCTTCTCCTTCCAGGAATCAGGGTTCGACCAGCGCGCTGTCTCTCCCGCCAACGCCATCGGGGCGATGCAGGTCATTCCCTCCTCCGGTGCCTGGGCGAGCGAGCTGGTGGGTCGCCCGCTCGATCTCCTCGACCCGAGGGACAATGCAACCGCCGGAGTGGCCATCATCCGGTCCCTGATCCGCACGAGCGACTCGCTGGACCTCGCGATCGCTTCCTACTACCAGGGCCAGTCCTCCGTGACGGCCCGCGGCATGTTCGACGACACGAAGCAGTACGTCGCGGCTGTCAAGGCGCACCAGGAGAACTTCCGGTAGGTTCGTCCTCTCCTGCGGTGGTCCCACCGGTGTCGTCGCACCCGCTTACGATCGTAGGGTGCACCAGCAACGGAAGGACCCCCTCGAGGGCGCAACCATCGACGGGCGCTACCTCGTCCACTCGAGGGTGGCCCGCGGCGGGATGTCCACCGTGTACGTGGCCACCGATCGTCGCCTCGACCGACGCGTGGCGCTCAAGGTGCTGTACCCCCACCTGGCGGACGAACCGGGTTTCGTCGAGCGATTCGAGCAGGAAGCCAAATCCGCCGCCCGGTTGTCCCATCCGCATGTCGTCGGCGTTCTCGACCAGGGCGTGGACGACAGCGATGACGCGCCCGTCGCCTACCTGGTGATGGAGTTCGTCCGCGGCAGGACGTTACGGGATCTTCTGCGCGAGCACGGCAGGCTCACTCCGCGCCGCACCCTCCAGCTCCTGGATCCCGTCGTCGAGGGACTCGCGGCGGCGCACGAGGCCGGCCTGATCCACCGGGACCTCAAGCCCGAGAACGTCCTGCTCTCGGACACCGGGCAGATCAAGATCGCCGACTTCGGCCTCGCCCGTGCAGTGTCGGCGTCCACCGGGGATGCACCTCTCCTGGGTACGGCCGCCTATCTTCCGCCCGAACTGGTGCTCGGTCGTCCGGCGCAGGCCCAGAGCGACATCTACTCGATCGGCGTCATGGCCTTCGAGCTCCTGACCGGAGCGCAGCCCTTCACGGGGGAGTCCTCCTTCCAGGTGGCGCTCCAGCACGCACAGACCGATGTACCGGCACCCTCCGTCCTGCTGCCCGGACTGGCGCCGGACATCGACGAGCTGGTGCAGTGGTGCACGGCAAGGGAACCGGAGAAACGCCCGATCGACGGCGCGGCGCTTCTCGGCGAACTGCGGCACATCCACGCCACCCTCACGGACGAGGAACTGGACCACTCCCCCGCCGGTACCGCGGTGCACCCGGTGCGCGACCAGCCCACGGACGTGGTCCTGCCACAGCTGCCGTCCGGAGCGCCCCCGGACGAGACCCACGTGATCGGCCGGAACCGGAACGAGACCCGGGTCCTCGGGTCGCTGCCGGGCCGTCCCCCGCTCGCGGGTTCAGCCGCCGCAGCGCCGCGAGCGGGGGCCACCAGGGCACTGCCGGTGCGCGAGGTGGAACCTGGCAGGCCCGCCGGGACATCAGTGCACGCACCGCGCGGTGCAGGGTCTGCCGAACGGCACCTCTCGAGGCGGCAGCAGGCACGGGTGGCCCAACGACCCGAGAAGTCCTTGCACAGCAGGACGGCGCGACGCTCGGCCTGGCTGCTCGCGGTCCTGCTGATCCTCCTCGGCGCCCTCGTGGTGACGAGCGGCTGGCTCATCGGCGCCGGTCAGAGCTCCATCGGTCGACCAGCGGACGAGGACACACGCCTGGGCTCAGATCTTCGCCAGGGCACCCGCGACGAGGAACGCCATCTCGAGGGACTGCATGTGGTTCAGGCGTGGATCGCAGACGGACTCGTACCGCTCGGCGAAGGCGTCCTGGTCGATGGGGTCAGCACCTCCGAGGCACTCCGCGACGTCGTCGCCCGTCATCTCCACGTGCACTCCGCCCGGGAACGTCCCGAGTGCCTTGTGCACCTCGAAGAAGCCCTGGACCTCGTCGATGACGTCGTCGAAGTTACGGGTCTTGTACCCGTTGGGCGAGGTGAGGGTGTTGCCGTGCATCGGGTCGGTGACCCAGAGGACCTGCGCACCGGAGGCGGTGACACGCTCGACGAGCTGCGGCAGCTTCTCCCGGATGTTCCGGGCACCCATGCGCGTGATGAACGTGAGCCTCCCCGGTTCGCGGTCCGGGTCGAGCTTGTCGATGAGCGCCAGGGCGTCGTCCGCCGAGGTCGAGGGACCGAGCTTGACCCCGATCGGGTTGCGCACCCGCGAGAGGAACTCGACATGGGCGCCGTCGATGTCGCGGGTCCTCTCCCCGATCCACAGGAAGTGGGCCGAGGTGTCGTACGGGAGCGAGGTCCGTGAATCGATTCGCGTCAGGGCGCGCTCGTAGTCGAGGAGGAGAGCCTCGTGGCTCGCGAAGAACTCCACGCGCTTGAGCGCATCGAAGTCGGTGCCGCACGCGTCCATGAAACGGACGGCGCGGTCGATCTCGCGTGCCAGGGATTCGTAGCGGGAGTGCGCCGGGTTGGCCGTGAAGCCCTTGTTCCAGTGATGGACGAGCCGCAGATCAGCGAAGCCGCCCTGTGTGAACGCGCGGATGAGATTCAGTGTCGACGCCGACGTGTGGTAGGCCTTCACCATCCGGGAGGCGTCGTGGCCACGACTCTCCGGGGAGAAGTCGTACCCGTTGACCATGTCGCCGCGGTACGCCGGGAGCGTGAGACCGTCGCGCGTCTCGTCGTTGGAGGAGCGCGGCTTGGCGAACTGCCCGGCCATCCGGCCCATCTTGATGACGGGGAGGGAGGCGCCGTAGGTCAGGACCACGGCCATCTGGAGGATGGTACGCACGCGGGCACTGATCTTGTCGGCCGTCGCACCGTCGAAGGTCTCCGCGCAATCCCCGCCCTGCAGCAGGAAGGCCTTGCCCTGGGCAGCGGCGGCGAGGCGCTCCCGCAGGACGTCCACCTCTCCTGCGAACACGAGGGGCGGAAGGCTCGAGAGTTCCTTCACCGACGACGCATGGACCTCCGGATCCTGCCAGGCGGGCTGCTGCGCTGCTGTCTTCGAACGCCAGGCGTCCAGGCCGTCGATGGTCGAAGCAGGATCCGCGGGGCGCGGAAGGGCCGGGGCAAGGGAATCAGTCACAGGGAAATTCTACCGGCTGGCGGTCGGCGCTACGATTCGGCGCGTGACCTGCCCTACTGGTCGGGCGACGTGCGCCTGGCCCACCGGCGCTTCTTCGGCCCTCCGCTGCGTGCGACTCCGGCGGTGTCCGATCCCGGACCGCCGGCGGTATTGCCGGAGGTGTTCCCGGCCGGATCGGCCGATGCCGTGGTTTCCTGGGGCCGGGTGCCGATCTCGGTCACCGCGCCCGGTGCGGGATCGGTTGTCCCGCTGGGCATCCTCACGGCGGCCCTGCGAGTGTCCGCTCCCGGTCTGGGCGTCTTGCGTCCTGCCGCCTTCTCGGCGGCGAGTCGCTCCTTGACTGTGCTCGCGTACGCGTCGACGTACTCCTGGCCCGAGAGCCGCATCAGTTCGTACATGATCTCGTCCGTGACGGAGCGCTGTACGAATCGGTCGTCCTCCAGGCCCTCGTACCGGGCGAAGTCGAGCGGCTCGCCGATGATGATGCCGACCCGGCGGATGTTCGGGATCCGGCGCCCGATCGGCTGGACCTTGTCGGTCCCGATCATGGCAACGGGGATGACCGGCACCCCGGTGGCCAGGACCAGCTTCGCCACGCCCGTCTTCCCCCGGTACAGGCGCCCGTCCGGACTGCGCGTCCCCTCCGGGTAGATCCCGAGGATCGCACCCTCGTTGAGGATGTCCATGCCCGCGCTGAGGGACGACGACGACGCCGCACCGCCCGAGCGATCCATCGGGAGCTGGTTCGAGAGGCGGAAGAACAGCGCGGTGAGTCTGCCCTTGATTCCCCTGCCCGTGAAGTACTCGGACTTGGCGAGGAAGGCGACGGGTCGCGGCACCACGACCGGCAGGAAGATCGAGTCGGAGAAGGAGAGGTGGTTGCTGACGATCACCGCAGGCCCCGACGCGGGGATGTTGTCGAGTCCCTTCACCCAGGGCCGGAACAGGAGATTCAGGAGCGGACCGACGATGATCCGCTTCATCACCCAATAGAACACGCCGCCCGCCTCCTGCATCATCGCCGCGGCACGTCGAATGCCACCCGCTTTTTCCTGTGGAAGCCTACTCTAGGGCGCCCTGGCCGATGCGACGTCGGTGCGAGGCGACGGACCGGGCCTGCGCACTCCCGTGCGCGACACGCAGGCCCGGTTGACGTAGCGCGACGGTGTGTCCACGATTGGATCAGCACCCTCTCGAATCCCAGGATGCCGGGCGGAAGTGATCCGACCCCAGGCTGCAGTACCCCGACAGCAGGTAGCAGAGTATGGGCCCTCGAGGTCAGGAACCGAACGAATCGACCGACGACGCCGTCTGGCAGGACCTCGTGGCACGCCTCGAGGGAACACCCGCGAATCCCGCGCCCGGGAACGGCACCCCCCAGCCGGAGCCCGGCCCGAACGATGATGCCGGGCCGACGGATCGCGAGCGCGCCGATGCGATCTTCCGGAACCAGCCGCTGAGGCGGTCCGGCCCCCGGGACCATGTGGTGCCCGAATCCGACGACGACGAGGGCCTGGAACCCGACGAGGGCTTCGTGCCCGAGGAGCCGCCGCCCCTCGGAGCCGGCGATCCGCTGACGATCCTGGCGTGGATCGGAGCAGCGGGTGGGCCGATCACGCTCCTGTTGTTCGCGCTCTTCTGGCGCGACGCACCCCTCGCGGCCACGCTGGGTATTCTCGCGCTGTTCCTGGCCGGCGCCGGGTACCTCGTCACGAAGCTGCCCCAGCACCGCGACATCGGCGACGACGGCGCAGAAGTCTAGCGACCCGTGCTGCCCGGCGGCGCCGGGAGGCGCCGCGGCAGGCGGGACAGATCGGCTGCTCCGATCAGCCCTGCTGCAGGTCCGAGCGCGGCCGGCTCGATACGCGCAGCCGGCCGGAAACCACGCCCCGTCAGATTCTCGCCGAACGCGCGGCGGGCGGGTTCGAGCAGGAGATCACCTGCTCCGCTCAGACCGCCGCCGATCACGAAGGTCCCCGGGTCCAGTGCCGCAGCGAGATTGGCCAGTCCCAGGCCCAGCCACTGACCGACGTCGTCGACCAGTGCGCGCGAGGCGGCATCACCGGCGAGCGCGAGCTCCGTCACCAGGGCGCCCGTGATCGGCGTCCCGTCGGCGGACGCGTCGATGACGGCCCGGGCCCCGGGCGAACGGGCGGCAGCGAGGTCGCGAGCCTTGCGACCGAGAGCATTGCCGGAGGCGTACTGCTCCCAGCAGCCGCGGTTACCGCACTCGCACGAGCGACCCTGCGGCACGATGATCTGGTGTCCGAACTCCCCCGCCATCCCGTGGCGTCCTCGTTCCACGCGGCCGTCCATGACCATGGCGCCCCCGATGCCCGTGCCGAGCGTGATGCTCACGAGGCGCGACTCGCCCCGACCGGCTCCGAATCGCCACTCCGCCCACGCCGCGGCATCGGCGTCGTTGGCAAGACTCACGTGACGGCCCAGACGCTGTTCCAGACTCCGCCTCAGTGGCTCGTTGCGCCAGGCGAGGTGCGGGCTGAACAGGACCGTGCTGTTGGTGGGATCCATCCAGCCTGCTGCGCCGACACCCACGGAACGAATGCGGTACCCGGCTGAGAGCTCACGGACCAGCTGCGTGATGACAGTTTCCACGGCGCGCGGATCATGGCCCGGTGTCGGACGGCGCACCTCGGCCAGGACGGTGCCGTGCCCGTCGATCACCCCGGCGGCGATCTTGGTGCCTCCGATGTCGACCCCGACCGACAGCCCGCGTCCGGCCCGGCGAACCGGGCCCGCGCCCCCGGCCCGCCCACCCGGTGGGAACACAAGGCGTGATTCCTTCCCTGCTTCGTCCTGCGTCCGCAGGAACCGGCGTCGGACCGGGCCGGAATTCATCGGAAGGGACTCCTGTCCTGGTGCCGGGGCGCCGTGCACGCGCGCTGACGCTCCACCCTACGGGAGCGTCGGGGAAGCGGAGGAGCCTATAGGCTGAGGCAACCGGTCGAAGTGATACCGAAGGAGCTATCGTGCGCGACATCAGCGTTCCCGTCCTCGTGGACGTCCCCCGCAAGACGAACACCACGGAACTGGTCATGCGGCAGGCGGCGAAGCCGTCCGACCCTGCGCTGTTCGCGGTCAAGGGTTCCTCGGGTGAGTGGGAGAACATCTCGGCCACCGAGTTCCGCCGGCAGGTCGAGGACATCGCGAAGGGACTGATCAGCTCGGGTGTCCAACCCGGGGACCGGGTGGCCCTCATGGCCCGGACGCGCTACGAGTGGTCCATGGCGGACTTCGCCATCTGGTTCGCCGGTGCCGTCTCCGTTCCCGTCTACGAGACCTCCTCCCCCGGGCAGGTCGCCTGGATCCTGAGCGACTCCGGCGCCGTCGCCGCGTTCGTCGAATCCGCCCGGCACGAGGCCGTGGTGCGCGAGGCCGTCGAGCTGGAGGACATCGGCTCCCTGCGGCACGTCTGGCAGTTCGACGGCGACGGACTCGACACGCTGCGCACCGCCGGAGCGGGCACCGACGAGCAGACGCTCGCCGAACGCCGCGATCGAGCCGGGCTCGACGACGTCGCCACCATCATCTACACCTCCGGTACCACGGGCAAACCGAAGGGCTGCGAGCTGACGCACGGCAATTTCGTGGAGCTCTCGGACAATGCGGGTGCGGCCCTGCCCGAAGTGGCACGCGAGGGCGGCCAGACCATCATGTTCCTGCCGCTGGCCCATGTGTTCGCCCGCTTCATCTCGGTCCTGTGCGTGGCCGTCGGCGCCACCGTGGCCCACACCCCGGACATCAAGAATCTGCTGCCCGACCTCCAGAGCTACAGACCCACGTTCATCCTGGCCGTACCCCGTGTGTTCGAGAAGGTCTACAACAACTCGATGCTCAAGGCCGAGGACGGCGGCCGGGGAAGGATCTTCCACAGGGGCGCCGAGGTGGCGATCGAGTGGTCTAGGGCCGAGCAGGCCGGGAGGATCCCGCTGTCCCTGCGGGTCAAGCACGCCGTCTTCGATCGCCTGCTCTACGGCAGGATCCGCACCGCCATGGGAGGGCGCGTGCAGCACGCGGTCTCCGGTGGAGCGCCTCTCGGGGACCGGCTGGGCCACTTCTTCCACGGCATCGGTCTGCTGGTGCTGGAGGGATACGGCCTGACCGAGACGACGGCGCCGATCACGGTGAACACCCCCCAGCGGGTCAGGATCGGCAGCGTGGGGCTCCCGCTGCCGGGCAACGCGGTGAAGATCGCGGACGACGGCGAGATCCTCGCCAAGGGTGTCTGCGTCATGAAGGGCTACCTCAACCGTCCGGGCCTGACGGACGAGGCCTTCGTGGACGGCTGGTTCCGTACCGGCGACATCGGTCAGCTGGACGAGGACGGGTTCCTGAGCATCACCGGGCGCAAGAAGGAGATCATCGTGACCGCCAGCGGGAAGAACGTGATCCCCGCGGTGCTGGAGGACGCGATCCGGTCCGATGCCCTGATCTCGCAGTGCGTGGTGGTGGGTGATCAGCGCCCCTTCGTCTCGGCACTGATCACCCTCGACGAGGAGGCCCTGCCGGGCTGGCTCGAGAGGCACGGCATCCCGAAGGACACGAGCACGAGCGAGGCCGCCGAGCTGCCGCAGCTCCTCGAGGAGATCCAGCGCCTGATCGACGACGCCAATACCACGGTGTCCCGTGCGGAGGCCATCAAGGCGTTCCGGATCGTCACGACCGACTTCACGGAATCGACGGGTCACCTGACGCCGTCGCTGAAGATCAAGCGCGCCCAGGTGCTCAAGGACTACTCCGACGTCGTGGAGGCCATCTACTCCTAGAAGTGCAGCAGATCTAGGGGTGCAGCAGCTCGCGGTTCGTTCTGAGCTTCAGGAGCGCATTCTCGACCACTTCGGTCAGTGCCGGATGGATCCAGTACTGGCCACGGGCCATCGAGTAGGCGTCGAGGTCGAAGGACATGGCCTGAAGAATGGGCTGGATGAGCAGTGATGCCTCGTGCCCCACGATATGGGCTCCGAGGATCCTGCCCGTCGGCTGCTCGGCGATGAGCTTCACGAATCCCGTCGTGTCCTCCATGGCCCACCCGTACGCCGTCGCGCCGTACTGCTGGACCGCCGTGACGACCGGGACGCCACTGGTCTCGGCGTAGGCGAGCGCCTGCTCCTCGGTCAGGCCCACGGCCGCGACCTGCGGGTGGGAGAAGACGGCAGCGGGGACGAAGCGGTGGTCACTGGCGCGCAGCTCATCGGGGTGCAGCAAATTGTGGGCGACCGTCCGGGCCTCGTGGTTGGCCACGTGCTTGAGCTGGTGGGCACTGCTGACATCGCCCAATGACCACACGCCCTCCACCGGCTCACCGGCGCGCAGCACGCGCTGGTACTCGTCCACCGCGAGCCGCCTGTCGGGGTGCAGGTCGAAGCCGACCTCCTCGACACCCAGCCCGTCCGTGTTCGGTGCCCTGCCGACGGCGACGAGCACGAGATCCACCTCGAGGTCGCTCTGTCCGTCGGGGCCCTCGAGCCGCGCCGTGACGCTGCCGTCGTCGTTGGCCGTCAGCCCGGTGACGGCGGTCCGGAGTCTGACGTCCCACTGCTGCGCGGCCTGCTCGGTGAAGACCGTGGACACGGTCTCGTCGAGGTGGCGGAGCATGGTCCCGGAGCGGACGGTGATGGTCACCTCGGTGCCGAACGAGCCGAAGATGTGGGCGAACTCGGCGGCGATGTACCCCCCGCCCTTGATCAGGAGGCGCCGGGGCCGGTCGGGCAGGCGCATGATCGTGTCGGAGGTGTGGACCTGGGGAAGATCGATACCCGGGATGTCCGGCCGGATGGCGTGGGATCCGGTGGCGATGACCAGCTGATCGGCGGAGATCACCTCACCGGAGGAGGTCTGGAAGGACTTCTCGCCCACGAGGTGGACATCATCCTCGATCAGGGTGACGTACTCGGGCTGGTCCGCCCGGTAGGAGCGGGCATCGGCCGAGTTGGCGTCGATCCGGGTGAAGATCCGGTCCCGCACGTCCTGCCAGCGCACCCCCTCGAGGGAGAGGTCGACGCCGAGCCGCGCCGCATCCCCCGACGCAGCCGCGAGGTCCGCGGGATAGACGTACATCTTGGTGGGGATGCAGCCCCGGTTCAGGCACGTCCCGCCGAACGCTCCGCGGTCGACGAGCACCACCTTCCTGTCGGCCCACCTGCGGGTGATGAGGCTGTTTCCGGAACCGGTACCGATGATCGCGAGGTCGTAGTGGGTCACGAAGGCAGTCTAGCCGCGACGCGGCCGGAGCAGCCCGTCGGCTCACTCCTTCGCCGGCGTGATGACGAGGAGAAGGTCACCGCCCTGGGTCGGTCCGACCTCGGGGAGCGCCACCCGCTGGACGGTTCCGGCCACCGGCGTCGTGATGTTGGCCTCCATCTTCATCGCCTCGATCGTCGCCACGGTGTCGCCCTCGGCCACGGTGTCGCCCTCGGCCACGGTGACGGTCACGGAGCCCGCGAAGGGCGCGGAGACCTGGCCGGGCACGGACGGGTCGGCCTTCTCGGCGGCTCTGACGTCGCTGTCGACACTCCGGTCGCGGACGGTCACCGGGCGCATCTGTCCGTTGAGGGTGCACATGAGGGTGCGCATCCCCTTCTCGTCGGGTTCGGAGATCGCCTCGAGGGTGGCGATGAGCCGGACACCCTTCTCCAGTTCGATGATGTGCTCGGTGTTCTGCTGCAGACCGTACAGGTAGTCGGCGGTGCCCAGGACCGAGACGTCGCCGTACGTTTCCCGGACGGCCCGGAAGTCCTTCGCCGGTCCGGCGAAGAGCAGCGTGTTCAGTGCCGTACGCCGCTGGGGCGAATCCCCGGCGAGCTTCTGTTCGTCCTCGGCGGAGAGCTCGGCGTCGCGGGGCCTGACCTCGCGGCCCTGCAGCGCCCTGGTGCGGAACGGCTCCGGCCATCCGCCCGGAGGGTTCCCCAGCTCACCGTTGAGGAATCCGATCACGGAATCGGGAATGTCGAAGGCCTGCGGGTTCTCCTCGAACTCGGCGGGGTCGGCGTCGCTGCCCACGAGCGCCAGGGCGAGATCGCCCACGACCTTCGACGACGGCGTGACCTTCACGAGCCTGCCGAGGATCCGGTCCGCCGCGGTGTACATGTCCTCGATCGCCTCGAAGCGCTCGCCGAGTCCGAGGGCGATGGCCTGCTGCCGGAGGTTGGAGAGCTGTCCGCCGGGGATCTCGTGCTGGTAGACCCGTCCCGTCGGTCCGGCCAGACCCGCCTCGAACGGTGCGTACATGCGCCGCACGGCTTCCCAGTAGGGCTCGAGCGCGCTGACGCTGTTCAGGTCCAGGCCCGTGTCTCGCGGCGTGTGGGCGAGGGCGGCGACGAGGGCCGAGGCCGCGGGCTGGCTCGTCGTGCCCGCCAGGGCAGCGCTGGCGACGTCGACGGCGTCGACCCCGGCGTCGGCTGCCGCCATCAGTGTGGCCAGCTGGCCTCCGGCGGTGTCGTGCGTGTGCAGGTGCACCGGAAGGTCGAAGCGCTCCCGCAGGGCGCTGACGAGCTTCGCTGCCGCGGCAGGCCGGAGCAGGCCCGCCATGTCCTTGATCGCCAGGATGTGCGCACCGGCGTCGACCATGCGCTGGGCGAGCTCGAGGTAGTACTCCAGCGTGTAGAGCTCCTCGTCCGGATCCAGCATGTCGGCGGTGTAGCACAGCGCCGCCTCGGCGACGGCCGTGCCCGTGGCGCGGACGGCGCGGATGGCCGGCTCCATCTGCGACACGTCGTTGAGGGCGTCGAAGATCCTGAAGATGTCGATGCCCGACGCCGCGGCCTCCCGCACGAACGCTTCGGTGACTGCCTCGGGGTACGGGGTGTAGCCGACGGTGTTCCGGCCGCGCAGGAGCATCTGCAGGCAGATGTTCGGCACCTCGCGGCGCAGTGCGTCGAGGCGCTCCCAGGGATCCTCGCCGAGGAAGCGCAGTGCGACGTCGTACGTGGCTCCGCCCCACGCCTCGACGGACAGCAGCCCGGGCGTCAGCCGGGACACGCTGGCACCGGCGGCCGTGAGATCCCGCGTCCGGACGCGGGTGGCCAGCAGGGACTGGTGGGCGTCGCGGAACGTGGTGTCGGTGACCGCGACGGCGTCCTGCTCGCGCAGGTGACAGGCGAAACCCTCCGGACCGAGTTCGAGCAGGCGCTGTCGGCTCCCCGCCGGAAGCGGTGCCTCGCGCTGGGAGTCGGTGAGGACCGGCAGCTTCTGCCGCGGGTCGAGATGGACGGGCCGTACGCCGTTGGGCTGGTTCACGGTGACGTCCGCGAGCCAGGTGAGCAGCTTGGTCCCCCGGTCTGCCGGCAACCGGGCCGTCAGCAGCTCCGGGCGCTCGTCGATGAACGACGTCGCCACGTTCCCGGCGATGAAGTCCGGGTCGTCGAGCACGGCCTGCAGGAACGAGATGTTCGTGGAGACCCCGCGCACCCGGAACTCCGCCAGCGCGCGTCGTGCCCGGGTCACTGCCGCCGGGTAGTCCCGCCCGCGGCACGTGAGCTTGACGAGCATCGAGTCGAAGTGCGGGCTGATCTCCGCGCCGGCGTAGACCGTGCCGCCGTCGAGCCGGACTCCGGCTCCACCGGCGGACCGGTAGGCGGAGATGCGTCCGACGTCGGGACGGAAGCCGTTCGCCGGGTCCTCCGTGGTGATCCTGGACTGCAGGGCCGCTCCGCGGAGGTGGACGGTGTCCTGGCTCAGTCCGAGATCCTCGAGGGTCTCGCCTGCGGCGATGCGCAATTGCGACTGCACGAGGTCGACGTCGGTGACCTCCTCGGTCACGGTGTGTTCCACCTGGATCCGCGGGTTCATCTCGATGAACACGTGCTGCCCGGCGCGCTCACCGACGGTGTCCACCAGGAACTCGACCGTGCCCGCGTTCACGTAGTCCAGGGCGGTCGCGAACTTCACCGCGTCCCGGTGCAGCGCCTGCCGGATCGAGTCGTCGAGATTCGGCGCCGGTGCGATCTCGATGACCTTCTGGTGGCGTCGCTGCAGTGAGCAGTCACGCTCGAACAGGTGCATCACGTGCCCGTCCGCGTCGGCCAGGATCTGCACCTCGATGTGCCGCGGGCGCAGGACCGCCTGCTCGAGGAACATCGTGGGATCACCGAACGCGGAGTCGGCCTCGCGCATGGCGGACTCCAGCGCCTCGGGCAGTGCCTCGCGGGTCTCCACGCGACGCATACCACGACCGCCGCCGCCCGCCACGGCCTTCGCGAACACGGGGAAGCCGATCTCGTCCGCTGCCTTGATGAGTTCCGCGACGTCGGCGCTCGGTCGTGAGGACCCCAGGACCGGTATGCCGGCCGAACGTGCGGCGTCCAGCGCCCTGACCTTGTTGCCGGCCAGCTCGAGGACCTCCGGTGGTGGACCGACGAAGGTGATGCCCGCATCGCGCGCCGCTCGTGCCAGGTCGGGGTTCTCCGAGAGGAAGCCGTAGCCGGGGTAGATCGCGTCGCACCCCGACTCCACCGCGACGCGGATGATCTCCTCGACGTCCAGGTAGGCGCGCACGGGATGGCCCTCCTCGCCGATCAGATAGGCCTCATCCGCCTTCTGCCGGTGGATGGAGTTCCGGTCCTCGTAGGGGAACACCGCCACGGTCTTGGCACCCAGCTCATGGGCGGCACGGAAAGCCCTGATGGCGATCTCGCCACGATTGGCTACCAGAATCTTGGAAAACATCTCACTCCTGCAACATTGCCGGTCGGGATCCTTCACGCTGGCTCGATCCTACCCGGCACTCCACCGGTAGCCACCCGGGTGCACCCACCTGCGGCGTCCCGGGAGCGGGGCGGCATCGCCCTATGATTGACCGGGAACCACGAGGGCAGCCGGCCCCCGGCCGGTGCCGCGACATGACGGGTATGGATTCGACACGTGCAGGTAGTCAGTATCAGCAGCCTCAAGGGCGGCGTCGGAAAGACATCCGTGACCCTCGGACTCGCCTCCGCTGCCCTGACGGCCGGCATCCCGACCCTCGTCATCGATCTTGACCCGCATGCCGATGCCACCACGGGGCTCGCCGTGCGGCCGGGCGGACGGATCGACGTCGGGCGGCTGCTGAAGAATGCCCGGCGGGGCGATCTCGCCGCCAACACCGTACCGAGCGGCTGGGCGGCGGCCGCTCGGACTCCGCAGGACCAGACGGTGCCGGTGCTCGACGTCGCCATGGGGTCGGCATACTCCGGCATCTACGACCGGCCCGATCTGGGCCGGCGTGACCAGGGCCGGCTCGCCGGTCTCCTGTCCCGGGTCGGCGGGTACAGCCTGGTCCTGGTCGACTGCCCGCCCTCGCTCAACGGGCTGACCCGCATCGCGTGGACCGCGAGCAACAAGGTTCTCCTCGTCGCGGAACCGGCCCTCTTCTCGGTGGCCGGGACGGAGCGGACCCTGCGCGCCCTGGAGCTGTTCCGCCGCGAATTCGCGCCCCACCTGCACACCGCGGGCATCGTCGCGAACCGCGTGCGCGAGACCTCGAGCGAGCACCGGTTCCGGCTGGCGGAGATGCGGCAGATGTTCGGCGATCTCCTGCTCCAGCCATCCCTCCCCGACGACCCGGCGTGGCAGCAGGTCCAGGGAGCCGCACACGCAGTGCACCAGTGGCCCGGGGAGTCCGCCCGCCACACCGCGGGTCTGTTCGACCAACTGCTCGGGAGCGTCGTCGATTCAGGGCGGATGCGGAGCCGTATCAGGCGGTGAGCGCCGGCGTCGTGGTCCGACGCCGATCGTGGTCACAGATTAGTCGTGGTCACAGGTCAACTGATCCTGCGGGTGGCGCGCCGCTCGCCGAGTTCGTCGGCAGGGAGGTCCTGCGCGGGAGAGTGTTCGCTCGGCAGGGCGGCCAGGCTGCCCTCCACCTCGCGCCACACCCTGCCGACGGCGATCCCGAAGACGCCCTGGCCACCCTGCACCAGATCGATCACCTCGTCGGCGGACGTGCACTCGTACACGCTCGCGCCGTCGCTCATCAGGGTGATCTGCGCGAGGTCCTCGACGCCTCGCTCGCGCAGATGGGCCACTGCGGTGCGGATCTGCTGGAGGGAGACACCGGTGTCGAGCAGACGCTTGACCACTTTGAGCACCAGGATGTCGCGGAACCCGTACAGACGATGCGTGCCGGAGCCGGCTGCTCCGCGTACGGCCGGTTCGACGAGTCCGGTACGTGCCCAGTAGTCCAGCTGGCGGTAGGTGATGCCGGCTGCCTTGCACGCCGTCGGCCCGCGGTAGCCGGCCTGCTCGTCCAGTTCGGGGAGGTCCTCGGTGAAGAGCAGACCCTGTGCGCTCGCCGGAAGAGGGGCCCCTACCGGGTTGGTTGCCGTATCGGCCTCACCCTTCGGACTCACGTGTTGCCTCCTCGAAAGATTCCCGCTGTTGGTACTCGGTGGGCCCACACCCGGGGTTCGACCCCGACTGCGGCCCGGGTCCATCGCACGGACCAAGGGAACTGTATGTCTTGACGGTAGATCGCCGCGGCTGTGAGGTCAAAGAGGTGCCGCAGCAATCCTGGTCGTGTCGTCAGCGTTCGAAGTCCTCCGGCTCGACGTCGGCGAGGAACTCCCGGAACTGCTGTACCTCGTTCTCCGCCGTCTCGCGCGTCCCGGAATCCGTCCCGTCGTCGTCCGCGTCGGCTATCTCGACTCCGGCGGCATCGAGCACGGCCTCGGCGCAGTAGATGGGGCAGGGCACGCGCAATGCGATCGCCAGCGCGTCCGACGCCCGCGAATTCACCGTGACGCCGTCCTGAAGGACCAGTTGCGCGTGGTACACGGTGTCCTCGACGGAGGTGATCTGCACGGACGTGATGCGCTTGCCCGTCGCGGCGACCACGTCGACCAGCAGGTCGTGGGTCATGGGCCGGGGAGGCACGATACCCTGCTGGACGAAGGCGATGGCACTGGCCTCGGGGGCGCCGATCCAGATGGGCAGATGCCGCTCCCCCGCACTCTCGCGCAGCAGGACCAGGGGCTGGTTCGAGGGCAGTTCGATGCGAACGCCCACCACTTCCACTTCGATCACCGGGCGCCGCCTAACTGTCCATCCGGGCCAGGTCGCTGAGGACCAGCGCACTGTGCAGTCCGAGGCACAGCTCGCTGATCTCGCGCGCGGTCTCGGCGGCCCGCGCCTTCGACGCCACGTCCCTGCGGGATGCCACGGGTGCGACGGCGCGTTCCACGAGTCCCAGTTCGCGGTCGGCCGCTGCACGGAACGGCCTGAGGTGGCGCGGTTCGATGCCGTGGGCCTCGAGCTGCATGCAGGCCGTGGCGATCTTCAGCGCGTGCTCGTCGAAGCGGTCGTCGACGGCGGTGATCAGGCCGAAGCTGACCAGCTCGTCGATCAGCGTGTGCGGCGCTCCTGCCTCGGCCGCCAGGGTCTCCGCCGTCAGCGTCCGGGACCGCGCGCTGAGCTCGCGGGACAACTGGTCTGAGACGACGCGTGGGGCGAGAGTCAGCCCGCCCGGCAGGGAATCGGGCCGCTCACCGCGATCGATCGCGTCGAGATAATCCTTGATGACCTTCAGGGGAAGATACTGATCCCGCTGCAGACTCAGGATGAAACGGAGGCGCTCCACGTCGTGCAGCGTGTACTTGCGGTACCCCGCATGGGTGCGCTGCGGTGTGATCAGGCCCTTCTCCTCGAGGAAGCGGATCTTCGACGCCGTGACCCGAGGGAAGTCCTCGGCCAGCTCGCGCAGGACCTCGCCGATGGTGATACCTGTGCCGGGGCGGCCGGAGACGACGTCGGAAGGGCGTCTGAAGGGATGGGAAGCAGGCATGAAGTGGACTAGGCCTGCGCTGAGGGGTGCTGGGCGGCCTGGGCCGTGACGCTACGGGCGGCGTAGAAGGTCAGCCTGAACTTGCCGATCTGGACCTCGTCGCCGTTGTGCAGCACCGTCTCGTCCACGCGGTCGTTGCTCACATAGGTGCCGTTGAGGCTACCGGTGTCCACCACTGTGAAGCCGTCGCCGGCGCGGCGGAACTCGGCGTGCTGCCGGGAGACCGTCACGTCGTCGAGGAAGATGTCCGCGTTGGGGTGGCGACCGGCCCGGGTGACGTCCTCGTCCAGCAGGAACCGTGCACCGGCATTGGGCCCGGTGTGGGCGATCAGCAGGGCGGAACCGGAGGGCAGCGCGGCGACGGAGGCCAGCTCCTCCTGCGACAGATGTCGTTCGTGCTCGCTGGTGATTTCCTGCCGCTCGAACTGGCTGGTGGCGTCCTGCGCGGACAGGCCGATCGACCTGGTCTCGGGAGACGACACGGGCGGCTCCTCCTTGTTCGCGGGTGAGTTCTCGGTGGGCACCATGACCATCTCCTGCCCTGCTGCGTGAAACACCCGATCACCGTCGACCGGGCCAGCCCTGCGGTCGGCGCAGGATAGACCTAGCCTACCTGCTGGGCGTAGGCGTCCGAACTCAGCAATTCCTTCACCAGCGACGGATCGGAGACCTTGATCTCGAACAGCCAGCCCTCGCCGTAGGGGTCGGTGTTGACGAGCGACGGGTCGTCGTCGAGCGCTTCGTTGCGGGAGACGATCTCGCCGGAGACGGGAGCGTAGATGTCGCTGACGCTCTTGGTCGACTCGACCTCGCCGATCACGTCCGCCCCGGTGACGTCCGAACCGGCGTCGGGCATCTGGACGTAGACGACGTCTCCGAGGGCATCCTGCGCGAAGTCGGTGATGCCCACGCGGACCGTGCCCTCGTCGGAGGGCTCACTGATCCATTCGTGCTCCGCGGTGTAGTAGAGGCCTTCGGGAACGTTGCTCATGGCTGCCTTTCGAACGCGCGGGGTGCAGTGGCTGGGAGGCCACCGGGTACGGGTATTGGTCGAGTATAGGCACAAGCGGTGTGGACGTGAGGCGCGTCTCATAGAGCGCGATGGACCTCATGATGCGCCGGTCGATCGACCCTGGGACGCGCTACCGGTCGATGCTTGCTCTCCGGCAGTCGAGTTCCTACACTGCGGGAACCGGGGCGACCGTCCCGCCCTTTGCCCGTGACCCGGCGCATGACCATAAGGAGCACGGCGTGACACTTCGGGATGTGCTGTCATCCACCGCAGCCGGCAGCACGGATGCACGTCGTCGGCTGTCGGAGCCGTGGTCCGCCTGGAACATCGCCACCGCAGCCGAGGAACCGCCGTTCGGCGCATTGGACGGCGCCGCGCTCCGCGCCAACGCGGCGGACCTCGTGCGCCGCGCCGGCGGCAAGCCGATCCGGCTCGCCAGCAAGTCGTTACGCGTGAGATCGGTCATCGAGGCACTGCTCGACATGCCGGGCTTCGCGGGCGTGCTCGCCTTCACCCTGCCCGAAGCGCTCTGGCTCGCTCGCTCGTGCCCGGACGTCGTCGTCGGCTACCCGACCACCGACCGGCGGGCGATCACCGAGCTGGCCCGCTCGGAGCAGGCCGCCGCCTCCGTGACGCTCATGGTGGACAGCGCGGAGCACCTGGATTTCATCGACGCCGTCGCACCATCCGCCACGCGGCTGCCGCTCCGGATCTGCCTGGACATGGACGCCTCCTGGCACGGGCCCGTGCCGTTCGGTCGGTTGGGGGTCTGGCGTTCACCCCTGCACACCCCGGCCCAGGTGCGCACTCTCGCGGAGGAGGTGCAGCGCCGCCCCGGCTTCACCCTGGTGGGGCTGATGGCCTACGAGGCGCAGATCGCCGGTGTGGCCGACCGCGTGCCCGACCGCCTCCCGATGAACGCGGCCGTCTCCTGGTTCCAGCGACGTTCGCGGGCCGAACTCGCAGAGCGCCGCGGTGAGGCTGTGGCGCAGGTGAGGGCGATCGCGGACCTCGAGTTCGTCAATGGTGGCGGCACCGGGTCGGTGGAGAGTACTGCCGCCGACCCCGCGGTGACCGAGATCGCCGCCGGGAGCGGCCTGTTCGCCGGCCACTCCTTCGATGCGTACTCCGCCTTCTCACCGCTACCCGCGAGCGGGTTCGCCCTTGCCGTGGTGCGCAAGCCCCGCGCCGACTGCGCCACCGTGCTCGGTGGCGGCTGGGTCGCCTCGGGTCCGCCCGGCATCGACCGCCTGCCGATCGTCGCCTATCCGGCAGGGCTTCGCATGGTGCCCCGGGAGATGGCCGGAGAGGTGCAGACGCCACTCGTCGGTGAGGCCGCACGCCGCCTCTCGGTGGGCGATCGGGTCTGGTTCCGGCACGCCAAGTCCGGTGAGCTGAGCGAACGGGTGAACGAGTTCGTCCTGATTGAGGACGACCGCATCGTCGATCGCCTCCCGACCTACCGCGGTGAGGGGAAGGCCTTCCTATGACGACGTCCACATCTCCAGTCACATCCACGACCACCTGGCAGAACTGGGGACGTACCGTCCGGGTGCAACCCGTGCGGATGGTCTCCCCAGGCTCCGTCGACGAGGTGTGCGCAGTGGTGCGCTCGGCCGCCGCCGACGGTCTCGGTGTCAAGGTGGTCGGGGCGGGGCACAGCTTCAGCCCGATCGCCGAGGCCGAGGGCGTTCTGCTGAGCCTCGACCGCCTCAGTGGCCTCATTCGTATGGACCGCGAGACCAGAACCGTGACCTTCGGCGCCGGCACGCGGCTGCACGAGGTCTCCGCGCTGCTGGAACCGCTCGGTCTGGGGATGGAGAACCTCGGCGACATCGACACGCAGTCCCTCGCCGGCGCCATCTCGACGGGCACGCACGGCACCGGCCTCCGCTTTCGCGGTCTCGCCGCCCAGGTCACCGGAGCGGTGCTCGTCACCGGTCATGGGGAGCTGCTGCGCATCGATGCTGACCACAGGCCCGAGCTCCTTTCTGCCGTGGCCCTGGGGCTCGGGGCACTCGGCATCCTCGTGGAGGTGACTATCGCCTGCGTCGACGCCTTCGATCTGCGCGCGGTCGAGAAGCCCGAGCCGCTCGACGCCGTGCTCGAGTCCCTGCACGAACGGGCGTCCGCCGTCGACCATTTCGAGTTCTTCTGGTTCCCGCATACACGTACAGCGCTGACCAAGGTGAACACACGCGTGCCCGTCGGTGAGGGACGCACGCCGTTGACGAGGGGTCGGCGGTGGTTCGACGACACGCTGATGGCCAACGGGATGTTCCGGATGACCTGTGGGATCGGCCGGGCAGTCCCCGCGAGTGTCCCCTGGCTGAACCGTGCCGCCGAACGACTCACCGGGGATCGTTCCCACTCCGATGCCTCATCCAAAGTGTTCGCGACACGGCGCACGGTGCGCTTCAGGGAGATGGAGTACGCCATCCCGGCCGACCAGGCCGCCGAGGCGCTGCGCGAGGTACGCGACCTGATCGAGCGGGAGCGCTGGCGCATCTCGTTCCCGGTCGAGGTGCGGTTCGCGGCAGCCGATGAGCTGTGGCTGTCCACCGCCTCCGGGCGCGAGACCGCCTACATCGCGGTGCACCGGGTGATCGGCGAGGATGTCGGGCCCTACTTCCGGGCGGTCGAGGACATCATGCGTGCCCGCGGCGGCCGCCCGCACTGGGGCAAGATGCACACGCGGGAGGCATCCGATCTGTCCGGGCAGTACCCGAAGCTCGCTGAATTCCGGACGCTGCGCGAAGAGCTCGATCCTGAAGGTAGTTTCCTCAACCCGTACCTGCGGCGCGTGCTCGGGTAGGGACGGATCTGGGTGGAGCTCACCCTGACGCACGTACTCAACGCCTGCGCGAACAGTCCCAGCTTCACCACATCGGCATCGGACGAGCCGACGCCCGGACCCGCGTCGTCATGCTCATCAACGACCTCCACGTACGGGTCGTCAACGCTACCACCGGAGACATTCTGCGGGAACTGACCATCGACACCACCCGCGCACATAAAGACACCCGAACCTCCACATTGCAGGTTCGGGTGTCTGGAGATCTACTGAAGGATCACACTGTCGGGATGACAGCATTTGAACCTGCGACCCTTTGACCCTAGGCGACCGGAAGGACCAAGATCCTGGATTTTCCGGTGATCTCTGCGGAGTGTTAGGTGTGTTGACCTAGGCCGCTCTGATACGAAGAAGTACTTTGCCGATGGGTGAAAACAAATTTAAAATTACGAACCTCCGCACGGATTCCTAGACAGAAAGACACCGTCGGCACACTGGTCTAACTGAATCGCAGAGAACCAACTAGCTATCCTAAAGTTACTGGACTGCTGACAGGGCCCAACCAGGAGCACTCAGGTCAAAGACGAATCATAGCCAGTTCCGGGCGCTGCATCACTTCAAGGATTTTTTCTTGCAGCCAAGCCGCTGAAGTTTTTTCAAATTCGGATTGCGAAATGCAGATGACGCCTGTCTTGCGAAGAAGCACTGCATTCACGACTTCTACCGTCGCTGAGAGGCGGTCTTTAAACGACAGGGAAGCTACTTGCGTTGATTGGCGTATACCACGGTCCTCGTCCGAAACGACGACCAAGCAAATCGAAACCGATTTCGCGATCGGAGGGCGCCCAACTCGCTGCACCTGCACCTGACCTTCGGGTACGTCACGAGCTGCAATCGCAACCGCGAGCATCGCGTCGCGCAACCTAGGTGCCGTACTCGGTGAACGATCGACTACGCGAACCTCGATAGCGAAACTCGTCCATCGATCACCATCCTTCGCCCGTGCAACAAGATCCAAAATGGGTGATCTAGGTCCACTCAAGCGGACGCCAGTCTCGATCTGGTGGGTATCGATAAATGCAGCGCCGAGAAGTTTCTCTACACGTTCCTCTGCTCGCGTGATGAGTTCGCGCCGCACCCGGTATCGGTCGCGAGTCGCCGTGTCTAGTCTCTCGAGTGGTTCCGAAACTACTTTTTTGCGTTCCCCGTCACCGGCCAACCCGGCAGAGCCTTTATCTCGGCTCGTGTCGCCTTCAACTGCTTCCTGGTCTAGCTTTTCCTCTCGATCCTCGGATGAGGCTTTAGAGCTTTGTCCGAGTTCGGCGCGCTGCCTGTATGTCTCATCTTCATCCGCATCCTGCTTCTTCTGTCTACTACGCCATGCGAAGAGTCCGTAGCCGGTAAGGACAGAGCCCAGCACAAACAGCACTCCTGAAAGCCATGGATAGACGCTCACAATGAACAAAAATTGTTGTGCGCGAGCATCGAGCGCTAGGTCCACGTTTGACGAGGCTTCGGTTCCTGCTGGCGCGTTAGGTGCAGTCGCTCGGAGCGCGAACCATGGTAAGGCAACTGCCGCTGCGAGGAGCAACAGTCCAATTGACGAAACGAACTTGTAAAAGCTACTGAAATCCAGTTTCACCGGGCCAAAGACATCGCTCATCGCACGCATCTCAGCGAGCTGGATCGAGCTCGACTAGAGAGTGGTTGCGCGGCCACGACCCGTACGGACCTAAACGTGGATCCGTTCATAGACCCTCCCCTCCTGAATATAAGTGACGCCGAAGGCTCGCACCTAGCGGACACCTGACGACTAGTGTCGAAGTCGAACCATTTACCGTAACTGTTAACAAAGACCATTGAATCCCCGCAAGCTCAGCTCGAGACCTTCCGGGACTAATACAAAACCATCCGCCCACACCTATCACTGAACCATCGACCCTCGGACAAGACCTACAATGCCCGCAGCGAAGCCACGTCCGCCGACATCGACGAATGCGCCAAGATAGAGTCGACGACTCCGGCGTCGTTACGATCCGCTACAACTCGAAACTCCACCACATCGGCCTCGGTCGCGCACACATAGGAACCACGATCTGACTCTTCATCCACGTCATCAACACCACCGCGGCGAACTCATCCAGGAACTCGAACTCAACCCCTACATCGAATACCAACCAAAACCACAAAAGCCCCTCCCGAGGGAGAGGCTTTCATGAACAATGTCCCGAGACGAAACATCTGTCGGGATGACAGGATTTGAACCTGCGACCCCTTGACCCCCAGTCAAGTGCGCTACCAAGCTGCGCCACATCCCGTCCGGCCCGCTCAACGGGCCGAACCACTCGGTCAACACTACATCATTTCCCCGGGTCGAGCGGCACAAGCAGGAGGGCATCAGCGCTTGCGGCTGCGCTTCTCCCGCACCCTCATGCTGACCTCGATCGGCGTGCCCTCGAAGCCGAACGTCTCGCGCAGGCGCCGGGTGATGAAGCGGCGGTAGCCCGGATCCAGGAAGCCCGTGGTGAACAGCACGAACTTCGGCGGCCTGCTGGAGGCCTGCGTGCCGAAGAGGATCCTCGGCTGCTTGCCACCGCGCACGGGGTGCGGGTTGGCCGCCACGAGTTCCCCGAGGAACGCATTGAGCCGCCCGGTCGGGATGCGCCGGTCCCAGGACTCGAGCGCGACGTCGAGCGCGGGCACCAGCCGGTCCTTGTGCCAGCCGGTCAGCGCCGAGATGTTCACGCGGGGAGCCCACTCCACGTGCGCCAGATCCTGCTCGATCTCCCGCTCGAGGTAGCGACGGCGCTCGTCGTCGAGCAGGTCCCACTTGTTGAACGCGAGCACGATGGCCCGGCCGGCCTCGATCGCCATGTTCAGGATGCGCACGTCCTGCTCGCTGAGCACCTCGTCCACGGCCAGGAGTACCACGGCCACCTCGGCCTTCTCCAGCGCGGACTGCGTGCGGAGCGAGGCGTAGAAGTCGGCGCCCTGCTGCATGTGGACGCGGCGGCGGATACCCGCGGTGTCCACGAAGCGCCAGGTGCGCCCGCCGAGTTCGATCATCTCGTCCACGGGATCACGGGTGGTCCCGGCCAGCGGGTCGACGACGACGCGGTCCGAGCCCGCCAGCTTGTTCAGCAGCGAGGACTTCCCCACGTTGGGGCGGCCGATGAGCGCGACCCTCCGCGGACCGCCGGAACGCTCGATCCCGCCGTGCTCGGAGAACTCGGGCAGGATCTCCACGACCTGGTCGAGCATGTCGGCCGTACCGCGACCGTGCAGGGCGGAGACCGGCCAGGGCTGGCCGAAGCCCAGGCCCCACAGCACTGCGGCGTCGGCCTCGTTCTGGATGTCGTCCACCTTGTTGGCGACCAGGATCACGGGCTTGTTCTTGCGGCGCAGCATCCGCACCACGGCCTCGTCGGTCGCCGTGGCACCGACCGTCGCATCGACCACGAACAATACGGCGTCGGCCATGTCGACGGCGATCTCCGCCTGGTCGGCCACACGGGCGTTGATACCCTTGGCGTCCTGTTCCCAGCCACCGGTGTCCACGAGGGTGAAGTTCCGCCCGATCCACTGCGCCGGATAGGAGACACGGTCACGCGTGACGCCCGGGGTGTCCTCGACGACGGCCTCGCGGCGCCCGAGGATGCGGTTCACGAGCGTGGACTTGCCGACGTTGGGCCGCCCGACGATGGCCAGGACAGGATTGAGCCTGCCCTCGTCCTCGTCGTCGTAGCCCTCGTCCTGCCGTGCGAGGAGGTAGGCGTCCTCGTCGTCGAGCTCGTAGTCCTCAAGACCGGCACGCAGCGAGGCGGCGCGCTGCTCGGCCTCGGCGTCGTCGAGGTTCTCGAGCACCTCGCTGACCTGGTCCTCGCCGGTCGGCTCGTACTCCTCGTCGGCTGACGGGCCGTTGCCCGGGGCGTCCGGCGAAAGGTTCTCGCTCATCAAAGTGTCCTTCGGTTGGTGGTCACCGTCTCCCGACGGTACATCTGGTGTAAGGAGCCTGGCCTCGGGCCCGGCAGTGCCGCGCCTAGTTCGCCACGGAGCGCACGATGGTCAGGAGCGCCGCGACGGTCTGCTCGAAGTCGAGCTCGGACGAGTCCAGCGTGACGACGCCGTCGGCAGCCTGCGTGAAGTCGGCGGCGGTCGAGTCCTTCGCATCCCGCTCCGTGACCTGCCGTTTGAGCTGCGCCGCGGTCTGCGTGCCGCCGAGCTGGTCGCCGCGTCGCCGCAGGCGGGCCTCCTCGCTCGCCGTGAGCAGCACCCGGACCTCGGCGTCGGGCGCGACGACGGTGGTGATGTCCCGGCCTTCTGCCACGATACGGTGCGCGGCGCCTGCGATGAGTGCCCGTTGGCGCCGGATCAGCTCCGCCCGTGCGCCCATCGTGGTGGCGACGGCACTCACTGCCGAGGACACCTCGGGCTCACGGATGGCGGAGGTGACGTCAGTGCCGGCGATCAGCACCGACTCGCGGTCGGGGCTGATACTGATGACCAGGTCGATGGAGCGCGTGGCAGCCTCGACGGCGGGGCTGTCGGTCAGATCGATGCCCGTCCGCATGCAGTGGAGCGTGACCGCGCGGTACATGGCACCGGTGTCCAGATAGGCTGCGCGGAGCCGGCGTGCCACCTCGCGGCTGACGCTCGACTTCCCGGACCCGGACGGCCCGTCGATGGCGACGACGAGCGACTTGCCGACGCGGAAGCCGGCGTAGGGATCAGGGGCGGTTGCGGTCTCGGGTGTGTTCGTGGATGTCGGGGTCACTGCACTACCTTCCAGCCCCGCTGCGTCAGGGACTCCGTCAATTCGTGGCGCTTTCCCGGCAGCACCGAGAGCTCGGCCAGGCCCACCTGCCGCCCGGGAGAATGTTCGAGCCGGAAGTCCTCCACGTTGATGCCGGTGCCGCCGATCTCCGTGAGCAGCTTCGCGATCTGCCCGGGCACGTCGTCCACGAGCACCGTCAGCCGGGCGAAGGAGTCCGGCGGTGCACCGTGCTTGCCGGGCACGCGCGCCTGGCCTGCGTTGCCCTCCGAGATCAGCTGGGCCATGTCGAGCCGGGCGCCGTCGGCCGTGGGTTCCTCCAGCGTGCTGATGAGGCGGTTCAGGTCCTCGCGCACGCCGTGGAGGATGTCGACGAGCCGGGCCGCGTTGGCGGAGAAGATCTGCACCCACAGGCGCGGATCGCTCGCGGCGATGCGCGTGACGTCGCGCAGTCCGTTCCCGGCCAGCGCCAGGGCCTGCACGGGTGAGTCCTGGAGCCTGGTCGCCACGAGCGAGGAGACCACCTGCGGCAGGTGCGAGATCAGGGCCACGGCCTCGTCGTGTTCCGCCGCGCTCATCCGGGCGGGCACGGCCCCGAGGTCGACGGCGAGCGACTCGGCGCGCAGGACGGCGTCCGGCGCGCTCGCGGCGTGGGCACACAGGACCCAGGGCGCACCGGTGAACAGTTCCGCGCGCGCCGCGACGGGTCCGGACTTCTCACGGCCGGCCATGGGATGCGTTCCCACGTAGCGGGACAGGTGCGCCGCCACACCGGGCATGCCGGTGAGATCTGCGAGGATCGCTTCCTTCACGCTGCAGATGTCGACCACGACGGCGTCCGGGTGGGCGAGGAGCGCATCGGCGACCACCCGCGCCGTGACATCGGGTGGTGTGGCCACGACGACGAGTTCGGGGAGCAGGTCCTCCCCGCCGTCCGGGGCGTCCGCGAGGAGCCGACCGGCGCCGATGTCACGTGCCACGGCCTCGGTCGAGGGGGAACTGTCGGAGAGCACGACGTCGAGCCCGCGGTTCCGCAGCCCCAGGCCGATGCTCGCCCCGAGCAGCCCGGCTCCGACGACGAGGACGGGTCCGAGGAGGTGCGTTCCCTGCTCCGTGCGCACGTCCATGAGCTAGAGACCCACCGATGCCATGAGGTGCCCGACCTCCTGGCGCCCCAGCACCCGGATGCTGCCCTGACGCTGATCACCGATGCGGATCGGTCCGACCTGGGTGCGCACGAGGCGCTCCACGGGGTGACCGACGGCGTCGAACAGGCGCCGGACCACACGATTGCGGCCCGAGTGGAGGATCACCTCGACGAGCACGTGCCCGGGTGTGGAGTCGACGAGCTTGAAGGAATCGACCTGCGCCAGGCCGTCCTCGAGCTCGATGCCCTCCTTCATCTGCGCGCCGATGCCCTGGGCCATCGGGCCGCGCACCTGGACGAGATAGGTCTTCGGGACCTCGTAGGACGGGTGCGTGAGCCGATTGGTCAGTTCGCCGTCGTTGGTCAGCAGCAGCAGACCCTCGGTCTCGGCGTCGAGCCGGCCCACGTGGAAGAGGCGCTCGCTCTTGTCCCGGTTCTTCAGGAAATCGCCGATGGAGCGCCGGCTCTCGGGGTCGTCCATCGTGGAGACGACGCCGCGGGGCTTGTTGAAGACGTAGTACTTCAGGTGATCCTTGAGCTGCAGGCGGATGCCGTCCACGTGGATGGCCACCTGCTCCGGATCCACGCGCACGCCGAGTTCGGTCACCACCGTGCCGTCCACTTCCACGCGGCCGTCGAGGATCATCTCCTCGCAGACCCGGCGCGAAGCGACCCCGGCCAGGGCCATGACCTTCTGCAGCCGCACACCCTCGGGATTGTGGACGTCGATCTCGTCGGCCGGGCGGCTTGCGCGCTTGGGCCGGGACGGACGCACCGGGCCGAGATTCTGGCCGAACCGCTCACGGGCGAACGCCCTGTCGCCCACCGGCTTCTGCCGTCCCGAGGACGCGGCGCCACCGGGACGGCCCGCTCGCTTCTCCCCGGTTCCGGGACGACCGGGCCTGCCACCCGAGGCACTTCCCGCCCTGGTCCCGAAGCGGTTCGACGGCGTGCCTGCGGACGGACGGCCCGACGCCGAGCGCGCGCGACCCTCGGCCGATTCGCGGCGATCGGCTCCTGCCGGGCGACCTGTCGCCGACCGGCCGTCGTCGCGCGTGCGTTCCTGGAACGGCTTCCCTGTGGGACGTCCCCCTCCGGAGCGGCCGCGCTCGGCGCCGGAGCGAGTACGGTCGGGACGGCCCTCAGCGGAACTGTTCCGGTCCGTGCGGCCCCCACCGGAACGCCCGCGCTCCGGGCGTTCCTCACCGGGACGACCACCGTCGCGGCCACCGCCTGACCGACCACCGCCACTACCGGCGCGGCCGTCACCCGAACGACCACCGCCGGACCGACCGCCCGCCGGGAACCCTGAGCCGCCGCGCTGGGCACCGCCCTTGCCGTGGCTGCCGCGCTCGGGACCTCCGCGGGAGGAGGACGGACGACGACGCTCAGCATCGTCCGGGCGTCCGGACGACTCGCCGTCGCGCGGCGTCCTGCGTCCTGAACCGGATCCTGGCTGCTGTGTCATGGGAAAATCCTTCGTGTCGGTCGTGCTCAGAACGTCGTGTCGTCGTACTCCCCCAGGGCCTCTATCCCCGGCAGGTGGGGTGCGATCCGCGGCAGTTCGGAGACGCTGCCCACACCCAGTTTCTCGAGGAACAGTGCGGTGGTCCCGTAGAGGGCCGCACCACTCACCGGATCGGTCTCCACTTCGACCACCAGTCCACGCTGCACCAGCGTCCGGACCACGGAGTCGACGGCGACTCCCCTGATCGCCGACACCCTGGCACGGGACACGGGCTGGCGGTAGGCGATGACCGCCAGGGTCTCGAGTGCTGCCTGCGAGAGCCGCGAGGATCTGCCGTCGAGCACGAAGTCGGCGACGACGGAGGAAAAATGCTTCCGGGAGTAGATGCGCCATCCGCCGGCGATGTTCCGCAGTTCGAAACCGCGCGGAGCTGCCGGTTCGATCGTCGGGGAGTTCCCTCCAGTATAGCCGTCGTACTCGCGCCGAAGATCCACCAGCACACGCTGCACCAGATCCTTGGGCCGTTCCAGGACGGCAGCGAGGTGATCCTCCGTCACGGGCTGGTCGGCGACCATCAGGATGGCCTCCACGGCTGCCCTGACACCGCCGGGAAGCTCCTCGAGCGCGGGACTCCCGGCGCCTGACTCCCCCGCCGGATCCTGCGACGGCGTCGACTCCGGCTGCGGCTCCGGATCGGGTGACTCCGCATCGGGGGAGAACTCGTCAGGCACGGGTGGTTCAGTCATCGCCGGCGCTCCACAGGACCACGAGACCATCCAGAGGTGCCGCCTGCTCGAAGGAGACGGCACCGTCCCTGAAGAGTTCGAGCAGGGCGAGGAATCGCGCCACGAGCACCGCGGCGGAAGCGGCATCCTCGGTGAGCTGCCGGAACGTCATCCGGCCACCGGCGCGCAGCAGCTCCTCGAGCACGGCGGACTGCTCGCTGACGCTCACCACGGGTGAGACCAGATGCCCCGTCTCCACCTCGAGGGGCGCCTCGCTCCGCGGCGCCAGCACCCGGGCGGCCAGCGCGGCGAACTCCTCGGGTGTGGACGTCCAGTGCAGTGCGGGCAGCAGCGTCGTGATCTCCGCTGCCGGCGGCACGTCGCGGGGATGGCGCCCGGCTTCGTCGTCGAACCGATGGAAGAGCTCGCGGGCCATCTCCTTGAACGCCCGGTACTGCAGGAGCCGCGCGAAGAGCAGATCCCTGGCCTCCAGCACCGCGATGTCGGCCTCGTCCTCGACGGTCCCGGTCCCGGCCGGCAGCAGCCTGGCCGCCTTGAGATCGAGCAGGGTGGCCGCGACGACGAGGAACTCGCTCGCCTCGTCCAGTTTCCACTGGCCCTCTGCTGCCTGGACGCGCCTGATGTGCGCGATGAACTCGTCGGTGACCTCTGCCAGGGCGATCTCCGTGACGTCGAGTTCGCGGCGCGAGATCAGATTCAGCAGCAGGTCGAAGGGTCCGCTGAAGTTGACGAGCTGCACCGCGAAGACCTGCGCCGCGTCGGCAGCAGCGGGCTCGTAGGGGTCCGCCTGCTCCAGTGCCAGGACGGGCTGCTCCCCGGCGCGCTCCGAACTGCGGACCGCCACTAGCGGCCCCGGGCGGGCCCGACGATCAGCGGCACTAGGGTGCTCCGCCCCTGCTGATGAGCTCCTTCGCGAGCTGCCGGTAGGCGTCGGCGCCACTGTGGTTCGCGGCGTAGGACGTGATGGGCTCTGCGGCGACCGTCGCGTCGGCGAACTTGATGGTGCGCCTGATCACGGTCTCGAAGACCTTGTCGCCGAAGGCCTCCACCAGGCGCGCGAGGACCTCGCGGCTGTGCAGGGTCCGCGCGTCGTACATGGTGGCCAGCACACCGTCGATCTGGAGCCGCGGGTTCAGGCGGTCCTGCACCTTCTCGATGGTCTCCACCAGCAGCGCCACCGCGCGCAGGGCGAAGAACTCACAGATCAGCGGGATGATCACGCCGTGGGCCGCAGTGAGCGCGTTGACGGTGAGCAGACCGAGCGACGGCTGGCAGTCGATGAGGATGACGTCGTAGTCGTCGGCGACCTTGCGCAGTGCGCGGTCGAGGACCTGCTCGCGGGCCACCTCGTTGACGAGCTGGACCTCGGCCGCGGAGAGATCGATGTTGGCCGGCAGCAGATCGACGTTCTCGACCGCGGTGTGCTGGATGGCGTCCTCGATGGAGACCTTGCGGTCCATGAGCACGTTGTAGACGGTCACGTCGAGCTCGTGGGGATTGGTACCCAGACCCGCGGACAGGGCGCCCTGCGGGTCGAAATCGACGAGGAGCACCTTGCGTCCCGCTTCGGCGAGCGCCGCACCGAGGTTGATCGTCGAGGTGGTCTTTCCCACCCCGCCCTTCTGGTTCACCATGGCGATGACCCTCGCCGGGCCGTGCGAGTCCAGAGTGTTCGGCTCGGGGAAGTCCGTCATGGGGCGGCCGGTAGGGCCCAGTTCCGCATCCGCCCCGCCGGGCAGAGTTGTGGAACCCTGTTCACTACTCACGAATTTGTCCACGCTTCCATCGGGATCGGTGCGGGCCGCCCGATCCTTACGATGCGGGCGGCTGTTCTCAGGGTCAACGGTACAACGCCTGCGACGGCGCCCGCGAAGGCGAGGCACCTTCCACCGCGAGCCTTGAACCTCAGCCTGAGGTCGAGGGCCGGCGTCGACGCCGTCCGATGCGCCGCGCCTGCCGAGTCCTCGTACGGCGATGCACTCGGCAGATCACGTAGCGGGTCCGGGGCGCAGCAGGGGCTCGAGTGCCTCGAGCACGGACGGGTCCTCGATGGTGGAGGGGACCACGAGTGGCTCCCCCGCGGCCATCTGCCGCATGGTCTTGCGCAGGATCTTCCCGGAGCGTGTCTTGGGCAGTGCCTCGACCACGACGACGGACCGGAAGTCGGCCACGGGTCCGATCGTGGCGCGGACCAGGTGCACCAATTCCGCGGTGAGCGTGTCCGTATCGGGCGCCATGCCCGCCTTCAGGACGACGTACCCGCTGGCGCGCTGGCCCTTGAGCGGATCCTGCAGGCCGAGCACGGCGCACTCCGCCACGGCCGGATGCTGGGCGAGTACCTGCTCGATGGCACCGGTCGAGAGCCGGTGCCCTGCGACGTTGATGACGTCGTCGGTGCGTCCCATCACGAAGACGTAGCCGTCGTCGTCCACATACCCCGAGTCACCGCTGGTGTAGTAGCCCTCGAAGGCGCTGAGATAGGAGTCCCGGTACCTGTCGTCGCTGCCCCACAGGGTGGTGAGCGTGCCGGGCGGGAGCGGCAGCCGCAGGGCGATGCTCCCCTCCGTGCCGGCCGGTACGGGCGTGCCGTCGTGGTCGAGGATCGCCACGTCGAACCCCGGGGAGGGCAGGGAGGGCGAGCCGGGCTTCAGCGGCAGGTCCGCCAGGCCCCGCGGGCTCGCGCAGATGGGCCATCCTGTCTCGGTCTGCCACCAGTTGTCCACCACGGGTACACCGAGGACGTCGGCGATCCACGCGGACGTGCCGGTGTCCAGCCGTTCCCCGGCGGTGAACAGCGTGGTCAGGGAGGACAGATCGTGGCTGCGGATCAGCGCGGCCTCGGGGTCCACGCGGCGGACGGCCCGCAGGGCGGTCGGGGCCGTGAAGAGAACTTTCACTTCGTGCTGCTCGATCAGCCGGCCGAACGTACCGGCGTCGGGCGTGCCCACGGGCTTCCCCTCGTACAGCACCGTGGTGGCCCCGGCCAGGAGCGGTCCGTAGACGATGTAGGAGTGGCCCACCACCCAGCCGACGTCGGACGCCGTCAGCATGACGTCTCCCGGGCCGATCCCGAAGATGGCCCGCATGGTCCACGTCAGCGCGACGGCGTGCCCGCCGTTGTCGCGCACCACACCCTTCGGAGAGCCGGTGGTGCCGGAGGTGTAGAGGATGTAGAGCGGGTCCGTCGCTGCCACCGCAACCGGGGGTACGGCCTCGGCTGCGGAGACGGCGTCGTCCCAGTCGACCCAGCGCCCCTCCGGGCCGGACTCGTCCGCGTAGTCCGCGATACCGTGCCCGAAGCCCTCGCGGGCCTTCGCGACCACGGGCATCCCGAGACTGCCGGCGAGCGTCAGCGCCTCGTGGACCGCCGGCAGGTACTCCACGCGCCGGCCCGGCTCCAGCCCGCCGGACGCGGTCACGATCGCTGTCGGCCTGGCGTCCCTGATACGCGCCGCCAGCTCCGCCGGGGCGAAACCGCCGAAGACCACGGAGTGGATGGCCCCGAGCCGCGCCGAGGCGAGCATGGCGATGACGGCCTCGGGGATCATCGGCAGGTAGATCAGGACGCGATCGCCCTTGCCCACCCCGAGGTCGGCGAGCGCTCCGGCGAAGACCGCCACCTCGTCCCTGAGCTCGGAGTAGGAGTAGGTGCGCTGGGTGCCCAGCATCGCGGAGTCGTAGACCAGGGCCGGCCGGTCTCCCCGCCCGGCGTCCACGTGGCGGTCGAGGGCGTTGTGACTCGTGTTCAGTGTGGCGTCCGGGAACCAGCGGTAGAACGGCGCCGACGACCTGTCCAGGGCAACGGTGGGTTCGGTGGTCCAGTCGACCGCGCCGGCGGCCGGGAGCCAGAAGTCGTCCGGCTGGGCGAGACTCACCGCGTGCAGGGCCCGATAGTCGGCGGGTGTGGAGACAGTCGTCCCTGCGTCGTTCCCAGCAGCAGCCATGATCAGCCCTCCGATGCGCGTGATGTTGAGGCACAGTATCACGCACGGTCCCGGTCGAGGGATCAGTCGACAGAGCCCATTTCTGTATACAGGTCTGCGTGACTGCTGCGGATATTTTCCGCGGAGACCGGATGAAGCTCTTGCCTGTGCAGTCGCTTGTGTATACATTGAAGCCACGCATATTGACGGGAGTGCCGCCGCGCCACTGGCGTGCCGCGACCACGCCGACCGGAGGGAGGAGACCATGCGGGCCAGCGATCGCGCCTACGCCGCCCTCCGCTCCGACATCGTCGACTGGCGGCTCGCCCCCGGGGACGTGCTGGGAGAGGTCGAGCAGTCGGCACGGCTCGGAGTCTCCCGCACTCCGCTGCGCGAGGCGCTCTCCCGGCTGATCGCCGAAGGCCTGGCCACCCCGCAGAACGGGCGCGGCGTCGTCGTCTCGGAGATCTCGCTCGAGGCCGTGACCGATCTGTTCGACGCACGCATACCCCTCGAGTGCGCCGCGGTGCGCAGCGCCGCCGTGCGCGGTGATCGCGCGGTCTTCGCCACGCTCGCCGACGAGTTCGTCGGTGCCGGTCCGCTCATCTCCGGCGACGACGACGGTCAGTGCGCCTACTACGCCCTCGTGGCCCGGCTGGACCACGGCATCGACGAGGCCGCCGCGAATCCCTATCTGCTCCAGGCGCAGAAGCCGATCCGCACCCATCTGGCCCGGATCAGGAGACTGGCGAGGGACAACCCCGACCGGCTGCTGGACTCCGCCTCCGAACACGAGCAGATCGCCCGCGCGCTCGCCCAAGGCAACGCCGATCTCGCCGAGGCCGCCATGCGCGTGCATCTCCACAGGAGCCTCCAGCACCTCCTCACCGCCTCCGGCACCCGCCAGGGCGCCGCACTGCAGCACTGACGCGTACTGAAGACCCACCCCCGCCCCACTCACCGAAAGGAACACCATGGTCGATCTCCACCCCGTCCGGGTCCACCGCAGCGAGGAGAACCTCGCGCGCGAGGACCAGCTCGCCTGGAAGATCGCGCAGGTCGCCGCCGATCCCGTCGAGGTGACGCCCGAGGTCACCGACATGGTGATCAACCGCATCATCGACAATGCGTCGGTGGCCATCGCCTCGCTGAACCGCGCTCCCGTCGTCGCCGCACGGGCCCAGGCCACGAGCCACCCCGCATCGGCGCACGGCGCGGGTGCTGCCGTGTTCGGGATCGACGAGCGCGTCTCGGCGGAGTGGGCCGCCTGGGCCAACGGCGTGGCCGTGCGTGAACTCGACTACCACGACACCTTCCTGGCCGCGGAGTACTCCCACCCGGGAGACAACATCCCGCCCATCCTGGCCGTCGCCCAGCACACGGGGTCCTCCGGCGCGGACCTGCTCCGCGCGATCGCCACCGGGTACGAGGTCCAGGTGGACCTGGTGAAGGCCATCAGCCTCCACAGGCACAAGATCGACCACGTGGCGCACCTGGGCCCGTCGGCCGCCGCCGGGATCGGAACCCTCCTCGGGCTCGAGCCGGAGGTCATCTTCCACGCCGTCGGGCAGGCACTGCACACGACGACGGCGACTCGCCAGTCACGCAAGGGCGAGATCTCCACCTGGAAGGCCCATGCCCCGGCCTTCGCCGGGAAGATGGCCGTCGAGGCCGTGGACCGCGCGATGCGCGGACAGACCTCGCCCACGCCCATCTACGAGGGCGAGGACGGCGTGATCGCCTGGCTCCTCGACGGACCGGACGCCACCTACGAGGTGCCCCTTCCCGCCCCGGGCGAGCCCAAGCAGGCCATCCTCGACACCTACACGAAGGAGCACTCGGCCGAATACCAGGCGCAGGCCTGGATCGACCTGGCCCGGCGCCTGAACCGGTCCCACCCCGAGGTGACGGACCCGGACAATGTCGCCTCGATCGTGATCCACACCTCCCACCACACACACGTGGTCATCGGATCGGGGGCCAATGATCCACAGAAGTACGATCCGAGCGCGTCGAGAGAGACCCTCGACCACTCCATCCCGTACATCTTCACCGTCGCGCTGCAGGACGGCCGCTGGCACCACGAGGAGTCCTACGCACCCGAGCGGGCCGCGCGGGCCGACACCGTGGCCCTCTGGCGCAAGGTGATCACGCTCGAGGACCCGGAGTGGACGCGCCGCTACCACTCACTGGACATCGCCGAGAAGGCGTTCGGCGGCAGGGTGGAGATCACCCTGACCGACGGCACCGTCATCACCGACGAGATCGCGGTGGCGGACGCCCATCCCCTCGGCGCCCGGCCCTTCGTCCGCGCCGACTACATCGCCAAGCTGCGCATGCTGGCCGCAGGCGTCGTCGACGACGCCGAGCTGGAGCGCTTCCTGACCGCCGTCGAGCAGTTGCCGGAGCTCTCCGCAGGCTCGCTCGATCAGCTCAACATCGTCGCCGGACCCGGCGTCATCGATGCGGCCGGCGCGCCGCAGGGACTGCTCTAGGAGACCCGGACATGCTGTACTCGACCGTCACGCCCGAACAGAAGCGCCGGAGCCTCCGCGAGAAGCTTTCCTCGGGACGCATCCAGCAGTTCCCCGGCGCCTTCAACCCGCTCTCGGCCCGGCTGATCGGCGACAAGGGTTTCGCCGGGGTCTACATCTCCGGCGCCGTCATCGCCGCCGATCTCGGACTGCCCGACATCGGCCTGACCACCCTCACGGAGGTGGCCCAGCGCGCAGGTCAGATGGCGCGCATGACCGATCTGCCATGTCTCGTCGACGCCGATACCGGCTTCGGCGAACCCATGAACGTGGCCCGCAGTGTCCAGGAGCTCGAGAACGCAGGCCTTGCCGGCTGCCACATCGAGGACCAGTTCAACCCCAAACGCTGCGGTCACCTCGACGGCAAGAACGTGGTCGATCTCGACACGGCGGCGAAGCGGATCCGGGCGGCCGCCGATGCCCGGCGCGACCCCGACTTCCTGATCATGGCCCGTACCGACATCCGCGGGACGGACACCCTCGAGGCGGCCCAGGACCGTGCGCGCGCCCTGGTGGAGGCCGGCGCGGATGCCATCTTCCCCGAGGCCATGCGCAGTCTCGACGAGTTCCGGGCCATCCGCGAGGCGGTCGACGTGCCGATCCTGGCGAACATGACCGAGTTCGGCAAGAGCGAGCTGTTCACCGTGGACGAGCTCGAGGGCGTGGGTGTGAACCTGGTCATCTACCCCGTGACGCTGCTGCGCAGTGCGATGGGCGCCGCCGAGCGTACGCTGGACTCGATCACGGCCCACGGCACGCAGGAAGCCGCCGTGGACCAGATGCAGACACGCAGCCGCCTCTACGAGCTGGTGGACTACGAGGGGTACAACAGGTTCGACTCCTCGGTCTTCAACTTCGAGGTGCCGCAGGGCTACCCGTCGGCAGCACCTGCCGCCGGAACCACGTTCACAGGACAGAATCCCCAGGAGGAGCAATCGTGACAGAACCAGAGATCCACAAGGGACTGGCGGGAGTGGTCGTCGACCACACCGCGGTCTCGAAGGTCAATCCCGACACGAACTCCCTGCTGTACCGGGGGTATCCCGTCCAGGAACTGGCCGGCCACCGCGACATGGAGGACGTCGCCTACCTGCTGTGGAACGGAGAACTGCCCGACGCCGCGCAGCGCAGGGAGTTCGACGCGTTCGAGCGCGCGCACAGGACACTGCCGGCCGAGGTGATCGCGGCCATCGACCTGTTGCCGCTCACGGCGCACCCCATGGACGTGGCGCGCACCGCGGTCTCCGTCATGGGTGCGAGCCACCCTCTGGCCGGCGACAACTCGGTCGAGGCGAACATGGAGAAGGCCGCGACGCTCTTCGCCGCGTTCCCCGCCGTCGTCGCCTACGACCAGCGACGCCGCCGTGACCAGCCGCTCGTCGAACCGCGGGACGACCTCGGCTACTCCGCGAACTTCCTGTGGATGACCTTCGGCGAGGAGGCACCGGCGGAGGTGATCCACGCCTTCGACGTGTCGATGGTCCTGTACGCCGAGCATTCCTTCAACGCCTCGACGTTCACGGCGCGGGTCATCACCTCCACCCTGGCCGATCTGCACTCCGCGGTCACCGGCGCGATCGGCGCTCTGAAGGGTTCCCTGCACGGCGGGGCGAACGAGGCCGTGATGCACACCTTCGAGGAGATCGGCATCGAGAAGGACGAGTCCCGCGAGGACGCGGCCGCGCGCGCGAAGGCGTGGATGGAGGATGCCCTCGCCGCGAAGAAGAAGGTCATGGGCTTCGGCCACCGTGTGTACAAGAACGGCGACTCGCGCGTACCCACCATGAAGTCCGCCCTCGACGCCATGATCGAGTACTACGGGCGCGACGAGATCCTCGGGCTGTACTCCGGGTTGGAGACGGCGATGGACGAGGCCAAGAACATCAAGCCCAATCTGGACTACCCGGCCGGTCCCACGTACCACCTCATGGGCTTCGACACGGAGATGTTCACCCCGCTGTTCATCGCGGCCCGCATCACGGGCTGGACGGCGCACATCATGGAGCAGTCAGCCTCGAACTCGCTGATCCGTCCGCTGAGCCTCTACAACGGGCCCGAGGAACGGCACGTCGGGGCCTGACCCGGCTTCCCCGGTAACCGGGCGCGCGGATGCGCTGCGGCATAGACCTCCCGCAGCGTGTCCGCGGTCACCAGGGTATACACCTGCGTGGTGGTCACGGATGCGTGGCCGAGCAGTTCCTGGACCACGCGGACATCGGCTCCGCCTTCCAGCAGATGGGTGGCGAAGGAGTGCCGGAGCGTGTGCGGGGAGACCTCCCGCTGCACTCCCGCCCGCTCGGCCGCCGTCTTCAGGATGGTCCAGGCGCTCTGCCGGCTCAGCCGGCCGCCGCGCGTGTTGAGGAAGAGGGCCGGACTGCCCGTACCCTTCAGTGCCAGTGCAGGACGACCACGGACCAGGTAGGCGTCGACGGCGCGGGCCGCGTAGGACCCTACGGGGACCAGCCGCTGCCTGGTGCCCTTGCCGGTGAGCCTGACCACGGACGGGCCCTCCAGCGCCTCGTCGACCGAGACGTCGTCGACGTCCAGACCCACGGCCTCGCTGATCCTCGCCCCGGTGGAGTAGAGGAACTCGAGCAGTGCGCGATCGCGCATCCCCGACGGCGTGGAGGTGTCCACGGTCTCGAGGATCCGCACCACCTCGGCCACGGGGATGGCCTTCGGCAGGCGGCGGCCGATCGCCGGCGGATGCACGTCGTGCGCCGGATCGCCGGCGGTGATCCCCTCGAGCATCCAGAAGCGGTGCAGGCCGCGTACGGCGACGATGGTCCGCGCAGCGGACCGCGCGCTCAGCGCCGAGAGGCCGTCCTCGCCCGAGACGATGGCCTGCGCGAAGGCCGAGACGTCGTGGCGGGTGACAGCACCGGCGCCCGCGACTCCCCGGTCCGCCAGGAATGCCGTGTAGCGGCGCAGATCACGGCGATATGCGGCCAGCGTGTTCGCGGCGAGACCGCGCTCCACGGACATGTGCTGCAGATAGTCCTGCACCAGCCGGGACAGGCCCCGGTCCGTACCGGTCTCCCCCGTGCCGGCCACTGACGATCAGTCCTCGATGACGGCGCCGCGCGGCCACGAGCCGTGCTGGCTCGGGTGTTCCGGCCAGGGCGACATGGCAGGACGCAGATCGATGAAGTCGTTGTCGCGGGCAACCCTCGCGGCCAGGATCGCGGCGGCGGCGGAAGGGCTGTGGATCCGCCCCTCGAGAACGGCGCTCACCGCGGCGTCGAGCTCCACCCACGCCAGGGTGATCTCGGCCTCCTCGTGGGTGCGCTCATGCCGGTCCGCGGCGGGCACCTCGCCGATGCCACGCGCCAGATAGACGCGCAGCGCCTCGGAGGAGGAGCCGGGTGAGAGGAAGAGATCGATCAGCACGTGCCACTGCGAGGCGGTGATGTCCGCCTCCTCGGCGAGTTCGCGGGCAGCGGCGTCGACGAACTCCTCGCCCTCCTGATCGAGCAGACCTGCAGGGATCTCCCACAGGTCCATCCGGACCGGATGACGGTACTGGCGCAGCAGCAGCACCCTGTCCTGGTCGTCGAGCACGAGAATGGCCACGGCTCCCGGGTGCCTGATGAAGTCCCGGGTGATCGGATCGCCGTCGTCGTCCAGGCGGAACGTCTCACTGACGACGTCCCAGATGCGCCCCTCGTAGTCCGTGGTGCTGCTCACGAGTCTGCGCGGACTCTGCTCGTCGCTGATGTTCCGAGACTGCTCGCTCATGATCTCAGACCTTCTCGCCGCGGCGCTCGAGGGATGCCTTCACGAGTCCGGCGAACAGCGCGTGCGGACGCGTGGGACGTGAACTCAGTTCCGGGTGGGCCTGCGTGGAGACGTAGTACGGATGGACGTCCTTCGGCAGCTCCGCGAACTCGACCAGGGCGCCGTCCGTCGTCGTCCCGGAGAAGACCAGACCGGCGTCGGCGATCTGCTCGCGATACTCGTTGTTGACCTCGTAGCGGTGGCGGTGGCGCTCGAAGACCGTGGTCTTCCCGTAGGTCGCGGCTACCAGCGAGCCCTCCTGGAGGGTCGCCTCCCAGCGGCCCAGGCGCATCGTGCCGCCCATGTCGCCCTCACCGGCGACGATCTCGAGCTGCTCGGCCATGGTCGCGATCACCGGGTGCGTGGTGTCGGGATCGAACTCGGTCGAGGACGCGTCCTCGAGGCCGACGACGTTGCGCGCGTACTCGATGACCATGCACTGCAGGCCGAGGCACAGACCGAGGGTCGGGATCCTGCTCTCGCGTGCGTAGGTCAGGGCTCCGAGCTTGCCCTCGATCCCGCGGATGCCGAAGCCGCCCGGGATGCAGACGGCGTCGACACCCGACAGGGCACGGTGGGCACCCTCGGGCGTCCGGCACTCGTCGGAGGGGACCCACTTGATCGTCACCTTGGTCTTGTTCGCGAACCCGCCGGCGCGCAGCGCCTCGGTGACGGACAGATAGGCGTCCGGCAGATCGATGTACTTGCCCACGAGGGCCACCTCGATGTGGTGCCGCGGATTGTGGACGACGTCGAGCAGCCTGTTCCACTTCGTCCAGTTCACGTCCTTGAACTTCAGGTCGAGCGCCTGGACGATGTACGCGTCGAGACCCTGCGCGTGGAGGGTCTTGGGGATGTCGTAGATGCTCGCGGCGTCGGCCGCATTGACCACGGCGTCGAGGTCGACGTCGCACATGCGGCCGATCTTCTCGCGCATGGCCGCCGGTACCTCGCGGTCCGAGCGGATGACGATGGCATCGGGCTGGATGCCGATGGAGCGCAGCATGGCCACGGAGTGCTGGGTGGGCTTGGTCTTGAGTTCCTGCGAGGGGCCGATGTAGGGCACGAGGGAGACGTGCAGGAAGAAGACGTTGTTCCTGCCGACGTCCTGGCGGACCTGGCGGGCCGATTCGAGGAAGGGCTGCGACTCGATGTCACCCACCGTGCCGCCGATCTCCGTGATGATCACGTCGGGGGCCTTCTTGCCGGGTGAGCCCTCGGCGGGCAGCCGCATGCGGCGCTTGATCTCGTCCGTGATGTGCGGGATGACCTGCACCGTGTCGCCGAGGTACTCACCCCGGCGCTCCCTGGCGATCACGGTCGAGTAGACCTGGCCCGTGGTCACATTGGCGGAGCCGTCCAGGTTCTCGTCGAGGAAACGCTCGTAGTGCCCGATGTCGAGATCGGTCTCCGCGCCGTCGTCCGTCACGAACACCTCACCGTGCTGGAACGGATTCATGGTGCCGGGGTCCACGTTGAGATAGGGATCGAGCTTCTGCATCGTCACGGAGAGACCGCGCGCCCTCAGGAGGTGGCCCAGGCTCGAGGCCGTCAGTCCCTTGCCCAGGGAGGAGGCCACACCACCGGTCACGAAGATATGCTTGGTCGTTGCGGATTTCAGGAACCGGGAATTAATTTGCTGCGCCACGGAATTCGAGCCTATCACCGCGCGGGTGGACGGGCCGCATCCGCCAGGAGCTCCTCGGCGTGGGCACGGGCCGACGCCGAGTCCTCCTGTCCCGCGAGCATGCGGGCGAGTTCGCGCACGCGCTCGTCGTCGGGCAGCACCTCGACGTCGCTCGCTGTGACACCGCCGCCCTCACCGTCCCGCGAGACGTTCTTGGTCACCCGGATATGGCGCGCGGCGAACGCCGCGACCTGGGGCAGATGGGTCACCACGATCACCTGCACGTGGTCCGCGAGCATGGCGAGCCGGCGCCCGATCTCCACGGCAGCCTTGCCGCCCACCCCGGCGTCGACCTCGTCGAAGACGAAGGTGGGTACGGGGTCGACGGCGGCCAGGACCACCTCGATGGCGAGCATCACACGCGAGAGCTCTCCGCCCGAGGCTCCCTTGCCGAGGGGGCGCGGCGCCGACCCGGGATGCGGCTGGAGCATGAAGGCTATCTCGTCCGCCCCGTGCACGGTCAGGGAGTCCGCGGGCGTGACATCGATCCGCAGCTGCGCGTCCGGCATGGCCAGCGCCGTCAGTTCCTCGCTGACCTTCTCCGCGAGATCCCCGGCGGCCTCCGCGCGCAGGGCGGACAGCTCACCCGCGAGATCGTGGACCCGGCGGTCGAGCCCGGCGATGACCTCGTCGAGTTCCTCCACCCGGTGCGAGTCCCCGCTGAGCTCGAGCAGGCGGCGGGCGGCGTCCTCCTGCCAACCGAGCACCTCGTCGATGGTGGGGGCGTACTTGCGCACGAGCACGGACAGTGCGGCCCGTCGTGCCTCGATCTCCTCGAGCCGGCCGGCCGCTTCGCCGTCGAGTGCGGTGCCGTAGCCGGCCAGATCGGCGGAGATGTCCGCGAGCAGATACCCGACCTCCGCGAGCCGCTCGGCGAGCCTGCCGAGATCCGCGTCGTGGTCCGCGACCCCCTCGAGCTGGCGCTTGGCCTCGTCAACGAGTGAGACGGCGTCGGCCCCGGCCCCGATCTCCTCGGAGACCAGAGCCTGGTGCGCCAGCAGCGCGGCCGTCCGGAGCTCCTCCACATTGCCCAGGCGCATGGACTCGGCCTTCAGGGCTGCGTCCTCGCCAGGCTGCGGCTCGAGAGCGCCGATCTCGGTCAGGGCAGCCTCGAGCCCCTCGGCCTCGCGGACCCGCTCCCGCGCCTCGCTCGTGAGCCGTTCCCGTTCGGCAAGGGCGTCACGCCACCGGCGGAACGCATCCGAGTAGGCCAGCAGGGCCTCCTCGACGGCGTCCCCGCCGAACCTGTCGAGTGCCTGGCGCTGGGCCGGGGCCCCCTTGAGTCGCAGCTGGTCGGACTGGCCGTGCACGACGACGAGCTCGTCGCCCAGCTCGGCGAGGACGCCGACGGGCGAGGTGCGGCCCCCCACGTAGGCGCGGCTGCGCCCCTCGCTCGTCACCGTGCGTGCGAGGATCAGCTCGGTGACGCCGTCGTCGTCGTCCAGAGCAGCACCGGCCTCAGCGGCTCTGAGCGCCGCCGGGCTCAGGGGATCGAGCCGCAGGACGGCCTCGGCGGACGCCGACTTGGCACCCAGCCGCACGGCGCCGGCGTCCGAGCGGGCACCGCGCAGCAGCCCGAGGGCGGTGATGACCATGGTCTTGCCCGCACCGGTCTCGCCCGTGACCACCGTCAGCCCCGGGCCGAGCCGGAGGGTGGCGTCGCTGATCACGCCCAGATCGCGGATGCGCATCTCCTCGATCATGGAGTGGTCCTCTCCTGCGGCTTCACGGGTCCGCGCCAGCCCTGGATGGGCAGCTCGAACTTGCGGACCAGACGCTCGGAGAACGGGGTCTGCCGCGTGCGTGCGAGGCGCACGGGGTGGTCGGAGCGGCGGACCTCGATGCGCGCACCGGGGGGCAGGTCGACACTGCGCCGCCCGTCGCACCACAGGACACCGGCGGCGTGGGTCCGGCTGAGGACCTCGACGGCGAGGACCGACGTCGGTGCGACCACGAGGGGCCGGGCGAAGAGTGCGTGAGCGCTGATGGGCACCATGAGCAGGGCCTCGACGCCCGGCCACACGACGGGCCCGCCCGCCGAGAAGGCGTACGCCGTCGAGCCGGTGGGTGTGGCCAGGACGATGCCGTCGCAGCCGAAGGAGCTCACCGGACGGCCGTCCACCTCCGTGACGACCTCGATCATCCGCTCACGGTTCGCCTTCTCGATGGCGGCCTCGTTCAGCGCCCAGTTGCGCGCCAGCACGGTGCCGCCGAGCAGCACCAGGACCTCGATGGTGGTGCGCTCCTCCACCGTGTAACTGCGATCGGCCACCCAGCGCACGGTCTCCTCCAGATCCGCCCGCTCACTTTCCGCGAGGAAACCCACGTGGCCCAGATTCACGCCGAGCAGGGGGATGTCGGCGTCGCGCACGAGTTCGGCGGCGCGGAGGATGGTCCCGTCACCCCCGAGGACCATGACGAGCTCGACGTCGTGGAGATCCACGCCGTCACCGAGGGACTCCGCGGAGGCGGCGCAGGTGCCGTACTCCTCGTGGATGCCGGCGAGCTCATCGGGCCGCATGACGGGCTGGAGTCCGAGCTCGATCAGGCGCGTACAGGCCTCCTGGGCCGCGACGATCGCACTCCTGCGACCGGTGTGCGCGAGTACGAGAATACGTCTACTCATCAAGCTCCATCTGGTCGGTCGGGTCGCGGCGGGAACAGTCCGCTGAACCCCGGGGCCTGCTCCACCCGGTGGCCGGACTCCCCTTCGATCCTAGGCATCAATCCGGTGCGGGGCACCTTCATCCACACGAAGTACTCGACATTGCCGTCCTGGCCGGGCAGCTCGCTCTGCGCCACACCACGGATGTGCAGGCCGCTGCCGACCGCACTGGTCAGTACCCCGGCGACGGCACGGCGCCGCGCATCCACGGACGTGACGACCCCGAGACGATTGAGGCCGCCCCGCCCCACCTCGAACTGCGGCTTGACCATGAGGAGCAGATCGCCGTCGGTCTCGGTGGCACGCGCCAGAGCCTGCATCACCAGCCGGAGGGAGATGAAGGACAGATCCGCGACGGTGAGCTGGGCTCTGCCGCCGATGCGGCCGGCGTCGAGCTCGCGGACGTTGAGCCCCTCGAAGACCCGCACGCGCGGATCCTCACGCAGCGGGCGGACCAGCTGCCCGTGCCCGACGTCGACGGCGACCACCTCCCGTGCTCCGCGGCGGAGCAGCACATCGGTGAAGCCGCCGGTCGAGGCGCCGGCGTCGAGGCACCGCTTCCCCTCGGGCGCCACGTCCGGGAAGACGCGCAACGCGCCGGCGAGCTTCGTCCCGGCGCGGCTCACGTACTCCTCGCCGCGCTCCTCGACCTCGAGCCGGTCCTCCGGTCGTACCGCCGTCGCCGGTCTGGTCACCATGATCCCGCCCTTCATGACCCGGCCTGCAGCGATCAGCTGCGCGGCGTGGGACCGGGAGCGGGCTAGACCGCGGACCACGAGCTCCTGGTCAAGGCGTGCCATGCGCTCCGGCCGGCTCCTGGCCCTGCTTCTGCCCAGTTTGGGGGCCCGCCTCGGAGTTCAGCTCGACGCTGAGCCGGTCGTGGACCTCGAGGTACAGCTCCGTGTGGGCGGCCACCTCGAGCTCGCCGAGGCCGTCGAGACGGGTCAGGATCTGCTCTATCCGCGCGTCGACCGCGTTCTGGTCGGCTGCCGTGTCATCGCTCGCCCCGGCCGCGGCCGTCACCTCCCGGGCTCGCCGGGGAGCGGTTTCGTCGGCCCCGGGCATCGGACGCTGATCGCCGGTCACCGGAAGCTGATCCGGGGAGCCGATTCCGGCGTCTCGTCGGGATGCGCCGACCACCAGGCGGCGCAGGCGGCACGCCAGCTGTCGACGGCGTCCTCGTCCCCGCGCACGCTCACTGCTGTCCCGTCCACGTGGGCCGTGGCCTCACCGCACGAGAAGGCATGCGACGCCGAACCGTCCACGGGCGTGACGGCCGGGTACTCCTCGAAGAGCCCGGCGATGGTGCCGAGGAGGAAGGTGGGCCGTTCGTCGACGGCGGCGGTGAGGGCGGAGCGGACGGAGTCCACGCCCGTGAGCACCAGGGCCGTGGCCATCTGCGCGCGGTTACCGCCGAGGATGTCGGTGTCCAGCCGGTCACCGACGACCAGCGCGCGCTCGAGGCCGAGCTGCCGGGCCGCGGTCGTGAAGAGGGCTGCCTCCGGTTTCCCGCCCACGCGCGGAGCCGCGCCCGTCGCGGCCCGGACCGCGGCCACGAGTGCGCCATTGCCCGGCGCGGTGCCGCGTTCCTGCGGGATGGACATGTCCGTGTTCGTCGCCACCCACGTCGCCCCGGCGGCAACCGCGTACGAGGCTTCGGCGAGATCCCTCCAGCCGAGATCCGGCGAGAAGCCCTGGATGACGGCGTCGGGGCTCTCCTCGGCCGACCCGACGACCACGAAGCCGTGGTTTCTCACGATGTCCGCGAGGGCCGGACTGCCGACGACCAGCACGCGCGAGCCCGCGGCAACGTGCTCAGCCAGCAGTTCGACGCCGACGCGCGCCGACCCGAACACCTGCTCCGCCGTCGCCGGAGCGCCGAGGGACCGGAGGTGGTCGGCTACCTGTTCGGCGGAGCGCGAGGCGTTGTTCGTGATGTAGGCGAGCTTCTTCCCTGCTCCCTCGAGCTTCCCCAGCGCCTCCGTCGCCCCGAGAATCGCCCCGGGCCCCGTGTAGACGACGCCGTCGAGGTCCGAGAGCACGCCGTCGAAGCCGTCGATCAGCCGGTCACCCATCGGATTCGCCCTGCGCCGGCTCCCGTGAGGTCTCCGGCTCGTGCGTCGCCGCGGGCTCGTCGCTCCTGACGGACCCCTCAGCCGTCGCGGGCTCCTGCGTCTTCCCACCCAGCACGTCTGCGATCGTCGGCACCGGGATCGACTCGGGGTCGTCGTCCTCGCCGAGATCAATGATGTCCGGTTCCAGCTCGTCGTCGAGCCCGAGCGCCTTCTCGGCAACACGCGCCTGACGCCGCCACGGTTCGGCCTCGTGCTGGCGCCCGACGGCGTCGAGCGCCGCAGCATAGGCGCGGAAGAGACGGGGGCTGAAGGGGAACGCCCGGTTCAGGTCGAGCTGCGGGATCTCCAGTGCCACCACTGCGGCGTCGAGCTGGCCGAGGTCGGTCCTGGCTCCGGAGACCACCATGGCGAGCTCGGCCTTGCCGGCGGCGTCGAGGCTCTGCGCGTCCTCGCCGCGGGCCAACTCCAGAGCCCTGTCGGGCCGCCCGAGTCCGCGCTCGGAATCCGCCATCACGGGCAGATGCACGTTCGACCCGCTGATGCGCCGGAAAGTGCGGAACTCCCTCAGCGCCTCACCGTAGTGACCTGCAGCGTAGGCGGTCAGCCCCACCGCCTCGCGCACGGCGGCCAGCCGACCACCTCGGCGACTGGCAGCAAGCGCATGCTGGAACGCGAGCTCGGGGTCGATGTCGAGGAGACGACCTGCCATGACCAGGTGCTTCGCAACCCAGAGGGCGCTGCGCTCCTCGAGATTACGCACCTGGGCCCTCGTGACGCGGTCCAGCTCGTCACCCTTGACGTCCTCGTCGATCTCCGGCGACCGTTCGCGGTCAGGACGATTGGCGCTGCGGAGATCCCTCGCGTTGTGGGCAGAGGGGCCGGATGGTGCCACCGCATCGCGACGGGCTCCCCCGCGACGATCGTCGTCCCGGCGTGGACCGCGCCGATCGTCCCCCGGACGCCCGCCGGCTGTGCTCCGTCTCTGCCGATCCTGACGATCCGATGGTTCCCGACGCGCCGATCTGTCCGACGGGCCCGATCGGTCCTGCCGCTCGTCCCGACGAGGCTCCCGCCGCTCCTGGCTCCCTTGCCGACCCGACGGCTCCCGACGTGGGGATTTGTCCGACCAGACCGATCGATCCTGCCGCTCGACCGGGCGACGCGCGGTGCGGTCCTGCGTCTCGGCCGGGCGACCGACCGGTCGACGCTCCTGGGGGTTCTCGCGTCCGACGGAATCCGACGAGCTCGCCAACCGTACCGCTGGCTCCGACTCGCTCTTCAGGGTCTTCCCGGACTTCGAGCCCCAGGAGTGTCGCCTCACTGGTCTTGTCGTATCTTCGGAGGAATTGCCTCCTACCGCTGTGTCCTGACCTGCAGCTTCCTGTGTCCGTGAGTCGCTGTTCTGCTCGCCGTTGTGGTCCTGCTCGATCATGGCAGCGCGGTCCTCTCCTCAGGAGCCGGCGTCGTCGTGCCGGCGTATCTCTATGCTTCTGTGGCTCTCTTCAATGGAACCACGACTGCGGAGCGACTACTTCATCGCCGCGGACGCTTGGTTTGGGGGGTGGGGTGGGGTGTTTTAAGTGGGGAAGGCCCCGCACCTGGTGGTGCGGGGCCTTCCCGTGATGGTGTGTCCGGCGGTGTCCTACTCTCCCACACTCTCTCGGGTGCAGTACCA
>NZ_SSWH01000017.1 GCF_004803505.1 Arthrobacter echini
TCGAACTCCACCGTCGGCTTGCCCGCGGCTACCGCAACCGCCACAACTACCGGCTCAGAATGCTCCTCGCCGCAGGCGGCCTCACACCATGACCCCTACCGGATGTCCGAAGAGCCCCTTAAGGCCGGCCGCACCACGACGGCGTGACGCCCCGCCACGGGGATATGGACCATCCTTGAATCATGGAAATGCACACCGATCGACTCGTGCTTCGCGACTACACCGTCGACGACTTCGCCGCCGTGCACGCCTTCGCCTCCGACCCCCGGATCGCCACGTTCGTGGATTGGGGACCCAATACCGAGCACGACACCCGCCACTTCCTTGACACGTGCGTGACTTCCCAGACGGTGTTGCCCCGAACAGAGTTCTCCCTCGCCGTCACACTGCCCGGCGAAACACCGCTCGGATCAGTAGGCCTCACCGTCGACGAGCAGCACCACGGTCATCTCGGCTACGTGATCGGGGCCGAGCACTGGGGAAAGGGATACGCGACCGAAGCCGCAGCCTGCCTCCTGTCCTACGGTCAAGAAGCGCTGATGCTCGAAAGAATCGAAGCTACCTGCAGGCCAGCGAATCTCGCGTCGGCGAAAGTTCTGGAGAAGATCGGCATGACCTTGGAAGGGCTACGACCGAACGACAAGTTTGTCCGGGGGACATGGAGTGATTCCCTAGTCTTCGTCGTAATTAGGAACTGAAGCGCGAATTATCCGAGGAGGGGCGGAACAGATTGAGCCGCGCCGCCCGCGACGGAGGCGTAGCCACAAGACGTAAGAGGATGGCTCAGCGCGCGCGTTCGGATGTGAGCGTTGGTATTCAATCGTCGTCGAAGCGGTCGCACTACTTCCGTTCGTGAACGACCGTCCACGAGACATTCTCGGCGGAGAGCGTCGAGAACGGCGTGTCGTGTTCCATGAGTCGTGTCCGAGAACTACGTGCTGTCAGGCACCTTGGCGGTACAGTTTGAGTCATGGCAGCTGTTGGATACGCGCGTGTCTCGACGCGGGAGCAGAATCTCGATGGTCAGACCGATGTGCTCGGGGCGGCCGGGTGCGAGAAGGTCTTCATCGAGCACGCCTCTGGTGTGTTGGCGAAGCGGCCGGCACTGGAGGATGCACTGGAGTATCTGCGGTCCGGGGACACCCTGGTCGTGACGAAACTCGACCGGTTGGGCCGGTCGGTGCGGAATCTGAAGGAAGTCGCCGATGGGCTCGAGCGCCGGGGTGTCGGGTTGAAGGCTTTGTCTCAGGGCATTGATACGACGACCCCGGGTGGGCGGTTGTTCTTCCACATGTTGGCTGCGATCGCGGAGTTCGAGCACGACCTGATCGTGGAACGCACGAAGGACGGCCTAGCCGCAGCCAGGGCCCGGGGCCGCACGGGCGGTGGCCGGGTCAAGATGAGTCCGACGAAGGCCCGGCAGGCGCGGGCCATGTATGACCAGAAGACATACACGGTGCAGCAGATCGCCGAGACGTTCGGGGTTTCCCGCGGCACGATCTACCGGCACCTTGGCGAGGACGTCAGCAGGGGTTGAAGCAGAGCGATGCGACGAGCAGTCACTCGAGCTGAAGAAGCCGTCCAACGCTTGGGAGTACTCCGCGGCGTCGGAGGGCCTCGCGGTCACGACCTGATGCCTCCTAGCTCGTTGGGCGGTTGGGTGGGCTGAGCTTCGGGCAATACGTATAGTCGTTGACCAGTTCAAAGCGTGAGCTGAGGTTCGCCTCCGACGAGCGAGGTACTGGTCATAGGCGGCCGCTATGAGCCCGAAACGGCAAGCGAGCAGCGGGCTGATCGCGCCCGCTAGGTTGTGACCGACATCGGTTGCATAGCGTAACGACCGGTTATATAGTGAGGGCAACATGACCGGTTCCGCCTACTTCGGTAGGTCCAGGGCCGGTCTTCACTTTTGTGGGGGCGCGGTTGACTACACCGGTTAAAGAGTTCAAGACCTACGATCAGCAGGTCGACTTGCTCGTCTCTCGGGGTATGACCATCGATGACCGCGAATACGCCGTGGCGAAGCTGCGAGACGTGAGCTACTACCGTCTGAGCGGGTACTGGTATCCCTTCCGGAAGCTGACAGCAATGGTCGGGGTGCGGGAGGACAGCTTCTTCTCAGGCACGACGTTCGGTGATGTGATCTCGCTGTACGACTTCGACCTCAGACTCCGAACCGCAGCCTCTGATGCTTATGCTCCCGTCGAATTGAGCCTACGGGCACAGCTCGGCCATGAGCTGGGTGAGCTTGACGAGTGCGCACATCTAAAGCCGGCGTTGCTCGGCAAACAGGCGCAGGGAAGCAGCTACACAACGTGGCTGGACAAGTACCGCAAGGAACTCCGTCGGTCCCACGAAGATTTTGTGGCCCACCATCAGAGTAAATACTCTGGAATGCTTCCCGTCTGGGCGGCTGTCGAGATTCTGGACCTAGGCTCCCTCAGATACCTCTACAGTTTTTCGCCACGCTCGGTACAAGACAAGGTGGCTGACGGCTTTGGGTTGAGCTCCCCACAGCTGACATCCTGGATGCGATCGCTCGAGGTCGTGCGGAACGCCTGCGCTCACCACGGGCGTCTTTACAATCGGGTCTATGCAATAAAGGCTCTTCACAAACCAGGGTGTAGGACGGGTCTGAATCCGCCTGATTCGAGCAGGGATCGGGCGATGTAGTTGGCGAGGTTCCGGAAGCCGAGGGCTGATCCGCGGAGGTGCTCGAGCCGCCCATTGATCGCCTCCGTGGGTCCGTTGGAAGTGCCGGGTCGGTCGAAGAACGCGAGCACGTCAGCGGCACGCTGCTTGAGGGTTCGGCCGAGCCTACGGATCTCGACCAACGCAGTCGGGACGCCGGTCGTGACCGCGTCGATGACCGCTTGCATCATCTCCTTGCCCTTCTTTTTGTCGGGGTGTCGGTAGGCCGCGACGATGCGCTGGTAGATACCCCAGGTCGCTTCGACCTCGAGGTGCTCCTCAGCCGCGAACACTGCGTCCAGGCGGGTCTGCTGCTTGTCGGTGAGCAGGTCCGCACCGGTGTGCAGGGTCCGCCTCGCCCGGTAGAGCGGGTCACCAGCACGACCCCGGTGCCCGGTCGTGGCTAGTTGGACACGTTGCCGGCACCGATCCAACCCATCCCCGACGAGACGGACAACGTGGAAGGGGTCCATGACCGGGACCGCGTCGGGGAGCTCCTCGGATGCGGCGGTCTTGAAGCCGGTGAACCCATCCATCGCGACCACTTCGACTTTGTTCCGCCACTCCTGGGGACGGTTTGCGAGCCAGGACTTGAAAACCTGCTTGGAGCGTCCTTCGACCATGTCCAGCAGGCGTGCCGGGCCTGTCTTCTCGCGGATCGGCGTCAGGTCGATGACCACCGTCACGAACTTGTCGCCCTTTCGGGTATGCCGCCAGACGTGCTCGTCCACGCCGATCGCAGTCACATCGTCGAACCGATGAGGATCATCGATCAGCACGCGTCGTCCTTCGGCGAGGACCGCGTCGTTCGCCGCGTTCCATGACACTCCGAGGCCGGCCGCGACCCGGGAGATAGTGAGGTGATCGACCACGATCCCGGTCAGGGCCCAGCGAAGTCCTCGGCGGGAGATCTTCGCCCGCCGCTGGGCTGCTTTCGAGGTGTCCTGCCGCCAGACACGCGAGCAGTCCGGGCACCGGTAACGGCGCACCCTCACCATCAAGACGGTCGGCCGATGCCCGAACGGTTCATGGGCGAGCCTGCGGACGACGGTGTCTCGTGGAACACCCTCAGCACCGCAGGACCCGCACCACCGATCTGGTTCAACGACACGGCATTCGATCACCGCCTGCTTCAAGGTCAGGTATTGACCGGTGGCTTCGAGGCCAAGTTCGTCGAGGCGGCAGAACGTAGTCAGGTCAGGGCTCGTGAAAGTAAAGTGGGGCACGTCGAGGTCTTTCGGGCTGAACGGTCAGTGTGAGAACTTCCATTCTGCTCGGAGACCTCGACCCCCTCATCCCGCTGTTGCCACCGCACCTAGCCAGCTCGCACCCTCACGGACCCTTCCACCTGAAGTCTCAAGACATCGCGGACGGACCTACACCCTGCTTTGTGAAGAGCCGCAATAAAACCGAAACTCCCGGCCGCTGGGAAGTACAAGGATTTGGATAAGGCACGCTCGCACATGACCCGTTCTTTCGGGCAACTCACACTCATCCAGTACATGCGCAGCGCGCGAGGCATCGGCCGATCTCGCGTCTTATCCGCGATCCTGTCCAGCTACCCGGTAGTGAAAGGTGTCCCGAAAGCCCATGTGGGCATGCCGGACGACTGGGACGATTCAACCCTTTGGGCCGGATGACGGAGCGTCGGCTTTAAACTACTTGACGCAAGCGGCATCATCGTCAGCGGCCCTCACCGAGATGGATTACGGATCCGTCGCATCTAAACCGTCAAGTCTTGCCCTACCGAGCACACTGACTCTCGACCGGTCGCCGCCGTTGACTTATATGGCCACCGTAGGACTGGCGTCCTACGAATGTGATGGCTGCGGGCCTTTCTCGTAGGGGATCCTTTGACCAGACCGATAGCAGGGTCAGGCAGGGAGTCAGTCGACCTCAGCATCGGCGGGGGAGTACTCGGCCGCGTTGCGTCCCAGCAATGTGTCTCACGTCGTCTATTCTCAACAAAGTAGAAGGACGCCTTTGATGAGCGTTAGGAGTGTTGGGTTGGGAAGTATCGGGTATGCCAGGGTCAGCACGCTGGAGCAGAACGCGGATCTGCAGCACGCAGCGCTCACTGTTGCTGGCTGCAGCCGAATCTTCACTGACCATGGTGTGAGCGGGACAAGAGCGAGCCGGCCCGAGCTGGACAAGCTCCTTGATCACCTGCGGGCGGGGGACGAGGTGGTGGTGTGGAAACTAGACCGGTTGGGACGCAACACCAGGAACCTGCTTGCACTCATCGACGATCTCGAGCAGCGTGGTGTGCACTTCCGGAGTGTGACCGAGGGAATCAGCACGACCGGTCCGATGGGCAGAGCCATGCTGACGGTGATGTCCGCGTTCGCTCAGCTCGAGCGCGACCAGCTCGCCGAGCGCACCCGGGCAGGTATGGCCATAGCGGCCGAGCACGGGAGGAAGGCCGGTCGGCGGGAAATCACCGCCGAGCACGCCAAGGTGAAACGGGCACGAGAGCTCAAAGCCCAGGGGCTTGCGCCGGCGGATATCGGGAAGATCATCGGGGCGAGTCGGGCGACGGTGTATCGCTACCTCAGCTTGGAGGGAGGAGCCCCGTGAACCGCCCTGGGACGGTCCTATAGATGTCAAATGAGTCCGAGGTCGGTTCCGTCAACACAGTTTTCGGGCGCGTCCAATTACGGACATTGCCCGACGTGCGGTCACGGTCAGGGCGATGCTCCTCGTGCCCGAGGTGCCCGGTGAGCTCCTCGTTCAGGGCTGTCTCGAGCACATTCTTCGTGAACAGCTTTAGGAGGCCGTCAGCGCCAGGCCCTGTTCCTTGGCCAAGCGCACGAGCTCCGCCGCAGCATCAGCCTCAGCAGACCGATCCTCGTTCGATTCTTTCTTCGGACTCACAACATCCAGTGTCGTCATGACGGCACTTTCCCCGCCACACTCACGCGCGACGCGTCAGGCCAGAAACACCGCTAAATCCACTGTCCCCTGGTTCAGGGGTCGGGCGAGGCGGATTATTTTCAAGTATTGGCTATGAATCTTGTGGTTTCCGGTGTTTTACGGTGATCCACTGTGTGAGGAAAATTACTCCGCCGAGGCTTACTGAGACGACCAGGGTAAGGGGGTCGCTGCGCAGTTTGCTGATGACGAAGGCGAGGATCACTATGACGTCTAGAGCGATCGCCATGCCCGGGACCCACCGCTTGGCGCTGACCTCCTCCTTGAGGTGTCGAATGATGCCCCAGTGGATCGCAATATCCATCGTTAGGTATAGCAGTGCTCCCATCGACGCGATTTGGCTCAGATCGAAGAAAATGGTGATGATGATCGCGAGACCGGCTGTGATGACAAGGGACTGGTGTTTTATGCCGCTAGGGAGTTTTGGTGCCTGGCCCATACCGCTGAGCATGTCGTAGAGTCGCGAGACAGAATAGATGCTCGCCAGCAGACCCGACAGGGTTGCCACGATTGCTAAGGCGATGGTTAGGTTTGTTCCCCATACACCGAATAGGGGTTCCGCTGCTGCGGCGAGAGCGTAATCGCGGGATTCGATGATCTCCGAAACGCTGAGGCTTCCTGCTACGGCGACTGTCAGCAGGAAATACAGGACCGCGCACAACAGAATTGATATGGTGATCGACCGCCCAATGTTCTTGTTGGGCTCACGAACGTCATCACCCTGGTTGGTGATTGTGGTGAAACCTTTATACGCGAGGATGCACAGTGTGGTCCCAGCGAGGAATCCCAGGAGCCCTTGCCCATCGGGGCCGCTATCGCCTCCCTGTCCTTGGAGGCTGTTCACCAAGGACGACCAGCCCGCGGCAATGATTCCGGCGATGGCAAGAGCAGCTATACCGAAAATCTTCAAGGCTGCTGTGACGGTGGCTGATCGTTCGACGAGCCGGTTGCCGAACAAGTTGACCAGAGCCGCGGCGACGATGGCGAGTACTCCCAGAACAGGAACAAGGACAACTGATCCCTGCAGCCCGAAGGGGCGCAGGGCATACGTTCCGAAGGTTCTCGCCAAAAGGCTTTCGGCGACGACCATGGACACGTACATGAACAGCGAAAAAGAACCAGCAACGACTCCCGGTCCGTAGGCACTCTTGAGGAGCATCGCGATTCCACCCGAGGAATGGTGGGTGCTGGAGTACCGCACGTAGGAGTAGGCGCTGAAGCCGATGACGATAGCACCGGCCAAAAACGCAGCAGGCATCCATCGTCCAGCGATCTCAGAGACCTGGCCCACCAAGGCAAAAATACCTGCCCCGATCATCACCCCCGTACCAAGGGAGACAGATCCAACCAGAGAGAGTTTCTTCGTATCAGCCGGCATCAGAGTAGTTTACCCGCCCCCGCTCCACGACCCCTGTCGAACCCCGTCACGTAAAGGCGCAGGGGGAACTACCACTGCAAGGCCCCGTCAATTCCCACCCGTACCCACGGCCCCGCCGCCCACATCGGGATGCTGAAGGGATGCCTCGGACAGCTAGACCAAACGCCGCCGATACGGACAAGCCGATCACCACTGATACTTTTACCGTCGTCTTTGTCGTGACTTATAGGTACACCGACGTGACAGCTATTCACACGCACGACTCGCATCTATACCACCTCCGGTGATCGAAATCGTCGCAGCAGCCCAGTTTCTCGGGCTGCTCATTTCATTGAGCGTCAGGTGACGAAGAGGAAAGTTGTCAGGGCGGTGGCGGCGGCAAGGGTTAGAAGAATTACGCCAAGGATGAGTGCCCTGCGTTGTTGCTTTCGTCGTTTCTGTCGTTCGGCTTCTGCCTGTTGTACAGCCGCGTGGCGCTGCTGCGCCCCTCGTGTGCGAGCTGATTTGTTCTTGTTTGATGCCATGTCCTGTTTACCTTCCCGCTCGGTTGAGACGTTTCCCACGGGTTTTACTTTTGGGGTGTACGGCTGGTGAGTAGATTGGCAAGTTGGTCGGGGTGCCTGGAGGAAACGAGCCAGTACGGTGCCGGGTCTTCCTGGTCGGTGATTTCGACTTTCACGACGGCGTCAATCCATCCCCTGATACACAGGTAGGTCAATCCGTGCAGGGCTGTGCCACGTTGCGTGGTGGCTTCATCTTTGATGAAGGCCTCGGCTGTGCCGACATACGTCCGGTCGATCCGGGCGCGGCCCACCTGTAGCACGGTGCGGGTAACCAGGATCGTGGGGGTCGATGTGATCATCATGATCACGAGAATGATCAGGGTGATCACCGATGCCACGACCCCGATGGTCATGTCGATCGGGGCGAAGATGACCGCCGGTGCGAAAGCCAAGCCGACAACGATCACCCACACACCGAAGTTTGGGTACAGGCGTTCTTTCCAGAGGACCGGCTCATCTGTTGGTAGCAGCCCGTCCGCGGTAAGGATGGTTTCCGGGGTAGCCACCGGGGGAGAGGCGCTTTCGCTAGTGGAAGTGTTTTCGGAAGGCCGGGCAGTCGGAGGGCCGGATGGGGGGATGTTGGCCCTTGGCTCGTGCGGGTGTTGCATGAGGTGAGTCCTGTCGGTTGATGAGGTGTCAGCGGCCGTGAGGACCGGTAGTGTCGGTCTGCTGTGGCGACAATGCTCGGGCGTCTTGTGGTGAATTTTTGAGTTCCGTGCGGTGCGTGGTGGATCGGGGCCGATTTTTGCGCCGGAGGAAGAGGGTGGTTGCGGCGAGGAAAAGGATCGCAGAGACCCAGGTGTTGATGCGCAGTCCGAGGATGAGGTTGGCGTAGTCGGAGCGCATGAGTTCGAAGAAGAACCTGCCTGCGGTGTACAGGGCGACGTACAGTGCCAGCACAGAACCGGCGCCGAGGGTGGTTTTCTTGTCCAGGATGAGGATCAGTGTTGCTGCAGCCAGGCACCACAGTGACTCATACAAAAAGGTCGGTTCGAAGTATCCGAGGACGACCGGGGCGCCGTCCGCTCCGAGTTTGGCCCGATTGGTGGCCGGGTCTATGGTGTGAATTTGCAGGGCCCAGGGTGCGGTGGAGGGGTCTCCGTAGAGCTCGTTGTTGAACCAGTTGCCCCACCGGCCCAAGGCTTGGGCAATGAGGATTGCCGGTGCTGCGGAGTCGGCGAATGCGAGGAAGTTTACGTTGTTCCGGCGGCAGCCGATGTACGCACCGAGTGCCCCGAGCGCAATTGCCCCCCAGATACCGAGTCCGCCCTCCCAGATCTTGAGGGCGTCCAGTGGGTTCTTTCCGGGCCCGAAGTAGAGCTGGTAGTCGGTGATGACGTGGTAGAGCCTGCCGCCGATGATGCCGAAGGGAACAGCCCATGTGACGACGTCTAGCACCTGGCCGGGTTGGCCTCCGCGGGCGTCGAGGCGGCGTCCGGTGAGCCACACCGCGACGATGATGCCGGCCAGGATGCACAGAGCGTAGAAGTTGATGGTTACCGGGCCAAGAGATAGGGCGCTGATAGTGGGGGAGGGGAAGTACGAATCAGGCTCTATGACCTTCATGGGCGATCCAATGTTGGGAGGTTGTACGGGAGGGAGCTTGAGTGGAGGGGCGTGGATGGGCGGAGGAAAGGGCTGATGGCCGGGGGAGCCGGTGACGTGTCGTGCGAGGGTCTAAGCAGTGCCGGATAGCTGGCTGTGGTGCTAAGGGTTTTTCTTTTGGCCTGCGAGGGTGGCTCCGATGACGAATATCAGGGCTGCTGCGGGGTATCCCACGGCGATGTCCAGTGCCAGACCGGGCTGCTGTTCCGGTGGTGCCAGGTGGGCGATCATGTGGATGAGGGCGAGGAGTGCGCCGAGGATCATGAGGATCTGCCCGAACCGCAGTTGGCGGTGAAGACGCCGGTAACGGGCGCCCGGGTCGTCAGGGGTTGAATCGGAGGCTGAGTTAGGGGACATGGTGGGCCTTTCCGGTGGGGTGTGCTGTGGCTGGTAGCGAAGCTGCGGCCGGCCAGCGGCTGATGAGCCGGGCACGGATCTTGGCGGCTTCGGCTTTGAGCCCGTGGTCTTCGCCGCGGGCGAGGAAACCGTATTCGAGCTCGGTGGTCCCATCAGGGTTCGTGTGTGCTGTGATCCAGGCCCTTCTGCGGGCGGTGACGAGGGAGAGGATCAGCCCGGTGAGGGCCAGCGTGGAGAAGACCAGGGCGCCGATCTTCCCGGGGTCATAGGTGATGTCCAGGGCGATGAAGCGTTTGAGTCCGTCGAAGGTGATGGATCCCTTGCCGTCGGGCAAGTCGTAGGTTTGTTCGGCGCCCAGGACGATACCGCCGGCGGGGTTGTCCCGCCCATTGAGCTGGGTCAGGTCGGTGGTGTCGAGCTGGTACACGGAGACCGGGGTGCCGTCGTCCAAGCCCAGGTCTCCGTAGTAGGAGTTCAGGTTCAGTTGGGGGTTGAACGGGTCCGGGTCGGATCCGAAGGCAAGCCCGGTGCTGTCCACGACGGCGGTGGGCAGGAAGAAGCCCACGAACCCCAGTTGCTCGGGCTGGGCATCGGGGGCTTTGATCACGACCGTCGAGGTGTAGGCGGTGTCTGTTGGCTGTGACGGGACGGGACCTGAGAAGGCGATGTTCCCCTCGCCGTCACGGACCGTAATGAGGGGCGCGTACCCGTTGCCGACCAGGTAGATGTTCGCTCCACCGATGCCGATAGGGGAGTTGACCTTCAGGGTCTGGTCAACCGGGGCTGCTGCCGGGTTCTCCTGCACTGTCATGGCGGCGGTGAAGTCCAGGGGCTGGCCGTAGGTGGCGGGTTCGTCGCGGTTGAAGACCACGTCGAAGTCTTTGAGGGTCAGGGCGAACGGGGTCAGGGAGTTCTCATCGAAGTTGGTTCCTGGTGCGAAGGAGTCGTAGCCGATAAGGGAGTTGGTGAATCCCTCCCCTTCGACGATCAGTTTCTGGCCCCGGTAGCCGAACATGCCGCCGACCGCGACGGACACCAGGACACCGATGAGCGCGGTGTGAAACAGGAGATTTCCTGCTTCCTTGGTAAAACCGCGCTCGGCACCAACAGAGGGCTGACTGGTGTCCATGTCACGGGTGTTCACCCGGTACCCGGATTTCTTGAGCAGGAGGGCCGCATCCGCGATCGCGTCACCCGGTGTGGGCGCCTCCGACGTTTTCTCGGACGGGTTGCTGTGCAGGGTGAGGTACCCGTGCTGGGGGAGGCGGGACAGGTTCCGGGGGGTTCGCGGTGGTGGGGCTTTGAGTGACTTGAGGTGGGCGCGGGTGCGCGGGATGACGCATCCGACGAGGGAGGTGAAGAGCAGTAGGTAGATGGCCGAGAACCAGACCGAGGAGAACACATCGAAGAGCTGGAAGCGGTCCAGCCATGGCCCGGTGTCAGGATTGTCCTTAAGGTATTGGGTGACGACGGCGGGGTTCGCGGGGCGCTGCGGGAACAACGATCCGGGGACGGCGGCGACGGCGAGCAGCAGGAGCAGCTGCAGGGCGGTGCGCATGCTGGTCAGTTGCCGCCATACCCACCGCAGCATCCCCAGGGGACCGAGCGTAGGAAGGGTCGTTTCGGTCCCGGCCTTAGACGCCATCGCCTATCCCTCCACCCGGATCCCCAGAATCCCCGGGTTTCCTGGAATCAGTGGGAGTGCCCGCAGTGGGAGGCTCGGTGGCTTCCACTTGGCTGGGTGAGGGCTGGTCGGGTACAGGCTGACCCTGGGCGGGCTGGTCCGGTGAGGGTTGGGCGAGAGCGTCGGTGATGAGGGTGCGCAGGGTGCTTTCTTCGGCGAGGCCGAGGATCCGCGCTGCGACACGGCCGTCCCGGTCCAGGACGAGGGTTGTCGGTACAGCCTGCGGGGGCACGTACTGGGTAAGGCTGAGCAGTAGCTTGCCGTCGCGGTCCTCGAAGCTGGGGTAGGTGATACCGAAGGTCCGCTCGAAAGCGTCGGCGGTCGGTTTCTCGTCGCGGACATTGATGCCGTAGAACCGCACTCCGTCGGGGGTGAAGCGTGTGCTCAGGGCTGCCAGGGTTGGTGCTTCAGCGCGGCAGGGTGCGCAGGCGGCGTACCAGACGTTGAGGACCACCACGTCCCCGGCCCAGTCGGTGGAATTGACGGTGCTGCCATCGAAAAGGGTGCCTTGGACATCGACCGGTTCACCCCGGGCCTCGGGAGCATATTCGGCGACGGAACCGTCCCCTGCGATGTAGTTCTTGTTGTCACCGGCACGGGCCTGCGCGGCAAGGGGATCCTCAGCGGCACACCCGGTGAGAACAATCGAGGCCAGGACCGCTGCTACGGCCAGCATCCTGCCCCATCGGCGAGAACCCGCGGCTACCTGTCGGGCCGGTTCCCGTCGGGCTGGTTTCGGTGAGGCCGGTGCGGGCGGCCTTGTGTCTGATAGATGCGCTTTTATAAGGGGATCTTTCACGTCTCGTCCTTTCCTAGAAAATGTCGTGCCGACGGGGCGGTGGGGGACACGCGGAGTCCGCTGTATGAAGTGGGCTTTAGACGGGGGTGAGGAAGGTGCCTGCGAGGTTTTGCAGCTGGTAGATCCAGAGCATCCAGATGCCGCTGACCATGAGGACGCCGACGAGGATGAGCAGGAAACCGCCAATGAGGTTGAAGGCGCGGATGTGCCGGCGGACGAACGCAAGGGTGGTGCTCACCCATTGCACTCCGAGGGCGACGAGCAGAAAGGGAATGCCTAATCCGAGGCAGTAAACAAAGCCAAGGATCGCGCCCCGCCATGCGGTTCCGGTGGTGGTACTCAGTGCTAGGACGGCGCTGAGGGTGGGGCCCATGCAGGGGGTCCACCCCAGCCCGAATACGATGCCCAACACAGGTGCGCCGGCGATGCCGGTGCGTGGTCGCCAGTTGAGTTTCAGGTTCTGCTGGAAGAAGGACAGGCGTCCGACGAGGACGAGCCCCATGATGATGACGAACACACCCAACACCCTGATGAGGGGGTCCTGCCAGCGCAGAAGCCATGAACCCATGACGCCGAACGCGGCCCCGTAGAGGGTGAAAACGAGGGCAAAGCCGAGGATGAACAGGCCTACCCCGGTCAGGACCCGTCGTCGGTTGTCCGGACGCCCGGGCTCGGTAAGGCCGGAGACGTATCCCAAGTACCCGGGAACGAGGGGAAGGATGCACGGTGAGAGGAACGAGACGATGCCGGCGACCATGGCCAGCGGGATCGCCGCCAGAAGAGCACCTGACTGGACGGTATCAGCGAAGAACTCTCCGATCGTCACGGTTGTGAACCTCCACGCAACCCCATCACCGGAGCCTCGCCGAAGCATTCCACGGGGCGGCTACGGTTTGAACCGCCCCGATACGACCGTTGTCCTGATGCCGTGACCTAGACATGTTTTCCTTGCTCATGTGGTAGCCGGAACGGTGGTGGCGAAGGTCTGCCCGCCGTCGGTGGATTGCTCGAGCCCGTTCTCCGTCGTCACCCAGATATCCATACCCTCAGGTGTTTCGGCCGCTGCCACAGCTGAAGGTTGCCCGGAGACTTTCCCCATCTCAGCCCAGGTGAGGCCTTCATCGGAGCTTTTCATGACCTCACCGGTAGGAAGGACACCAATGATGGTGGATTCAGAGGTGACCGCGGCGACAAGGACGATAGGTGCGCCTGCGTCCTTCGTCCAGGTCCGTCCCGCATCGAGGGAGCGGTAGATCCCGTCCTCGGTCGTTGCGATGGCGACCTCGCTGGCAGGGTTGCCGGCAAGGTTGTACGGGCTGATCTGGGTGGTGGTATCCGTCCATTGGCCGCCGTCCGGGCTGACCTTCAATGCGCCGTCGAACCCGATGATGCCATCCTTGACGGCGGTCAGCGTGTGGAAATCCGACTCACCTCCCAGAGCTACCTGTTCCCAGATCTGTCCGTCGGAGGAGCGAATCAGTCCTACCGGGTTCGGCAGATCCACGCCGGAACCGGGATGGCCGGAGGCAAGGTATTTACCCCCGCCGGTGATGGTGAAGCCCATCAGGTCGATGTTCGCGCCAACAGACTGCACGTCCGCGCCGTGCACTTCGAAGAGCCCTTCGTGGGAGGCAATCAGCACCTCTTGTGTGCCTGGCTTTACGACCAGACCGTGTACGTGAGTTGGGTACGCCGGGGCGGGCGTGGAGGATCCAGCGGATTCCGAAGCTGGCTGGGCTGCGCACGAGACCGTGGTGAGCAGCAGAGCCAGGGACAGGCTGATCCTTCCCGGGGTAAGGACACGGGTGCGGGAAGAGGTGAGGGATGAGGCAAGGAAAGGCACGGGGTGTTCTTCCGATCAGTAACTGCGGCCAACGCTGCAACGGATCCGGTGCTTCCAATCACCTGGATGGGTAGGCCCATGTGAAGAGCAGTGGGGGAAGCAGCGGAATCCGGGGCAGCGGTACAGGCAGGGATGAGAAGCTGACTAGCACCCGTGCTGGACGGGTGAGGTTCGCGCATGTTGGCTATGCCAGCAGATGCAGGGTGCGACACCGAAGGTGGTAGGCAAGGAGCTGCCAAGGAACCCACGAGGAGCCACCGGCAAACCCAGGGTGTCGGGAGCGGGTCCCCGCACCCTGGGTTAGGGGGTGTTACTTCTGCTCGAGGAGAGTCGACATCTCGTCGATTTCGGCCTGCTGGGTCTCGACGATGGTTTCGGCCATCTCCACGGCGTCGGGGAACATGCCGTCCTCGATTTCGGTTTGCGCCATTTCAATGGCGCCACGGTGGTGGGCGGTCATGGACTCCAGGAACATGGTTTCGGCTTCGGTTCCCTCGGCAGCGTCAAGGGACGTCATGTCCTCGTCGCTCATCATGCCGTCCATCGAACCCATCTCGGAGTCCATGCCTTCCATACTCTGCATGCTTTCCATGCCTTCTTCGGTCATTTCCATCGGCTCGCCCCATGCCTCAAGCCAGCCGGTCAGCTCTTCGATTTCCGGGTCTTGGGCTTCCTTGATTTGTGTAGCGAGGTCCGTCACTGCCGGGTCGATGTTCTCCTTGTCCAGGAGCATGTCGCTCATCTCGACAGCCTGCCGGTGGTGCGGCAGCATCATCTGAGCGAACATCACATCGGCATCGTTGTGTTCGGCCATGGCCTCGGCAGAAGCGCTTGAGGTCGCCTCCATGCTCGACTCTGCGGAAGCCGAGGAGCTTGGGACGGCCGCGGCGGGGCTTTCCGTACCCATGTCGATTCCCTCCGTGTCGCCGCCGGAGGAGGAACCACAAGCGGACAAGGTGAGGACAGCGACGGCGGAGAGGGCAGTCAGGGTCGCAAAACGGTGCTTCATGAAAGATCAGTCCTTAAAACGTGAGACACGTATGGTTCGGGGGAAGTGCTGTTTCAGTCGTCATTCTGATCCCGCAATGTAGCGGGGCAGGACGGCGGGAGATCGCGGGGATCACCCGTTTTATGTCCGACTGATGGACAGCTGAACCAAGGAGACTGTTCGGGGTCTGAAGGTCGGTAGGGCGGTGAGTACAGGAGGGCCCCGTAGTAAGGTCCATCGGGAAATAAGAGAAGAGCGCAACCAGTAGAGGCCAGCAGCGCCGACCGCCAAAAGCGCGGCCATGCATATCGCGGCCATCATGACATGGCTGTTAGGGCAGATACTGGCGCATGAAGAGCTGTCAAATGAACCGTGGTCGGTTGCCGTGCTGGCCGCCGCCAGCACCTGACCATCCGCACCTACACCTACACCTGCACTGGAGCCCGTGTGGGGTCCGTCGAGGTGACTAGCTAGTGAGTTGGTCAGTGCAGCAGGTACCACCGATGACACGGGTGAGACAGCGGAGGCAGGTGAGGCGGTGGTGTAAGCGGGGACGCTAAGAGTGGCGGGCCCCGGTCCCACCCAGAGGTGCATGGCTAGAACCCCGGCCAGGAGGGCCAGCAAGCGCAGCGCCCATCCGATTGCGAGGCGGGACCCGGCAAGTCGTGGACTCTGAGGAAGGAGCAGGTGATTCATTGGCCCCTTCCTCGGTCCGTTGTCAGGCAAGCTCTACTCTCAGTTTCATTGTCTACGTCTGACTTATAACGTACACACTGACGAATTATACCCCCATGGGGTAATCTCGTTTTCTCCCCACGTTTGCGTACGAACGAAGGAGTGACGGGTAGCGTCCCGAGGGGTAGCGTCCTGAGTTGCGTGATCTGCCGGTGGCCGTCTGGCGCCCCGGCCCCGTCGGAACCTGACCAACGCTTCACTTTCTGCGCAGCGAAAGGCTGTCGGTTTGCAGATGACCTACCGACGTATGACGGTTGAAACGAGTGCGACGGTGGTTCTCGAAACTTGCCCCTAGGAGGTCAATGTGTCTGCCTATCTCAACGTGATCGTCATGCTTCTGGTTGCTTTAGCCGTTGTTGGTGGGCTGTACGTCACATCTCGATCTACTGCTGTTTCCGCTGTTCCGATCGAAAGCGCGCCGTTCCTGTCAGGTTGGACACCCAGCGAACACGCACTGTCTCGATACCACGCTCGGTATTACCCGCTGACCATGCTCTTCCTCGCCTTCGACGTCGAAATGCTGTTCATGTATCCCTGGGCTGTCATCGTCATGGCCTCCGGATTCGAAGCTGTGGCCGAGATGTTCATTTTTCTGGGTGTCCTGATGGCAGGAGTCGTATGGGCTTGGCGAGAAGGAGCCCTCCGGTGGACCTGACAAAGGCTTTGTCCGAGACGGCTGCACGACGACCTCACGTACTCCTCGTCGAAGTTCCCGGATGGAGTCACACCCGAATCTTTACGGAGCGTGAGCTTCTTCGACGGGGCTGGATTGAATCGAGCTCGCCCGCCGACTCGGACATTTTGTTGACCTGCGGTACTCCCTCAGACGACTTGAGCGAAGTGCTGGACCGGGTGTGGGATCAATTTCCCGGGCCGCGAGTTCGAGTGAAGGTTCATGACCCAACTGAGGTGGTTGACGTACTTGACCAAGCAAGGAAAGCGCTCGTCAACTGTTCAGCCCAACAGAAGGAGGCGTTCACCCGTACTGCGGCCAAAGTTTCCCCCGCGGTAGCCGCACAATCGTCCAGTTCCGATAATTCGGCCAACCCTGGTGCCGATGATGGCGGGATGGACCATGCCCAGATGGCCCACGGGGAGACGGCGCCCGGCGCCGACGACGGTGAGGTGGACCACAGCGGGATGGACCACAGCCAGATGGACATGCCGATGCCTGGTGGTATTGGTTTAGCTGAGGCGGGGGCGGACCGTGATGGTCTTGATCTTGATGTGTTACATGTTTCGTTGGGTCCTGTGCTGCGTTATTGGCCTGCTGGGCTTGTGGTTCGTTGTGCTTTACAGGGCGATGTCATCACGGAAGCGTCGGTGGATCTGATGACTGGTTCACCGACGGTCAACGCTCCGGGTGTGGGGGAAAGGTCGGGCAGCTTGCCGGAAGCAGGGGGAGATAGAGCTCGTCTATTGTCCGTGCGTTACTGCGATCAGGTGGTAAGCCTGTTGGCGTTGATGGGGTGGGATCGGTTTGCCTTAAGGTGCTCCCGTGTCCGTGATGGGCTGTTGGGAGGGATGCCTTTAGAGGATGCCGTGTCAGAGTTGAACGCTTTGGGGCGGGGGATCAGCCGTTCAAAGACATTCCGGTGGTCCTTCAAGGACTTACCGGAAATTCTGGAACGCTTGGATGTCCTGGTCGGCCGTGCTCGTTGGGTGCTCGAGGCTGACACTCCCTTCGGGAAACCTGCCCTGTGGCACACCGCACACGAGGAGAGTGCACGCCTGCAGCAGGTGCCGGGCATGATCGTTGGCCTTGACCTGTTTGCTGCTCGCCTGATCATCGCATCTTTGGGCTTGGACACTGTTGTCGCTGCAAGGGTGGGAGGAGTGGATGCCTGACGGGGTTGTGCAGGTAGGCCTGCTGGGACCGGTTGTAGCAGCTGTACTCCTCGGGTGTGTGGCTTTTTTCGCGGCGGCGCTTGATGGGGTGTTTGTTGCTCGCCTGGAGCGTCGGCCTGTTCGTTCTGGTGTGGCTAGCCCGGTGTGGGAAGTGGCTCGGTTGTTGCGTCAGAGGCGTCGGTCTGTCGTGGCCGCGGATTCGTTGTTGTGGCGTGTTGGGGTATCGGGTCTGCTGGTCGTGGCGTTGTTGAAGGTAGCAGTGGTTCCGCTTGGGTCATGGGTGGTAGCTGACCTTTCGGTGGGCGTGGTGTGGTTCAACGCCATGGACGTGATGGTGTGGGCACTGGTGTGGATGGCGGGTTGGGGGGCCAATAGTGCGTTTTCCCTCGTGGGCGGGTACCGGTTCCTCGGGCAGGCCCTGTCCTATGAGTTGCCCTTGATGTTTGCCTTAACGGCGCCCGTGGTTGCTGCGGGTAGCTTGCGCGTAGGAGACATCGTGACGGCCCAGGAGGGGCTGTGGTTTGTGGTGTGGATGCCGGTGGCATTCCTGGTTTTCTGCGCAGGGGTGATTGCCTTTTCGGTGTGGGGCCCTTTCAGCTCGGCATTGGGCCGGGACATCGGCGGAGGAGTGTTGGTGGAGCTGTCCGGGGTTGACCGGTTACTGCTGCTGGCTGGGCGGTATGCGCTACTAAGTGCCGGTGCCGGGTTGGCTGTGGCGTTGTTCTTGGGTGGCGGGTCTGGGCCTTTTGCTCCGCCGTGGGTGTGGACGTTGATGAAGACGTTGGTCGTGCTGCTTGTGTTCGTCGGGGCACGTCGGGTGTTTGCTGTCGTACGACCGGACCGGTTGGTTGAAGCGGCCTGGATGGTCTTCCTGCCCGTGGTGCTCCTCCAGGTTCTTTTCGTCAGTCTGGTGGTGGTGGGGCGGTGAGTGTCGTTCTCGGGGGGTTCTTTTGGTTCCTGGCTGTTGTCGCGGTCGCTGCGGGTGTTGCAGTGTTCCGGGTGGATTCCATGGCGCGGGCCACGTACGCCCTGGCTTTGTCTTTCGTCTCGGTCGGGGTGATGTTGCTGTTGTTCGATCTCGAGTACATCGGCGTGATCACAATCCTAATGATGGTGATGGAGATGGCCATCATGGCAATTTTTATGATCATGTTCATGGGAATGAATCCGGCCTTGATGCCGATGAGCATGGTTCATAGCAAGCGCGGCTCGATGGTTTTGGCGGGTGGGGCGTTCGTTGTCCTGGCTGGTGGTGCCTTGTTGGTGCCCTGGCCAGCACGGCGGGGGGTACCGGCGACGGATCTGACCCAGTCTCTTGGGGAGGCCATCATGGGTTCGAAGATGCTGGTGATGCTCACGGTGAGCCCGGTGCTGTTCGCCACGCTCGTCGCCGCCTTGGTGCTGGCCAGTCCACGGGGGCGGTACGACCGTTTTGGTGATGACTTGCGCATCTCGCCGCCACGCGGGCCTGAGCAAAAGGACGGCCAGTTATGACACTTGATGCGGTGTTGGTTGTGTCTGCGGCCCTGTTCTGTGTGGGGTTGTACGGTGCGTTATCCCAACAAGTCGTCGTGATGGTGATGATGGGCCTGGAACTGATGCTTAACGGGGTCATCCTCGCGGTTGCGGGTTTGTGGTGGTTCCTCGCACCTGCCCCAGATGGGCAGGTGCTGTTACTGGTGGTAATCGCCGCGATGACCGTGGAAATGGCGATGGGCTTCGCTGTCGCTACCTTGCTTCACCGTTCACGGGAATCGGATATGACCGACACTGCAACGGACCTGTCCGGATGAGCGCGCTCCTCTGGATCGTAATCGGGCTGCCTGCGGTCGCCGGAACAGTACTGTGTCTGGGCGGAAACCGCCTGTCCAGGGCTGCGGTTCCCGTATCGCTGGGTGTCGCTGTGGTTGTCACCGTGCTCACTGCTGTCGTTGCTGTGGTTCGCCCCGGGATAACTGTGCCTTTCATTCAGGGTGCCGGTTTCGGCTTGGCCGTGGACTCCCTCTCGGCGGTCGTTCTTCCCTCGGTTGCGGTGGTTGCTCTGCTGGTACTGGTGTTTGCTGCAGCGAAAGACATCACACCTGAGGTGGCGCCGCGGGCAAGGTTCAACGGTTTGATGCTCATCTTCGTTGCGTCCGTGATTGTGACTGTCACGGCGACAACGCTGCCGGCCCTGTTGTTCTCCTGGGAACTGATGGGCGCAATGTCTTATGCCCTGATCGGGTTTCAGTGGCAGGACAGTGACCGGGTTTCGGCCGGTCTGACCGCTTTCCTGACCACCCGCGGCGCTGACCTGGGTTTGTATGCTGCTGCCGGTGCGGCCCTGGCTGCAGGCACTGGCCTGTCCCTGACGGACCTGGCCAGCGCCCCGGAGGGGTGGCGGCACATCATCGCGGCTGGGATTCTCGTGGCGGCATTGGGTAAGGCCGCGCAATTACCGTTTAGCTTCTGGCTCTCCCGCGCCATGGAAGGGCCGAGCCCGGTCAGCGCGCTCCTGCACTCGGCGGCGATGGTGGCGATGGGTGGGTATTTGCTGCTGCGCTTGGCGCCACTGCTGGAAGTCACAGGATGGGCCGCGAGTACAGCTGCCTGGGTCGGGGCCCTGACGGCCATGGCACTGGGGGCGGTCGCTGTGGCGCAGAAGGACCTCAAGCAGCTGTTGGCCGCGTCGACGGCTGCGCAGCTCGGCTTCGTGGTGCTCGGCGCCGGGCTCGGCGCGACAGCGGGGGGGACCGCACACCTGATATCTCATGCCGCGACGAAAGCCCTGCTGTTCCTTGTCGCCGGGGCTTGGCTGTCCGCGTTGGGGACCAAGAAACTCGCGGCTCTGCGGGGGGCGGGACGACAGTGGCCGCTGATCGGGGTAGCTTTCACTGTTGGGACGCTAAGCCTTGCAGGGGTTGCTCCACTCTCGCTGTGGGCGACCAAGGACGAGGTTCTTGCAGCAGCCCTAGAGGAATCCCCTGCCCTTTACATGGTGGGTTTGGCCGCATCCCTGCTGTCGGCAGCCTATGCAGGTAAGGCCCTGATCATCGTGTGGCGCCGGCCCGTTACAACGACCGCTTCCGGTTATGACACCGAGGAACACGGCACCCGGCACATCGGGGTGTGGGAACGGGTTCCTTTAATCATCCTCGCCGGGGGTGCCGCGACGCTCGGCGTGCTCGCTCTACCCCCGGTCGGTAAGGTCCTGCGCATTGCCCTCGGTGACCAGGACTCGCCTACCGCGCAGTGGTGGGAACTGGCGCTTTCGGCGGTCCTGGCCATCGTTGTTCTCGCCCTGATCGCCCGCTTCGGCGTGAGAGAGCCCTCGTGGGCAGCAGGGTGGCTTGGCCTCGAGCGGGCGGCACACGCGCTTACCGTTCGTCCTGTGCTGGCCCTCGCCGGCGCCCTGGCTCGTTTCGATGATCGGGTGGTGGATCGTGGTGTGTGGTCCGGCGCAGCATATGTCGCCGGTACCGCCCGCGGTGCAGCACGTTTCGATGACGAACGCATTGATGGCACTGTTGGTGCCATATCCCGCGGTGGACTGTCCCTGGCCGCTACAGGAGCACGGGCAGACGCCAAGGGCGTTGATGCAGCGGTAGAGGCCACCGGCCGGGGCGCACGCAGGCTCGGTGCGCTGGCCCGTCGCCCACAAACAGGCCAGGTTCACCACTACTATGCCCAGGCCGCTGTAGTTCTCGCAGCGGCACTCGTCGTCCTACTCCTTGTGAGGTGACCGTGCTCAGTCTCGTCATTTTCCTGCCCCTTGCTGCCGCCCTCGTACTGGCTGTGTTTCCCGGGATCAAGGACAGGGCAGCCCGATGGGTCTGGGTGGTGGTCGCCGCCGCTGATACCGCTCTTGTAGCTGGTATGTGGGCGGCATACGAGCAGCCTCCGGATGGTGGGTTGGCGTTCGAGGAGCAGGTCACGTGGATTCCGTCGGTGGGCAGCAGCTATCACATCGGCGCCGATGGCCTGTCCTTACCGTTGCTGGCATTGACTGTCGTTGTGTTCCTTGCTTGTTCTATTTACGCGTTGAGGGAACAGAACCGTCCCCGCGCACAGGCGGCCCTGTTCCTATTCCTGCAGACCTCATGCCTGGGTGTCTTCGCGGCACAGGACCTTATTTTGTTCTTTCTGTTTTTCGATTTGTCGATTGTGGGAATGTACTTCGTCATCGCAGGGTGGGGTCACGGCAACGCGGCCCGGTCTGCGTTGAAATTCTTCCTGTACACGTTCCTGGGGTCATTGGCCCTGCTGCTGGGTTTCATCGGGCTGTATCTGTACTCCGAGCCGCGGACCTTCGACATGGTCGAGCTCGCCCGATTGGCTCCATTGAATGAAAGTCCCGTAGCAGGAGCAGTGATCCTCGGCGCAGTCCTCCTGGGGCTGGCCATCAAGACCCCCACCTTTCCCTTTCACACGTGGCTGCCGCCTGCACATACGGACGCACCGGCGATCGGGTCTGCGGTCCTTGCCGGGATCCTCCTGAAAATGGGCACCTACGGGTTCGTGCGCATCGCAATGCCAATGCTCCCAGCCGCATGGCGAGACTGGGCATGGGTGATCATCGTCGTCGGCGTCATCTCGGTGCTGTACGGGGCGCTGGTCGCGCTGGCCCAGACCGACTTGAAACGGATGATCGCCTACACCTCGGTCAACCATATGGGCTACGTCGTGCTTGCTGTCGGTGCAGCTGGGGTGGCAGGAGGAAGTGACGCGGCAGCGCGGGAAGTCGCCGTGACCGGGGCTCTCACCCAGATGGTCAGTCACGGTCTGATCACCGCTGCACTGTTCCTTCTCGCGGGTGTGCTCAAGGACCGGGCTGGCACCTACGACATGGACTCCTACGGGGGGCTGGCCCGTCCGGCACCGAGGTTCGCACTCCTGTTTGCCGTTGGAGCCTTTGCGTCCCTCGGGCTGCCCGGATTCAGCGGTTTTATCGCCGAGTTCCAGATCTTCGCGGGATCTATCGGTACTGTTCCGTGGGTAGCCGTAGCCCTCCCCGGGATCCTGATCACCGCTGCGTTGTTCCTTCTGGCCGTTCAGCGTCTCCTTACCGGAGAGGTGCGAGGACAGTCCGCTCAGGTCTCCGACCTGCGTACAACCGAGTTACTGTCCATCGGTACACTGTTGTGCTTGTCGATACTGATCGGTGTCGCTCCACGGGTACTCCTTGACCTGATCGAACCTGCCTCCGCCGCAGTCGTCGTCCTGGTTGGACGATAACCCTATGGACGGCATGAGTATGGACATGGACTTTTCCGTCCTAGCGCCGGAAATCGTCGTCCTCACCGGTGCTGTCACTGCTCTGCTGGCTGGCTCCTTCTCACCCCGGAACAAGCAGTGGATCAGCAGACTGATTGCAGCTCTGGCAGTGACCGTGGGTGCAGGTTTCGCGGTGGCGGGAACACTGGGCAAACCCGAAACGGTGTTCGCGGGGACGTTCGCAGTGGATACGGCAACAGGTGTTGCTCGGGCGATCATCTGTGTAGCGACACTTCTAGTGATTGCCTTGGGTGGAAAAGAACTTACGGGGACATCGCGGGAGAGCGAAACCTACTCGCTGATACTGCTCTCAGCGCTCGGTGCGATGGTCATGTCCGGAACGAGTGACCTGCTGGTCCTCGCTGTGGGGTACCTGCTGGCCAGCATTCCGCTTTACGCCCTAATCGGAATGGGCCGCTCACCGCACGCGGCGGAAGCAGCTCTCAAAACCTACCTGCTCGGCGCTTTCTTCGGCATCGCCCTGATGCTGGGAGTTGCTGTCCTATATGCGTTGGCGGGCGGGAGCACCTATGACGCGTTGAACACCGAACTTACCGGAGCTCCTGCTGCGGCTACCGCCGTCGGCCTGGTCGGGGTCCTAGCCGGATTGGCTTTCAAAGCTGGGGCTGTTCCGGGTCATTTCTGGATACCGGACGCCGCCCAGGGAGCAGGAATTACTGCTGCTACGTTCCTCACCACGGTTCCCAAGGTAGGAGCAATCATCGCAGCGTACCGGCTTCTGAGCTCCATTCCGGACACCGTGGACTGGCCGTTGTTGATCGGGCTCCTGTCTGTGGCGAGCATGACACTCGGGAACTTCGCGGCCTACTTCCAGACGGATGTACGCCGGCTCCTCGGCTGGTCGACCGTCAGTCAGGCCGGCTACCTTCTAGTACCGGTTGCCGTCGCCGGTCACAGCACACTGGCACTACCGTCATTGTTGTTCTATCTGGCTGCCTACGCTGTGTCGAACGTGGGAGCTTTCGCCGTCATCGCAGCCACCGGCAGATACGAGGTGGAGGACTACCGGGGACTGATCCGCACAGCGCCATGGCTTGCCGGCGCGTTGCTGATTAGTCTCCTGAGCCTGGTCGGAACCCCTCCTACTGCCGTTTTCGTGGGGAAACTAACGACATTCACGGCAGGATGGGACGGAGGGCTCCCCTGGCTTGTCGTTCTGGCCGCCCTGAACACCGTGGTTAGCCTCTTCTACTATCTTCGCTGGATCGCCCCGGCTTTTGCACGCAGTCCCGCAACACCCAAGACCCGCGCAGCGTCCGATCAAGCCTCCTCCGCCCGAGCCTCCTCCACCCGAGGGGGGGCGGCTTCCACCGCCGCGATTGCTGGCATGGCTGTCCTTGCCCTCGGACTGTCCGCCGGTCTTTTATGGCCATGGTTACAAGGCCCACTCGCCCGCTGATACCCCCACTACGCAGACAGAAATGAACGCCAGGAGAGAACCCTTCGCTTGTGTCCAGAGCAAGCTTGCAGCCTCCACCAAGACCAAAGAAACTTGATATCCACCCGAGTGAGCTGCTGCGGAGATCGGCTGCGTTGGATCCCCGTTAGCCGTCCAGTGGCTGTGCGATACCTGATTGATTGTCTGCGGCCAGTGGTTCCAGTGTTCGTGCGGTGCGATACCGTTCGGGAGTGCCTTCTGGCCCGCAGCCCGAGATCCCTGTGTCAACTCACACAGTGATCAGAGGGTGTGCAGCAGGGCAATTTGTGCTTCCGCTGGCGGAGGCGCAGGCTGCTCTGCTTTGAGGTTGGAGGCTATCACCATGTCCATCACGACTCGTAGTCGTACCCGTGGTCTGAGGCATAGGACCGGAACTTATCTTCGACCGATGACCCCGTAAGCCCAAAAGTCTCGGCCATCAGGTTACTCAGGTCCTGCAGGGCCTTCTGGAGGGCTACACCGGACGCCCGCACTCCGGCATCGGGGTGTGCCTGCGCTTGTTCGCTGAGTGCAACTGCGTAGGAAAGTGACGCAGCAAGCGATGTTGTGGCGGTTGATTCGCGGAAGTAGTAGGACTCGCCCGTCTGTGTAAGGTCTACCCTGACCTGAACGAGGTCGTTCGTGACGTTCTCCAATACACGACTGGCCGTATCAGGACTGAACTGGCTGAAGTCCTGAACATAGTTTGCGCCTCGGAGGATGGTCAGGTGGATCCCTATGGCACGTCGGCGCGCAAGAGCGGGATAGAGCTGCATGAACCATGACACCGCCGCTGTCAGTAGGGCGAAGCCCGCCAGTGCCTCCACGGGAGAGAATGCCCGTATCCACGGATCGACCGCAATGACATCACCAAAGCCAAGCGTCGAAAGCGCAACCATCGAAACGTAAATCGCTTCGATGAAATCGGGATACCGAGAAGGGTCAACGCCGTCAGCATAGACGAATCCCTGTGGGATGTGCGGGTAGTAAATTAGAGTCCACCCCAGCACCTGCAACACTGTCCACAACAAAATGACGATCACGATGCCCAAGGGGCCAGCCACAGCTACGGCTTTGGAACCCATCCGCTTCGATACCTGCCAGCTTGTCCGCATGCACCACTTCGTCAATTCCCCCTCACCGCTCGGGTGCAACAGCGTGTGGAAGACGTCTCTGAGTCCCACCCCTATGACGATGATGCCCAGCACCGCGAAAATCCACTCCATCAGCAATCCTTTCCATCGACCGTTCCTGCCACTTCAAGGACGGCTTAGTAACCAGTGCCTGCTCACCTGAGTATTTGAGGCTTTGAGCACCACTCAATAGTGTGGTTGAGCACCACCGGTCGTGCGAGAGAGCGCCGGTGGTGGTGTGTCTGAGCACCACCGACGCTCTCGTCGCGGATTATGCGGTGGCCAGGGCGGTGTGCTCTCTCATGTTGTAGGTGCCGGTTTCGACCCAGATGGTGTTGTGGATGATCCGGTCCATGATCGCGTCGGCGTGGACTCCGGAGCCGAGGCGTTGGTGCCAGTCTTTTTGGGAGTATTGGGTGCAGAACACCGTCGAGGTTTCGCCGTAGCGGCGTTCCATCAGCTCGAGCAGCATGGTCCGCATCGATTCCGTGGGCCGGTCCAGCAGCCACTCGTCGATGACGAGCAGGGTGAAGGCGGCGTATTTGCGTAGGAACTTCCCGGCCCCGCCGGGGGTGTCTTGGGCGGCGACCCAGGCTTCCTCGAGGTCGGGCATGCGGATGTAGTGGGCGCGGATGCGGTGCTCGCAGGCGCGTTTGGCGATCGCGCAGCCCAGGTACGACTTCCCCGACCCGGTGAATCCTTGGAAGACGACGTTCTGCTGCCGGTCCACGAAGGAGCAGGTCCCGAGCTGGGTGAGTAGTTGCCGGTTCAGGCTGCGTTCGTCGAGCAGGTCGATGCGGCGCAGGTCCGCGTTCGGATACCGCAGCCCGGCACGCCGGATCAGCCCGGCGACCTTGGAGTGCATGAAGGTGGAGTAGGCGTCATCGACGACCAACCGCACCCGTTCTTCGAACGGCAGGCCGATGCTGAGCGTCTCGTCCTGGGTGTCGATGGCCTCGAGCAGCTCGCCGGCGTTCATCTCGCGGAGCTTGCGTTTGGTTTCCCCGTCCAGCCGGCTCATCGGGTCTCTCCGGCGTAGTAGGCGCCGCCGCGCACGTAGCCGCCGTCATCGGCTGGAGGTTCCTGGGGGACGTGTCCGGTCTTGTCCTGCCCGGTGTCCAGGATCGGTCGCAGGTGGGCGTAGCGCGGGGACCGGATCGGTCCGCGCAGCGCCAACTCGCAGGCGGCCTCTACCCGGGCCGGGGAGAACCGGCGCGACAGGCGCAGGACCGCCAACGCCGGGTCGTAGCCGGTCTCCTCGATGGAGGCTGCCTCGAAGATCTTGTCGATCACCGTCATCGTGGCCGGACCGATCCGGGCTGCCCAGTCCTGGATTCGGGTCCGGTCCCAGGCCTGGAAGGCGCGCCCCTCGGGCAGGTCCGCATCGTTGGTCTGATACTGATTCACCGTGGTCGCCGGCAGCAGCAGATGGCTGGTCAGGCGCTCATCGTTCCGATAGACCTCCAGCATGGTGTCCGTGATGCGCAGATCAACCAGAGCGCCGATATGGGTGAAGGGGACGGAGTAGAAGTTCTTCGCCCAGACCACGTGGGCGTTCTTGTTCACCTTCCGCCGGTAGGACCACGTGCTGATCTCGAACGAAACCGCCGGCAATGGTTGCAGCACCGGCAGCTCCTCGGTGGTGAACACGCTCAGCCGGGACCCGTCCCGTTTCTGGAACGGCTGCCGGTTATAGGCATCGATCTGCTCATAGACCCGGGTGCGCACCTGCGCCAACGAGGTGAACTGCTCGTGCCTGAGCCCTGCGATGACCCAGGTCGCGACATGGGAGACCGTGTTCTCAACGCTTGCTTTGTCCCTCGGCGCCCGGACCCGGCCCGGTAACACCGCGGCCGAATAGTGCGCGGCCATCTCCCGGTAGGCATCGTTGAGCACGACCTCTCCCTCACGCGGGTGGGAGATCACCCCGGTCTTCAAATTATCCGGCACCAGACGCGGGACACTGCCGCCGAAGAACGCGAACATCGCCACGTGGGCGCGCAACCACGACTCCTGCCGCATATCCAAGCTCGCCTCCACGAACGCATACCGGCTGAACGGCAGACACGCGACGAACAAATACACCCTCGAGATCTCCCCCGTGGTCGGATCCAGCAGCTGCATCGTCGGCCCGGACCAGTCGACCTCGATACTGCGCCCAGCCTTGTGACCGACCCGCGACGTCGCCCCCGAGACCGCAGCGTAGTCACCGTAGAGCCTGCAGAACCGGTCATAACTCATCACCGCCTGCCCTGCGCGAGAAGATGCGTCGACGTACTCCTGGTGCAACAGCTTCAACGTCACCCCGACCCGGGCCAGCTCGGTATGCACCCGAGCCCAATCCGGCTGCGCGAACACAGACTCGCGGACCCCGCGTCCGGGAAACAACACCGCATACACCTCGGCCTCCGACATATCCGCGACGTCATCCCAACCAAGACCTGCCAACTCCGCCGCATCGAGGACCGCCTGAATACTGTGCCGAGATATCCCATGAGCTGACTCAATTGCCCTTCGCGACAGGCTCTGATTACGCAGCTGCAACACCAGCTTCGCTTTAATTCTCCGTACCATTACCGGTACTCCTTCCACCATGTGTCCCTCACACGGTGGAAGGAGCCTTACAGGCGGTGCTCAACCACACCAACCGCGGTGCTCAACCACACCAACCGCGCTACCAGCCGATGGCGCTCACCGGAACCACAGCCGGAGCTCACGAAAGCCAATATTCACACCGTAAACACGACAACCGCTACCACCTTTCTACTCACCCTCAAGAAGCGAATACTGTGGAACGGTACTGTGGTTCATCCCGTTGAAGATTGTGTGAAGAGCAACGCAGATGTCCTCGTGGTGATGGACGGAGGGTATGAGGAAGGTGCAAAGCAGCGGCTGATCGCGGAACTTAGAATCGTTCGAGCCTCGATGGTCAGCACCGTACTGGAGATCCGCGCAGCCTGCGCCACGGTGCACGACGCCAGTGGGCCGCCATCGGGTGCGGGGAGCACCCAAGTAGAGCAACAGCTCCTGTGTGCGGAGGGTCTGTCTCAGAAACACCGTTACTGAGACAGACCCTCCGTGAGTGATCCAAGTATCATAAGCGGGCGAGGAATTGAATGAATAGTATATCTTTTCCTGCGCCGGTAGCGTCGTCCGCTAGGCGCTTTTGCCGTTACCGATAAAGGGGCGGCGACCTCGAGGCCGCACTGTCTGCTGATACCTAACCCGATACAGGACTGTTGGAGCTAGAAGGCTTGCTGGGCATCGATGTGGTGACGTGTTCCAGCCGTGGGGGAGTACTTGTCGGGCGCGCTTGCGGTCTCCTGCCGTGTCATAGGTGCGGGAGAGCCGGTACCGGGTGCGCCAATCATCCGATGTTTGTTCCACGGCGGCCTTGACCTGGTGGAAGTGTTCGTCGGTAGCCTTATGATCGACCTGGCCGGCAGCCGAGCGCGGCAGGTCATCGGTAGGTAAGCCGCTCTCACGTTCAAGGATGTAAGCCATCGCTTGCGCCCGAGACCCGAACCGGAGCTCGTGGGTCAGCGCCCACCTTCCGATCAGCGGTAGCAGCAGATGGGCGGCACCCACTGACTTCGCCGCGAGGCCCCGGGTCACCCAGTAGGGTGAAGCTGCGTTGGAAGGCGACGACGAGTCAAAATACGCCCAGCGCACTTACTAGCAGCACACCGATTTCCGTCCGTACCATCGCTGAGAGACGAGTCAGCGCCTCGATCACTCGACGCTACCGGTGCTCTCCCTGGTACCTGGTGCGGTGCTTGGCCCGGCGTCTGTCGCAGTGTCATGGGTGGTGTTGCTCGTGGTGTGGTGAGTGGCGCCAAAGGCGCGCAAGCGTAGGGAGTTTGCGACGACGAGTACAGAACTGGCGGCCATGGCTGCGCCGGCCAGCATGGGGTTGAGCAGGCCCAGGGCGGCGATAGGGATGCCAACGGCATTGTAGAAGAACGCCCAGAACAGGTTGGTCTTGATCGTCGACAGGGTCTTGCGGGATAGCTCGATGGCCTGGGCGACTTGTTCCAGGCTGCTTCCCATGACCGTCAGGTCAGCTGCCTCGATTGCCACGTCGGTGCCGGAGCCCATCGCGATGCCCAGGTCAGCCTGTGCGAGGGCGGCTGCGTCATTGACGCCGTCCCCTGCCATGGCCACCGTCGCTCCGGCGTCCTGCAACTTTTTTACTGCCTCGACTTTCTGGTGAGGCAGCACCTCGGCCATGACATGCTCGGCGGCGATGCCTACCTCGGCGGCAACCTTTTCGGCCACGGCACGGTTGTCGCCCGTGAGCAGCATAGGCGTCAAGCCCAGCTCCTTGAAGCGGGTGATGGCTGATACTGAACCGGCCTTGACGGTGTCGAAGAGGCTGATCAGTCCTTCGGGCGTCCCGTTGACCGCGACCCAGATCACGGTCGCTCCCTTTTGCTGCAGGGAGGTCAGGGAAGCGCGGTGATCGGCGGTGATCGTGATGTTGTTCTCAGCTAGCCAAGTCGCGGTGCCCGCCACGACAGTGCGGCCGGTGACGGCGCCGGTCACACCTCCACCTGCAGCGCTGGTGAAGTTCGCAACACTGTCTAGTTGGCCCTGACGGGCTGCCGCCGCGGCGATGGCTTCAGCGATCGGGTGCTCGCTGGCTGCTTCCACAGCTCCGGCGACGGCCAGAACCTCGTCCTCACTTAACGATCCCAGGGTGGTGATGGCGGTGACGGAAAGGTTGCCGGTGGTGACCGTTCCGGTCTTGTCGAGCACGATCGTATCCACTGTGCGCGTGTCCTCAAGAACCTGGGGTCCCTTGATAAGGATGCCCAGCTGCGCGCCCCGGCCGGTCCCGGTGAGCAGGCCGACTGGTGTAGCTAGGCCCAGAGCACACGGGCAGGCGATCACGAGGACGGCAACGGCCGCAGTGAACGCCGATGCCGTGTCCCCTGTGAGGACCATCCACAGCACAAAGGTCAGCACCGCGATAAGTAGAACGATGGGCACGAAGACCGCGCTGATGCGGTCAGCGAGCCTGGCAATGGGCGCTTTGCCGCTTTGAGCGGCGCTGACGAGGCGTCCCATTTGCGCCAGGGTTGTTTCGCTGCCGACCCTGGTGGCTTTGACCAGCAGGCGTCCGCTGGTGTTCATCGTCGCGCCGATCACGGTGTCGTCCGGACCGATCTCGGTGGGAACAGATTCACCGGTGATAAGGGAGGTATCGATCGCGCTGCGGCCCTCGACGACGAAGCCATCGGTGGCTACCTTTTCGCCTGGCCGTACGACGAACACATCTCCTGGGATCAGAGATACTGTGGGAACTTTCACTTCCGCACCGTCGCGCAGTAGGGTCGCTTCCTTCGCGCCAAGGTTCAGCAAGGCTTTCAGTGCGTTTCCGGCGCGTTGCTTTGCGTTGGCTTCGAGGAATCGGCCTAGTAGCAGGAAGGTCGTGACGACGGCTGCCACTTCGAAGTAGAGGCTGTGAGCGCCCATGCCCATGCCCGTGTGCGCGGTGAGCATCGGATCAGCGATGAGCTGCCAGGTGGAGTAGAGGAACGCTGCAGCGATACCGATGGACACCAAGGTGTCCATGGTGGAGGAGAGGTGCCGGGCGTTAATTGCAGCCGCCCGGTGGAACGGCCAGGCCGCCCACGTTACAACCGGCAACGAAAGGATGAGCGCGGCCCACCCCCAGTGTGGGAACTGAGCTGCTGGCAACATGGAGATGATCGTCACCGGGATGGTGAAGACCGCGGCGATGATGAGTCGCCGCTTGAGGGACGCGGACTTCCGCTCCGCTGCTGAGGCTTTGGCCTTATCCCGTGAGGTCGCGGCGTCGACGGTCTCCCTCGATTCGGCGAACCCGCCCAATGCCGATGCCGTGCGTCCCTTCGCGTCCGAACCAGTCCGGTCGCCGGACTCGCCCGCATCGTCGGTTACATCGATATGCCCGGCGGCGGGGGCAGGTGAGGTGCCTGTAGCTCCGGGTGCAGTTAACTGTCCGGTGCTGCGCAAAGTTGCTTTGTAACCGATGGCGTTGACGGTATCGATGATCTGCGAGACGCTCACACCCTCGGGCATCGCCACGGTTGCGGTTTCGAGAGGAAGATTCACTGACGCCTGGACGCCCTGAATCTTGCCGAGCTTACGTTCCACCCGGCCTACGCAGGATGCGCAGGTCATGCCCTCAATATCGAGATCAATGACTTGCCCGGCGGTTGTGCCCACGCCCGTGTCGGTACTCATGCGTCTAGTTCCTTGCCCTGACTCTGGTTAATCGCGCTGGTGAACTGCTGCCGCGAATGACGTCGCGCGATGATGCTGATGAGTGCTGCGCCAGCCGTAATCCTGTGAAGTTTCCTGGTGAGCGCGAGACGATAACCCGACCCGTGTGGGTGCGCTCCTCGGAGCTATGGTGCTGACACAGCGGAAATAGCCGGTGCCCTACGAATTAACCGATAGGGGCATCCACTCTGCGTATCGGCGGTGGTGGTTGAGGACTCAGGTGCCGACGACGGTGTACCCGGCGGTCTCGACGGCTTTTCGCAGCGCACCCGGCTCAGGTTCCACGTCGGCTGTGACTGCTGCTGTAGAGACCCCACCCACGTTGAGCTGCACATCGACTTCTTCGACCCCGGGCACGTCAGAGAGTTCCTCCATGACCGACGAAACGCAGTGGCCGCAGGTCATGCCGGTGATGTTGATGGTCGTTTGCATGGGATCTTCTCTCTCTGGACGAAGCATGATGTGAGACGAACTTTATGATCTACAAGCTGTAGTGCTGCTCACGAGCCTGGTGATCGACTATTAGCGAAGCAGTCGGCTGATCGCGTCGGTCGCTTCCTTGACCTTTGCGTTGACGGCGACGGAATCCCCTGACGCGGTTGATTCATGGGCCGCTCCGACGACACAGTGCGCGATGTGCTCTTCGAGCAGACCGATGCTCACCGCGTGAAGGGCCTTATTGATGGCCGCGACCTGGGTGAGGATGTCAATGCAGTACTTGTCCTCATCGACCATGCGGGCAATGCCGCGCACCTGGCCCTCAATGCGCTTGAGCCTGCGGAGGTAGGCGTCCTTATCAGCGGTGTATCCCCACTCAACAGAAGCCTCAATTTCGGTGATCACGTCGTTCCTTTCAACAGTAAAAATATATACCCCACAGGGGTATCTAAACAAGGGGCGAAGTGAGATCTTCTCCACGTGTTAATCATCCCCTGTTCCGTTCGGAAGAACCGCCTTGCGCCCCCGGATGACCGGGTCACCGGAACCCCCTAGGTGTCGCAGGCCACGGCGAATCTGCTTCCACGCACTGTCCTACCCAGTGCGGCGTGTCGTCTCCGACATACCCCACGCTTCGTTACCTCCGCGTGACATTTGATACCAGCGGGGGGTATTCTCATCCAGTGTTCTTAGCACCAGCTGGAACACTCCCGAGCAGAATGCCGAGTCCTGCCGCTGCCTGGGATACGTCCGCTCATATCCGTATGGCAGGAACGGGGGACCCAAGATGTACGGGCCACAACCAGTGGCCCTTGGGGTTAAGTCGCTTTCATTTCCGTCCCTAGGACTGAAGCGGCCGGGTGAACTCCCATCCGAACCCGACAGCTCACCCCGCAGGCATGGGAGAGGCAACCAACGCATGTCACGTGTCATTTCTGCGCGCCACCGCGCCACCGTCAACCACTCAATCGCCCTTGAAGGACTGTCCTTCTCCGCGAAGACCGGCGCTGTTGCGCTGGGCAAGCCGGCCATCATCGCTGCTGCGACCGGCGGCATCGTCCTCGCAGTAGGAGTTCCCGCCCAGGCTGGCACCTACACCCAGGAAGCAGCCGGCACCGCTATCCAGGCGCCCGCCGCTGCAGCAGCCGGTGTTCACACCGTCGTTGCAGGTGACACCCTCGGCGGTATCGCTGCCCTGTATGACGTCAACCTGAACACACTCCTGGCGCAGAACGGTCTGTCCTATGCCTCGGTCCTCTACCCGGGCCAGCAGATCACCCTCACGGGCGCTTCAGCTGCATTGACGTGGGCACCGGCCGCCGTGAGCCCCGCCGCAGCACCGACAACCGAAGTCTCCTACATCATCCCGGCAGCCCCGGCCCCTGCAGCAGCCGTTGCTCCCGTAGCAGCTCAGTCCGGTTACTCCTTGACTTCGTCTGCTATTGCCCCTATCCAGCAGTCGGGGCCCGTCAGTGACGCCGCAGCAGGTGGTGTCGGTGCAGCTCTGGTCGCCTCGGCCTACAGCCAGCTAGGCTCCATCCAGGACTGCACGATCCTCGTCGAACAGGCCCTGCGTTCAATCGGCAAGGACGTAGGAGATCTGGGACCGACGCAGTTCTACCAGTACGGCACTGTCGTCTCCACGCCAGCCCCCGGTGACCTGGTCATCCGCCCCGGCCACATCGGCATCTACGTCGGCAACGGCGAAGTCATCAGCAGCGGCATGAACGGTGCGAACCTCACCATCAAGCACCCACTGTCGGACCTGGCCGGTTCGTCCTTCGTGCGGGTCAACGGCTAATACTGATCGATGTGGATGTCGTCTCCATAGACTGAGAGAGCGGCAGGCGCCCTGAACGGGGGTGCCTGCCGCTTTTATTCTGCCCAGATACAACGAGCACGCCTTGCGTGCTCCTTATAAATGTTGATTCGCCTGAACTGAACCGCTCTGGTTCTTGCCAATAGTGACTCTTCCTCTGGTCTCATCCAAGGGGAGGGGGGACCGGTGCCTGCGTCTAGGCTCTGACGGTGCTCACTGAAATTCCCCAGTTCTGCTTGTTGAAGTTCCTCACTCCGGGTCGCTCCGCTGCATGAGGCGGGCCTCCCTCGATGCTGGTGGTCTCTGACCACTCACCAGCTCGAGGGAGGCCCTCTTCTCATGCTTTCAGAGGAGGACGACGTGGACATCCACGCGCTCAAACGGCAGGGCATGACGATCAGCGAGATCGCCCGCCGCACCCACCATGACCGCAAGACGATCCGGGCGTATCTGTCCGGGAAACGGGCACCCGGCGTCCGCCAGCGGGCGACCCCGGACTCGTGTTAGCGGCCATGAAAAACTGCCCATAGGCGGCCACGGAAGTGCCCACTGACGGCCAGGAGCACTGCCCGTTGGTGGCCATGAGATCTGCCCACTTCTTGTTTGGAACCCCGACC
>NZ_SSWH01000018.1 GCF_004803505.1 Arthrobacter echini
ATCACCGCCACGGTCAGCGGCAGAAATCGTCACACCCACATGCCAACATCAACACCATCAGGCAGCCAGTAAGCCCCGATCACCGAAAGAACCCCGCCTCATGAAAGATCGAGGCTAGAAACCGGAGGATTCAGACCCCAACTACACCCTCGTTTATGAAGAGCCAATTTACTCATAATGGTTTCGAAGCCGAGCCCAGCCGAGCCCAGCCCAGCCGCAGCGATGCCAGCCACAGGCTTCTTACCTTCTCATACCCTGTAGCCCTATAAGGGCAATCGTAATTATCAGCGATGGTCGCGGACGATTTCACGTAATACAAGGAAGGGGAATGGCTTGCCCTATCTGTAGTTTTTCTTACGCCGTTATATCCTCTCCAGCGACGCTTGATCGTTGTTACAGCTAGCCTGAAGCCTCATCACGCGCCATAGTGTCTAGCGCAGGAAGCTACCATTCAGCGCTAGGCACGGAAATGAGCTTAGTGCTTGTCGAATCTTTTACCAGTGTTGCAACGGCCTGATTTTCACCACCGACGCCAGCAGCCCCAATGCGGACGACCTGAGTATGTTTATACTCCACCAGCGTTCTTGCAACATCACCCCTAATACTTAGATTCTTAGACGTTCTTATCTTCCGTGGATCCGCAACTGACCTATACCACCAGCCGCTGAATAAAGTTGGATCCGGATCGAAAAACTCTTTCGCAACTAGATCTGGTGTTATATATCTTCCAGAGGCGCTGCTAGGAATTTCCTGACTAAAAAGATCGTTCATGAACTGCATGATAGTTTGAAGCTTTCGACGACTGCTTTTGCGGAGTCCAGGGATCGTTGCCTGGGTGGTCATGTCGATAGCCAGTATCCTTCGGCTTGATCGGAACAGTGACATTGCCATAAGGTCTCCCGCCTCGGCGCGTATTTCTAGTCCAGCGGTGAGCGGATCCAAAGCTGTGTAGAGAAGTGGCTCACCAATGTCGTTCACTCTGCCAGCTCCGATGTATCGGGCAGGAGCTGTCCATATATCGTCTGTTGTTTGTAGGTCGTCGAGAGAGTCAACTTTACGTGCTCTGAACAAAGGCATTTCCGCTGGAACCTCGACATGAGCGAAAGGAATCATTACCGAGGCGTAACCAGGTGCGCTTAGAATGTCGAAAAGGGCCTGTCGAATGGTCGGTCGGTCGGTCAGGGTTGTAGAAATGCGTTTGAAGTCTTGAATCTTTCGGCGAAGTGTGTCGATGCTCAAGTGGCTTAGGTACTCTTCACTGTCCCAGGTTACTTTTCCTAGGATAGGGCCGAGGTCGGCAGGTGGATTCGTTTCTGGCTGGCTATTTAGCGCACTCTTGGCTCGAATCGCGCTCGTGCTGTAACTTTCAGGCATTCCGTTGGGCGCTTGCTTTCGGTATGGATGCGAGGAGTCAGCATGCCGTGCAAGCTGCTTGAGGATGTAAGGGTCGAAGTCATCAATGGAAGCCACGATTCATTATCGGACGGAACAAGATCTCCCGCTACCGGGTGTGAGGTCGCGGCAGTAACTATAAGGTCAGATACGGTCGCAGCCATCTGACGTGAGTAGGTCTTATCAAACGATGGCGACCTCAACCGGTCAATGCACCACCTGTGATTCTGAGGGTATCGCGGGCTGGTTCGCGGTGCTGAGGTGGGCCTGGTAGAGGTCGTTGGAGCTGGCCCATTTCAGGACCTGCCGGGGACGGTCGTTGAGGAGGTTCGCGATGTCGTCGAGGTCTTTGGCTGTGAAGCGTTGGAGGTCGGAGCCTTTCGTGAGGTATTGGCGGAGCATGCGGTTCGTGTTCTCGTTCGTCCCGCGCTGCCAAGGGCTCCCTGGGGCGCAGAAGTAGACGTCCATCCTCAGGTCCGTGGAAAGCTGCTGATGCTCTGCCATTTCCCGACCGCGATCCCAGGTCAGCGACCGGCGCAACGGTTCCGGAATCGCTGTGAACGCTTCAGTCAGGGCGATGCGTACGGCCTCTGCTTTGTACCCGTCGGGAAGATGAACGACTTTGACGGCCCGGGTGGTGCGTTCGACTAGCGTCGCTACCGCGGAGGGCCTCTTTCCCATGACGAGGTCGCCTTCCCAGTGGCCGACTTCGACGCGGTCCTCGATTGATGCTGGGCGGGCGGTGATGGGCACCATGTTCTTCAACCGGCCACGGCCCAACGACTGCTTGGCTTTCCGTGGCCGGCGGATGGTGCTCCCGGAGCGCAGATGCTGGGACATGCCACGGTCGAGCTCACGGCGGTATTCGTAGTAGATCGACCGGTAGATCCCCTCGTGGGACAGGCGCATGAGCGCGTCCTCGGGATAAGCCAGCTTCGACCATGCTGCGATCTGCTCCGGTGACCACCCCAGGACCAGCTTCTCCTTCACGACCTTCAGCAACGCTGGTCTCTGTTTGAGCCGGGTCAGCTTCGGCCGCTTCATCCGGCTACGGGCTGATTGCTCGGCGGTTGTCGCCCGGTACGCGGTTCGTCCGCCGTTGCGCCCGAGCTCCCTGGAGATGCTCGAGTGAGACCTGCCCAGGGCCGCGGAGATCCGGCGGACAGACAATCCTGCCGCAACACCGCGGGAGATCTCCTCGCGCTCCTGATGACTCAGGTGCCGGTGATGCCGCCGAGGAACGCTCGGCTTGATGCCGCCATGGCCCCGGAGGAAGTACTGGATGACGTGCGCCGGTTGCCCTACCCGATCGCCGACCTGGCGGAAGGACTCACCATCCCGCCACCCCTCCCAGATCGCCTGCTGCTGCTCCATCGTGAACTCCACACTCACCTCCACCACTCATCCTGCCAAGGAGTGGTGCACTGACCGGTTGAGACCGCCACAGGTTTCTAAGCCACCACCTCTCTCTGATCAGGGCCCCAAAATTTCGGCGAGTTCGCGGGGCTCCGACTGTCTCAGAAAGCTGCCTCATCGTGAAGTGTCTCAGTGCTGCTGTCGCTAGGACTTTCTAGGGCAGAGCCGCTGGGGGATGCGTCTTGAATACTCCCGCGTGAGCACATCTTCCCAAAAGGCGCCGGCGACAAAGTCGTGGGGTGGCGTGTAGACCGGCTGGGCGGGTCCTTCCTCGATGTCCTGACCACGGTGAACCTGCTGCGTGGTTGGGGAATCACGATCTGGTCGGGTGCTACTTTCGAGCGATGGACACGGATTGGATCGAACACCGCCGAGCCGAGGACAGGGAGCGGGGCCGAGCCGAGGACAGGGAGCGGGTCGGCTGGATGAAGCCCGTCGATGACGGGTTCGTCGCCGTCGATCTGCTGGGACGTCACCGGACCGACGTCGTGGACTGGCTGACGGCGGAGGAGACGCTCGACGAGCTCGGGCTCTCCTATCTCGCCGAACCGTACGAGGTACGGCTTGACCACGGCGGCTGGTTGCGCGTTCGCATTGCGGAGGTCTCGCCGCATGAGGTCCGGGTGAAGAAGGACGACTGGGGCGACATGAGCGCGCCGCAGCTCTACTACACCGTGTCCTTCCCCGTGGACGATGAGCAGCTTCGACCGCTACAGAGGTAGACCAACACGGTCGTGTTGCATAACTATGTGCATCGCTGCATAACATTGCTGTAGGCTCGAGCCATGACGTTCACCGCAGCAGTATCCGGCGCCAGCGGCTACGCCGGAGGCGAGATCCTGCGTCTCCTCGCGAACCACCCCGACATCGAGATCGGCGCCATCACGGCGCACAGCAACGCCGGATCGACCCTCGGCGAACTCCAGCCCCAGCTGCACTCCCTGGCCGACCGCGTGCTGCAGGACACCACCCCCGAGGTCCTCGCGGGGCACGACGTCGTCTTCCTCGCTTTGCCGCATGGCGCCAGCGCCGACATCGCCGCCCAGCTGCCAGCCGATACCCTCGTGATCGACGCCGGCGCTGACCACCGCCTGGAGGATCCCGCCGTCTGGGAGAAGTTCTACGGCTCCCCGCACGCCGGCACCTGGCCCTACGGGCTCCCGGAACTGCCCGGCCACCGGGCGAGCCTGGCAGGCGCACGCCGCATCGCCGTCCCCGGCTGCTACCCCACGAGCGTGCTCCTCGCCCTCGCCCCGGGCTTCGCCGCCGGACTCCTGGAGCACGACGACGTCGTCGTGGTGTCCGCCTCCGGAACCTCCGGCGCGGGCAAGGCCGTCAAACCGCACCTGCTCGGCTCCGAGGTGATGGGCGGCATGAGCCCGTACGGCGTGGGGGGAGGCCACCGCCACACCCCCGAGATGGAGCAGGGCCTCAGCCTCGCCGCAGGGGCGCCGGTCTCGCTGTCCTTCACACCCACCCTCGCGCCGATGGCGCGCGGCATCCTCACGACGGCGACGGCGAAGGTCCGGCTCGGTGTCGGGTACGCGGCCCTGCGCGAGGCCTGGGAGGCGGCCTACGCCGACGAACCCTTCGTGCGCGTCCTGCCCGAGGGGCAGTGGCCCACCACGAAGTCCGTGCTCGGCTCGAACCACGCCACCCTCCAGCTCGCATTCGACGAGCACGCGGGCCGCGTGATCGTCAGCGCCGTGATCGACAATCTGACCAAGGGGACCGCCGGCGGCGCCGTGCAGTCCATGAACATCGCCCTCGGCCTCGACGAGACCGCTGGCCTGACCCTCCAGGGGATCGCACCATGAGCATCACCTACCCCGGCGGCTTCCGCGCCGCAGGCGTCCCCGCCGGCCTCAAGAGCACCGGCAAGCCCGACGTCGCACTCGTGGTCAACGACGGACCCCTCCACAACGCCGCCGCGGTCTTCACGTCCAACCGCGTCGCCGCGGCCCCGGTGCTCTGGAGCCGCCAGGTGATCGCCGACGGGCGGGCCGACGCCGTCGTGCTCAACTCCGGGGGAGCCAACGCCTGCACGGGACCCGAGGGCTTCGGCAATACTCACCGGACGGCCGAGGTGACCGCCGAACTGCTTGGCATCTCGGCGAGCGACGTGATCGTCTGCTCCACCGGACTCATCGGCGAACAGCTGCCCATGGACAAGCTCCTCGCCGGCGTCACCGGCGCGGCCGGGTCCCTCGGCCGGGGCGGCGGACCCACCGCGGCCGAGGCGATCATGACCACCGACTCGGTGCCCAAGGAGGCGCGCTACCCCGCCACGGCCGATTCGGCGAGCGAGGGGTACGCGATCGGCGGGATGGCGAAGGGCGCCGGCATGCTCGCACCAGGGCTCGCCACGATGCTCGTGGTCCTCACCACCGACGCCGCCCTCGACGCCGAGGCCCTCGACGCCGCGTTGCGCGAGGCGACCCGCGTGAGCTTCGACCGCACCGACGCCGACGGCTGCATGTCCACCAACGACACCGTGGTGCTGCTGGCCTCGGGAGCCGCGGGCATCGCCCCCGACCAGGCGCAGTTCACCGAGGCGCTCACCGGCGTCTGCCTCGATCTGGCCGCTCAGCTGATCAACGACGCCGAGGGCGCCAGCCACACCGTCGCCGTCACCACCGTCAACGCGGCGTCGGAGCGCGACGCCGAGGTGGTCAGCCGCGCCGTTGCCCGCTCCAATCTGTTCAAGACGGCCATCTTCGGCAACGACCCGAACTGGGGACGCGTGCTCGCCGCGGTGGGGACCACCGACGCCGCGTTCGAGCCCGACCGGCTCAACGTGTCGATGAACGGCGTGCAGATCTGCCGCGACGGCGGCATCGGCGACTCCCGCGAACTGGTCGATCTGACCGGGCGCGACGTCGAGGTCGAGATCGACCTCGCAGCCGGAGAGGCCCGCGCCACCATCTGGACCAACGACCTCACGCACGAGTACGTGCACGAGAACAGCGCGTACTCGAGCTGATGGACGAGCTCATGGAAGATACACAGACCCGGCAGGGGCCCTCGGCGTCGACGCTGCGAGCGCAGGACAAGGCCGCCACCCTCATGGAGGCCCTGCCCTGGATCCAGCGCTTCGCGGGCACCACCATGGTCATCAAGTACGGCGGCAACGCCATGGTCAACGAGACCATGCGCCGCGCATTCGCCGAGGACATCGTCTTCCTGCACCACGTGGGCATCCACCCCGTGGTGGTCCACGGCGGCGGACCGCAGATCAACGCCATGCTGGAGCGGCTCGGCATCGAGTCCGACTTCCGGGGCGGCCTGCGCGTCACCACCCCCGAGGCGATGGACGTGGTCCGCATGGTCCTCACCGGCCAGGTGGGCCGCGAACTCGTGGGCCTCATCAACTCGCACGGCCCCTACGCCGTGGGACTGTCGGGGGAGGACGGCGGCCTGCTGCGCGCCGTGCGCACCGGGACCGTGGTGGACGGCGAGGAGGTGGACCTCGGCCTCGTCGGCGAGGTCACCGCCGTGCAGCCCGGGGCCATCCTCGACATCCTCCAGGCAGGACGGATCCCCGTGATCTCAACGGTCGCCCCCGAGTACGACGCCGACGGCGCCGCCACCCGGCAGGTGCTCAACGTCAACGCCGATTCGGCGGCCGCTGCGCTCGCCGGAGCACTGGGAGCGTCCAAGCTCGTGATCCTCACCGATGTGGAGGGCCTCTACGCGGCCTGGCCCGATCGCGGCTCGCTCATCTCGTCTCTGACCACCGGGCAGCTGCGCGAGCTCCTGCCCACCCTGCAGTCCGGCATGATCCCCAAGATGACGGCGTGCCTGCAGGCCGTCGAGGCCGGGGTGGAGCGCGCACACATCGTGGACGGGCGACTGGCTCACTCCATGCTGCTGGAGACCTTCACGACGGCGGGTATCGGCACGCAGGTGGTGCCGGGCCCGGCTGACGAAACGTCAAACGAAACTTTGAACGAGAACGTGGAAGAGACAGGGGGGGCCTCGTGAGTGAGATCCACCCGGAGCAGCAGGCACCTGCGAGCGTTGCCTCGCCGGACAGCGGCGTGCTCGCCGAGCTGACCGGTTCGGGCTCGGGCGCGGACTGGCTCGCCCGCTACACCGGCTCCCTGCTCGGCGTCTTCGGCACCCCTCAGCGTGTCCTCGTGCGCGGCTCGGGCTGCTACGTCTGGGACGCCGACGGGCAGCAGTACCTCGATCTGCTCGGCGGCATCGCCGTCAACGTGCTCGGCCACGCCCACCCGTTCGTGACCTCGGCCGTGGCCGGTCAGCTCGCGACGCTCGGTCACATCTCCAACTTCTTCACGAGTCCCACGCAGGTGGCGCTCGCCGAGAAGCTGCTGCAGCTTGCGCAGGCGCCGTCCGGGTCGCGGGTGTTCTTCACCAACTCCGGCACCGAGGCGCTGGAGGCCGCCGTCAAGCTCGCACGGCGCAACAGCACGCCCGAGCGCCACCGCATCCTCGCACTCGACGGCGCCTTCCACGGGCGCACCATGGGCGCGCTGGCACTGACGTCCAAGGAGGCGTACCGGAAGCCGTTCGAACCGCTGCCCGGCGGCGTCGAGCACGTGGCGTTCGACGACGTCGACGCCTTGACTGCCGCCATGGACGAGACGGTCGCGGCGCTCGTCATCGAACCGATCCAGGGGGAGGCCGGTGTGCGGCCCCTCTCGCCCGAGTATCTGCGTGCGGCCCGGGAGCTGACCCGCCGCTACGGTGCCCTGCTGATCCTCGACGAGGTGCAGTCGGGCATCGCGCGGACCGGCCGCTGGTTCGCGCACCAGTGGGTGGACGGCGTGGTCCCCGACGCCATGACGCTCGCCAAGGGACTCGGCGGCGGTGTGCCCGTTGGCGCTCTCGTGACCTTCGGGGAGGAGGTCTCGGCGCTGATCAGTGCGGGCCAGCACGGAACTACGTTCGGCGGCAATCCGATGGCGACGGCGGCCGGGCTCGCGACGCTGCACGTCCTGGAGACCTCGGGGGCACTGCAGCACACGATCGACGTCGGCGATTATCTCCGTGAGCAGCTGGGGGCGCTCGACGGCGTCCTCGCGGTGCGCGGAGCCGGTCTGCTGATCGGCGTCGATCTCGACGGCGACCACGCGGCGGCTGCGGTGCAGGCCGCCCTGGCCGCGGGATTCATCATCAATGCCACCGGCCCGGCGACCATCCGCCTGGCCCCACCGCTCATCCTCACCCACGAGCAGGCCGCGAGCTTCGTCCACGCCCTACCCGACATCCTGGCTGCAGCCCGGACCCAGCAGGAGGCACCAGCATGACGCGCCACTTCCTCGTCGACACCGATCTCTCCCCGCAGGAACAGGCGGAGGTCCTCGATCTGGCCGCGGAGCTCAAGGCGAACCCCTACGGTCGAGCCCCCTTTGCGGGTGAGGGCGCCGGTCGGAAGACGGTCGCCGTGATCTTCGACAAGACCTCCACCCGCACCCGCGTGTCCTTCGCGGCGGGCATCGCCGATCTGGGGGGAGTGCCGCTGATCATCGGCGCGGGCGATTCGCAGCTCGGGCACAAGGAGTCCATCACCGACACCGCGAAGGTCCTGGACCGCATGGTGGCCACCATCGTGTGGCGGACCTACGCGCAGGCCGGTCTCGAGGAGATGGCGGCGGCCGCGCGGGTCCCCGTGATCAACGCCCTCTCCGACGACTACCACCCGTGCCAGCTGCTCGCCGATCTGCTCACCATCCGCGAGCACAAGGGCGCCCTCGCGGGCCTGACCATGACCTACCTGGGAGACAGCGCCAACAACATGGCCAACTCCTATCTCCTCGCCGGGGTCACGGCGGGCATGCACGTGCGGATCGCCGGACCGGAGGGCTTCCTCCCGGCCGCCGACGTCGTCGCTGCGGCCGAGGCACGTGCCGCCGAGACCGGGGGATCGGTCCTGGTCACCACGGACCCCGGCGTCGCGCTCGCCGACGCCGACGTCGTCGCCACCGACACCTGGGTCTCCATGGGCCAGGAGGACCAGAAGGCTGCGCGGCAGGACCTGTTCCGGGCCTACGCCGTCGACGAGGCGGCCATGGAGCGTGCCGCGCCGTACGCCGTCGTGCTCCACTGCCTTCCCGCCTACCGCGGCTACGAGATCTCCGCCGGCGTGATCGACGGCCCGCAATCGCTGGTGTGGGACGAGGCGGAGAACCGGCTGCACGTCCAGAAGGCGCTCATGACGTGGCTCGTGGAGCAGTCCGCGCAGGACATCTCGGCGTCGGGGGCCGGCTCATGACCGTGCAGCGCGACGGCGCGCGTCCCACCACGAAGACGGCCCGGCATGCCCGGATCACCGATCTGCTCACCAAGGAGTCCGTCCGGTCCCAGGTGGAGCTCGCGGCGCTCCTGGCGGAGGAGGGCGTGCAGGTGAACCAGGGAACGCTCTCGCGGGATCTGGTGGAACTCGGGGTGGTGCGCGTGCGCGGAGCCGACGGCGCCCTGATCTACGCGGTCCCCGTGGAGGGTGGCGGACGGCACTCGCGCAGCGGCGTCTCCCAGGAAGCACTCGACGCGCGGCTCGCCCGGCTCTGCAACGAGCTGCTGGTGACGGCGGAATCGTCGGGGAACATCGCCGTGCTGCGCACGCCGCCCGGTGCCGCGAACTTCCTGGCCCTGGCGATCGACCACTCGGTGATGCCCTCCGTGCTGGGGACGCTCGCCGGCGACGACACCGTCATGCTCGTGAGCCGGGAGGTCGACGGCGGTGCGGCCCTCGCCGAGCGCTTCCTCGCCCTGGCGCAGGAGCCCCAGGGCGGCGCCGATCCGCCGCTGCCTAGCTGAACCTGCCCATCCCGGGCCGGCCCACCTGATGCGGCCTACCTGATCCGACTCACCTGACACGATCCATCTATTCAGCCCACCGCTACGCTGGCAGCAGCAGCGGTTCCCAATCCGCACCACCCGTCCCCGAACCAGCACGTCCCACCGAACCACCATTCCCCGGGCAGCCCCCGGACACCAGAAGGAGCATTCCCCGTGACCGAACGCATCGTCCTCGCCTACTCCGGCGGACTCGACACCTCCGTCGCCATCGGCTGGATCGCCGAAGCCACCGGGGCCGAGGTGATCGCCGTGGCCGTCGACGTCGGACAGGGCGGTGAATCGCTCGAGGCCATCCGCCAGCGCGCCCTCGACTGCGGCGCCGTCGAGGCGTATGTGGCCGACGCCCGCGAGGAGTTCGCCACCGACTACTGCATGGCCGCACTGAAGGCGAACGCCCTGTACATGGACGCGTACCCGCTCGTGTCGGCCGTGTCGCGTCCGGTGATCGTCAAGCACCTCGTGGCCGCGGCCCGCCAGTTCGGGGCGACCACCGTGTCCCACGGCTGCACGGGCAAGGGCAACGACCAGGTCCGCTTCGAGGTGGGCATCCAGACCCTCGGCCCGGATCTGCGCTGCATCGCGCCGGTCCGCGATCTGGCCCTGACCCGTGACAAGGCCATCGCCTTCGCCGAGGAGAAGGGCCTGCCGATCGAGACCACCAAGAAGAACCCGTTCTCGATCGACCAGAACGTCTGGGGACGCGCCGTCGAGACCGGCTTCCTCGAGGACATCTGGAACGGTCCCACCAAGGACGTCTACGACTACACGGCGTCCCCCGAGTTCCCGCCCGCCGCGGACGAGGTGACCATTTCCTTCAAGGAGGGCATCCCCGTGGCGATCGACGGCAACGCCGTCACGCCGCTGCAGGCCATCGAGGAGCTCAATCGCCGCGCCGGCGCGCAGGGCGTGGGTCGCATCGACATCGTGGAGGACCGTCTCGTGGGGATCAAGAGCCGCGAGATCTACGAGGCACCGGGGGCGATGTCGCTCATCGCCGCGCACCGCGAGCTCGAGAACGTCACGATCGAGCGCGAGCAGGCCCGGTTCAAGAAGACCGTGGGCCAGCGCTGGACCGAGCTGGTGTACGACGGCCAGTGGTTCTCCCCGCTGAAGCGCTCGCTGGACACCTTCATCGACGACACGCAGAAGTACGTCACGGGCGACATCCGCATGGACCTGCACGGCGGCCGCGCCACCGTGACGGGCCGCCGCTCCGACGTCGCGCTCTACGACTTCAACCTGGCCACCTACGACTCCGGCGACACCTTCGACCAGTCGATGGCGCGCGGTTTCATCGAGATCTTCGGCCTCTCCTCGAAGGTGGCCTCGAGCCGGGACGAGCGGGCGGGCGCCTGATGGCGCCAGCGGATGGCGCTCCGGCTGACGGGCAGGGGTCCCCGGCCGAGCGAAGCGAGGTAGGGGGGCGCTCGGGGACCAATACCGGATCGCTGTGGGGCGGCCGGTTCGCCGGCGGCCCCGCCGATGCCCTCGCGGCCCTGAGCAAGTCCACGCACTTTGACTGGCGGCTGGCCACGTACGACATCGCCGGCTCCCAGGCCCACGCCCGCGTGCTGCACCGCGCAGGTCTGCTCGACGATGACGAGCTCGCCGGTATGACCGCCGCCCTGGAGGCTCTCGACGCCGATGTGCGCTCCGGCGCGTACCAACCGGCCGAGACCGACGAGGACGTGCACGGGGCGCTGGAGCGCGGGCTCATCGAGCGGGCGGGCCCTGCTCTGGGCGGCAAGCTGCGTGCCGGGCGCTCCCGCAACGACCAGGTGGCCACGCTCGGCCGCATGTACCTGCGGGACCACGCCCGGATCATCGCGGGCGGCGTCCTTGCGACGATCACCGCCCTCGTCGACCAGGCGGAGGCGCACCTCGAGGTGCCGATGCCCGGGCGCACCCACCTGCAGCACGCGCAGCCCGTGCTGCTCAGTCACCACCTGCTCGCCCACGCCTGGGCGCTGCTGCGCGACGTGCAGCGACTCCAGGACTGGGACCGCCGCACCGGCGTCTCGCCCTACGGTTCGGGCGCCCTCGCGGGATCGTCCCTCGGGCTCGACCCCGAGGCCGTGGCCGCGGATCTCGGTTTCTTCTCGGCGACGCACAACTCCATCGACGGCACCGCCTCGCGGGACGTGTACGCGGAGTTCGCCTGGGTAAGCGCGATGATCGGGGTGGATCTCTCCCGCGTGAGCGAGGAGATCATCATCTGGGCCACCAAGGAGTTCTCGTTCGTCACGCTCGACGACGCCTTCTCCACCGGCTCCTCGATCATGCCGCAGAAGAAGAATCCCGACGTCGCCGAGCTCGCCCGCGGGAAAGCCGGCCGCCTCATCGGCGATCTTACCGGGCTGCTCGCCACGCTCAAGGGCATGCCCCTGGCCTACAACAGGGATCTGCAGGAGGACAAGGAGCCGGTGTTCGACGCCATCGACACGCTCGAGGTGCTGCTGCCCGCGGTGTCCGGCATGATCGCCACGCTGGTGTTCAACACCGAGCGCATGGCGTCGTTGGCCCCGCAGGGTTTCGCGCTCGCCACCGACATCGCCGAGTGGCTCGTGCGGCAGGGCGTACCCTTCCGTGAGGCGCACGAGCTCTCGGGTGCGGCCGTCCGCGTGGCCGAGCAGCGCGGCGTCGAGCTGTGGGATCTGACCGACGAGGAGTTCGCCGGCATCTCCGCGCACCTCACCCCGGCGGTCCGCGAGGTCCTGACGGTCGAGGGGTCGCTGGCCAGCCGCGACGCGCAGGGCGGGACGGCGCCGTCGGCCGTGCGGCGTCAGCTCACGGCGCTGAAGGCAGAGCTCGACGGCGTCCGGGAGTACGCGCACTCGTGACGGTGGGGTAGGGGCGACGTAGGGGCACCGTCGACAGTGTGGTCATGAGGTAGTTCCGGCCGTCACTACCTCATGACTGTGGCTACCCTGCGGCCGCGCCGACCTTCTGCGTGGCGCGCACCGGTCCGTCAGGGACGTGGGCGGGACGCCGCTTGGCGAATTCTGCGCGTAGTTCGGGAAGAACGAGTTCGCCGAAGAGGTCGAGCTGGTTCAGGACCGTCTTCAGTGGCAGCCCGGCGTGATCGATGAGGAACAGCTGGCGCTGGTAGTCCCCGAAGAACTCCTGGAAGGAAAGGGTCTTCTCGATGACTTCCTGGGGGCTGCCGACCGTCAGGGGCGTCTGGTCCATGAAGCTCTCCATCGTCGGCCCGTGGCCGTAGACAGGGGCGTTGTCGAAGAACGGACGGAACTCCCTCACCGCATCCTGTGACTTCCGGGCCATGAAGAACTGTCCGCCGAGTCCCACGATCGCCTGGTCGGCGGTGCCGTGGCCGTAGTGGGCGTAGCGTTCCCGGTAAAGGCCGATCAGCTGCTGGTAGTGCTCCTTGGGCCAGAAGATGTTGTTGGCGAAGAACCCGTCACCGAAGTACGCGGCGATCTCGGCCACCTCCGGGGTTCGGATGGAACCGTGCCAGACGAACGGTGGGACCCCGCCCAGCGGGCGCGGGGTGGAAGTGAAGTTGCGCAGCGGTGTGCGGTACTTGCCGTCCCAGTTCACGACGTCGTTGTCCCACAGCTGGCGCAGCAGGTTGTAGTTCTCGATGGTCAGTTCGACGCTGTCCTGCTGGTTCTTGCCGAACCAGGGGTAGACGGGTGCGGTGTTGCCACGACCGAGGATCAGGTCCACACGTCCATCGGCGAGGTGCTGCAACGTCGCGAAGTCCTCGGCGATCTTGACCGGGTCATTGGTGGTGATCAGGGTGGTGCTGGTGGACAACGTGATGCGCTCGGTCTGGGCGGCGATGTAGCCGAGGATGGTTGTCGGGGAGCTGGCGTAGAAGGGCGGGTTGTGGTGCTCGCCCGTGGCATAGACGTCCATGCCGATCTCTTCGACCTTCTTGGCGATGGCGACGGCGGCCTTGATCCGCTCCCCCTCGGTGGGTGTCTCACCGGTAAGGGGGTTCCGGGTGACGTCGCTGACCGTGAAAACACCGATTTCCATGATTCTTCTCCAAACGTATGCGGACTTGCTGGGGGTGGGTGGCTGGGAGCCCGAGGTGTCCTCGGACTGTCGCCGGGTAGTGAGCTGTTGCCCTCCGGTCCGGCTGGCAACAACTCAGGAGGCCGGAGCCTGAATTCGTGCCAGGAGGTCCTCGAACGGCGCAGACGGTTCGATCCGGTCGTTCGCAGGGCGTGCCGGGGTGACGGAACGACCGGCGAGCATTGCAGCGAGCTCCCGCGCGGCACGGCGTGCCCGCTGCTCCAGTGCCGGTTCATCGTCCTCGCCGACTCCCCAGTCCTGAGGAGCCGCATAGACGGCGGTGGGGACCACCCGCGTGCGCAGGTAAGTGAAAAGGGGTCGCATGGCGTGCTCGAGAACCAGGGCGTGCCGCGCGCTGCCGCCTGTTGCCCCCATGAGAACGGGCATGCCCTCGAGCGCCGTGTTGTCGATGACATCGAAGAAGGACTTGAACAGCCCACTGTAGGACCCTGTGAAGACAGGGCTGACGACGATGAGCGCGTCTGCGTCCGTGACACTCTGGATGGCGGCTGCCAGGGCGGGTGGCGCGAAGCCGCTCACCAGGTGCTGCGCGATATCCACTGCGTAGTTACGAAGTTCGAGAACGTCGACGGTGGCGTCCTGGCCCGAGAGGGACAGCTCGGTCCTCAGGGCGTCCGACAACTGGTCGGCAAGCATCCGACTGGACGATGGAACGCCGAGTCCTGCTGTGATCACTGCTACTTTCGTCATGGCTCCTACCTGATCGAATAGATGCGTATGCATTGATCTGTTCAACGCGAAGAAGCGCCGAGTCATTCCCTGACCGCCCATGTTCTGCGAGCCGACCGGTTTGGCTGATCGCGGACGGTCCTGCACAGGTGATATCAGCCCGATTTCTGTCGCGCGGCGGCAACGTTGCACCGTCCCATGTCGGCGGTGGCTCGGACCGGTGACGTTACTGCCGACCGGCATTCTCGCGGCGGCGAGGTGTTCGGGGTGCTTGTGCACCGTCGGGCCCGGTCACGAAGAACCCCGACGTCGCCGAGCTCGCCCGCGGCAAGGCCGGCCGCCTCATCGGTGATCTCACCGGGCTGCTCGCCACCCTCAAGGGCCTGCCCCTGGCGTACAACCGGGATCTGCAGGAGGACAAGGAGCCGGTGTTCGACGCCATCGACACGCTCGAGGTGCTGCTGCCCGCGGTCTCCGGCATGATCGCCACTCTGGTATTCAACACCGAGCGCATGGCGTCGCTCGCACCACAGGGTTTCGCGCTCGCCACCGACATCGCCGAGTGGCTCGTGCGGCAGGGCGTGCCCTTCCGGGAGGCCCACGAACTCTCGGGTGCGGCCGTCCGCGTCGCCGAGCAGCGCGGCGTCGAGCTGTGGGATCTGACCGACGAGGAGTATGCCGGCATCTCCCCGCACCTCACCCCGGCGGTCCGCGAGGTCCTGACGGTCGAGGGCTCACTGGCCAGCCGTGACGCACAGGGCGGGACGGCGCCGACGGCGGTGCGGCGTCAGCTCACGGCCCTGAAGGCAGAGCTCGACAGCGTCCGGGAGTACGCAGGGATGTGACGCCGAGGTAGATCCTTCTGGGGACCGTAACGACCTGGCTGCGCATGCTCTATGGACGGGTTTGAGGAGCATATAGTGTTGACGTCGGTTGCAAGGGCTACGCACTTGCGTTCGTTCTGAGCAGCTGCGCCGCCTTTTCGGATTATCCACTGTACTATTCGCATTTTGCCTGGCATGTTGGAGCCGAAGGCGAAAGGCGTGTGATCCTGACCGCCGGGAACATGCCAGGTTCGGCGAGGACCTGTAGGTCCGGTCATTCGGTCTACAGGGTTGATACTGAAATGAAGGGACTATCATTCTCCGCATCCCTGAGGTTGAACGGTTGTCTCTGCGGGCAGGTAGGACAAAGTAAGCTGACTTACATGGACTTCTTCGACTTTTCGCCATGGCCGGCGGTCGTAATACCCTCCTTTGTTCTGGCGCTAATCATAAGAATTGATGCAAAACTGCTGGGTCCGTACTTCTCGTTTAGTGAGCTCGTTTCGGGCTTTGGGTTTAACTTCCTTATCTTTCAGCGCAGTACGCGAGCTGCATTGATTCGTCGACTGCTCTATCCCATACTAATTGGTTTCATATGCTCGATATTGGGCGTGTATGGCGCGTCCCTTGCCGCGGTCGGCGCATTGGCGGCCGTACTTCTCATTTGGCCAGTAGTATTTCATGGTTTGCCAGTAGGAGTCTCACGGCGAGCTCTTGCGGTCCCTCTGCTCTATGTGTCGCTCTTCGTGAGCTACGGCGGTTTGACGCTCCTCGGTGGGTATATCGCAGAGGTTATGCGGAGGGCCGGGGAAGGAGACATTTGGGTGTACGTCCAAGAGAGTTTCGTAAACTGGGCGCTAACTGCGCTTGTAATTCTGTTCTTCACTACGTTTGGTCGTGGCGCTCAAGCGAGGCTAGACCGTCGGCGCGGGCACGACGATGTTTGATGAGGAAGGAGAATGCTGCCGCAACATTACTCTTGGCCTGTATTCGTGGCGGTTGGCAGACTATGCAGAGTCTGCTGCATATCAGCGCCTTGCTGGGAAAATACTAGCGAGCCGACCGAAAACCTCTGAGAACCCGAACTGGGACGAATTCCTGGTGTGCTTGATGTTAGTCGAAACTTTTGAGCGGAAGGCGTGGTTTAGGGCTGCGGAACGTGTAGTTTACTATTGCTCTCTAAAGCGCCTTCGCATTACGTTAGGTCTATTTCAGATGCAGGACGCCCCTTGGAGAACGTCGGAAGCCATCGCGGTTGTTATCGGCACGCTTCTGAGGGGTCGGATTGAGCCAAGCTTTCAGCGCGACAATTTGGATAGATTAGCAGCGTTTTGGTATGGCCACGCGGGGATTGAACGTGGAGCAGCATTCAGCTACTCGGATGCAATGCAAATCGCAGAGCGAGTGACCAAAAAGCTTGGCACCTTGTCGACGGTTTAGCAGGTGCACCGGCTAGACCGGTAGGACCCTTCATCAATGCAACCGAGAAAGCGCAAGCTGTGTGGATGTTGTCAACCTGCTCCGAGCTCACTAACCTCATGACCCACAACAGCTAGTAGGTCTGACATGTACGGCATTGCGGGGCCGTATCGGCTAGGTGCACAACACCGCGCGAAATATTGAGGGTGCCTTCCATCTTCTGCGCTACTCCTGCTGGTACCCGAAACCTTCCCGCTACGCCTGCCGCGAAGTGCTTTGACTCACCTGGGGCGACCGGCGCACCGTAAGAGCATGCAGCCCACCGCACAGCGTGCCACCCTCCGGGAGTTCTTCCCCTATCTGCGCGGACACGTGCGGATCCTCGTCGTCGTCGCCGTCGTCTCCCTGATCTCGACCGGCCTGTCGATCGCCCAACCGCTCATGGTCCAGCAGCTGGTCAACTCGGTCTCCGCCAGTGAGCCCGCGACCATCTTCATCTGGCTGCTGGTTGCCATCACGCTCGGCGGGGCGGTCTTCGGCGCAGCGCAGTCCTACCTGCTCCAGCGCACCGCGGAGTCGGTGGTGCTCGGGGTGCGCCGATCCCTCGTGGGGCGATTGCTCGCACTGCCCATCAAGGAGTTCGACCGCCGGCGCGTGGGCGATCTGATCTCCCGCGTCGGCTCCGACACCACCCTGATGCGCAGCGTCATCACCTCGGGGCTGTTCGAGATCGTCTCCTCCATCCTCATGTTCTTCGCCGCCGTCGTCCTGATGGTGCTGATCGATCCGCTCCTGTTCGGGATCACGCTGAGCGCCGTCGTCGTGGGTGCCGGCGGGGTCCTGTTCCTCGCACGGCTGATCCGCAGGCGCAGCCGCGACGTGCAGGACGCGGTCGGCTCGATGACCGCCGCCGTGGAGCGCGGTCTCTCCGGCATCCGCACCATCAAGGCCTCCGTGGCCGAGGAACGCGAAGCCGCCGTGATCGACGTCGAAGCCACGAAGGCCTTCCGCGCCGGCATCGCGATGGCACGCCTGCAGGCGGCAGTGCAGCCCATCATGTCCATCTGCATCCAGGGCGCTTTCATCGTGGTGCTCGCCGTCGGCGGCATCCGCGTCGCGGCGGGCGAGCTGCTGCTGGGCGATCTGATCGCCTTCATCCTCTACCTGTTCCTCCTGGTGATGCCCATCGGCTCGGCCATGAGCGCGTTCGTGCAGATCCAGTCCGGACTCGCGGCGCTGGACCGCATCCAGGAGATCGCCCGGCTCGAACCGGAGCGCGCCGACGAGGCAGGCCTGGTCCAGCGATCAGCAGAACCCATGCCGGCGGGCACCGCGGCCCGACCCGGCACCATCGAACTGCGCGACGTGAGCTTCAGCTACGCACCGGTGGACGACGACGCCGCCGCCACCGGACAGGGCGGCGCGACGGCGGTCGGTGCCCGGCGCAGCACCCCAGTATCACCGGAGGGCGCTCTGGCAGCGCTCGACGACATCGATCAGCCCGTCCTCGACGGCGTGAGCTTCAGCGTCCCGGCGGGCAGCAGAACGGCCCTCGTGGGGCCGTCGGGCGCGGGCAAATCCACGGTGCTGGCGCTGCTGGAACGCTTCTACGAGCCGACGGGCGGCACCATCCGCCTGGACGGCGTCGCGCTGCCCGACCTGCCGCGCTCGGCCCTGCGCTCACGGATCGGTCTCGTGGAGCAGGAGGCGCCCGTGCTGAGCGGGACCCTCGCCGACAATCTCCGGCTCGCTGCCCCCGAGGCGACCGACGATCAGCTGCGCCGCGTCCTCGCAGCCGTGGGTCTCGACGCGCTCGGCGACCGCAGCGACGACGGTCTCGACCTCAATCTGGGCGAGGACGGCATCCGGCTCTCCGGTGGACAGCGGCAGCGCCTGGCCTGGGCGCGGACCATCCTCGCGGATCGGCCCCTGCTGCTGATGGACGAACCGACGTCTGCTGTCGATTCGAGGACCGAGCAGCTGCTGCAGCGGACCCTGGGGGAGGCCTCGCGCGACAGGACCGTCGTCGTCGTCGCGCACCGCCTCTCCACCGTGGCCGACTTCGACCAGATCGTGGTCCTCGACCAGGGCAGGGTCGCCGCCGTCGGCACGCACGAGGAGCTCCTCGACAGCAGCGAGCTGTACCGGGACATGGCCTCCCGGCAGCGGCTCGTCACCGTCTGACCGGGTAGAAGCGCCTCAGACCGAGCGACCGGCCTCCCGATCGAGGAGCCGCTGCTTGACGGGCAGGCCCCAGCGGAAGCCGCCGAGCGTGCCGTCGGTCCTGATGATGCGGTGGCAGGGCACGAAGAGCGCTGCGGCGTTCTTGGCGCAGGCGCCCGCAACAGCACGGACGGCGGTCGGGTTCCCGGCCCGTTCGGCGTACTGCAGATAGGTGGCGATGGACCCTGCCTCCACCGTGCGCAGCACCTCCCACGCGTGGGTGCGGAAGGGGCCCGACACCTGCCGCACGCGCACCTGCGCGACCGCGGCGAAGTCGCCGTCGTAGTAGCGCGCGACGGCGTCGAGGATCGGCTGCACGTCGGACGCCGCGGGGTCGAAGCTGGTTGCCCTGATGCTGGGATGGATCTGGCCCGTGAGGTCGGCGGGCTCGTCGGTCCAGCCCGAGGACAGGACGGCGCCGTCCGCCTCGATGACGGTGAAGGCGCCGTCTGGTGTGTCGATGGTGACGGTGGTCGCGCCGCGCAGGACGGGGGTTTCAGTGGTGGCGTGCATGAGGGCTACTTCCGATCGGTGACTGGGTCAAAGTATGCGGCGTTGCCAGCCACTTCGGCTCCAGCGGACAGGGCGTTCATCGGTCCGGCGAGTGCTGCCGCTCTCCGCAGATGCTCGCCCGCGTAGGAACGCCAGGGGCGTACGGCCGCCATCGCCCGATCGAGGCCCCAGCCGGCGCGTGGCGAGGAAGCACCCGATGAACAGGAACCGGCCGATTCAGCGTCGACCGAGCTGGCGCCGCTCGATCCGGTTCTGGAACCGGCGTCGCCCGCATCAGCACGGCCCGGACCGCCGCGCGTGCCGTTCCTCGCGTCACACGCCGGTCCGCCCGCCGCGCCGACGACCGTAGACCAGCCCGCCCGGACAGCTGGGTCGTCCGGTAGCTCGATGTCGGGGTGGCCGAGGACACGCATGATCACGTACTCGGCGGTCCAGGGGCTGACGCCGTCGACGTCGAGCAGTTGCGCCCGCAGCTCGTCCGCGTCCGCTCCGACGTCGATGGCGAGCGCTCCGGAGGCAAGCTGTTGTGCCACGGCACGGAGAGTCTGCCTGCAGCGGCGGGATGCGGGAAGGAGCGCGTCCGGCGCCGCTGCGATGTCCTGCGCGGACGGAAAGATCCTGGTCAACGTGGAGCCCGGGAGCTGCACCTCGGGTCCCGACGCTGCAAGCCGGGCATACGCTGCGGCGCCGCCCGGATGCCCGATGTACTGCCCGACGACCGCGCGCAGCAGGGTCTCGTCGGCATCGACGGCGCCGGGCAGGCGCAGGCCGGGCCGCGCGGCGACCAGCCCGCGCAGGACCGGCACGCGGGAGAGCGCAGTATCGATCGCCACGGGATCGGCGTCCAGATCGAAGAGCCGCCTGATCCGGCTCAGCAGCGGCGGAAGATCGCCGAGTCCGCTCACCGACACGGTGACCGGCAGGGCAGCGCGGCCGTTGCTGCCCGTACGGGCGGACTCGGTACGGAACCAGGCGGGTCCGCCGGGAAGACGGAGGGTCCGCTCGTAGGTCGACGCCGTCCCCAGCTCAATGCCTTCCACCGAGCCGGCTGCCAGCACGCCGAAGATCCCGTTGTCGTAGGGCAGCCGTGTGGGCAGGAGCAGGGAGATCCGCAAGGGACCGCCGGTGGGGTCAACGTCGGCCGCGCGGTCGATGCGGCCGCTTCCACTATGACCCCGCCCGGACGCCTCCCGCAGCTGACCCGGCGTGAGACCGAAAACCTGCTGGAGCGTCTCATTGAACTGCCGGATGCTGCCGAAGCCCGAGGCGAACGCCACGTCGGCAAAGCGCAGGGACGACGCCGTGAGCAGCGTCCTCGCCGTCTGAGCGCGTTGCGCCCGGGCGAGTGCGAGGGGACCGGCACCGAGCTCCTGCCGGAGGATCCGGCCCAGCTGGCGCGTGGAGTACCCGAGCCGCATCGAGAGACCGCCTACCCCTGTCCGGTCCACCTCGCCGTCAATGATGAGGCGCATCGCCCGCGCAGCGGTATCACCCCGTAGATTCCACGCGGGATCGCCGGGCACCGCGTCGGGCAGGCAGCGCTTGCAGGCCCGGTACCCGGCGTCGTGCGCTGCGGCGGAGGTGCGGTAGAAGGTGACATTGGCGGGCTTGGGCGTCCGCGCCGGGCACGACGGCCTGCAGTAGATGCCCGTGCTCGAGACGGCCGTGATGAACTGCCCGTCGAAGCGCGTATCCCGCGCGTCGATGGCCGCGTACTGCTGCCGGAAGTCCATGCCGCCATCCTCGCATCGGGCGCAGGGGAGAACCAGCGGGAATCGGACATCACGGTGCGGAAGCGTGCGTCCGCCGGCCCAGGCCGATCCTTGCTACCGTCGAGGCGTGCCGGACCAGGACAGAGCAGACCCCACACTCCGCGAGCGGCTCTCGGGCAGCGCGCTCGACGTCGCCCCCTGGCTCCTCGGCGCCCACCTGACCCATGCGGGCGACGACGGCCCAGTCACTGTCCGCATCACCGAGGTGGAGGCGTACCTCGGCGCCGAGGACCCCGGCTCCCATGCCTTCCGGGGGAGGACCGCACGGAACGCGAGCATGTTCGGATCCGCCGGCCATCTCTACGTCTACTTCACCTACGGGATGCACTACTGCGCCAACATCGTCTGCGGCACCGAAGGGTGGGCCACGGGTGTGCTCCTGCGAGCCGGAGAGATCGTCGACGGCGCCGAGCTGGCCCGCGAGCGCCGCTCCCGCCCGGCGTCGGACCTCGATCTCGCCCGCGGGCCGGCGCGGCTCGCCCAGGCGCTCGGACTGGACCGCCGGTTCGACGGCAGCGACGCGCTCGCCGATCCCTTCCGCCTCGTCCTGCCGGACGAGCAGCCTGCGCTGGTCGAGCGGGGTCCGCGTGTCGGGGTGAGCGGTGCGGCCGGCACCGAGGAGTACCCCTGGCGCTTCTGGCTGCCTGCGGAACCGACCGTCTCCCGGTTCCGGCCCGGCAAGCGGCACCCGGTGCGTACAGTGGAGCCGTGACAACCAGCGGAGCCGACAGCAATAGCACCCCGGATCCTTCGCTCTCCCGGCTCGGGAACCAGGCGAGGGAGGCGATCGACCGCCTCGGCGTCGTCGTCCCCGACGTGCCCGCGCCCGGCATCCAGTTCCGGGACCTCACACCCGTCTTCGCCGACGCAGCCGCCTTCAGAGTGGTGATCGATGCCATCGCGGAGGCCTTCGCCGGCCGGTTCGATGCCGTGGCCGGCGTGGAGGCGCGGGGCTTCCTCCTCGCCGGGGCCGTCGCCTACGCGACCGGCACGGGACTCGTGGCCATCCGCAAGGAGGGCAAGCTGCCGCGCCGCGTGTACCGCGAGGCGTACGACCTCGAATACGGGCAGGCTGCCCTGGAGATCCACACCTCCGATCTGGCGCCCGGCGCGCGGGTCCTGGTGCTCGACGACGTCCTGGCCACGGGCGGAACACTCGCCGCGGCATGCACGTTGCTCGAGAGGGCGGGCGCCGTCGTCGTCGGCTGCGCAGTGGTCCTCGAGATCACCGAGCTCGCTGGACGGGCTCCGCTGGCGGGACGGACGGTCCTGGCGCTGGAAAGCGTGTAGCGGGCGCCGGTTGCCGTCCGGCTAGACTTGACGGTCCGCCTTTCGAAGGAAGTATCCGATGCACGAGACGTCCCGGACCAGAACAGAGCTCGAAGCCGAGCGCGATTACGTGGATGGTCTGTACGAGCGTCTCGATGAACTCCGTGCGGAGAAGGCACGGCAACTGGCCGAGGTCCGCCGCACCCAGGCCGCGGGATCCCACCAGAACCGCTCCGAGCGTGACGCCTTCGCCACCATGTACGAGGACCGGCTGGCCCAGCTCAACGCGGTGGACGATCGCCTGGTCTTCGGGCGGCTCGATCTCGATTCCGGCGACACGCGGTACATCGGCCGGATCGGCCTCAGTGACGAGGACCTCCAGCAGCTGATGGTGGACTGGCGCGCGCCCGAGGCGGGTACGTTCTACCAGGCCACGGCCTTCGAGCGCATGGGGGTCCGACGCCGGAGGCACCTGATGCTGTCCCGGCGCGAGGTCGTGGCCATCGAGGACGACGTCCTGGACGCCGACCTGCTCGGCGACGACGCGTCCCTGCAGGGCGAAGGAGCCCTGCTCGCCGCACTGGACTCGCGCCGCACCGGGCAGATGTCCGACATCGTCAGCACCATCCAGGCGGAGCAGGATCGGATCATCCGTGCACCCTTGCCCGGTGTCACCGTGGTCCAGGGAGGACCGGGAACGGGCAAGACGGCGGTGGCGCTGCACCGGGCCGCCTATCTCCTCTACACCCACCGCGACCGGCTGAAATCCGCTGGTGTGCTGCTGGTCGGGCCCACCGATGCCTTCATGCGCTACATCGAACGTGTGCTGCCCTCCCTGGGCGAGACCGGCGTCGTCATGGCCGGTATCGGTACGCTGATGCCCGGTGTCCACACCGTCCCGGAGGTCGACGAGCGGACGGCCGCCGTGAAGGGCAGCCTGGAGATGGCGACCGTCCTCCGGAACGCCGTCACGAATCGCGAGCGGATACCGGCAGGTGACCAGCGACTGAACGTCGAGGGCACGATGCTCACCCTGACGCCGCGTCAGGTCTCCAGGGCCCGCGAACGCGCCCGTGCAACGGGGAAGCCGCACAACGAGGCGCGCATCACCTTCGTGAGGACGCTGCTCCGGGAACTCACGGAGCAGCTGCTGGAGAAGCTCGAGGAGTCCTCGGGCGGGGGGAACAACGCTGATCGGGCGTATCTCGCGGAGGATGTCCGCAGCGCACGTGACGTGCGGATCGCCCTGAACCTCGTGTGGATGCCGCTGACACCGCAGAAGCTGGTCTCCGAACTGTTCGCGCGTCCCGAACTCCTGCGCGCCGCGGCTCCCACCCTGAGCGACGACGAGCTCGCGTCGCTGGCGCGCCCGGTGGATGCCCCCTGGACGGAAGCCGACGTACCGCTGCTCGACGAGGCCGCGGAACTGCTGGGCGACCTGGATGTCTCTGCGGGACGCGACGACGCCGCGCGCGACCAGGAGCGCAAGCGCGATCTGGCGAATGCCGAGCGGGCCCTCGAGAACGTGAACTCCTCGCTCGAGGATTCCGGAGTGGACGGTGTGCTGAGCGCCGAGGACCTCGCCCGGTACAACGAGGTCGCTGCCACGAGGGAAACCGCCGCCGATCGTGCCGCTGCCGACCGCACCTGGGCCTACGGGCACATCGTGGTCGACGAGGCACAGGAGCTCTCACCCATGCAGTGGCGGCTGCTCATGCGGCGCTGTCCGCTGAAGTCCTTCACGATCGTCGGCGACATTGCCCAGACGAGCTCGGCCGCGGGATCGAGTTCCTGGCGCGAGGCTCTGGAACCGTTCGTGGGCGATCGCTGGCGGCTCGAGGAACTGACGGTCAACTACCGCACGCCGGCGCAGATCGCCGAATCAGCCGTCCGCATGGCCAACGCGGCAGGGCTCGTCGTCTCGGCACCCAGGGCGGTGCGGGAAGGCCGGTTCGCTCCGATCCTCGAGACCGTGACGGAGCTCGAGCCGGCCCTCGCCCAGGCTGTTCCGGAAGAGCTGGCAGCGATCGACGGCGGCCTGCTCGCCGTCATCGCCCCCGAGGCAATCCTGCCGGGGGTCCGCTCCGCGCTCACCGCCGACTACGGGGACCGCGTCGGGTCAGGGTCGGGCGGGCCGGGTCAGGACATCGTGGTGATCTCACCGCGGGGGTCCAAGGGCCTGGAGTTCGACGGCGTCGTGATCCTCGAACCGCAGGAGATGCTCGATTCCGCCGCTGCCCGGGTCGGGGATCTCTACGTGGCGATGACGCGACCGACCCAGCGCCTGCGCGTCATCTCGACCGGTGAGATCCCCGCGGGTATCGCCGACTGATAATTTGGTGGGGTGTCCCAGCAAAAAGATTCTCCGGTCAGTGGCCTTGCAGGTCAGCGCAACGATTCCTCCTTCGAGGACGTCTACGACGAACTGGTGTGGCGTGGGCTGGTGCATGTCTCCACGGACCAGGGCGAGCTGAAGGAACTGCTGGCCGGTCCACCCATCACGTTCTACTGCGGTTTCGATCCGACGGCGGCCAGCCTGCATCTGGGCAATCTCGTCCAGCTCCTGACCATGCGCCGGCTGCAGCTCGCCGGGCACAGGCCCCTCGGGCTCGTGGGCGGATCGACGGGCCTGGTGGGCGACCCACGCCCGACCGCGGAGCGCACCATGAACACGAAGGAGACCGTGTCCGAGTGGGTGGGCTACCTCCAGGGCCAGGTGCAGAAGTTCCTCGACTTCGAGGGCGACAACGCCGCCCGCATGGTGAACAACCTCGACTGGACCGGTCCGATGAGCGTCATCGACTTCCTGCGCGACGTCGGCAAGTACTTCCGGGTGGGCACCATGATCAAGAAGGAGACGGTGGCCAAACGCCTGAACTCGGAGGAGGGCATCAGCTACTCCGAGTTCAGCTACCAGATCCTGCAGGGGATGGATTACCTCCAGCTGTTCCGTGACTACGACTGCGTGCTGCAGACCGGCGGCTCCGACCAGTGGGGCAATCTGACCAGCGGCACCGAGCTGGTGCGCAAGGTGGAGGGCACGAGTGTCCACGCGATCGGAACGCCGCTGATCACGAACTCCGACGGCACCAAGTTCGGCAAGAGCGAGGGCAACGCCGTCTGGCTCGATGCCGCGATGACCACTCCCTACGCCATGTTCCAGTTCTGGCTCAACACCTCGGATGCCGACGTCGCCGAGCGGCTTCGGATCTTCACCTTCCGCAGCCGGGCGGAGATCGAGGACCTCGAGCGGGCGACGGTGGAGCGCCCGCACCAGCGCGCGGCGCAGCGTGCCCTGGCGTACGACGTCACCTCGCTCGTGCACGGCGTGGAGGCGACGGAGAAGGTCATCGCGGCGTCGTCGGCCCTGTTCGGACAGGGCGATCTGGAGACACTCGACCTGGACTCCCTTCGATCGGCCACCGCGGAGCTGGACGCAGTCCGGGCGGAACCCGGTGCCCTCGGAATCGTCGACCTGCTCGTGGCGTCGGGCCTGTCCGCCAGCAATTCCGCGGCTCGTCGCACGGTCGCCGAGGGCGGGGCGTACGTGAACAACCACAAGATCACCGACGCGGACCACACCGTCGGCGAGGACCAACTCCTGCACGGGCGGTACCTCCTCCTGAGGAGAGGGAAGCGGAACCTGGCCGTCGTAGAGGTCGGCTGACGCCGGCTGTGCAGTCGGTCGGCTCGGGCCCGGTCGCCCGCACTGGCCGTCGCTCGCGCTTGGTCAGCGGCCGATTTTGCGAAGCAGCGAGCAGCATCGTATAGTTATGGAGTTGCCCCGGTGAGGGCAGCAACCCCCTTCGAAAATTCTTCCGCTGTTGTCATGCGCCTGGCGCAGACGACGACGGAGAAGCATCAGGTGGGTCCGCGGAGGATCGCGGTGATCGGAAGATCGCCCCGGAACGGCGGATTTGCGTGGTGGTGTTGGTGGGGGTAGGTTTGGGAAGTTGCTTCGGAGCGATGATGTGGCTGGTTTGGCTGTGTCGGGTGCCGGTGGTTTCTGTTGTTTGAGAACTCAATAGT
>NZ_SSWH01000019.1 GCF_004803505.1 Arthrobacter echini
GATGCCCTCTCACCGAGCTGAATGTGAACCTTCGACAGTCCCATTCTCCCCGGTCAGACGGGCATTTCGTCTTTAATGACGTACTGTCACGCTGACGCTCATCGGTGGATCAAGGCTTAGGTGGCGCCCGGGCAGGTCCTCCACGACGGGGTTCATGAGAGCGGCGTAGACCTCGTTGGCAATGTGCCGTTTCAGGCAGCGAATGATGTCGCGATCGGTCAGCCCTTCGCTGCGACGTCGCGCGAAGTAGGCCACGGTGCGGGGCTCGCGGTGCCGCATGCGCAGCAGAACGATGCGGTGCAGGGCGTTGTTCGCGTAACGGTTCCCGCCTCGTGACAGGCGGTGGCGAACACGCTGCCCGGAGGACGCCGGGATTGGTGCTACCCCGGCCAGCGCAGCGAAGGCGGCTTTGGACGCGAGGCGTTCGGGGTTGTCGCCGGCCGCGGACAGCAGCACGGCGGCAGTCACGACCCCGACACCGTTGAGGGACAGCAGCCGCGGGTTGACCGAGCGCACCAGGGCCTCGAGTTGGTCATCGATCGCGGCGATCTCAGCGCTCATCGCCGAGTGCCTGATCGCGAGGCGCTTCAGGCTCACGCGGGCCACGTGCGCCGGGTCCAAGCCACTCGTGCCGGGACGACTGCGAGTGAGGGTGTCGATGAGCTTGTCGCCGCTCAGTGAGCGATAGGCCGTGCGTACCGGCTCGGCGGAGGTCACCAGGAGCGCTTGGATCTGGTTGATCGCCTGCGTCTTGGCCTTGATTGCTGAGCGTCGCTCGCTCATCAGGATCCGCAGCGACTCGACCTGTCCATCGCCGCTCTTGGGGACGGTGGTGCCTGTGCCGGCGAGCACGGACATCGCGGCCTGGCGGGCGTCGATGGGGTCGGACTTGCCGTGCAGGCGGCGGGCTTGCCGGTTCTGGCGGACGACTTCCAGGACCCCGAACCCAGCGGCTGTGAGGATCCGCGCGACCCCGGCCCCGTAGGAGCCGGTGCCTTCGACGCCGACTCGATCGATGGGACCGTGTGCTTGGAGGAAGCGCACCAGGTCGGCATGGCCGACCTCGGTCGTGTCGAACTGGCGTTCAGCGACACCGCGGCCCAGATGGTCCACGACGGCTACGTGATGGGTGAACTTGTGGGTGTCGATCCCGGCGACCAACAGCACCTGGGCAGGTCTGTTGGCGGCGGTCGCAACGGCTGGCATGCTCGACAAGGACGGTTCCCTTCCAACGGTGAATGACGTCACCGCAGGCCGGTCGGGGCAGACAGCACAAAGGCGAGCGACTTCCCGGTCAGGCTCCTATCAAGTCATGTTCCGCCCGGCCTGCGGAAACTCCGGCGTCGATGGACAGATCCACTAGAAGACAACCCGCACGGGTGTCGGTGTAACAGCGAGTCACACCGGCGCCGGAGCCGGATCCATCATCTCTGTGTAGCTCGGTGTCCTTCTGGTTGGTGAGTTAGGCGCTGAGGGCAAGGGTTGGTTCGTTCACCTCGGCTCCGTCGGTGTCGTCGACGAGGGTAAGTCGGCTATGCCTCACAAATACTGTCGCTGGAACCTGTCCTGAGCTCCGGTGCCGCCTCTCCTTCACTCGACAGGGTACCGAACTAACTCGCAACGTAGCGTCCGCCCGGAGGGAGTTAGCCAGCCGTGCTGATCAAGGCGGTGATGATGCAGGCAGGCGTGGCGAGAATCAGGGCAGCGAAGCCTGTTGTCGCTTTCCTGCATGCTGTGAACTTGCTGTCGGCCATTTTGGCTAGATCGTGTGTTTGACGCCATGCGTCCTCGTCGCCGGTGATCGTTCGGACGTGGTGCTGGAGGTCGAGAAGAGGGAGCCTAGACATGGCAGGCCACGCGTAGCGGTTTGGGTCGAGTGTGCCGGTTTCCCTGCTTGGCCGAATTGCGCGGATGATCCAAAAAAGAGTCCAGAGGAGGGCTGCGACGGACACGGCTGCAAGTGTTATTACGGTGATGCCTTGTGGGGTGGTGCCGGCTCCAGCGATGACTGTTTTCGTGTGGCTCACTGCCATGACGAGGATTGCTGCGACTCCGGCGCTCAGGATTGTTGCTTTGGTGTCTGCAAATCGAACCCAATTCGCAACATGTTCCATTGCGATGACTGCGCCACCAGGCTCTGCCTGCTCCGACCCGATGGCCTTCGTGTCTGCTTTAGCTCTCAGCCAGGACATGGCGCACCCCTTCAACCGGCCAACGTCGGGACATGCGCCATTCGGTGTACGCGGAAAGCCAGTGGGCCGCCCAGGCTGTGGCGGTTACCGCTGTGTGCTTTTGGGCGTCCCAATCGCTCTGGTCCGCTACACAAAGGTTCCCGTTGAGGTAGAGGTGAGGTGAGGCGGTCCACCGGCCGGAGGAGTACGCCCCGAGGCGAGGACCGAACACACGGATGCTCGGAAGGCCGCCGTCCCGCCGGAGAAAGACTCCAACCTTGAAGCTGCCGCGTCCTGTGTTGATTGTTCCAAACCAAGCCGGTGCCTGATCTTCGGTTGGACGGACATATGCGAACCCAGGGAACGCCACAGCCATAGCGTCCTTGTGAATCAGCAGCGCATCTTTGTCATCCCACCAATTGCTGTCTTGCCTTACCGAGAGGCGTTCCACACCGCCGTGAAACGTGTGGGGAGCGACCGCAGTAATGAGCGCATGAACGGGATGGGTCGCCCCGGTCACGGACGTCCTGACACCGTCGAAGACGATTTGCCCGTCAACGGTTACGTAGCGCGGTACATCCACGCCATGGTGCTTGAGCAAAGCTGGGATAGTCATGGGTTTCTCCTCTAGCTGATTGCGATGTCGGCGGTTGATCGTCCTCCGAGCTGTTCCAGCGCTGACTGAAGGTAGGGCAGGGAGGCTCGCCATCGATAGTCATAGAAGTGGTAGGACCTACGCTCGTAGTCGCGCTGATACTGCTTGGGCGAGTCAGCGTGCTCCGTGTAGATGTTCTGGTCAGGCAGGAGACCCGCTATGCCTTCGCCAATCACTACTTCCCAGGAGTCGGCCTTCTTCTCACACTTGGCGGCGAAGTTGGCAGCAAATCCCAGCGGGTTGACCTCACTGTGCTGATCATTGCCACTGCGGATGAAGGTGATGGCACCGTGGTCGAGGCCGGCGCGGGCCTGTACACGGCGAATGCCCCTCTGTACGAGCCGTGGGTTAACTTCCCTTTCGACAGCATCGAGCGCGAACGCGCAGGCACCCAAGGCCATCACGGCGTCGATATCCGGGCGCGTCCCTGGACCGAAGCCAGCGAAGAGACCGTCGCCGCGCAGTCCGAGGGGGTAGCCCCCGAATGCGATGACGGTCTCGATAAACCCTGAAAGGACTGCGTGGGCTAGATCGGCCACTTCGGTCGGGTCGTCCCAGAAGCTCCGACCGGTGAAGTCGGTGAGGTCGAGGAAGACCACGGTCATAGTTGCCGCCTTGCGGCTTCCTACGGGCAGAGCATCGAAGTCCGGGTGAGTAAGTGCCCGATCCTTGGCTTCGCTCGCGAAGAGGGTGCCCTCCCGTCGGGCTGCGAAATTGCGTAGGACGGTATCGCCGAACTGGCCTGCTGTGAACGTATGCATAGTGCCTCCTCTGGCTTGCCGTATAGATGTTACACGCATACACTGATTCATACCAAGCATGAAGATCAGTTACCGACTCAGGCAGGCACTCAAGATGTACTACTCTCAGTGAGACATCAGCTTGTAGGTGATGAGGTAGGTGAGGGTTGCGCGTTGACATCAGAGACGACGTCCTTCGTCGTCTCGCGGAGGACCCTGACTTCACACCTAAACGTTGGAACCCTGACATCATTCGAGCCTTCCGGAAGAAGCTTCAACTGCTGGAAGCCGCTCAGGACGACCGCGACATACGTTCGTCGAAAGCACTCCGCCTTGAAAAGCTTTCCGGTGATCGTGATGGAACATCATCGATCCGACTCAACGATCAGTACCGACTGATTCTTCGTTTCGAAACCGACGATTCCGGTCGCATCGTCATCATCCTCGAACTAGTCGATTACCACTGAAAGGAGCCGCATCATGACAATCACCCGCGCTGAAGCCTTCCCGGCCGGGGAGTTCCTCGCAGATGAGCTTGATGCGCGTGGCTGGACGCAGGCAGAATTTGCCGAGGTTCTCGGCCGGCCGCCACAGTTCGTCTCCGAAATTATCTCTGGTAAAAAAGAGATCACCCGTGAGTCAGCCGCGCAAATTGGCGCGGCGCTGGGCACATCCGCTGAGATGTGGCTGAACCTTCAGAACGCTTTTTATCTTTGGCGTCAGCGTCAAGACAGCCGAGCTCAGAACTCGCTAGATGAAGTGCGCACCCGCGCGCGCATGAGAGAACTTGCACCCATCTCCACGCTTGTAAAGCGGGGTTTTATCACCTCCTGTTCACTGAGCGATCAAGCCGAGCAACTACGCCTGCTCTACAGAATGGAGTCGCTAGAGGATGAACCAAGCCTCCAGCTAGCAGCGCGCAGGGTAAATCAGGACGAAAAACTTTCGCCGACCCAACTGGCATGGGTCGCATGCGTGCAATCTCTTGCTGAGAAACGGACAAGCGTGGACTACTCGCACACACGCCTCCTTGATCTAGCAACTCGGCTTTCCCAAGAAGCGAAAGACCCAGAGACTTTCAAAACGCTTCCAGCCCTATTCTCCGAATGCGGAGTCATCCTCGTCTACGTTGAAGCCTTTGCATCAAGTAAAATCGACGGGTGCTCACTCATGGTCAACGAGAAACCGGTGATCGGGCTCTCCGGCCGCGGGAAGCGTCTTGATAAAGTCCTATTCACTCTGCTGCACGAGATCGCTCACATCACGCGCGGGGACCTAGACGGTTCCGGTCTCATCGTCGATGACCCGGACGGACCTCACACACTCGGTATCGAGGAAGCCGCTAATCACCTAGCGCGAACCTGGATCCTCCCAGCCTCGCTACCACCCATCCCGGCAAGAATTGGCGGTAAGTGGGTCACCGCAGTTGCTCAGCAAATGAATGTCAACCCGATAGTCATCATTGGTCAACTTCAGCACCTCCATGCGTTGGACTGGCGCACCGCACTCGTGAAAGGTGCACCAACCGTCGATCGGCAGTTGTCTTCGTGGTGATCCCCGCGAATCCCAAGCCGCGAGTGCCTAGTGTGCGTCATAAGGAAAGCTCGCCGAACCATCATAACCGTAATATGCGCCGCTATTAGTGTTTGACCAAAGCAGACAAAAGCGTTAAACAAACCTTCATTATCCCCGTGATCTTTGAAACCGCAGAGCTCTGCAACTAATGTGAGGATAGTAGTTATCCCAGATGTTAGGAATGTGCAGATGCGTCCGGACGACAAACTGTCGGAAATGTTACGGGCTGCGTACCTCCCCTGCGGAAATTTCGGCGCATGCCGCGAAGCGCAGTGGGCCCCAGAATCAGGGCACATACCGCGCGGTTTCCTGGGCGCATCGGGCACACTCGACGACGTTGAAGTCGTGATGGTCTTCGCGGAACCTGGACACCCCCACCCCGGGGAGGCCTATGACCGCAAAGACAGCCCGGACACCTTGCTCGAGAACGCGATGGACCATGCGTACGAGGCCTTCGCGATGGGAACCGATCTGTTCCACCGAAATGTCCGCTGGTTCCTGGACCAGCTCTACCCCAACCTCAGCTTCAATGAGCAGCTCCGGTATGTCTGGCTCACCGAGGGCCGCCTGTGTTCCATCGACAACGAGATCGGTAGCCAAAGAGACCACAGATGCGCACAACGCTACCTGCGGGCCCAACTCGAGATCCTCCCGAACGCGACAATCGTCGCTTTCGGCGGGAAGGCACACGACTATGTCCGCCGCCTAGAAGTCGAGCATGTAAAGGCGTACGCATTAGCACCTCCCGGGGCCAACCACAGGCCAGCACGACCGAGCTGGGAACGGGCGATCGGACACATCAAATCCCAGCGAGTACACATGAAGCACTCTGGGCACGATGGAGACTCACGTTCTGTGGCTCCTACCAGTTGATTGCGGTCGGTTCAGTCAGCATCGAACGCCTGCTCAAAAACTTCGTAGCCGGGACGTCGCCGAGGTACACGTGGAGGCATTCGGTGTTGTACCAGTGAACCTGCCCAAACAGCGAGTAATAGCCGCTCATTCTTGGGTGTTGCGTGGTGTGCGCCGCATATGTTCGGCGCGATAGAGTACAAATAATGAGGACCCAGTAATACCCAACAACGATTTCAGGAGTGACAGAGAATATGGCACAGCGCGTACAGATCGAATTGGTCGATGACCTCACCGGTGACGCGGCCCAGGAGACCGTCCGTTCGGTGTCGATGGCACCGAGTACGAGATCGACCTGACGACCAATAACGCGGACAAGCTCCGTGCCACCCTCACCGAGTACGCGAACAAAGGCCGCAAGGCCACCGGCCGGCGCGGGCAGGGCAGCAAATCCCCCGCCTCCTCCGGGTCAGCATCAGATAAAGCCAGGCGCGAGGAGACGCAGCGGATCCGCCAATGGCCCGAGACAACGGACACACCACCAGCTCGAGGGGCCGGGTCTCCCAATCCGTCGTCGACGCCTACAACGAAGTCCACTAACACTCCCCCACGGTTAGCAGCAGGAACCTGCCGCCCAGCTGGCTCACTCCTCAACGCTCCACAGACCGCACTCTTCCCAGAACCACCTCATTCCAACCAGGCACTACCTCCTCAAGGCGCTGGAACCTGTCCGGGCGCAGCCGTCCCTTTCGGTGCCAGGTGCGTTGCCGGCCGAGCCACACAGCCAGGACCTTCTCCTCCGGGTACCGCGCCTTCTCGTGACGGGGAAACCGGCCCCTCTCGGCCAGGAACTGCCATAGCTCGTCCAGGCGCCGCGCCCACAACTCCTCCGGGTTGCCTTTGCGGGTACCGACCCACTCCCCCACCCTGTCCAAGGCGACGATCTTCTCGGCGGTGAGTTTGCCTGCATCGAAGGTCCTGCGCTGATTCTCGAGCCACCGGTACAGCACCCGAGCCACGGTGCTGTCGTTCTGCGCCGGCAACCCACCCTGGGCACCAACATAGGTGACAAGCTCGGTGTAGTGCTCCCACCACACCTGATCCCGGCTCCGTCCCTCCCGCCTCCGGTCAGAGGGTAAGGCCGGCTGATCTTGGTCGAACCAGCAACGAGCGAACCGACCAAGATTCTGGGTCCCGTGCGCTCGCTCGCCTGCTATTCGGTTTGAAACCTCGAATACGGTGGAGGAAACGCGTAGGGAGAACGCGATGCAGAGCGAGCACTCCGCCAAGGTCTTCGGCGATAAAGAAGACCCGCGTAAGCGGTTGGACAGCATTTTCGGTAACGCTGATCCTACGAGGACATCTCTGCGGACCGCCGAGGAGTGGGCGCTCGGGAAGCTCAGCGACCACGCTATCGACCCTGCTCGCCATCCAGTTGCTGCAGTCGCGTGCCTGCGTAAAGCAGAACCCCGGCTGACCCTGAGGACCGCCACATTCCTCGTGAACGCTCTCCCTCAAACAGCGACATGACGATGGACTACTTCTTCTCCGCAGATGCCGAAAAGCTGGACAGGCCCCGAATCCACCAGTGGTTGAGTGAACAGTCGTACTGGGCAAAGGGACGATCCCGCGAGAAGCAGGATGCAGCAATCGAAGGCTCGCGGAACTACGGGGTCTACGACAGCAGGACAGATCAGCAGGTCGCCTACGCCCGCGTCGTGACTGATGGCGTGACCTTCGCGTGGCTCTGCGATGTGTTCGTCTCGGCCCAGGTACGCGGTCTGGGCATCGGGAAGATGCTCACCGCCGGCGTCGTCGAGGACCTGGAACCGTTGGAGCTGAAGCGCATTCTGCTCTCCACCGGTGACGCCCACGAGTTGTACCGGCAGTACGGGTTCGCCGAATTGGACGAGCCCCCCACGATGATGGCTCGCATGCTGCGCTGAACCGGCGGATCTACGCAGGTGGCAGCGGAAGCCGGGACCATCCCCCTGACATCGTTACGACCGGAGCGCGTCGCTGGCTCGATGGCACCATGACTGTCGCACGGACCGTGCCGATCAACACCCGGTCGGACTCGGAGAGTTCGCGGACCAGGAGGGTGCACAGGTGCCGACCGCGGCCTCGACCTCGGGGCCAGCTCGAGATCCGCGACACGAGCGCAGCTAACGAACCCGGAAGACGGTGTCCTGCCATTCCTTGTGGGCCGCCGCGTCGCGGCTGATCGATACGTGCTTGATGTTCGTGTACTCCTCCAGCGAGTAGATCGACATGTCGTTGCCGAAACCTGAGGCCTTATATCCGCCGTGCGGGAGTTCGGAGACCACGGGGATGTGGTCGTTGATCCAGACGCAGCCTGCCTGGATCTCCGCGCTGGCGCGCATGGAACGGTTCACGTCCCGGGTCCAGGCCGATGCCGCCAGCCCGTAGACGGTGTCGTTGGCGAGATCGATGCCCTCGTCGTCGGTGTCGAAGGGCAGCGCCACGAGCACCGGTCCGAAGATCTCGTCCTGCACCACCTCCGAGTCCTGCTGCACATCGGTGACGAGCGTGGGTCGGTAGAAGGCGCCCTCCGCGAGGTCGCCGTCGGGCGCGTACCCTCCTGCCAGCACCGAGGCTCCGGCCGCACGCGCCCGGTCGACGAAACCCGCCACCCTGTCCCGGTGTTCGTGCGTGATCAGGGACCCCAGATCGGTGTCGGGGTCGGTGGGATCGCCCACGACGACGGCGTCCATCAGTTCCGCGACCCGCGCGGTGAACGCGTCGAACAACGGGCGCTGCACATAGGCACGCGTGGCCGCCGTACAGTCCTGGCCGCCGTTGATGATCGCCCCAGCCACGGCACCGTGCGCGGCAGCCTCCACGTCCGCGTCGTCGAAGACCACCAGTGGTGCCTTGCCTCCCAGTTCGAGGTGGACCCGTTTTCCCGACTGCGCAGCACGTGCCATGATGTGCCGGCCGACGGCGGTGGAACCGGTGAAGGAGACCATGGCGACGTCCTGGTGGCTCACCAGGTGCTCGCCGATCTCGCGCCCGCGGCCTGTGACGATATTGATGACTCCAGGCGGGATACCGGCCGCGCCGGCCGCTTCCGCGAAGAGCAGGGAGGTACCCGGAGTATTCTCCGCCGGCTTGAGGACGATCGTGTTCCCCCCAGCAATCGCGGGCAGGATCTTCCAGGCCGCCATCTGCAGCGGATAGTTCCAAGGCGCGATCGACCCGATGACGCCGACCGCCTCGCGGCGCACCATCGAGGTCCCCCCGGTGCCGTACTCACCTGCCGCCAACCCACCAAGCTGACGTGCAGCGCCGGCGAAGAAGTAGATGTTGTCGATCGTCCCCGGTACATCGAACCCGCTTGCCAGACGGATGCTCTTGCCCGTCTGCTCGGTCTCGAGCGCCGCGAACTCGGCAGCCCGGCGCTCGACCTCGGCCGCGAAGGCCAGCATCGCCGTCGAGCGTTCGCCAGGGGTACGGGAGGACCACCCCGGCAGGGCCGCCCTGGCAGCGGCGACGGCGTCGTCGACATCCCCGGTGGTGGCGTAGAACCGCGTTCCGGTGACCCTGCCGGTCGCCGGATCGATGCACTTCGCCTCCGCGCCGCGGCCGCGCCGGTAGGCGCCGTCGATGAACAGGTGGTTCTCCATGATTTCCTCCTCCAGCCTGAACTGTTCCGTCACGAATCGAAGCCGACTCCGACGGCGTCGAGCAGCTTCAGCAGGGGCCCCCTCCTGCCTTCGTTCTGGTCGGACTTGATCATGGCGCGGGTGGTCACCTTGATGCCTGCCCAGGCGATGGGTTCCGGCGGGAAGGGCAGCGGTGTCTTCTTGACCATCTGCAGCTCGGTGCGTTCGGTCGAGGCGCCGGAGAGCAGGTCCAGCATGACGTTTCCGGCGAAGCGTGTTGCCCCGACGCCCAGCCCCGTGAACCCCGCTGTGTAGACGACCCGGCCGGAGTAGGCGGTGGTGAAGAAGGGGAAGAAGCGCGAGCAGGTGTCGACGGCACCTCCCCACTTGTGCGTGAACCGCACCGTCCCCAGCTGCGGGAAGGTCTCATGGAACTGCCGGGCCAGCGTCTCGAAGGTTTCAGGGCGCTGGTCGTACTCGCGCTGGAGGGTCCGGCCGTAGTGGTACACAGCATCCCAGCCGCCCCAGAGGATCCGGTTGTCCGCCGTCAGCCGGTAGTAGTGGAAGCGGTTCGCGAGGTCAGCCATACCGAATCTTTCCGACCAGCCGATGGACTCGAGCTGTGCATCGCTCAACGGCTCGGTCATCAGTGCGTAGTCGTAGACCGGGACGGTGTGCCAGCGCATGCGCCGCAGCAATGACGGGAAAGCGTTGGTGCCCAGTGCCACCTGGCTGGCGGTGACGTCTCCCCCGTCCGTGCGCAGCACCATGTGCCCGTTCCGCTGCGACAGCGAGCGGACCGGGGTGTGTTCGTGGATCTCGACGCCGAGGTCGCGGGCCACGCGTGCGAGTTCCCAGACGAGCTTCGCCGGATGGAGCATCGCGGTGGAGCGCTTGGTCCACAGCCCGGCCTTGAACGTGGGCGAAACGATGTGCTCGGCCAGTTCCGCGGCATCCATGAAGTACGCGTCGGCGTCGGGATCGTGTCCGGCCGCCAGCTCGGGGATCTGGTAGTCCTCCGTCGCCACATTCATCTCACCGGTGCGTTCGAACTCGCAGTCGAGTCCGTACCGTTCTACAGCCTCCTGGATCTCGTCCAGGTTCTGCAGGCCCATACGGGTCAGGAGCTCGTTCTCCTCGGGAAGATGCTTCTCCCCGTTGGCCTCTCCATGGGTCAGGCTGAAGTCGCAGAAGCCACCGTTGCGTCCGGAGGCCGACCATCCGAGGCGCTGGCCCTCCAACAGCATCACGCGCCTGTCAGGTTCGCGCTCCTTGGCCAGCAGGGCGGTCCAGAGCCCCGTGTACCCGCCGCCGACGATGACCAGATCGGTGGTCGAGGATCCCGACAGGGGAGGTAGGGCTTCAGGTCGGTTCGGATCATCGAGCCAGAACGGTGTGGTGGATGCACTGGCGAGGGAGGACGTCGGATCTGTGGAGTCTTGCATGGTGTGTGTCCTTTGCGGCCGGCTCTAGGAGCCGGCCATCGTCTTGACGATCTGGGAGGAGGAATTGCCCGAGCGCTTGAGCACCAGTCCCACCAGCGCCAGGGCCAGCAGGGTCAGGACCAGCATCGCGGTGGAGATGGCCGCCACTTCGGGTCGGAGGGCCACGCGGACGGCGGAGAAGATGTACACCGGCCAGGGCGTGTAGCCCGGCTGCTGGACGAAGCTGGAGAGGATGGTGTTGTCGAGGCTGAGGGTGAAGGCCATCAGGGCGCCGGCGAAGATCCCGGGCCCGGCCAACGGCAGGGTGACATCGCGGAAACTTCGCCACTTGGTCGCGCCAAGGTCCTCCGCGGCCTCCTCGAGCGAACTGTCGATACCGGCCATGCGGGCCCTGATGATGAAGGTGACGATGGCCGTGGAGAACGCGGTATGCGCGATGACCAGGCGGAAGAGCCCGTTGTTGAAGGGAGTAAGACCGGCGTCGACACCGAGCGTGACGAACCAGGGCAGCATCGCGATGCCGTCCACCACTTCCGGGGTCACCAGGGTCAGTGCCAGGAGCGCCGTGAGGAGCACGGGCCACTTCGCTCCCTTGGTGGCGCGAGCCAGGGCGATGCCTCCGAAGGTGCCGAGCACGGTCGCCAACAGCGCCGTGCCGGTGGCGGCCTTCAACGACGTCATGACCGAGGCGATGATGACATCGTTCTGCAGTCCGGAGACGTAGGCCTGCACGCCGAGTTCATCGAAGGACGCCAGCAGCCGGCCGTTGTTGAACGAGTAGAGGACGATCACCGCGATGGGCAGGAAGAGGAAGACGAAGACCACTGCTCCCCACACCCATAGTGCGGTGTCGGTCAGCGAACGACGGCGGATGCGCTCAGGCATGTGGACCTCCTGTTGTGGTTCCGGAGACAGCAGGTTCGGCCTGCCGGACGCCGCTGCCCTCGGGCAGATCCGCGGCGGTTCCGGCGTCGGGCCCGGCGTGCTGCCCGGTTGGCAGTTCGACCCGGCCCACGTACTTGATGACCGCCTTCACGACCAGCGCCAGCAGGGCGGTGATGACCACGACCGCGAGGGTGAAGAGCATCAGGACCACCGCCATCGCCGAACCGAGCGCCCAGTTCTGCGCGTTCTGGAACTGGTTCGCCACCAGCTGGCCGATCATGGTCCCGTTGGCACCGCCGAGCACGGAGGCGGTGATGTAGTCACCGGTCAGGGGGATGAACACCAGGAGGCATCCGCTGATCACTCCGGGGGTCGCCAGCGGGAGGGTCACCTGGAAGAACGTGCGCCACTTGCCCGCCCCCAGGTCGGCGCTGGCCTCGCGCAGCTGGACGCCTGCGGAGTCCATGGCCACGAACAAGGGCAGGATCATCAGCGGCAGGTAGTTGTAGATGACGCCGATCTGGACTGCGGCACGCGAATAGAGGATGTCCAGCGGTGAGCCGAGCAGTCCGATGCCCTGTAACGCCTCGGAGACGAAGCCGTCGGGAGAGAGGATGATCTGCCAGCCCAGCGTACGCACCAGGAAGTTCGTCCAGAACGGCACCAGGACCAGTGCCAGCAGCAGCCCCCTGCGACCCGGTGGCACCTTCACGGCGAGCCAGTAGGCGAACGGCACCGCGATGACGAGGCACGCGAGGGTGCCGACGATCGAGATGCGGAGTGTGGCCGTGAAGACCGACAGGAACGTCGGGCTCACAACCTCGCGGTAGCGGCCGAGGGAGAGCTGCTCCATCGAGTGCGTGGTGAACTGGTCGGGCTTGAACCCGAAGCTGTACCACATGACCAGTGCCACGGGCAGGGCGAAGAAGAACAGCATGTAGGCCCATGTGGGGAAGGAGAGCGCACTGTCCCCGAGGAATTTCCGGAACCTCGATGTCATGCTCCGCTCCTTGCCTGAGCACTGGAGAAGATCTCCACGCGCCGCTGCTGGGCTTCATTCATCTCCGAGGGAGTGAGCCGGTCGAGGACATCCTGCGCGGGGAAGATCAGCTCCGGCAGCTCCACGCCCTCCTCCTCCGCCCGCTCTTCGAGGCCCTTGGTCCCCACCGGGTATCCGATGTAGTCCATCTGTTCGAAGGCGACCTCGGGAGAGAGCATGTGGTTGATCAGTGCGTGGGCGGCGTCGGGGTGCGGCGCACCGGTCGCGATCGCCCAGTTGTCCATCCACAGGTTCGCGGACGGTGTCGGGTAGACGAACTTCCATTGCTCCGGATCGTCCATCTCGAGCATGCCCTGCCGCGCGTCCCCGTTGTAGGACTGCAGGAGTGCGAGGCCTCCCTGGACCATCCCCGTCGACGCCGCACCGAAGTAGGCGCGCACGTGCGGAGCAAGATTGTCCAGCAGCACCTGCTCGCAGGCGTCGAGCTTCTCCTCGTCCGTGGTGTTCAGGTCCTCACCGGCCGCCCCGAGCGCGATCGAGCAGACCTCCCACGGATCCTCCAGCAGCGCGGTCCGGCCCGAGGCCTCCCCCATGGCCGCGTCCAGGAAGTCCTGCCAGGACGCCATGGGCCGGGTGATCGTGTACGTGTCGTACACGTACCCGGTGGTCCCCCAGGCCTTGCAGATGGTGTATATGTTTCCCGGGTCCCAGACCTGATCGGTGAAGTTCGGGTCCATGTTGCTGAAATTGGGAATGAGATCCTTCTGCAGGGGCTGCAGCAGGCCGTGTTCGGCCATCTACGGGATCATCAACCCGGTCGGGACGACGACGTCGTAGCCGGAGGTTCCGCGGGTGGCGGCGAGCTTGGAGATCAGCTCCTCGTTCGAGCCGAAGGAGTCGACCTGCACGGTTGCTCCCGTAGCCGCCGTGAACGAGGAGATGCTCTCCGGCGGATCGTAGTCACCCCACGAGTACAGGTTGACGTTGTTCTCGATCTTGCCGTCCGGGGCCGGCGAACTGGCCATGGCGCGATCGCCGCCGCACCCTGCGAGTCCCAGCAGTCCGACGACGGCGGTGCCGGCGAACAGGCTGCGGCGCGAGAGCTCGCGGCTCAGAATGGTGGGGGCGAGCAGCCGGATGTCCGGTGTGCCCGTTGCCTTCCTAGGCTTCATCGCAGTACACCGCCACATCTACGCCGTCCCATTCGATGAGCACGTCCTCGTCCGTGGGCAGGGGCACGGCGTCCGAGCGGGGGACCCGGGAGAGGATCTCCGTGTCCTCACCGATCAGCAGTACGTACTGCACCACGTCTCCGAGGAAGGAGACCCCGGCGATCCGACCGAGCACGGCATTCGGGGCCGAGGGCACGCCGGCGGCGACGCGGAGCCGCAGTGTCTCCGGCCGTATGGCAACCCGCACGGTGTCCCCGACCGAAGGCACCGGCCGGCCCGCTGCACCGGGATCACCAGCCGCATTCGGCTCGGGCAGGATCGTGGTGTTGTTCACCGAGCGCAACCGGAGCGCGCCGCCGTCGTCGGACACCACGACCGCTTCGACGAAGTTCTGCTTGCCGATGAATCCGGCCACGAAGCTGTTGGCCGGACGCGTGTACACCTCCTCCGCGCTGCCGATCTGCTGGATACAGCCGTCATACATGACCACGATCCGGTCGCTCATGGCGAGCGCCTCCTCCTGGTCGTGCGTGACGAAGATGAACGTGATACCCAGCCGCTTCTGCAGCAGCTTGAGCTCTACCTGCATCTCCTCGCGCAGCTTGCGATCCAGCGCGGACATCGGTTCGTCCAGCAGGAGGACCTTGGGTCGATTGACCAGCGCACGGGCCAGGGCAACACGCTGCTGCTGGCCTCCGGAGAGCTGTCCGGGGCTGCGGTCCGCGAACTCCCGCATCCGCACCATGGTCAGGGCCTCGTCCACCCGCTGGCCGATCTCCTTCTTCGGAGTGCGCGACTGCTTGAGGCCGTAGGCCACGTTCTCGGCGACCGTCATGTGCGGGAAGAGTGCATACGCCTGGAACACGGTGTTCACCGGTCTCTTGTGCGCGGGCATCCTGGTCAGGTCCGTCGATCCGAGCTCGATGACACCGGCCGTGGGCTCCTCGAACCCGGCGATCATCCGCAGCAGCGTGGTCTTTCCGCAGCCCGAGGGGCCGAGCAGGCACAGGAACTCGCCCGCACGGATGTCCAGGTCGAGGTCCTTGATGGCCGCGACACCGCCGAACTCCTTGTGCAGACTGCGAATCGAGAGTTCCCCGGCTATGGCTGGCGAGAGAGTGGCGCTCATGCTTCTCCTTCGGTTCGGTTGCGGGCATTGTGAACGATTGCTCCGGCCACCACGGTCAGGCGGTTGGAGAGACGGTGAAGATCGGATTCAGGGACGGCGAACGGATCGCGGTCGGCCAGCGCGAGATCGGCGGGTCCGCCGATCTCGATCCGCCCGCCTGCTGCGGACCGGTTCAGGCGGGCGGAACCGGAGGTGTAGGCGCGCAGCGCGTCCAGCAGCCCTATGGCCTCACTGGGGTTCAATGGCTCCCGCAGTTCCTCCGCGCCTCCCTCCGTCCGGTTGACCGCCGTGTGGATCGCCTGCCACGGATCGGGGGTGGAGACCGACCAGTCCGATCCCATCGCCAACCGTGCTCCGGCGTCGAGCAGGGACCGGAACGGGTACTGCCAGCCGGCGCGCTCCTCCCCGAGGACAGGCACCGTCAGGTCCCGCATGGAGTCGTCGTTGCACGCCCACAGAGCCTGCAGATTCGCTGTCACATCGAGGTCAGCGAAGCGCGGCACGTCCCTGGGATCCACGACCTGCAGGTGCGCGATGTGGTGACGTCCGTCGCGTCCCGGGTTGGCGCCGCGCATCGCCGCGAAGGCATCCAGTCCCTGGCTGACCGCCCGGTCCCCGATCGCGTGCAGGTGGATGTCGAATCCCGCCGCATCGATCGCCGTGAACGCTGCCGCCAGGAAATCCGCTTCGAAGTAGTTCAGTCCGGAGCCGGCACCGGGACAGCCGCATGAGTGGTACGGCTCGGCCATCGCTGCCGTTCGACTCTCGACGACGCCGTCGAGCATGAACTTCACCGCCGTGGCCCGGAACCTGGTGCCGGACGAGGCGTGCCGGCGTCGTTCCCGGAGGATCCGCACCTGTTCCGGGATGTCCTGCACCTCGCGCGGCCACCACAGGGCCCCGACGACGTCGGAGTGCAGTTCCCCGGCGGCGTCGGCCGCGCAGTAGGCGGCGTACGGGTCGGCGTGGCCGGAGTACTGGCCGATGATCGCGTCCTGCCAGCCGGTGATACCGAAGGTGTTGAGGTAGCGCTGGCCCTCGAGCAGTCCGTGGCGCAATTGCTCCTGGGTCTCCTCTGGGATCAGGCAGCTGACCAGGTCCATGGCGCCCTCGTGGAGCGTGCCCGTGGGGTTGCCGGAGGCGTCGCGTTCGATCCGGCCACCGGGTGGGTCAGGGGTGTCGGCCGTGATGCCCGCCAGTTCGAGGGCGTGCGAATTCACCCACGCGCTGTGGTGGTCACGGTTCACCAGAAAGGCGCCGCGGTCCGGGATGAGCTCGTCCAGCTCCACGGCTGTGGGAGTTCCGCCCGGGAAGTCGGACATGGTCCAGCCTCCGCCGGAGATCCAACCGTCGGCAACGTCCGTGCGGGCGGCGTACGAGCTGATGGCGTCCCGGCATTCCGTCGCATCTCCTGCTTCGCTCAGGTCACAGCCGAGCTGTTCCAGGCCCCCGAAGACGGCATGGACGTGGGCGTCAGTGAACCCCGGGGTGAGCAGACCGCCCCCGGCATCGATGATCTCGGCGTGCAGGCTGGCCGCTGCGAGCATGTCCAAGCCCGTCCCAAGGGCGACAACGCTGCCGCCGGAGACCGCCACGGCGTCAGCAGCGATGAGCTGATGCCCATCGAAGATCCGGGCGTTGTGGATCAGCAGGTCGGCCACAGTGCCCCGCTGAGCTGTCCAGAACTGTGGTAGAGCTCACATAGCATGCGGCTCACACTAGGCTGCAGATCATGCTTAGTCAACGATGTTGACTATCTGCGTGCTACCTCTTGGCCTCGGCGTCCGGAGCGGCACGTCGGGCTACCGACTCGAGCAGCAGGTCCACTGCCAGCTCGTACGTGGGGTCTTCCTCGATGGTGGCCAGCATCGGTGCCGCTTTCGCGATGAATGGGAATCGTTCGGCGTCGAGCGCCGCGTACTCATTGCTCCACGCCGCGGTGTCCTTGGCCTGTTCCTCGCTGGGAAGGATCCGGAAGGCGGCGTCGAGCCCTGCGAAGGCCAGGTTCAGGTCGTCGATCACGCGGTAGAGCCGCGCTGCCTCCTCCGGATCGAAGCCTCCTCGGGACAGGGCTGCGAGGATCTCCTCCACGATGCGGATCTCGCCGGGACGGCGGGTCACGCGTGTGACGCCGAGGACCGCTGCATGGGGGTGGGAGAGATAGGCGCGGCGGCCCCGGTGCATGAGGTCGCGGATGGTCTCCAGCCAGTCGACGTCGGGTTCGAAGCCCTCCAGCGCCGAGACCATGAGGCTGTCGGTGACCGCGAGGATGAGCTCGTCCTTGTTGCGGAAGTGCCGGTACAGGGCGGTCGGGTCGACGCTGAGGGCAGCTCCCAGCTTGCGGAAGCTCAAGCCTTTGACCCCGTCGCGTTCGAGGGCATCCAGGGAAGCAGCCACGATCAATTCGGGCGATAGCGAGTTGCGGGGAGCCCTCATATGCCCACCCTATGTGAGGGCCCGTTGCTGGGCGTGGGCCGATCCCGGCCGGGAACCACGGCTCCCAGCAAGTACTTGTGGCATGTCCTGCGTGGCTCGCTTCCCGTCCCTCAGCCGCACCTCGCACGGATCAGCGAGATAGCCGAGCTCTACTGCGTCGAGCGTCGTCCCTACGGCGTTCGCCGGCCCACCGTCGGTACATAAACCACCAGCCGGGCGACGTCGTCAGCGAACGCCTCGCTTGAGCTGTCGATGGGTAAGTTCTGTACGTATGGCATCGAGCCTCGTGGCCCGGTGCGGGTGAGTTCGTGCCAGAAGACGCCAGCGTCGGCCCGCGCTGGACAGCTCATCCTCGGGCTTGTCGTCGTCCCATGCTGCAAAGAGGCTTTCCGCGCCCTCTGGGTGCCCGTGGTGGCGGGCGGCGAACAGATCGGCTCGTATTTCCTCGGCCCGGCTGTCCGCGAAGTAACCGAAGAATCCTCTTACCGTGATGATTGCGCCGAGACCCGAGGTGACGTAACCGGCGGCCGGGCTGGTGTTGAAGCTCTCTGCGGTCGCGCCCATGATGATCCCACCGAGCAGCAGGATCACTCCGAGGCCGATCCCCAGAACGTACAGCCAGACTCGTCGCGTCCACCAGCTGTTGTTCGCACTGTGCCAGAACTCATGTGCGAACAAGAACTCGAGCGCCGGACGGCAAATCAAGCACAGCAGCATCGGTGACCTTGATCGTCGGAACACCGCGGAGAGTCGTGGATTTGGCGTTCGCCGCCGGCGAGCCGGGCCCCAGGGTCGGGACAAGGAGCACGGCCGGCTCTGGTAGGGCCGCCGCAGTACTCACCCTTGCCACATGGGCGCGGGCGACCCGCTGCAGGTCCTCTTCTCCCCTGCTGCTCTGCTCGTTGTCCGTCGTCGTCATCGTCATCGTGCTGCCATACTACTCAGTGCCCTGTACAAGGTGCTGCTCTCGATGACGACCCGTCGAGCGACGACGGCCTTGTGTGGAAGTTGAACCTATTCTGCGGTGTCTCGGCACCTGCGGCCGGCTGACGTCAACCACCAGACAGGAGGATCGTCATCAGTCTCCCCTCCGGTCACGTCCTGACCGATGAGTCCAAGGTTCTCCAGTTTCAGCAGAATCGAGGTCAGACCATCTCGTATGGTGGTGCCAAAACCGGATAGAACGTGCAGATCTTCTCCGACGAGCATAGTTTAGAGTTGCTCCGTCGATTCCGGAAACATCGCCAGCAGGTCCAACAGCTCGCGCTCCACCGAAGACAGTGATTGGAATACAACATCGGGCTTTTGTGGCTCATCGCAATGCAGGGTGTAGGCGGGGTGGGCGCGTCGGTTTTGGGGTAGGGGTCGAGGTCCTCCGATGATGGAAGTTCTCACACTGCCCATCTGGAAGACCTCGACGTGTCCCACGCTACCTTTGCTGCCCCTGACCTGACCACGTTTTGCCGGCTCGATGAGCTCGGCTTGAGAGCTGTCGGTCAGGAAGTGACGCTCGACGA
>NZ_SSWH01000001.1 GCF_004803505.1 Arthrobacter echini
CTCGAACACCTTCGCGGCTCAGCCCTGGGCTTCAGGAACCTCACCAACTACATCACCAGATCACTCCTGGAATCAGGCGGCTTCAGACCCCAACTGCACTCTCAATTACGATGAGCCGGTTTTGCCCGCTAGTCACGCCAGACAATTAGGTAACTTTAAAGACGCTCTTAGAACTACGCCCACCCGTCGCTTCTCCTTCGATTACATGGTTAAAGAGCTCGACGGGGAGCTAACCTCCGGGCAAATTAAAGCGCTGCTGAAGCAGATGTTCGAAACAGGCGGAATAGGCATCCAGAACGGGAGTTATACAGATTTTGTCTTTCGCGCCACTTCTGGGGGCGGTTTCAGCACTAGATATACGTTTTTACTACACGATGCTCTGGTTAGAGCTTGGAATCGGCCCTGGCACTGATGCATACGCGTCCGAGAGACAGCGAGTGCGCAAGTTCTAGCCTCGATCTTTCATGAGGCGGTTCCGTTGGTGTGATCGGGGCTTACTGGCCGCCTGATTGTGTTGATTCTGGCATGTGGGTGTGACGATTCCTGCCGCTGTCCGGTGGCGGTGGTCGGTGATGGTTCCACGTCCATCACGGTGGGGTGGTGCTGGTCTTTCCTGGTCAGTGGTCGGCTGCTGGTTGTGGGTGGTCAGGGTGGGGCGAGGGTGTTTAGCCGGTGGAGGGCTGTGATGAGCAGCGGCGTTTCGGGTGCTCGTGCGGCGAGGTGCACGGTCCACCGCCGGGCGTGAGAGGTCACCTTCCCGGCGATCTCGAAGATCCTCATCCGGAGTCTCTTGGGTTCCCAGCGTCTAGCTTTGGTGCTGTGGAGGGCGAGCATTTGGGACCAGGCGATGAGCTCGGCGGCGAGCATCACCAGGTGACACCACAGTGTGTTCCCGGCGAAGGAGTGCAGGGGTAGGTTCGCCAGTCCGGTGTCCTTGGCGTTACGGATCCGGTCCTCGCAGCGGGCCCGTAAGCGGTGCCGGACCTCCAGGTCCGCTAACTGACCGGTCTCCTGGTTCGTGGCCAGGGCGGTGTAGCGCATCCCGTCGACGTCGGTGATCCGCAACTGCGCACCGACGTGAGGGACTTCCTTGCGGACGATCACGCGCATCCCCTCCGGCCAGGAGGAAAGATCCAGCATCCCGGTGATGTCCGCGACCTGCTCTCATAGACGATGACCCGTCGCGTTCTACCCCGTCGCTGTTATACGCCCTGGTCCAGGCGTTCTGCGGGACCTTGGGCAGGACGGCTTCGACGGCCCCGTGCAGCGGAAAGCCCACGGAGTAGCTGAGGTTCCGGCGTGGGTGGGTCAGCCAGTCCAGGAACTCGTGGGGGCCACCTGCTGAATCGGTGCGGATCATGACTTTCCGCCCGGACCGGAACCCGGCCGGCAACTGCTTGAGCGCATCACGGGTGACCTGGATGTGGTCGGCTGCGGTGTTCGATCCGGCGTTCCCGGGCCGCAGGAGGACCGCCAGGGGTTCTCCGGTGCCGTCGGCCCCGTGGTCGACGAACGCGGCCAAAGGGTGGAAGCCGTAGCCTCATCTTCCACGTCGGGCGGGCGTCCTCTTTGTCCGAGTGCGAGGCCACCAGGGTCGCATCCAGGTCCACGACCAACGGTGCCTGCTTGCTCACCCCGTGCACCGGGGAGTGCTCCCCGGCCAACATCCATACCTGGGCCCTGGCTGCGGCGCGGGCGGTGTTGATCGCCGCCAACGCCTTCGAGGGTTGGATCGTGGACAAGGTCGTGATCAGCCGGCTCACCGTCGGATCCGACGCGACCCGCCCGTAGACCTGAGGTTGGGAGCGCAGCCGGTCCACGTCCGCCAAACAGTCACCGCCGGTCGCCAGCGACAAGCCCAGATCGGTGAGGATCTTGCCCGGGTCGTGCACCGCGAACGGTTTACGCCATCCAGTCAACGCCTCCGACAGTCCGGCGCCGAGACCTGAGACCCGAACCGTCTGAGTCAGCAACAGACCGCCGGCCTGGGACACCACCCCGGTTCCGGCGGAATCAACGCGAACCGACGGATACAAGTGGGTAGTGTTGTTCACCTGAAAGGTGCTCCTTCTGACGCGGTACAAATGATGTGTGGTAACAACATTTTCCCACGTCAGGAGCACCTTCCAGGCCTTAAATACACCGCCCACCGGACCACCCTCATGAAAGATCGAGGCTAGGACGCGTCAAGAGCTTATGGTCCGCCGTTGCGCTGCCTGCTGACCTGTACGGCAGAGGGCCCCGCGGCGCCTGGCTGCGGGACCCTCTGTAATCCATAACAGGGAACCTGTCCCTGTCTTCATTTACAGTTTAGTCCCATGGCTTCAGCGCAACAACCACCCATCGAACGAACCCTGCAGCGCCAGATCACCCCGCAGCGCCTGGCGCCTTATCTCGCCGAGACCGGCACCCTCAGCGGCGCAATTCAGTTATACCGGTGGAACACCGAGCTCTCCGGCGCCGTCTATGAAGCCCTTCACGTCTTCGAAGTGTTCCTCCGCAACGCCATCGATGAACAACTCTGCCGTTGGAACGCCATACAGCCCGACCCGGACCAGGGACGACTTCACTCTCCCGACTGGCTCCTGGACCCCGCCGTGCTCCTGAGCAGAATTGCCGGTCGCGACATACCCGAAGCCCGCCGACGCGCCTCGAGATCCACCAGCCGCCGGCCCCACGGTCACCGCGACCCACGCCACGAAGACATCCTCGCAGCGATGCCCCTGGGCACGTGGCGGTTCCTCCTACCTGGACGCAGCGACGCAGGCAAGCAGAGAATCTGGGACGAAGCGCTCCATGAAGCATTTCCCCACCTCACCCGCACGCCCGTCCAACTCGAGCGAGCCGTGGACGGCGTGTACCGGCTCCGCAACCGGGTCGCCCACCTCGAGCCGGTCATCAACTCCAACGTCCCAGCGCAGCTGACCAACATGCGCACCGTCATCGGCGCCCTCGATCCTCGGCTCCTGTCCTGGTTCTCCAGCACCGAACGCATCAGCACCACCCTCCGGAACCGCCCAACTAGACCGTGCCCACCGACTCCTGGTTGAACATCACAGCCCCGACCCGAACCGGCTGCCTTCCTGAGGTGAATGTCTCGCATCCCAAGAGTCGCGAAACGGTCGGACGATACAGCACGACTCCCCTGCCACTACTGCGCTTGCACTGTCTTGCCCCCGTGTCCCGCAAGCAGCTGCGTCGACGCGTGACGGGAGAGCCGGCTTCGACACACTTTCGGGCGGAGCGTCGTGTTGCCATGATTACACTCAGCACCGCTGCGAACTGGTCGGTGCGGGTCTGCTCGTCCGGCGCATCGAGCGAACCTCTCGAACCGATCCACGACGACTCTCGTCCGCGTCTCTTTCCGCATCGCCCCTTTCCTGAGAAGGTAGCGGGATGACCCTGGACATCGCGGCCCTCCGCGCTCACTTCCCCGCCCTGCTCACCGGCACCGCACATTTCGACGGCCCCGGCGGAACACAGACCCCCGCCGTTGTAGGGGCTGCCATAGCCGACACGCTCACCGGGCCGCTGTCCATCCGCGGCACCGGTACGAGCTCGGAGAACAACGCCGAAGTGGCGGTCCGCGGATTCCGAGAGGCGATGGCCGACCTGCTGGGAGCGCAACCCCGCGGTGTCGTCTACGGGCGGAGCGCCACACAGCTCACCTATGACTTCTCCCGCAGCCTCGCGAAGACCTGGCAGCCAGGGGACGAGATCGTCGTCTCACGTTTGGACCACGACTCCAATATCCGCCCGTGGGTGCAGGCAGCCGCCGCGGTCGGCGCCACGGTGCGCTGGATCGATTTCGACCCCGACACCACGGAGATCGACGACGCGTCCGTCGCAGCCGCGATCACCGAGCGGACGAAGCTCGTGGCGATCACCGCGGCGTCGAACCTGCTCGGCACCAAACCGCCGGTACGCCGCATCGCCGATGCTGCCCATGAGGTCGGCGCCCTGGTCTACGTGGACGGGGTGCACTACACCGCTCATGCACCGGTCGATGTGAAGGCGTTGGGATCCGACTTCTTCGTCTGTTCGCCCTACAAGTTCCTCGGACCCCACTGCGGTGTTCTCGTGGCCGACCCGGATCTGCTGGAGTCGTTGCAGCCGGACAAGCTGCTGCCGTCCACGAACGAGGTACCCGAGCGATTCGAGTTCGGTACCCTCCCCTACGAGATCATGGCTGGAGCCACAGCGGCCGTGGATTTCCTCGCCGCGATCGCTCCCGGCACCGCAACCGGCCGCCGTGAGCGCCTTCTCCCGTCCACTCACGTGGTCGAGGAGCACGAACACGCCATGCGCTCCCGCATCGAGGCAGGACTGGCAGAACTCGGCGACGCCGTCACACTGCACTCCAAGGCCCGGGACCGGACGCCGACTCTGCTGGTCACCTTCCCGGGCCGGTACTCCACGAACGCCTACCGTTTCCTCACAGAACGGAACATCCTCGCGCCGGCCGGCTCCTTCTACGCCTACGAAGCCTTCCGTCGCCTCGACCTCGAGGACAGCGCCGCCCTACGGATCGGCGTGGCCCCGTACACCAACGACGACGACGCCGACCGCCTCCTGGCCGCGCTCGGCGAGTTCGTCACGTCGCAGCGCGGATACAGGTTCTACAGCTCCGCGAGCATCCCGCCCGGGTTCTCCATCGCGTCCGCGACGAAGCGCAGGAACCCACCGGCGGTACCGCCGTCGCAGACGCGGTGATCGAAGGCGAGCGTCAGCTCGGTGATCTTCCGCACCGCCAGCTGACCGTCCACCACCCAGGGCCGGTCCATGATCCGGCCCATGCCGAGGATCGCGGACTCCGGGTAGTTGATGATCGCCGCACTGCCGTCCACCCCGAACACGCCGTAGTTGTTGAGCGTGAACGTGCCGGAGGACAGGTCCGTCGGCGTCGCCCTGCCCTCACGCGCAACGGCGGCAAGGCGGCGGATCTCGGCGTCGAGCTCGCGCGCCGACATGGTGTCCGCACGCCGGACACTGGGCACCACGAGCCCGCGGTCGGTCTGCGCCGCGATGCCCAGATTCACGCCGTCCACGCGGATCAGTTCCTGCGTGCCGTCGTCGCCCGTGGCGATCCGGCTGTTCAGCTCGGGATAGCGGGCCAGACCGGCGACGACGAAGCGCGCCACGAAGGCCAGGATGCCCGGTACGGCGTCGGGTGTGCGGCGCTTCATGCCCTCACGCAGCTCCACCAGCGCGGTGACGTCGACGTCGACCCAGACGGTCGCTTCGGGGATCTCCCGCCTGCTGCGCGTCATGGCGTCGGCGATCGTGCGGCGGACCCCGCGCAGGGGTGTTCGCTCCAGGACGGCCAGACCGGACCGGGTGTCGGCTGCGGGTTCAGATCCGGGTACACCGGCAGACTCCGCTGAACCCGATGTGCCGGCATCCAGCGCTTCAACGGAGGCAGGTGCGTCCATGAAGTCCGCCGAATCCGTAGCGCTTGCTGAGATCGCCTCAACGACGTCGCGGCGCAGGATCAGGCCCTGGTCCCCTGATCCGTCCACATCAACGAGTCTCACGCCGTTCTCCCGGGCGAGTCTGCGCACGAGGGGCGAGATGCACAGGGGAGCCACCAGGTCCGACGGCGACCTCCGGCCGGATGCCGGCTCGACATCTGATCCTGGCGCGGCATCGGCTCCTGCATCGACTGTCCCGAGCTCCGGCGACGTCATCCCGGTCTGCGGCTGGATGGCCCGGCGGATCTGCGGAGACGGCTCCGCGGATATCCGGCTCGCCGCAGCACTCGAGGCCATCCTCTTCCGTGGACGCGTCCGCCCTCCGGTCAGACCGCCGGGGGTGCCGTACCCGATGAGCACATTGCCCGACCCCTCAGCGGCCACGGGCGGATCATCGTTCGCCTGGGTAGCGGCGGTCGGCACCCCGGCCTCCTCGCGGACCGTGGCTGCCGCCGTGAGCACGGCGGGGTCCTCGGAGCCGGGCGCTACGCCACCGGCGGCCTGTGCATCATCGGAGCCGTCCGAGCCGGCGGCACCCGGGCCATCAGCACTCTCCATACCCTCGGGACGTACGGACAGGAACGGAGCCCCGACCTCGAGCACCTCCCCGGGCTTGCCGTGCAGGACGGCGACGGTTCCCGCGAAGGGCGAGGGTACCTCCACGACGGACTTGGCGGTCTCCACCTCGGCGATCGGCTGATCGACGGCGACGGCGTCGCCCTCGGCGACGAGCCAGGACACCAGCTCCGCCTCGGTGAGTCCCTCCCCGAGATCGGGGAGGGCGAAGACCTGGAGTTTCGCTGTCTCTGGAGCGGCAGTCATGTCAGTCCTCCCACTGCAGATCATCGACGGCGTCGAGGATGCGGTCCACGCTCGGCAGGTAGAAGTGCTCGAGCTTCGGTGACGGGAAGGGGATGTCGAATCCGGTCACGCGCAGCACCGGCGCGGCGAGCGAGTGGAAGCAGCGCTCCTGGACCCGGGCCACGATCTCGGAGGCCACCGAGGCGAAGCCCGGGGCCTCGGCCACGACGACGGCGCGGCCGGTACGCCGGACGCTCGCGCTGACGGTCTCGTCGTCGAACGGGACGATGGAGCGCAGATCGATGACCTCGATCGAGCGTCCCTCCTCGGCGGCCGCAGCAGCGGCGGCGAGCGCCGTCGGCACGGACGGGCCGTAGGTGATGAGGGTCGCGTCGGTCCCGGCGCGGGCGACGACGGCGCGTCCGATGCGGCGCGGTGCCTCGCCGTCGTCGAAGGTCCTGCGGAGGTCCGCGAGATCGACCTCCTCCTTGGACCAGTACAGCTTCTTGGGTTCCAGGAACACCACGGGATCCGGCGAGGCAATGGCCTCACGCAGCATGAAGTAGGCGTCGCGCACGGTCGCGGGGGCCAGCACCGTCAGACCGGGCGTGTGGGCGTAGTAGGCCTCGGACGAGTCGCAGTGGTGCTCCACCCCGCCGATCCCGCCCGCGTAGGGGATCCGGATGACGATCGGCAGGCGGACCTTGCCCTTGGTACGGTTCGGCATCTTCGCGACGTGGCTGACCACCTGCTCGAAGGCCGGGTAGGCGAACGCGTCGAACTGCATCTCGACCACGGGCCGCATGCCGTTCATCGCCATTCCCACGGCCATACCAATGATGCCGGCCTCGGCGAGCGGCGTGTCGAAGCAGCGCTCCTCACCGAATCGGGCCGTGAGCCCGTCGGTGATGCGGAAGACCCCGCCGAGGGGTCCCACGTCCTCGCCGAACATCAGCACGGCGGGATCGGCCTCCATGGCGTCGGCGAGGGCGGCGTTCAGAGCCTTGGCGAAGGTCGAGGTGACTTTTGCGGCGCGGGTCGGGGTGTCGGACTGTCCGACGGCGTTCCCGGCCGGCGCCTCTGTGGTCTGCGTCATCGCTGGTTCCCTTCCGTCCGGCTCGCAGCGGAATCCGGACCCGCGGCCGCCGGTTCGACAGCCCTCGCGAGTTCCTCACACAACTGCTCCGCCTGCTCGCGCAGCTGGGTGGTTTTCTCGGCGTAGACGTACTCGAAGAGCTCCGCCGGGTTGATCTCCACGTCCGTATTGAGGCCCTTGCGGATCACTGCGGCAATCGCGTCCGCCTCGGCGGCGAGGGCCGCCTCGCCATCCTCGGTGAGCAGGTCCAGTCCCGACAGGTACGAGCGCATGCGCACGAGCGGGTCCTTCGGGATCCAGCGGTCGACGTCGTCCGCCGACCGGTAGCGCGTGGCGTCGTCAGCGTTGGTGTGCGCCTGCATGCGGTACGTGTGCGCCTCGACGAGGGAGGGGCCTCCGCCGTCGCGCGCCCTGCTCACCGCGGAGCCGAGCACCGCCAGCAGCGCGGCCAGATCGTTACCGTCCACGCGCTCGCCGGGCATGCCGTAACCGATCGCCTTGTGCGCGAGGGAGGGTGCGACGCTCTGGCTCGCCAGGGGCACGGAGATCGCGAACTCGTTGTTCTGGACGAAGAACACCACGGGGACGTGGAAGACCGCCGCGAAGTTCAGGGCCTCGTGGAAGTCCCCCTCGCTCGTCGCGCCGTCACCGCACATGGCGAGGACCACGGTGCTCTCACCGCGCAGTTTCGCGGCGTGCGCCATCCCGACCGCGTGCAGCAGTTGCGTGGCCAGCGGGGTGGCCTGCGTCGCGACCCGGTGCTCGTACGGGTCGTAGCCGCTGTGCCAGTCGCCGCGCAGCAGCGTGAAGACCTCGAGCGGATCGACGCCGCGCGTGATCACGGCGACGGTGTCGCGGTAGGTGGGGAACAGCCAGTCCTCTTCACGGAGAACGACGGCGGCGGCGACCTGGCAGGCCTCCTGCCCGTGGGAGGACGGATAGACGGCCATCCGGCCCTGCCGGACGAGCGCATTGGCCTGATCGTTGATGCGACGTCCGGCGACGAGTCGGCCGTAGGCGCCGAGCAGGCTCTCGTCCGACGGTGAGGGGTAGCGCTCGTCGGGCGTGTGATGTCCGTCCGGATCCACCAGCTGGACCGGGCGCGCGGACGGCAGCAGTGCACTGTCCGTCGACTGCAGGGCAGGTGCATCCGCACTGCCCGTCGCGTGCTCACGGCCCTGGTTCGTTACCGCACTCATGCTGCCTCCATCACCGGCCGCTACCGCGGCGCACCTCGATCGCGCCGACCTCCAGCGCTGGATACTCTGTGGACAAGTATGATCCCGGGCCTGGTTTTGTCGCCATGAAATGCAGTGAATGTGGAATCTCTCGTCGGATGGACGGTATTCTGTGGACGAATCGTAAGTGTGAGCTGCATTACGCCAGGAGGCGTGGACACATGGAAGCAGGACGGCTCGACGACGTGGACCGGAAGATCCTCGCGGAACTGACCCGCGACGGTCGGCAGTCGGTGACCTCCGTGGCTGAGCGGGTCCACATCTCACGGGCGCATGCGTACTCGCGCATCGCTCGGCTGAGCGACGACGGCGTCCTGATGAAGTTCACGGCGATCATCGATCCCACGAAGGCAGGCCTCCGTTCCTCGGCCTACGTCACGCTGAAGGTGCGGCAGCACTCATGGCGTGAGCTACGGGGACGGCTGCGCGAGGTTCCGGAGATCCACCACATAGCGCTGGTCGGTGGGGACTTCGACGTCATCCTCCTGGTACGCGCCGAGGACAATGCGGGTCTGCGCCGGGTGGTGTTCGATCAGCTGCAGTCCATGCCGGGTGTCCTCGACACCCAGACGTTCCTCGTGTTCGAGGATCTCGACACGCGGTGAGTGCTATCGGCCGGCGAAGAACATGGAAACCCACGACGGCCACGAAGCAGCAGGAGCCGGGCAGATCCTGTCTGCCCGGCTCCTGGAAATGCTCTTGCGCACAAGGTATCAGCGCAACTTGGGGATTCCTCCGCCCCACAGCGCACCCGCAATGAGCGCCGGCTGGAAGAACAGACGGCCGAATCGTTTGCGATCGGAGGTCAGGTTGAACGCGTCCAGACGCTGCGCATACTGATTGATGTTGCCGGGGAAGATCGCCGTGTAGAAGCTCGCGAGGGCCACACCGATCAGGCGTCGATGGCGGGGCAGGGCGAGGAAGGACACGCCGAGACCGACCTCGACGACGCCGGAGGCAAGCACCACGAAATCCTTGTCCAGCGGAATCCAGCCCGGAACCTGAGCCTGGAATGGTTCCCGCGCGAAGGTCAGATGGGATGTTCCCGCAAAGGTCATGAACGCGCCAAGACCGATTCGGGCGACGGTCTGAGAAACAGGTGAGGAATTCATGCCTCAACCCTAGGACATGATCGGAGCGGGTCCACCTCGATGACTCATTGCCCTCGAGCCTGCCCTGCTCCACCTGCGGTGCTAGGCATCCTATGAACTCTCTGCCCTTGCGGGGAGGGTCCTTGTACCTGACATGGCGCAGGGTCCGCGCCCTAGGCTCGATCATGGTGCAGCGGCGCGAACTGCGTCCGAGCTGTTCCGGCCGCGCCCGGCTACACGGCAATGGGAAAACCCGCCGGATGTCCGTGCGCGTCGACAGCGGCAGGTGGTGGGCGTGCCCGCCGGAGAGGAATGGACAACGATGATGGAAGATCAGCACTCCCCGGCTCTGCGCCAGGGAGTGGATTTTCGCGGGACGCCGAACGCGACGGAGAGGGTGACGGAGCACCTGAGACCCGGGAAGAAGCGAGCGCCCCTGCTGCGCTACATCCGGATCAATCTTCCGAGGACCACCCGACTCCTGCTCCTGTTCGTCATCGCAGTCATCGGCATGGCTTCGGCCACGATAGCTCTCAGCGACTACGAGCCCTTTCCCTTCGCGGCTCCGCTCCTGTGGTGTGTGGTCGTTGCAGCCGTCATCTTCGTCGCCGTCGGGCTCCTGACGAAGAACCGGATCTGGACAGCAGGACTCGGCATCGCCGCGGCGTCGACGCTGATCTACGTCGGGGGCATCCTGGGCGATGCGCCCTACGTCTGGAACGGGGCCTCGATCACGCTGGCAGCGGTCTGGAACATCACCCTCTTCGCTTCGCTGGGGTACGCGCTTCTCTATTGGGCGCTGAGATACGGCATGATCGTGGCCGCTCCCGACGACCAACACTTCATGGACTGACGAAGGAGCACAATCATGGAATTCGGCTTCCCCTGGTGGCTCCGCGTCGAGCACTTCCTCAACATCATCTTTCTTTCGTTCCTTGTCCGTTCGGGTATCGAGATCCTGGGAACCTACCCCAAGCTCTACCGTTCTCAGCACACCGTTCCGGGTACGGCCTGGTCCCAGTTCACGGTGCAGCGAGCGGCGAAGCACAAGTACTACACCGTGGGCGGCGAGTACGACGACTACTCCCCGCGGATCTCACTGCCGGGTCGGGGGCTGCTGGGACTCGGCCGGTACTGGCACTTCATCACCGTCACGGGTTTCGTGACCAGCTGGGTCATCTACATCGTCCTGCTGTTCGGCACCGGGCAGTGGCGACGGTACATCCCGACGAGCCTCGACACCTTCGTCCAGGCCGGACGCGACATGGTCTCCTACCTGGCCTTCGTGGTGCCGGAAGCCGCTGACGGAGCGCCGTTCAACGCGATCCAGCAGCTCTCCTACGGGTTCGTCTTCCTCGTCCTGACGCCGCTCGTCATCCTCACCGGTGTCTTCCAGTCGCCGGCGGTGGCCAACTACTTCTCCCGGATCACCCGCATGCTCGGCGGGCGCCAGGTGATCCGCACGGTCCACTTCCTCTGCATGATCGGCTACATCGTCTTCACGGTGATCCACGTCGCCATGGTGATCCTGCACGGCTACGGGTACGAGACCTCGAAGATCGTCTTCGGGCACACCGACCTGCCCGTCGCCGGCGGGGTCGTCTTCACGATCGGCCTGGCTCTCGTGGTCCTGCTGCACGTGATCGCGACCCGCTGGACCCTTGCGGAGGGACGGGCGGTCGAGAAGCTGCACAACATCGTGGTGCGTCCCTGGACCAATCTGCTGTACCACCTACCGGCACGTATGCACTACGACCGCGACAACGTCTCCGGCAAGGACGTGGTGCTGAAGAACACCACCCAGAACTTCCGGGGAAGTGGCCGCCCGCCGGAGACGCCGGAGTACCTGGCACTCATGGCCAACGGCTACGAGGACGACTACGTCCTGGAGATCGGCGGCTATGTGGAGCGCCCGATGAGCCTCACGATCCGCGAGCTCCGCGAACTGGCGGAGGGTCATTCGCAGACCACCCTGCATCACTGTGTCCAGGGATTCACCTCGATCGGCAAGTGGCGCGGAATCTCGGTCTCGGATCTGCTGGATCTCGCCGGACCCCTCCCGGGCGCCACGGACGTGGTTTTCATGAGCTTCCAGGACATGGGACGCGATGACGCTCTCTACGAGGGTGGCACCTACTACGAGTCCACCCCCATGATCGAGGCGCGGATGCCGCAGACCCTCATCGCCTTCGACCTCAACGACGAAGGCGAGATACCGGCGAAGAACGGTGCCCCGGTACGCCTGCGTACCGAGACCTCCACCGGATTCCGCAATCTCAAGTGGCTGGAGCGGATCGAGGTCGTCAACCGCTACGACATCATCGTCGAGGGCCGCGGCGGGTACTTCGAGGACGTCGACTTCTACGACCGGAACCAGCTGATCTGATGCGTGAGAGTCACGGAAAGAGGACGTACATGGCACACACCGACACCCAACCGCGCACCCAGGCCGAACTCGATGCCTACATCGATTCGCTGGGCCGCCCCAGGCGCAACACCTTCAACGGGATGTTCCCGCTGCACGAGGACATGGAGCTCGACGACGACCAGATCCGCATCGTCCTCGACTACCTCCAAGAGGTGGATTTCCATCTGCCCGGCGCCACGCCGGAGGAATTCCTCGTTGTGCGCTGGGCCCGGTACACCGGATTCCAGTTCATCCAGGAGCCCCTCGAGGCCTACGCGGTGGGACTGAGGTGCACGCACCCCGGCATGGAGGACCAGCACACGTTCATCCGCATGTCCTGGGCGCAGCTCATGGGTCGGCCCGACGCCGAACGGCTTCCGGTCAACGAGCCGGTGCTGGCGAGCGACATGATGACGCTCGCTCGCTACCGCGATACCCGAACAGGTCCCTCACGGACCGGCGTCGACTCCTACGCCGGTGAGGAGGTCCCGGGGGCGGACTTCGATCTGAAACTTCTTCACGGCGCTCTGGAGGACCTGCTGTCCCAGCAGGCCAGCGGCAAGGGCAGGGAGATCAACACCTGGTGGACGCCGGCCCTGAACTGGGGTGCGGCCATGGCCGGCCGTTATCCACGCCTGAAGTACTTCGAGTCCAAGGGTCGGCTCGGTGAGAGGCAGCTGGCCAGGCTGCACGACTTCGAACGGCGCGCGAACCAGGCCGCATCCGTGCTCCGGGAACTCGGCGTCGCACTCCCCGAGCGCGTTGCCCAGGACTCCCTCCGGCAAGCGGCCAAGGCCGAGAGGGGATCGTTCCTGCCGCGGCTGAGGATCCGGAACCCCCAGCCGCTCACCGAGGTGGGTCAGGACACCGAAGCAGGCGCGGACGATCAGCGCCCCTACACGGACCCGCAGTCCGACGCCGACTTCCCCACCGCTGACGATCCCACCGGGGTGTCATCGACGGACGGTAACCGCCAGGCCGCCGATTCCTGAACCCTCCACTACAGAAAGGACGTCCTTCCATGTCATCCATGGTGGTACTAGGGCTCATCGCATCGGTAGCCCTTCTCGCGGGTTTCGCCCTGCTCAATCTGGGCAAGCTCACTCCGGATCATTACACCTACCAGCTCCTCAACTTCATCGGCGCGGGCTTCCTCACGGCCTCCGCGGCCGATCCGTTCAACGCGGGCGTCTTCTGGACCGAACTCATCTGGTCGCTCCTGGGACTCTTCGGCATCATCAAGATCTGGACGAAACGCCGTAAGCAGACCGCACCCGAATCGAGCACACCCCTGGTCGCATCGCGCCCGGAAGGAGAGAAGTAGACCATGACTTTTTCCTACGAGATCGGGATCGCGGCCGGCATCTGCTTCGTCGTCGGATTCGGCCTGCTGAACTTCGGTGTCCTGACATCGAAGTCACCCATGTACCAGACACTGAATTTCCTGGGCGCTGTCGGTTTCACCTACACGGCCATCTCACCGTTCAATCCCGGACTGTTCATCACCGAGGTCGTCTGGGCCATCGTCGCGCTGTACGGCCTGTGGAAGATCTGGGCCAAGCGCCCGGATCCCGCTCCGGAGGTTCCCGCTCAGCAGGAGATGAGCTGACGCCGGCTGTTGTCATCGATGTGCCGTCACATGTGACTCCGGGGGGTTTCGACTCTGAGAGTATGAGGCCATGGCTTCGGACAACGCCCACGACCTCGACAGTGATACGGAAGGAGGCCAGGCTGGTGGCGTCCAGTCCGTGGACCGCGCGCTCACCGTCCTGGAGATCCTGGCGCGCGACGGCGACGCCGGGGTGAGCAGCATCGCCGTGGAGATGGGCATCCACAAGTCCACCGCCTCCCGCTTGCTGGCATCCCTCGTGACCCGGGAGCTCGTCCAGCAGGACAGCGAGCGCGGGAAGTACCGGCTGGGCTTCGGCATCCTGCGCCTGGCAAGCTCCATTCCCGGAAGGCTGAGCCTGGTCCGCGAGGCCCGCCCCGTGCTGGAGGGCCTGGCAGAGCGATTCAAGGAGACCGTCAATCTCGCCGTACTGCGCTCCAGCTACGCTGTCAACCTCGATCAGGCCATGGGTCCCTCGACGTTGGCCACCTATGACTGGGTGGGCAGTCTGACACCCCTCCACGCCACCTCCAGCGGCAAGGTACTGCTGGCAGCCCTGGAGCCGGAGGACCGGGCCCGCCTGCTCGACGAGACCGGTCTACCGGCCCGGACCCCGCGGACCATCACCAACCGTGACCAGCTCGAGCGGGAGTTGGTCTCGGTTGCCCGAAGCGGACACGCGATGGTGAAAGAGGAGTTCGAGATCGGGTTGAACGCGGTAGCGGTCCCGATCGTCAGCCATCTCGATATCGTGATCGGCGCGATCAGCGTCTCAGGCCCTGCGTTCCGCTTCGATCCGGAGGCGATGCCGGAGGTCGTCGACGGCCTCCAGGAAGCAGGCCTGCGTATCAGCACCAGGATGGGGCACACCACCACCTGAACGGGCCCTGACGAGTGGCTGGGCGCGGCCGGGTTACGTCCGACCTCGTCGGGCTCAGGGGCGCGGGACGACGTCGCCCACCTTGCCCTGCACCCACTCGTGGAACGCGCCGATGTGGTGCTCGCTGGGGACCAGGACACCGCCGTTGGCGTAGACCTTCGAGCTCATGGCCGGCTGGCAGCGCTCGCATGCGTCGAAGTCCTGCTGATTGACCCGGTGGAACAGCTCAACGGAGGCGCTGACGTCCTTGCCACTCTCGACGACGCTCGGCACGTACAGCCAGTCGCACTCCACCACCGTGCGGTCCGCTGCCAAGGGGAACATGCGGTGGATGATCACGTGGTCCGGCACCAGGTTCACGAACACGGTGGGCTTGATGGTGATGGCGTAGTACCGGCGGTCCTGATCCTCGTCGATCCCCGGGATGCGCTCCAGTCCCTCGGAGCCGTCGACGGTGAAGCCCTTGATGTCCTCGCCGAAGTCGGCGCCGTGGCCCACGAAGTACTGCGCGGCCAGACCGTCGGCGAACTCCGGGAGCACCTCGGTGAGCTCCGGGTGGATGGTGGCGCAGTGGTAGCACTCCATGAAGTTCTCGATGATGAGCTTCCAGTTCGCCTTCACGTCGTAGCGGACGCGCCGGCCCAGGCTGAGATGGGCGACGTCGTAGCCCTCGATCGCCTTCAGGTCGCCCAGCCTCTCCTCGATGGCGCCCATGACGTCCGCCTCGAACGACGGCGGATCGTCGGCGAGACAGACCCACACGTAGCCCAGGTACTCACGGACGTGGACCTTGACCAACCCGTAGTCGTCGCGGTCGATGTCCGGCATCTTCGTGAGATTCGGTGCCGCGATGAGCTTGCCGTCGAAGTCGTAGGTCCAGGCGTGGTAGGGACACTGGAACGACCGCTTCGCCTCACCCTGCTCCTCCATGCACAGCCTGACGCCGCGATGGCGGCAGACGTTGTAGAAGGCGCGGATGCCGCCCTTCCGGTTGCGGCTGATCAGGACGCTCTCGCGCCCGATCTGGACCGTCCGCCATGCACCCGGTGTGTCCAGGTCGGAGCTGCGGACCGAGCAGAACCACATCTGCTCGAAGATCCGCTCCTGCTCCGCCGCGAAGACAGCTTCGTCGACGTAGGTGCGGCCGGGAAGGGTGGGGATCAGACTGGGGGTGGTCACCTCGACGGACAACTCATCCTCCTCACAACTAGCTGATGGTGGTCAAGCAGGAACAAGTTCGCTCACCGGTGCGCGGAGAGCGAGTCCGCGGCGCCGCCTGGTGAACAATTTCGGCTGATCCAGGCCGAGAACCGCAATCGGAGTACTCCCCCGGTAGTAGACGGCGAGGAAGCTGGTGGTCGTCAGATCACCGGCCTCGATCTCCAACCGGTCGTACCCGGTGGCGTCGCCCACGAACTGGAGCCTGACACCGTACTGATCGGACCAGAAGTAGTGCGGAGCGGATGGCTTCGTCGGAGCATCCGGGGCCAGGAGTGCCTCCACGGCGAGTCCGGCGCGCTCCGAAGCCCCGGTCCAGTGCTCCGCGCGGCAGTGGCGTCCGGTGGCCGGATCGAACCACGCGGCGCAGTCCCCCACGGCGGCGATGCCCGGGACACCGGTTCGACCCATGGCGTCGCAGAGCACACCTCGATCCAGTGCCACCCCGGAGGATTCCAGCCATTCGGTGTTCGGATCGGAGCCCACACCGACCACCACGACGTCGGCTGCGACGCGACGCCCGTCCTCGAGCCGCACGGCCGTGACACCGGACCCTGCGGTCTCGAAGCCCTCGATCACCGCGGACGAGATCAGCTCGACACCGTTGGCGGCGTGGAGCGCGGCCAGTACGCCTCCCATATCCGGCCCCAGTTGAGCCACGAAGGGAAGCGGTTTGGTGTCGATGACCGTCACGCGCATGCCACGCAGGACCGCTGCGGAGGCGACCTCGGCGCCGACGAACCCGGCGCCGATCACCACCAGCCTGCCACCGGGCCGCAGCGCGGGAGCAAGGCGCTGTGCGTCCGGCAGACTCCGCAGGGTGTGGACGTTGTCCAGACCGGAGAGCGCCGGCAGCGTGCGGGCCCGGGCTCCCGTGGCAATGACGATTCCGTCGGCAGTCAGAGCCCGGCCGTTCTCGAGCAGCAGTGTTCGCGAGGACGTGTCGAGGGCGACCGCCGCTGTCCCGAGCACCCACTCGGCCTCGATCTCCGCCGGATCCGACTCGAGCAGCAGGTCCTCGGCCCTGATCCGGCCGAGGAGGAAGTCCTTCGACAGCGGTGGCCGGTCGTAGGGCCGGTGGTGCTCATCACCGATCATGATCAGCCGCCCCGCAAATCCTCGGGCTCGTGCGGCTCGGGCCGCCGACAACCCGGCAAGAGATGCTCCTACAACCGCGAGGGTCTCCATCGACCTGTCCTCTTCATACTGCTTCTACTGCAACGCAAATCGTTATACGCAACAGGGTGTCCGATGCTCAGTGGCTACGTCAACCCTTTCCCGGTGCGGAAATCCAAAACCACAGGGCTCTTGACACGTCAAGAACCACTGCCAGACTGGTTGCATATCGTGATCAAAGTTGCTCACTGCGGAACGCTCCCGGCGGTCCAGGAGGAAGGTGCCACCCATGCACAAGGCATGTCCACTCAGCGAACTGGCACCGGGGGATACCCTGCGACTGGACACCTCGCCCCCCATCGCCGTTTTCCATACCGAGGAGGGCGAGCTCTTCGCTCTCGACGACACCTGCACACACCAGGACGCGTCCCTGGCCGACGGTTGGGTGGAGGACTGCTGGGTCGAGTGTCCGCTCCATGCCTCGAGGTTCAATCTGCGCACCGGCGGGGTCGATGCGCCACCTGCCAAGCTGCCGGTTCGCACCCACGAGGTCACGGTGGTCGACGGCGACATCATGGTGACGGAATCGACGGCGACACCCAATCTTCCGCCAGGTCTCTCGGTGGGAAGCGACACGTAGCTGCACCCGCCGTCTTTCGCTGACGCAGATCCAGGAGGCCCACCTGTGAGAACATCACCACGCGTCGTCATCATCGGAGCCGGCATCGTCGGCACCAATCTCGCCGACGAGCTCGCCGAACGCGGCTGGACGAATACGACGGTCGTGGAGCAGGGACCACTGGACCTGGCGGGGGGATCCACCTCGCACGCGCCCGGCCTGGTTTTCCAGACCAACCCCTCCAAGGCCATGACCGAGTTCGCCGGCTACACGGTCGGCAAACTGCTCTCGCTCAGCGCGGACGGTGTCTCCTGCTTCAACCAGGTGGGCGGCCTCGAGATCGCGACGACACCCGCCCGGTTCGAGGACCTCAAGCGCCGGCTGGGGTTCGCGACCTCCTGGGGTCTGGAGGGGCGCCTGATCGACCCGGACGAGTGCGAGAAACAGTACCCCCTCCTCTCGACGTCGCCCCTCGCCGACGGCCGCCGGATCCTGGGCGGCTATTTCGTCCCCTCCGATGGGCTCGCGTCGGCCGCACGTGCGACCCAGCTGCTGATCCGCAGGACCCGGGCGGCCGGAGTCGAGTATCTCGGGTCCACCACGGTCACCGGGATCACGCGCTCGGGGAGCAGGGTCACCGGTGTCGAGACGTCATCGGGCATGATCCAGGCCGACCTCGTGGTCTCCTGCGCAGGATTCTGGGGGCGTGAGCTGGGCCGGCTGGCGGGACTTGCCGTGCCGCTGCTGCCCCTGGCGCATCAGTACGTCACGACCACCCCGCTACGCGAGCTGCACGGGGTCAACGAGCTGCCGAACGGTGCGGGTAGGCCCATCCTCCGCTACCAGGACCGGGATCTGTACTTCCGCGAGCACGGCGACCGGATGGGCATCGGCAGCTACGCGCACAAGCCCCTGCCGGTGGACATGGACGAGCTGCCCCGGATCGATGCGAACGAGATGTCCGACCACCGCATGCCCTCCCGCCTCGCCTTCACGGAGGAGGACTTCGCCCCGTCCTGGGCGGACAGCCAGGAGCTGCTGCCCGCGCTGCGGTCGGTAGGGATCGAGGACGGCTTCAACGGCATCTTCTCCTTCACGCCCGACGGCGGCCCGCTCATGGGTGAGTCCCCCGACCTCGAGGGCCTCTTCGTCGCCGAGGCCGTCTGGGTGACGCACTCCGCCGGCGTCGCCAGGGCGATGGCCGAACTGCTGATCGAGGGCCGGTCCCGCACGGACCTGAGCGGCTGCGAACTCACGCGCTTCGAAAAGGTGCAGACCTCCGATGCCTATGTCAGCGAGACGTCGCAGCAGAACTTCGTGGAGATCTACGACGTCCTGCACCCGCTCCAGCCCAGGACGTCGCCCCGGGACCTCCGCGTGAGCCCGTTCAACGTCCGCCAGCGGGAGCTCGGCGCGGTGTTCCTCGAAGCGGCGGCATGGGAGCGCCCGCACTGGTTCGAAGCCAATCGTGGTCTGCTGGACGAACTGCCCGAGGAGTGGCGGCCGCCGGAGCGCGATCCCTGGTCCGCCCTGTTCTCCTCCCCCATCTCGGCGGCCGAGGCCTGGAGGACGCGCACCGCCGTCGGGCTCTACGACATGACGCCGCTCAAGCGGCTCTCCGTCACCGGCCCCGGTGCCGAGGCACTGCTGCATCGCCTCAGTACCGGCAACATCACCAAGAAGCCCGGCGCCGTGACGTACTGCCTGCTCCTGGCCGACGACGGCGGCATCCGCAGCGACGTGACGGTGGCCCGATTGTCGACAGAGGACTTCCAGCTGGGGGTCAACAGCAATGTGGATTTCGACTACCTCAGGGTCGCAGCGCGGCACCAGAGCGCCGCGGATCCCGCGCAGTGGGTGCAGATCACGGACATCACGGGCAGCACCTGCTGCATCGGACTGTGGGGTCCGCTGGCCCGCGAGGTGATCGGCAAGGTCAGTACCGACGATCTCAGCAACGACGCGCTGAAGTACTTCCGCACCAAGCAGATCAACGTGGGCGGGATCCCCGTCACGGCGATGCGGCTCTCCTACGTGGGCGAGCTCGGCTGGGAGCTCTACACAACGGCCGAGTACGGCCTGAAGCTGTGGGATCTCCTGTTCGAGGCCGGACGGGAGTACGGCATCGTCGCGGCCGGTCGCGGTGCCTTCAACAGCATGCGCCTCGAGAAGGGGTACCGGCTCTGGGGGACGGACATGACCTCGGAGCACCGCCCGCACGAGGCCGGCGTCGGCTTCTCCATCGCCAAGGACAAGACGGGCTTCGTCGGGGCCGAGGCCCTGGCTTCATCCCCTGCATCATCGGCGCACACTTCCCGGACGCTGCGCTGCCTGACGATCGACGACGGCACCTCGATGGTCCTGGGCAAGGAGCCCGTGTTCGTCGGTGATGAACTCACCGGCTACGTCACGAGCGCGGCCTACGGGTACACGGTCCGGACGCCGATCGCCTATGCCTGGCTGGCGGAGGCGATCGGCGTGGGAGACTCCGTGGAGATCGAGTACTTCGGGCGCCGCATCCCCGCGACGGTGACGGCCGAGCCACTCTTCGACCCCGGGATGGAGAGGCTGCGCGGTTGATCGATCGCTGATAGGCGGTTCAGCGCGTCTGGCTGCGGAGATGTTCCAGCACCACGGGGTCGATCCGCTCAGCGCCCAGCCAGCGCTCTTCCAGATTTTCCCGGCCGAAATACTCGAACAGCGCCTTCTCGACGTCCTGCCCCACGGCCACGTCATGCTTCCCCAGTAGACCGAGGACCTCCGCCCGCAGGGCCCCGTCGAGGGGCAGAGCCGTCGCCGGATCAGCGCGCTGGAAGTAGAAGTCGTGGAGTCCATGGAGGCGGCGAAGTTCCGTGATGGGTTCCGGATGGTCATCGACCCGGAGATCGAGCATCCTGTCATGGTTGCCGCCGTAGCCGCCGCCCTCCTTCACGACCAGGAGTGCTGCGGACTGCTGGCCCCGTTGATCCCCGCCTGCCTGCTGGGCGCGCTCGAGGGCGTCGATCAAACGGGTGACAAGGGGTTCTTGCGGTCTCGCCTGGAACCCGGCCGCAAGTCCCTCGACCACAGCGCGCCCGGCGAGGATGTTGCCCTGCGCCGCGAACCCGTCCCCGAGGAGCGACGAGGCGTGGTCGAAGCACTCCTGCCCGGTGAACGCGGCGCTCCGGCCGTCCGCGCTCACCATGCCGAACTGCCGTTGCTCGCGCAGCGGATCGTCGTGCAGCAGTCGCTCCACGCAGTCCTCCGGGCTGACGCCCTCACGCAGCAGGTCGAGGCCCCTGGAACCGATCGTCACGTCGACGAACGCCTGGCTGGCGATCGCACCGACACCGGCTGCAGCATACGGAACGAGGGCACCGACGGCCAGGAACTTCGACTGGACAGCGACGCCGAGCTCTCCGGACTGTGCATCGACCGCGACGATGGAGAAGGTCATCGGCCTCAGGCCCCGAATCGGGGCACCCGCTTCTCGCGGAAGGCTTCGAGACCCTCGCGGTAGTCGTCGGAGGCCGCGAGCACGGCCTGGGCGTCGTTCTCGGCGCTGATGGCGTCCCACAGCCCGAGGCGCTCGTCGCGGATCCGGTTGATCAGCTGCTTCGAGGCGACGTGTGCCTGCACGGGCCCGCTCGCCGCGCGGGAGGCCTTGGTCCGCGTGAAGTCGAGCAGGCCATCGGCGGGAAGCGCCCGGCTGAAGAGCCCGCCCCTCACGGCCTCGGTCCCGCTCATGAGATCACCCGTGTACATGAGGTCCAGGGCGCGGTGTGCGCCGAGCCGTTCCATGAACAGCCAGTGGCCGCCCGAATCGAGGACGAGTCCCAGATTCGCGAAGGGCGAACCGACCTTGGCGTTCTCAGCCACGTAGACGACGTCCGTGGCGATCAGCAGTCCGAGCCCGACGCCGAGGCATGCTCCCTGCGCCGCGGCGAAGGTCGGAGCGGGGAAGTCGGCCATCTTCTGCAGCAGCGGCGTCAGCGTGGTGTCGAGGAATCCGAAGGCGTCGTCATTGCCGGGTTCGACGGTGCCGAGGTTGCGGCCAGCGCAGAACGCCCGGCCCTCGCCGCGCAGGACCAGCGCCCGCACAGTCCCCTCCCGCACACCGACGGCGGCGTCGTCGTAGGCCGTCGCGAGATCCTCGAGGGCCTGCGTGTCGACGGCATTGAGGCGGTACGGGGCGTCGAGCACCACCTCGGCGATGCCGTCGGCAATGGTCAGGCGGATCATGCCGGCGTCGGTACCGGCTGACGACGTCGTTTCGGACTCTGCTGACACGGACCTGCTCCTAGGCGTCGTAGTCGACGGTCACGGCGTCGCTGGTGGGGTGGGCCTGGCAGGTGAGGACGAAGCCGTCGGCCACCTCGTCGGGCTCGAGGGCGTAGTTCTCCGCCATGTCCACCGTCCCCTCGACCACCTTGGCCCGGCAGGTGCCGCACACCCCGCCGGCGCAGGCGAAGGGCACATCCGGGCGTACCCGCAGGGCCGCGTTGAGAATCGACTCGCGCGCGTGGGTGGGGCTCTGCACGGAACCCTTCAGTCCGTCGAGATTGAAGGAGATCGTGTAGCTCTCGCCGCTCTCGTCCGCGACCACGGGACGCCCGATACTTCCCTCGGGCCGGGTGGGCTCTCCTGTGGTGAACAGTTCGAAGCGGATCTTCTCGGCCTCGACCCCGCGCTCGGCCAGGGAGTCGCGGCACAGCTGCACGAGCTCGAACGGCCCGCACAGGAACCACTCGTCCACCTGATCGGCCGGCAGCACCGACCCCAGCAGCTTCTCCAGCTTCTCGGAGTCGATGCGCCCGGAGAGCAGGGGCGAGATGCGCTGTTCCCTGGACAGGACGTGGTGCACGGCGAAGCGCGCGGGGTAGCGGTCCTTGAGGTCGGCGATCTCCTCGAGGAACATCACGTCCATCGCGGCCTTGTTCGCGTACACGAGATCGAACCGCACATTGGGGCCGGCGGCGAGCATGGAGCGCGCGATGGAGATCACGGGGGTGATCCCGGACCCGGCGGCGACGGCGACGAGCGAGACGGCCTGGTCCCCCGGCGTCGAGCGCGGGGTGAACTGCCCGAGCGGGCTCATGGCCTCGAGCATGTCTCCCGCCGTCAGCGACTCGTTGACCCAGGTGGAGAAGACACCACCGAGGTCACGCTTCACCGCCACGCGCAGCTCGCCCGGTCTGGGGTCCGCGCAGATCGAGTAACTGCGGCGCACTTCCTTCGGCTCGCCGTCGATGTCGAGGGTGGTCCGCAGCGCCACGTACTGCCCGGGGAGGTAGTCGTACTTGTCCTGCAGCTCTGCGGGGACGTCGAGGGTCACCTCGACGGCGTCGTCGGTCAGGCGACGGACCTCGCGCACGGCGAGGCTGTGGAAGGCGCTGCGGCGCTTGGTGGAGGGGGCGAGGACGACGGCCATCAGTGCACCTTGAAGTAGTCGAAAGGTTCCTTGCAGTCGCTGCAGACGTAGAGCGCCTTGCAGGACGTGGAGCCGAAGCGGGTGAGCTCGCGCGTGTTGAGCGACGAGCACTGGGGGCACTTGACGCTGAGGCCCACGCGGACGGGTCCTGCTGCGGCCTTACCCGTGGGTGGGGCGATACCGTACTCCTCGAGCTTCGCCTTGCCGTCGTCGCTCATCCAGTCGGTGGTCCAGGCCGGCGAAAGGACAAGCCGGACCGCGACGTCGTCGTACCCTGCCCCGCTCAGCGCGGTGGTGACGTCGTCGCGGATGGCATCCATCGCGGGGCACCCCGAGTACGTGGGGGTGATCGTCACCTGCACCTGCCCGGACTCCGCCAGGTGCGCATCGCGGAGAATGCCGAGATCCTCGATGGTGAGCACGGGGATCTCCGGATCGCACACGGTGGCGGCGATGTCCCACACGGCGGCGTCGGTCGGCGTGGGCGGCCGGAGCTGACCGACGGTCACCACGATGCTCCCGGGTACTCGCGCGCCAGGACCTGCAGTTCGGCGAGGATGTAGCCCAGGTGCTCGCTGTGGCGACCCTGCCGTCCGCCGCCGATGGCGCCGGGCACCTCGGGGACGTCCAGTTCCGCCTCGTCGAGCACGATCCCGACCGCCGCGTCGAAGGACGGCCGGAGACTGCTGGGGCGCACACCGGCGTCGCCGAGCTCGTCGTTGAGCGGCTGGTCGGTGAACAGTTCCTCCACGTAGGGCCAGGTGACTCTCAACCCCGCGATCATCCGGCGGCGGGACTCCTCCGTGCCCTGCGCGAGGCGCAGCACCCATTGGATGCTGTGGTCGCGGTGGTAGTCCACTTCCTTGACCGCCTTCGCGGCGATCGCGGCGAGAGTCGGGTCGCTGGAGTCCACGAGGCGCGAGTACAGCTCCCACTGGTACAGGGCGACGACGAACTGGCGGGCGATGGTGCGGGCGAAGTCCCCGTTGGGCTGCTCCACGAGATGCACGGAGCGGAACTCGGGTTCGCGCCGGAAGTAGGCGAGATCGTCCTCGGTCTTGTCCCACGCACGACCGGCGTAGGTGAGGAACGAGCGGGCATGACCGATCTGGTCGAGTGCGATGTTCCCGAGGGCCACGTCCTCCTCGAGTTCGGGCGCCCGGGAGATCCACCAGCCCAGCCGCTGCGCCAGGATGAGCGCGTCGTCGCCGAGCCATAGCGCGTACTGCGCGACGGCGTCGTCGGGCCCCGTCTCCAGCAGCGCGATGTCCTCGGGGCGCAGCGCGTTGCCCGGGGTGATGCGGGTGGCGCTGGCATTGGCCTCGCTCACAGGTGCTTCACTCCCTCGCTCTTCGTGTAGTAGGTGGCGTGCCGGTAGTCCTTGCCCTGCGGCGACTCGAAGAACTGGTCCTTCGCGTCGGGATCACTGGTGACGATCGACGTCGCCGGCACCACCCACAGACTCACGCCCTCATTGCGCCGCGTGTAGAGATCGCGGGCATTCCTGAGGGCCATTTGCGCATCCGGTGCGTGCAGCGAGCCGGCATGGACATGGGAGAGCCCGCGCGAGGACCGCACGAAGACCTCCCACAGCGCCCAGGGTGCGCGGGGTTCCTGGGGGCCCGACGACGGTGCCGTCGCGCCGTCGTCGCCCGTCGTCGATCCGCCGGTCACCTAGGCCGCCTGCGCATACTTGAGGGCCTGCTTCTCGGCGTAGGCCGCCGCGGCCTCGCGGACCCAGGCGCCGTCCTCGTGCGCCTCGCGCCGGCGTTCCATGCGCTGGGCGTTGCAGGGTCCGCGGCCGGCGAGGACCTCCTTGAACTCGTTCCAGTCCAGGGGTCCGTGCTCCCAGCGGCCGGTCTCCTCGTTGTAGCGGATCTCCTTGTCGGGGAGCTCGAGACCGAGGGCCTTCACCTGCTCGGCGATCATGCCCACGAAGCGCGAGCGCAGTTCGTCGTTGGAGAAGCGCTTGATCTTCCACTCCATCGACTTCTGCGAATTGGGAGAATCCTCGTCGGGCGGACCGAACATCATGAGCGAGGGCGCGTACCAGCGGTTCACGGCGTCCTGGGCCATGGCGCGCTGCTCGGGCGTGCCGTTGGCGAGTTCGAGCAGGATCTCGAAGCCTTGCCGCTGGTGGAACGACTCCTCCTTGCACACGCGTACCATCGCGCGGCCGTACGGGCCGTAGGAGGCCCGGCAGAGAGGCACCTGGTTGCAGATGGCCGCGCCGTCGACGAGCCAGCCGATGGCACCGATGTCCGCCCAGGTCAGGACGGGGTAGTTGAAGATGCTCGAGTAGCGGGCCTTGCCGGCGATGAGGTCCTCGGTCATCTTGTCGCGCGGCGTCCCGAGGGTCTCGGCGGCCGAGTAGAGGTACAGGCCGTGGCCCGCCTCGTCCTGCACCTTGGCCATGAGCACGGCCTTGCGCTTGAGCGAGGGCGCCCGGGTGATCCAGTTGGCCTCGGGCTGCATACCGATGATCTCGGAGTGCGCGTGCTGGGAGATCTGCCGGGTGAGGGCCTTGCGGTAATCCGCCGGCATCCAGTCGCGCGGTTCGATCCGGGAGTCCTGCGCGATGAGTTCGTTGAAGAGCTGCTCTCCGGCAGTGTCCTCGTCCACGCGGCTACCCGCGTCGATCGCTGTGGTCGTCATGGTGTCTACCTCGTTCGTCCGGACGCCCGGCTCAATTACCGACCGTTCGTTCAGTATAGGGAGCGCTTCTCCGGGCAGTCAACGGCAAACCGACCGACCGTTCGTGCGAAAATGACATCATGACGACTGTCGGTCCCGCATCTGCCCCTTCCACGCGCCGTGGTCGGCCGGGCTACGATCAGCAGTCCGTGCTAGCCGTCGCCGTCACCGCCTTCAACCGCTACGGCTACGAGGCGACGTCGATGGGCATGCTGGCCGAGGAACTGGGGATCAGCAAGTCCGCCATCTACCACCACGTCCCCTCCAAGGGTGACCTGCTGCGGCTGGCTCTGGACCATGCGCTGGGTGGACTGGAGTCGGTCCTCGAGGACGATCGCGCCGTCACCGGTGCTGCCGATGCCCGCCTCGAGTTCGTGCTGCGCGGCACCATCGCCGTCCTGATCGAGCGGCTGCCGTTCGTGACGCTCCTGTTGCGACTCCGCGGCAACACGGAGATCGAGCGGGAGGCACTCGACCGACGTCGTACGTTCGACCGGGAGGTCGCGGCTCTCGTCGACGCCGCCCGTCAGGAGGGGTCGATTCGCAGGGACATCGATCCCAGGACCACCACGCGCTTCATCTTCGGCACCATCAACTCCATCGTGGAGTGGTACCGGCCGGGCGGGCCGCTGACCGCCCAGAAGCTGGCCGACGACGTCATCCTGATGGTGTTCGAGGGCCTGCACTGCCGCTAGCCGGCCCGTTTCTCGCGGCTCGGGCGTTCGGGGCCTCGCGCGCTCCTCGTTCCCACCGTCCGGGCTCGTACGGTGGGAACGACCGTTCCTTCCCTCTGCTCTGCCTCGACCGGTGGGATTGCCCGTCCGGGGTGGCGTCGCTCCCACTGCTGGGCTTCGTCCGGTGGGATTGCCCGTCCGGGGCGGCGTCGCTCCCACTGCTGGGCTTCGTCCGGTGGGATTGACCGTCCGGGGCGACGCCGCTCCCACTGCTGGGCTTCGTCCGGTGGGATTGACCGTCCGGGGCGACGCCGCTCCCACTGCTGGGCTTCGTCCGGTGGGATTGACCGTCCGGGGCGGCGTCGCTCCCAACGATCGGCCTCACCAAGTGGGATCGACGGTTCTTTCCCAGCTCCCGCCGCCGAACCCTGGGATTGGGCGGCACCAACGTCGTCAGGCATTCCGCGTGGCGCCCTGTTCCCTATGTGCCGCTCGCTAAGAGGAGCGATCATCCCTTGCAGCAAACGCCACCGAATCTGCGGACCAGATTGATGTCCACATAGCCCTCCCGGTGCATCACCATCGGTGCCATCTCGGGCAAGCTCGGCGCATGGATGTTGTCGATGTGCTGACGAAGCTCGGCGGGGTGGCACGGACGCGCGAACTCGTCGCCGCCGGAGCGAGCACGAGCGCGCTCGCCCGGGCGTGCAGCGGAGAACTGATCGTCCGCGCGGCGAGGGGAATATACGCCCTGCCCGGTGGGAACGGTGACCTGTTGGCGGCACGCTGCTCCGGCGCCGAGCTGTCCTGCATCAGTGCAGCCCAGCAGCGCGGGCTTTGGGTGCTACGACCTCCGACCCTCCTGCACGTGAGCGTCGACCATGGCAGATTCGTTCCGAGCAGTCGCCTGCGACTTCACCGCGCCAGGCTTCCCCTCTCGACCCTGTCGATCTGCATCCAGTGTGCCCGTTGTGTTCCGCAACTCGACGCCCTGTGCGTCGTCGAGTCGGCCGTCGTGCTCGGCCTCGTCGATCTTGCCGAGCTGAGAACGGCCGCAGGGAGCCGCCGGGCCGGTGCACTCAGGCACGTGATCGAGCTGATCGACCCGCATTCCCAGTCCGTTCTCGAGACCGTTGCGCGGTATCACCTTGTTGAAGCGGGTTTTACCGTCGCATCGCAGGTGCATGTCGGAGGAGTCGGGCGGATCGATCTGTTCGTGGATGGCGTCCTGGGGATCGAAGCGGACGGACGCGAGTTCCACAGTGAGCGCCGCGAATTCGAGGAGGACCGCCGCCGTTGGAATCTGCTCACCACCAAGGGTGTGCCAATCCTTCGCGTCAGCCGGAACCTTCTCCTTAATCAACCGGCTCAGTTCATCCACCTCGTCACCTCAGCGCTGGCCTCACATTCACCGCAGAGATAAGGCGCCGGATCGAAACGTGCCGTCCTGGTTCGCGTGCTTCACTCCCGCCGTCCAACGTTGCCCGGCGGGAACGAGCACCGTAACGGCCTCGAGCAGCGCGTCGGCCCCAGTGCTCGGCGTCCGGCAGCGGGAACGAGCAACCGATCCCACCAACCGGGCTCGACCAATGGGAACGAGGGCCCCAACAGCCTGGAGCAGCGCGTCAATCTCAGCACTCGGCGTCCGGCAGCGGGAACCAGGGCGCCGACAACCTGGAGCAGCCCGCCAATCCCAACTCTCGGCATCCGCCAGTGGGGACGAGCAGCCGATCCCACCAACCGGGCTCGACCACTGGGAACAAGCGACCCTACAGCGTCAATCCCACCAACCGGGCGTGAACAATGGGGACGAGCGACACAGCGGCGCGAAGCAGCCTGCCGATCCCAGCACTCGGCCTCCGGCAGTGGGAACAAGCGACCCTACAGCGTCGATCCCACCAACCGGGCGTGGACAGTGGGAACGAGCTACCCCACGGCGTCGATCCCACCAACCGGACCCAACCAACGGGAACGAGCACCGTAAGGCCTCGAGCAGCGCATCGATCCCACCAATCGGGTCTGAACAGCGGGAACGAGCACCCTGACGACGTGGAGTAACATGTCGATCCCAGTACTCGGCCTCGGGCACTGGGAGCAAGCAGCCAATCCCACCGACGAGTTTCCACGGGTGGGATCGAGGCTACGAAGGAGCCCGGCGCGAAGAACCCGTCACGAAGAACCTCGTCACGGGCGGGATCGAGGCTACGAGGGAGCCGGACCCAAAAGCCGGGCCCGGAAACAGAGCTACTTCTCCACGAGGGTCAGGACGTCGTAGGTGGCCACGATCTCGTCGTCCTGGTTGTGCAGCACCGCGTCCCAGGCCACCTCGCCGTACTCGTCCGTCTCCCGCGGCGTGATGCGCTTGGCGGTCAGGGTCACGCGGATGGAGTCCCCGGCGGCGACGGGCGTGATGAAGCGCAGATTCTCCAGGCCGTAGTTCGCCAGCACGGGCCCGGGCTCCGGATCCACGAACAGACCGGCACCCCAGGACAGCAGCAGGTAACCGTGCGCCACGATCCCCGGGAAGAAGGGATTCGCCGCTGCGGCCTCCTCGTTGGTGTGGGCGTAGAACGTGTCGCCGGTGGTCTCGGCGAAGGCGCTGATGTCCTCGAGGGTCACCTGGCGCAGCTCCGAGCGGACGGCGTCGCCGATGCGCAGGGTCGCGAGGTCCTTGCGGAACGGGTGGCCGTCGTCGAACCGGCGATCGGCCCCGGCGTGCCACTCCCCCGTGATGCTGGTGAGCATGTTCGGCGAGCCCTGGACCGCCGTGCGCTGCATGTGGTGCAGCACCGAGCGCATGCCGCCGAGTTCCTCGCCGCCGCCGGCCCGTCCGGGTCCGCCGTGCACGAGATGCGGCACGGGCGAGCCGTGACCGGTGGAGCTGCGGGCGTCCTCGCGATTGAGGATCAGCACGCGCCCGTGGTGCGCGGCGATGCCCAGCACGAGTTCCTGCGCGACGGCGGGGTCGTCGGTGCAGACGGTCGCCACGAGGGATCCCGAGCCGAGCGCCGCGAGCCGGATGGCGTGCGGCAGATCCTCGTACCCGATCACCGAGGCCACCGGCCCGAAGGCCTCGACTGAGTGCAGCGCTCCGGCCTCGACGTCGTCCCAGGTGAGCAGCACCGGCTCCATGAACGCACCGTCCGGCGCCTTGCCGGAGGTGTTGTCGGCGAGCACGACGTCGGGCGCGTCGAGCGAGCCGAAGGCCACCGACGCTCCGCCGGCGAGGAGTTCCCGAACGGAGTCCTGCACACCTTCGAGCTGCGCCAGTGACGCGAGCGCTCCCATGGTGACGCCCTCGGCGCGCGGATCGCCCAACGTCACCCGCGACCGGATGCGCTCCCCGGCGGCGCGGACGACGTCGTCGACCAGCGCCTCGGGCACGATGGACCGGCGGATGCTGGTGCACTTCTGGCCCGCCTTGACCGTGACCTCCGTGACGAGGGACTTCACGAAGGCGTCGAACTCGGGCGTGCCGGGAACGGCGTCGGGGCCGAGGATCGCCGCATTCAGGGAGTCCGTCTCGCTCGTGAAGCGCACCCCGCCCTGCTCGACGGACGGATGCGACTTGAGCATGGTGGCGGTCGACGCGGAGCCCGTGAACGCCACGAGATCGCGGTAGTCGAGATGATCGAGGATGTCGCGTGCCGGGCCGGAGATGAGCTGGAGCGCTCCGGCGGGCAGGATCGCCGAACCGATCATGAGCTTCACCACGGCCGCGGTGAGGAAGCCGGTGGGGGTCGCGGGTTTGACGATCGTCGGCACACCGGCGAGGAATGCGGGCGCGAACTTCTCGAGCATGCCCCACACCGGGAAGTTGAACGCGTTGATCTGCACGGCGACACCGGGGATCCGCGTATAGATGTGCGTGCCGAGGAACGAGCCGTCCTTCGAGAGCACCTCCGCGGGACCGTCGACGATCACGTGCGAGTTCGGCAGTTCGCGGCGCCCCTTCGAGCCGAAGGTGAACAGCACGCCGATGCCACCATCGATGTCGACCATCGAATCGATCCTCGTTGCGCCTGTCCTGGCGGACAGTTCGTACAGCGGGTCGCGCTGCGCGTTGAGGTACTGCGCCAGCTCCTTGAGCTTGAGCGCGCGCTCGTGGAAGGTCATGCGGCCGAGCTCGGTCTGCCCCGTGGTCCGTGCGAAGCGGATGGCGGCGGCGGTGTCGATCCCCGCGGTGCTTACGACGGCGAGCTCCTCGCCGGTGCTGGCGTCGCGGACCACGGTGCCGTCCTCATCCGCTGCTGCGCGGTCGGGTGTCCACCAGGCGTCCTCGAGGAAGCTGGGGACGACGTCGATCTGTACTCGCTCCGGGGCGGTGGTCATGATCCGCTCACCTTTCACTGGTTCTGTCGGGGTCTGTCGGGGGAGGTTCGGGACCGGTCAGGGCTGACAACTGTCAGGGAGCGGGCGACGCCGGGGTGCCCCAGTCGAAGAAGCCGCCGCCGCTCTTGCGCCCGAGCCGGCCCTGCGCCACCAGCTCGCGCAGGATGACAGGCGGCGCGAAGCGCGGACCGAGGGTCGATTCGAGATACTCCGCGATGCCGAGCCGGACGTCGAGACCCACGATGTCGGTGGTGCGCAGCGGCCCCACCGGGTGCTTGTACCCGAGGACCATCGCCGCGTCGATGTCCTCCGCCGTCGCCACGCCCTCCTCGAGCATGCGCATGGCCTCCAGGGCGATCGCGACGCCCAGCCGGGAACTGGCGAAGCCGGGGGTGTCCTGCACGACGACGGCGGTCTTGCCGAGCGCCGCGACCCAGGACCGCGTGGCCGCCTCGAGCTCGGCGGATGTCTGCGCTCCGAGGACCACCTCGATGAGCGTGGAGGCGGGGACCGGATTGAAGAAGTGGAGACCGCAGAAGCGCTCGGGCCGCTCCAGCGCGCCGGCGAGCGCATCGACCGAGAGTGAGGACGTGTTCGTGGCGAGCCAGGCGTCGTCGTCGAGCACGGCCTCCACGGCCTGCAGGGCCTCCCGCTTCAGGGCCGGGTCCTCGGGCACGGCCTCGACCACGAGCCCGCACGGGGCGAAGGAGCCGTACTCCGTGGACACGGACACCCGGTGCTTCAGCGCCTCGTGGTCCTCCGTCGTCGTGCCGCGCTCCACACTGCGGTCGATCGCTGCGGCGACACGGTCGAGCGCGGCGGCCGCAGCGGCGTCGTCCCGCTCGACGACGACGACGTCGGCGCCCGCGAGGCAGAAGGCGTGGGCGATGCCGGCTCCCATGCGCCCTCCGCCGAGCACACCGACGCGCGCGGGGATCCCGCTCATGAGCTCTTCTTCCGGTCCAGGAACCCCTGCATGCGGTCGAATTTCGCCTCGGACTCGAACAGGACGGCCTGCGCGAGCTGGTCGATCACCGGATGTGCCTCCCGCGGCGCATGGAACACGCTCTTGGTGATGCGGGTCGCCAGCGGATCCTGCCGGCCGATCCGGTCAGCGAGCTCGTGGGCCGCCGTCAGGAGATCCTCGGGCTCGTGGAGGGTGCTGACGAGCCGGACGTCGAGGGCCTCCTCGGCCGAGAGGATGCGTCCGGCGAGCAGGATTTCCTTTGCCAGCGGCTCCCCTACGAGCTCCTTCAGCCGCCACGTCGCACCGGCCGCCGGGAGGATGCCCAACCCGGTCTCGGGGTTGCCGAGCCGGAGGCGCGGTGTCCCCAGGCGGAAGTCGGCGGCGAAGGCGAGCTCGGCCCCGCCGCCGAGCGCATGCCCGTCGAGGGCCGCGATGACGGGCAGGGGCAGGGCGGCGATGCGCGCGAACAGGGTCGAGTTGATGCCCGCGAGCGCGTCGTCGCGCCGACGCTCCCGCAGTTCGGCGATGTCCGCCCCGGAGGCGAAGACGCCGTCGGATCCGGTGAGGATGAGGATGCGCGGCGTCTGCTCGAGCGAGGCGCAGACCGCGTGCAGCTCGTCGACCATCTGCCGGTCGATGGCGTTGCGGACCTCGGGCCGGTGCAGTTCGACGACGACGCGATCGTCGCCCTCCGTGATCCTGAGCGCACCGGCCATCAGACGCCCTCGACGAGCATCGCCGTGCCCTGCCCCACGCCCACGCACATGGTCGCGAGGCCGAGCCGCCGCGACGAACCTGCGAGTTCGCGCTCGAGCCGGCCGAGCAGGGTGATGGCGATGCGGGAGCCCGAGGAGCCGAGCGGATGCCCGAGGGCGATCGCGCCGCCGTCGCGGTTGACGATCTCCTCGTCGAGGCCGAGCCGGCGGATGCAGGCGAGCGACTGCGTGGCGAAGGCCTCGTTGAGCTCCACGGCACCGAGTTCGCCGACGGAGAACCCGGTGCGGTCGAGCACCTTCTGTGTGGCCGGCACGGGGCCGATCCCCATGATCTCGGGCGGCACACCGGCGGAGGCGCCGTCGAGGATACGTGCGCGGGGCGTCAGGCCGTGGCGCTGAAGGGCGGCCTCGGAGGCGACGATCACGGCGGAGGCGCCGTCGTTGAGCGAACTCGAATTACCTGCCGTGACGATGCCGTCGGGCTTCACGATGGGGCGGAGTCCGGCGAGCGCCTCGAGCGTGGTGTCGGCGCGGGGCCCCTCGTCGGTGTCCACGGAGAAGGAGGTCTTGCCGCGATTGACCTGCACGGGGAGGATCTCGTCGGCGAAGTGCCCTGCCTCCGTCGCCGCGAGCGCCCGCTGGTGCGAGCGGAGCGCGAAGGCGTCGGCGTCGTCGCGGGAGATCCGATCGACCTCCGCGACCTCCTCGGCCGTCTCCGGCATGGAGTAGGTGGCCTTGTCGCGGGCGGCGAGCACCGGGTTGGTGAAGCGCCAGCCGATGGAGGTGTCGGCGACGGCGCCGGGCCGGGCGAAGGCTTTCTCCGGCTTCTCCATGACCCAGGGCGCACGGCTCATGGACTCGACCCCGCCGGCGATCACGATGTCCGCCGCTCCGGCCTTGATCATGTGGGACGCCATGATGATGGCGGACAGGCCCGAGGCGCAGAGGCGGTTGACCGTGATGCCGGGAACGGTGTCGGGGAACCCGGCGAGGAGGGAAGCGAGGCGTGCCACGTTGCGGTTCTCCTCGCCGGCTCCGTTGGCGTTGCCGAGGATCACCTCGTCGACGGCGGCGGGGTCCAGGCCGGTGCGCTCGACGACGGCGGAGAGTGTGAGCGCCGCGAGATCGTCCGGTCGGATACTGGAGAGCGCTCCGCCGTAGCGCCCGACAGGGGTGCGGACACCCCCCACCAGGAAAGCCTCGGCCATTCTCGTCTCCCTCGTCGTCGTGGTGCGTCAGGCTCACATCCGGAGGAATTACCGAACGCTCGTTCTGTAAAAGCCTGCTCAACGATTGCATGCCCTCCCAGCACGGTCAACCGCCTGTTGCCAGGGCGCGGAGCGAGGGTGGCAGGATGGAATGCATGACCGCTGAAGCCGCCACACCCGAGCCCCGTGTACCCGAACCCGCGAGGAGGGTGCCCTCGGAGCGCACCCACCACGGCGACACCTTCGTGGATCACTACGACTGGATGCGCGACAAGGAGAACCCCGACGTCGTCGAGTACCTCACGCGCGAGAACAGCTACACCGACGCCGTCACCGGCCACCAGCAGCCGCTCCGGGACGCCATCTTCGCCGAGATCAAGGAGCGGACGCAGGAGACGGATCTCTCCGTGCCGTCCCGCAAGAAGGGCTGGTGGTACTACGCACGGACCGAGGAGGGCCGGCAGTACGCGATCCAGTGCCGCGTCGCCGCCGAGGAGACCGGCGATCCCACCCGCGACTGGACGCCGCCCGAGGTGGTCCCCGGGCAGCCCGTACCCGGTGAGCAGATCATGCTCGACGGCAATCTCCTCGCCGAGGGCAAACCGTTCTTCTCGCTCGGCGGTCTGGCCGTGACCGAGGACGGCACTCTGCTGGCCTACAGCGAGGACAATGCCGGTGACGAACGCTTCACGCTGCGCATCAAGGACCTCGCTTCCGGCGAGCTCCTGCCCGACGAGGTCCCCCACGTCTTCTACGGGCTGGCGTTCTCGCCCGACGGCTCGCGCGTCTACTACACCGTGGTCGACGATTCCTGGCGCCCCTACCAGGTGAAGGCGCACGTGCTGGGCACTCCGGTGGCCGACGACGTCGTCGTGTACCAGGAGGACGACGTCGCCATGTGGACCGGCTTCGAGATCTCGGCCGATCGCAGCCGGCTCATGATCAGCATCGGCCACTCCGAGTACAGCGAGTACCGCGTGCTGGACCTCGCCCGGCCCGACGCCGGGCTGAGAACCCTGATCTCCCGCGACGAGCGCATCCTGTACGATGCCGAACCCGTCACCGTCGCCGGCGTACCGCACTACCTGCTGACCCACAACCGCGACGCGAAGAACTCGATGGTGAGCCTCGTGGCCGCCGATCAGTTCTCCCTCCCCCTGGCGGAGCAGGCGTGGACCACGATCATCCCGCACGACGACGCCGTGCGCGTGGACGGGCTGTCCCTCACGCGCACCCACGTGGTGCTGTCGGTGCGCCGGAACACGATCGACCGCGTGCAGGTCCTCCCACTCGACGGTCTCGGGACGCCCGAGCAGTTCCTGCCGGCCGAACCGGACTTCGACGAGGAGCTGTTCACGAGCAACCTCGCGAACGCCGAGTTCGACTCCCCGGTCATCCGCCTCTCCTACACCTCCTATCTGACGCCTCCGCGGGTGTACGACTACGTGCTTCAGGACGGTTCGCTGCTGCTGCGCAAGGAGACCGAGGTGCTCGGCGGCTACGACAGCACCCAGTACGTGGCCGAGCGCCAGTGGGCGCCGGCGGCCGACGGGACGCTGATCCCGCTCTCGGTGGTCCGGCCCGCGGAGCTCGTCCGGGACGGGACGAACCCGGCCGTGGTCTACGCCTACGGCAGCTACGAAGTGAGCATGGACCCGGGGTTCTCGATCGCCCGGCTGTCCCTGCTGGACCGTGGGATCATCTTCGTCACCGCCCACGTCCGCGGCGGCGGCGAGATGGGGCGCAGCTGGTACGAGCAGGGCAAGAAGCTCGCGAAGAAGAACACCTTCACGGACTTCGTCGACGCCACCTCGTACCTGGTCGGCTCCGGGTGGGCCGACGAGCACCGGATCGCCGCCATCGGCGGTTCCGCAGGCGGTCTCCTCATGGGCGCCGTCGCCAATCTGGCCCCGGAGAAGTACCGGGCCATCGTGGCGCAGGTCCCGTTCGTGGACGCCCTGACCACCATCCTCGACCCGGAGCTGCCGCTGTCGGCCCTCGAGTGGGAGGAATGGGGCAACCCGATCACCGACCCGGAGGTATACCGGTACATGAAGGAGTACACGCCCTACGAGAACGTGCGTCCCGTGGCCTACCCGCGCATCGCCGCCGTCACGAGCTTCAACGACACGCGCGTGCTCTACGTGGAGCCGGCGAAGTGGGTGGCCGAGCTGCGGCGGACGACGACGGGCACGGAGCCGATCGTCCTCAAGACCGAGATGGACGGCGGTCACGGCGGGGCCAGCGGACGCTACTCCCGATGGCGCGACGTCGCCTGGGACTATGCCTTCGCCGCGGACGCCATCGGTGCCACCGACAGGGTGGACAGCGACAGAGTGGACAGCGCCCGAGTGGACAGCGCCCGAGAAGCCTCCGACGATGTACAGGACAGCCCGTCATGACGGACCCCAGGAGCATCCGGTGACACCTGCGACGTCGGACGACGCCACCCCGTGGACCATCACGCTCGGCGAACTGGACGAGAAGATGGGCGTGCGCATCCTCGAACAATCCGCGGACCGCGTGGTGGCGACGATGCCGGTCGAGGGGAACCGGCAGTCCTTCGGGCTCCTGCACGGGGGTGCCTCCCTCGCCGTGGGGGAAGCCGTGGGCTCATGGGCGGCCGTGATCCACGCCTCGACCCTCGGCAAGACGGCGGTGGGCGTCGACGTCTCGGCGACCCACCACAAGGGCGCCCGGGAGGGCCTGATCACGATCACCGCGACCCCCCTCCACCTGGGCCGCACCGTGACCACCCACGAGGTCCTGCTCAGCAACGAGGCGGGCCAGCGCATCTGCACCCTGCGGATCACGAATCTCCTCCTCGACCGGCCGATCCCCACGGCTCCGCCCACCGCCTGACACCGGGCGAAGCCCCGCGCCGGACGGGACCTGGCGCCAGAAGTGCGCCGAACCTGACGGTGGCTGCCGCGCGTTCAGGAAAGGCGCCTGGGTGCACAGGGCTTCGGCCCGGCCGTCGTGCAAACGCCGGACACGCGCTGCGTGCAGTCTCAGGATCAGTCGGCCCAGCCCGGGTCGGTCAGGCGGGCCCTCAGCAGCTCCAGCTCCTCCTCGCTCAGGCCGCCGGTGCGCAGCAGCTCCGCCGCGTCCAGGGATGCGAGCAACTCGTGCAGGAACCCTTCGGCGTCCTCGAGCCAGGCGGCCAGCTCCTCGTCCGAGCGGGGGGTCTCGTGCGGAGTCTCCTGGCCCCGGTACCGATCGTTGACGGCGGTCACGGCCGCGGCGTAGTCGGCAACAATGGCGGAGTGCGGCACCTGCGCGGCGCTCAGGAGCAGCGCCACCACCATCCCGGTGCGATCCCGGCCCGCGGCGCAGTGCACCACGACACCGCCGACGGGAGCGGAGACGAACGCTCGGGCTATCGCAGCGAACTTGCGGGGCCAACGTAGGAGATTCTCGCCGTAGTGCTCCGGAGTGTTCAGATAGGGGCCGGTGAGTGCCATGAATTCGGCGTCCGACTGGTCCTCGGTGGGCAGATTGTGGAGCCTGAACCGGTCGAGGACCTCGGGCGGAACGGCCGGGTCGGTGGGGCGGCGGCCGAGTTCGAAGGGATTGCGCAGATCGATGACGGTGCGCACGCCGTCGTCCCAGGCCTGGTCCCACCCGCTCTGCGTGACCCACTCATGTCGGCCCATCCGGTAGAGCCGGCCGCGTTGCACGAGGCCGGTCCCGCCGAGATCCCGCGCGTTCACCGCGCCCTCCCACAGAGCATCCGGGGACGAGCCGACGGCGGCGGGCGGAGGGGCTGCTGGTACGGCGTCCATGCCCGAAGCGTAGCAACGCCTGCCGACGCCCGGGCAGGTTCGCGCAGCTAGACTCGACGGGTGACTCCAGAGCTCCCCCGCACGGTATCCGACATCTTCGACCCCTTCCGCTGGCGTACGGTCACGGGGTTCGAGGACTTCACGGATCTGACCTACCACCGCCAGGTGGAGCGCGACGCATCGGGGGCCGTCGTCCGTGACCTCCCCACCGTCCGCATCGCCTTCGACCGCCCGGAGGTACGCAACGCCTTCCGCCCCGGCACCGTGGACGAGCTCTACCGGGCCCTGGATCATGCCCGCATGACGCCCGACGTCGCCACCGTTCTCCTGACCGGCAACGGCCCCAGCCCCCGCGACGGCGGACACTCGTTCTGCTCCGGCGGCGACCAGCGTATCCGCGGCCGTGACGGCTACCGGTACGCGGACGGTGAGACGACGGAGACCATCGATCCCGCACGTGCCGGGCGGCTCCACATCCTGGAGGTGCAGCGGCTCATCCGCACCATGCCCAAGGTCGTCATCGCCGTCGTCAACGGGTGGGCCGCCGGCGGCGGGCACAGCCTGCACGTCGTCGCGGATCTGACGCTGGCCAGCGCCCAGCACGGCAGGTTCAAACAGACCGACGCGAGCGTGGGCAGTTTCGACGCCGGGTACGGCTCAGCCCTGCTCGCACGGCAGATCGGCCAGAAGAAGGCGCGGGAGATCTTCTTCCTCGCCCGCGAGTACTCCGCGCAGGAGATGGTGGACATGGGTGCGGTCAACGAGGCCGTCGACCACGCCGACCTGGAGACGACGGCGCTCGCCTATGCCGCTGATATCGCAGCCCAGAGCCCGCAGGCCATCAGGATGCTGAAGTTCGCCTTCAACCTCGCCGACGACGGCCTGGCAGGCCAGCAGGTCTTCGCAGGCGAAGCCACCCGACTGGCCTACATGACGGACGAGGCGGTGGAGGGCAAGGAGGCGTTCCTCGAGAAACGAGCTCCGGACTGGTCCCCCTTCCCCTACTACTTCTAGGAGCAGCGTGGAACTCCTCCCTGTCCACACGCCCCAGGACTTCGACCCCTTCGGACTCCTCAAGCCCCTCGCTGCGGCCCTCGCCGGCGAAGGGCCGGCCGTCGCGCCGTACGCCGCAGCGGACCAGTCCTTCGACGGGGCCCTACCCAACGACGACGTCGCGGCCGTGATCAGCACCTCGGGATCCACCGGGACCCCCAAACAGACCATGCTCAGCATCGATGCGCTCGCGGCATCGGCCATGGGCACGGCCTTCGCGCTCAGGGCCGAGGGGCAGTGGCTGCTCGCCCTCCCCGTGCACTACGTCGCGGGGTTCCAGGTCCTGGTCCGTTCCCTCTTCGCCGGCACGCGGCCCACAGCTCTGGCCACCACCTCCGGCTTCACCCCTGAAGCATTCACCCACGCCGCAGCGGAGATGACCGATCGTGTGCGCTTCACCTCCCTGGTCCCCACCCAGCTCCACCGCCTCCTGGCGGACCCCTCGTCCGAGACCCTGCGCCTCCTGCGCCGCTTCGACAGGATCCTGCTCGGAGGCGCGGCGATGGGTCCCGCGCTCCGCGCCGTCGCCAGGAGTCATGACCTGAAGATCGTCGAGACGTACGGCATGAGCGAGACGTGCGGGGGCTGTGTCTACGACGGGACCCCGCTCGACGGCGTGACGCTGCACTCGGAGGACGGACGGCTGCGCATCGGCGGTGCCGTCCTCGCCGAGGGCTATCTCGGGGATCCTGAGCTCACCGCGGAGAAGTTCGTGTTCAATTCCGGCCGGCGGTGGTTCATGACCGACGACGCCGGCGACCTGGCCTCCGACGGCACCGTCACCGTGCACGGACGGCTCGACGACGTCATCATCACGGGTGCGCTGAAGGTCTCCGCCGCGAAGGTGAGCGACGTGATCCAGTCCCTCCCCGGCGTCGACCAGGCCCTGGTGCTCGGGGTCCCGAGCCAGGAGTGGGGCACCGCCGTGGCCGCTGCGGTGCTCGGGGATGTCGACATCGAGATCATCCGGCAGGCGGTCCACGTGGAACTCGGGGCGCACGCCGTCCCCAAGACGATCGTGACACTCGACGCGTTCCCCGTCCTGCCCGGAGGCAAGCCCGATCGCCGCGCCATCAGGGCGCTCCTCGAACGCGCCCGGTAGAGTGCCGTCCCCCGATTTCTCCTCCTCTCATCGATCCCACCAGAAGGACTGACTGTGGCCACCGCTGCTCAATGGCTCGAAGGCGCCCGCCCCCGCACGCTGCCGATGGCCTTCGCCCCCGTCATCATCGGCAGTGCCGCTGCCTTCGGGCTCGGCTCGTTCGAACCACTCAACGCGGTCCTCGCTGCGATCGTCTCGGTGGTGCTGCAGATCGGCGTCAACTATGCGAACGACTACTCGGACGGCATCCGGGGCACCGACACCGACCGCGTGGGGCCGCTGCGCCTGACCGGTTCGGGTGCAGCACCTCCCCGCCAGGTGAAGCTGGCGGCATTCACCTGCTTCGGCATCGCCATGGTGGCCGGACTGGTACTGGTGATCCTCGCGCAGACCTGGGTGCTGCTGATCGTCGGTGTCGCCTGCGTAGCCGCTGCCTGGGGCTATACCGGCGGAAAGAATCCGTACGGCTACCGGGGTCTCGGGGATGTCTTCGTCTTCGTGTTCTTCGGCCTGGTGGCCACACTCGGGACCACCTACACGCAGGCGAACCAACTCAGCGCGGCCGCCTGGATCGGTGCGGTCGGCACCGGTCTGATCGCGATGGCCCTGCTGATGGCCAACAACGTGCGGGACATCCCGACGGACAGCGTCGTGGGGAAGAAGACCCTCGCGGTGAGGCTCGGGGATACAGCGTCCCGGGTCACCTACGTGATGATGCTTGCCGTCGCGATCCTGCTGCCGCTCTTCCTGGTCCACGACTATCCCTGGGTACTGCTCGTCCTGGTGCTGATCCCCGCCTGCATCATGCCCAGCCGGCGCATGCTCACCGGAACGCACCGCACGACCCTCATTCCGGTGCTCAAGCAGACGGGACTGATCAATCTCGGCTTCAGCATCCTGTTCGCCGGAGGGATCGTCATCACCACGAATCTGGCCTGATGGTCCCTGCAGTCCTCACCACGGGTGCCGGGGCTCACCCGCTTACCACCTATCGCGCTTCGTCGCGGGGCTTCCGGTCGGCGTTGACGGGCAGGTTCGGGTCGAGACGGTCCTCGGCCGCGGCATCGTCCAGCTCCACCGCCGAGCGGACGGGCGGAGCACCAGGGGTGAAACGGCGCTGGAGCGTTGCCGCTGCATCGTTGCGCAGATTCCGCGCGAAGAGATACGTCACACACCATGCCAGGATCGCGGCCACGATCGCGGACATGAGGATTCCCAGACCCAGCTGCACGCCCACGATGTAGAACACGACGATCAGGAGCACGCGGAGGGCGGAGAATTTAAGGAAAGCCACGCCCCAACTTTACTCGCCTACAATTGGAGGATGCCCCGCCTCCTGCTTTTCGCCGCGATCCTGGGGGTCGCCGTCATCATCTATTCGTTGATCGACTGCGTTATGAGCCGCAAGGATCAGGTGCGGAGCATCTCGAAGACCGCCTGGTTCCTCATCATCCTCCTGCTGCCACTCATCGGGGCGGGAATGTGGTTCCTGTTCGGGAGGCCGCGCAGCGAGGGGCCCTCCGGCCCCCAGCGCCCTGCTCCACGGAAACCTCTGGCGCCCGACGACGACCCGGACTTCCTGCAGAACCTCGAGACACAGCGGCGCCAGCAGGCACGCGAGCAGGAACGGCGTCGTCGCGAGCAGGCCGACCGCGAGGCCAAGGCTCGTGACAACGGCTCTACCGACGGCAAGCTCGAGGGCGAAGGAAGCGACCAGCAGTAGGCGGCACGACCAACCCGTGTCGTAAAGCGCCTCTTCCCGTGAGAGCTGTCGCACTGCCGTGCCAGTGTGAAGCCTGTGGCCGAGCAGTCAGGAGAAACCATGAGCAGTTCCGCGGATGGACGAAGCGAGGGACCCCAGGGCGCGGCGGCGTCCCTGCTCAACGGACTGCGGGTGCTGGAGGCATTCCGGGTCGACGATCCCACTCTTGGTGTCACCGACGTCGCCCAGCGTGTTGGTCTGCACAAGAGTACGGTGTCGCGTATTCTTTCCGGCTTGGCCGAGGCCGGCTACGTGCACCGCGACCAGAGCACGGGACGGTACCGCCTGGGTCTGGGTGTGATCAGCCTCGCCGGTCCGCTGCTGGCCGAACTCGATGTTCGCCGTCTCGCTCAGGGAGAGCTCGAGAAGTTGACGAAGGTCACTGCGGAAACCAGTGCTCTGTCTGTCTGGAACGGCATGGAGGCAGTGGTCGTCGAGCAGATCCCCAGCCCGCAGTTCGTCAAGCACACGGCGTACATCGGGACCCGCTACGACCGCTACGAAAGTTCATCCGTCAGGCTCTTCCTGGCCCACCTCGCAGCCGAGAACGTGAAGTCCCTGCTCGGATCGAAGCAGATCTCGCGTGATCCGGCCGAGGTGCTGAACGACGACGTGGCGGCGCACCTGGCTCAGGTCCGCGACGATGGTTTCGCCATCAACGACGGGTACACCGATGCCCAGGAATTCGGGATATCCGCTCCCGTGTACGACTATGCGGGAGCGCTGGTCGGATGCGTCACGCTCTCCGCGCCGCGAGCCCGGATCGGGCAGTCCGATGTGCCGCGCCTTCTCACGGAGGTTCAACACTGCGTCGAACGTATCAGCGACGGCTTCGGCGCCCACGCGCGATCAGTGGACGCAGACATCCGTTCGCACGCAGAACGCGGACGGTAATCGATCGAGAAGGGTATCGAACCCTCAGTTCTGACTGCTCCCTCGAGTACCTCCTGTGCAGAGCAGCTGTCCTGTTGATGCCCGGAGCCTGTGTCCTCGAGAATGTGCAACAGTCCGGCACCCGCTGAGGGGTGCCGGACTGTCGTGTCGTCGGGTGGAACTGAGAATGTCGGTCGCAGGACTCGACGGGACGGTGACTCAGGCAGGATCCGCCGGAGCCTCCACCTCGGGCTGGGGGTCCGAGAGGGTCTTCGGGACCGTGTCCTCGAACTGCGGGAGACGGTTCAGGTACTCCACGACTGAATCCGTGGACTCCACGTCACCGAACTTGTTGTCGATGTCGTAGAGGTTCCACTGCACGACACCCGGGACGCGGTCGCCGATGGTCTCCCTGGGGACGATCGGGCGGAAGCCCTTGGCGATGGCGTCCTCGACCGTGTGGCGCACGCACCCGGCTGCGGTAGCACCGGTCACGATCAGGGTGTCGATGCGGTTGGACGTCAGGAAGAGTTCGAGGTTCGTGCCCGGGAACGCCGAGGCGCGGTTCTTCTCGATCACGACCTCGCCCTCCGCCGGAGCAATGCGGTCATCGATCTGCGCCCAGTAGGAATCCGCAGGAAGGGTCTCCGTGGGGATCTTCGAGTACCACAGGCCCATGTCGTTCGTGCCGGAGCTGGCGTCACGATTGCGGTACACGTTCGTGGTGTAGAAGACCGGGACCTTCTTGGCGCGCGCGGCCTCGTTGATCCGCTGCACATTGGGGATGATCTCCTCCATGCCCGGGCAACTGAACGGGTGGCCCGGCTGCGTCCAGGCGTTCGCGAGGTCGATGTGAATGACGGCAGGGCGATTACCGTAGCCGATCCGACGTTTGAAACCGCGCTTGTTGTAGATTCCGGCGCCGGCTTCGAACGCCTCCTCCAGTACTGCTGCAAGGCGGGCTTCGATGTCATTGGACGTGATTGCCATGGCTTTCTCCATCTTTGCGTATGAGTCGTTGCTATGCGAGCAACTAAGTTGCTTTTTCAGATACTAGAGCACGGACGGGCTCGGCGCCAGGGCTCCACCGGGACAGACCGCTCCGTCGCCGAAAAGATCGAGCAAATGTCACTCAGCCATTGCTTGTTGCTCTTTGAAGAACTAGATTGCATGCTAAGCAACCTAGGTGATCTGCATTACACATATGCCGGAAGATGTTCCGGCTCATCTGACTACTTCCCGACCGCGGCGCGGCCCAGGAACCGTCGCCCACATCTTCTTCTTCCTTCTTCCTCAACATTCCTAGGTACTCGCCCCTCGAAAGGACCCATCATGAAGCGCATAGGAGTCGACGTCGGCGGCACATTCACCGACCTGTATTTCTCGGACGACGAGCAGCGCATTGCCGTCGTGGAGAAGGTTCCATCCACCCCGCACGATCCTGCCGAAGGGGTGATCAATGGTCTGAGGATGCTCAGTGAAAAGGCAGGGGTGTCGCTGTCGGAGATCGACCAGCTCGTCCATGGCACCACTGTTGCGACCAACACTGCGCTGACTCACACCGGCGCCGAGGTCGGCCTGATCACCACCGACGGGTTCCGGGACATCCTGCACATCGCCAGGCACAAGAAGCCCTTCAACTTCTCCCTGCAGCAGTCGATGCCGTGGCAGACCAAGCCGCTCATCAAACGCCGCCACCGCCTGACGGTCAAGGAGCGCGTCACAGCCCCCAACGGTGACGTGCTGGTTGCCCTGGACGAGGACGAGGTCCGGGATCGAGTGCGCGAACTCAAGAGCGCTGGGGTCGAAGCCATCGCCGTCTGCCTGCTGCACTCCTACCTGAACCCTGCGCACGAGAAGCGCATCGGCGAGATTGTCTCTGAGGAGTTCCCCGAGGCCTTCCTCTCGCTCTCGCACGACATCGTGCCTCTGTACCGCGAGTACGAGCGGTTCTCCACCACCGCGTTGAATGCGTACGTGGGCCCGCGGGTGTCCCGCTATCTTCATCGGCTGCAGGACCAGGCAGAAGGTCTCGGCTACAAACGGGAGATTCTGCTGATGCAGTCCTCCGGTGGCATGGTGCCCATCAAGGAGGCCGCGAAACGCCCTGTCACCCTCATGCTGTCCGGACCCGTCGGTGGTCTGATCGGTGGCATCTGGGCAGGACGGCAATCAGGTTTCGAGAACGTCGTCACGCTCGACATCGGTGGTACCTCGGCTGACATCGGTGTGGCCTACCAGGGTGAGCTGCGCATGCGTCATCTCCTGGACACCAAGATCGGTGATCACCAGGCGATGGTTCCCATGGTGGACATCGACACGATCGGTGCCGGCGGAGGTTCGATCGCCTATGTGGACGCCGGCGGCGTCTTCCGCGTCGGCCCCCAGTCCGCCGGAGCGGATCCAGGTCCAGTCTGTTACGGCCGAGGAGGCACTGAACCGACGTCCACCGACGCCCAGGTGCTGCTGGGACGGATGCGCCCCGACCGAATGCTGGCAGGGTCCGGAATGGACCTCGATCTCGACGGCGCCCGGACCTCTATGCAGGGACTAGCGGACAAACTCGCCATGTCCGTCGAGGAGGCCGCCCTCGGAGCGCTCCAGGTCCAGAAGTTCGGCATGACCCAGGCCATCGAGCAGAATTCGGTGCGTCGCGGGTACGATCCACGCGACTTCACCCTGGTTGCCGCTGGCGGAGCAGGCGCTCTCTTCGCCTGTGAGATCGCCTCCGAGCTCGAAGTACCACAGGTACTCGTTCCTGCTCATCCGGGCATCATGGCTGCGACCGGCCTGCTGGCCACCGACGAACAGTACGAATTCGTTGCGACGAATCGCTTCAAGTTCCGCGAGGCCGACCCCGCTGAGATCCAGGCTTCCTTCGAACGTCTCGAGCGGGAAGCTACGGCTCAACTCGATGCCGAGGAGGTCCCGGTGGACCGCAGGAAGCTGGACTGGCTGGCGGACGCCCGCTACGAGGGCCAGGGCTACGAGATCCGCTTCGACGTACCGGAGGGCCCGGTGGACCAGGAGTGGATGACCACGGCAGAGACGGCCTTCCACGATGCACACTTCGAGGAGTACGGCCACCGCTTCAAGAACGGCACCGTCGAGGTCATCAATATCCGGGTTGAGGCAAGTGCCCTCATGGACGAGCTTCCGAGCCCGATCCCCACGCACTCGGGGAGCATGGACGACGCACTCGTGGAGACTCGACCCGTGACGTTCGACCAGGACGGCAAACCCGCCACGATGGACACCGGCTTCTACGACCGGGGGCGGATGAGCGTCGGAACGGACTTCGCGGGCCCGGCAGTCATCGAGCAGTACGACGCCACCGTCGTCGTGCCACCGGGCTTCTCCGGCACCGTGGACAGTGCCGGCAATCTCGTCATCACCTGCCCTGCGGCAACCGAAACGGCGGAGAAGCTGGCGACCCCGATCCTGATGCGTGTGATCGGAGGTGCCCTCAATTCTGCCGCCAAGGAGATGGCGTCGGTGTTGTTCCGCATGGCCTATTCCTCGATCATCCGGGAATCGGAGGATCTGGGCGCAGGACTGTTCGACAGGGACGGCAACGTGCTGGCCGAATCAGATTCGACGCCGATGTTCATGGGCTCGATGCCCAAGATCGTCAAGGGCGTCATGTCGGTGCTCGGTGATGACATCCACGAGGGCGACGTCATCCTGCACAACGACCCGTACCTCGGTGCCACGCACTCTCCGGACGTGGCGATCATCGAGCCGATCTTCCACGACGGCGAGCTTGTCGGTTTCGCCGGTGCATCAGGACAGCTGATCGACAACGGCGGTGCATTCTCCGGCCTCATGGTGGACATCCAGGACATCCAGTCCGAGGGCACCATCTTCCGTGCCATCAAGGTCTACGAGAAGGGTGTGCGCCAGGAGTCCCTGATCCGGCACATCCTCAACAACAGCCGGACACCGACCTCGAACGAGGGGGACTTCCAGGCGATGATCGCTGCGTGTGAGCTCGCCAAGTCCCGGTACATCGCGCTCATCGAACGCTACGGTTTCGCCGCAGTCCGGGATGCCGGTCAGAATTGGATCGACTACTCGGAGCGCATGCTGCGCCAGGAGATCGCCAAGATCCCGGACGGGGTGTACGAGACCGAGGTCGGCTACCTGGACGACGACGGACGCAATTACGGGAAGAAGCTGCCGATCGCCGTCAAGGTGATCGTCGAGGGCGATGAGATCACGTACGACCTCACCGGATCATCCGAGCAGGTGCCCACGGCCTACAACTGCGCGTTCGAGGGCACGACCGTGTCGGCGTTCACCTTCATCACCCGCATGATGTTCCTGGACGAGGTTGCCTTCCCGGTGTTCGTCCCACAGAACGAGGGCATGCTCAAGCCCCTGAAGGTGATTGCACCGGAGGGCACCATCTTCAATCCGACCTACCCGGCCGCGACATTCTCCAGGTTCTCCCAGGTACAGCGGGCGGTGGACCTGGCCCTGAGAGCGCTGGCGCCGGTCATCCCTGATCGGGTGACAGCCGGTAACTCCGCGCACATCCACTTCGTCTCCTACTCGGGCTGGGACGAGAAGGCCGGCGAGTACTGGGTGTATCTGGAGGTCAACGAGGGCTCCTACGGTGCGCGGTCCAAGTCCGACGGCCCTGATTCCGTGGACAATCTCATCGCCAACACCCGCAACAATCCCATCGAGGAGCTGGAGTGGCGCTTCCCGATGCGGACGGACCGCTATGAGCTCCGCGACGAGCCCGCAGCAGCTGGGGAGTACCGCGGCGGTATCGGTATCGTCCGGGAGAACACCTTCCTGGTGGACACAGCGGTCACCTGCGAGGGTGAGCGCCATGAGTCCGATGTCCCGTGGGGTGCGTTCGAGGGGCATGAGGGCCTGAATGCGTCCCTCGTGAAGAACCCGGGCAGGGCGGATGAGGAGTCCTGGCCGTCCAAGGTCACCGGCTGGCAGCTCAAGGCAGGCGACTCGCTGCAGATCACGGTGCCCAGTGGTGGCGGTTTCGGCCACCCGACCCAGCGTGATCCCCAGCAGGTCCTCGAGGACGTCCTGGACGGGTTCACCACCATCGAGGCAGCCGAACGCGACTACGGCGTCGTGCTGGTCGAGGAAGCAGACCGCATGCGGCTCGATGCGGAAGGCACGATCGCACTCCGGGAGCGCATGAACTCCCGGACCGTCCTGACCCAGTAGGTCAATCACGCAGTAAGAGGTCGTCCTGGGGCAGCACTCAGCCTGCCCCAGGACGACCGTCGCTGCCCTCACCCGCATTCCGATGACAAGGAACCTGCAATGGACATCACTCAGCAACCGCAAGCCACCATCACCCAGGTCACTCCGAAAGACGTACGCATCGCGACCTGGATCTGCTTCTTCGCCTGGACCTTCGCAGTCTACGATTTCGTGCTCTTCGGCAATCTCCTCCCCGTCCTCGCGGAGGACTTCGGTTGGACCGGAGCCCAGTCCACCCAGGTCAATACCTGGGTCACCGCCGGGACGGCTCTCGTAGCCTTCGCCATCGGACCCATCGCGGACCGTATCGGTCGGCGGAAGGGAATCCTCCTGGCTGTGACCGGCGCTGCCGTCGCCTCGGTGCTGACCGCGACGACCGGACTGGTCATAGGCCTGGCTGCAGGGGTGGGCGTCGTCTTTTTGATCCTCGTCCGCTCCCTGGCCGGGCTCGGCTACGCCGAGCAGGCCATCAACGCCGCCTACCTGAACGAGATGTTCGCCCACAGCTACACCGATCCGGCGAAGGCTCGGCGGCGCGGATTCATCTACTCCCTCGTCCAGTCCGGCTGGCCCATCGGTTCCGTGCTTGCCGCAGCATCCGTCTATCTCCTGTTCCCCATCGGCGGCTGGCCGCTCTGCTTCGTCGTCGCGGCCATCCCTGCCGTCTTCATCGTCATCGCGGGGCGCTGGCTCAAGGAGAGCCCCCAGTTCACCACGCGGCGCCGGATCGAGGAACTGGTCAAGGCCGACCGCCAGGCGGAGGCGAAGGAACTGGCCTCGGCAAGCGGCATCGACATGACCAATCAGTCCACTCCGCTGGTGGCCGTCTTCCAGGGTGAGTCACTGCGCTCCACCCTGGTGATCGGCACGTCGTTCCTGTTGAACTGGGTCGGAGTCCTGGCCTTCGCGATCCTCGGCACGTCCCTGCTGACGGCCGCCGATGGGAAGAACATCACCTTCAACAGCGCCCTGGCCATTCTGGTCATCTCCAACGCCACGGCCTTCGCGGGCTACCTCTTCCACGGCTGGCTGGGCGACCGGATCGGGCGCCGCAACACCATCGGCATCGCGTGGATCCTCAGCAGCGCGTCCTTCTTCGGAATGCTCCAGGCTCCGGACGGAAACTTCGCCGTCATCGTCACGCTCTACAGCGCCGGTCTGTTCTTCCTGATCGGACCGTTCTCCGCCCTGTTGTTCTTCACGGGCGAGAGCTTCCCCGTTCACACCAGGGCCACCGGAGGTGCCCTGATCAATGCCTCGGGTCAGGTCGGAGCAATCATCGGAGGTCTCCTGATCACGATGACCCTCTCCTCGGGCGGAACCTGGACGGAGGCCGGCCTCTGGTGGGGCTGCCTGCCCATCCTCGCCTCGGGTCTACTCGTCTTCGCCGCACGCAAAAGGGACCCTCGCGTCATCCGTGTCGGCTGAGGGCGAAGAAGGCGACCAGCAGTAGGCAGCACGGTCTACTTCAGCTCGGCATCGTGCACGTAGCGGGCAATCTGAACTCTGTTCGAGACACCGAGCTTGGTGAAGATGCTCCCCGTGTGCGTCTTGACCGTCGGGACGCTCAGGTAGAGGTCGGCTGCGATCTGGGCGTTGGTCAGTCCGCGGCCTATCGCCACGGCGACTTCCTGCTCGCGCTCGGTGAGGCCGGCGAGCAGGTCGACAGCACGCTTGCGCCGATCATCGGGGACGCGACTCACCGTGGCGATGAGCTGCGCGGTCACGCTCGGCGAGAGGATGGGCTCCCCCTTGGACACCCTGCGGACGGCGTCGACGAGGTCGGCCGGAGGAGTGTCCTTGAGGAGGAAGCCCGATGCGCCGTACCGCAGGGCGGTGAGGACCATGTCATCGGTGTCGAAGGTCGTCAGGACGATCACCCGCGCGCTGTCGCCGCGATCGTGCAGCGCTCGGGTCGCCGCAAGTCCGTCCATCGTCGGCATCCTGATGTTCATGAGCACGACGTCGGGCACCGTCTGCTCGATCAGGGTCAGGGCTTCGCGCCCGTCAGAGGCCTCCCCGACGATCTCCAGGGACGGACACCCGCCGAGGATCAGGCGAAGCCCCGCCCGCACGAGTGAGTCGTCGTCCACCAGAACCACGCGCACGGTCAGATCCACGGCAACCATGCTCTCAGCACGAAGGTACCGTCCGGAGCATGGACGTAACCAAAGTTCTTGACTGACTATTCTAGAACGGTCATTCTTGAATCATGGGACGCCCCAGAGAGTTCGACATCGACGCCGCTGTAGCAGCAGCAACGGAACTCTTCATCGCAGAAGGGTACGAAGGCTGTTCAATGGACCGCATCGTGCAAGCCACCGGTGTGCATCGAGGGAGCCTCTACGCGGTGTTCGGAAGCAAGCGGGGCATCTTCGTCGAGTGCCTGCGGAAGGTCGCTGCGACGTCCGGTGAGAGGAAGTCCGGGGAGAGATCGGATCTCCTGCTGATCGCGCTGGTCGAACTTGCAGCGCGGGACGACGAGGTTCGCAGTATCTGCGCCGGGACCATAAGCCTCTGGCGCACTGACGCCGCCCGGGAACTGGGAACGAGACTGCTGGCGCGAGCCGGCCTGAACGAAGGAGCACCATGAACAAGGTCTTCATCGACACCGCGCGCCGGGTCCTCGTGGTCGAGCCGCGGGGACTCGACAAGCTCTGGGGCTTCGTGCGCAGGATCGAGGTACCTCTCGACCAGATCCGAGGTGCGACGCACGACCCCGGAACCACCGAGGACTACAAGGGAGTGCGAAGTCCAGGCCTGGGAATCCCCGGACACAAATGGGTCGGCACATGGAAGAAGGACGGTGAGCGACACTACTGGAACGTAACCGGAGGGAAGACCACCGTCGTCATCCAGACGACAGCTCCACGTTTCCAGCGAATTCATCTCAGTGTCGACGATCCACGGAGGATCGTGGACATGATCAATGCTGCGATGCCTCGTCGGGCTGACCGCGACTGACCACGCCCTTGTCTGCCACTGCGAACCGGGAATGATCCTTCGAGCCAGCGGCACAGCTACGCCAGTGGCTAGACCCCGGCGTAGCTGTGCAGGCCCGAGAAGTACATGTTGACGATGGTGAAGTTGAAGACGATGCAGAGGTAGCCCACGATCGAGAGCCAGGCCGCACGTGTCCCCGTCCAGCCCCTCGTCGCTCGGGCATGCAGGTAGCCGGCGTAGACGGTCCAGATCACGAACGTCCAGACCTCCTTGGTGTCCCAGCCCCAGTAGCGCCCCCAGGCCTGCTCGGCCCAGATGGCGCCGGCGATCAAAGTGAAGGTCCAGCCGATGAAGGCGATGGCGTTGAGCCGGTAGGACAGGTTCTCCAGACTCAGCGCGGACGGCACGAGCCGGAGGAACCGCGCGGTGTCGGTCTTTCCGGCGAGGAGCTTCGCCTCCCGCGAGGTCTGCAGCAGTTGCAGCACGGACATGGCGAACGTGATGGTGAACAGGGCCGAGGACGCGACGGCGATGGATACATGCACCACGAGCCAGTAACTCTGCAGCGCCGGGATCAGCCGGGAGACGGGTGTGGGAAAGCCGACCGTCGCGGCACACAGCATGATGACCACGAGCCCCACCACGAAGGAACCGATGAACCGCAGATCCTTGCGTGTGAGAGTGATCAGGAAGATCACGGCGACCAGGAATGCGCCCGTGGTGCAGAACTCGTACATGTTGCCCCACGGCACGCGGTGGGCAGCGAAGGCACGGCTGACAACTGCTGCACCATGAATGAGAGCTGCAAGGACCGTCAGGGCGACGGCGATACGGGCACTGCCCCGCCGGGCCCCGGAGCCGTAGTCCATCGAGTCGTCCGCGGTCACGGGCGCTGCCGGCCGAGCCGCCGTCGACCCCGGATCCCGGCCTCCCACGTGGGCCAGCGTGCGCGCCGATGCTGCCTGCTCGCTCGCGAGCCGTGACTCGACGGCACTGATGGTCTTGCTGGACTTCACCAGGTCCAGTACGAAGAAGACGAAGGCCACCACGTAGGCGATGGAGGCCAGCAGCATCAGCAGCTCACTGACCTGACCGAGCTCGGCGTTGACTGGTTGTGGCATCAGTTGTCCTTTGTGTTGTGCTGCGACTGCCCCGTGCCGCCGGCCGATGACACGGCCTCCGGCACCCTATTGTCCTCCGTGTTGTCCCCCGTACCGCTCGGCACCGACCAGCGGTCCGCGAGCAGCTTCCGAACCCGCAGACCCTCGTCCGCGAGGCGGTGATCCTCGCCCCGGGCGAGCAGCCCGTACTCGACCCGGATACCTCCGTCGTCGCGCCGGCTGGTCTTGACCCAGAGCCTGCGCCGCGCGATGAACAGGGACGCGCCCAGACCGAGGAGAGCCAGCGTGGCGAACACGAAGGCTGCGGCCTTCGCCGGGTCGTGATGGATGTCCAGGGCGATGTAGCGCTGCAGGCCGTCGAAGGTGATGGAACCCTTGCCCTCGGGTAGATCGTACGTCTGGCCGACGGCGAGCACTATCCCGCCGTCGTCGTTGTTCCGGCTGTTGAGCTCGGTGAGATTCTCCGTGTCGAGCACGTAGACGTTCTCCGGCGTGCCGTCGTCGAGCCCCAGATCACCGTAGTACGAGTTGAGGTTGAGCTGCGGATTGAACGGATCGGGGTCCCGTGAGAACGAGACGCCATCCTCGTCCACGAACGCCGTTGGCAGGAAGAACCCCACGAAGCCGAGCTGGTCCGGCTGGGCATCGGGTGCCTTGATGACGATCAGCGAGGTGTAGAGCCCGTCCGAGGGAACCGCGACCACGGGCCCCTGTGAGGCGATGTCACCCTCACCGTCACGCACCGTGACGATCGGCGCGTAGCCGTTGCCGACCAGGTACACGCTCGTCCCGCCGATGGTGACCGGCGCGTTGACCTTGAGCACCTGCTGCTCCTCCGGCGCCCCGGGCCCGTCCTGCGTGGTGAGATTGGCCGTGAAGTCCAGCGGCTGGCCGTAGTGGCTCTCCTGCTCGCGATCGAAGCGCACGTCGAAGCTGTCCAGGCGGATCGAGTAGGGCTCCAGCTGATCGTCCGAGAAGTTGGACCCGGGATTGAAGCTGTCATAGCCGATCAGCGTGTTCACGAAGCTGTCACCCTCGACGATGACCTTCTGGCCGTTGTAGCCGAACAGTCCGCCGATCGCGACCGCCACGAGCACCCCGATCAGTGAGATGTGGAAGACGAGGTTGCCGAGCTCCTTCGCCAGCCCACGCTCGGCACCCACCGATGCCTCGTCCGTACCGACCCCGCGCACGTCCACGCGATAACCGCGCTTCTTGAGGACGGCGGCGGCCTGCCCGGCAGCGGACGACGGCGTGAGGTCGGCGTCCTGTACCTCTGCGGCCGGGATCTCCAGCGTGCCATGGACCGGCAGCCGCGACAGGCGCTTCGGTGTCCGTGGCGGAGTGGAACGGGCGGCCCTGAAGTGGGCTCGGGCGCGCGGTATCACGCAGCCGATGAGCGAGATGAACAGCAGGAGGTAGATCGCGGAGAACCAGACCGACGAGTAGACGTCGAACAGCTGGAACCAGTCCAGGACGGGGCCGGTATCGGGGTGCTCCTCGATGTACTGCGTGACGACCGCAGGATTCGCCGAGCGCTGCGGGAAGAGGGACCCCGGAACCGCCGCCACTGCGAGCAGCAGCAGCAGGAACAGCGCGGTGCGCATACTCGTGAGCTGCGTCCATGCCCAGCGCAGGGTACCGACGAAGCCGAGCGCGGGAACGGCGACGTCGGCCTTCGAGCCCGCCGTGCCCTTGACGCCCGGCGCAATGTCCTGCTTCACCACGCCGGCCTCCTGGGCACCGATCGGTGCAACTGATTGTGTTCCCTGTTCACTGTCCTGCGGGTCATATCTCTCCTGCCGGTCATATCGGCAGCACCACACCACTGATCAGTGCATCCTGCAGGCGCGTGATCCAGAAGGTCCAGACACCGGTCACCATGAGGAGCCCGACGAGTACGAGCAGTCCACCGCCCGTCCGCTGGAGGAGGAGCCGATGCCTCCGGAAGAACGCCAGTGCCCCCATGCCGCGCCGCACCCCGAGGGCGATCAGCAGGAACGGCAGGCCGAGTCCCAGACAGTAGGCGAAGGTGAGGAACGCACCCTTCAGCGCGGTGGCGTCGTTGCCGGAGATGGCCAGTAGCTGCACCGCACCGAGTGTCGGACCGATGCAGGGAGCCCAGCCCAGCCCGAACGTGATTCCGAGCAGCGGAGCGCCCACCAGCCCGGCAGGAACCCTGGCATGGACCCTGCTCTCGCGCTGGAACCAGGAAAATCCGCCCATGAAGATGAATCCGAGCAGGATCACGACAACACCGAAGATCTGGATGAGCCAGCCCTGGGACACGCGCAGGAACGCCCCGAGCTGCCCGAAGAGTGTGCCGTAGGCCATGAAGATCACGGAGAAGCCGAGGACGAACAACCCGATGCCGGCGAGCATCCGGCCCCTGCGCTGTTTCTCGAGGTCGATCCCGGTCAACCCGGTCACGTAGCCGAGGTACCCGGGGACAAGAGGCAGCACGCACGGTGAGACGAAGGAGACGAGGCCGGCCAGGAGAGCGACCGGCAGCGCGAGGAGCACGGAGCCGTTGAGTACCGCGTCCGCAAAGGCATTCCCGGCGACGAGGGGGATCGACGACGGCGAGATCGCCATGACCGACATCATCGGCCGGCCGGGTGGGGCGCGCTACAGGACATCGCGGATCAGGGCGTCGAGCGTGCTGCGATCGGCGATTCCGAGAATGCGGGCGGAGACCCTGCCCTCGCGGTCGAGCACGATGGTCGTGGGAACTGCCTGGGGCGGGACGTACTGGGTCATGTCGAGCAGGACACCGCCGTCCTTGTCGTTGAAACTCTCGTAGGGAATGCCGAAACTCCGCTCGAACGCCTCGGCCGTGGCCTGCTCGTCGCGGATGTTGACGCCGTAGAATGCGGCGCCCTGCGGCGCGTACTCGTCGTGCAGTGCTACGAGGTCGGCAGCCTCCTCGCGGCATGGAGCGCACGCCGCGTACCAGAAATTGAGAACGGTCACCTGGTCATCCCACTCGGCACTGGAAACCGCTGCCCCACCGAACAGGGTTCCCGAGACATCCACGGGCTCTCCCCGCTCGGAGGCGGCATACTCCGTGACCGAACCGTCTCCGGCGATGTAGTTCTTCCCGTCTCCTGCTGCAGCCTGCTGAGCCAGAGGATCATCGGCCGCGCAGGACACGCTCGCCAGGCACAACGACACGCCGATGGCCGCGCCCAGTCGGGAGAGGGTGCTGTGTTTCGAGGAGCGGGTGATTGTGGTCACGGCTTCTTCCATTGATTTCTACGGCGTGTAGTAACTCTATTACGCACCGGGGACATTGGCCGCACCGGGCAACAGGTCCGCGCACGGCTCCGCGTAGCGCACACGCTGGATGGTGTCGCCGTCGAAGTCGAGCGAGGTGACAGAGGCGAGAGTGCACTCTCGCTGCCGAGGATCATGCCAGAGTCGACGATGCTCCGCCTTGAGCCGGGTGACCCAGATGGGGAGCTGGTGGCTGACGATGATCGCCTCGGCAGGGCGGCCGGCCCCGTCCTCCACGAGCCCGAGCGCCCGCCGTCGTGCATCGTGAACGGCTGCCATCACGCGCTCCGCCTGCTGGTTGTAGGGCTCTCCCCAGGATGGCTTGAACGGGTTGACCAGGAGGGGCCAGTACCGTGGCTGGCGGAGTCGGCTCTTGATCTTCGACATCCCCTCGAAGCGGTTCTCCGCCTCGATGACGCGCACGTCCGTCGTGAGCTCCAGGCCCAGTGCCTCGACAGTCGGCCGGGCCGTCTCCTGAGCGCGGACCAACGGTGAGGCCACGAGGTGGACGAGCCGTGCCCCGGTCGCCCGCTGCTCCCCGAAGTAGTCAGCCACTCGCCGGGCCATCTGCTGGCCCAGGTCGGAGAGGTGGAACTCGGGGAGCCTCCCGTAGAGAACCCCTTCCGGGTTGTGGACCTCCCCGTGGCGCACCAGGTGGACGGTTGATCGCTGCATACCCCCAGTTTCCCGCATCCGCAGGCGCATCACCGAATCCTGCCGACGGAGCTGATCCTCCGCGCGATCAAGGGTTATGCTGACATCCGGAATAAAACATGCAAACGCATGCTTATCCACCCCGTAAGCATCCGCTACCAGCTACTACAGGAGATCATCATGAATGTCCCCGCAGGACTCACCACCGGCGCCTGGTCCATCGATCCCGCGCACAGCGAGGTCGGCTTCAGCGTCCGTCACGCAGGAATCAGCAAGGTCCGGGGCTCCTTCAAGGATGTCGACGCAACCCTCACGGTCGGTTCGAGCCTCGAGGATTCCACGATCGTAGCGACCATCAAGACCGCCTCGTTCAGTTCCGGCGACGAGAACCGTGACAAGCACGTCAGGAGCGCGGACTTCTTCGATGTCGAGCAGTTCCCCGAGATGACCTTCGTCTCCACCTCCCACGAGGGTACGGGTGAGAACTACACCATCCGCGGCAACCTCACCATCCGGGGCATCACCAAGTCCGTGGTCCTGGACGCCGAGTTCAACGGTGTGGCCGTGGATCCCTTCGGTGCCACGCGCGCCGGGATCTTCGCCTCGACCACCATCTCCCGCAAGGAATTCGGCCTCACCTGGAACGCAGCTCTCGAGACCGGCGGAGTGCTGGTCAGCGACAAGGTGACCATCAGCATCGACGCCGCGTTCGTCGCACCCGCGGTCGCCGCCGTCTGATCGACCTCGCCCTGGTGCCACGTCCAGGACTCGTGCGAGCGGCCGGCGTCCCCTGAGGGACACCGGCCGCTCGCATCGTCGAGCCCCTCTTCCCCGACGACGAACTAGGCTTGCGAGGACCTGCACCCGCGCCGGGGACGTCCATGGGGGCACCGGCGCGGGCACGATCACGACGACGGAGGACGCCGCAATGAGTACGCCACAGGAGAACCCGAACACCGGTCCGGACGATCAGTACCCGTCCCAGGGGAGCCCGGAGGGCCGGACGACGCCGGAGGTTGGCGCCAACCGGTTCGACCAGCAGAACCAGTACGGCTACCAGGGCACCCAGCCCGCGGGTTACGCCTACCCCACATCGGGGGTCGAGGCCGCACCTGCGTCGAAGGGGCCGGCGCCCAAGGAGGTCATGACGGCCTATTACCTGATCCTCGCGGCGGGCGTCGTCTACCTGGTGAGCTCGATCCTCTCGGCGCTCACGACTGATTTTTCCGACGTCGCCGGGGCGTCGCTCGTCACTGCGCTCACGATCGGATTCTCGATCATCATTGCAGCGGTCTACGTCCTGCTGGCAGTCTTCATCAGGAAGGGCCACAACTGGGCCCGGATCACGGCAACCGTCCTTGCGGCGCTGAACGTGATGTTCTCCCTCGCTGGCCTCCTGCTCGCGCCTCTGGCCAACGATCTCGTCGAATCCAGTGGCCAGCAGGTCACCAGTCAGTCCTCAGCACTTGGCACGATCCTCAGTCTCGTCGTGATGGTACTGGGCGCGGCGGGCGTCATCATGACCTATCTGAAGCCCTCGCGGCCCTACTTCGCGCCGCAGAAGATCGGCTACTGAGCCATACAGCGCATCCGTCCCGCCGCAGCTTCCCGGCCGGGCCTCACAGGGCGCGGGAGACCGGACCGAGGTCCGGTTCCTGCGCCCTGTGCGCGTGGTAGGCAAGAATCTGCAGCTCCGTGGACATGTCCACCTTGCGGACCTGGACGTGTTCCGGCACCTGCAGCACCACGGGCGTGAAGCTGAGGATACTCGAGATACCCGCCTCCACGAGCCGATCGCACACTGCCTGCGCCACGGCGGTCGGCACGCAGAGGACGGCGATGTTGGTGCGCGTGCGCTCAAGGACGACTTCGAGATCGTCGGCGGCGCTCACCCGAAGATGTCCTATCTCCGTGTCGATGACGCTCTGGTCGGTGTCGACGAGCGCCACGATCCCGAATCCCCGGGACAGGAAACCCGGATACCCTGCGAGCGCACGCCCGAGGTTGCCGACCCCGATGATCGCCACACGCCAGTCCAGCGTCAGGCCCAGCGCCGCCGAGATCTGCCGGGTGAGGTACTGGGCGTCGTAGCCGACCCCGCGCGTTCCATAGGACCCGAGGTAGGACAGGTCCTTGCGCAGCATGGAGGAATTCACCCCTGCGGCATCCGCCAGTTCCTCCGAGGAAACCCGCTCGGTACCCTCTGCGAGCAATGAGTTGAGGGCGCGGAGGTAGATCGTGAGGCGGGCCACGGAAGCCGGCGGTATCGGGCGCGCCGCATCGCCTACAGGGTGAAGCCCTGGCGTGTGCGGCGTTGTCACTGTCCCTACTCCGTCGTTCGTGCTGCGCCTGTCAGGAGCAACAGCTCCGGGATCACCCTGCGTCCGGGCGGCGGTACCACCACTTTATGCCGACGCAACAAGCCCACCAAGCCGGTCCTGGTGCACAGCCCCACCGCCACGGCGGACCTCACTGTCCCTGGAGCAACCTGCGCAGGCGGACCTCGTCGATGGCCCAGAAGTCGCGCTGCACCCCGTCGATGAACAAAACGGGCAGCTCCTCGGCGAATCGCGTGCCGAGGGAGGGGGCATCCTTGACGGAGAGCTCCTGCCACGAGAGACCGAGGTCCGCGGTCACCTGCCCGACCACCGTTCGGGCATCCTCGCACAGGTGGCACTCGGGTCTGGTGAGGAGGACGACGCCGTCGCCCGGTGTCCGTTCGGGAGCTTCCATCCCTCGAGGGTACTGCGCCGACCCCGCGCAGAAGGGGGCCGCGACGAACTAGGATCAGAACATGCCGGACGCCGCCCGGGGCACACCACCCCCTCCTGAGCCGGCCAGCGGCGAGGCAGCCTTCTTCGACGTGGACAACACGCTGATGCGCGGGGCGAGTCTGTTCCACGTGGCGCGGAAGATGTACCAGCGCAGGGCGTTCACTCTTCGCTTCGCTGCCGGACTGGCCTGGAAACAGCTGCGGTTCATCATGCGCGGGGAGACGATGACCGACGTCAACTCGGTGCGTGACGCCGCTCTCGCCTTCGCCATCGGTATAGCTCACGAGGACATCCTCGCGCTCGGTGAGGAAGTGTACGACGAGATGATCGCCTCGAAGATCTGGCCGGGTGCGCGTGCTCTGGCCGAACAGCACCTGTCCTCCCGCCGGCAGGTCTGGCTCGTCACGGGCACTCCCGTCGAAGTGGCCGGAGTCATCTCGAGCCGCCTCGGGCTGACCGGCGCCCTCGGGACCGTGGGTGAAGTCGCCGAGGGCCTGTACACGGGCAGGCTGGTCGGTGACTTCCTGCACGGACCCGCGAAGGCAGCCGCCGTACTCGAGCTCGCGGAGCGGGAGAATCTCGACCTCTCACGCTGCTGGGGCTACAGCGACTCGTACAACGACCTGCCACTGCTGACCCTCGTGGGCCACCCGGTGGCCATCAACCCCGACAGCAGACTCAAGCGCCACGCCCACGCGAACAACTGGCCGGTCTACCATTTCCGCAGCGGTCGCAGAGCAGCAACGGTAGGTCTGCGTCTGGCGACGATCATCGGGTCCATCTACGGGCTCTGGCGCGGCTTCGCACGCTTCCGTAGCCGCTGAGGAGCAGGGGCGTCGCGGCCCTGCGCGCCCGGTGCCCCGAACGACCGGCACCTCGAACGAGTCCTCCGGAACGACGATCGGCCCGGATACCGCGTCTCGGGGACGGGATCCGGGCCGATCGTGAGGCACCGGCTGCGAGGCCGGATGCTCTCCTACTTCTTGTTGCGGCGCTGGTGGCGCGTCTTGCGAAGCAGTTTGCGGTGCTTCTTCTTCGCCATACGCTTACGGCGCTTCTTGATGACTGAACCCATAGAGTCCTCACAAACCTGTTGATTGCCAGTACGGTCCCCACCCGGGGAATTTCGTGCTGATGACTACGGCGCATGCCTGCTGGCAGTTGCCCGGATGACACGGAGGCAGGCCATGACCCGCCCGGAACGCTCCTCTATAGGGTACATCCGATTCCCGGACGCCCCCGACCGGCCCCGCTACCGGCCGGTCGTCGATCCATCCACGACCTCAGGCGCCCTCGGACCGCGCCCGCCGTACGATGTCCTCCACTGCCGATTCAGGTACGCGGTAGGAACGTCCGAACTGCACGGCCTGCAGCGCCCCCGAATGGACGAGCCTGTACACGGTCATCTTCGATACGCGCATCAGGGCTGCCACTTCGGCAACCGTCAGGAAATGTACATCCGAGAAACTCTTCGCTTCCACCATGTCTGAATTCCTTCATGTGGGGGTCTGCCGGCCGTGCCGGTCCTTCGTGCTACGCGGACGGATCGCGGCGGCGCCGGAGGTGGGACAGCAGGTCCGCAGCCCGACCTGCTGCACGTCCCATACCGGTCGCCGTCCAGCCTGGCTGCGGACGTGCCACATCCTGGTCCAGCGGTAGATCCGCGACTGCCACGACGGCGGGCGCGAGCGGCTGCTCCCCGGCCCCGGCGTCGGCCGTTCCTGCCGTTGTCGGCTCCGTGCTGACTGGAGCCGATTCCGGAGCCTCCATGCTGACGGCAACCGGTTCAGAAGCGTCCGCGTCGTCAGCGCCAGTGGCTCCGAGGGAGGTGAGCCAGTTCCCCACCCTGCCCAGTGGGGCACGATCCAGTGAGTAGTAGCGCTTCTGTCCCTGTGCCCTCATGGTGACCAGCCCGGCCTCACGAAGAACCTTGAGGTGTTTCGAGACCGTGGGCTGACTCACCTGGAGCTCGACCACGAGCTCCCCCACCGCTTTGTCGCCGGCCTGCAGGCTCTCGAGGATCTGCCTGCGTGTGCGCTCCGCAATCACGGCGAAGACGTCGTCGAATCCCATAGGGCCACCCTAGCGATATATACGCCGTGCGGCATCACCCCGGCAGGAACCTCAATCGAACCAGGGGTCGAGACCGTGCAGTGGAAAGACGGTCTTGCGTGTCGCCATCACCGTGCGGTCCAGATCGTCGTTGGGATCGTAACCGACTTCCCAGGAGCGCCACCAGATGTCCGCACCATCACCGAACAGAGCCGGCGCGTCGACGCCGTGGCGTTCACGCACGTAATCCCGCCACTCGGCGGGAACCGGCGTCGCAGGTGAGATGCGCGCCCCGGTTGCCACGCCGACCAGCAGCGTCCACGATCGTGGCACTACGGTGGCCAGGGCGTATCCCCCGCCACCGGTGGCGATCCACCGACCACCGCACAACCGGTCCGCGAGCTCACGCACGCCGAGCATCAGGGTGTACTGTGCGTCGACGCTCAACCGCAGATTGGTCAGCGGATCCTCGCGGTGCGAATCGCAGCCGTGCTGACTGACGATCACCTCGGGCGCGAAGGCTTCGGCGAGCTGCGGGACGACGGCGTGGAAGGCCCGGAGGAACGCGGCGTCACCGGCGACGGTGGGCAGGGCGACATTCACCGCATAGCCCTCAGCTCCGGGGCCGCCCGTCTCATTGCTGAACCCGGTCCCGGGGAACAGACTCATGCCCGTCTCGTGCAGGGAGATGGTCATCACGCGGGGGTCGTCCCAGAAGATGCTCTGCGTCCCGTCGCCGTGGTGTGCGTCCACGTCGATGTACAGGACGCGCTGCGCCCCGCGGTCGAGCAACCGCTGGATGGAGGCGGCGGCGTCGTTGTAGATGCAGAACCCGCTGGCACGGGATCTCGCCGCGTGATGCATACCGCCGCCGAAATTCACCGCCCGCACGGCCGATCCCCGCATGATCGCCTCCGCCGCCCCGAGGGATCCCCCGGCAAGCCGTGCGCTGGCCTCGTGCATGCCGGCGAACGCGGGATTGTCCTCCGTGCCGAGGCCATGGGTGGCATCGGAGCTGTCGGGATTGCTGCTGATGTGCCGGACCGCCCCGATGTACTCGGTGCTGTGGACCACGGCGAGGTCGGCGTCCGAGGCCACGAAGGGGGAGTTCACGCTCACGCCGTCGAGATCCAACAGGCCGCATTCACGGGCGAGTCGGGCGGTGAGGTGCAGTCTCTCGGGGTTCATCGGGTGCTGTCCGCCGAAGTCGTAGGCCAGCATGGACTCGTCCCAGACGACGTGGACGGGAATCACGGGCCTCGAGTGCGTTGACATCCCTGCAAGGCTACGCGACGCGGCCCGAACCCGTGGCGTGAATCGATGAGATGCTTTACTACTGCAGGACAACAAAGATCTGGGTGCCGCGAGGGCGGCAGCACCGTCGGACGGGGTAGAGCGGGCGTCAATGGCAAGTCAACAGCCTCGCTGGCTGAGGGACGATCGACACGGATACCTCAGGATCCTGGGTTCCATCCGCGATTTCGCCGACTCCTTCGCGAACAGTTCGCCCGCCCGACTTGCCCTGATGATCTTCAGCGCCGTGATCCTGGTCTTCACCGCACTGCTGAGTCTGCCCATGGCTGCGAGCGACGGCAGAGTCACACCCCTGCACGATGCCCTCTTCACGGCAGTCTCCGCTGTCTGCGTGACGGGCCTGACCGTCGTCTCCACCGCCACGCACTGGTCCTTCTTCGGCCAGTTCGTCATCATCCTGGGGATCTTCATCGGCGGACTGGGCACCCTGACGCTCGCCTCCCTCCTCGCCCTGATCGTGAGCAGACGCCTCGGTGTCCGCGGCAAGCTCCTGGCCCAGGCTGCCCTGAACAACGCGAGCCGCCTGGGCGAGATCGGCACTCTCCTGCGGATCGTGATCACGACCTCGGTGATCATCGAGATAGTCCTCGCCGTCGTGCTGGTCCCCCGCTTCCTGATCCTCGGTGAACCGTGGTGGCTGGCGCTCTGGCATGGCATCTTCTACTCCATCTCGGCCTTCAACAACGCCGGCTTCACGCCCCACACGGACGGACTCGTCCCGTACGAGACCGACCTCTGGATCCTCACGCCGCTCATGGTGGGGGTCTTCCTGGGCAGTCTCGGCTTTCCCGTGATCATGGTCCTCGTCCAGGTCCGCCACCACTTCCGCAAGTGGTCGCTCCACGCGAAGCTCACGGTGACGGTCTCGCTGCTCCTGCTCGTCGTCGGCTCCTTCGCCTGGGCGCTCCTCGAGTGGGAGAACATGAACACGATCGGCGAGCTGGACGGCGCGGACAAGACGATCCACGCCATCTTCGCCTCGGTCATGATGCGCTCCGGCGGCTTCAATCTGGTGGATCAGACATCCATGAACACGACGACGATGCTCCTCACGGACGCCATGATGTTCGCCGGCGGAGGATCTGCCTCCACGGCCGGCGGTATCAAGGTCACGACCATCGCCGTCATGTTCCTGGCCATCGTCGCCGAGGCACGCGGTGATTCGGAGGTTCGCGCCTGGGGGCGTAGCATCCCGCAGGGAGCCATGCGCGTAGCCATCTCCGTGATCTTCATGGGGGCCACCCTGGTGCTGGTGGGTTGCGGACTCCTTCTGGCCATGACCGACGAGCCGCTCGACAAGGTGGTCTTCGAGGTCATCTCCGCCTTCGCGACCTGCGGACTGAGCACCAATCTGAGTGCGGAACTCCCGCCGCAGGGCAAGTACGTCCTCTCCGCCCTGATGTTCACCGGTCGCATGGGCACCATCACCCTCGCCTCGGCGCTGGCGCTGAGGCAACGCAGCACGCTGTACCGCTACCCCGACGAGAGGCCGATCATTGGCTGACAGACCAGCACACAACGCACCCGTCCTCGTGATCGGTCTCGGCCGCTTCGGCGCCGCGACCGCACAGCAACTGGTCCGCCAGGGTCGCGAGGTCCTGGCGATCGAGCGGGATCCCCAACTGGTCCAGAAGTTCTCCAGCCTGCTCACGCACGTGGTGGAGGCCGACGCCACCAACATCGATGCCCTCCGTCAGCTCGGAGCGCAGGAGTTCTCCGCCGCCGTCGTCGGGGTGGGGACCTCGATCGAGTCCAGTGTCCTCATCACCGCGAATCTCGTGGATCTCGGCATCGCGCACCTGTGGGTCAAGGCCATCACGCCCTCCCACGGCAAGATCCTCAAGCGCATCGGCGCGAACCACGTCATCTACCCCGAGGCCGACGCCGGCCAGCGGGCAGCGCACCTGGTGGGCGGGCGCATGCTCGACTTCATCGAGTTCGACGACGGCTTCGCGATCGTGAAGATGTACCCGCCGAAGGAGACCCAGGGCTTCACGCTCGCCGAGTCATCGGTCCGTTCGAAGTACGGTGTCACGGTGGTCGGGGTGAAGTCGCCCGGTGAGGACTTCACCTATGCGCGGCCGGAGACCAAGGTGTCCGGCCGGGACATGCTGATCGTCTCCGGGCACGTCGATCTGCTCGAACGCTTCGCCGGCCGCCCCTAGGAGGGCGAGCGGTCCGGGTACGACCGCGTTCGCAGACTGCATGGTCCGCGTCGACGGGGATTCTGCCTGCGCCATGGACACGACTGTCCCGTCAGCTCGACGACGCGCCGCCCAGTTCGCGGGTGATCTCGGCCGCCCGCGCTGTTGCCGCCCGGGCGCCGTCGGCGACGATACGCGCCAGACCGCGCTCCTCGAAGGCCTCGATGGCACTGTGGGTGGTCCCCTTGGGACTCGTCACGGCCTTGCGGAGGGCGGCCGCGTCGGCGTCCGGCTCCGCGAGCATGAACCCGGCGCCGGCGACGGTCTCGCGGGCTATCCGCTCGGAGAGCTCCGGCTCCAGCCCGAGCTCCACGCCCGCCGCCGCCATGGCCTCGGCCAGGTAGAACGCATAGGCGGGCCCGGAGCCGCTGACGGCGGAGAGCGCATCCACCTGGTCCTCGGGGATCTCGACGACCGTCCCCGCAGCTTCGAGCAGGGCACGCGCCCGCTCCATGTGCTCGGGGCCGGCGGAGGACCCCGCGGAGATGGACAGCACACCCCGGCCCAGCCGTGCAGGGGTGTTCGGCATCGACCGGACCACGGGCTGACCCTGCGGCAGGGCCTCCTCGATCATGGCGATGGACACGGCCGCTGCGACACTGAGCACCACGGTGGAGGGCTTCAAAGCGTCCGCGATCTCCTGCGCCATAGCGACGATACCCACGGGCTTCACCCCGAGGACGACGACGTCGGCCCCACTGGCGGCCTCGACATTGGCGCCGTCGTGCCCGGAGGTCGCCAGGGTCCGCACGCCATAGCGCTCCTCGAGCTCCCGTGCTCGCTCTGCGCGGCGGACGGTCGCGGTCACGAGCGCTGGATCCAGGCCGGCCGTCAGGAGGCCTGCCAGGATGGACTCGTTCATGGAGCCGCACCCGAGGAAAGCGATCCGCTGGGTGGAGGTCGACGTCATGGGGTCCATCCTGCCATGCCGCTTTCCCAGCCTCTTCCCAGCATCCTCGCTGCTCCGCCACATTCGGGGCCCCTAGCGTTGATCACACCCCCAAGGGGTGCGAGTGATCGAGGCCGGACCTTCCTGATCCGGTCGGCGTCGGTGGCAGCGGGTGTTCCCCCCAGACACCGGCACAGCCACCGGCGCCTTTCTCGTTCACCAAACTGTGCCCGGGCAGGTTCCGAGCTCGTGTGCCGTCAGTGCTGCAGGTGTTCACGCGCGAAGCGGAGGGTCTGCGCGAGCCAGTCCTCTCGCTCCCCGGCACCGCGCGCGCGCCGGGTACTCACCTCGACGGCCACGACGCCGTCCCATCCGGACTCGGCGAGGTGGTTCAGGGCCTCCGCGCAGCGCTGCTGGCCCTGGCCCGGCAGCAGGTGCTCGTCCTTCCCGTTCGGTGTGCCATCGGTCAGGTGCACGTGGGCGAGACGGCTGCCCAGCCCCCGGATCTCCTCGTAGGAGTCCATCCCGGCGATGGCGGCGTGGGAGAAGTCCCAGGTGATCCGCTCGTAGGGCTCGGGGACCGGGTTCCAGTGCGGCAGGTACGCCTTCGCCTCGCGGCCCCGGACCTTCCACGGATACATGTTCTCCACCGCGATATCGACGCCGTACTCCGCGGCGACGCGGGTGATCCCCTCGCCGAACTCCTCCGCGTACCCGGTCTGCCAGCGGAAGGGTGGATGGGTCACCACGGTCTTCGCGCCGACTTCCACGGCCATGGCGGCCGAGAGTTCGATCTTCGTCCAGGCCTTGCCCCACACCTGCTGCGTCAGCAGCAGCGTCGGCGCGTGGATCGCCAGGATCGGCAGCTCGTACCGCTCGCTGAGGACGGTGAGTTGATCGGGATCCTGACTGACGGAGTTGTTGGTGACCATCACCTCCACGCCGTCGTAGCCGAGATCGTGGGCCAGGGCGAAGGCGTCATGGACGGAGAGGGGGTAGACCGAGGCACTCGAGAGCGCGACGGGAATGCGTGCCGTCCCGTCCTGCCGATCCGCCACCTCAGACACCCTCGTGGGCCGGGACGCGCCGTACGGAATCCAGCTCGGCATGGCCGAGTCTCGCCCCGGGCAGCGGCTCGACGGCGTCGAACATCTTCGCGTCGAACCGGCGCAGCAGCACGCCTTCCCGCAGCGCCCAGGGGCAGATCTCCACCGAGGAGACCCCGAACAGTTCGAGGGCGCTCTCCGCGACGAGTGCGCCCGCGAGGACCTGCGGGGCGCGCAGCTCCGAGACCCCGTCGAGATTCGCGCGATCCTCGATGCTCATGGCTGCCAGACGCCTGGCCCAGAGCGAAAGGTCGACGAGCCGTAGCTCCCGGCGGACGAACGGACCGGCGGCCGACGGCGCCGCTCCGGCCATGCGGGCCAGCGAACGGAACGTCTTGGACGTCCCGGTCACGAGATGGGGTGTCCCGAGGTGGGCGAACTGCGGCACGGATTCACGCAGGACAGCCCTGATGTGCCGGCGGAGCGCGCTCACGCTCTTCGCCGATGGCGGGTCGCCGCGAAGCCATTCCCGGGTGAGCCGGCCCGCACCGAGCTGTACGGACAGGGCAACCTCCGGGAGCTCGTCGGTGCCCATCGCCATCTCGAAGGAGCCGCCGCCGATGTCGAAGTTCAGGATCGACTCCGACGCCCAGCCGTACCAGCGGCGAACGGCCTGGAAGGTGACGGCTGCTTCCTGGTCACCGGAGAGCTCCTGCAGATCGACGCCGGTCTCCTCGCACACGCGCGCAAGGACCTCACCGCCGTTGGCGGATTCACGGATCGCCGAGGTACAGAAGGCGAGGAAGTCCTCGGCCCGGTGCGACGTGGCGAACTCGCGGGCCTCCTGGACGAACCCGATCAGCTCATCCTGCCCCGCGCGGGAGATCCTCCCGTCGCCGTCGAGATAGGACACGAGCTGCAGGGGTCTCTTGTGGGTCGCGAACGGGACGGGCCGCGCGCCCGGCTGCGCGTCGACGAGTAGCAGATGGACCGTGTTCGACCCTATGTCCAGCACACCTAGCCGCATTGTTCCCGCTCTTCCAGCTCAGTTCCCGCTCGTATCCGTCGTACCGCACTCGTACCGCACTGGTCGTACCGCTTCGCGAAACGCCCTATTTGGCGGCAGCGACCTTGCGCTTCGCGGGTGCCTTCCGCGTGGTCTTCTTCGGGGCAGGCCCCTTGGCGCGCTTCTCGGCGAGCATGTCGATCGCCTGCTCGCGGGTCAGTTCCTCGATGGCCATCGACGCCGGCACCGTGACGTTCGTGACGCCGTCCGTCACATACGCGCCGAAGCGTCCGTCCTTGACCACGATGGCCTTCTCGCTCACCGGGTCGTCACCGAACTCGGCCAGTGGCGGCGTGACCGCGCGACCACCGCGCTGCTTGGGCTGCCTGTAGATCTCCTGGGCCTGCTCGAGGGTGATGGTGAAGATCTCCTCCTCCGAGCCGATGGAACGCGAATCGCTGCCCTTCTTCAGATACGGGCCGAAGCGCCCGTTCTGCACCGTGATCTCCTTGCCGTCCTCGTCCGTACCCAGGACGCGCGGCAGATTCATCAGCCGCAGTGCCTCCTCGAGGGTCACGGTGTCGATGGACATCGAGGCGAACAGCGAGCCCGTGCGCGGTTTGACCTTGGCCGGCTTCTTCGGCGGCTTGGGCTTGCCGTTCTTGTAGTACTCGACCGGCTGCTTCGCCAGCTCCTCGGCAGTGACCTCCGGGATGAGTTCGATCACGTAGGGCCCGTAGCGTCCATCGCGTGCCACGATGGTGCGCCCGGTCTCCGGATCGGTTCCGAGGACCCGCTCCTGGGACTGCGGGGCTTCCATCAGCTCGATGGCCTTCTGAGCCGTCAGCTCGTCCGGCGCGAGGTCCTCGGGCACGTTGGCGCGCTGCGGCTCGGTACCCTCAGGAGCATCCGCCGGGAGCGGCTTCTCCAGATACGGCCCGAACTTGCCCACGCGCAGGGTGATACCCTCGGCGATCTCCACCGAGTTGATGCGTCGCGCATCGATCTCGCCGAGGTCGTTCACGATGGTGTGGAGGCCGGTGTCCTTGCGATCGCCGTAGTAGAAGTGGTCGAGCCACTCCACGCGTCCGGCCTCGCCACGGGAGATCCGGTCCAGGTCCTCCTCGAGTTCCGCCGTGAAGTCGTAGTCCACGTAGTCGTTGAAGTGCTCCTCGAGCAGCCGTACCACGGAGAACGCGATCCAGCTCGGCACGAGGGCCTGGCCGCGGAGGCGCACGTAGCCGCGGTCCATGATGGTGGACATCGTCGCCGCGTACGTCGACGGGCGCCCGATGCCGCGCTCGTCGAGCACCTTCACCAGGGAGGCCTCGGTGTAGCGCGGCGGCGGGGAGGTCTCGTGGCCCACGGCTTCGATCGCCGTCGCTCCCAGGGCGTCACCCTTGACGACGTTCGGCAGCCGGGTTCCCTGGGAATCACCCTCGGTCGAGTCCTCGGCGCGATCGGCGTCGCGCCCCTCCTCGTAGGCGGCCATGAAGCCGCGGAAGGTGATGACGGTACCGGAAGCTGCGAACTCGGCGTCCCGCCCGTCGGCGCTGACCGCGCCGAGGCGCAGCGACGCCGTCGAGCCCTTGGCATCGGCCATCTGGGAGGCGACGGTGCGCTTCCAGATCAGCTCGTACAGGCGGAATTCGTCACCGCGCAGCCCCTGGGCCACCTGCGCCGGCGTGCGGAACGAATCGCCCGAGGGCCGGATGGCCTCGTGCGCCTCCTGCGCGTTCTTCGCCTTGTCCTTGTAGAGGCGGCGCGCCTCGGGCACGTACTCGGGCCCGTAGAGCTCCGAGGCCTGCCGGCGCGCGGCGTTGATCGCCTGGTCGGACAGCGCCGACGAGTCGGTCCTCATGTAGGTGATGTAGCCGTTCTCGTACAGTCGCTGCGCCACCTGCATGGTCACCTTCGAACTGAACCGCAGCTTCCGGGCCGCTTCCTGCTGCAGGGTCGAGGTGGTGAACGGAGCGGCAGGACGGCGCGTATACGGTTTGGTCTCGAGCGAACGGACCGTGAACTCGGCGCTCTCGAGTCCGGTGGCGAGCGAGCGGGCTGCGTCCTCGTCGAGCCGGACGGCGTTGGCCGCCTTGAGCTCACCGCGGTCGGAGAAGTCCTTGCCGGAGGCGATCCTGGTGCCGTCCACGCCGACGAGCTTCGCCGGGAATGCGGCACCCTTCTCCGCGTCGGCAGGGGTGAAGGTGCCGGTGAGATCCCAGTACGACGCCGTGCGGAAGGCCATGCGCTCGCGCTCGCGCTCCACGACGAGGCGGGTTGCCACGGACTGCACGCGGCCGGCGGACAGTCCGCGGGCCACCTTGCGCCAGAGGACCGGTGAGATCTCGTAGCCGTAAAGGCGGTCGAGGATGCGGCGGGTCTCCTGCGCGTCGACCATGGGGATGTCGACCTCGCGCAGTTCGCCCAGAGCACGCGTGACTGCTTCCTTGGTGATCTCGCCGAACGTCAGGCGGTAGACGGGCACCTTGGGCTTGAGGACCTGCAGCAGGTGCCAGGCGATCGCCTCACCCTCGCGGTCGGCGTCGGTCGCGAGGTAGAGCTCGTCGGCGTCCTTGAGCGCGGCCTTGAGCTCGGCGACGGTCTTGCGCTTCTCGGGGGAGACGACGTAGTACGGTTCGAAATCCTTGTCGAGATCCACGGCGAACTTGCCCACCGAGGACTTCTTCAGCTCCGCAGGCAGGTCCGAGGGCTGCGGGAGGTCGCGGATATGACCCATGGACGCGGCGACCTGGAAGTCCTCACCGAGATAGCCCGAGATGCTCTTGATCTTGCTGGGCGACTCGACGATGACGAGCTTCTTGCCGTGCTTCTTGTCCGTGGCCTTGGTGGGCACTTCTCTCCTAGATGTACGGGGCGATACCGCGGCAGCCGGGAAGGATCCTGTCCGGATCCTGCTGCTGGGCCTCACCCTTCAGTATGCGTCATGCCCGCCTGCATCCGGGAAAACGCCGGATCTCCGGGGAAATTCCTGAAATCTCGAGGAATCCCAGACAATCTCAGGGAATCTCAGGTACGAGGAACGAGGAAGCCCTCCCGCACGAGCTGTTCCACGTCCACGAGCAGTTCCGAGGTGAACGCCGCGTCGGGCCGCTCGAGCAGTACGGCCAGGGCCCCGGCGATCTGCCCTGCCGTGAGGTCGCCGTCGCAGGCCGAGACGAATCCCGCCAGCTCGGTGCTCAGCAGCGTGGTGCGCCTGAGGCCTGCTCCCTGGCGCAGCAGGATGATCCCCGGGTGTTCGGCCCCCGGGCGCTGGTGCCTCTCCTCGGTGACGTCGTTGGCGACGAGGAGGAACTCGTCGCCGATACCGCTGCCGGACGCGGACTGCTCGGTGTGCTCGGCGAGCCAGTCGCTGCGCGCGACGGCGGAGGCGAGGTGCGGACCCACGGGCTGCTCGATCGGGTGGGTGATCTCCTCGAAGGTGACCCGCACCAGATCGGTCCGGGAGTGGGGACGCCGCAGCCAGATCGAGCCGAACCCGATGCCCTCGACGGACCGGGAGCCGAAGTCCTCGAGATAGGCGCTGAACCCGACCAGGTAGGCCTGCCTGTCGCGGTTCTCGGCTGCGTCCCGGAGCCACGTCTCGGCGTACTGGACCGGCGTCTGCTGCTCACGCTGGATGACCCAGGCGTCGACGCCGGGCGGTACGAAGGCGCGTACGCGCCGGTCCCACGGCGTTCCCTCCGTGATCTCCCAGTTGCCGAGGAGCTGCGCGGACCCGCCGGGCGAGAGGACCCCGGGCAGCTCCCGGACGAGCGTCTCCACGATCGCGTCCCCGGCGAGGCCACCGTCGCGGTAGGTGTAGACCTCCCCGGACGTCCCGGTGCGGGGCGTGATGACGAAGGGCGGATTGGACACCACGAGCTCGAACCGTTCGGTGGCGACCGGCTCGAGCAGATTGCCGAGCCGGAGACTGATCCGGTCGCCCAGCCGATCGGGATCCAGGTCCAGCGCCGGCGCGTTGAGCAGGAGATTGAAGCGGGCGAAGGCCAGGGCACGGGACGAGACGTCCGTCGCCGTCACGTGACGGGCGTGGGAGAGCAGATGGAAGGACTGGATACCGCACCCGGTGCCGAGATCCAGGGCCCGCTGCACCGACGGCCTCATGAGCGTCTGCGCGAGGGTCATCGATGCGCCGCCGATCCCCAGGACGTGGTCACGGCGCAGCGGCCCCGGTCGCTGCTCCGACCCGAGGTCACTGGCCACCCAAAGATTCCCCGACACGTCGGATGCGTAGGGACGGAGGTCCACCGTGGCGCGCCAGAAGGCTGCGGCGGGCTCGTCCTGTGCGGCTGCGCCGGGCTCGGTCCTTTCGATGAGCCTCAGCTGCTCGAGGCCGGCCACGCCGGTGCCGGGGAAGGCGGCACCCAGGTCGTCGTCCGTCACACCTTCTGCGAGGAGCCACAGCAGCACGGGAACGGTCTGCGCACCCTGACCAGCTCCCGAGAGTCGGCGGCACTCGATCAGGGCCGGCGCCGACTGGCCCCGTCCGAGGGCCTCGTACGCCTCGGCCCCCAGCAGCGCCGCGACGCCGTCGACCGTGTAGCCCAGCACCGTCAGCTCCGCGGCGAGCCTGCCGAGCAGTGCGCTGTCGCGGCTCGAGGGAGCCGTCGCGACGTCGTCGTCGAACTCCTGCCACGGTGCGGTGGACCCCGATCCCGTGCTCACGCAGCACCGGCGATCGTCGCCTCGGTCTCGTCCGGCTCGCATCCCTGCGGACACCGCAGTGTCAGCGGATCGGAGGCACAACGAGCGCAGAACAGCGTGAGGTTGCGGCAGACGGGATTCGAGCAGTTCTCGAACGTACTGGTGGGCGCCTGGCAGCGCACGCAGGAGCCCAGGGTGCGCGCATCGTCGCTGAACTCGAGGTGCATGCGCTTGTCGAAGACGTAGAGCGAGCCCTCCCAGAGCCCGGCGTCGCGGTAGGTCTGCCCGTAGCGCATGATCCCGCCGTCGAGCTGGTAGACCTCCTGGAAACCACGGTTGATCATGAGACTGGAGAGCACCTCGCAGCGGATACCGCCCGTGCAGTAGGTGACGATCGGTAAGTCCTTCAGATCGTCGTACCTGCCCGAGTCGAGTTCGCGGACCAGGTCCTGGGTGGTCCGCGCATCGGGCACCACGGCTCCCTTGAACCGTCCGATCTGCGCCTCGAAGGCATTGCGGCCGTCGAAGAAGACGACCTCCTGGCCCATCGCACGACGGGCGTCGACCAGTTCGTGCACCTGCTCGGGCGCCAGGTGCGTACCGCCACCCACCACGCCGTTCCCGTCCACGCGGAGCTCGCCAGGAGCTCCGAAGGAGACGATCTCCTCGCGCACCCTGATGCTCAGTCGGGGGAAGTCCTCGGCCGAGCCGTCGGACCATTTGATCTCCAGACCACCGAACGCAGGATACTCGCGCGTGGTCCTGACGTACTGCTTGAGCGCATCGACCTCACCGCCCACCGTGCCGTTGATGCCGTCCTTCGAGATGAGGATCCTGCCGCGCAGCCCCCACTTCTCGCACAACGCCCGCTGCCACAGACGGATGGCCTCAGGATCGGGGAGCGGGGCGAAGGCGTAATACAGGGCAATACGGTTCGTCGACACGGCTTAAAGCGTACTTTGCGTATCAAATCGGTCTCCCTCGGAGCGCGTGTCTGGGAATCATGGCGTCCGCGAACTATCGTTCACCCATGGCTGAACACGCAGATGACAGACTCCTCCAGACCTGGATCACCGGATGGTCCACGTGCCGCGGCCTCAGACCGTACGACGACGGCGGCAGTACCTTCGTCGTCAGCACGGACCCGCAGGAGCAGACGGAACACTTTCTCTTCGAGCCCTCGACCGAGCAGTTCCTCGAGCTCGCCAGGGAGACGAAGGACGACGCCCGACGCGTGCTGACCGTGATCACGAACCGGATGCAGGACCTGCTCGACGCCGCCGATCCGCTGGGCATGCGCGTGATCGACCGGAAGCAGTCCCTGATGAGCGCAGACATGCACGGCCAGGACGTCGAGGATCCGCGTGCACCCTCGGAGGACTTCGTGCTGGAACGGTCCGAGGACAGCCCCTGCCGCCGTGTCACCGTGCGGATCGGTGACGAACTGGCAGCCAGGGGTTCGGTGTCGGTGGTCGGTGATTACGCGGTCTACGACCGCATCATCACCGAGGAACAGTTCCGCCGCCGCGGTCTGGCCAGCTACGTCATGCGCGCGCTGACCGCCGGGGTCCTCACGGACGACGTCACCACGGGGTTGCTGGTGGCCACGTCGGACGGACGGGCGCTGTACGAATTCCTCGGCTGGCAGCACCTCGCCGACGTGTTCGTCATCAGAGGATAAGGACGCTTCCCGCCCGCCCGGCTGCCCGCCCGGTGGGAGGATTGCGGCGTGGCCGCGCATGATTCCCTGATTCCGCTGCTCGGAGGCGGACCCGCACCCGAGCAGCTGCTTCATGTGCGCGAGATCCCGCCCCGGGCCGCCGACCACGCCCCATGGCCCGCGTGGGCACACCCCGACGTGGTCGGCGCCTTCGCCGCTCGCGGGGTCCACGAACCCTGGCGTCACCAGGTCGAGGGTGCCGCGTCGGCCCATGCGGGCACGCACACCATCATCGCGACGGGCACGGCGTCGGGGAAGTCCCTGGCCTACCAGCTGCCGGTGCTCGACGAGATCCATCGCAGTGAGCTGAACAGCCGGGCAACCCTCGCACCCAGCGGGTCGGTGGCCCTCTACCTCGCGCCTACCAAGGCGCTGGCCGCGGACCAGCTCTCCTCCATCACTGCGCTGAAGCTGCCCACCGTCCGCGCCGAGACCTACGACGGCGACACGGAGACAGGGGCCCGCCGCTGGATCCGCGACCACGCGAATCTGGTACTGGCGAATCCGGACATGCTGCACCACGGGATCCTGCCCAACCACACCTGGTGGGCGCGCTTCTTCCGCCGGCTCAAGTACGTGGTCATCGACGAGGCGCACAGTTATCGGGGAGTGTTCGGCTCCCACGTGGCCAATCTGGTGCGCAGGCTCCGGCGGGTCTGCGCGAACTACGGCGCGCACCCGGTCTTCATCGGCGCGTCGGCGACGTCCGCGGATCCGGCGGCGTCCTTCGGGCGACTGATCGGCACGGACGCACGGGCCGTGACCGAGGACAGCTCACCGCACGGCTCGACGACGGTGGCCTTCTGGGAGCCGCAGCTCACCGGGCCGAAGGGCGAGAACGGAGCACCGACACGCCGCACCGTGATCGCCGAGACCTCGGACCTGCTCGCCAATCTGGTCTCGGCGCAGGTGCGGACCATCGCCTTCGTCCGCTCGAGGCGCGGTGCGGAGAGTATCGCCCAGACCTCGCGACGCATGCTCGAGGACGTGCATCCGAGCCTGCCACACCGGATCGCGGCGTACCGCTCGGGGTATCTGCCCGAGGAGCGACGCGCCCTGGAGACCGATCTGCGCAGCGGCGAGCTCCTCGGTGTGGCCAGTACCTCGGCGCTCGAACTGGGGATCGACATCGCCGGGCTCGACGCGGTCCTCGTGGCAGGCTGGCCGGGCACCCGCGCGTCCCTCCTGCAGCAGATCGGCAGGGCCGGCCGGTCGGGCCAGGATGCCCTCGCCGCCTTCGTCGCCAGCGACGACCCGCTGGACACCTACCTGGTGCACCACCCCGAAGCCGTCTTCGATCTCGGGGTGGAAGCCACGGTGTTCGATCCGTCCAATCCCTACGTGCTCGGCCCGCACCTATGTGCTGCCGCCGCGGAACTGCCCCTGACGCATGAGGATCTCGGGCTGTTCGGTCCCCGCTCCGAGCACCTGCTGGGCACCCTGGTGGAGCAGGGCTTCCTCCGGCGGCGCCCCACCGGGTGGTTCTGGACGCACCCCGAAAGTGCGGCGTCCATGGTCCAGCTCCGGGCCGTGGGCGGCGGTCCCGTCTCTCTCGTGGAGGCCGGCTCCGGCACGCTGCTGGGAACGATGGGCTCGGCGCAGAGCCATTACCAGGCGCACCCCGGAGCCGTGTACGTGCATCAGGGCCGGAGCTATGTCGTCGAGGAGCTCGACGAGGAGGAACACTGCGCCGTGGTGTCCCGTGCACACCCCGACTACTACACCCAGGCCCGCGACATCACGCGGATCGAGGTGATCGACCGCGACGAGAGCAGGCTCTGGGGCGGCGTGCTCGCCAGCTTCGGGGACGTGCAGGTCACCACCCAGGTGGTCTCCTTCCAGCGCAAGGCCTTCTCCTCCAACGAGATCCTCGGGGAGGAGCCACTGGAACTGGCGGCACGGAACCTCTTCACCAAGAGCGTCTGGTTCGAGATCAGTCCTGAATTGCTCGAGGCCGAGGGCATCCTCGCGGAGGAGATCCCCGGAGCCCTGCACGCGGCCGAGCACGCCGCCATCGGTATGCTGCCCCTCGTCGCCTCGAGCGACCGGTGGGACATCGGTGGCGTGTCGACGGCGCTGCACGCCGACACCGGTCAACCGACCATCTTCGTGTACGACGGGCATCCCGGTGGGGCGGGCTTCGCCGAGCGGGGATTCGAAGCGGCGCAGACTTGGCTGACCGCGACCAGGGATGCGATCGAGGCCTGCGAGTGCGAGTCCGGGTGTCCGTCCTGCGTGCAGTCGCCCAAGTGCGGCAACCGGAACAACCCGCTGAGCAAGGGCGGCGCCGTCGCCGTGCTGTCCCTCATCCTGCAGCAGGCTGCCGCTGCGGACTCCACAGCGGCCGGCACGGGCTCGGGATCCGGGACACGGACAGGGCTCGACCCCGGGTCGGGGACCGACACCGTGTCCACATCCACATCCACATCCACATCCACATCCTCGTCGTCCTCGTCCTCGTCCTCGTCCTCGTCGAGAACATAGGGCACCTCGACCCGGGCAGCCGCTCCTGGGGCGTCGCGGGATCCGCATGATCGCGGAGAACGGTCCACCCGTACCTCAGGTGGTATCGGACCGGGGCGCTCACGGCGGTGGTCCTGCCCTCGCAGCGCCGGTCGCGGCCGGCAGCAGGCCCGGCAGCGCGATGGATACCCTGATGATCGCCGTGCCCGGCCCGGTGGTTCCGATGGAGCATTCCGTGACCAGCGCGTCGTGCTGTTCTGCTACTGCTCCGGCCACAGCGCATGGCTCACCGGGTGCGAGGCCGCGTGCCGCATCGGCTGCAGCCAGTGCGGCCAAATCCGCCGCCGTCGCTGCCCTCGAGGCTGCCGCCGAGGCCTGCAGCATCAGGACCGCCACGCCGATCAGCAGCAGTGCCAGCATCGCGAGCCCTGTCATCAGCACGGTGCCAGCACCGCGCTCAGCGCCGCCGCCGTCGCGCCCCATGACAGGCAAGATCGGCCGGTTCCGTTGCCTCCCGCTACCCACCGGATTCCTTCTTCCCCGAGGCGCTGGCGTCGAGCTCTATCCCGAACAGACCGACCATAGGGCCCTCGACCTCCACCGAGACCTTCACCGTCGTCCATCCGGCTCCGGCAGCTATCTCCACGGAGGCGTCACTCCCTGCGAGTCGTTGGGCCGTCCCGCGGACCGAAGCTGCGCTCTCCCCGCGCATGGCCTCGCGTGCTCCCGCCCGCGCAGCCTCCTCGATCCGCAACTGCGCGGTTCCGAAGTGCGCGGTTCCCAGCACGAGAGCAAGGAGCACGACCAGGGCGGGAAGGACGACGGCGACTTCAGCGGTGACCGCTCCGCGCTGATTCAGCCCGGTGGAATCTGTCGGTCGCTCGACAGGCTCCCTCCCCGCTGCATGCCCAGCGGGCTCGGCCGCGGCGCCACACCTGATCGGCGATCGACGACCCGCGCCGGATCCTCCGCCCTTTCCCTGGCCGCCCGACCCGCCCCGACCGCTAGCCATCAGCCGAAGTTCAGCGCGGAGGTGATCAGGGACATCAGAAGTCCCTTCACCTCACCGCTGGACAGGACCGCGACGAGGAGCGCCGCGAACCCGACGGCCGCCAGCGTCGCGATGGCGTACTCCGCGGTCGCCATCCCTGCTTCGCTGTCCGGAGCGATTTCCCAGCGGCGCCTGAGAGCGCGTTCGTTGACCCGGCGACGGCGCGCCCGGGCACGGCGGGCAGCCCGATCGAGGGACTGTGCCGAATCCTCCGTGTCGTGTGGATCGGTGAGGGAACGTGTCCCGTACGGCCCACCGACCAACGAGAGGACGGGAACTGTCGGCGAGGGACATTCCACCGGTTCCCTCACCGCAGCGACCGGCATCCGCTCCAGTGCGCCTATGTGAGTTTGCGTTGTCATGGCTTCTCCTTCTCGAGAACGTGGAGTCGAACCCACGTATGGTGTGCGGCGATCGCCGCACGTCCTACTCTGGCCGCCCTGCGAAGCGTTCCCTGCGGAGTTCGCGGCTAAGTGGACAACCCCCGGAAATCACCGTCCCCGGAGCCTGTCACCCACCTGCTACAGCGCAGGCAGCAGTCCCAGGACCACGGGGACGACCCCCAGACAGATGAATGCCGGCAGCGAGCACAGACCCAGCGGAAGGACGAGCTGCACCCCGAGGGCTGCGGCCCTGCGATCGATCTCACGATTGAGCCGCCGACGCAGCTGGGCGGCATGGGCGTGGAGAAGCGCGGCGGACGGCGCTCCGGTGGAGGTGGCGAAGCGAAGGCCCTGCCGGACGTCGGCTACACATGCCGCGCTGTGGTGCGTGAGCCGGAGCCGCTGTCGGGCCCCTGGGCGCGCTCGCCGAGGGGCGGCAACGGCTACCGGCTTCGCGACAGCGCCCGCGCCCATGGCCGGGTCACCCGCTGTGTCCCACGCCGTGTCCCATGATGCTCCGAGCAGACGGGCAGCGTGGACGCGCCTCAGGGCTGCGCCGATATCGGCCTCGCAGGAGTCAGCGACGACCGCCAGTGAACTCTCCACCGATGCGCCGGCGGACAGGACGGCGGCCAGCAGGTCGAGGATCATCGGCGCATCCCTGGTGCCGTTGCCACCACCCCGCTCCGCGCGACCAGCCACCGGGCGCCGCGAACGTCCCGATGGTGCAACCAGTACGAGGACGGCCAGCGCCGAGAGACCGCCGACCAGCATCCCTGTCATCACGGTGCCGCTCCTGCTGCACGCCGGACCAGGCGCCGCGACCAGATGCGTGACACCACCATGAGCAGTACCCCACCTGCCAGCGCCAGGCGCCCCAGCGTCGAGCCGAGGAGGACTTCCACCGGATCGACTCCCAGAGCGAACCCGAGGACCACCCCGACCAATGGCAGCCAGGCGAGAAGGATCACCGTGGCTCGTGGCCCGGCCAGCGCTGTCTCGCGGGCCGAGAATCCGTCGAGGTGGGCATCGAGTTGGACAGCGTACTGTGCGAGGATCGTCGCGAGCGGAGCACCGCTGCGCTCCGAGACTGCGAGGCACGCACCGAGATCCACCCACATCCGGTTTACCTGGTCGACCACCGCGGACTCACCCCGCGGACGAGCCGCATCGGGGCGTGCCTGGCGCAGGACCTCGGGGACACTGAACCCCAGCTCCGCGGCTCGCCGGGCCACGGCCAGGACCGGAAGTGCCGCTTCGGCGAACGGACCGGGATCTTCCCGATAGATCTGCTCCATGTCCTTCCAGAGCAGATGCGGCGCTCGCCCGGCACGGAGCAATCCTGCGAGCTGATGCACGAACAGTGTCAGCTCGTGGAGGTCCATGTGCCGGTTCCTCGGCGACCGGGCCCCTGCAATGGCGGCTGCACGTCGGCGGATCCATGATCCGGGGGCGCCGGATTGCGGGCCTCCCTGAGAACCGCCCGAAGCGCCGCCCGGAGTCTGTGATGGCCACAGCAGGGGGAGGGCCGGCCCCATCCGGACCGGTCGTCCCACGTATCGGAGAGCACATCCCGCAGCCAGCAGGACGGCGACGACGACGCCCGTCATGACGGCGGAGTGGCTGCGGCAGGAAGGGATGGACCGGGCGGGTTCGACCCGCAACAGGACACAGTGGCATGGGACGAAGCGGGATCGGACACAGCGGGGTCGGACACAGCAGAGCCGGCTGCTGTCGGCGCGGATCCTGGCAGGTAGCCGGCAGGTGGAGAGGAGACAGTCTCGCGCCAGCCGACCCGGGCGGCGAAATCCACCCAGCCCTCCGCGCGACGGCAGCCCCCCGCCCGCCGGTAACCCTCTGCAGGATCGATCAGTGCCGGACGCACCGTCAGGGTCCTGCTGTTCACCAGTTCCAGGAGTCCGATGCTCTCCACCCGCCGCCCCTGCTCGGTGCGCCCCAGGTGCACCACGACATCGAGCGCACTGGCTGCCTGCAGCGCGAGCACCTCGGGAGCCAGACCGGCCAGCGCTGCCAGGGCACTCAACCGGGCCGGGACAGCCTCTGCCGAATTGGCGTGGATCGTGCCTCCGCCGCCGTCGTGTCCCGTGTTCATGGCAGCCAGGAGTTCCCTCACCTCCGCGCCGCGGCACTCCCCCACCACCAGGCGATCCGGTCGCATTCTCAGGGCCTGCCGGACCAGGTCGGTGAGGTCCAGCACGCCTGCGCCTTCGAGATTCCCGTGCCGGGATTGCAGACCCACTGCATGGGGGTGATCGGGATTCAGCTCCGCTGCGTCCTCGACCAGCACGATGCGCTCCTGCGGATCGGCCAGACTGAGCAGCGCCGACAGGAGCGTCGTCTTCCCGGTGCCGGTCGCTCCGCTGACGAGGAAGTTCAGACGGCGCTGCATCATGGCGGTCAAGGCCTCGGCCATCGGCGGCGCGAGCGTGCCGCCGTCGACGAGCTCGGTGAGCGAGAACACACGCGCCCGCCGGATCCTGATGGACAGCAGCGTCCCGGCGGTCGATATCGGCGGTAGGACGGCATGTACCCGCAGCCCCTCGAGACGGACGTCGACGGCCGGGCATCCGTCGTCGAGCCGTCGGCCACCGGCAGCCACCAGACGCACGGCGAGAGCGCGTACCTGCTCCTCGGTCTGGAAGATCCGGCCGATCCGCCGGAGCCCGTCGGCGCCGTCCACCCAGACATCGTCCGGTCCGTTGACGAGGATGTCCGTGATGCTGTCCTCCGCCAGGAGATGCTCGAGGGGACCCAGCCCCTTGAGCTCGGCCCGGACGCGATCCAGGGCTGTCAGGGTGCCCTCGGAGCCGAGCAACCAACCGCTGGAGCCGACGGCATCCGCGAAGGCCGCTCCTGTTGCCGCTACCGTTCCGGCCAGGACCGCGCGGCGCACCGAATCCACCAGCGCGGGATCGCTGGTGCCCGTCCGACCGAATCGTGCGTCCCCGGAAGGGTTGGACTCCGGCGAGGATCCGCCCAGGGCAGCACGGCGTTGTCGCCGGGTCTGCCGATCGTTCGTATCCTCGGCCGTCATGGTGCTACCTCCAGGTGGGAGTGGATGGCCGCCAGGAGCTTCCGGGCGCGCCGGGGAAGCCCCTCGTCCAGGAGTTGCCCTGCGGCTTCGGTGGCGGCGGCTCCGCGGACGGAGGGCAGATACGCCAGTGGCGCCGATGCTCCGATGAGATCGGCCACGAGCCAGGCGTCGAGGCCATCGGACACAGGACCACGCAGCACGGACAGCACGGACAGCGATGAGTGGAGCCGGAGGACGCTCCGGGCCGCGGCAACACCGCGCGGGCGTGAGGGGATGAGCAGCACGAGTCGGTCGCAGGCCGACGCCAGCCCGTCCTGGGTACCAGGGGTCCCGAGGTCGATGAAGGTCAGGTCGAAGGCGCTGCGTGCCGCGTCGAGGACCGCTGCCGCCGAGCCCATCCCGCCCGTCGGATCGACCGTGACCCCCGCAGGCTCGGAGGCGTGGGAGAGGACAGAGAGGTCGCCTGCGGAAGGCAGCGCGGCCACGAGCTGCTCCGCGTTCAGCGTTCCACGAATGTCATCGAGATCATGCCAGCGCACACCGGCCCTATCCTCGATCCCCAGGGCGAGCTCGAGGCCCCCGGCATGCGGCTGCCCGTCGACGAGCAGCGTCGGCCTTCGGTGCTGTGCCGAGAAACGGGCGCACCACGCGGCCAGCGTGCTGACACCGCATCCGCCGACCGCTCCGAGGAGACCGACCACGGATCCTGTCGCTGCAGGAGCCAGCCGACGCCCCAGATGTTCCGCGAGCCAGCCGGCGCCCTGCGGCAGGATGACCACGCGCGACGACGCCAGGGCGGCTGCACATGCCCACGCCCGCGCCTCATCCTCGGCGGAGCCGACCACGATGACTTCGTGCTGACCCGGCAATGATTCGGCAGGCTGCTCCTGCCCCGCGAGCAGCACCAGCGGGTCCAGCGACAACGCCTCCGTGAGCGTGCCGCAGAACACCGGCTGGACACCGGCCGCGGCGCACGCCCGTGCCACCTGGTCCTGCACGAACTGCGACCCGCCCGCGAGCACCACCGGGCGCCGCCGTTCCTGCGGTGTCCACGAATGCTGCGCCATGGGTCAACGGTCGCGGTACGAGCCCCGCATGCGGGCGATGACCGGCACTATGTGGACAAGCGGCCGATTGCCGGAATGACACCGGCGCCACGGACAATGTGTCCATGTACATGGCCGTGGCACCAGCGTCGTCGGGCTCCGACCGCGGTGCCGCCGTGGTGCTCCAGCAGCTCGATGCCGACGGCCGGCCAAACGGCGAGCAGGTCCTGGTGGACCGGGGCGGTCTGGCGTCCGCCGTCGCACAGGCCGAGACCCGTCGTCCCCGCTGGGTCTGGCAGGGCACCCGCCTCTGGTACCCGGAGCTGCTGGCGGCAGGCGTCGACGTCGAACGCTGCTGGGACCTGTCCCTGACGCGTGCCATCCTGGCGGTCTCGCTCCTGTGCGGACCCTCCCCGTACCTCGACTCGCTGAGAGCTGACGCTTCGACGCACGAGGGCTCGGACCTGCCGCGGGTGCTCCTGCCGCCGGCCCGATCACCGGATCAGCATTCCCTCTTCGACGAGCCGCAGGAGGTCTCCGGTCCGTTCCTGGACGAGATCGTGCGCGAACTCGGTGCCCAGCGCTCGGCCATTGCGGCCTCCTCGGCGCCGGGACGCCTGACCCTGCTGGTCGCCGCGGAATCGGCCGGCTCGCTCGTCGCCGCCGAGATGGAACACGCCGGCCTGCCCTGGCGGCGCGACGTCCACGAGGAACTGCTCGAACGCACCCTCGGACCGCGCCCGCCGGAGGGCAGCCGTCCGATGGAACTCGAGCGGGTCGCCGGGGAGCTGCGCGCAGCGCTGCAGGCACCTGCACTCAACCCCGATTCGCCCCAGGAACTGCTGCGCGCCCTGCGACGCGCCGGGATCGACGTGAGCACCACGCGGTCCTGGGATCTCGAACGCCAGCACCACCCGGCCATCGGGCCGCTGCTGACCTACAAGAAGCTCTCCCGACTCCTCAGCGCCAACGGCTGGACCTGGCTCGATGCCTGGGTCAGGGACGGGCGCTTCCGGCCGGAGTACGTGGTGGGCGGGGTGGTCTCCGGGCGGTGGGCCTCGCGCGGTGGCGGTGCGCTGCAGATATCGCACCAGGTGCGCGACGCCGTCCGGGCCGACGACGCCCACGTCTTCGTCGTCGCCGATGCCGCACAACTCGAGCCGCGGGTGCTGGCAGCCCTCGGCCGCGACCCCGCACTCGCCACCGCTGCACGGGGCAGGGACCTCTACCAGGGCATCGCCGACCAGGGCTTCGGCGGGGACCGGGCCAAGGCGAAGCTGGCGATGCTCGGAGCCATGTACGGGGCCACCAGCGGCGAGGCCGGGCGCCTGATGCCGCAGCTGACCCGCGCCTACCCGCGAGCCATGGGCGTCGTCGAGGCAGCCGCCAGGGCGGGGGAATCGGGCGAGGGCGTCTCGAGCTACCTCGGCCGGAGCTGCCCGCCCGCGACGGAGGACTGGTACGCTCTGCAGCGCTCGACGACGGCGGAGGAGCAGCGCCGCGCCGAAGCCTCGGCCCGGGCCCGGGGACGCTTCACGCGGAACTTCGTGGTGCAGGCCTCCGCGGCGGAGTGGGCCCTGTGCTGGCTCGCCGAGATCCGGCGACGGCTGGCGGCCAGCGGTATCCCCGAACCGCGGAGCCGCATCGCCTTCTTCCTGCACGACGAAGTGGTGCTGCACGTGCCGTCCGTCGATGCAGTGCAGGCAGAAACCATCCTGGGCGCAGCGGCGACGGCCGCGACACATCTGATCTACGGCGACATCCCGCTCGACCTCCCGATCACGACGGTGGCGGTCACCTCCTACGCCGAGGCGAAATAGGCGCTCTGCCCCAAGCTGCTTTGACTCTTGTCCACAACCGCGGGCGTGAAGATCCGCAAAAGCGGCGTCCGCCCTATCGTGAGCGCAGGACCATGGGAAGGCGGAGCGCGTGAGCGTCCTGAGAATCGATACCGACAGGTACGTGGAGGCAGCCGGCCTCGAGTGCGCCGCCGGGCACGGGATCTCCGCTGCCGCACGCATGGCGGAGACCAGTCTGTACCAGAGCTCCGGAATGGCCGGGTGGGATGCCATGGGAGCGCAGTGGGCGGCATCCTATGATCCTGTCGCCGCCGAGGTCCTCGTGGCCTGCCACGAACTCGCCATGGCGTCATCGGACTCGGCGCTGGCACTGACGCTGGCCGCGGGTCGGTACATCAGCGCAGAACACGTGGCGTCCATGGGGCTGAGCGCCTTCTTCACGCCGCCCTCACCAGCCCCTGTCGCAGAGGGAACCGGGGCCGGTCTCCCCTCTGCCGGTGCACCCACCCCCGGGTGGCCGCCGGTGTCCTGGGACATCATCGCCGGGATCGCGGGAGTCGTGTGGCCGGCAGGCGATCCGGACCTCCTCCGGCGCGCCGGAGCCGCCTGGACGAAACTCGCCGACGACATCGAGGCGGCCGTCGGCGGACCGGCCGCAGGAGCGCTGAGTGCCATCAGCACCCTGCAGTCGGAGGACCTCGCGCTGTTCCATGAACGCAGTGTCGTGGTCCGGCACTCCGCAGCGCTGATCGCACAGACCTGCCGGGACATCGCCGCGGGGTGCGAGGCGCTGGCAGCAGCGGTCGAGACGGCGCATCAGGAGCTGATCGACGAGACGGAGGCGTTCGCTCTCGAGTGCGCAACCCTTGCAGCCGTCGGCATCGGGTTCAGCTTCCTGACGCTCGGAGGCTCCGCCGCCATCACCTCACTCGTGGGCGCCGCCAGAACCGCGCAGATGGTGGCGCGTGTGCACGCGGTGCTCTCCCGCCTCTCGTTCATCGCCCGGACCGCAGCGGTTGTGGGGACACGGCTGCCCGGCACTGCTCGACTCACGAGGGGGTTGCGGATGCTCACCGGGCAATCGGCGGGCCTGCGACCAGCGCTCCTGCCGACCACTCGGGTCTTCGGGCGATCCCCTGGCGTCGGCGCGTCGTCGAGCCCCCTCTCACGCCTGGCACCGGCCGTGAGGGTCCTCAGTCCCATCGGTACGGCGGGACTGAGGGTCCTCGATTCCAGGGCTGTCTCCGTCGCCCTCTCCAGTCCTGCAGCCCTGCTGCGCGGACAGCTGTCGCTCCCGGTGCGCCGCTCGCTGCTGGGCTCCGGAGCCGTCAAGGGAAGTGCCTCCGACCAGGTCTTCGCCCTGCTCCGGCAGAAAGGGGTCGCCTCACCCCTCGTCCCGGCGGCCGAGACCGCGGTCAGGACGAAGGACCGACTCGATACCGTGCGCGGGCTCGCAGCACTTCCCGGATCCCTGAGGGAACGCTATGGCCCGGTCACCGTCGAAACCGCCTCTGTGCGGGGGTCGGGCCCCGGGCGGCTCACAATGGGGCGGGCATCTCCCGTGACCGGTCCCAGGGCCGCGTCCAGCCCAGCTGCTCGAACATCTCGTCCAGCAGCATCGCCGTGAACCCCCAGATCACCGCGTCCTCCGTCAGGAAAGCCGGCGTCCTGCTCACGAATCCGTCGCGGCGGACGACGGCGGTGCGCCGGTACGCGGGATCGAGCAGTCTGCTCACCGGGCACCGGAAGACGAGCTCGGACTCGGCGCTGTCCACGGCATGGACGGGGGACTGCTCGGACCACCATCCGAGGACCGGGGTGACCATGAAGTTGCTCACCGGCAACCCGACGGCCGGCAGCAGGCCGAGAATCTCTATGCCGTCGGGGTCCAGCCCGGTCTCCTCCTGCGCCTCGCGCAGTGCTGCCGCGCCCTCATCCGCATCGCCGTCGTCGATGGCTCCGCCCGGAAAGGCAACCTGGCCGGGATGGTTCGACAGGGAGCTCGCCCGCACCACGAACAGGATGTCGAGGTCGTCGGGGGCCGCGTCCGGCACCGGTCCGGCCGGATCATCGCGCCGGTCCCCCAGCAGGATCAGCACAGCGGCCTTCCTGCTCCTTGCCGGATCGAAGCGGGCGAACTGCCAGCCGTCGGGCCGCGGGGGCGCCGCTCGCTGGAACGTCCTGGCGTGCAGCCAGGCCACGAGCTGGGCATAGGCGCTCATCGGCGCATCCCCCTGCCGCGCGCGCCGCCCGTCATGACCGGGAACCATGGGTCACGCACCCAGACCGTACCCCGCCGCGCGTAGTTCCGCCCTGGTCCGACCTGCCCGCATGAGCTCGAGCAGTTCTTCCCTTCCTGGTGCCAGCTCGTACTTGAGGAGCTTCGCAGCCTTCACCGGGTCGGTCTCGCCCTCGCCGTAGGAGGGGCAGAGGGCTGCGACGGGGCAGGCACCGCAGGCGGGCTTCCTGGCATGGCAGACGCGCCGACCGTGGAAGATCACCCGGTGCGAGAGCATGGTGTGGTCCTTGCGCTCGAAGAGGACCGCGACATCCCGTTCCACCTGCACCGGATCGGTGGAGGACGTCCAGCGGAAGCGGCGGGCGAGGCGACCGAAGTGCGTGTCGACGGTGATTCCCGGAACACCGAAGGCATTCCCGAGGACCACATTCGCGGTCTTCCTGCCGACGCCGGGGAGCGTCACCAGGTCATCGAGCCGACCCGGGACCACGCCGTCGAACTCGTCGACGACGCGCCGGGACAACGCCAGGAGACTGGCGGCTTTCGCCCGGTAGAAGCCCGTGGGGCGGATGATCTCCTGCAGTTCGGCCTCCTGCGCCTCGGACAGGGCCCGGGCATCGGGATACCGATCGAACAGGGCCGGTGTCGTGAGATTGACCCGCACGTCGGTGGTCTGCGCCGACAGCACCGTTGCGACCAGGAGCTCGAACGGATTCCGGAAGTCGAGCTCGGCCACGGCGTAGGGGTAGCTCTCCGCCAGTGTCCGGTTGATCTTCCGCGCCCGGCGCTTGAGCGCCGTTGCGGACTCCTCCGTCGGCGCACCGCGCTCCGTGCTACGCCCTGCTCGATCTGCTCGATCTGCTGCCACGCACACATCTCCTCCTGGGCCGCCCCGCTGGTCGTGCTGTTCCCGGCCGGGCCGGCCGACATTCAGTCGCGGGGAGCGCGCTCGATGTTGCGCAGGTCCTGCAGGATGCCGACCATCCCGGAGCGCTTGTCCTGGACCAGGAACTCGCTGCCCCTGTCCTCGATGCCCACTTCCCAGTCACCGGGCTCGAGGACGAAGAGCTCCTGGCCGCTCTGCTCGTCCACCACCGGGCGCGGAGACCCGACGGCGAACCAGAACGCCTCCACGACAGGCTCTTCGTCCTGCGCTGAGCGGGTCGCGGTGATCGTCTCCCTGCGCTCCGTCCGCCGGGCAGGAGCATCCGTGGCGTCGCCGGCTGCCTGGCGAGCAGCCGGTGCCTCCTCGGACGACGAGCTCGAGGCGCCGGTCGTCGAGGTGTCCGCCGTGCGCTCGTCGGCCAAGCTGACGTCGTCGTCGTCCTGCTGCGAACGCGATGTCACCGCGTGGGCTCCGTCCGCGCGGCTCCTCACACTGCCGTCGGACGGTTCGGTGCCGTCCTGGTAGTCACTGGCCTGATAGTCACTGGCCCGGTAGCCACCAGCCTCGTCAGGGTCGATCCCGGACTGCCCTGCGGTCGCCTCTCCGGCACCCACCGCCCCGGCTCCCGCTGCCCCGTACAGACCGGCGCCGTTCTGGTGGACCGGAGCGGCTGCAGGATTGATCCGCTCCACGTCGGGACGCGGACCCGACACTGTCGCGCCGGAATCCCGGACGGCGGAGGACGTGCTGAAGAACTCGGGTGAGGCATCGATCACGGGCTCGGCCGAGGGAGCCGAGGACTCGAGGGAAGGCTTCGCCGGACGTGGCCGGGCCTGCGTGATGGGTCGTGCGAGCCGATGGGCAGGCACCTCGGGCCGCTCGAGGAAGTCGTTCCTGATTACGGGCAGGAAGGGTCCGAAGATGGTCGCCGCGAGCAGCGCCAGCGATCCGATGAGCGCCACCAGTGGCCCGGGGCCGAAGAGGGTGGCGGTCTGCAGGAAGAAGAAGGCCGCGGCGAGCACCGCGGCGACGGACGCGAACTGATCGACCGACAGGGACCCGACGCGCAGCCCGGACTTGCCCATGCGCCGTGCGGCGAGGAGTGCGCACGCCGCCACGGGAACAAGGATGCCGATCCCGACGAAGAACAGGGGCACGGTGTTCCAGAAGTTGACGTAGCCGAGCACGCCGTTGATGAAGGGCAGCAACGTCCCGATGAACACGAGGAGCACCCCACCGCCGAACACGACCTCGCGCAGCGTGAAGGGACCGAGAAGTGCCTTGCTCGGCCCGGTGGACCTGCGCTCCTGAGAGTCGGCGTCGTCCTCCGCGAAGCCGTCCTGCGTCCCCCTGGATGTCTGGCTCATGGTGTACTCCCGTTCATTGCACGTCTTGTCGCCGGCCCGCCGCGAAAACCGGCGTCGGTCTCCTGCATCCACCCTAGTCACCGCCCACCGCCTTCTCCACCACACGATGCCCACGCAGTTCCATGGCCGCGGCTGTGGAACCGGTGCCGCTCGCCGCACGATCATGGCACTTCGGCCCTGTCATGTGAGCCGGGGCACACATCAGCGGGAAGGAATCGCTAGTGTTCCTCAGGAGAGCGGGGAGTGCGGCGTATCGTCGTACCACCGAACGCCCTGTCCGGCAGGACGAACACCAGCCAGGACCAACACCAGCGAAACGTCACACGTCACCAAAGGGGAAGACCATGAACGCCGAGCACCAAGGCGACGCCTTCGAGAACCTGCTGCACGAGAACCGTCGCTTCCCGCCGAGTGAGGAGTTCGCGGCGAACGCCGTCGCGCAGCCGTCCCTGTACGACGACGCGAACGAGAAGGGCGCGGAGTTCTGGGCCACGCAGGCGCGGGGGCTGCTCACCTGGGAGCAGGACTTCACCCGGACACTCGACTGGTCGGACGCGCCGTTCGCGAAGTGGTTCGTCGGCGGGACGCTCAACGCCGCGTACAACGCCCTCGACCGGCACGTCGAGGCCGGCCGGGGTGATCGTGTGGCCATCCACTTCGAGGGCGAGCCCGGCGACACCCGGACCATCACCTACGCGCAGCTGACGCAGGAGGTGAAGAAGGCCGCCAACGCCTTCGAGTCCCTCGGCGTGCAGAAGGGCGATCGCGTGGCCGTGTACCTGCCGATGATCCCGGAGGCGGTCATCACCATGCTCGCGTGCGCCAGGATCGGGGCGGTGCACTCCGTGGTCTTCGGCGGTTTCTCCGCCGATGCCCTCCGCAGCCGCATCGACGACGCCGAGGCCAAGCTCGTGGTGACCGCGGACGGCACCTACCGCCGCGGCAAGCCCAGCGCCCTGAAACCCGCCGTCGACGGCGCCCTCGAGCAGGAGGGCCACACCGTCACGAGCGTCGTCGTCGTCCGCCGCAACAACGAACCGGTCGAGTGGACCGAGGGGCGCGACACGTGGTGGCACGACGTCGTCGACAGTGCCTCCGACGAGCACACGGCGGTGGCCCACGACTCCGAGCATCCGCTGTTCATCCTGTACACCTCGGGCACCACCGGAAAGCCGAAGGGTATCCTCCACACAACCGGCGGCTATCTCACGCAGACGGCCTTCACGCACCTGAACACGTTCGATCTCCGGCCGGAGACCGACGTCTTCTGGTGCACCGCGGACATCGGCTGGGTCACCGGTCACAGCTATGTCACCTACGCCCCGCTCGTCAACGGCGCCACGCAGCTCATGTACGAGGGGACACCGGACACCCCGCACCAGGGGCGGTGGTGGGAGCTCGTCGAGAAGTACAAGGTCTCCATCCTGTACACCGCGCCGACGGCGATCCGCACATTCATGAAGTGGGGCCGCGACATCCCGCAGAAGTACGATCTCTCCTCCATCCGCGTGCTCGGCTCCGTCGGCGAGCCCATCAATCCCGAGGCGTGGATGTGGTACCGGCAGGTCATCGGAGGCGGCAGTGCCCCCGTCGTCGACACCTGGTGGCAGACCGAGACCGGCGCCCACATGATCGCGCCGATGCCCGGTGTGACCTCGACCAAGCCGGGGTCGGCGCAGGTCGCCGTGCCCGGGATCGCCGTCGACGTGGTCGACGAGATGGGCGAGTCCGTGCCGGCCGGTTCGGGCGGCTATCTGGTCGTCCGCGAGCCCTGGCCCGCGATGCTCCGGGGCATCTGGGGTGATCCGGAGCGCTTCAAGGACACCTACTGGTCCCGTTTCGACACGATGTACTTCGCCGGTGACGGCGCGAAGAAGGACGAGGACGGCGATCTCTGGCTGCTGGGCCGGGTGGACGACGTCATGAACATCTCCGGCCACCGCCTCTCGACCACCGAGATCGAGTCGGCACTGGTCAGCCATCCGTCCGTGGCGGAGGCCGCCGTCGTCGGCGCGACCGACGAGACCACGGGCGAGGCGGTGGTCGCCTTCGTGATCCTGCGTGGTTCGGCGAAGGACGACGACGACATCGTGGCGACCCTGCGGAACCATGTCGGTAAGGAGATCGGCCCGATCGCCAAGCCGCGGAACATCCTGGTGGTGCCAGAGCTGCCGAAGACCCGGAGCGGGAAGATCATCCGCCGGCTGCTCAAGGATGTCGCCGAGGGCAGGGAGGTCGGCGATTCGTCGACCCTGTCGGATCCGAGCATCATGCAACAGATCTCCGCCTCGCTGCGGAAGTAGGGCTGGCGCGGACACGAAGGGCCCCCGCACCAGCGGGGGCCCTTCGTGCAGTCACAGGAGGAGAATCAGCCGACCGTGGCGTCGACGGTGACCTCGATGTTGCCGCGCGTGGCGTTGGAGTACGGGCACACCTGATGCGCCTGCTCCACGAGCTCGTCCGCGGTTTCCTGGTCCACCCCGCCGATCTCTGCGTGGAGTGCGACGGAGAGCTGGAATCCACCCGCGTCAGTGGGGTTGACCCCGACTTCCGCGGTCACTGCGGAGTCGCTGATCTTCGCCTTGCTGCGCCTGGCGACGACCTTCAGCGCGCTGTGGAAGCAGGCCGCATAGCCGACGGCGAAGAGCTGCTCCGGGTTCGTGGCGCCACCTGCGCCCCCCATCTCCTTGGGAACGGCCAGATCGACGACGAGCTGTCCGTCGTCGCTGCGTGCCTCGCCGTTGCGTCCGTCGCCGGTAGCCGTTGCAACTGCCGTGTAGAGAGCGCTCATGAGCATCGATCCTTCCGTCATGGGAGTCTGTCGGCCCCCGGTGCTCTTGGTAGACTAACTAGTAACTCTACCGCTATCAAATCCGTCCGAGGAGGACGATGACTTCCCTGCCGGTCCGCGAGCGCATCCTCGCCTCAGCATCCGACCTCTTCGAGACGACCAGCATCCGAGCGGTCAGCGCCGATCGGATCATCGCCGCCGCCGGAACCACCAAGGTCACGTTCTACCGTCACTTCCCCACGAAGGACCACCTCGTGGTGGCGTACCTCGATGCCCACCTGTGTCAACTGCAAGCCGGTGTAGCAGAGGCTCGGGCCGCGGGCGCTACCGCGTGCCGGACGTTGCTCCAGCTGGCAGAGGTCAATCAGAGCGCCGCGTGCCGGCCGGGGTTTCGCGGCTGCGTCTTCAACAACGCTGCTGCCGAGTACCCTCTGGCAGGTCACCTGGTGGCTTCCGCCGTCGGACGGTACCGCTCCTGGCTGCGCGAGGTGGTCACGGAACTGGTCACCGAACTCGGCGTGGACGATCCCGACTCCGTGGCCCGCCAACTGATCATGCTGCGCGACGGAGCCATGGTCTCCGGCTTCCTGGATGACCCCGACTCCCTGGCCGATGTGCTGGTTCCGTCGGGGCGGACGATCCTCGCGGCCCATCTGAGTGCTTCACCTGCCGACTGATCGGCGCTCCCCGCTGGGATGGGGCTCCGCATGTGACGTTGGTCCTGAAAGATGGCCCCACACCGGGGGCGCGAGGACAATATCAGCGTGCCCTCAACGATCCAGCAGCCCCAGCCTCCCGCTTCCACCCCGCGCACGGCGCGCCGTGTCGCCGGCGCCTCCTTCGTCGGTACGTCCCTCGAGTCCTACGACTTCTACGTCTTCGGCACCGCGGCCGCTCTCGTGTTCAACACCGTCTTCTTCGCCGAGCAGGATCCGCTCGCCGGGACCCTCTCGGCCTTCCTGGTCTTCGCGATGGGATTCGTGGCCCGCCCGCTCGGCGCCATCATCTTCGGTCACCTCGGGGATCGGATCGGTCGGAAACGCACCCTGATCCTGACCATCACGGTCATGGGGCTGGCGACCGGCACGGTGGGCCTGCTGCCCGACTACGCCGCCATCGGTATATGGGCGCCGATCATCCTCACGGTGCTCCGGTTGCTGCAGGGCCTGTCCCTGGGAGGCGAGTGGGGTGGGTCCATCCTGATCGCCACGGAGCACTCCGACCCGCGCAAGCGTGCCCTGTACGCGTCGATCCCCCAGCTCGGCTCCCCCGTGGGCACCATGCTGGTCTCCGCCGTCTTCCTGGTCTTAACCATCGCCGCGCCCGAGGCCATGACCACCTGGGGCTGGCGTATCCCGTTCCTGCTCGCCTTCCCGTTCCTCGCCATCGCGATCTACCTGCGGGTGGCGATCGACGAGACCCCCGTCTTCCGCTCCACCAGTCAGGCCCGTGCTCTCGCCCGGGTGCCCTTCCTCGAGGTCCTGAAATCCCAGCCCGTCGCCATCCTCGTGGCCATCGCCTCGGCGGTCCTCGGCGTCGGGTCCTACTTCCTGCTGGTGACGTACACGCAGGCCTACGGCACCGACACCCTCGGCCTGTCCCGCGAGACTGTGCTGAACGCCGCCCTGGTCGGCTCCGTCCTGCAGCTGATCACCATTCCCGCGTTCGGCTATCTCGCGGTGCGCATCGGCTCGGCGAAGGTGGTCGCCGGAGGCGCCCTCGGCACGGCACTGATCGCCTTCCCGCTGTACTGGGTGATCAGTATCGCGACCGAGCCGGTGTACATCGCCGCGATCATCCTCGGTGGCATCCTCCCCACGGCCAGCTGGGCAGCACTCGGCGGGCTCATGGCCGACATCTTCGAACCCGCGACGGCCTTCACGGCCCTGTCCTTCGCGTACAGCATCGCCGCGATCATCGCCGGCTTCGCGCCGTCCATCACGCAGAGCTTCGGCATCGCGACCGACGGCGCCTGGTGGCACCCCGGCGTCGTCCTGGCCGTGATGAGTCTCGTGACCCTCATCGGCGCGCTGGGCGCCGTGTCCCTGCGCTCGCGAACGGCGGCTCCCGCGCACGTCCCTACCCGTGCGGCATAGTGGGGGCATGAGCCCCCGCACGCCCAGCATCCTCGTGATCAACGGCCCGAACCTGAATCTGCTCGGTAGCAGGGAACCGGACGTCTACGGCACGGAGACGCTCGACGACGTCGTCCGCCTCGCTTCCGACGCCGCCAGGGCGCAGGGCTGTGCAACGACAACGATGCAGTCCAACCACGAGGGCGAGATCATCGACGCGATCCACGCGGCGAGGACGACGGCGGACGGAATCGTGATCAACGCCGGAGCCCTCACCCACACGTCGATCGCGGTCCGGGACGCTCTCGCCGGTGTGGATCTGCCGGTCGTCGAGGTCCACATCAGCAACGTGCACCGGCGCGAGGAGTTCCGGCACCACTCGTTCATCTCGGCGGTGGCGGACGCCGTGATCGTCGGCGCCGGGGTGGACGGATACCGGCTCGCAGTGGACCACCTCGCCCGGCAATTGCGCACAGACCGTCCTGACGGAAGAACGCCGACGACGGGGTGAGCCACGTTCCCCGTGACGCACGCGGGACGCACCGGTGGGAGCGACGATAGGGCACCATGGTGGTATGACGGACATCACCCCCACCGGCAGCACGGCCGACCAGTCAGAGAACCCGGACGCGCCGCTGCTCGAGGTGCGCGACCTCGAGGTGAGATTCCGGACGACCCACGGCGAGGTCAAGGCGGTGGAGAACGCCAGTTTCTCGCTTCCGCGCGGCAGCGCCCTCGCCATCGTCGGGGAGTCCGGATCGGGTAAGTCCACGACGGCGATGGCCTGCATCGGTCTGCTGCCCACCAACGGTGAGGTCGTCAGCGGCAGCATCATGTTCGAGGGCCAGGACCTCGCGCACCTGCCCGAGGCGAAGATGCGCGCCATCCGTGGCCGGGCGATCGGCCTGGTGCCGCAGGACCCGATGTCCAACCTCAACCCCGTGACGAAGATCGGTACGCAGGTCGGTGAGACCCTGCTCGTCCATGGCATGGCGACCAGGAAGAACGTCAAGCAGCGGGTCATCGAGGTGCTGACCGCGGCGGGACTGCCCGACGCCGGTGAGCGAGCCAAACAGTATCCCCACGAGTTCTCCGGCGGCATGCGTCAGCGTGCCCTCATCGCGATCGGGCTGGCCTGCCAGCCTCGCCTGCTGATCGCCGATGAACCGACGAGCGCGCTGGACGTGACGGTGCAGCGCACCATCCTCGACCAGATCGATTCCATGACGGAACAGCTGGGCACGTCGGTGCTGCTCATCACCCACGACCTCGGGCTGGCCGCCGAGCGTGCCTCCCAGCTCGTGGTCATGCACCGCGGACGCGTCGTGGAGGCCGGACCCGCCGAGCAGTTGCTCAACGATCCGCAGCACCCGTACACGCAGTCGCTCGTCCGCGCCGCCCCGAGTGTGGCTGCCGTGCGCCTGCGCCCCGGCGCGTTCACCGTCGATACCGCCACGCGCCAGAAGCTGGCCGAGGAGGCCTTCGCCGGGCATGAGGCCGGACACGAGTCCGCGCACGGTCCGCAGCATGGAGGCGGGACCGGCGTGCCCGGCGTCGGGACATCCGGCACCGGGTCGCACGCTGCGTCGTCGTCGGAGCGGCCTGTCGCAGCCGGGCAGGAGCAGTCCTCTGCCCCCGCGAACATCGTGGAGATCCGGGATCTCACGAAGGTCTACAGGCGCAGGGGCAGCAAGGACGACTTCTACGCGGTGAAGGACGTCACCCTCGATGTACCGCGCGGGCAGACCGTCGCCATCGTGGGCGAGTCCGGCTCGGGCAAGACCACTACGGCGCGTATGCTGCTGAAGCTCATCGAACCGACGTCGGGCTCCATGATGTTCGACGGTATGGATGTCGCCGCACTCGACAAGGCCCAGCTCAACGACTTCCGCCAGCGCGTGCAGCCCATCTTCCAGGACCCCTACTCCTCGCTGAATCCCATGTTCACGATCGAGCGGATCGTCGAGGAGCCCCTGAACACCTACAAGCGCGGGTCGCGGAAGGAACGCACCGCGCGGGTCCGTGAGCTGATGGACCAGGTCTCCCTTCCACACAATGCCCTCCGGAGGTACCCCGCGGAACTCTCGGGGGGTCAGCGGCAGCGCGTGGCGATCGCCCGCGCGCTCGCCCTGCAGCCCGAACTGATCGTGTGTGACGAACCGGTGTCCGCGCTCGATGTCCTGGTACAGGCGCAGATCCTCGAACTCCTCGGTGACCTGCAGTCGGAACTGGGCCTGAGCTACCTGTTCATCTCGCACGATCTCGCGGTGGTGCGCCTCATCTCGGACTACGTCTGCGTGATGAAGGACGGAGAGCTGGTGGAGGCGGCCAGCTCGGAGGAGGTCTTCCAGAACCCGCGCCACCCCTATACCCGGAGGCTCCTGGCCTCCATCCCCGGCAACGAGCTCGAGATCGACGAGGACCTCGCCTCGTAAGCGTCGTGGTACGGCTGAGCGGCAGGACGCAGCGCCGGCGCCGGCGCCCGCTACTTCGTCCGGGTCTTCGGGTCAAGTGCCTCACGCAGGGACTCGCCCAGCAGCGTGAACCCCAGCGCGGTGATCGCAATGCACGCGCCGGGCAGGAACGCCAGTTGCGGTGCCACCCCCAGTTCGGCCTGCGCGTAGGTGAGCATCCGCCCCCACTCCGCGGTCTGCGGGAGTCCGCCGCCGAGTCCGAGGAAGGACAGCGCGGCCGCATCGATCACCGCCGTGGCCAGTGTCAGGGTCGCCTGGACGATCACCGGGCCCATGCTGTTGGGCAGCAGGTGGCTCATGGTGATCGTCCGTCGGCTCAGCCCGAGGGTTTGCGCGGCGAGGATGTAGTCGGCTCCGCGCTGGGACAGCATGGTGGAGCGCAGGAGGCGCGCGAAGATGGGGATCTGCGAGACGCCGATGGCGATCATGATCGCGTAGGAGCTCTGACCGAGCACCGCGGCGATGCTGACGGCGAGCAGCAGATTCGGGATGGACAGCAGGATGTCGACGAAGCGCATGATCAGGCTGTCCACCCACCCGCCGAAGCCGCCCGCCAGGACGCCGAGCAGCATGCCACCCGCCAGTCCGAGCGCGGTCGAGACCACACCGATCAGCAGTGACGCCTGCGCACCCCAGATGAGCTTGCTGAGCACGTCCCCACCGAAGCGGTCGAGGCCGAGCGGGAAGCCGTCGATGTCCCCCGGCCCCGGGATGCTGGTGGGGGTGATCTCGGTACGCCCCGGAAGGTCGTTGCCCCCGTATGGAGCCAGCAGAGGTGCGAACAGTGCCACGAGCAGGAACACGCCGATGATGACGGCGCCCGTGATCGCCTGCGGATTACGCCGCAACCGGATGAAGGCACTGCGCCACAGACCTGCTCCACGCCCCGTGTCGATGGCGGGATCGTTCGGTGCGTCGGAACCGGCCGCTGCCGGGGGAAGAATGGTACTCACTGCACACGCACCCTCGGGTCGATGACGGAGTAGGACAGATCGACGATCAGATTGATCAGTGCGTAGAGGATGGCGATGAAGATGATGAAGCCCTGCAGCACGGGATAGTCGAGCCCGAAGATCGCGTCGCGGAGGAATCGTCCGATGCCGTTGAAGGCGAAGACCGTCTCGGTCAGCACGGCCCCGGAGATGAGCAGACCCAGCTGCAGACCGATCGTCGTGATCACCGGAAGCATCGCGTTGCGCAGGATGAAGCTGCCGCGGATGGTGCGCTCCATGAGTCCCTTGGCACGCGCCGTCCTCACGAAGTCCGCGTTCTGGACCTCCAGGACCGAGGCGCGCGTGATCCGCACGATGATGGCGAGCGGGATGGTGCCCAGCGCCAGACCCGGCAGGATGAGGTGCAGGAAGGCGTCCCATGCGGCGTCGTACTCGCCTGTCAGCAGGCCGTCCAGCACGTAGAAGTCGGTGTAGTGCGTGGCATTGATGCGTGGATTCTGCCGGCCGTCGGGAGGCAGGAGCGACCACTGGATGGCGAAGAGGTACTTGAGGATGAACGCCAGGAAGAACACCGGCACCGTGATCCCGATCAGGCTGAGCACCACCGAGCCGTGGTCCACGAGCCGGCCGTAGTGGCGGGCTGCGAGGTAGCCGAGTGGGATGCCGACGCCGATCGCGAAGATCAGGGCGACGATCGTGAGCTCCAGTGTTGCCGGGAAGCGGGTGGCGAACTCCTCGAGCACGGGCCGTCCGGTGCTGATGGAGACGCCGAAGTCACCCTGCAGGAGCTTGCCGATGTACGTGAAGTACTGCACGATCAGCGGGCGATCGAAGCCGTACAGCTCGTTCACGCGCGCGACGGCCTCGGGCGTCGCCTTCTCCCCGAGAAGTGCGGTGGCAGGGCCGCCGGGAAGGCTGCGGACCCACAGGAAGAGCAGGACGGACAGACCGAAGAGGGTGGGGATGAGCAGGGCTATCCGCTTACCGATGACGCGCAGCACTCGCGGGATCCTTCCGGGTTGATCTGCTGGCACGGACTCTGCCGACTCGGACAGGGCCGGCGCAGCGCGGTCCGGTCACCGGGATGAGGTGACCGGACCGCGTCGGACCATTCTTACTCGCTCAGCTCGATCTCGGTGAAGACCTCGTCGTTGACGGGGCTCGCCGGGTAGGAGGTGACGCGCGGCGCGAAGGCCAGCGACGGGGCGGGGTGGGCGAGCGGGACGGCGGGGTTGAACTCGGCGATCTGCTCGTTGATCTCCTGGTACAGCTCGGTCTGCTCGTCGCGGTCGCTGACGGCGCGCGCGTCCTCGAGCGCCGTGAACAGCTCGGGGTTGTCGAAGCCGAACTCCAGCTTCTCCTGCCCGAAGAAGACGCCGATGAAGTTGTCGGTGTCGTTGTAGTCGCCGGTCCACCCGAGCAGGTGCAGGCCGTGGTCCTCCGTGCCCTGCACCTGGTTCAGGTAGTCGGGCGACCAGGCCGCAGGTGCCGGTGTCACGGTGATGCCCACATCGCCGAGCTGGGCCTGCAGATTGGTGAAGACCTGCTCGGGCGTGGGCATGTAGGGCCGCGAGACGTTCGTCGGGTAGTTGAACGTGACCTCGAAGCCGTCTGGGTACCCGGCCTCGGTGAGCAGTTCCCTCGCACGATCAGGATCGAAGTCGTACGTGGTGATGTCCTCGTTGTAGCCGTCCACCACCTCGGGGATGAACTGCGTGGCGACCTCCGTGCCCTCTGGCAATGTCTGGTCCACCAGAGCCTGCTTGTCGATCGCGTGGGAGATCGCCTGGCGGACCAGCGGATCCGCCAGCTCCGGCACGGCCTGGTTCATGCCCAGGTAGAGGATGGTGAAGGGCGCGCGGGACACGATGTTGTAGCCGGCGTCCGCCAGGGACTGCGTGTCGGCGGGGGCCACGAGGTCATAGCCGTCGATCGTCCCGGCCTCGAGGGCCTGCCGTCGAGCCTGCGGGTCGTCGATGATCCGGAAGATCGTGTTGGTGATCTGGCCCTTGTCGCCCCAGTAGTCGTCGTAGATGGACAGTTCGAGCTGCTGCCCTACGTTCCAGGAATCGAACGTGAACGGTCCCGTTCCCACTGGATGCTCGAGGGCGTACTCGCTGAGCGAGGGTGCCTCGGCGGTGCCCCCGATGTCGTCGGCGGAGTACTCCTCGAGTGCCGTCGGGCTCTACATGGCGAAGGCGGGCAGCGACAGCGCCGGGATGAAGCCGGCGAACGGCTTCGCGAGATTGATGGTGACCTCGCTGTCCCCGTTGGCCTCGCAGGACTCGTAGACCGCGTCCTCGGGATCGTCGGCGAAGCCGCGGAACAGCGAGCCGTAGTAGTACGAGGTGGTCTCGGCCTGCTGGATCCCGGTCCAGTTGTACCAGCGGTCGAAGTTGAAGCAGACGGCGTCGGCGTTGAACGGGGTGCCGTCGTGGAAGGTCACGCCCTCCTTGAGCTGGAAGACGGTGGACATCCCGTCCTCCGCGGTCTCCCAGGACTCGGCGAGCAGCGGAGCGGGATCGGCAGTGCCCGGCTCCACCCCGACGAGGCCCTCGAAGATCTGTCGGCTGACGCGGAACGACTCCCCATCGCTGGCGAAGGCGGGGTCGAGCGACTTCGGATCCGACGACGCCGCGAAGACGAAGGTCGAGTCCACGGCCGAGTCGCCGTCGGCTCCGGCGTCATCCTCGCGTTCGCTCTGCACGCACCCGGTGAGCAGCAGCGCAGCGACGGAGATCCCGGCGGTGAGCGCAGCGCGTTTTCTCGCGATCCCCGCGCCGCGCACGGAGCTGACTCGTTTGGACATGTTGTACTCCCTGATGGACGAGTGGCGGACTCCGCGATCAGCGTCGTCCCTGATGATCTCGACGCGCAGCGTCCCGATCCGTGTGACGAGCCTAACTTCAAGGAGGGCCGGATACGGTAATTCAAGGACAATTGGTGTATTTCCGTGATCGGGATCCGGCATCGTAACGCGCGGACACCGGATGCTGGCCGGGCATCTGACGACGCAGGCCGACCGACGGGCGGGATCGCGAGGGAACGGAGAACACAATGGCCGGAGAGACCGCAGAGCGCTACAGGCGCTTCGCGGAGATCGAGGCGCGGGGGTATTCGCCCCTGTACGAGGCGTGGTGCCTGCGCATCGGCGCGGACCCTGCCGTCCTCGATCTCCTCGACACGCTGCCGTCACCGCGCCGTCAGCCCAATCTGTTCCTCGGAGCCGCACGTTTCGTCGGGGCGCCGCTGGGTGACTACGAGGACTTCAGGTCCTTCGTCCTCGAGCACTGGAACAGCGTCGAGCAGGTCATGCTGCACCGCACCACCCAGACCAACGAGGCCGGCCGGTGCGCGGTGCTCCTGCCCTCCCTCGCCATGATCAGCGCGCACGAGGGCAGACCGCTCGCCCTGATCGAGGCAGGTGCCTCCGCGGGTGCCTGCCTCTATCCCGACCGCTACGCCTACGCCTACTCCCCCGGCCCCGAACTGCAGCCGCCCGGCGGCTCAGCGATCCCGGCGATCAGCTGCTCCGTCAGCGGTGACGTGCCCTTCCCGGCGTCGCTTCCGACGGTCAGCTGGCGCGCCGGTGTGGACCTGAATCCCCTCGATGCGGGCGACGATGACGACGCTCGCTGGCTCGAGGCGCTCGTGTGGCCGGAGCACCACTTCCGTGCCGAGCGCCTCCGCGCCGCCCTAGGGGTGGTCCGCGCCGACCCGCCCACCCTCGTGCGCGGGGATCTGAACGAGCAGCTGCTGCCGCTGATCGATCAGGCGCCACGGGACGCCGTCGTCGTCGTGTTCCACAGCGCTGTCCTCGCCTATCTCGACGCTGCCGGACGGAACCGGTTCCGCGACACCATGCTCGAGCTCACGGCCGATCGCACCCCACCGGTGCACTGGCTCTCCCACGAGGGCCACGGAACCCTGACCGGCGTCGACGATGCGCTGGCGAAGGAACCGGAGGAAGCCGACGGTCGCTTCGTACTGCGACACAACGGGCACGCGATCGCGCGGACCGGCCCGCACGGCCAGTCGATCGACTGGCTCGGGGGCGCTCCGGTGTCCTGATCAGCGCCGATTGACTGCCCCGCAGCCGGTAGAGCGCTCAGCGCAGGCGCAGACGCGCCTCATGGCGCACCATTCGGGCCATCAAGTGTGCGGGTGTGTCCCGGGGGCTCACGTAGCAGCGTGGCAGGACGGCACGATCACCAGGCGTGTAGTCCCCGATCACGCAGCCGTAGTCGTAACCCGCCGCCCGGACCGCATCCGCCGCGGCGTCGTCGAAGTCACCGTACGGGTAGCAGAAACCGGGAACCTCGCTCTGCAGAATGTCCTGGAGGACGTCCCTGCTGCCGGCAATCTCGGTACGCAGCACTTCCGGCGGGGCACCGGCGAGATGCGGGTGACTCATCGTATGGCTGCCGACTTCATGCCCAGCCGCAGCAACAGAGCGCACTTGCTCGGCGTTCAGGAGCCCGAGCCTCGGGCCCTCGTCCCACTCGTTGGTCCGACCGAGACGGCCAGTCACCACGTAGAGGGTGCTCGTCATCCCGTGCCGCTCCAGGACGGGCAGTGCATATTCGGTGAAATCGGTGTACCCATCGTCGAAGGTCAGCCCTACCAGACGCCGTGCCCGCCCCCGTTCCTGGGCATGCAGGAGCTCCGCCATCGACACTCCGCGCAGGCCGAGCCGCCGCAGAAACCTCATGTGCCGGTCAAGCCGATCCGGGTGGACACGCAGCCGGTAGGGGTCAGGACGCTCCGAGGGGTTGATCGAGTGGTACATGAACACAGGTGGGAGCATCATGCCCGTCCGCTGTCGGCGGCCGTCCGGTGCGTCGATCACGGTGCTTCACCTCGTCCGAAGGTCGTGCAGGCAATCGTATCAACCCCTGTCAGCCCGCCATCAGCGCCGGTTGCACTGCCCCGCAGAGACCGCGTCCTCGAGGCTCAGGGCGCTTTCGACGATGGGCCGCAGTTCCTCCAGCGAGAGGGCGTACCCCACGGGGGCATCGGTGGTGGACTTGGCGAAGACCACACCGGCCACGCGGCCCTGCAGGTCCAGCAGCGGCCCACCCGAGTTCCCCTGCTGGACGTTCGCTGCGAGGCTGTACACCGTCAGCGGCTGGGCATCGACGCCGTAGATGTTGTTCACCAGAACGGGCGAGAGCCCCTGCACGCTGGCGGGCTGGATCCGGTAGGGACCTCCGGCGGGGTAGCCGGCGAAGGCAGCCGTGGTGCCGTTCTCCAGTTCCTCGCCGAGCGGCAACGGGGCCGCCTGGAGGTCGTCGACGGCGATCACCGCGAGATCGCGGGACGTGTCGAGCCGCACCACACGCCCGGGAAGAGCGACCTCACCGGGCACCTCGACGACGGGCTCACCGACGCCCGCCACGACGTGAGCGTTGGTGATCACGCGACCGGGGGCGATGACGAAACCCGAGCCGGTCTGGTTCTGCCCGCACTGGTACGCCGTGCCGGTGATACGGACCACGGAGTCCGCCGCGGCAGCCAGTTCCGGTGTGTCGACGGCCGAATCCGGGACCACCGCAGCGGGCGCTGCGGGCGCAGCGCCGTCGAGAATGGTGGGGATGCCCTCGTCCACGGCGATGGAGCGAAGCTGCGCCAACCACGAGCGCACCGGGCCCGGAGTGAGGGTGTCGATACCCTGAATGACCTGCGAGGAGGCGATCTGCCGGGACAGCGCCGGCGCCCCGAGTGTGCCGACACTGAACGCGAGCATCGACAGGACCAGGGCAGCGACGACGAGATTCACGGCGCCGCCGAGGATCCGATCGACCACGCGCAGGGGCGGGAAATCGGACCAGCGCCGGATGGACGCGCCGAGGGCTGCGCCCACCGCCTGCCCGACGACGACCAGCACGAGGACAGTACCGATGACGGCGATCAGGCGCCACGGATTGTCGGGCACCCAGCCACTGACCAGCGGTACCGCGAAGAAGGCGGCGACAGCACCGGCGACGAAACCGGCGATGCCGCCGAGCGTGACGAGGAAACCATTGCGAAGACCTGCGACGAGGTAGCCGAGGAGTACCACCACCAGGACGATGTCGAGGAGGGTGAACTCCGCGAGACTGATATCCGGCACCGATGATCTCCCTGGAGTGTGACGGGCTCTGATGGTCCCGTTGCTGGGAGAGATTCTAGCTGTGCCTGATGAGCGTCACGTGTGAGGTTCTCACTATCGATGGGAACCGGGGCTCTCTCCCACGGACCGGCCGCGAGCAGTGGGAGGGACTGCCGGGCGGGCAGGAGCAGTGCGTCGTTCCCAGCACTCGGGCTCGAAGAGCGGGACGGGAGCACCGGGCGCCCAGGCACAGTGCATCGTTCCCAGCACTCGACGTCCGCCCGTGGGAACCGGGGCTCTCTCCCACGGACCGGCCGCGAGCAGTGGGAGGGGCCACCCTACCGGAGGGCATGGGGATCCTCCTGGGCGTGTAGCGGTCGTCACATTCGCTCCTGTACGGCAAGATGGACTTCAGAGGCCAGCGGGCACCTCCGCGGAACGCCGAATACGAAACGCATCAGGAGAATTCATGGACATCGAGGTACTGCGCCGGGCGCCCCTCTTCGCAACGCTGGGAGACGATGTCTTCGCCGCACTCACCGACGAACTGACGGAGCTGGATCTGCCGCGCGGTTCGTCGATCTTCCGCGAGGGAGATCAGGGTGATCAGCTCTACTTCATCATCTCCGGCAAGATCAAGCTCGGCCGCACCGCGCAGGACGGCCGCGAGAATCTCCTGGCCATCCTCGGCCCCGGCGAGCTGTTCGGCGAGATGGCCCTGTTCGACCCCAGCCCCCGGACCGCTACGGCGACCGCAGTGTCCGAGACGCGGCTGGCCGGGTTGAACAACGAGAATCTCCGCACGCTCCTCGAGACGCGACCCGAGGTCTCCGCGCAGCTCCTCCAGGCGCTGGCTCGCCGGCTGCGGCGCACGAACGAATCCCTCGCGGACCTCGTCTTCTCCGATGTTCCCGGTCGCGTGGCCAAGGCCCTGCTGGATCTCGCGGACCGTTTCGGACGCCCCGCAACCGATGGCATCCTGGTCGCCCACGAACTCACGCAGGAGGAACTGGCCCAACTGGTGGGCGCTTCGCGCGAAACCGTGAACAAGGCTCTCGCGGAATTCGTGCAGCGGGGCTGGCTGCGCCTGGAGGCACGTGCCGTCGTCATCCTCGATCTTCCGCGCCTGCGCCAGCGCAGCCGCTGATTTCCACCGGGAGGAGTCAGCGTCCGCGCTGAGTCGATCCACCCTCTGTGAGCCTGGGGCAGGCCACCTGGAGCATGAGATTGCCGTCCTGCTCCGCAAGTTCCGGGTGATACACGGTCACCGGGCGCTTGTGCGAGAGGTAGGCGACGCAGCCGCGCGAAGAACCGATCTTCTCGAGGATCAGCTCCACGGCGGGTACCGCGAGTTCACCCAGCGTGCGTCCCATGGTGCTGGCTTCGCCCACGGCATCGCCGAGTGCGGTCGTGTCGCGGTCGGTGATCTCCTGGGCCGCCCAGCGCCACTGGCCCCAGACGCCCTTGCCACCGAGAATGCTCGGCTCCTGGTTCAACGGCTGCGCTGCGGCGAAGTAGTGGGTGTCGAAGCGCCGGTGGGCGAAATCCGGCGTGAGCCAGTGGGACAGCGGTTTGATCAGGTCCGTGCGGACGCCGAGCCCACGGCGTCCGAGGACCTCGGCGAAGGTGGCTTCGCCGTTGGCCAGTGCTTCCCGTGCCTTCACCCACTCCTTGACCTGGGTGCCCTCCACGAGCGAGGACGCGTCGGGCCCGGCGAGGAGAACACCGGTCTCCTCGAACAGTTCGCGGATGGCGCACAGCACGTGGCGCCGCGCCACCCGGTGGTCCTCGACGCCGAGCAGCTTCGCCCACGTCGACGACGACGGCCCGTACCAGGGCACGTCGTCGTCGTCGGACTCTTCGATGCTCCCGCCCGGGAACCCGATGACACCGAGCGGTGACTGACCGCGCCTGCAGGTGAGGAAGGTTTCCGTACCGGTCGCCGTATCCCGCAGGAGCACCACCGACGACGCCGGCCTGGCTTCGAGGGGTTTGCGCTGCCCGTGATCGATCCAGCTCTGCGCGGCGGTGCGCTGATCAGGGGGAACGGGGAACAGGCGCGTACTGAGGCGATCCACGGGCTAGACGAACTCCGCGACGACCTCGACCTCGACGGGCGAGTCGAGGGGAAGGACAGCCACTCCCACCGCTGAGCGTGCATGCACGCCGGCGTCACCGAGAACGGTACCGAGCAGTTCCGACGCACCGTTGATGACCCCGGGCTGACCGGTGAACGAGGGATCGGAGGCCACGAAGCCGACGACCTTGACGATTCGCGTGATCCGGTCGAGGTCACCCAGCTGGCTCTTGATGGCTGCAAGGGCATTGACGGCGCAGGTAGCGGCGAGGGCGGACGCCGTCTCGGCGTCGACTCCGCCGGCCGCTCCGACCTTGCCCGTAGCTGTGAGTTTGCCCTCAATGAACGGCAACTGGCCGGAGGTGTACACATGGCTTCCGCTGACGACGGCGGGAACATACGCCGCGACCGGCGCAGCGACCTCTGGCAGCGAGATACCGAGGGCTTCCAGCCGTCCCTCGACCGCGGAATTCCGCGGTTCTTCAGCTGCCATTGCTAGTTCTTCTCCCGCTTGAGATATGCCACCAGACCGTTGTTGTCCGGCCCCGGAACCACCTGCACCAGCTCCCAGCCGTCGTCTCCCCACTGGTCCAGAATCTGCTTCGTCGCGTGGATGATGAGCGGAATAGTGGCGTACTCCCATTTCTTCATGGGGAAAGACTAGCGCGTGCTTGTAAACTGGAATAATGGCTGCGCGCAAATCACCCCTCTTCGACACTGCCACAACACTCGGCAAGCTCATGGCCTTCCTCGGGATCAGCGGTCTCGCCGGTGTCCTCGCAGCAGGTCTGCTGGTACCCGTGGCAGCTGCCGCAGGTACGGGAGCAGCCAACTCACTCGAGTTCTTCGATGATCTGCCGGCGGAGCTGGAGCGCGGAGCGCTCGCCCAGCCGACGAAGATCCTTGCGAGGGACGACTCACTCATCGCGACGCTGTACGAGGAGAACCGGCAGCCCGTCACTCTCGATCAGGTCTCCCCGGTCATGACGGACGCCCTGATCGCCATCGAGGACTACCGCTTCTACGACCACGGCGGCGTTGATCTCGAGGGCATCATGGGTGCGATCGCCAGCAACGTCTCCAGCGGTACACGGCGCGGCGCCTCGACCCTCACCCAGCAGTTCGTCACCAATGTGCTCAACGACTCGGCCCGTCAGAACGGCGGGACAGTCGTCCTGAACGGCCGGGAGAAGACGGTCGGCGACAAGCTCCGCGAGATGAAGCTGGCAATCGCCGCCGAGAAGGAGCTCTCCAAGGAGGAGATCCTCGAGGGCTACCTGAACATCGTCCAGTTCAGTGGGACCACCTACGGGGTCCAGGCAGCCGCCAAGTACTTCTTCGACGTGGACGCGGCCGACCTCAACATCCAGCAGAGCGCACTGCTCGCCGGCCTGGTCAACGGCCCCACGCTGTACAGCCCGGTGGAGAACCCCGAGGGCGCGCTCCAGCGCCGCAACCTCGTGATCGACGCGATGCTGACGCGCGACAAGATCACGCAGGAGGAGCACGACGCCGCGATCGAGACCGATCTCGGCCTGAACATCACACCGACCCTCAGCGGCTGCGTGGGCGCTGAGCTGGCGCCCTACTTCTGCGACTACGTCACGCACCTGATCCTCAACGATCCGGCCTACGGCGAGACCGAGGAGGATCGTCAGGACGTGCTCTACCGCAACGGGCTGACGATCAAGACCACTCTCGACCCCCGGGTACAGAAGGCCGCGCAGACGGCTGTCAACGAGACGGCGAACCCGGACACCACGGACGAGAAGGTGGGGCACACCATGGTGAGCCTCGACCCGAACAACGGCGACATCCTCGAGATGGCCCAGAATACCCGGTACGATCCCGAGCCCGCTGCGGGCAATACAGTGCTGAACTTCAACGTGGACCAGTTCGACGGCGGCGATCCGACCAAGAGCCTCGGAGGTGGGGGCGGGTTCCAGCCCGGGTCCACCTACAAGCCGTTCACCGTCGCCGCATGGCTCGAGGACGGCAGGAGCCTGGGCGAGGTGGTCGACGGGACGAAGCGGACCTACCGCCAGGGCAGCACCTGGGAAGCGAGCTGCGCTCCGGGTGGGGAATTCCAGATCCAGGAGGAGGACGGCTACACACCGCAGAACTACGGTGACATCAACTACGGTTACACGACGGTGCTGCGTGGTCTTGCGCAGTCCTACAACACCATCACCATGGCGACTGCGAAGCAGCTGGATCTCTGCCACATCAGGGACATCGCCTATGATCTGGGCGTCCATCAGGCCAAGAGCTCCGACGGCAAGGAAGAGCCGTTCAAATACGATCCGTCCTCACTCATCGGCGGTGGCGGCGAGGCCGCTCCCCTGTCCATGGCGACGGCCTACGCCGGCTTCGCCAACGAGGGCGTCGTGTGCGAACCGCGTGCACTGCTGGAGGTCACCGCCGTGGACGGGACGGTGTACCCGGTCCCCGAGGTCTCCTGTGAGCGCGAGATCCCCGAGGACGTGGCGCGCGGGGTCAACTACGCCACCCAGGAAGTCATGAAGACCGGCTCGGGGCAGCTCCTCGAGTACGGCGGCATCCCCATGGCGGGCAAGACGGGCACCAACGATGCCCGTTCGCAGACCTGGTTCATGGGCTACAACTCGGGTATGGTCACGGCGACATGGATCGGCAACTGGCAGGAGGAGGGCGAGCGAAGCGGCCTCGGCGGCCTGCAGATCGGTGGCCGGGTCTACCCGGAGATCGACGGCTCGCTGATCGCCGCCCCGTCATGGGCGCGTTTCATGCAGCAGATCCCCGGTCTCTACGTCGGGGACCGGTTCGTCAACCCACCGGCCAAGATGATCAACGCACCACAGCGCAGTTCGGGCCCGCGCTCGAACAACTCCACCACCTCCCCCAACAGGAACGGCTAGCGTGACTTCTACCAGGACAGCCCGTCGCGGAGCGCCGCTCGGGTGGGCAGCAGGACTCTCCCTCACCGCTGTGGGCGCAACCCTCGCCTACGCCGCGACCGTCGAGCGCACGCTCTACCAGGTGCGGGAAGAGACCCTTCCGATCCTCCCGGCGGGCTCCGCGCCCCTGCGGATGCTCCATCTCTCTGACATCCACATGGTGCCGAACCAGAAGTCCAAGGCGGACTGGCTGTACGGGCTCGCTCAGCTGAAGCCCGATCTGGTGGTCAACACGGGCGACAATCTCAGCCACCCGAAGGCCGTTGGGCCCCTGCTCGAGGCCCTGGAACCACTCCTGCAGTTCCCGGGCGTGTTCGTTCCCGGATCCAACGACTACTACGCACCCGTGTTCAGGAATCCGCTCCGGTACTTCGCAGGTCCGTCGATCTCCCTGAAGGAGCCGACGCCGAAGGAGCTGCCCTGGACCGACCTGTTCAGCGCGTTCGGCGCCGCCGGCTGGGTGGATCTGACCAACCGTTCGCAATCGGTCGTCTTCGGGAACATGCGGATCGACTTCACGGGTGTCGACGACCCCCATATCGACCGCGATCAGTACGCGGGGTATCCCGCCGGCAGCAGCACCTCGGAGCAGGCACCGCACGTGCGCGTCGCAGTGACGCACGCTCCCTACCAGCGGGTCCTCGACTACTTCACCGACGACGGAGCAGAACTCATCCTCGCGGGTCACACGCATGGCGGGCAGGTACGCATTCCGGGGTACGGAGCACTTGTGAGCAACAGTGATCTTCCCACCTGGCGAGCCCGCGGGCTGACCCGGTGGGAGCACGCCGGGCGCACCGCACCGCTCAACGTCTCCGCCGGGATCGGTACCTCACGCTTCGCCCCGATCCGTTTCGCGTGCAGACCCGAAGCCGTGCTCCTGACCCTGGTGCCCCGCCCTCTCCCCTGACCCACCGACAGCAGTCCCACGGACTGCGATCGACGTCGCCCGCCCGTTCCCCACGACCCTTGCCAGGGACACCACTCACCATCAATCACTGAGAAGACAGCATGTCGAACCAGATCACCCTGCGCGAATCGTTCGGACGGCTCTACCCGCACGTCAGGCCCATCGTGCCCCGGCTGGTGCTGGGGCTGCTCTGCGCACTGGGTGCGAGCGTCATGGCACTGGCCATTCCCCAGGTACTCCGCGTCCTCATCAACGACGTCCTCGCCGAGGGCGGTAGCGCGACCACGGTCTGGGTGGCCTCCGGCGTCGTCCTGCTCCTGGGCGTGCTCGAGGCGACGTTCGTCGCGCTCCGGCGCCAGTTCGTGATCGCCCCGGCGACGACGGTCGAGACGAGGATGCGCACGTCCTTCTACCGACATCTGCAGGAGCTCACGGTCGAGTTCCACGATCGCTGGGGCAGCGGACAGCTGCTCTCCCGGGCCATGAGCGATCTCAATCTGATGCGCCGCTGGATGGCCTTCGGGCTGATCATGCTGGTGGTGACCTCCCTGACCGTGGTGATGGGCGTGACCATCATGTTCTTCACCAGCTGGCCGCTGGCCCTGATCTTCGTGGCCGCCGCCGTGCCGCTGATGATCTACGGGTACCGCTTCCGCACCTCCTACAGCCGCGTCTCGCGCATGAGCCAGGACCAGGCCGGCGATCTCGCGACGACTGTCGAGGAGTCCGTCCACGGCATTCGCGTCCTGAAGGCCTTCGGGCGCAGCCAGGAAGCACTCGAGGACTTCGAGGAGCAGGCCGAGGAGCTTCGTCGGACCGAGATCTTCAAGGCGAGATCCCTCGCCAACTTCTCCATGATCGTGACGCTGCTGCCCGAGCTCGCCCTCGGTGCCTCCCTCGTGGTCGGCATCTGGCTCGCCGCCGACGGCAGCGCCACCATCGGCGCCCTCGTGGCCTTCTTCGCGACCGCGGCAGCGGTTGCGGGCCCCGTCGAGTTCATCGGACCGCTGCTCGCCATGACCTTCACCGCCAAGACGGCCATCGACCGGCACTACGAGGTGATGGACGCCGAGATCACCATCACCGACGCCCCGGAACCGACACACCTCGCACAGCCCAGGGGCGACGTCGTGTTCGACGACGTCCACTTCCGCTTCCCGGATGCACAGGAGGATTCCGCCGACATTCTCGACGGCATCGATCTGCATCTCCGAGCCGGGGAGACCATGGCGCTGGTCGGCGTGACCGGCAACGGCAAGAGCACCCTCCTGCAGCTCGTTCCGCGCCTGTACGACGTGACGGGCGGCAGCATCACCATCGACGGCGTGGACCTGCGCCGGTTCAGCCTCGCCGAGCTGCGCTCCCTCGTCTCCGTAGCCTTCGAGGACACCACCCTGTTCTCGAACTCGGTGCGGGAGAACGTTCTCATGGGCTCGGACGCCACCGGCGCGGAGGCCGACCGCGTTCTCGCAGAGGCATTGGAGGTGGCCCAGGCGCAGTTCGTCCACACACTGCCCGAGGGTGTGGAGTCGCTCATCGGCGAGGAGGGCCTGAGTCTGTCCGGAGGGCAGCGGCAACGCATCGCCCTGGCACGCGCGATCGCGGCCCGCCCTGCGGTCCTGGTGCTCGACGATCCACTGTCCGCTCTCGACGTCGCCACCGAGGAACGCGTGGAGGAAGGACTCCGGGCCGTTCTCGGTGCCACCACCACACTCATCGTGGCGCACAGGCCCTCCACCGTCGCCCTGGCAGATCGGGTGGCGCTGCTGCAGGATGGCCGCATCACCGATGTGGGAACCCATCACGAGCTCCTCGCCCGCAGCGACCACTACCGGTACGTGATCGCCAGTCTGGACGACGAGGAAACGGCCCAGCTCGCACGCTCCGAGAAGGCCGAGTACGACGAGGGGGCACTGGCATGAGCACCGCCGCGCACCAGGGTACGACCCCGCCCGGCAAGGGCGGAAGGCGGACCGGGGATCAGGACCAGCGCCCGGACGAGGGCCGGGCTGCACAGGGCTCCACCGGCGTCCGCAACGAGGACGACGTCGTCCTGGACCGGTCGCAGAGCAGAGCGGTCCGGTCCAGGTCGTTCAGGCTGCTGGGCTCGCTGATCAGGCCGAATCGCAGGCAGTTCATCTGGACCGTCCTGCTGGTCGTCATCTCCCAGGCCGCCCGCGTGGCGGGTCCGGCGATCATCGCGTTCGGGATCGACAACGCCCTGCCCTCGCTGATCGCCGGCGACTCCCTGCTGCTCTGGGTGGCAGGCGGCACCTATCTGCTGGCCGCGGTCCTCGCGGGTGTCCTCACCGCCGGGTACCTGCGCGCCACGGCCCGGCTCAGCCAGGCCATGCTCCTGGACCTGCGCCTGCGCGTGTTCCGGCACACCCAGCGATTGAGCCTGGAGTTCCACGAGAAGTACACCTCCGGCAGGATCATCTCCCGGCAGACCTCCGATCTCGAGGCGCTGCGGGAACTGCTCGACTCCGGTGTGAGCTCCCTGGCCTCGGGCGCCATCTTCATGGTCTTCACCGCGGTCACGATCTTCGCCCTGGACTGGCGCACCGGCTTCCTGATCCTGGCAGCGGCGGTCCCCATGTTCTTCCTCGCCCGGTGGTATCAGCGGCACTCCCAGCTCGCCTACCGTGCGTCACGGGTGGTGTCCGCGAAGCTGATCGTCCACTTCATCGAGACCATGACCGGCATCCGCGCCGTCAAGGCGTTCCGCCGCGAGGCCGTCAATGCCCGGCGCTACGACGAACTGGCCGAGGACTACCGCAGGGTCACCGTGCGGTCCATCAACCTCAACGGGATCTTCCAGCCCGGGCTGGTGCTGATCGGCAACGTGACCGTCGCCGTCGTGCTCGTCTTCGGCGGCTTCCGGGTGCTCGGCGGCTCGCTGGAGGTGGGAGCCCTGCTCGCGCTGCTGCTCTACAGCAAGCGTTTTTTCCAGCCGGTGGACCAGATGGCCATGTTCTACAACTCGTTCCAGTCGGCAGCTGCGGCACTCGAGAAGGTCTCCGGGCTCCTCGAGGAGGTGCCCACCGTCCGGCCGCCGCAGAATCCGGTCTCGCTGCCCGAGCCTCGGGGCGCCATCGATTTCCACGACGTCCAGTTCAGGTACGGGGACGGGCCGGTGGTGCTGCCCACCATGAACCTGTCCATCCGTGCAGGTGAGACGGTGGCCCTCGTGGGTCAGACGGGTGCCGGTAAATCGACGCTCGCCAAGCTGATCGCGCGGTTCTACGACGTCTCGGACGGCAGCCTCACGCTCGACGGCGTGGACCTGCGCGAACTCGCGCCGGACGATCTGCGGCGTGCCGTGGTCATGGTCACCCAGGAGGCCTTCCTCTTCAGCGGAACGGTGGCCGAGAACATCGCCCTCGGCAAACCGGAGGCGAGCCGCGAGGAGATCGTCGCAGCCGCACGGTCGGTGGGCGCCGAGGAGTTCATCCTCGACCTCCCCGAGGGCTTCGACACCGACGTCAACAAGCGCGGCGGCAGGGTCTCGGCGGGCCAGCGGCAGCTCATCAGCTTCGCCCGGGCGTTCCTCGCGGATCCTGCCGTACTGATCCTCGACGAGGCGACGTCGTCCCTCGACATCCCGAGCGAGCGGCTCGTGCAGGAGGGCCTGCAGAAGCTGCTCGGCAGCCGGACGGCGCTCATCATCGCGCACCGGCTCTCCACCGTCGCCATCGCCGACCGCGTGCTCGTGGTGCAGGACGGCCGGGTGGTGGAGGACGGCACGCCGAACGACCTCATCGGCGGTTCGGGGCGCTTTGCCACGCTCCATGCGGCGTGGAAGGACTCGCTGGTCTGAGAGGTGCCACGGGTCGCGGCCGGTTTTCCTCGCCGCTGATCCTCGGCTAGGCTTGGACGGTTGCCGTAGGAAGTGATTCTTCGGCGACATCGGGGTGTGGCGCAGCTTGGTAGCGCGCGTTGTTCGGGACGACGAGGTCGCAGGTTCAAATCCTGTCACCCCGACACTCATGATTTCTCAGGAGATCGAACGACACCCGGGCCTGCAGTGTGCAGGTCCGGGTGTCTTTCTTGTTCACCGTCGGTGGGCGCGGGTGGTGTCGATGCTCAGGTCTCGTCCGTCGACGGCATGGTCGCCTGGTTCTTCAGCCTCGCAAGAGCGAGTGCGTAGACCTCGTCGTCAGCTCGCCTGCCGATCACCCAGATCACCCACACGGTGCCGTCGTCCTCGACCCGATAGACGATCCGATAGTCACGGTCGCCCACGACGAGTTTCCGCAGGCCCGTCAGGTTGCCCGTCTTCCTGCTGCCGAGCGGCTGCCCTCGACTTTCAGGCTGGTCCTCCAGCTTGAGCAGGGTCTTCAGAACAATCTTGCGCGCACTGCCGTCCAGGCCCAGGAGATCCTCTCGTGCATCGTCGGTGAGTTGGACAGATGCCATGGACTAGTCGTCGCGGAGTTCGTCCAGGTCGAGACCCAGCTCGCCGGCGACGTCCTCGAGGCTATGGCGGTCTCCCTTGTCGGTCATGATCCGCACGAGTGCAGTCGTCACCAGTTTCAGGTCCTCCTCGATGTCGTCGATGCGTGCCAGCCGTTCCGCCGATGCCATGTCGATGAGTGCTGCTGTCGGTTTGTTGTTCAGGATCACGTGAAGGGGGATCAACAGCCGCCACGAACAGGCACGTCAGACGAAGGGGCGCCCCGTGAGCCGCTCGTACGCCTCGACGTAGCGTGCGCGGGTACGCTCCAGGACGTCGTCGGGCAGTGGGGGCGGCTCGGAGGTGCGGTCCCAGCCCGAGGCGTCCGAGGTCAGCCAGTCGCGCACGAACTGCTTGTCGAACGAGGGCTGGGCCTGCCCCGGCGCGTACAGCGCGGCGTCCCAGAAGCGGGAGGAATCCGGCGTCAGGACCTCGTCCCCCAGCGTGATCAGACCGGTGACGGGGTCCAGGCCGAACTCCACCTTCGTGTCCGCGAGGATGATCCCGCGCTCACGCGCGATGGCCTCGGCGCGGGTGTAGAGCTCGAGCGTGAGCGCGCGCAACTGGGCAGCGGCGTCGTCGCCCACCATGGTCACCACGGCGTCGTAGGTGATGTTCTCGTCGTGCTCGCCCACCTCGGCCTTGGCCGACGGCGTGAACAGCACCGGGTACAGCGGTGAGCCGTCCACCAGACCATCCGGCAGCGGCAGCGAGCACAGCGTTCCGGACGCCCGGTACTCGACCAGGCCGCTGCCCGTGAGATAGCCACGCGCGATGCACTCGATCGGATACATGGCGAGTCTGCGGCAGATCATGGCCCTGCCCTCGACGGCGGCGGGCACCCCACCGACGACGTCGGCGGCGATCACGTGGTTGGGAATGCCGCCGAGCCGCTCGAACCACCACAGGCTGAGCTGCGTGAGCACGCGCCCCTTGTCGGGGATCTCCGTGGCCAGCACGTGGTCGTAGGCGCTGATGCGATCGCTGGCGACCACGAGGACGACGTCGTCGCGCCCGTCGAGCGGTTCGTACAGATCACGGACCTTGCCGGAGTAGACGTGCCGCCAGCCCGGCAGCTGCGCATGATCGGGCGCGAAGGCCGTCACGGCGTCATCCCGTAGGGTCCTGCGGCGAGCGCGGCTCCGATCTCACTGCGGGAGGCTTTCAGGGCGATGTCCGTGCGGAACTGCGCGCCCTCCAGCTCCACGTGGGACAGACTCCCGTAGGCCGTGGCGCGCGCGTCCTCGAGGGTGTCCCCCAGCCCGACGACGGTGAGCACCCGGCCCCCGGTGCTGACCATCCGCCCGTCGCGCAGCCCGGTACCGGCGTGCAGAACATGGGCGCCCTCGACGGCGCCTGCCTTCTTCAGCCCTCGGATACGGCGCCCGGTAACCGGGGCCTCCGGGTAGTTCTCGGAGGCGAGCACCACCGCGACGGCGGTCTTCGACGACCAGTTCAACGGTTCCAGTGTGTCCAGGGTCCCCCTGGCCGCCGCGAGCAGTACACCGCCGAGAGGAGTGGCCAGCCGGGCGAGCACGGCCTGTGTCTCCGGATCGCCGAAGCGGACGTTGAACTCGATGACGCGCATGCCGCGGGACGTCAGGGCGAGTCCGATGTAGAGGACGCCGACGAAGGGCGTGCCCCGATGGGCCATCTCGTCGATCACCGGCTGGGCCACCCGGGTGATGACGTCGTCGACGAGGCCGGCCGGCACCCAGTCGAGCGGCGAGTAGGCCCCCATGCCGCCGGTGTTGGGGCCTTCGTCGCCGTCGCGGATGCGTTTGAAGTCCTGGGCGGGTGCCAGCGGGACCACGGTGCGCCCGTCGGAGAGGACGAACAGGGAGACCTCCGGTCCGTCGAGGTACTCCTCGATGACCACGGCGCCCCCGGCACGGAAACAGGTATCGGCGTGGGCGCAGGCGTCCTCCAGATCATCGGTGACCACTACGCCCTTGCCCGCGGCGAGGCCGTCGTCCTTCACCACGTAGGGGCCTCCGAACGTGCTCAGCGCCTCGGCCGCCTCCTCCCCGGTGGTGGCCACCCGGGCCATGGCGGTGGGGACGTCGGCGGCGGCCATGATCTGCTTGGCGAAGGCCTTGGACTCCTCGAGCTGTGCTGCGGCCCGGGTGGGGCCGAACACGGGGATCTGAGCCTCGAGCAGGGCGTCGGCGACCCCTGCGACGAGCGGGGCTTCCGGTCCGATCACCACCAGCTGCACGCCGAGCCGACGGGCGAGATCCGCGACGGTCTCCGGGTTGCCGGCGTCGACGTCGTGCGTGGTGACGTCCTGCGCAATTCCCGCATTGCCGGGGGCCGCGTGCACCTCCGCGACGAACGGATCGGCCAGCAGCGCACGGACGATGGCGTGTTCGCGGCCTCCGGGGCCCACCACGAGAATCTTCACAGTAGGACAGCGTACTGGAGGGCACCGGGTCCTCCCAGAGCCCGGGCACCTGGTACGGATGGCCCCCACCACCCATACTGTTGCCGCCGCCCTCCGAATACCCGGCATGACACCTTCCACCCGGGAACACCGCGGCAGCACCGTCCTGGCCGCGCTCGCCGGCATCATCGCCGCGGGCCTGGTGCTCGGTGTCGCCGAGTTCGTCGGCGCCTTCTTCCGCGCCGGCGCCACTCCGATGATCGCGCTGGGTTCCACCTTCATCGACCTCACCCCGTCCTGGCTGAAGGACTTCGCGATCGAGACCTTCGGGACCGACGACAAGCTCGCGCTGCTGGTAGGCATGGGCGTGACGATCGCGATCCTCGCCGCAGTCCTCGGCGTCGTGGCGTACCGGAAGTGGGTGCTGGGCGCCGCCGGGGTGCTCCTCATGGGTGCGATCATGATCGCCGCCGTCCTGAGCCGCGCCGGAGCATCGTTGCCGGACATCGTCCCCACCGTGATCGGCACGGCGGCGGGACTACTCGCACTCCGCTTGCTGATCGCCCGCCTGCACCGTGCCGACGTCGCGCCGATCACAGCGGGCGCGTCCGCCAGCGGGAGCAGCGCCGCCGGCAGCGGCGCAGTATCCGACGACGCCGCGTCCGGTTCTGTGCTGTCGAACGGCGCAGCATCCGATAGCGGAGAATCCGATAGCCCGATACGTGCCGCCGAGCATCGGCGTACCGGATCCACGATGTCCAAGGCGACGGCCGGAGCCACTACGCGGCGGGGCTTCTTCGCTGCGGCGGGCGTGACCGCCGTCGTCGCGGCTGCCACGGCCGGTGGAGGTCGCCTCCTCGCCGGAGCGCGCAGCAATCTCGCCGCCGCCCGTGACAGCCTGCGGTTCCCGGCACCGGCCAGTCCGGCGTCACCACTTCCCGACGGCGTGCAGTCCCCCGTGGACGGCGTCGCCTCCTTCATCACCCCGAACGAGGACTTCTATCGGATCGACACGGCGCTGCGCGTACCCCAGCTCAGCGCCGAGGACTGGGTGCTGCGCGTGCACGGGATGGTCGAGGAGGAGTTCGAGCTCTCGTTACAGGATCTGCTCGACGCCGACCTGATCGAACGCCGCATCACCCTGACCTGCGTCTCCAATCCCGTGGGCGGCAGCCTCGTGGGCACCGCGAAGTGGCTCGGCTATCCCCTCCGGGAGGTCCTGGCCCGCGCCAGGCCCCTCGCCGGCGCCGACATGGTCCTGTCCACGAGCTCCGACGGCTTCAGCGCCTCCACTCCCCTGCCCGTGCTGCAGGACGACCGCGACGCAATCCTGGCGGTTGCGATGAACGACGAACCGCTACCGGCCGAACACGGATTCCCCGTGCGCATGGTGGTCCCCGGTCTCTACGGCTACGTGTCCGCCACGAAGTGGGTGGTGGACCTGGAGGTGACCCGTTTCGCCGACGCGAGGGCGTACTGGAGCGATCGGGGCTGGTCCGAGCGCGGTCCCATCAAGACCATGACGCGCATCGACGTACCGAAGCCCTTCGCATCGGTCGCCGCCGGGACCGTGATGATCGGCGGTGTGGCGTGGTCCCAGCAGCGGGGTATCACCGGGGTCGAGGTGTCGGTGGACGACGGCGCGTGGGAGGAGGCCACCCTCGCCGCGGAGGCCTCGGTGGACACCTGGCGGCAGTGGTCGCACGCTCTCACGCTCGACGCCGGGCTCCACACGGTCAGCGCCCGCGCCACGGACGCCGTCGACGGTCTCCAGACCGAGGAGCGCGCCGAGACCGTACCCGACGGCGCGTCGGGCTGGCAGCGGCTGCAGTTCACCGTGGAGTGAGCCGCAGGAGCCCGTCACGAGACCTGGAGCACGAGCTTCCACCTGATCTGCGCCCACCGGATGCCCGTTCTCTCCGGTGGGCGCAGCTGTGCCGGAGAGTTGAGGTGAGCGCTGAGCGGACGGCTCCGGCGACGCCGACGGACAGGAGCCATGGTGAATACTGGACGCATGCCCTCCACCTTCACCACGGCGGACGCCGTGGACCTCGCCGTCCTGGAACGCAACGGCTTCGCCGAGTCCCGCCACATCGGCTCTGCCGTGGTCCTGGCCTCCGACGGTTCCGTGGTCACCGAGCTCGGGGACATCCGCAGCCCCGTCTTCGCACGCTCCACCCTCAAGCCGTTCCAGGCCCTGGCCAGCATGAGGGCCGGCGTACCGCTGCGCGGACCGCAGGTGGCACTCGCCGCCGCGAGCCACGTGGCCAGCGATGACCATATGGACGTGGTGCGGACCATGCTCGACGCCGCCTCCGTCACCGAGGAGCACCTGCAGTGCCCCGCGGACTGGCCCCAGGACGAGGCGGCACGCACCGAGCTCGTGCGCGCCGGCAAGGGCAGGCAGCGCATCGCGTTCAACTGCTCCGGCAAACATGCGGCGTTCCTGTGGGCCTGCACGGAGAACGACTGGGACACCGCCACCTACCTCGAGCCGAGCCACCCGCTCCAGCGTGCCGTGGCCGAGGTCGTCGAGGAGTACACGGAGGAGTCCGTGGCGGCGTGGGGCGTGGACGGCTGCGGCGCTCCCGTGGCCGCGGTGTCGCTGACCGGTCTCGCCCGGGGCATCGGGAAGATGGCGAAGGCGCCGTCGGACAAGCACGCGGACGCCCGCGCGGCGACGATCACCACCGCCATGCTCGACTACCCGTGGGCCGTCCACGGCCGCGGCATGGAGAACTCCGTGGTCATGGAGGAGCTCGGGATCCTGGCCAAGAGCGGAGCGGAGGGCGTGCTGGTCCTCGGAGCGCCGAACGGCGCCGCCCTGGCCCTGAAGGTCCTCGACGGCAACTCCCGCGCCGCGACGCTCGTCGGCCTGACCCTCTTCGCCGCCGCGGGAGCGATCGACGCCGACGCCGTGGGAGCGGTCCTGCAGCGGGTCGTCCCGCCGGTGCTCGGCGGTGGCGAGCCCGTGGGCAGTCTCCGCCTCGCCGGCCCGATCATGGCACTGCTCGACTAGGAACGGCAGGACCCATGGCACGACGACGCATCAGCGCCGAAGACGGCCGGACGGCACTGGAGAAGGTCGCTGCCGGTTCGGCGGGACGCTCCGAGCTCGCAACAGCCGTGCGGTTCACCCTGGAGGAGCTGACCGAACTCGCGCCGGGCAACAGCGTGGAGGTGCGGGTGCCGCCCTTCGGTGTCACCCAGTGCGTTGAAGGACCGCGCCACACGCGGGGAACACCGCCGAACGTCGTCGAGACGGATGCCACGACCTGGCTGGCGCTGGTCACCGGCACCCTGGGCTGGGCCGATGCAGTGGCTGCGGGGCGGATCTTCGCCTCGGGCCAGCGCGCTGATCTCAGTGGATGGCTGCCGTTCCTCCCGGACCGGATGTGAGCACTGCTGCAGCAACCGGCGCGCCCCGGTCCTTTGCCAAGCGGGTGCGCCAGGCGGTGCGAGGCCAGCCGATCGCCGCGTGGCTGACCGGCCTGGCGGCCGCCGTCCTCTACACCGTGTTCTCACTCACGCAGTGGTACGGGCTCGCCTCGCCGTCCTGGGATCTCGGGATCTTCACGCAGCTCGCGAAGGCCTATGCCGGGTTCGGGGCGCCGATCGTCCCGATCAAGGGCGAGGACTTCAATCTGCTCGGCGACCACTTCCACCCGCTGCTCGTCCTGCTGGGGCCGGTGTATGCGCTCGCGCCGTCGGGACTGACGCTCCTGATCGTGCAGGATCTCCTGTTCGCCCTGTCGGTGGTCGTCGTGGCGAGGACCGGGATGAGACTGCTGGGCGCTGTCCCGGGAATCGGCGTCGGCATCGTCTACGCGCTGTCCTGGGGACTGCAGTCAGCGGTCGCCGCGCAGTTCCACGAGATCGCCCTCGCCGTCCCGCTCCTGGCCCTGAGTCTCGAGGCCGTCCTGCTGCGGCGCGTCGGTGCCGCTGCCTTCTGGGGTGGACTGCTCGTGTTCGTCAAGGAGGATCTGGGACTCACGGTGATCGTGCTCGGGCTCGTGATCGCCTGGCGTCTGCGTTCCGTCGCCGGGCTGTGGCTCGCCGCCTGGGGCGCGCTCTGGCTGATCCTGTCGGTCCTGCTCATCCTGCCTGCGCTGAACACCGCCGGGCAGTACGACTACTCGGATCGCATCGACATCGGCGCGATGCTCGCGGATCCCGCTTCCGCCGTCGTCGAGCTGGTGTCCGGGGCCGCCAAGTACGAAACCCTCCTGCTGCTCCTGCTCGCCGGAGGCGTCCTGTTCCTGCGCTCCTCGCTGGGCCTGGTCCTGCTGCCCACGCTCGTGTGGAGATTCGCCGCGGGCGAGGAGAACTACTGGGGTCCGGAATGGCACTACAGCGCCGTGCTCATGCCCGTCCTCTTCCTGGCCCTGGTGGACGGCGTGCACACCCTCAGGGCGAGCTCCCGCCCGACGGTCCGCACCGCCGCTACGCTCGGCGTTCCCCTGGCCGTCGCGGCGGGCCTGGTCCTGCTGCCGGCGCAGCAGTTCGCAGTCCTCGCGGAACCGGAGACCTACACCCGGTCCGAGCGCTGGGATGCAGCGCACCGCATGATGGATCTCATCGAGGAAGGTGCCTCGGTGGAGAGCGGGGTGGTGCTGATGGCGTATCTCGTTCCCGAGGCCCGCGTGTACTGGCTCGGTAACACCAATCCGACCCCTGACTACGTGATCGTCGACGCGGACGACTGGAGCTGGGGTCCAACCAGGCCGGACGACGCCGAGGCGCATGCGGAGCAGCGGTACCCGGGGACGGACTACACGCTGATCTTCGACGAGGCGGGCTACCAGCTCGTCCGGGCAGAACGCTGAATCCCGGTAGCCTTCAAGCATGACCTCCGAGCAGCCTCCGCCGATCGACCCCGCCGAGCAGCCGGAGCCCCCTGCTGCCGAGACCGCGGACACGTATGGTGCGGTCCCGGCGGACGGTCGGCCCGGTCCTGCGGAGCTCGATCCGGCCTCCGGAGCGGGGTCGGCGGAGCCTGAGGGGACGACGCATGCAGCAAACACGACGGATTCGGCTGGATCCGCAACGCCCGCCTATCGTGAGGTGACCGTCAGGCGGGCCCCGAAGATCGTGCCGTTCATGGCGCTCGGTGCCGTCGCAGGCTTCCTCGCGGCCCTGGTGGTCGCCTACACGGGACCGGCGGATCCCACCGTCACACGCGAATCGGTCCTCGGCTTCTTCACCGTCGCATTCGCCGTGCCGGGTCTGCTCCTCGCTGCCCTGCTGGTGCTCGTGATCGACCGGCGCAGTATCCGCAGAGCCGAGCGGGCGCGCGCCGAGCGGACGTTCGACGACGACTGACCGGTGTCCGGAACCCTCCCCGGCCAGGATGGGCGGGCGTTCTCCCGACGCGGCACCGCAGGCGGACGAAAGGGGACGGTGTCGATCCCTGAACCGACGACGAGTGAACCCCGTGACGTCACTCGCCTGGCCGAGATGTGGTGCCCGTCTGCGAGGCCCGCCGGGTCCGCAGTACCGAGGACGAGGTCCTCGCGCAGGTCGGTTCGCACCTGAGCGCGTGTTCCCCGCTGCCGAACGGGTCCCAGTGTCGTAGGCTTTCGGCCCACGACACTGGGTAGAGGCGGCGGGCATGCGAGAATGGCCTCATGGTGCGCGGCGACGGACGGCTATCCCACGATCTTCTCCCCGGCGAGAAAAAACCGCAGGACGCCTGCGGCGTCTTCGGGGTCTGGGCGCCCGGTGAAGAGGTGGCCAAGCTCGCCTACTACGGCCTCTACGCCCTGCAGCACCGGGGCCAGGAATCGGCGGGGATCGCCACGAGCGACGGCGAGCGCATCCGCGTGTACAAGGACATGGGCCTGGTCTCCCAGGTCTTCGACGAGCCGACCCTGAACACCCTCACCGGGCATATCGCCGTCGGGCACTGCCGGTACTCCACCACCGGCTCCTCCCTCTGGGCCAACGCGCAGCCCACCCTCGGCGCCACAGCGACCGGCACGGTAGCCCTTGCGCACAACGGCAATCTCACCAACTCCGCGGAGCTCTACGAACTCGTGCTCTCCCGCGACGGGAAGCCCCGCGCCGGGGAACTGGCGCAGGGCAACACCACCGACACCGCCCTCGTGACGGCACTGCTGGGTGGACACGACAGGCGCTCGCTCGAGCAGACGGCCATGGAACTCCTGCCCCACATCAGTGGCGCGTTCTGCTTCGTGTTCATGGACGAGGGCACCCTGTACGCGGCGCGGGATCCCCATGGCGTGCGCCCGCTCGTCCTCGGGCGCCTGCAGCGCGGCTGGGTGGTCGCCTCCGAGCAGGCAGCGCTTGCGACGGTGGGCGCGAGCTTCATCCGCGAGGTCGAGCCCGGAGAACTCATCGCCATCGACGAGGACGGCGTCCGCAGCAGCCGCTTCGCGCCGGCGACGCGCGCCGGCTGCGTGTTCGAGTACGTGTACCTGGCCAGGCCCGATGCCACGATCGCCGGCCGGTCGGTGTACGAGGCACGCGTGGAGATGGGGCGGCAGCTGGCTCGTGAGAACTCAGCGGTCGGGGACATCGTGATCCCGGTGCCCGAGTCGGGCACGCCTGCTGCGGTCGGCTTCGCCGAGGAGTCGGGCATTCCCTTCGCCCACGGCTTCGTCAAGAACGCCTACGTGGGCCGCACCTTCATCCAGCCCAGCGAGACCCTCCGGCAGCTCGGTATCCGCCTGAAGCTCAACCCGCTCGAGACGGTGATCCGCGGCAAGCGCGTCATCGTCGTGGACGACTCGATCGTCCGCGGCAACACCCAGCGCGCGGTCGTGCGGATGCTGCGCGAGGCCGGCGCAGCCGAGGTCCACGTGAAGATCTCCTCCCCTCCCGTCCGCTGGCCCTGTTTCTACGGCATCGACTTCGCCTCGAGGGCGGAACTGATCGCCAACAGCGCCGCCCTGGAGGAGATCACCGCGTCCATCCAGGCCGACAGCCTCGCGTACATCTCCGAGGACGGCATGATCGGCGCCACCCGGCAGCCGCGCGAGCGTCTGTGTACCGCGTGCTTCACGGGCGCTTACCCCATCGCGCTGCCGATCGAGGATCGCCTGGGCAAGAATCTGCTGGAGCGCCTGAATCCCGCCGACCAGCCCGGCGCCACGGGGGGCGACCCGGGTCCGGGCTCCGAGCTCGAGGGCCTGCTGACCGACGACGACAGGAAAGAGCGGGTATGAGCTCGTCCGATCCCATCACCTACGCAGGCGCAGGGGTGGACGTCGAAGCCGGTGACCGCGCCGTCGAACTCATGAAGGACGCGGTCCGCGCCACGCACGGCAGGGACGTGCTCGGCGGCGTCGGCGGATTCGCCGGTCTCTTCGACGCCTCACGACTGCTCCGCTACACCCGCCCCCTGCTCGCGACGTCGACGGACGGCGTGGGCACGAAGGTGGCGATCGCACAGGCACTCGACATCCACGACACCATCGGCTTCGATCTCGTGGGCATGGTGGTCGACGACATCGTGGTGGTCGGCGCGGAACCGCTCTTCATGACCGACTACATCGCGTGCGGGAAAGTGGTCCCCGAGCGTATCGCTGCCATCGTCCGCGGGATCGCTGCCGGTTGTTCCGCCGCCGGGACGGCGCTGGTGGGCGGCGAGACGGCGGAGCACCCCGGCCTGCTCGGGGCGGACGAGTACGACGTCGCCGGTGCGGCCACGGGTGTGGTGGAGGCCGCGCACGTCCTCGGGCCGGAGCGTGTCCGCCAGGGGGACGTGGTGATCGGCATGGCGTCCTCCGGTCTGCACTCCAACGGCTACTCCCTCGTCCGGCGTGTGATGAGCCGGGCCGGCTGGTCCCTGGAACGCGACGTGCCCGAACTCGGGCGCACGCTCGGGGAGGAACTCCTGGAACCCACGCGTATCTACGCCGCGCACTGCCTCGCGCTGGCCCGCGACGACGCGGCGCAGGTCCACGGCTTCAGCCACGTCACGGGGGGAGGTCTGGCCGCGAATCTGGCGCGCGTGCTGCCGCGTGGTCTCGAAGCCACCGTGGACCGGGCCACCTGGGCGCTGCCGCCCATCTTCTCCCTCGTTTCCGACCTCGGCAGCGTGCCGCTCCCGGATCTCGAGCGCACCCTCAACCTCGGTGTGGGAATGGTGGCGATCGTCGGGGCCACAGGCGCTGACGTCGCCGTCGCCCACCTCAACGATGGGGGCGTACCCGCCTGGGTCATGGGCAGCGTCGGGGCTCCTGCCGGGTCCACGGAGGGTCCCGACTACGTCCAGGGCGCCAAGGGCGTGGACGGCGGATCGGTCCGGCTGCTCGGGGCCTACGCCTCCTAACCCGATGCGTCGCGGTAGGAGTCGCCGTTCCGGTGGGCACTCGGTACCGGATCCCGGCCCTGAGGGCTCCGAGGCGGACCCGAGAGCTGCTGGGGCGAAGGAGCTTCGGCGCAAGCAACACGAAAAGGCGCATGGTCCCCGGAGGGACGATGCGCCTTGTCCGCTCAGCCGGTGTGCGGTGCTCAGCCGGTGCGGCGGGAGGTGCTCCCGTCGCCGTCGTCGTCGTCCGCATACTTGTCCGCGTACGACGAATAGTCCGGCTCCACCGGCTCCAGCGGTTCGGGACGCCGGGCAGCAGCGCGACTTTCCTGATCCGTGAGCTCTCGCTGCAAAGCGGAGTAGTCCGTGGCCGGGCTGAAGTACTTCATGTCCCGGGCCTGCTTGGTTGCTTTTGCCTTTTGACGGCCGCGCCCCATGGCGTGACCCCCTTTGTGCGTCGATCCGGAGGTGGTCACTGGGGCACGAGGCCCAAGGCTGCAGCGAGGCCCCGGAGTATTTGGTCAAATTGTCGTACGTCTAGGTTACATGCTTTCAGTGGCCCCCGATTGCCGGTCGGATCGCACCCCGGGCACAGTGGCCACTCCACTCGACCGGCGGGAGACGAGGCCGGCCCTTGCGGGTTCCTCCCCGGATGAACTTGGATGGACTCCACGGCAGGTCGGAGCACGCAGCCTACGCACCACCGGGAATGCAGGGAGACACGGCCATGGACAATGCGAGGCAGAACCCGGACGATTCAGGACCCGGCACGGTTCCGCAGGACCCACCTGCGCCGGAGGATTCAGCCGGTCCGGACACGGCGCCCCGCGGTGCGGGAGCCACCGGCACCGACCGCGTCGGTGCCGGTGCACCGGCGGGCGCAGAGACGACCGACGACCCGATGCCGAGCGGGAGCGTCCAGCCGGAGCTGTCGGTGGGACCCGACACGATCGATCTGTCCGAACCGGATCTCGCGCCCGCGCAGATCAGCCAGGACGTGGCGGACGCCGCCTCCCTCGAGGCCGCCGCAGCCGAGGCCCGGGCGGTCGCCGCGGAGGCGGAACAGGCCAGTTCCCTCGTGGGCGGTCCCATGCCCCGGAACGCGCCGGTCACGCGAGCCTCCCACGATGCCACCGCACCTGCGGGCGGCGTGGTGGAGGACACGGAGCAGGATTCCCGTGCAGGCTCCGTTGCGGAGTCCGACCCGGCGTCCCGGGAGCGGACCTCTCCTGATGCCCCGGCCGAGGTCGCAGTGGCGGCCGAGGCATCTGCTGGACCCGATGAACGTCCCGCGGCATCAGGGCGCGCCACGGGAGGCGCAGGCGCGGAACGCACCCCCAGTACTCCCACTGCTCCCGGCGCTCCCGTTGCCTCCGCAGGCGTGGCCGCCGGTGCTTCTGCGGCTCCGGCTCCCGGCACGCGATCGGAGGACCGGGTCGTCAGCGGGAACCCGGTCGGGGAGAGTGACGGCACGAGGGTCGTCGGCCGGGCCGACGGCGCCGCCGACCGTGCCGGGCGCGAAAGGGCTGGCACCGGCGGGGACAGGGACATGCCCGCCGCTCAGGACGAACCCCGGACAGGGAGCAACGCCCTGCCGCTGCTGCTGGTGATTGCCGCGGTGGTGGTGCTGGTCGGTCTGCTGATCTGGCTCGTCGTCTCCCTCATCAGCGGGCTGGAACTCTTCGACGTAGCGGGTCAGGACCAGCTGGGGCAGCTTTCGGTCATCGCGCGCGAATGACGCAGAACGGGGACCCGGCCGGTCCCCGTTCTGAACCCGTGCAGCATGCTGGACTACATCTGACCGGCCGCACGTACGGTCAGCCCGGTCTCGTCCAGGGCCGCGTCGTCCTCCTCGGAGCGGTCGACGACGACGGTGTCCCCCTCGACGATGTCCCCGGAAAGGATCCCCTTCGCGAGCCGGTCACCGATCTCCCGCTGCACGAGCCTGCGCAACGGGCGTGCGCCGTACGCCGGATCGAAGCCGGTCAGCGCCAGCCACTCGCTCGCCGCGGCGCTGACATCGAGTTCGAGACGCCGATCCCGCAGCCGCTCCGCGAGCTGGTCGACCTGCAGGTCCACGATCCGGGACAGCTCGTCGAGGCCCAGCGGATCGAAGATCACGACGTCGTCGAGCCGGTTCAGGAACTCGGGCCGGAAGTTCGCGTTGACGGCGGACATCACGGCGGCACGCTTCGCGGCGTCGTCGAGCGAGGGGTCCACGAGGAACTGCGAGCCGAGATTCGACGTCAGCACGAGGATGACGTTGCGGAAGTCCACCGTCCGGCCCTGGCCGTCGGTGAGACGGCCGTCGTCGAGCACCTGCAGGAGCAGATCGAAGACCTCCGGGTGCGCCTTCTCCACCTCGTCGAGCAGCACGACGCTGTAGGGCCTGCGCCGCACGGCCTCGGTGAGCTGACCACCCTCCTCGTAGCCCACGTAGCCCGGAGGAGCACCCACGAGGCGCGCCACGGAGTGCTTTTCCGAGTACTCGGACATGTCGATCCGGACCATGGCACGCTCGTCGTCGAACAGGAAGTCCGCGAGCGCCTTGGCCAGCTCCGTCTTGCCGACACCCGTGGGACCGAGGAACAAAAAGGAGCCGGTGGGACGATTCGGATCGGAGACGCCGGCCCTGGCGCGGCGGACGGCGTCGGACACGGCAGTCACCGCGCGTCGCTGGCCGATCAGGCGCGAACCGATCCGCTCCTCCATCTCGAGGAGCTTCTGGCTCTCGCCCTGGAGCATGCGCCCTGCGGGGATGCCGGTCCAGGCCGAGATGACCTCCGCGATGTCGTTCGCGGTGACCTCCTCGGCCACCATCAGGTCGGGTGTGTTGACGGTCTGCTCCTCGGCCGCCTGCGCCTCGCTGAGCTCGCGCTCGAGACCCGGGATCTGCCCGTACAGGATGCGTGACGCCGTCTCGAGGTCGCCCTCCCGCTGGGCGCGGTCGGCCTGCGAGCGCAGGTCGTCGAGGGAGGCCTTGAGCTCACCCACGCGGTTCAGGCCGGCCTTCTCGGACTCCCAGCGCGCGTTCAGCCCGTCGAGCTCCTCCTGCCGGTCGGCCATCTCGGCACGCAACGCCTCCAGCCGTTCCACGGACGCCTCGTCCCGCTCGCGGGAGAGGGCCATCTCCTCCATGCGCATGCGCTCCAGGGAACGGCGCAGTTCGTCGATCTCGACCGGCGCGGAATCGATCTCCATCCGCAGCCGCGATGCGGCCTCGTCCACGAGGTCGATCGCCTTGTCGGGCAGCTGCCGGCCCGGGATGTAGCGGTGGGAGAGGGTTGCCGCTGCCACGAGGGCGGAGTCGGCGATGGAGACCTTGTGGTGCGCCTCGTAGCGCTGTTTCAGGCCGCGGAGGATACCGATGGTGTCCGGCACCGACGGCTCGCCCACGTAGACCTGCTGGAACCGGCGCTCGAGCGCGGGATCCTTCTCCACGTTCTCGCGGTACTCGTCCAGTGTCGTCGCGCCGATCAGCCGCAGCTCGCCGCGTGCGAGCATGGGCTTGAGCATGTTGCCGGCGTCCATGGAGCCCTCGGAGGCGCCGGCTCCCACCACGGTGTGGAGCTCGTCGATGAAGGTGACCACCTCGCCGTCCGAGGCACGGATCTCCTCGAGCACGGCCTTCAGCCGCTCCTCGAACTCCCCGCGGTACTTGGCACCGGCGATCATCGAGCCGAGATCGAGGCTGATGAGCCGCTTGCCACGGAGCGACTCGGGCACGTCACCGGCCACGATGCGCTGGGCGAGTCCCTCGACGACGGCGGTCTTGCCCACACCGGGCTCGCCGATGAGCACGGGGTTGTTCTTGGTGCGGCGGCTGAGCACCTGGACCACGCGGCGGATCTCGGTGTCGCGCCCGATCACGGGATCGAGCTTGCCACTGCGTGCCACCTCCGTGAGGTCGGTGCCGAACTTCTCCAGCGCCTGGAAGGTGTTCTCCGGATCGGGCGAGTTCACGCGCCCCTCCCCCCGGACACCCGGCAGTGCGGCGGCCAGCGCCTCGCGCGTGAGATCGAGGCCGCGCAGGATCCCGCCGGCGGCGCCGTCGTCGGCCGCCAGCGCCAGCAGAAGATGCTCGGTGGAGACGAACTGGTCCCCGAGGCGATCGGCCTCCTGCTTCGCGGTGTTCACGACCTGCAGTGCCTGGCGGGAGAACTGCGGCTGGGCCACGGACGCTCCCGACGACGCCGGCAGCGCCTTGATGGCATTGCTGGCCTGCACGCTCACGGTGTCCGGGTCCGCCCCGGCGGCCTTCAGCAGGGCGACGGCGATCCCCTCCCGCTGATCCATCAGTGCCTTGAGGAAGTGTGCTGTGTCGATCTGGGCGTTGCCTGCCGTGGACGCGTTCATCGCAGCGGCCGACAGCACCTCCCGACTCTTGGTGGTGAAATTCGTGTCCACGGGTACGTTCCTTTCTCCGGGATTCCAACGGTAGAACCAGTACCTTGAGTCTACCTGACTCAACTCTCGGACGGAGTGTTGCAGCCGACGATCCGGTAGAGAGACGCATCACCCTCGCTGTCCACCAGCACGAATCCGTTCTCCACCGTCAGCTCGTCCAGTCCCGACGGTACGGGCGCGTTCCCGCCCCTGACGGACGCGCTGCCGAAATCCAGGACGAACCGGAGATTCGTTCTGCGGACGGCGGCACAGACCTCCGGATTGCCCACCATGGTGTCGAGCTCCTCGAAGACCAGCCGGGCATCGGCGGTGGCGGGAACCGTTCCGTGCGGCAGCAGGGTCCTGCGGTCCGCCAGCGCGTAGGACAGCGAGGCCCCGGTCAACGGCATGCCCGCCACCACGGCGTCGGGTGGCACCGATTCGGGAAGCCGTTGCAGCAGTTCCAGTTCGTCCGAGGTGAGGAGCCGGGAATTGTCGGTGTAGCGGTACTGGGCCGCCGCCTCCACGACGCCGCGCTGCACGGCGAAGAACGGAGCCACCGCGAGCGCCGAGAGGACCAGCGCACCCGCGAGAACAGGTACGAACCAGGAGGGTTCCGGCGTTCCGCGCAGGGAGCGACGGCGCCGTGCCCGGGCAAGCAGGGCATCCGCCACCGCGGCGCCCCCGACGCTCGCGAGGAGGATCCCACCGACCGGTAGCAGGGCACTGATCCGGAAGTAGTCGTTGTACCAGGGCCCGGTGACGATCCAGCGCAGATCCGGTGCCTGACGCCAGTTGCCGATCACGAACAGGGCTGCGGCCACCGCGTACAGCGCGAGGATCCAGCGGTTCCTGCGCCGACGCAGCACGACGACGGCGCCCACCACGGTCAGCACCGTCACCAGGACGGCGACCGGCCGGGCCAGCGGACCGTGGAACAGGACCTCCGCCACGGCCCTGCCGGCGTCGCCGAGCTCGAGCCAGTTGTCCGCGCCGCTGCGCGCAGGACGCACCGTCGCCCACAGGAGGACGCCGACGAGCAGGAACGCCGCCCCACCCGCCAGTGCAGTGCGTCGAGCCCGCCCGTCCGCGCTGCGGGCGCGCCGCTGGACGACCGCCAGGACGGCGGGCGCCCCCAGTGCCAGCAGACCGAGCAGCGCCGACGGATGGGCCAGCAGCAGCCCCGGCAGCACGCCGATCAGCAGGGCGACGGAGAGCAGCGTGCGCAGCGGACCCGGGACGCCCGCGCCGACGAGCTGGAGGACGAGGCCCAGTGCTGCGGGCAGCAGGGCGACGGAGAGCAGGAACGGGTAGACGACGCCGAACTCGAGCAACAGGTAGGGAAAGGTGCTGTAGGCGGTCGAGAGCACCGCGGCCACCAGGAGGGGCAGGGCCCCCTCGCCCAGGACACGGGTGACGAGGAACAGGCAGCCCGTACTCCAGATGGCCGTGATCAGGACCACGTTGGTCACGTTGACGGCCGCTGTCAGGGGGACCCCGGAGGTCATCACCAGGGACACCACCGCATGCCATGCGGCCGGGTAGAACGTGCCCTCACGGCTTCCGAGATACCCCAGTGTCAGGGACGAGGCATTCGCGGTGTCGTCGATGTAGCGGAGGGCGTTGAGGTGGAAGGTGTTGTCGTGGGACTGCGCAATGTTCTCGGAGACACCGATGATCCAGATCATGATGGCCGCGAGGGGAACGGCCGAGACGGCCCACGCCGTGATCACGGTCCGCCAGGACGCGGCGGGCGCGGCCTCCGGCTGCGGATGCAGCAGATGCGCGAACAGGTGGCGGGCGAACCGGAGGAGGACGGCCACTCCCGCGGCCACCACCGCGACAGGCAGCAGGGACCACCCGATCCCCACGAGCGCGGCGGCCTCGGCCGAGACCACCACCGCGGTGATGCTGAGGGGACCGGCGAGGGCCAGCAGAGTCAGCCGCCGCAGGCCGAGGGCCGCGCCCCACAGCAGACCAGGACCGAAGACCACCAGCAGGGACACCAGGAATGCAGGGGCGGCTTCGGCCCAGCTCATGCTCCCCCTCGTGGTCAGTGGACGCCGGTGCTCGATGACGGGCGGTGCTCAGCGGACTCCGATGACGGATGGACGTCGTACTCGATCCTCGTCACTGTACGGCGGCGCGCTCCGCCAGACCATTCTTCAGCCCTTCCCTGACCACGGCCTGGATCAGCTCCCGATCCTGCCGGGCGCACGGTCCTGCGCGCCGAACCGCGGCGAGGCGAACGATCTCGTACATAATGAGCCGCATGGGGAAACTCCATCGTGGCACCGGGTTTATCGTCGTCGCCCTCGCCCTGACGCTGACCGCCTGCACCGACGACCGTCCGACGGCGGAGGACGCGGCCGCCACCCTCGCCGCAGGGCTGGCGCGCCTCGACGTCGGGCAGTCCGCCTTCGTCTCCGCCCCGGCGTCCGAGGTCACGGACGAGCTCGCCACCATCACCGAGGACTTCGCGCCCGGGTCGCCGGAGGTGAGCGTTGCCGGCGTCGAGGAGACCGGCGAGGACATCGCCACGGCCACGCTGGACTACGTCTGGCATCTCGACGCGACGGATCGGGACTGGACCTACAGCACGACGGCGGAACTCACCCGGGTCGAGGACGGCTGGCAGACCGCATGGAACCCGGCAGTGTTCGTCCAGGATCTGCTGCCGGAGGAGAAGCTCTCCCTGACGAGCATCCCGGCGGACCGGGGAGACATCACCGGCGCCGGTGGTGAGGTCATCGTGACGGAACGGCCGGTACTGCGCGTGGGCATCGACAAGACACAGGTATCCGAAGCCGGCCAGGATGCGTCCGCGCGCGAACTGGCCTCACTGCTCGATCTCGACCCCGACGGGTACGCCGATGAGGTTGCCGCAGCAGGGGACGAGGCCTTCGTCGTCGCCCTCGTGGTACGCGACGACGCCGACCGTGAGGTGACGGACGCGCAGATCGACGCCATCGAGGGAGCGCTCGCACAGCCGGGCACGCTCGAACTCGGCCCCACGCGTACCTTCGCCCGGGAACTGCTCGGCAGCGTGGGAGAGGCCACCGAGGAACTCGTGGCACAGTCCGACGGCGCCCTCGAACCCGGCGACATCACCGGGCTCAGCGGTCTGCAGCTGCAGCACGACGCGCAGCTCACCGGCCTGCCGGGACTGGAGGTCAGCACCGTGTCCACCGACACGGCCGCACCCACCCAGCGCCTCTTCGCCGTCGAGCCCGTGGCCGGAACGGATCTCGCCACGACCCTCGACCCGCGCCTGCAGACTCTCGGGGAGCAGATCCTGGCGGACGAGCCCTCGGCATCCTCCATCGTCGCCCTGCGGCCCAGTACCGGGGAGATCCTCGCGATCGCCAACGGACCGGGAAGCGAAGGCTTCCAGACCGCGCTGCTCGGTCAGTACCCACCCGGTTCCACCTTCAAGGTCGCCACGACACTCGCGCTCCTACGCAACGGTTTCACTGCACAGAGCCCGACCGAGTGCACCGAGGAGGTGGACGTGGACGGGCGCTCCTTCAACAACGCCGGCACCTACCCCGATGAGTTCCTCGGCACCATCGAGCTGCTCGAGACCTTCGCGCAGTCCTGCAATACGGGCTTCATCGCCGCACGGAACGACGTCACGCAGGCCGAACTCGCCGCCGCCGCCCAGGACCTGGGGATCGGCGTCCCGGCGAGCATCGGCACACCGGCGTTCTTCGGCGACGTTCCCATCGAGGCGGAGGGGACGGCGCACGCTGCATCGATGATCGGGCAGGGCCGGATCCTGGTCTCCCCGCTCTCGCTGGCCACCATGGCGGCCTCGGTCGGGGCGGGCGAACGTGTCACACCCACGCTGCTCGCACCCGGCGGGGCCACGACGCCCGACGCCGAGCAGTCCGACGAGCCGGCCCCGAGTTCGTTCACGAGTGCCGAAGCAGAATCGCTGCGGAGTTTCATGGGTGCCGTCGTCGAGCAGGGCGGTGCGCAACTCCTGCAGGACGTCCCCGGCGAGCCGGTCCTGGCCAAGACCGGTACCGCGGAGTTCGGGAGCGAGGACCCGCCGAGGACGCACGCGTGGGTGATCGCGCTCCAGGGCGATCTCGCCGTCGCCGTGTTCGTCGAGGAGGGCGAGCTGGGCTCGACGTCCGGCGGACCCCTGATGCAGGAATTCCTCACCGGTGCGGCATCCTGACCGGCAGGGCGCCCACCGGCGTGACCAGCGTCCGGACAGTGGGCCGGAGCACAGTCGAAGACCGTCGGACTAATCACCGCGGATTCACGTTCAGTCCGCTCATCCGGACCGGCCCGGATCTTCGCACTGCTCGGCAATCTCCTGAAGAACGCGGACGGGTCCGACCCGAAGAGCTCGGGCGACGCCGATTCCCAGTAGGCCTTCCACGAGAAGGGCCGCCATCCCTGGGGGCGGCGGCCCTTCTTCAATGCTGTCCGGCAGGTCTCAACGGTAGCTGGGCAGGTACGTCGAGGACGGGACGATCACCTTGCCCAGGGGTGCGAGCGAGACCGGGATGAGCTTGAGATTGGCGATGCCCAGCGGAATCCCGATGATGCTCACGAACATCGGGATGGCAGTCAGGACGTGGCCGATGGCGATCCAGATCCCGGCGACGAGCAGCCAGATCACATTGCCGATCGTACTGAGGGCACCCGCGCGGCCACCCCGGTTGACCACCATCTGGCCGAAGGGCCAGAGTGCGTAGACGCCGATCCGGAACGAGGCGATCCCGAACGGGATGGTCACGATCAGCAGGCAGCAGAGGATTCCTGCCGCGAAATAGCCGATGGCCAGCCAGATGCCGCCGAACAGGAGCCAGATGACGTTCAGAATTGCGTTCATCAGCTCATTGTCCCGCATGCTGCCCGCCGCTGCACGTGCCGTAACGGACGGAAGTCCCCTACCCGCGAGCGGGTAGGGGACTTCCGGGACTTCCCGGCGGCTCAGCGTGAGCGGCGGTCGTTCGACGCCGGAGCGCCCGCCCTGCGGGACCCGCCGGAACGGCGTGCTCCTTCGGCGCGCGGTGCGGACGAGGACGCGTGGTTCCGCTGGCCCTGCGCTGCGGGCGCTCCCGCAGCCGGGCGCCGAACGGCGTCGCCGACGCGCTGCCCGGAGGCGGGGCGGCGGGTGCGGGACGACGTCTCCGACGTCGTGCGTGGTTCTACCGCCCGTCCACGTGAGCCGCCGGATGCGGCTGCCCCGGCGTCGGAGCCGAAGCGCGGTGCCTGCGGCTGATTCGTGCGACGCTCGGCGCGATTCCCGGACTGCTTCTCCGCCGCGACGCGGCCGCGGCCGCCCCTGCCGCCGCGCCCTCCGGCGACCGGTGCTGCGGTGCTGCGTGCACGCTTGCGCTGCGCATTGGCCCCGGTGGACGTTCCTTCCCCACGGGTTGCCTCGCGGGAGGCGAGCAACGCTGCGCGGGTGCGCGGATCGATCTTCTCCGCCACGTCACCGACCAGCGAGAGGACGTGCGGCGAGGTCGGCTTCACGGTCTCGAAGGCGACGTCGACACCGGCTGCCTTCATCAGCTTCTGCACCTCGGACTTCTGCTCGGGCAGCGTGATCGTGACCACCGTGCCCGAGGAACCGGCGCGGGCGGTACGCCCGGAACGGTGCAGATAGGCCTTGTGCTCGGTGGGCGGGTCCACGTGCACCACGAGCTCGACGTCGTCCACGTGCACACCGCGGGCCGCGACGTCCGTGGCGACCAGCACGCGCACGTCGCCCGAGGAGAACTCCGCCAGATTCCGGTCGCGGGCATTCTGCGACAGGTTGCCATGCAGATCGACGGCAGGGATCCCGGCGTCGGTGAGGGTCTTGGCGAGCTTGCGCGCGTGGTGCTTGGTGCGCATGAACAGCAGGCGCTTCCCGGTGCCCGAGGCGAGCTGGACGATCAGCTGCTTCTTCTGGGCCTGGTCACCGATCAGCAGCACGTGGTGCTCCATGGTGGTGACGGAGGCCTGGGGGTCGTCCACGGAGTGGGTGACCGGCTTGCTCATGTAACGGTTGACGATCTTGTCGACGCCGTTGTCCAGGGTCGCGGAGAACAGCAGGCGCTGGCCGTCGGCCGGCGTGGTGTCGAGCAGCTTCTTGACCACGGGCAGGAACCCGAGATCGGCCATGTGGTCCGCCTCGTCGAGGATGGTGATCTCGACGGACTCGAGCGTGATGAGCTTCTGGCGCATCAGGTCCTCGAGTCGGCCGGGGCAGGCGATGACGATATCGACACCGGCGCGCAGTGCCTTCTCCTGGCGTTGCTGGGAGACCCCGCCGTAGATCACGGTGGTCTTCAGTCCGAGCTCGCCGGCCAGGGGCTCCACGGTCGCGTTGATCTGGGTGGCGAGCTCGCGGGTCGGCGCGAGGATGAGCGCCAGGGGACGCCCGGGTTTGCGGCGGTAGGCCGCCTCCTGCTCGGCGAGCCGGGTCACCATCGGCAGGGCGAATGCCAGGGTCTTGCCCGAGCCGGTACGACCGCGTCCGAGGACATCCCGGCCGGCCATGGAATCAGCCAGGGACTTGACCTGGATGGGAAAGGGTTCGGTGATGCCTTGCGCGTCGAGGTTCTCGACCAGCGTCCTGGGCACACCGAGGGCAGCAAAAGTAGTCATAAAGGAGCTAGGGGCTTTCTTCTCATCTTCCCCGGCACCGGTTGGACACCGGGGTTCGCCGAAGAAAAGTCAGACAGTGTCCACCGCGCCTGCTCGGGGAGCCGGATGCGGGACAAAAGAATGCGTTCATCGACGCAGGCTGCGCACCGTACTGATGGAGTGTCATCGCGCGCAGGCAAGTGCATTCAGTCTAGCAGCAGGCGTCACCGGAGCCCGCATCGGAGACGGATCACCGCTCACCGGGCGTGGTGCGGTCGCATACTTCCGTCGCGTGCTTCGGCCGCCTGCCGCAGTCCAGGGCGGGAGCTGCCGGTAGCCTTGACCGTGATGGAGCCACCGACACAGACCCCCGATCAGCCGTACCGCACACAGCCCGTGTCCTTCGTCCGGCGGGGCTCACGTCTCCAGGGCAGGCGCCGGGAGGCCTGGGACGAACTCGCCGAGGACTTCCTGCTCGACCTGCCGCACGTCCATGGCTCCGATACCTCGGTGGCGCCTGACTTCGTGCTCGATCTCCACGCCGCGTTCGGCCGGCCCGCGCCCCTGATCATCGAGGTGGGTTCGGGACTCGGCGAGGCGATAGCGCATGCCGCCGCACACGATCCGGACCGGAATTACCTGGCGCTCGAGGTCTACCGACCGGGCCTGGCCCAGACCATGCTGCGCATCAGCCAGGAACAGCTGACCAACGTGCGCACGGCCCAGGTGGATGCGGCTGCGGCCTTCGCCGGGATGATTCCTGCGGGAGCCGCCGCGGAGGTGTGGACCTTCTTCCCCGACCCCTGGCACAAGGCACGTCACCACAAGCGCAGGCTCGTCAAGGAGGACTACGTCGAACGGGTGGCCCGGGTCCTGGAACCGGGCGGCGTCTTCCGGCTCGCCACCGACTGGTCCAGCTACGCCGTGCAGATGCGCGCCGTCCTCGACGCGAGCGGTCACTTCGATAATCTGCACGACGGCGAGCGCTCGGGTGAACGGAGTCCGCTCACCCAGGTCTGGGAGAGCGGCGTGGAGACCGTGGTGGGCGGTGCTCCCGTGCGCGAGGGCAAGGACCCGGTCAGCACCGGTAACACGGGGGTCAACGAGGGTGTGGACCTGGTGGGCGGGTGGGCTCCGCGCTTCGACGGCAGGATTCCCACGAGCTTCGAGAACAAGGCGCTGGAGGCGGGCCGGATGGTTTTCGACCTCGCGTACCGACGCCGCTGAGCGGCATTCCCATGGAACCGCACCGATGACGCTGCGCGCACCCCGCCGATGACCGCGCTGCCGTGGCAGGGCCACGCGAAGGACTCCGCCGCCTACCGCCGTATCCTGCTCGCGCTGCTCTTCGCCGGGCTCGCAACCTTCGCCCAGCTGTATTCGCTGCAGGGCGTGCTGACCGGCGTCGCCTCGGAGTTCGCCGTCTCACCGGCGGACGCGGCACTGACGATCTCCGCCGCGACGCTGGGACTCGCCCTCGCAGTCATTCCCTGGTCGGCCGTTGCCGACCGGGCCGGACGCAAGCGCACCATGAGCTGGGCCATCGGGGCCGCCGTCGTGCTCGGGGTCCTCGCCGCGGTGGCGCCGAGCTTCGAGCTGCTGATCGTCCTGCGGTTCTTCGAGGGCGTGGCCCTCGGTGGGGTTCCCGCGACGGCCTTGGTGTACCTGCACGAGGAAGTGCAGCAACTGCATGTCGCCGTCGCCGCCGGGACCTATATTGCCGGGACAACGCTCGGCGGGCTCACGGGGCGGCTCGTGGCAGGGCCCGTCGGTGATCTGCTCGGGTGGCGCACGGGCGTCCTGTCCGTCAGCCTCCTGGCCGGCGCCGCCGCCGTCGCCTTCTTCCTGCTCGCGCCCCGTTCCCGGGGTTTCACCCCGAGTGTGCGCGGCAGCGGACCGTCCCTGGTGCGCCGGATCGTCGCAAATCTGCGATCGCTGCGCCTGCTGGCCCTTTACGCGCAGGGCTTCCTGCTCATGGGCGGGTTCGTCGCCGTCTACAACTACCTCGGCTTCCACCTCGAGGCGCCGCCGTTCCTCCTGCCTGCCTCCCTCGTGAGCCTGCTGTTCCTCGCCTATCTCTCCGGCACCGCGACCTCGCGCCTCGCGGGCAGCCTGAGCGTACGGGTGGGGCGACTCCCGGTTCTCCTCACAGCCGTCCCGGTGATCCTCCTCGGCCTCGCGGTGACGCTCACCGACTCGATCCCGCTCATCATCCTGGGACTGATCATCTTCACCGGCGGCTTCTTCGCCGCGCACTCCATCGCCTCGGGGTGGACGCCGGCGCTGGCGAGCGTGGGGCGTGCCCAGGCGTCGGGGCTGTACAACTTCGCCTACTACGCCGGCTCGAGTGTGCTCGGCTGGCTCGGCGGCCTGTTCTTCGCGCAGTTCGACTGGGCGGGCGTGGCCGGCTTCACCGGGACGCTGGCGATCATCGCCGGGCTCCTCGCCGCCGTCGCGCTTCGCGAGGCTCCGGGCGGCAGGCCCGCGTAGCGCGACACCGGGGAAGTGCTGCGCGACCTGCGCCTACACTGCTCCCATGCCGAGGCCCCTGGACAGCTCGAGGAAGGCGTAGTAATTCCGGGGCCCGACCCTGCCGAGCGTGTGCGCCGAGGCCCTCGCCACCCATTCATCGGGCAGCCACAGTCTGCTCAGCAACTGCTCGTGCTGCGCGCAGCGTGCCGTGGCCCAGAAGAAGAAGACAAGTTCCGCCCAGTCCGACTCGAGGATCCAGTTCACTCCTCCGTTGGTGGAGGTGCCCATGAGCTGCAGCTTGCCCGGTCCCACCAGGGTGGCCATCTGGATGCTGGTCCACCCCCAGGCGAGGATGGCGGAGGGCGTGTGGAGATAAAAACCGTGGTTCGTCACGGTCAGCGTGCCGGTATCGATCACCGTCCACTGCGGTGCTGCCAGCGCAGCCGCCCGACGTCGACGGCTCGAATTGACCAGGGCAGCCGCCGCTCCGTATCCGAGCATCGCGGGAATCGCGCCGCGTCCGGTCGCGACGAACAAGGAACTGCTGGACTGGTAGCTGCCATCGCCGCGCGCTTCGAAGGAGAGCAGGCGGAAGGGTCCGTGCGCGTAGGGCCGTTCATCACCGGCGTGCTGCATCGCGAAGGGCACCGACACGGGGTGACGCTGCCCCAGCCGTCCCTCGCGGTGGAGCAGCGCCAGCTCCGCCGTCGTCCACAGTGCCTCGTCACGTGCCGACCACTGCGGCTCCTGGATCTGCTCTCGTCCCGCCATGCCGCAATCCTAGAGGTGAGGCACCACCGAATGAACCCTCGGATTGCTCATGCCAGATGCAGCGTGAAAGCCGTGAGGAAGCCCAGCGTCGCGATCAGGCCCGTGTAGAGGGAGGCCGACTCGAAGGCCTCCGGAATCATGGTGTCGGTGATCATCGCGAGGATCGCTCCGGCCGCCAGGGCATTGACGAACGCCAGGGTGCTCGGCGCTGCGCCGTCCAGCAGGACGTACCCGGCCAGGGCCGCCAGGCCGCAGACGAGTGCGATGGCTCCCCAGATCCCGAACACGTACTTCGGGCTCCGTCCGGCCTGCTTCCAGCCGGCCGTGCTGGAGAGTCCCTCGGGGACGTTGGAGATGAACACGGCCGCGAACATCGGGATGCTCACGCCGCTGCCACCCAAGAAGCTCAGTCCCAGCACCATGGATTCCGGAACGCCGTCCAGCAACGACCCGATGGCAATGGCACCTCCACTGCCGGACTGCTCGCCCTGGGAGGGTTGCTGGGACCCGGATCGCTTGCGGTGCCGGGCCCCGTACTGGGCGAGGACGACGTTCAGCCCCACGTACACGACCGCCCCGACCAGGAAACCTCCTGCAGTGGGTAGCAGTCCACCCTGGTCGGAGGCCTCCTGCACCAGTTCGAAGGTCAGAGCGGAGATGAGCACCCCCGAGCCGAACGCCATCACCGCGGCCACGACACGGGTAGGGACGCGGACGAACCACGCTATGGAGCTGCCGAGCAGCAGGGCCGCTCCGGCGAGGAGGCCTGCGCCTCCCGCGAACAACCACTCAGGCACAGGCCCTCCCCGGAGAAGTCATCATCATGGTCACCATCAGTAGACGCCGGTGCATCGCGTCGTCAACCGGGGGCGTTCCGGCACAGCGTCCGTTGCGCCCGAACGGCACACAGCGTATGTCCCTGCACCTGCGCGGCACGGTAGATTCTCTGGGTCGAAGCATCCGGACGCCGGCAAGGGAACGCGGGGATCATGGGCAGGATCAGTCGCAGATGCGTCCGGCGCCGTGGAACCGGCAGGGATCCCATCAGCGCCTTCTGGCAGTGGTGGGCGGACGAGGGCGAGGACCTGCTGACCACGGCGACCCGCGACGGGGGCTTCGGGTCCCACGTCGAGGTGATGACGCGGCAGGTCCAGGCCATCGCGCGGGGGTTGGAGTGGGAGACCCGCACCGGTTGGGGTGCCGAACACACCCTCTACGTCTCCGGCGGCGCCGACCCGTCCCTGCGCGCTGTCGCCGAACGCTGGTTCCGCGCGTCACCGCCTGCGGGCAGGCGCTGGGAGTTCGCCCCGGCGCGCAGCCCGAGACCGGAGATGCTGGAATCGACCATCACCTACCGCGGCAGGACCTTCGACCTCGCACGGACCCGGGTGCACGCGAACCCCACCAGAGCGGGCGACAGCTTCATCGTCTCCGTCTTCAACCCCGCGTTCACGGGGCAGTGGGACGACGAGTACGAGCTGTGCGTCCTGCTGCTCGAATGGCTGCTCGGGGAGGACGACGTCCGTCGCTGGGTCCGCCGCGTGGACTGCATCGTGCACGACGTCGTCGACAGCATTTCTGCCGCTCAGCTGCCTGAGCGGGTTGCAGATCTAGCCCGCTCCCTGCCGCGGCCGCACTGGCTCCTGCTGCGGGGCACCCTCGGCAGCGGTAGCCCGATCCTGGTGCGGGTGCGGCGGCCGCTGCGCTGGATCGATCACCCGCGCTTGGATCTCCACTCGGCGCTGAAGGTCCCGTTCGACGCCGACGACCAGGGCCTTCCCGCTCCGTCCGCCGAGGACATGCTGCACAGCGTCGAGCAAGCCCTCGTGCGGCAGCTGGGGCCGCGCGGCCTGCTGGTCGCCACCGAGACCTCCCGGGGAGTTCGGACACTCCACGTGTACTCGGACTCCGAGGACCGGACCGCCCGGGACGTCCTCGATGCCGCGGCCCGGAACTCGCGGCGCGTCAGCATCAGGCACACGCTGGACCCCACCTGGAAGAAGGTGCAGGACTTCGCATGAACCCGCGCACCCCCACGTTCATCGGCCACCTCATCGGGGCCTCGTTCGGCACGGTGTTCGTGCTGGTCAACGCCACCGGCCGGCCTCCCGGCGTCGCGGTGCCGCTGCGGATCCTCGCCGTGAGCATGATCAGCATCAGTCGGGCCGCCAAAATTTAGGGGTCGATGTCACTCACGCGGGTGTACTCAGGATGCACCGGGCAAACAAACGATCCTGCCCTGCACGACAGGGCAGACCAATCCTGCGTGCTTCGACAGGAACGGTGAGCGACCGGCTTGCGGGCAAGTGTCAGCCGGAAAAGTGCCCGATCTCAGAGAGCCCCCGACCGCACTCGAAACCGGCTCACGCTACGCTTCTGGCATGGAGGAATTGACACGGCGTAGTCATCTTCCGGATACCGCCGGGTCCATCGTTGACCTGAATAATCGAGCGGCGATCAACCATGAGTGGTGGGCCACCCTCGTACCAGCCACCTGGGATCAACGGACGCTGACCTTGAGCGGTCCCAGCTGGTACTCACCCTCCTTCAATGACGCCAACAACGACGAATTCGAGTTCTGGCCTGTGCCGGCCACGATGCTGCGGAAAGCAGCAATCATTCACACTGGTTCCATGCCCCGCCCTGCAGGAAAGAGGCCACAGCGCCGTCCGGGAAGTGTCTCCTTCCTAGGAGGCGTCGTTTATAAGTACTGCGCGGACGGCTTGCTGAACGGCCGTCCTGGACGCGCGGCCTGGGCCCATCCCTCTGAAGGCATCGCGCCCGAGGACCTCGAGCGACACGGCGTGGAACTGGTCGCAGGCCTTCTTCACGCGAAGTCGCCATGCGGGTAGGACCAAGGCAAGCTCCGCATCCCGCTGCCGGATCGCCTACCGGGACGCGACTGATGCATCCTGTTGGAATGCAGTCGGGCGTTCAACGGTGGAGAGACACGGTCACGTCAGTTGTGGCGATGCTCAACGACCTGGATCCGTACGGTCTGGGCCCGGGCACCGGTGATGGAGCACCTCACGACGAGTACTCACTCGAAGCGATTCCCCTGGCTGGCTTGCTGCTCAGGAACGGATGTATCAGCAGCGACGACGTCGACGCAATCTGGCGGAAATGGTTTCAAGAGCCTCTGAGCGACGTTGTCGGATGCGACGCGATGAACAGCTTTTGCACCAGGCTCAATTCGCTGGGCACCATCGGATAGTTTGGAAGAGTAACTGATCAGAGTCAGGCGATGGGGACTCATGCGGCTTATCGAAAAACAAGTACTTACTATCGGGCTCGCCCTGGTGCTCTCGACTGCCGCCTGTACGAGCGCCGAACCCGGTGCGGAAACAGCATCGAGCAGTGCGAGCCCGAGCAGGAGCGCTTCCCCGACGCCCACTGCACCGCCGACCCCGGCGGCCCCCTCGACGGCCCCGACCCCCAGCACGTCCCCGACCCCCTCCTCCCCGGCGACGCCCCCGAGCGAGGCGCCTACACCGGCTTCTACCTCTGAGACGTCCGTGGCCGCGACGGCCCCGCCGGCGCCTGCTCCCATTGACCCTCAGCCAGCCCGCCCCGCGCCGTCTGCCCCAGCCGACTCGCCGACCGTCAGCACCCCTGAACAGGCCATCGAGCTGATCCGGGCAGAATACGGGTCGAATTCCGATCTGCAGTACCTCGCCGGCCCTGATCCCCTGGGCGATCCGGGCTTCGAGGTGATCGTCCAGTCGATCAGCCTCAGCGCCGGCGGCGGGTCAGGGACCATCGAGGTATGGCAGGTCCACCCGGACGGGACCTACAGCCGCGACAACTGAGCCCGAGCACTCTGGCAGACCCGGCCGACCCCATAGCAGGTCAGCGAAGGCACACTCTCCGGTTCCTGCCAGAACCACCATGAAACCTCAACATGAGACCTCGACGGCGGCCGTCCTTCCCGCACGGCGGACAGCTCCAGCAACGACCCAACGTCAGTAGGAAGGTACCTATGTGGACGAAGACGAAGACCTACACGGCCTCCGGGCTGCTAGCCCTCACTCTGGGAGTCTCGGCTACCGCGTGTGCGAATAGCGCAGAACCGACAACAGAGCCGACTACGACCAGCAGCAGCCCCGGGGAACCCCCGGCATCCATGACGCCATCAGCTTTGCCGACCTCGAGTCCGACGGCGACGTCTTCCCCGTCCCCACCGGCAAGCACATCGACGGCAGCGCCTACTACTGAGCCGGCACCGTCGTCAGCCCCGCCCGCTCCGTCCGCAGAGGGAGTACGAATCGAACACCCGTACGGGCCGTACCTGCAGGTTCCGCTACCCGAGGACGACACGGCGTACGACGTCGCTGGTCCCAGCTTCGTCTCGGCGCCGGATCTCGGCCGGATCTTCCCGACCGAGGTCTTCACGCCCGAACAAGTCGCCTCCGCCCAGAGGACCGTGAGTGACTTCATCGCCTCCGAAGGCGTGAACTCCGTCCTCAACAACTCCGCCGCTCTCCCCCCACAGGAACTCGCTGCCCTCCGCGACACCTGGTGGGACGAACACAAGGCCCTGTTCGCCCCGGACCGACGCGGAACGATCGAGCTCAACCTCTCCGGGGAGTCACCCGTCGTGGAGATGGAGCCCTGGCAGAAGGACTCCCCGACCTATCGGTATCTGTACGGGGAGAACGAACCACGGGTACAGGACCGCACCATCAGGACGCAGCAGGTCTGGGCAGGACCAGGACAGAGCCTCACCTTCGTCATCGCCGTCGTCTACACCGCCGACGTCCTCCTGGACGGCGCTGCCCTACCCTTCCCGCAGATGTCCTACGGGAACATGTCCTACACGGTGGTCCCCGACGGGAACGACACCTGGTTGATCAGCGACTACGGCGTCGGCGTGTCCATCGACATGACCACCATTCCCGCGTCGACAACCACCAGCCCCGAAAGGACCGAAGCCGAGCAGTTCGTCGAAGCCCTCAACCGGACAACGCCGGTATGATCCGGTCCTCACTGTCCAATGAACGGTGAGGGATAAACTACTGATCGAGGCTTGGTTGATCGGACCAGATCACGGAACCACGGAGCCCGCCCCGCCCCCGCAATGACTTCCGGCCGCAGTGCACGCTCAAACTTGCCCACCTACTCGTGACGACAGGTTGGCGACGCCACCTCAGGAGGACGCAGATGGCCCGAAGCACCCAGCACGACGAGGGTCGTGAACCGGTCGGTGACTACGTCGAAGCTCTCCGCCATGACGTGCCGTTCCGTGACGGGACGGGTGTGCTTCATTATCCGACGATGCGCAGCCGCCCGCAGCCGTCCTTCGTCCTCGACCCACTGCATCGATTCCTGCTCATCGGCAGTGTCGTGGCCGCCCTCGGCTACACCATCTGGATCATCGGCCGTATTCCGTCGATGCCGGCGCAGATTCCACTGCACTTTTCCGCTGACGGCTCAGTCGACCGTTACGGTTCCCCGTGGGAGATACTCATCCCTGCGTGCATACTTCTGGCAACCATCATCGGACTCGCGATCCTGACCCGTTACCCCAGAATCTACAACTACGGCGTCGGGAGAGTCACCGAGGAGAACATTCAGGCCCACTACAGGAACGGCGTCCAGATGATGATCTGGGCTACCTTCAGCGCGACAGTGCTGCACATCGCCGCCCTGGGTAGCATCGCCGGGGACTGGTCGATCATCCCTGGGATCTGGTTCGGACTGGGACTGCTTCTGGGTTCAATGACGTTCTTCATCCTCCGAATGCTCAGACTCTGACTCAGCGGGATCAGTTTCGCCGCGCAACTACTTCAGGGGCGGACTGTCAGCCGTGACGACGCCTGCAGCCTCGGCCCGTACCTGGGTTCCCATGGTGAGAGCTGTCCCGTGTAACCGGAGGCCCGGTGGGAATGCGCGCGGTGCTCAGAACGCCGTCGACGGCAGATCCCGCTCATCGTCGCGGATGGCCGTGATGATGCGCTCGGCAACCGCCGCGGGGTCCTTGCCCTGCGGCAGCTTCGGGGCTTCCCCCGCGATCGGACGGCTCGCGAGGCCGGTCTCTGTATGCGGAGGGCGCGCGTCCAGCACCTTCACACCCTGCTTGCGCAGTTCGAGAGTCAGCGCCTTCCCGTACGCGCTCAGACCCGCCTTCGTCGCCGAGTACGCCGCCATGCCTGCCGTGGGCGACTCCGCGACGACGGCGCTGAGCTGGGCCACGAACGACCCTCGGGTGAGCTTGGGAGCGACAACGCGCATGAGCCGCATGTAGCCGAGCAGATTCACGAGCATGAGTTCGTCGAGGGTGTCGTCGTCCACCTCCACAGCGGGACCGAAGGCAACCACGCCGGCCGCGAAGACCACGCCGCCCAGCTCCCTGTCCTCGAGTGCCGCAGCGATCGCCACCGGGCTGTCCGGCGTGCCGAGGTCCGCAGCGACCTGTCCCACGACGGCGTCGCCGAGTTCGCCCGCGAGTGTGGACAGTTTCTGTGCGGAGCGGCCCGACAGTGTCAGCCGGGCGCCGTGGGTCGCCAGCCGACGGGACAGCTCGGCACCGAGAACCCCGGTCGCACCGATCACGAGTACATGGGAACCGCTGAGCTCAGTCATGGGCCGAGTGTAACAACGCCCCTACTGCCCCGGCGGGTGCTCCCGGGGCATCCTTCGTTTGAGTTCCTCGAGCTCCTGCTGGGCCGCCGCATCCGCCTCGAGCTCCTCGAAGGCCTGCTGGAGTCGCCGGGAGGACGGATCGGACCAGGACAGTTCCTCGCGTGCCTGCACCTGCGCCTCGAAGCGCCGCACCTCGAGCTCCGCATCACGCCGTGCGGCTTCGATCGCTGCTGCTTCGCGGGACGACGATGCAAGGGCATCATGGACGCCGATGGCCGCCTCAGCAGCCGCTCGCCGGGCGAGCATGGCGTCGTAGTCCATGGCGTTCTGCTGCACGCGCTGCTCGAGCCGCCGCACGTCATCGTGGAGGCGCCGGGCCTGCTGCTCCGCCTCGCGCAGTTGCGCCGTCAGCGTCTCGAGGCGGCGCCGTGCCGTCATCGATTCGCGGATCGCCGCACGGGCGGCGGCGTCGTCCCCCCGCTGCACGGCGGCGGCCACCGCGGCCTCGACACGGTTGAGGTAGTCGGCGGCCTCGTTCGCGGCGAGTCCCACCCGGTGGTGATGCGCGGCGACATCGGCCGCTCCACGCCGAGCCCTGTCGAGCAGGGCGCGCTGCGCCTGCTGTGCGTTCTGCGCCTGGACCCGAGGGTCCTCTCGGGACTCGGCGGACGCGTTCCTGTTCGCCTGGACGATGCGCGTGATGCGCCGTTTGATCGACACTGCCTGACCCCCGGAGGTGCTGGATGGTTGAGGACTACCGCCGCGAGCCGGTCACCGGCCCTGACGGTTCCCATAAGTATCCCGCCACGTCGCCATGGCGGAGATCTCGGTGCGCAGGCGCGTGGTGGCCTGCTCGAGCTGCAGTGTGTCGATGGAGCGTGAAGTATTCAGGAGGCAGCGGCGCAGATCGGCGGAGAGTTCGTCGAGAGCCCTGGCCTGTGCACCGAGGTCATCGGTCCACTCCTGCTTCAGAGTCCGGTTCGGTTCGCGGTCAGCAGCTCTGAGCAGATTCTCCAGCGAGGCCGCCGCGCGATCGATCTCCGCTGCTGCACGTGGCAGCTCACCCACGGGCCGTCCCTGCGTGACCGCCTCGTTCAGTGCTGCATGCGTGGCGTGCGAGGAGCGCTTGAGTTCGAGGATCAACCGGGCCGGCTCCCTGGTGAGCCGATCGGGGGCGTAGGCACGGGCGGCGAGAATACCGCGATCCTTCGTGCGCTCGATGATCCGCGAGCGCCTGAGCTTCCGGACAACCAGCCACCCGGCCACTCCCGTACCGGCTCCGATCGCCGCAACCACCCCGGCTCCGATGGCCAGGGCTTCGACGAAGAGCTCAAGCACGCGGCAACTCCAGACGGTCTTCCATGCACCAAGTCTGCCCGGGTGCCCCGACAAATTCCAGCCATGGACAACGAGGGAGCCGACGCCATAGCCCGCAGGTCCGAAGTCGGTGCAGCCACGAAACGTGAGTGAGAGTGTAAGCGCTTGCAGCGGTGCCCTGAAAACGTGGTGATCAGCAGTGAAACAATGAGAAATCTACCTACATAGCCGCATTGCGGCGCTGCAAGCGTTTCCACCAGCGTCGGCTCGAGCACTACGCTGGGGCGCATGTCCGAGATCATCGACGTCCTGCAGCACGAGCAGCTCCCTGTCCGCACTGCGTTCCATGAGCCCCTGCACGTTGCCTCCGGATCAGACCAGTGGTGGCGTAGGTCCGTCATCTACCAGGTGTATCCGCGCTCGTTCCGCGATTCGAACGGCGACGGCGTGGGAGACCTTCCCGGCATCGCGTCGGAACTCGCGCGGCTGGCCGAGCTCAGCGTCGACGCCGTGTGGCTCTCCCCCTTCTACACCTCGCCCCAGCGCGACGGCGGGTACGACGTCGCCGACTACTGCGACGTCGACCCGCTCTTCGGCACGCTCACCGATTTCGACACCCTCGTGGCGGAGGCGGACCGCCTCGGCATCCGCGTGATCGTGGACCTCGTCCCGAACCACTGTTCCAGCGAGCACGCTCTCTTCCGGGCCGCGCTGGCCGCCCCGGCCGGATCCCCGGAGCGGGAGATGTTCATCTTCCGTGACGGCACCGGCACCGCCGGTGAGGAGCCTCCCAACAACTGGCAGTCCCACTTCGGCGGTCCGGCCTGGACGAGAATCCTCGATCCGGACGGCACGCCCGGCCAGTGGTACCTGCACCTGTTCGATTCCTCCCAGCCCGACTTCAACTGGGACAACCCCGCGGTCCACGCGGAGTTCGAGCGGGTGCTGCGCTTCTGGCTCGATCGCGGCGTCGGGGGTTTCCGGGTCGACGTCGCCCACGCGCTCATCAAGGCCGAGGGCCTGCCGGACTGGGGAGGACGCCCCGACGGCGGGTCGACGGAAGGCTACCCCGGCTGGGAAGCACCCATGTTCGGTCAGGACGGGGTCCACGCGATCTTCCGCCGGTGGCGGAGCATCCTGGCGGAGTATGACGGCGAGCGCATCCTCTGCGCAGAGGCCTCGATAGACCCCCTGGCGCGGCTCACGGACTGGGTGCGCCCCGACGAGATGCACCAGGCCTTCAACTTCGCCTACCTGCACAATTCGTGGAACGCCCATGGTCTGCGCAGTGTCGTCTCGGCCTCGCTCGCCGCCTTCGACACCGTGGGAGCCCCCACCACCTGGGTGCTGAGCAACCATGACGTCGTCCGGCACACCAGTCGCTTCGGCCTCACGGACGGCTCACCCCGAGGCGGCGACGGCATCGGAAGCGCGGACGTGCAGCCCGACACCGTTACGGGACTGACCCGCGCCCGCGCGGCCTCCCTGGCGATGTTCGCTCTTCCGGGCGGCATCTACCTGTACCAGGGCGAGGAGCTGGGTCTCCCCGACCACACGTCCATGCCCGATGACGCCCGGCAGGACCCGACCTTCGCGCGCACGGGCGGTGAACGCCTCGGGCGCGACGGCTGCCGCGTCCCCCTACCCTGGCGAGCGCAGGCGCCGGCGTTCGGCTTCATCGGCACCGACGATGCTGACTCCGCAGGCAATACTCACGATGCAGGCGCCACTGGTACACCGTGGCTCCCCCAGCCTGAGAGCTGGGGCGGCTATGCGCGGGACCTCCAGTCCGTGGACCAGGACTCGACGCTCACGCTCTACCGCACGGCCCTGCAGCTCCGCAGGGATCTGCGCCTCGGTGCCGGCTCGCTCAGCTGGTCCCGCGACTTCGAGCAGACCGATGTCGTCGCGTTCCGGAACGGGGAGATCATCGTGGTCCTGAACATGGGCGGGTTCGCCGTCCCGCTGCCGGAGGGTGCGGTCGTTGCCGCCAGCATGCCCGACGCCGTCCTGGCCGGTCAGCTCGCGCCGGACGCCTGCGTCTGGCTGATGAGCGGGGCGGATCAGGGGTAGGCCGTGACCGGGATCAAGGATGTCGCCCGGCGTGCAGGCGTCTCCACGGCCACCGTCTCCCGTGCCCTCAGCGGCAACGGCCGCGTCTCGGACGCGGCCCGCACGCGCGTCCAGGACGCCGCCCGGGAGCTGGGCTTCGTGGCGAGTTCGACGGCGTCCTCCCTCGCCTCGGGCCGCCATCGCAATATCGGCGTCGTGGTGCCGTCGGTGGCCCGCTGGTACTACTCGCAGATCGTGGACAGCGTCGCCGCGGCGCTCCTGCGCGCGGGATACGACCTCACGCTGTACAACCTCAACGAGGATCCCACTCACCGTGAGAGCGTGCTGTCCGAATTCCTCCTGCGCCAGCGGTGCGACGGCGTGATCCCCGTGTCGCTCGAACTGGGATCGAAGGAACTGGATCAGCTGCTCGCGGTCGGGAAGCCGGTGGTCGGGATCGGCGGACCGCTGTCCGGAACCGAGACCTACAGCGTGGACGACCGGGAGATCGCCGCTCTTGCGACGGAGCACCTGATCACCCTCGGCCACCGGCGCATAGCCCATATCGGCGGGCACGAGACCGATGAGAAGGATTTCCGGATCGGCAGTACGCGGCGGCACGGCTATGCATCGGCCCTGGAGAGTGCGGGGCTGGAAAGCGCCGATTCCTGGTGGGTCACCGCCGATTTCACCATCCAGGGCGGGCTGGCCCAGGCGAGGCAGCTCCTCGGCTACCCCCGAGACAGGCCGACGGCGGTCTTCTGCGCCTCGGACGAGATGGCCATCGGGGCTGTTCTCGCCGCGCGTGAACTGGGTCTGCGTGTGCCCGACGATCTGTCGATCATCGGGATCGACGGGCATGAACTGGGAGAGGCACTCGGACTGACCACAGTGGCGCAGTTCCCGCAGGAGCAGGGCCAGCGAGCCGTCGAACGCCTTCTGCAGATCCTGCAGGATCCGGCGTCACTGCAGCCGGTCAACCACCCCGCGCGCACGGAGCTGATCGTGCGCACGAGTACCGCAGCACCCGCAGCCTGAGACCGCTCATGCGCTTGCCGCACCACGGCAGCACGTCGGCACAGGGAAACCGTTTACTGAATTGTCAGGCCACGTCCGGTGCCACGGAGGGTCCATTGATCTCGGACTCGACCGCACGCGCCAGCGATCGGAGCTTCTTGCCGTCGCGCGAGGAGAATTCCCGGGGACTCTTGTCCATCACACACAGCGTGCCCACCGTCCACCCTCCCGGGCCACGCACCGGATAGCCGGCGTAGAACCGGGTATGGGGAGCGCCGATGACCAACGGGTTATCGCGGAAACGATCGTCCTCGAGTGCATCGCGGACGATCAACGGCCCGGCGCTGCGGATCGTGACGTTGCAGAAGGTCGACTCCCTCGGAAGATTCTGCCGGGTGTGGCCGGTGGCCGACTTGAGGAACTGCCGGTGATCGTCGATCAGTGTGATGCTGCTCGAACCGGTGTGGAAGAATTCCTTCGCCTCCCTCGTGATGCGGTCGAAGCGCTCTTCGCCCGCGGTGTCCAGCAACCCCGTGCGCACCACCGCATCACAGCGTTCCTGCTCCTGTTCCTCCTCGGTGAACAGGAAAGCACCGGCAACTCCGAGACCGCGTCGGGAGTCCGTCGGTGATTCCTGCGCCACGTCGGCGTCATCGGGGGTACAAGGGGGAATCAGCGGTGCGCTCCCACCGGCGGCCTCGGCCAGGAGCTGATTGACGGCCTCGCCCAGCACGTCACACTCCGTCATGGACAGTTCGAGTGACCCTCTGATGAACGCTTCGAGCTCGACCCGGGATGCCCTTCCTCCGATGGAGTAGTACCCGAGCCATACCTCATCGAGGCTCACTCCCGAGGCCGAGAGGGCATCGGTGATGCGTCTGGCCTGTGCCTGCTGATCCATCCCAAAGCCTCCACAGGCATAACGGTTCTCTCCGTCGACACCTGGATCGGTTGTCCGGGAACGGTCATTCCCGCCTATTGATCAGCCAGCTTACTACTGGGACACCTCGGAGGTTAATGGACTTGTCCCTTGGTGGAGAACCCATGTTCTGGTATGGCTCCCGCTCTCTGCCCGGGCCGGACGGCAGGAGCCATCAGCGGTGCGGGATCTCTCCCGTCACCACGAGCTGCTCCGCGACGGACCGCAATTTCTCGTTCGTCTCGGAGCTGGAGCGTTCCAGTATGGTGAAAGCCTGCTCCCCGGTGATCTTGTACCGCTCCATCAGGATCCCCTTGGCCTGGCCGATCAGATCCCGCGTAGCGAGGGCTTCACCGAGCTGTTCCACCTTCAACGCCTCGGCAAATGCCACCGCAGCATGGGCCGCCACCAGGAGCCCGACGTGCCGTGATTCGGCGCTGAACGCATGTTGTCGAAGGGAGTACAGATTGAGTGCGCCGAGGTTGTCTCCCTCGACGTAGAGCTGGAAGCACAGCATGCTGCCGACTCCAGCACGTGCAGCTCGCTGGGCGAATCTCGGCCACCGGGTCTCCGCCGCCATGTCCGGCACGTGCACGGTCTCGTGCTCGTACATCGCATCGAGGCAGGGGCCCTGCCCGGCCTCATTCTGCAGTGCGTCCAGATGCCCTGCCAAGGCGCTGGTCGGAGCGCGGGAGCCGATGCGCTGGCGGGCGTGCACCACGCTGATGGAGCCCTGGTCGACTCCGGGTATCAGCTCCACGGCAGCTGCAGCCATGATGGACAGGATGCGGTCCGAGGACTTCTCATGCTGCAGTGAGCGAGCGAGTTCTCCCAGACGCTTTGCCAGGCCACCCCGCTCGTGGTCGGGCTCTTGATCGTCCAAGGCCTGCCGAACCGCTGGGCCCTCACCCGGGGAAGAGAGATCTTCGAGGCGCTGAGCACCGTGTTCTACCATGCAACGTCCTCGTCTCGTCCCGACCAGTATGGCGTGCACGACACGCTCTGGCCAGAGTCGACAGATGCTCACCAACATGCCGGACCGTCCCGGATTCGGGCCCCGAGGCCAGCCTGTAGGGTGGAACCATCGTTCAGCAGCGGGCGGTGCAGATGCATTTCCTGTGCCGTCCGGGATCTCGGTCCCGTTGGTAGGAAAGCTTCTCACCTACCTAAGGACCCCAGTGGACCACTCGCTGCCTGGCACAAGCCCTCCTCAGACCACTCCGCCATCGCATCTGACCTTTGCGCTCCAGACTCTGGTACTCGAGAGTGATGCGATCCAAGACTTCATGGTCAGTCTCGCCCACTTCGTTGCCGAACACTTCGCCACCGCTGACAGAACCGTCCTGTGCGGTATCACGCTGATGCGGCCCCGCACGGCGGCAACGGTCGCAAGCAGTGGTGAACGGGCTCAGCTCATGGACGAGATCCAGTATGCGTTCGACGACGGTCCCTGCCTGAATTCCGCCCGCCGACGCGTCACGAATCACGTCCCGGACGTCCTCGAGGAAGACCAGCCATGGGCTGAGTACCGTGCGGAGATCGCCAGTCATGGCCTGCGCTCCATCCTGGCCGTGCCGATCCACCTGAACTCGCCGGCCAATGACGCCGACCGGGATGACAGTGCGCCAAGGGGGGAGAATGCTGCGATCAATCTCTACGCAGACGGCCCGGGGGCTTTTTCTGCAGCCGATATCTCCAAGGCCGAGAGCCTTGCGGCGGACGTCACCACCACGGTGGCGATCGCCGTCCGCCTGGCCGGGAGCAGCGACCGGGCCGACCAGCTCGAAGCGGCGATGAATTCCAGGACGATCATCGACCTTGCGGCAGGAATGATCATGGCCCAGAACCGATGCAATCAAGACCGCGCCATGACCATTCTCAAGGCCGCGAGCAGCGCTCGCAACATCAAGGTCCGGGACCTGGCCGCATCCGTCGTCGCCTCGGTATCGGCGGAGCAGCCGGTGACGCACTTCGACAATTGAGCAGCAATACCGCGTTGCACCGGGCCTTCTCAAAACCGAAGGAGACGGCCAGCGGATCGGTAGCGCGTACGGCTACCTCGAGGAGCGGGACGCCCCTGGTCGCCACACCACCAGTGCCTGGCTACGGGCGCGGGGACGCTGTCCGCGCGCGAGTGTGACGACGTCGCCGGCCAGTCCGGCTGCGAAGACGCGGCCCGATTCCGAAGAGGCGCGACGCTCCGCCAGCTCGGCCGCGAGTTCGACGATGCGCGATTGCAGCGCGGATACGTGGTTCTCGAGTTCGAGGATGCGCCGGATGCCCTCCAGGGAGACGCCTTCCTGCGACAGTCGCTGGATCTCGCGCAGCGTACTGACATCCCTGGGTGAATAGCGGCGCCCGCGCCCGGCGGTCCGGCTCGGAGTCACCAGACCCATGCGGTCGTACTGACGCAGCGTCTGTGGATGCATCTCGGCGAGTTCAGCGGCAACAGAGATGACATAGATGGGTGTCTCGGGATCCACTGCTGTCCTCCTTCCGTCACCGGTGCACCCGGTCATTGATGGTCGATGAAGTTACAGACTCGCTTTCGCTGCCAGCCCGGCACGCGGGTCGGCGTCCCTGGTGGCTTCCCGGAATGCCTCGACCGCGGCCTGAGCTTCCTTCGAAAGATTCTGCGGCACGACGACGTCGACCGTCACCAGGAGATCCCCGGTGCCCTTCGAGGTCTTCACTCCCCTGCCCTTCAGTCGCAGGGTGCGGCCCGACGGCGTTCCTGCCGGGACCCGCATCTTCACCATCTCGCCGGTGAGCGTCGGCACTTCGATCTGGGCGCCGAGAACCGATTCGTCGAAGCTCACCGGCACATGGACGCGAATGTTGTCGCCCTCGCGCTTGAACAGCGGGTGTTCCTTGACGTTGACAGTGACCATGAGATCGCCCGGACCCGCCTGCCCCGGCTGTCCCTTGCCCTTCACGCGGACCTTCTGGCCGTCGCGGATGCCGGCGGGAATCCGAACGTCGATCTGCTCACCCGAGGGTTCGCGCAGACCGATCGTGGTGCCGTTGATCGAGCCCGCGAAGGAGATGGAGGTACTCGCCGTTCGGTCGGCGCCCTTCTGCGGCCGCGGGGACGGGAAACCACTGGGGAATCCGCCACCCCCCATGCCCGATGAGCCACCACCGAACAGATCTGCGAATTCCGGGGGAAGATTCGCACCGGAGAACCCGCCGCGCTGACGCGATCCGGCGCCCTGGCTGAAGAGGTTACTGAAGACGTCCTCGAAGCCGCCGGCACCTCCGGTGGCACCACCTGCACCACCGGCGGAGAAGCGTGCCCCGCCACCCATGGCACGGATGGCGTCGTACTGCTGGCGTTCCTCCGTGTCCGAGAGGACCGAATATGCCTCGGACACGTCCTTGAACATCTTCTCGGACCCCGCATCGCCCTGGTTCTGGTCAGGGTGATGCTTCCTGGCGAGCTTCCGGTACGCCTTCTTGATATCGGCGTCGCTCGCGTCCTTCGAGACGCCGAGGATCTTGTAGAAATCCTTATCGACCCAATCCTGACTGGCCAACTGGCGTCTCCTTCCTAAGTTCTGCTGATTCTGAGCGAGATGAGATGGATGCCGGGGCTATGCCGGTCCGGTTCCCGAGGAAGGCGACGTCGCGCCTCCCCCGGAACGCCGGGTGGGTCGGTCTTCTGTAGGGCCTTTAATATTCCCGTGCGAGCTCTGCGAGCGCAGGAATTTCGTTGGCCCGGGAAGACCGTCCCACCCGGCGATACAACACCTACTCCGGCACTGCCACGATCACCTGTGCGGCACGGAGGACACGTTCGTCCTTGCGGTACCCCACGCGGAGGATCTGGCTGACGCTGTCGCGGGCGACCTCCGCGCTGGGCTGCTGGATGAGAGCCTCGTGGATATTCGGGTCGAACTCCACGCCGACCTCGTCGATCCGGGCGAGCCCGTACGTCGCCAGGACATTCTCCAGCTTCCCGATGATCGCGGCGAACGGTCCCTCTCTCAGATCCCCGTGCTGACGGCCCGCATCGATGTCGTCGAGAACGGGCATCAGCGAGTTCAGAACACCGATCACGGCCTGCTCGCGCGCCACATCCCGGTCACGCTCCACGCGACGGCGGTAATTGACGTACTCGGCCTGCAGACGGAGCAGATCGTTGCGAAGTTCCCCGGCCGGATCGGCCGGGGCATTCTCCTCACCCTCGGCGCCGGCTTCGTTCAGGATCGCTTCGGCCTGAGCCAGCACGTCCTGCTCCGGGTCCGTCTCAGCGGGCGCGTCCTGGCCGCCGGCCCCGGTGTCCTCCGGGGCCGGGTTGCCGGCGTCCTCCTGTTGCCCACGGACCTCGCCCGTCTCAGGGTCGATCTTCCGGTTGTCCCGGAAGCTGACCGGCTCCGACTCGTGCTCTTCTTCGTTTCCGTGGTGCGACATGGCTACTTCTTCTCGCTGGTCTCTTCGTCGACCACTTCGGCGTCGACGATGTCCTCGTCGGTGCCATCCGCGGTCGCCTGATCGGCCGGTGTGCCACCGGGCTGCTCGGCATCCTGCTGTGCGGAGGCGTAGATCGCCTCACCGAGCTTCGACTGGGAGGCCTGGAGCTTCTCGAACGCCGACTTCACCTCGTCGTCGTTGTCCTGGGACTCGAGGGCCTTCTTGAGGTCGTCGACATCGGCCTGGACCTCGGTCCTGACGTCCTCGGGCAGCTTGTCGGCGTTGTCGGAGATCAGCTTGTCCACGGAGTAGGCGAGTTGCTCTGCACCGTTGCGGGTGTCTGCTGCCTCGCGGCGCGCCTTGTCCTCGGATGCATGCTCCTCGGCCTCGCGCACCATGCGGTCGATATCCTCCTTGGAAAGAGAGGACCCACCCGTGATGGTCATGGACTGCTCGGTGCCGGTGCCCTTGTCCTTGGCGGACACGTGCACGATACCGTTGGCGTCGATGTCGAAGGTGACCTCGACCTGCGGCACACCACGGGGAGCCGGAGCGATACCTGTCAGCTCGAAGGTGCCCAGCGGCTTGTTGTCGCGGGTGAACTCGCGCTCGCCCTGGAAGACCTGGATGGCCACCGACGGCTGGTTGTCGTCGGCGGTCGTGAAGGTCTCGCTGCGCTTGGTGGGGATGGCCGTGTTGCGCTCGATGAGCTTGGTCATCATGCCACCCTTGGTCTCGATGCCCAGGGACAGCGGGGTGACGTCGATCAGGAGGACGTCCTTGCGCTCACCCTTCAGCACGCCGGCCTGGAGTGCAGCACCGACGGCCACGACCTCGTCAGGGTTGACGCCCTTGTTGGGCTCCTTGCCGCCTGCGAGCTCCTTCACGAGTTCGCTGACAGCAGGCATACGCGTGGAGCCGCCCACGAGCACGATGTGGTCGATCTCGGAGACCTTGATGCCGGCCTCGGCGATGACGTCGTTGAACGGCTTCTTGGTACGGTCCAGCAGGTCCTTGGTGAGGTCCTGGAACTTCGCTCGCGAGAGATGCTCGTCGAGGTGGACCGGGCCGTCCGCCGTCACCGAGAGGTACTGGAGGGAGATGTTCGTGGAGGTGGCCGAGGACAGTTCCTTCTTGGCCTGCTCGGCGGCTTCCTTCAGGCGCTGGAGGGCGATCTTGTCCTTCGAGAGGTCAGCGCCCTTGGCCTTGGCCTGCGAAAGCAGGTAGTCGACCACACGCTGGTCCCAGTCGTCACCACCGAGGCGGTTGTCGCCGGAGGTGGCACGCACCTGGATGGTGGAGAAGGCGTCCTCGTCCTTGCCGACCTCGAGGAGCGAGACGTCGAACGTTCCACCGCCGAGGTCGAACACCAGGATGAGTTCGTCCTCCTTGCCCTTGTCGAGGCCGTAGGCCAGCGCTGCCGCCGTCGGCTCGTTGACGATACGCAGCACATTCAGACCGGCAATCTCCCCGGCCTCCTTGGTCGCCTGGCGCTCGGCGTCGTTGAAGTAGGCGGGAACGGTCACGACGGCGTCCGTGACCTTCTCGCCGAGGTAGCTCTCGGCATCGGTCTTGAGCTTCTGCAGGATCCGCGCGGAGATCTCCTGCGCCGTGTACTTCTTGTCGTCGATGCCCACACTCCAGTCGGTGCCCATATGGCGCTTGACCGAAGCGATGGTGCGGTCGATGTTGTTCACGGCCTGGCGCTTGGCGATCTCGCCGACGAGGACCTCGCCCGACTTGGAGAAGGCGACGATGGACGGCGTCGTGCGTGCACCTTCGGCATTCGCGATGACGGTGGGTTCGCCACCTTCGAGCACCGAGACGACCGAGTTGGTGGTTCCGAGGTCAATACCTACTGCACGTGACATGCAATTTCCTTTCGACTGCCCGGTGTTTGCGTGGCGCTCATCCGCCGGGCACGTGGATTGAGCGTTCTGCACTCAACTATAGGCATCCGCTGCGTCAGGATCAAATCGAGTTGAGTCAGCAAGACTCAACCTGAATGCTCGTGGCGAAGAGCTCGCCACCTTCTCGGTCAGGCTGCCGGACACACGTAAAAACGGTGTACCAAAGCCACAAGTCGTTGGTACGATCATCGGGCGAGCAACCGCTCGTCGACAAAGGCAAACCCGATGCAAATCGGGGACGCAAAGCCACGGGACCCATGAGGTCAGCCGGGCCGCCGAAGAGAACAGGTCCTTACCGCATGAGATGGACATCCCACGTCCCTTGTACTCGGCAGAATGTTGCGCGGTCGACTCGGTCTCCCGTGCCGCTGACGAATCGCAGCGCGGCCGAAGGTCATGAGTAGCGGATCTCCCGGCGAGGGCCGGGCAGCGGTGGTCATCGAGGACGATCTTGAGATTCGCAATCTCGTCTGCGCCGTCCTCGAGCAGGGTGGCTTCCAGGTCACTTGCGCAGCCAGCGGGCGTGAGGGTGTCGACGTCGTCCGCGAGAAAGCCCCCACCGTGGTGACCCTGGACCTCGGTCTGCCTGATATCGACGGGTACGAGGTTCTGCGTCGTGTGCGCTCGGGCAGTGACTGCTACGTAGTGGTGCTGAGCGGGCGGGCAGAGGAGCTCGATATCCTCACAGCACTGCAGGCCGGCGCCGACGACTACGTCCTCAAGCCCTTCCGACCACGTGAGCTGAGGGCGCGCATCGATGCCATGCTCCGCCGACCGCGGGTCGAGCAGTCCTCGCCACCAGCCTCGGCACCTGTCCAGCGCGAGGACAGCGGAGCGGCAGCGAACCGCTCATCCGCGGCGCTCCTGCGCGTAGGCAGCCTCGCGATCGACGCCGGGACACGGACGGCAACCTGTGCCGGCGTGGAACTGCAGCTCACCAAGACGGAGTTCAACCTGCTGCTCGAGCTGGTCAGCAGCAACGGGGCGGTCCGGACGAAGAACGAGCTCGTGCGGATTTCCCGGGGGCAGGACTACCGTGGCTACAACTTCGTGAGCCGTACCGACGAGCGCGCCATCGAGGTGCACATCGCGAATCTTCGTCAGAAGCTGGCCCGCGCCGACGGCGACGCCAACCTGATCGCGACGGTCCGCGGGGTCGGTTTCCGCATCATGGTGCGTAGCGACAGCCCCCGCTAGAACGCCCGGATGAGCCGCCCGGATAGATCGCCTGCAGCTGTGTGATGGTGTCGGCGGCGCTCGTCCGAATCTTTGCCATGAGGAGCAGGGCGGAGTCCATGGCGCCGCGCGCCATGAGATCCTGCACCTCCACGGCCATCCGGGTGAGCTGGACCGCCCCCACCATCATCGACGAGGTCGTCACGCTCTGGATCGCATCGGCCGAGCCTGCGGCGTCTTTCACCCCGAGAGCACGCTCGATGCGGTCGAGCTTCCCGCCGAGGGATTCACAGAAGTCGCGAGCGAAGCGCGCCACCACTGCCTTGTCCGCGAAGTCGTCCTCCATGGCGCGGAGAACAGCGGGGTCGACGACCGTCGCTCCCGGGCCGGGAGCAGCGGAACCACCCTCGACGTCGTCGTTCGCGGGTGTGGCTGCCGCGTCCCGGTGGGAGTCGGACGGCGGGGTGGAATGGATTGGCACTTCCCTAGGGTAGCGACCTCGACGGGGTGCCCTCTCACAGGCGCCTGTTCCTGCGCAAAGCTTGCGTAACACTCCCGTTCGAAGTTGCACCGGCGGGAGACTTGGGTGCGCCTTTGCTCAGCCGGCACTCGTCATTGCGCCTGGTGGTCGACCAGCGCCTGCGACACCGCCGGTGAGGAGGCGGCGGTCGGCTCGACGAATCCGCAGCCGTCTTCACCCGCGCTCGCTCGGAGTTCCCGGACTCGATCGCAGTCGTCGCCTTCGAAGCCCTCACCCTGCACGCGGCAGGCCGGACGGATGCCTCCGTCGGGAATCTCCTCGGGCTGATCGCGGAGCACCTGGACGCAGACGAACTCGACCGGTACCGGCCCGCCCTGTACGGCAACGCGGAGTATCTGAGGTCACTCGACTCCTCGGTGCCGTAGGAACGTGGAGGTCAGTCGGTGAGTGCACGCCGCATCGCAACACGGGGCCACGCATCGAGTCCGAGGTCTGCTTCATGCTCACGGATCCGCTGCAGCCCTGCCGGCCACTGATCCGGCGGGACGACCGTGAAGCCGAGACGCGCGTAATAGGGCGCATTCCAGGGAACGTGGGCGAACGTCGTGAGCGTCAGCGCAGCCAGGCCGCGCTGCCCTGCCCACCTGGCTGCGGTCTCGATGAGCTCCCTCCCCCTGCCCTGTCCGGCATGGTCCGGGTGCACGGAGACCTGCTCGATGTGCGCGGCGTCGTCGACCCGGTCATCGACGTCAACCCATGCCCGGCCGTCGCGCTGGTAGGTGAGCAGGGCATGGACGGTCGGTGGCTCGTCCTCGGCGGTAGAAAGAGCAATGCGCGCATCCGCCACCCCTTTGTCGATGTACAAGTCATCGTGCTATGCCCCGCTGCAGGCGGGCCTGACTTCTGCCGATCAGGTGACGGAGCCCCCTCCACTCTCCCTCAGATACGCATCGGGACTACTACCGGACCCGCTCGAGGTCAGGACTCTTGTCGTTGACTCCAACGTAAGTGTCACAAACGTATGTCGGAACGTGTATCGTTTGTTGCTCGTTGACGTGTATACATGGGCTACCAGCAGATGAACCACCACGACACCTCGATAGAAGGACCATCATGGGCGACGGAGCAACCACGAGGACACGGCACGGACGCGGCGGTGTCACGGGATCACCCGGATACGACCTCGAAACCGGATTCAGCGACATGGTCTCGGTGCTCAACGACAACTTGGGTCCAGCGCTGACGCAGCTGATCGCGGGAAAAGACCGCCAGACCACCTCGCGATGGATGAGTGGTAAGCAGCTCCCGAAGTCCCTGGAGCCGGAACGTCGTATCAGGGCGGCCTACCAGATCTTCATGTTCCTTACTCATGATCCGCAGGCCCCGCAATCGGCCCACACGGTTCGAGCGTGGTTCATGGGGATGAACGGCCAGCTTGATGACATGTCACCTGCGGAAGCGATTGCTGCCAACCGTACCCGTGAAGCGATGGCCGCTGCGCGCGCGTACCGGGCAGGGGGATGAAGCATGAGTATGGCGACTCGCTCACACCGAAGTCAGTAGATATCCCTGACAGGGTCTGGCGAGTCGCCCTCATCCCCTCAGGGCAGCGCTTCTCCGAGATCGCGCCCGGTGATGCCCTCCTACCTGATGCCGGCAACCGATTCGATGTACCAGGCGGAGGTGTCCTGTACTGCGCCACCGAACGCCGAGGGTCATATCTGGAGACCCTTGCCGGTAAGAGGGTGTCACCAAAGATGGCCGCCCTTGTCCAGGATGACCCCAGCGGATTCATGCCACCGAACAGCATCCCTGCATCCTGGCGAGACGAACGTCGTCTCTTCAGCGTGGGTACCACACACCCAGCGCCATTCATCGACCTCGAAGACCTTGAAACGCGCCAATTCCTACTCGGTCAGGTTGGCGAGCAACTCGAGCCACTGGGCGTCGATACCCTCGATGTTCCCGACGTACGCGGCATAAATCGCCTACTCACCCGGGAGATCGCACGCTGGGCCTACTCCTCCCTGGACGATGAAGGTGTTTTCAACTACTCAGGAATCAGGTACGTGTCGAAGCTCGACGATGAAGAGTGCTGGGCGATCTTCGACGGCACGGAGACGTTCATTCATGAACAATCGACGATCGAGAAGACCGATCCGAGCTTGATTGATGTCGCCCGCTTGTTCAACCTGACAATCCACTAGTCCGCGTGAAGCTCACGGCTTCCGGGCGATGATCGTGTAGGTGCAGGGCACGAGCAGACGTTCGGCCTCGGGCCAGGCAAATCCGTCCGGCACCTCGATCGTGCGCGGTGAGAACCTCCACGGCAGCGTGGTGCCCTCCTCGACGTGCAGGATCTGCAGACCGGCGGTGATCAGCGACGTGATGATCTCGGACAGCGGATGCGCCCACTCGTACGTCCGCGAGTGGGTCACCGTGCCGTCTCCTGCGTACGTCGACGCGTCATCCCAGATCTGCGCCTCGCCGTCGCCGAAGTACGGGTACGACAGGTGTAGCCCGTCGGCGTTCTCGTCGAGGGCGTAGAGGATCGGGTGCCCGTCCCTGATGTAGAAGAGGCCCCCTGCCCGCAGGAGTCCCGCGACCTGCTCGGCCCAGCGGGCAAGATCCGGCAGCCAGGTGATGGTGCCGATGCTGGTGTAGACGACGTCGAAATCTCCCTTCACCGCAGCTCGCGCCTCGAGGACGTCGGTCTCCACCCAGGTCGCCTCGAGCCCCAATCGGCGTGCGAGACCGGCCGCGGAGGCCAGCGCGCCCGGTGAGAAGTCGACGCCGGTGACGCGCGCCCCCGCCCTGGCCAGCGACACGGTGTCGGTGCCGATGTGGCACTGCAGATGGCATACGTCCAGGCCGCTGATCACGCCGTCGGGCAGGAACGGCGCCATGGCTGCCAGGTCCGTGCGAATCACTGAACTGAAATAGTCGGGGTCGTCGAAAGCGCTGAGCGAGTAGGCCGCCTCGTGCAGGGGCACCCGGTCCTCCCAGTTCTCCCGATTGGTCGAGCGCGCGGTGTCCCAGCTGATGTCGTCCCTCATGGAGCGAGCATACGAGGAATCGCCCCCGCTGCGCTGTTCGCACGGCAGTAGGCTCTTACGGTGCCCGATCAACCGACGCCCGACCGTCCGAGCGCCAACAGCGCTGGTGTGATCAGGACCCAGGCCGCAGCGACCGTCGTGAGGGACGCCGAGGGCCGCTTCCTGCTGATCCTTCGCGGTCACGCCCCCGCAGCCGGGCGCTGGTCCCTGCCCGGCGGACGGGTGGAATCAGGTGAATCGCTGAAGGAAGCAGCCGTCCGGGAGACCCTGGAGGAGACGGGCCTTCAGGTACGCATCGATCGCCTCCTGGGGTCCCTGGAGATACCGCACGGCCCGGACCGGGTCTTCGAGGTCCACGACTTCCTGGCACGTCGGGTCGGTGGCACCCTTCAGGCAGGCGACGACGCCGCCGACGCCGGCTGGTTCACCTACCAGGAGATGACCACCATGCCCCTCACCGAGGATCTGCTGGGGTTCCTGCACCGCACCGGGCTACTTCCATGAGTCCCCGACGAGAGCGGCCCTACCGCGGCGACGGCTCCCTGCCGAGCTTCGACGGCCACCAGATCTTCGCGCCGATATCGTAGGAGAGGGCCGGAATCAGCAGCGAGCGCACCAGCACGGTGTCCAGCAGTACGCCGAACGCCACGATGAAGGCGATCTGCGCGAGGAACAGGATCGGGATCACGCCCAGCGCCGCGAAGGTCGCCGCCAGAACCACCCCGGCCGAGGTGATCACCCCGCCGGTGACCCCGAGTCCACGCAGGATGCCGGGTCTGGTCCCGATCCGCAGCGACTCCTCCCGCACCCGGGTCATGAGGAAGATGTTGTAGTCCACCCCGAGCGCCACGAGGAACACGAAGGCGAAGAGCGGCACCGAGGCATCCGCGCCCTCGAACCCGAAGATGTTGTTGAACACCAGCGCGGAGACACCGAGCGCCGTGGCGTTCGAGAGCGCCACACTGGCCACGAGCAGCACCGGCGCGAGGACCGAGCGCAGCAGGATGATGAGCACCACGAGGATCACCGCGAGCACGATCGGGATGATCTTCACGAGGTCGGCGAGCGCCGTGTCGTTCGTGTCGATCGCCACGGCGGTCACGCCGCCCACGAGCGCGTCCGGGCTGGCGTCGTCGAGCGCTGTCCGCAGGTCCCGCACCACGTCCTCGGCCGCGTCCGAGTCGGCGGGATCCTCGAGGGTGGCGCTGAGTAGCACGCGGCCGTCCTCCACGAGCACCGCACCGCCCGGATCGGTGGTCAGCGACGCGTCGGAGATGCCGTCCTCCGCCGTGACGACCTCGAGCGCGGCGTCCTGGTCGTCCTCCGGGGCCACGACGTGGACGGGGCTGCCGGAGCCGGCGTCGAAGTGCCGGCCCAGTGCGTCCTGGCCGTCGACGGCGTTGGACGGGGCGAGGACCAGGGCCGACTGCGGTACGCCGCTGGCCTGCAGCTGGGTCAGGCCCAGGGCGCCGGCCACCAGGATCAGCAGCGAGACGGCCCAGACGGCGCGGGGACGCCGCGCGACCAGATACGCGACGCGCTGCCAGAGTCCCGTGAGCCGTTCGAGCCCGGTCTCGGGTCCGCCGTCGGTGGGTACCAGGTGCTTGCCGTGATGGGGTGCGACGGCGGTGGTCGCCTCCTTGTCGTAGCGCGGGCGCAGCGGCCAGAAGGCAGCGCGTCCGAGCAGGAGCAGGACCGCCGGGAGGAAGGTCAGGGCCGAGGCGAGGGAGAAGGCGATGCCGATGGCGGCGATGGGGCCAAGGCTCCTGTTCGAGTTCAGGTCGGAGAACAGCAGGCACAGTAACCCGAGGATCACGGTGGCTCCGGAGGCCAGGATCGGCTCCACGGCTCCGCGGTAGGCCACCCGCATGGCCTCCCACGTCGTCTCGTTCTCGACGAGCGCCTCACGGTACCGGGCCACGAGCAGCAGTGCGTAGTCCGTGGCCGCACCGATCACGAGGATGGAGAGGATGCCCTGGCTCTGGCCGCTGAGCTGGATCCAGTCCAGTTTGGCGAGACCGAAGATCAGCAGGATCGACGTCGCGAGCGCGAAGACCGCCGTCAGGAGCACGATGAACGGCAGCACGACCGACCGGTACACGGCGAGGAGGATCACGAAGACCGCGCCGAGCGCCACGCCGAGCAGGATGCCGTCGATACCGCCGAAGGCGTCCACGAGATCGTTCGTGAAGCCTGCCGGACCGGTGACGTACCCGGTGACGCCGTCGGGCAGATCATCGGTCAGGACACTGCGGAGTTCGGTGACGACGTCCCCCAGCTCGGCGTCGGGCGAGATGAAGGCGATGTACTGCACGGCGAGGCCGTCCTCGGACGGGATGGGACCGGCGAGGGGTGGTGCTCCCTCGGCAGGTGCCTCGAGGCCCTCCACGTCGCCGAGCGAAGCACCGAGCTCCTCGTAGGCGCCGAGATCCCGCGGGTCGATCTCGGTCTCGGATTCCGCGACGATCACCGCCGGGAGTGCGTCGGAGTCACTGAACTGCTGCTGCAGTTCGCCGGCCTCCGTGGACTCGGCGCTCGCGGGGAGGAAGGATGCCTGATCGGTGCTCGAGACCTCCCCCAGGCGCCCGAACGTGGGGCCGCCCACAGCCGCACCGGCCAGCCAGATGAGCACGACGACGACGGGCAGCACTACTCTGAGCCAACTACTTCTCATGGATCTCCGAACCCTTCTCGATGTATCTCCGCGGTAAAGTATATCCATCGCAGAGATAAGTCGAAGAAGTCTAGGCTGGGCTTGGAAGAAGGCGAGGGACAGTGACGGCGAGGGACGAGCTCATGGAGCTCCTGCGACAGTTCACCGTGGAGACCGACCGCTATGTCGACGTCGCCAGTGCGCGCGACAGTCTCCACCGCACGGATCTCCATGCTCTCAGCATCATGATGGGCGCGGCCCAGGCGGGCCTGACCGTCACACCCGGGGTGCTGCGCGAAGAGCTGAATCTGAGCTCCCCGGCCACCACGGCGCTGGTGGATCGCCTGGACTCTGCAGGGCACGTGACCCGGAGACGGAGTGACGTGGACCGCCGGCAGGTCCATCTCGAGCTGACGAACAGGGCGCGCACCACGGGGGCCGAGCTGTTCGCCCCGCTCGGACGCCACATCGACGCAGTGTTCGAGGAGTACTCCGAGGACCAGCTGGTGCTGCTGCGCGACATGATGCAGGCGGTGACGGACGCAACCGTCGCCGCCAGGAACGAGGCTGCCGACAAGGCCGACTGACACCCGCACTCCGTCCCGATACTGTCCGACCCCGGGTTGCCCGATTGTCTCTATCATGGAGATACTTGACGCATGGCTACCCGATCAAGCACTTCAATTGCACAGACCAACGGCTCTCCCGCTCACGCGACGACGGCGGACCGTGTGCGTCAGATCGTCGTGACCGTGAGCGAGATCATCAGTCTCCTCGGTCCGCTGATCGGCTTCGGCCTCATCGGCTCCGACGTCAACGAGACCTCGGGCGGCGATCTGGCATCCGACGCCACGCTGGTGGCACCCGGAGGCCCCGCCTTCTCGATCATCTGGTCGGCCATCTACCTCGGTCTCTTCGTCTACACCATCTGGCAGTGGCTGCCATCACGGACCGTCGACACCAGGGCGCGGGCCACGGGCTGGCTCGTCGCCCTATCGATGCTCCTCAACGCCGCGTGGCTCATCGTGACCCAGGAGGGCTTGATCTGGCTCAGCGTGGGGGTCATCATCGCGCTGCTGGTGGTCCTCGTCGCGCTGGTCGTCCGGCTCACCCAGGTACCGGCGCAGCAGGGCGGCGCCGAGGCGCTCATCGTGGACGGCACGTTCGGGCTGTACCTGGGCTGGGTCAGCGTGGCGACGGCGGCCAATATCGCCGCCGCTCTCGCGTCATCCGGCGTGGCGACGACGGGCACCGGTCCGGAGTGGGCCGTAGCAGCGCTCGTCCTCTTCCTCGCCGGGGCCCTGACCTTGCTGCAGGCACGAGTGGGGGGTCGCTGGGCCGTGGCGGTCGGGGCCGCCTGGGGGCTGGGCTGGATCACGGTCGCCCGCATCTCCGACGAGCCCGCGTCCACCATCGTGGCCATTGCGGCCGCTGTTGCCGCAGTCCTGATTCTCGCCGCCACGGGCATCATCCGCTCGCGCAGGAATCCCACGCGATCGCCCGAGGTCGGATCATCGGCCCGAGCCGGACGCTGACGGACAGCGCCGCTCCGCGCTAGTCTCCAGGCATGAACGACGAGGCCTACTCCCACGGGCACCACGCGAGCGTCACCGCCGCCCACGCCACACGCACCGTGGCGTCGTCGGCGGCGTACCTCGCACCCCACCTGCAGTCCGGGATGGACGTGCTCGATGTCGGGTGCGGCCCGGGCAGCATCACGGCCGGGCTCGCCGAGCTCGTTGCGCCCGGTTCGGTGGTCGGCATGGACGGGTCGGCCGACGTCGTCGCGCAGGCCGCCGAGACCTATGCCGACGTGACGAACGCCGAGTTCCACGAAGGCAACATCTACGATCTCGACGTGCCCGACGAGTCCTTCGACGTCGTGCACGCCCACCAGGTGCTGCAGCACCTCGCCGATCCGGTGGCCGCCCTGCGCGAACTGCGGCGCGTGGTCCGTCCCGGCGGCGTGGTGGCGGTGCGCGACGCCGACTACGGCGCCATGACCTGGCACCCCGCCGTCGAGGAACTCGACGAATGGCGCGAGGTCTACGGTCGACTGGCACGGGGTAACCACGGGGAGCCCGACGCCGGCCGCCGGCTCCCGGGCTGGGCCTCCGCCGCGGGCTTCGCGGAGGTCGAGGTGTCGTCGTCGACCTGGGTGTACTCGTCGGCGGAGGAGCGCCGGTTCCTCTCCGACCAGTGGGCCGAGCGCGTGCTGCACTCCGCCTTCGCCGAGCAGACGCTCGAGCGCGGACTCGCCGACCAGCGGACCCTGGCCCGACTGGCCGAGGGCTGGCACCGCTGGGCGCGCATGGACGACGGCGTGTTCCTGATGCCGAGTGTCGAGATCCTCGCGCGCGACTGAGGCCGCAGCGGCATAGCGGGCTAGGCTGACCGAATGTACCGCATCATCGCCGTCTGCACCGGAAACATCTGCCGCTCCCCCATGGCCGAGTTCATGCTCACCGACGCGTTCTCGAAGGCGGGTCTCGAGGACGACGTCGTCGTGGACTCCGCGGGAACCACCGGCTGGGAGGCCGGCAACCCCATCGACCCGCGAGCTGCCGCGAGACTGACGGAAGCCGGTATCGACAGTGACGGGCACCGTGCCCGGCGCTTCGAGTCCGAGTGGTACCGCGAGCGCGATCTGATCCTCGCCCTCGATCTCGATCACTACCGCGTGCTCCGGGAGGAAGCGCCCGACGACGACGCCCGCGACAGGATCCATCTGCTGCGCGAATTCGATCCCGACACCACGGACACGGATCTCGAGGACCTGGGCATCTACGACCCCTGGTACGGCGACGCCAGCGACTTCGACGCCACCTACAGGATGGTGGACGGCGCGGTGGGCGGGGTCGTGAGCTACGTGCGCCAGGAGCTCGACGCCGACGTTGCGTGACTCTTGAACCGATCCTCCTACCATGAACGAGTGCATCCCTCCCTCTGCCCGGCGCCGGGCTGACTCGTGCCCGCAGCCTCGCCGCTCCTGATCGCCGTCGACGGCCGTTCCGGTGCCGGAAAGACGAGCCTCACCCTCGAACTCGCTGCTCTGCTGCGCGAACACCACAGCGTCACCGTGTTCCACCTCGAGGACATCTACCCGGGCTGGGACGGGCTCGACGGCGGCATTGCCCGCTATGTGCAGCACGTCCTCGGACCCCTGCGGGCAGGACAGCACGCCACCTGGGCCGCGTGGGACTGGGACCGGGACGCGGACGGCGAGCAGCGCACGACGACGACCGCGGAGATCGTACTGCTCGAGGGCGTGGGTGCCGCCGCGGCCCTGGCCCGGCCCCTGCTCGACGCGGTGATCTGGATCGAGGCCGACGCGCAGGTCCGGCGCCGCACGGCCATCGAACGCGACGGCGACACGTACGCACCCTTCTGGCGCCGTTGGGCCGATCAGGAGGACCGCTGGCTCGCAGGGGACGATCCCGCAGCAGCCGCCGACGTCGTCGTGCAGGGGCACACCGACGCCCTGACGCCGCAGGCCGTGCGCCGTGCTCTGGCGGCGCTGCCGTCCTGCGCCGTCCTGCTGGCACCCGAACGGGCGGACCGGCGCGGACTGACCGTCCGGTGCGAGCGTGTCGACGCCGTGCCGGACACACCGACGGTGTTCTCCGAGCTGTACGGCGCGAGCACCGCCGCGGTGTGGCTCGACAGTTCGGACGCTGTCGGCCTCATGCCGGCTCCGGATTCCCGCGGCCGATTCAGCATCATGGCGGACTCGGGCGGCTCCTTCGGCCAGCAGGCGCACCACCGCGGCGGCGTGACGGAGATCAGCGCCGGTGCCGTGACCACCCGGATCCGCGAGCCGTTCTTCCGCTGGCTCGACGACGTCTGGGGCAGGCGGGCCGTGCGCGCACCGGAGGACTTCCCGTGCGAGTTCGCCCTGGGCTGGCTGGGGTATCTCGGGTACGAGCTGAAGCGGGAGACCGGCGGCACCGATGTCCGCTCCGGCGGCGCTCCGACCGGCCCGGACCTGCCCGGCACGCTGCCCGACGCCGCGCTGGTCTTCGCCGGACGCGCCGTCGTCGTCGACCACGCGGAGGGCGCCGTCTTCCTGCTGACCCTCTCGGACGGCGGGTCCGATCCCGAACGGGACGCCTGGCTCATCCGTGCCAGGAACGCGATCGGGTCGGCCAGCGCGGTGGCAGCAGCAGACCCTGCTGGAATGGCCGGCGTGACGTCCTCGTCACCACCCGTGCTTCCCGTACCGCAGTTCACCCTGCGCGACTCGCGTGAGGAGTACCTCGACAAGGTCCGCAGCGCGCAGGCGGAGATCACCGAGGGAACCACCTACGAGGTGTGCCTGACCACCGCGCTCACGGCACGCGCAGAGCGCCTCGATCCGCTGAGCGTGTATCTGCACCTGCGACAGGTGAGCCCCGCGCCGTTCGCCCACTTCCTCCGGTTCCCCTCATTCGCCGTCGCCAGCACCTCTCCTGAGCGCTTCCTGAGGCTGGACGGCGGGGGGAATCTCCGTGCGGAACCGATCAAGGGGACCCGCGGGCGCTCCACCGACCCCGTGGTGGACGCCGCGCTACGGGAGGACCTCAGGACCTCGGCCAAGGACCACGCGGAGAACATCATGATCGTGGATCTGCTCCGCAACGATCTCTCGCACCACGCGGTCCCGGGGTCGGTGACCGTGTCGCGCCTGTGCGACATCGAGACCTACGCGACCGTGCACCAGATGGTGAGCACGATCGACGCGCGCCTGCGGCCCGGACGTCCCCATGCGGCGGTCATCGCCTCGGCCTTCCCGGCGGGATCGATGACCGGGGCGCCCAAGATCAGCACCATGGCGATCCTCGATCGTCTGGAGCAGGCACCGAGAGGGCCGTACGCGGGAGCCGCCGGGTATTTCAGCCTCACCGGCGCCACCGACCTCGCCGTCGTGATCCGCACCCTCGTGCTGCAGGACGGCATGCCCGACGACGGCACCCGCCTCACGCTCGGCGTGGGCGGCGCGATCACCGCCGATTCCGATCCGGCCGAGGAGTGGGACGAGGTGCGCATCAAGGCCCGCGGGGTCCTGTCGGCACTGGGGTCCCGGTTCCCGGATACTGTCCTTCCATGAGTCTCCTGGCCACCACCCTCCGCGGCACCCGCGTGGTGCTCGGACCCCTCGCACCTGACCACCACGACGGACTGGTGGAGGCGGCCCGCGACGGCGAACTCTGGAACCTCCGGTACACCTCGGTTCCCACGCCGGACGGGATGGAGAAGGAGATCGAGCGGCGCCTGGCCCTGCAGCACAAGGGCTCCATGCTCCCGTTCACCACGCGCCGGATGGACCGGGAGACGGGCGAGCCGGGAGCGATCATCGGCATGACCACGTACCTGAACATCGACCAGGCAACTCCGCGGGTGGAGATCGGGTCCACCTGGAATGCGGCGTCGGCGACATTTTTCTACGTCATGTAGAAAACCTTTAGAATGAAGGGACAACTGTTTCGGCCCGTCAGCATCCGGCACCTACGCCCGATGAGTTCTTCCGGGCCGGCCGCGAAGCGAAGGAGCCGCTCATGCTGTCCGATCTGTCCCGCCCTGTCGTCCAGGCCACCCTGCCCGTAGTGGGTGAGAACATCACGGAAATCGCCCAGCGCTTCTACGCGCACATGTTCGACGAGCGGCCCGAGCTCATGGACGGTCTCTTCAACCGGGGTAATCAGGCGGACGGGCGCCAGCAGCAGGCCCTCGCCGGTTCCGTGGCCGCCTTCGCGAGCTTCCTCGTCAACAAGCCCGACGAACTGCCGGACCGGATGCTCGACCGGATCGCCCACAAGCACGTCTCGCTGGGGCTTCGCGCGGATCAGTACCAGATCGTCCATGACCATCTGATGTGGGCCATCGGCGATGTTCTCGGCGAGGCCGTCACCGAGGAGGTCGCCGCTGCCTGGGACGAGGTATACTGGCTCATGGCCAACGTCCTCATCAATCAGGAACGCGCCATGTACCAGGCGCTGGATCTCGCACCCGACGCCATCTGGCGCACCTGGCGGGTGAGCGAGAGGATCCAGGAGACGGACGACGTCGTCACGTTCGTCGTCGAGCGCACCGATGAGCGCGACGTCAAGCCGTCCCTGCCCGGGCAGTACGTGACCCTGAAGATGCTCATGCCCGACGGCGTGCACCAGCCGCGCCAGTACAGCCTCACCCGTGCCGATGACGGTCATCACCGCAGCTTCGCCGTCAAGCGCATCCACGGGCTGTCAACCCCCGACGGCGAGATGTCCAATCTGCTGCACGACACCATTTCGGTCGGCGACGAGGTGACCCTCTCCGTTCCGGCAGGGGACGTGGTCATGAGTTACACCGACCGTCCCGTCGTCTTCGCCAGCGCCGGCATCGGCATCACCCCCATGGCCGGCATGCTCTCGCACCTCGTGAAGTCCGGTTCGCAGCGCAAGGCGATGCTGCTGCACGCCGACAACTCCGCCGGCAGCTTCGCGCTGCGCGAGCAGGTCCAGTCGGATCTCGCGCAACTGCCCGGTGCGTCCATGCACACCTGGTATGTGGAGCCCTCCGAGCCGACGCAGACCGTGGAGAACGAGCTGGTCGGCTTCATGGACATCAGCGACGTCGATCTGCCCGACAACGCCGAGTACTACCTGTGCGGGCCGCTGGTCTTCATGCAGTCCGTGCGCAGCGCGCTCATCGACCACGGTGTTCCGGCCAAGGACATCCAGTACGAGGTGTTCGGGCCCGACCTCTGGCTGGCCGACGTCCAGTAGCAGCGCACCCTACCCCGAGGGCACCAGGGACTGGACGATATCTGCCGCGCTCCCGGCGATCGTCCGTCCCACATTGACGCCGGCCCACAGATTGAGGCGCTGTGACTCACCCGCCGCTGCTGCGGCTGCCCGCAGCGGCGCGGTGAGGTGGTGCACCTCGGGGTAGGCCAGCGGTGCGTCGTGGTCATGGTCGCGCATGAAGTCGTTCAGCAGCGCGCGAGCGTAGCGCCCGGAGAACGCCCTCGTGAGTGCGGTCGCCTCGAACTCGCGCGACGCCAGGGCCGCCCGATGCGCCGCCTTCGTGCCCGCTTCATCGGCGCGGAGGAACGCCGTTCCTGCCTGCACCGCGATCGCCCCGTGGCCCAGCGCTGCGCGCGTGTCCTCGCCCGAGACGATCCCACCTGCCGCGATGAGAGGCACCGGCAGATCCCGAAGCTCGTCGAGGAGCTCGAGCAACGGTGTGGTGCCCGGCTCGGCCAGCGCGTCGAAGGTGCCGCGGTGGCCGCCGGCTTCCGGCCCCTGCACCACCAGGGCATCGACGCCGGCCGCGACGGCGCGATCCGCTTCGGCACGCGAGGTGACGGTCTGCAGGACGGCGATCCCTGCAGCCTCCAGGGCGGCGAGCACATTCTGGTCGGGGACATCGAACGTGAAGGAGACGACGGCCGGGGCGAGGTCGAGCAGGACGTCGAGCTTGTCGGACCAGCCGTCGTCGTCGTGGCGCGGTGTGCCGAGGGCGGCTTCCAGGGCAGCGGCGTCGGCCTCGAGGGACCGGGCGTAGGTCGCGAGGGCCTCCTCGTTCGCCGTCGAGGGCTGCGGGACGAAGACGTTCACCCCGAAGGGTGCCTGCGTCAGCGTGCGCACTGCCTGGATCTCCTGCCGCATCGCATCGGCCGTCTTGTATCCGGCGGCGAGGAAGCCCAGCCCGCCCGCGGCGCTCACGGCGGCGGCGAGCGCCGCAGTTGACGGGCCTCCCGCCATCGGTGCTGCGACGACGGGAACCGCCCGTGTGCGGAGGTCGAACGCTCGCGCGGGCCTGGGGCTGTCGGTGTGCATGGTGCTCCTTTCCGATCTCCGCCTCAGACTACTCACCCGGTCAGTGGTGCGTCGTCGTCGCGAACTGTCCATGGTGGTGAAGTCGGCGACGGCAACATGTTGTGCACGAGCGCTCTGTACCGCCATGGGTGCTCTATGACCTGACCAAGGAGGCATGGAACGGTGACGGCGCCTGCTTCCGTAAACCTTTCGCTGACGATAGGTTTACGTACATGGTCTTGAGTGTCAATGAAACCAGCGCGCGTCTAGGCATCACTTCCGTGCGAGTTCGCCAGCTGATTTCCGCCGGCACACTTCCTGCGGTCAAAGTGGGCCGTCAGTACATCCTTCAGGAAGCCGACGTCGAACGGTTTTCTCCCAGACGGCGCGGACGGCCCGCCAGTCCAGCCAGCGCCTGGGCCTTCTTGCAGTATCTCTCCGAAGACCCGTCCGGCTGGTCGGGCATCAGTAGCGGGATGCGTCAGCGCCACATTGAGTGGACCGATGACCTTCGCCGCCTGCCATCCTCTCTTCGGCCCATCCACCTCGCTGCACTCGTGCGCGCACGGGCAGAGACGAGGTTCCTGTCCGCCGACCGCCACGAGATACCGGACCTTCTGCGGGATCAGTTCTTGACTATTACCGGAGTGTCTCACCCTCAGTCAGGGTTGCTGAACAACGCCGAGGTGGAGGCGTACATCCGTGAGGAAATCTTCCAAAAGTTCCGGAGGGAATGGCTGCTGGTCCCTGCGAACCCGAAGGAGGCCAATGTGATCCTGCACGTTGCACAAAGGCTTCCCTCGGCTTTGCCGCTTGCTGCAGTAGCTGCGGACCTCGCCGAGCATCGGGGCGAACGCGAGCAGGGTCAAGCTGAACAAATCCTGGAAGATCTCCTGCATGATTGAATTACCAGTCAGCAATGAGCTCGCGACCGCCGTCAATCCGTGGCGCAGGATGTTCTCAGTACAACGGGCCCTACTCTTACGCGCTGCGCTCGGCCGTCGCCACGCTACGCCACGGTTGCCGATGACGTCGAGTGACCATCAGGTAAGCATCAGCGTGGCGTTGGCGTCTGCTGGTACAGAGCGAGACGGGGTGAACCGTCGACAAGGACGTAGGTGCTGACCATGAGCGCCTCGAACGGGTCCTCGTCGCCGCGGTACGCTTCGGCCCCGTAGACCAGCGCAGCGGCGCCCGGACCTATCGGCACCAGCCTCTCGTCGCTCAGCTCGTAGCGGTCCCACGCAGGTGCCTGATCGAGTGACGCAACGACCGCATCGCGGTTGAGGACAGCGCCGTTCACAAGGACCATCAGTCCTTCGGAAAGCATGAGATCGCCGTAGAATCCACCGCCGGTGGATGCGCACAATGCATCCCATCCAGCTCGCTCGAGGGCAACCAGTGCGTCGTGGTCCAGGCCAGGCATGACCCAATGTAGGCAGACCGCCGCGAGCTGAGCAATTTGCGGAACGTCGAGCCCCCTACGACGGAGCACTCACCATCGGTCCATCGCTTGGTGCTGGCGTAGCCGTATGCCCTTCGTCTTCTCGTCACGGGGGAGTGGCGGGCGCCAACGGTCCATGGCGCGCCGGACCGGGTGCCGTCCAGCTGCGCAGACGGTGCGATAGTGGCGGGATGACCGATCAGCAGCAGCTCTGGGACGCCGCTACCGCTCAGGCGTACGACACTCCAGGGCAAGGCATGTTCTCCCCCGAGGTCCTCGCCCCCACGGTGGAAGTTCTCTCTCAACTCGCAGCTGGAGGCCCAGCCGTCGAGTTCGCTGTCGGTACCGGCCGCGTCGCCGTCCCGCTCTCCGAGGCCGGGGTCCAGGTCAGCGGCATCGAACTGTCGCACGCGATGATCGCCGTCCTGCGCGAGAAGGTCGCTGAGGATCAGATGCGCGTCGTCCAGGGCGACATGACCACGACGACGGCGGGCGAGAACTTCTCGCTCGCGTTCCTGGTGTTCAACACCATCGCCAATCTGTTGACCCAGGACGACCAGGTCCGCTGCTTCGAGAACGCTGCCCGTCAGCTCGCGCCCGGTGGATGCTTCGTCGTCGAGCTCTGGGTGCCGCAACTGCGCTCGCTGTCGCCCGGACGTGGCGGGACGCTCGAGGTGAGCGAGCCCGGATACCTCCTCGTCGACACCTACGACGTGCTGCAGCAGCACGTCATCTCTCACCACGTCCAGTTCGGGCCGGAGCTGTCGGACGGACCGGCAGCTCGAATTGCCCGCACACCGCACAGGTATATCTGGCCCAGCGAGCTCGATCTCATGGCCCGGCTGGCCGGGTTCGAGCTGGAGTCGAGGTGGGCGGACTGGGACCGTAGTGCCTTCACGGCGGAGTCTCGCAGCCACGTCTCGGTGTACCGGCTGCCCTCCGCCTGACGTGGGGGCTCGGCGCCGAGCGGCAGGAGGCGAAGCGCGCAGGAGTCACACGCTCTGCTGAGCCCGGTTCTTCCTCGTCGCAGATGCCATTCCATTCATGCAGATCCCGAGCACCACGAACAGGACGAGCCACTTCACCCCGGCCTCGCCCCACGACGCGACCTCCCAGAACCGGCTGGACTGCATCGCCAGGAGGAGCAGAATGACGTAGGCCATATAGGGTCCAGAGTGGCTCGGAGCAGGTCGCGGTGCGGGCTTCCCCCTCGACGCCAGGTAGTACCAGAGCCCGAGTGGCACCAGGAGCGCGCTCAGGCCGAGAATGACGGACCAGGACACGAAGTTCAGGAGGGCGATGATGGTCGTGAGCAGGACCAGCAGAACGAGCATGAAACCGCGAGGTGCTTCGCGAGAGCTCGGCATGGCTTGAGAGGAGCGGGAAGTTTCCGCACGTGTTTCTCGCCGGTCGGGCGCCCGGAACGGTCCGACTTCTCCGGACTGTCCGGAACGCGATTCGTTCTCGGCCATGACGATCCCCCGCTCTCCGATGTGGACACTCTATCCGTCGACGGTCGCACCCAGCCGCTACGCTGTGGGCCATGACTGTACTGGTGTTCCTCGATCCCGCCCACGACGACGGCAGGATCGTCGACGCTACCCAGCCGCAACTCATGGCCACCGATCTGGGTGCCACGCGCGGCGACGGCCTCTTCGAGTCACTCCTCGCCGTCGACGGCACCCCGCGCAAACTCGATGCCCACCTCAGGCGCCTGGCGTCGTCGGCCGCTGCCCTCGACCTGAGCGTGCCCGACGCCGATGCCTGGCGCCGCGCTATCAGCACAGGCTTGCGCGAGTTCGCCGCAGCCGAACCAAACCGGACCACCGCCGCCGTGAAGCTGCTGGCCACCCGGGGCGTTGAAGGCGCCAGTCAGGCGACCGCCTGGGTACAGGTGACGCCCGTCCCCGCGGCCACGCTGGCTCAGCGCGAAGCCGGCCTGCGGGTACTCCTCCTCGAGCGCGGTTACGACAGCACCGTGGCACAGCGCGCGCCGTGGCTCCTGATAGGCGCCAAGACCCTGTCCTATGCGGTGAACATGGCGGCGGTGCGCTACGCGAAGGCGCACGGGGCCGACGACGTTATCTTCACCTCCTCCGACGGCAAGGTCCTCGAGGGTCCCACCTCGACCGTGCTGTTGGCCCACGATCGCGACGGGCAGAAGACCCTCGTGACACCGCAGCTCGAGAGCGGCATCCTGCCCGGGACCTCGCAGAGCGCCCTCTTCGACGCCGCCCAGGAGCAGGGCTGGGAACTGGGCTACGGACCATTGGAGCCGCACCATCTGTACGAGGCCGACGCCGTCTGGCTGATCTCCAGCATCCGCCTGCTGGCGCCCGTGGTGTCCCTCGACGGCCAGGAGCTACGGACCTCGCCTGCTCTGACCACGGAGCTCAGCGACCTCGTGGAGCGTTTCGTCTAGCTCCGCCGGTAGTGCACGTCCTTTTATGACGCTGTGCGTCTGCGGCGGACCGTTGCCTTTTGACCGCAGAGCCGCCGTCGTCCTACCGTTTTCCTGAAATCAAGAGTTCCAGCCATCGGCCCTGGCCGGCTGGACAGCAACCCTCTCCCGTAGTGGGGTGCTCCAGGTGAAGATTCGGCCGCCGGGCAAAGTCCCCCGGATGGCAAGTACGGTGTCGTGCGGTCCTGTCCCGAGATCACGGGTACATCGACCGCGCGCGCATGAACCAGAACAGCGAGCGTGTCACCCCGCAGTCAATCCTCCCCGCCGTCACCCGGCGCACTTCCCCCTCTCCGCACGCCCGTATCCGGGCCAGCTCCGAAGAAGGACACCATGACCATCTCCCGCACACTCCTCGCGGCCCTCGCCGTCCCCCTCCTCGCACTGACGGTCTCCTGCGGCAGCTCCGACACCGAGCCGGCGTCGGGCACAGGATCCACCGCCGGTACCGACGCCCTGGCCGGCAGCGACCAGGAGTCGCTCGATCAATATACGACCGACGACACCACACCCCTCGACGAGATCGACATCTCGGAGCTCGACCTCATCACCGACGGCACCCTGCGCGTCGGGACCCTCTCGGACGCACCGCCCAACATCTTCCTGGAGGACGGCGTCTTCACGGGGTACGACAACGAGCTGCTGCGCGCCATCGGGGACAAGCTGGGCCTCGAGGTGGAGTTCGCCTCCACCGACTTCTCGGCCCTGCTCGCCCAGGTGCAGAACCAGCAGTTCGACGTCGGATCCTCCTCCATCTCCACCACGGCGGAACGCCGGGAGAACGTGGGCTTCACCAACGGGTACGACTTCGGCTACATGGCTGTGGTGGCCGCCGAGGACTCCGCCGTCACGGGCTTCGACTCGCTGTCCGAGGACACCCGCATCGGCGTGGTCCAGGGAACCGTGCAGGACGACTACGTGACCAACACGCTCGGGCTCGAGCCCGTGCGCTTCCAGGACTACAACACGGTATATGCCAACGTGAGGAACGGCCAGATCGATGCGTGGGTGGCGCCCTCGCAGCAGGCCACGGGCCAGGTGAAGGAGGGCGACGGCACCACGATCGCCGAGACCATCATCAATACCGAGAACTTCACGGCCTACGCCGTCAACAGTGAGAACCAGCCGCTCATCGACGCCCTCAACGCGGGTCTGGACGCCGTGATCGCCGACGGGACGTGGACCGAACTGACCGAGGAATGGTACCCGGACCGCGAGCTGCCCACCGACTGGCAGCCCGGCAGCAGAGCCGTGGACGTGGAGTAGCGGGCGCTGCATGGACACCCTCGAACAACTCGGGAACACCTTCTTCGACTGGCAGGCGATGGTGGCGATCCTGCCGGAGCTGCTGACCGTCGGACTGCCGAACACGATCATCCTCGCCCTCGCCTCCGGCATCATCGGGACGATCGTCGGCATGGTCCTGGCCATCATGGGCATCTCCCGCAACCGGGCCCTGCGCTGGACTGCGCGCGTGTACACGGACATCTTCCGCGGCCTGCCCGCCGTCGTGATCATCCTGCTCATCGGTCTGGGCCTCGGCCCGGTCCTGAGGCAGCTCACGGGCAGCACCAGTCCCTATCCCCTGGGCATCCTCGCCCTCTCGCTGATCGCCTCGGCATACATCGGTGAGATCTTCCGCTCCGGCATCCAGAGCGTGGAGAAGGGGCAACTGGAGGCCTCGCGAGCGCTGGGCTTCAGCTACCGCTCGTCGATGCAGCTCGTCGTCGTCCCCCAGGGTGTACGGCGTGTGCTGCCCGCCCTGGTGAACCAGTTCATCGCCCTCATCAAGGAGTCCTCGCTCATCTACTTCATCGGCCTGGTCGCCAGCGAGCGCGAGCTCTTCCGGGTCGGCAATGACGCGGCGAGCAATACCGGCAATCTGTCTCCCCTGATCGCCGCCGGCGTGTTCTACCTGTTCCTCACCATCCCGCTGACCCACCTGGTGAACTTCATCGACACCAGACTGCGCGTGGGCAGGAAGCAGCAGATCGAGCCGAAGGATGACGCCATGGAACCGGTCGAGGAAGGAGCCAGGGCATGACGACCACCACATCAGGATCCCTGACCGGCAAGGACCTGCATCTGGCGTTCGGCTCGAACCGGGTGCTGCGAGGCATCGACCTGCACGTGGAGAGCGGCACGACGGCGTCGGTGATCGGCCCGTCCGGCTCCGGTAAGTCGACGCTCCTGCGCGTGCTGAACAGACTCATCGAGCCGGACCGCGGCGACGTTCTGCTCGACGGCCGGTCCGTGCTCAAGGACAATCCGGACGAGCTGCGCCGGCGCATCGGCATGGTCTTCCAGCAGTTCAACCTCTTCCCGCACAAGACCGTGCTCGAGAACGTCGCCCTGGCGCTGCGCAAGCTCAGGAAGATGCCGGCGGACGAGGCCGAGGAGTCAGCACTGGCTCAACTCGATCTCGTGGGGCTCAAGCACAAGGCCCAGGTACGTCCGGGCAACCTCTCCGGTGGGCAGCAGCAGCGCGTGGCGATCGCCCGGGCGCTGGCCATGGGTCCGGAGGTGATGTTCTTCGACGAGGCCACCTCGGCCCTGGACCCGGAACTGGTCAAGGGCGTGCTGGCGCTCATGGCCGATCTCGCTGCGGCGGGCATGACCATGGTGGTGGTCACCCATGAGATGGGCTTCTCCCGCAACGTCTCCGACACCGTCACGTTCATGGACGGCGGCGTCGTCGTCGAGTCCGGCCCTCCCGCGGCGATCTTCGACGATCCACGGACGCCGCGGCTGCACTCGTTCCTCTCGGACGTGCTCTAGCGATACGAGCCGGCGCCGGGGCCGATGTCAGGTTCGGGGCGTTTCCGGAACTGGGATCGACGGCGGCAGATGTTCCGGTTCGGGGGACTTCGACCGGCGTCGGCCCTGGTCGCACGGCGTGTCGTCCCCCGACACGCAGCCTGGGCTTCCGAAGTCCCCGGATCCGTAACCGAAGACGGCAGGACGGCGGACCGGACAACCACATCGGGCGTCCGGGTTCCGGCTCGGCCACCCCTACCGGAACTGGGATCGACGGCGGCAGGTGTTCCGGTTCGGGGGACTTCGACCGGCGTCGGCCCTGTTCGCACGGCGTGTCGTCCCCCGACACACCGTTGAGGCCCCCGAAGTCCCCGGATCTATGACAGCGGGCAGCGAGAACAGCTCAGGACAGAATGAAGTTCCAGGTCCCGGCCAGGACCGCCGTCGTCACCGCTCCCACCGCAACCACGAGCCCGACGACGGCGATCACGGCGTCGAGCGCGGAATAGGTGCTCGACCTCGCCCAGGTGCGCGTGCCCCCGCCGAAACCGCGCGCCTCCATCGCCGTCGCCAGCCGGGTTGCACGCCGGATGGCCTGCACGATCAGCCCGAAGGACTGGCCCAGCAGATTCCGCGTGCGCGCAACGAGCGACCCGTCTGAACCGACCCCGCGCGCCTGACGCGCCAGCCCGAGCGTCTCCCACTGCTCCACGAGCAGGCCCACGAGGCGCAGGGAGGCGAGTCCGCCGAGTACGAACCGGTGCGGGAGATGCAGTTTCTGCGCGAGCGCGTCGGCCAGGTCCGTCGGATCCGTGGTCAGCAGGATGAAGATGCCCGGCAGCGCGAGCGCCAGGCCACGAAGACCGACGGCGATCCCATCGGCGACGGAGTCCTCGGTGAAGACGATGGGCCCGATGGCGAGCAGCACGTCGCCGGTCTTCTCCGCGAGCAGCGCCGTGCCGTAGCCACCGATAGCGGCGGCGATCAGCAGCGGCCAGATGCGACGGAGGAGCCCCCACACGCTGATGCCCAGCAGCGGCATCAGGGCAAGCTCGCAGACCAGCACCACGGCAGCACTCACCCAGTCGATGCTGGACATGAGTGCCACCGTGATCACGACCGCGGCGAAGAGCTTCGAGACCGGGTTGGCGCGCAGCAGGGTCCTGCCCGTGAGGACCGGCGTCAGATAGGTGGTGCTCATCGGGACACCAGTCGCCCCGCGCCACCCGAGATGTGGAGCGTGGCTCCGCCCAGCGCATCGACGAAATCGGCGTCGTGCGTCACCGAGAGCACGGCGACGCCGTCGTCGATCAGCTCCCGCAGCAGCGTCACGAGCTCCGCCCAGGTCGAAGCGTCCTGACCGAAGGTCGGTTCGTCGAGGATCAGCAGACGCGGAGCGGTGGCGAGCATCGTCGCGACGGACAGTCTCCGCTTCTCCCCGCCGGACAGCGTGAAGGGGTTCGCTCCCAGCAGGTGGGTGAGCCGGAGCCGCTCGGCCAGCTCGGCGATGCGCTGGTCGTCCACGGCGTCGCTGACCCTGCGCGGGCCGAACTCCAGTTCGTCCTGCACGCTGGTGGTCAGGAACTGATGCTCGGGTTCCTGGAAGACCGTCCCGATGCGCTGCACGAGCTGCGGCGAGCGCCAGCGGAAGGGGTTGCTGCCGGCCGTCCCGGCGAGGAGCGGCTGCGCCTCCAGCGTCCCCGCGCGGGGACGGAGCAGCCCGCCGAGCGTCAGGGCTGCCGTCGATTTCCCGGCGCCGTTCGGGCCGGTGATGCCGAGCGCTTCCCCTGCGCCCACCTCGATCTCCAGAGACTCCACTGCAGCCGGGCCACGTCTGGTGCGGGCAACGGTGAGACCGCGCGCCGACAACAGCGCCGGACCCGGGGCAGAGGATGGCATGGCACCGCCCACGGCGGGCCGCCAGCCGGGGATCCATACGCCCGCGCCGGCAAGACGGCTACGCGTCGAATCCTGCACGAGCACCGTGCCCGGCGGACCATCGGCGAGCACGCCGCCGCCGGCGTCGAGCACGATCACGCGATCTACGACGTCGGCCCACACGGCCACCCTGTGCTCGACGACGACGAGCGTCGCCCCGGTGCGCCCGAGCACCCGGACGACGGCGTCGCGCACCTCGACGACGCCCTCCGGGTCGAGATTGGCGGTGGGTTCATCGAGCAGCAGCAGACCCGGTTCCATCGCGAGGACGGCGGCAAGTGCGAGGCGTTGCTTCTGGCCGCCCGAGAGCGCGGTGGTGGGGTGATCGAGCGGCAGCTCCAGCCCGACGTCGTCGAGCGCGCGGTCGACCCGCTGCCAGATCTCGTCCCGGGGCACGGAGAGATTCTCCGCGGCGAAGGCGACCTCGTCACCGACCCGTGCCAGGACCACCTGCGTCTCGGGGTCCTGCAGCACCAGACCCGCCCGGCCCATCGCGGGAGTGGGCCGGACGCCGTCGAGCAGCAGCTCACCCTCCTGTTCGCCCTCGTCCTGCGTGCCGAGGACGCCGGCGAGTCCGTGCAGCACGGTCGACTTCCCCGCGCCGGAGGCCCCGAGGAGCAGCACGCGCTCCCCCGGCGTGATGTCCAGATCGAGCCGACGCGCCGCGAAGGCCTTTCGCCCCGCATGGCGCCAGCCCCACCCCTGGGCGGTGACGTGGACGGCGCCCGGGGACGGAGCACGAGCTGGTGTCATACGTCAGCCGTGCGGCCCGCGGCAAAGGAGGACAGCACACCCGTCTTCGCCAGGCCCCGCATGGCCAGCCAGGAGATCAGACCCGCGATGACGGTGCCGGAGACCGCGGCGAACACCACGTACAGGAGCTTGAACTCGAAGGTCCACAGGGCGTTGTAGAGGATGTTCTCGCTGATGGCAAGGGCCAGGCCCGATCCGAGTCCTGCCAGGAGCGCCACCGGCAGATTCCACTTCCGGTAGAGGAACAGCAGGAAGACGACTTCAGCGCCGGCCCCCTGGATGGCTCCGGAGAGCAGGACGCTCACGCCGAACTGCGTGCCGATGAGCGCGGAGACCGCTGCGGCGAGGACCTCGCAGTAGATCGCGGCTCCGGGCTTCCGGATGATCAGGCCGCCGAGCACTCCGGCGATGAGCCACCCCCCGGTGTACAGGCCGGCGAGAGGTGGGAAGCTCGCGGTGAGCACACTGATACCCGAGTATCCGGCGGACCACGCGAAGAACAGGACGCCGACGGCGACCGCGATGACGGAAGCCACCACGATGTCGACGACGCGCCACTGATTGCTGCGCTGGGACGTCTTCTTCGGTGCTGCTGGTGCTGTCATTGGATTTTCCTCCTGAGATACAGGAGGGGAGAGTGCACGGGCACCGCGTCTGCAGTGGTCGTACACTCCGAGAACTCGACTCCCTTCGCCGGTACTAGCCGGATCAGGTTCGAGGGTCTGCGGCTTCCCGCACTCTCAGCGCCCGGTCCGCTGTGCTGCTGCGGATCTGCGCTCCCCTGTCGCTTGGTGAACAGTATCGAGCGTACACCGGTGTCCCGGCTAGCGCCCGTGATCCTGTTATACAACTAGGCTTGTCGCAGAACCCCGGATCAGAAGGAGAAACCATGAATGTTGTATTCAAGCTGCTCGGAGCGGGCCTGAGCTTCGGCGCGGGTTTCGTCGGCACGAAGCTCGTCGATCTCCTGTGGGAGAAGATCACCGGCGAAGCGGCGCCGAAGAGCAAGGACGGCCTGGAGAGCACGCTGCGCTCGGCGCTCGTCTTCGCACTCATCTCCGGTGCCGTCAGCACCACGATCCAGGTGCTGGCGAACCGCACCACGCAACAGGCGATCGAGCGCTTCACGAAGACGCGCGACATCACCTGAGCGGCAGTTGACGATGAAGGGGTGCCCGGAAGGGCGCCCCTTCATGCTCCGCCGACGCGACGACGATTACCCACGAAGGACGGCGGCGCCACGTCAGGACTGGGCATGCACAGGCACGAGACAGTCCACTTCCCCCGCCCGACGGTAGTACTCGATGTGCGGGCGCCCGGGATCCTGGTCGGCGTTCTCGAAGAGCACCTCGAAGGCCTGAGCAAGCTGCCCATAGACCACGGAGGGCTCCCCGCGAAGACGCAGCCGGAGGTAGTCGCCTCCCGGTATCACGGTCTCGTCCAACCGGAGCGGGTTCCCCTCGTCCCTGGCGACTCGCACGGAGGACATCCGATAACGGTCGTCGTCGTTGAAGACCAGCCCCATCATCCGGCGTCCCTGCAACGAATCGAAGGCGTTCTCGAACTCCGGCCACGCTGCCTGGATGGCCGACAGTTCGAACGGGACGTCCCGGCTCAGTGCGGGCGTGTCCGCACGCGTCACCCTGTCGATCACTCCGAGACCGTGGTTGGTGGCTTCCTGACTCATGGTTCCATCAGTACCAGATTCAGCTGCCGACGCGACGGCGGAAGTATTCTCCGCCGCCGGCAGGAGCGTCAGTCACTCGACTCGACGCGCAGATCCGGCATGACCGCCTGGAGGATGCGGTGCAGGCTCATCCCGATCGCCGCCGCCGCACCGAACGGAACGTCCGGCGACACCGTCTCGTAGGCTGCCCGCTCGAGCGCCCGCAACCTCTGCTGGGCGGCCAGGAACATCCCGCCATCCGACTCCTCCACCGTCCAGAGATCGAGCACCTGACCCACTGCGGTGAACGCCTCCTGCAGTACGGGTCGCAATGATTCCGGCATGGGGCTCTCGTGGCTGGTGCCGTGGAGCGCATCCTGAAGCATGTTGGTGATGTTGAGGGTGTGTGATGCTACGGTCTGCAGAACCTCCACACGGTAGTAGTCCCTGGTGATGTCGCGTGGATGGAAACGCCACCGGACGTTGCCTTTCCGGCTCTCATCGGCGTAGCGCAGGGCGTCGCGCGCGTTCCGGGTGGATCTCATCAGGTCGTCCCTGCGCCTGGCCCACCGGGGGTCGTCCTCGGCCCAGTCCTCCTCGAGGGCCTGCCCCATCTCCTGGAGATCCTGGGCAGCCATCCTGCGGAGAGAACTCATCTGACCGACGGCGTCGTTGAAATTCAGCGGCGGAAAGATCAGCCCGCTCACGGCGAGACCCACCACAACCCCTACGATCGTCTGCACGAAATAGGCCAGTGAATACCCGAGATTGTCGTTGCCGATCACGAGGACGAACAATCCCGCAGAGGCTATACCCGTTCCTCCGCCTGCTGTGCGCTTCAGTCTCCCGGCAAGAAGCACTCCCATGCCGACCACGAAGGCGATGGTCAGCCAGTTCGGGTCGCCCGCCCACACGGCGAGGTAGGCCAGCACGATGCCGATGGTGAGGCCGGCCACTGTCTGCAGCCCCTGCGTCAGTGTCCCGGCGACGGTGGGATACATGGCCAGCAGCGCACCGAGAGGCGCGTAGTAGGGGTACTCCGACGGCGTACCCGGCAGCGCGTTCGCGATCGTCCACGCGATGGCAGCGGCGAGCGCCGCCTTGGCCGCCAGGACGAGCTGGGGATCGGTGGCCACGGCACGCACGCGCCCCGTCAGCCCGTCGTCGAAGCGGGCTGCGAGGGTCTCCCGTCTGGGAGTCTTCCTGGGGGACATCCTCGCAGTATCGCACCGCGGCGTTGCTCCCGCACCGGGATCCGCCAGGACGGCACAGCTGGCGTGATCTATCCCCTAGCGTGTAGCAGTCCTTTTTCCCTGCCCGCAACGCGTCGATCGCCCTGCACCACGCACCGGCAGCCGCTACGTTTGTCCACGTACCTGCCACACCTATCGAAGGATCTTCTGTGTCGTCCGCGCTCATCCTGAGCTTCTCCGTGGTGCTCCTCATCGGGGTCCTGATCTCCGAGCGGGCAAGCCGCACCATCCTCTCCACGGCCGTCCTGTTCCTCCTCGCGGGTTTCGTCCTCGGTGAGGGCGTGCTCGACGTCGTCCCGATCGCCTCCGGTGATCCGATCGTCGGCACGCTCGCCGAACTGGCACTGTTCTCGGTCCTGTTCACCGACGGCATGAAGGTCGGCTGGCAGGACCTCCGCTCCGCGTGGCGCCTACCGGGGCGGGCTCTGCTCCTCGGGCTCCCCCTGACACTCCTTGTCACCGCCGTCCTCGCCCACTACGTCGCCGGTCTGCCCTGGCTCGAGTCCTTTTTGCTCGGCGCGGTCCTGGCACCCACCGATCCCGTCTTCGCATCGGCCATCGTGGGCCGGAAGGAAGTACCCGGGAAACTGCGGCACCTGCTCAACGTCGAATCGGGGGTCAACGACGGCCTCGCGCTGCCGATCGTCCTGGTCCTCCTCGCGGTGGCAGGCGGGACCGAGACGGAGGGTTGGGCCCTGGCGGGGGAGATTCTGCTGGGAATCGTCGTGGGCGTCGTGGTTCCGCTCGTGGTCATCACGCTCGACCGCCTCCCCTTCCTCAAGGCCGAGTCGAAGCTCCAGCCGCTGCTGACAGTCTCCATCGGTCTCCTCGTGCTGGCCATCTGCTCCGCGACCCACGCCAATCTGTTCCTCGGCGCCTTCTCTGCCGGCATCACGGTGGCCTCACGCGGGCCCGAGTACCGCCGGGAGTTCGAGCAGTTCGGCGAACTGGTCACGGAGCTACTCAAACTCGCTGCGATCCTCGTCTTCGGTGCCCTCATCACGCCGGACTTCCTGTTCCAGGAGATCCCGCTGCTCGGCTGGGTGTTCGCGGTCCTCGCAATCGTCGCCGCGCGGCCCGCGGCTCTCCTCGTGTCCTTCATCGGCGCCAATCTTCCCGGCAAACAGCGGCTCGCTGCCATGTGGTTCGGCCCGAAGGGCTTCGCGTCCGTGGTGTACGGCCTGCTGGTGCTGGAATCGGGGATCGTCCAAGCCGACTACGTCTTCCATCTCGTGGGACTGGTGATCGTGCTCTCGATCCTCGCCCACTCCTCCACGGACGTGGTGATCGCCCGGCAGTTCGACGACGAGGACGCGCGCCAGCCGACCACCTGATCGGAAGATCACCTGGTCGGGACCGCGAAGGGGTCTTCTCTTCCCCCTCGGACGCGACGATACTGGCGGCATGAGCCTCCTCAGCACAGCGCAGATCCTGGACGCCGGCCTCGCCGACTGGCGGAAACTGCCGCAGGCTCTTCACGCTCGCTTCCTGACCCGGGACTTCACCACGGGTCTCGCCCTCGTGGCGGCCATCGGTGAGCTGGCGGAGGACGCCCGTCATCATCCCGACGTCGTCCTGACCTACCCTCACGTGGACGTGAAACTGCTCAGTCACGACGCCGGCGGGGTCACAGAACGTGATGTTGACCTGGCCCGGAGCATCAGCGAGCTCGCCGCCGGTCGCGGCATCAACGCTGATCCCGGGGCACCCACCGTGGTAGAGCTCGCCCTGGACACCGCCGAGGCACAGACCATCGGCCCGTTCTGGGCGGCACTGCTCACCGGCGATGCCGGGGCGGTGGACGGCGACGACGTCGTCGATCCCAGTGGACGAGTGCCGCTCCTGTGGTTCCAGCACACCGACCACCACGAGACACCCCGGCAGCGTTTCCATCTCGATCTGTGGGTGCCGCACGACGTCGCCGATACCCGCATCGCCGCGGCCGTCTCCGCCGGCGGCCGGATCGTCGACGACGCCGAGGCGCCCTCCTTCACGGTGCTGGCCGATGCGGAGGGCAACCGGGCCTGCGTCTGCACCATTCTCGACCGCTGACGAGCAGCCTCGCCGTGGAGCACGTACCGGAGCGCGTGGACGTGCTCGTCGTCGGAGCCGGGCCCACCGGGCTGATGCTGGCGAACTGGCTCGTGGAACTCGGTGTCAGCGCCCTGCTCATCGACGGCAAGGACGGCCCGACCGTCGAATCCCGCGCGCTCGGCGTGCAGACCCGGTCCATGGAGATCTACGCCCAGCTCGGCGTGATCGACCGAGTTCTCGAGGAAGCCGTCAGAGCCACGGCGATGCGGCAGGGTTTCGGCCGCAGGGCCTTCGGGCCCGTTCCGCTGACCGCACTCGGGCAGGGCCTCACCCCCTACCCCGGGTTGTACGTCCTGGAACAGAGTGCCAACGAGCGGATCCTGGCGGACAATCTGCACGTTCTGGGCGGCGCTGTCCACTGGCGCCACCGTCTGGTGGGACTCGAGGATGCGGGCGCTACCGACGGCGTCGCCGCCGTGATCGAGGGACCGGGCGGATCCGAGGATTCCGCGACTCCGGTGACCGTCCGCACACGCTTCCTCGTGGGATGTGACGGCGCATCCTCCACGGTGCGGTCCCTCCGCGGGATCCCGTTCGAAGGCACCACCAGTCGGCAGATGTTCTACCTCGTCGACGCCGTGGGGGTCAGCGGTCTCGCCCCTGCCTCGGTGAACATCCGGCAGGGCGTCCGCGAGTTCCTCCTCGCCTTCCCCATGCGCCCCGACGCGGCGGGACGCAGTGGCCAGCGGCTCATCGGCATTGCCGATGAGCCCACGAGCGCCGTCACGGAGGACTACGCACGACGACGGCTCCGGGACGCCTTCGGGGTGACCTACGAGGATCACCGGTGGTTCTCCACGTACCGCGTCCACCACAGGATCGCCGCTCGCTTCCGCGACGGGCCGGTGCTGCTGGCAGGAGATGCGGCCCACGTGCACTCCCCCGTCGGAGCGCAGGGCATGAACACCGGGCTGCAGGATGCGCACAATCTGGCGTTCAAGCTCGCCGAGGCTGTCCGGTCGGAAGCTGCGGACGGCCTCCTCGACCGGTACGAGGCGGAGCGCCGGCCCGTGGCACTGCGGCTCCTGGCCACCACCGACCTCCTGTTCCGCGGCATCACCTCCCGGTCCACGACGGCGATGCTGGTGCGGAAGTACGTCCCGCGCCTCGTCCTGCCGCTCGGCGTCGCCGTGCTGCCCCATCTGCCCCTGGGACGCCGACTCGCCGGCTACCTCGGCCAGCTGAGGACCCACTACCCGATGGACGGTGACCCTGCCGGTGTTCCTGGCCGCCGAGGCCGGGCCGCGCGCCGGACTCGCTGCGGACGGCCTGATCGCGTCACGGGACGCCGTTTGCCGTGGACCGGCGAGAACTTCGATGTGCTTCGGGCCGCCGAGTGGGGCATGCACCTGTACGCGGCGGACGACACCACCCGCGCACGGGCCGCGGCTGCCGCCCGGGAGCTCGACCTGCCGCTCCACACCTTCGGGTCCACAAGTGCCACCCCACTCCGCCCGGGTGTGCTGTACCTCGTGCGACCCGACGGATTCGTGGCGGGGGCGGCGTCGCCGGAGACGGCTGTTTCGATCTTCCAGGCATCACGTGAGGGGACGAGCGCGCCGCCGCACCGCCCGGGCGGGACGTGACAGGTACCGGGTGGAGAAGCGCGCGGTCATCGAGCGGCACCTGCGGATCCGCCCGGCCCGTCCTGCACTCCAGCGTCGGCGCCGTCAGCGCCTGCTGGCCGCTGCCGCTCGGCCTGGTCGACGATCGCCCGCTCCACGACGTCGTCGAGTTCGTCCAGGGTGAGCAGCTCGCGCCTGAGGTGCCGCGTGCGGTAGCCGGTGCGACCCACCATGAGCGCCGACACGGGACTGGTGAGCAGCTGGAAGAGCCAGCACAGGAACAGGACCGGCAGCAGCAACCAGCTCCCGGTCTCGACGGCGAGCGCCGCGAGGACGAGCAGGAGCCCGAGGACCTGCGGTTTGGTGGCGGCGTGCATGCGCGAGAGCAGGTCCGGGAAGCGGAGGAGCCCGATACCGGCGGCAAGGGACATGAATGCTCCGCCGATCAGCAGTATCGAGACGATGACATCGGTGAGCACGGTACTATCCCCTGTCCGTCAGGAAGCGGGCCACCGCGACGGAGCCGATGAAGCCGACCAGCGAGATGACCACGAGCAGGATCAGGTGGTCCAGGTGATGGTTCACGATCATGGTGAGGACCAGTGCGGCCGAGATGATGGCGAGAACGACGTCGAGTGCCAGAGCCCGATCGAGGATCGACGGGCCGACGACCGCCCGGTACAGCGCGAGCATCACGGCGAGGGCGAGTATTGACTGCACGACATAGATCACGATGGTCATGGTGTGGACTCCTCGGCCCGCAACTCGTCGAGTTCCTTCCGTGTCCCCATGATGCGGATGAGCCCGGCCTCCGAACGAAGCACCGAGGCGCGCACGGCGTCGGCATCCTTCGGGGTCACGATATTGAGGCAGTGCAGATAGAGCGTCGACGACCCGCGGTCCACTTCCAGGACGAATGACCCGGGAACGAGCGAGGTCACGTGCCCGGTCGCGGTGAGGATGAGGTCCGAGCGGGTGCGCAGCCTCACCGCGACGACGGCGTTCCGCAGATCCGGACCCTTGCTGATGGCGAGCCAGAAGACCTCGAAGCTGGCCGTGACCAGATCGACGAGGAAGCGACCACTGAACGCGATCAGTGACAGGACGTTGAAACGACCACTCAGGCCCACGGGAGGCAGGTAGAAGAAGTTCACCACCACGATCGCGATGATGAAACCCGGTATCAGCGTGCCCGGGCCGAAATCCTGCCAGAGGGCGCTCCACACGAGTGTGAGCCAGATGATGAGCGGAATATCGGTGACGAGGGAGAACTTCTGCCGACTCATGTGCCGGCTCCGACTCCGAGGACGGCCTCGATGTAGGGCGTCCTCTCGAGCATGTCGGCTGCTGCGTTGTCGGTGAGCGTGTAGAGCGGACCGGCGAGGAACGTCAGGGCTACTCCGAGGGTGACGAGCCCGATCGTGGGGCCCGTCATCGAGCCGGGCAGGAGCTTCACGGACTCCTTCGCGAGGGAGGTTCCGGTGATCTGATCAGCCACCCGGTGCATTCCACTCGCGGTCGAGTCCGGTGCCGTGCCGACGAGCAGGATGGGCTCCGGATCCTCGACATCCTCCGTGCTGCGCCAGAACGCACGGTTCCACACCCGCGCCATGACGAGCAGTGTCAGCAGACTGGTGAACACTGCCCCTGCTACGAGGACGAAGGCCAGGGGCGTGCCGGCGTCCACGCCCGCCTCGAGCAGTCCGAGCTTCCCGAGGAACCCCGAGAACGGCGGTATCCCAGCCAGGTTCATGGCGGGGATGAAGAACAGGATGCCCAGCAGTGGCGACAGTCTGGCCAGGCCGCCGAGCCGGTCGACGTCCGCCGTTCCGGCGCGGCGCTCCACCAGCCCCGTGACGAGGAACAGGCTCGTCTGGATGATGATGTGGTGCACCACGTAGTAGACGGCAGCCGCCAGGCCGAGCCGTGAGGACAGTGCCAGCCCGAAGACCATGTAGCCGATGTGGCTGATGAGGGTGAAGGACAGCAGCCGTTTGAGATCGGACTGCGCCAGGGCGCCGAGGATCCCCACGACCATGGTGACCAGGGCGACCACCATGAGGAACGAACCGAGCCGACCGCCCGGGAACAGGAGGGTCTCCACACGCACCATGGCGTACACACCCACCTTGGTCAGCAGCCCCGCGAACACCGCCGTCACCGGGGCCAGCGCGGTGGGGTAGGAATCCGGCAACCAGAAGTACAGCGGGAAGACAGCGGCCTTGATACCGAACGCCACGAGCAGCATCAGGTGCAGCACCAGTTGCGTCGCCGGGTCCACGTCGTCGAGCTTGGTGGCCAGGTCGGCCATGTTCACCGTGCCCGTGGCTCCGTAGATCATCGCGATGGCTATGAGGAACAGCATCGAGGACACCACGGACACCACCACATAGGTGATTCCTGCCCGTACCCGCGGCGCCGTCCCGCCGAGTGTCATCAGCACGTAGCTCGCGGTCAGCAGGACCTCGAAGCCCACGTAGAGGTTGAAGAGATCTCCCGTCATGAAGGCGTTCGAGACGCCGGCCACGAGGATCAGGTACGTGGGATGGAAGATCGACACGGGCGCCTCGTCGCCGCTGTCCTCCGTCCCCTGGCCCGCCGCATAGATGAGCACCACGAGACTGACCGCCGAGGACACCACGAGCATGAGCGCCGAGAACTGGTCCACCACGAGCACGATGCCGAACGGTGGCTCCCAGCCTCCGAGGCGCACCGCGTGCGTCCCGGCGGAGGGAGCCGCCAGGAGCATCACCACTGCGAGACCCAGGGTGAGTCCCAGGACCGTGACGCTGACCAGGCGCTGGGCACGGGAGTACCGCATGAGGATGAACGCCACGGCGGCACCGAGGAGGGGCAGCGCGACGGCCAGCGGCGCGAAATCGGCGGCGATCACCGTGCCTGCCCTCCCGTCGATCCGGACGCGGACCGCGACCCGGACGCAGGTGTGGTCCTTGCACGAGGGAGGGGACGTACCTCGGCGGGGTGCGGGAACTCCGAGGCGTCCGCCGCCCTGTCGGCGTCGTCCGCGTGCCCGTAGTCGTCCTCGGTCTCACGGCGCAGCGACTCGGGATCGTCCTGCACCTCGTCCTTCCGGCCCAGGACCCACGACCGGTAGATCAGGCCGAGCATGAACGAGGTCACCGCGAAGGTGATGACGATCGCCGTGAGGATCAGGGCCTGTGGCAGGCTGTCCACGTAGTCCCGCCCCGATGTTCCCTCCGTGTAGAACGCCGCCGCGCCGCCGACCCCACTCATCGCGAGGATCAGGATGTTCACGCCGTTACCGAGCAGGATCAGGCCGAACAGCACGCGCGTCAGGCTCCGCTCGAGCAGCAGGTAGAGACCCGCGGCGAGGAACGCGGCCATGAGCACGATCAGCGTGAGGTCGACGGTCACGGGCGCACCTCCTCGATGGTCGATGGTACGGCGGCGTCCTGCGCGGACTCGTCCTGCGGCAGCGGCCCCGTTTCCGTCCGGACGTCGAGTTCCGAACCCAGACTCCGCAGGACATCCAGGACGAGCCCTACGACGATGAGATAGACCCCGATGTCGAAGAAGGTCGAGGTCGCGAACTCCACGTCACCGATCAGGGGCAGGCTGAACTCCAGGATGTAGCTCTGCAGGACGGCGCCTCCGAACACCAGGGGCACCATCGCGCTCATGAAGGCGACGAGCAGGCCGGTGCCGAGCAGCGCACCGGCGCTGAGCGGGGTCGCCTCGCCGAGTTCGAAGCGGCCACCGGCAAGATAGCGGATCGTCAGGGCGATCCCCGCGAGGAGCCCACCGGCGAAGCCGCCGCCGGGCAGGCTGTGTCCGGCGAACAGGAGATAGATGGAGAGCACGATCACGGTGTGGAACAGCAGACGCGTGATGACCTCGAAGATGATCGATCGCCGCTCGGGCGCGAGTGTTCTTCCCGCGACCAGCCAGGGGTCCCGGGCGGCTTCGGCGAAGTGCGCGGCGAGTTCACGTGCTGCTTCCGCACGGCCTCCGGCATCCAGGGACTCCTGTGTGCGATCGACCGAGCCGTCCTCGACGTCGACGGCCCGCTTCCTCGTGTCGCTGCGTCCACGGATGAAGATGAGGCTGGCGATCCCGGTGGCGGCCAGCGCCAGGACCGTGATCTCGCCGAAGGTGTCCCATGCCCGGATGTCCACGAGGAGGACGTTGACGGTGTTGGCGCCGCCGCCCTCGGTGTAGGCCAGCTCGGGATACGCCAGGGAGATGGGCGCCGCCGTCCTGGACGCCGCGGCTGATACCGCGATCACGGCGATGATGGAGCCGAACGCGATGCTCAGACCCCCCCGCAGCAGTCTGCGCTGGTTCCCGGCCCTGCTCCACAGCCCCGAGGGCAGCGACCGCAGTGCCAGGACGAACGCCACGAGCACGATGGTCTCCACGAGCATCTGGGTGAGTGCCAGATCCGGTGCACCATGCAGGGCGTAGATCAGGACCAGGCCGTACCCGGTGACACTGACCATGAGGACGCCGGTGAAGCGCCTGCGTGCCCTGAGCGCGCCGACGATGCCCACCAGGATGGCCAGTGCGACGACCACCTCGGCCGGCGATTGCGCCCACTGCACGTCGGTGGCCATGGGTGCCCGGAGGAGGACGAGGGCCGTGAGCGGCACGAGGACCGCGGTCGCCAGGATGACGTACAGGTAGAACGCGAGGGAGCCTCGCTGCGTCCGGCCGGTGACCCACCGCGCGACGACGTCGAGGACGCCGAGCACGGACCAGTAGACGGCCGCCGCCTCGCGGACGTGGGGAAGACGGGACTGGAGCCGCTCGACCGGGCCGCGCAGCAGGAACAGTGCCACTCCTGCACCGAGTGTCACCACGGTCAGTACGAACGACAGACCGATGCCGTGCCACAGGGCCAGATGCGGGGCTGCGACAGTGGAGGTGAAAGTCGTCGCGTACGGCTGGACCAGGATGTCGAGCGGGTCGGGCCAGAGCCCGAAGACCACGGAGGCGACGGCCAGGACGGCCGGCGCGAGGAGGAAGGCGACCGGGACCTTCGCGAAATCGGTCCGCGGTGTCCCGTGCTTGAGCGCGAATCCTCCCCAGACGAAACGCGCGCTGTAGGCGAAGGTCAGGATCGATCCGAGGACGACCCCACCGAGCAGAAGAGTGCCGATGATTCCCTCCTCTGCCTGGACCACGAAGGCTTCGTACACCGCTTCCTTGGCGACGAAGCCCACCAGGGGCGGAACTCCGGCCATCGACGCCGCCGCGACCAGTGCCACCACGAAGAGCGCCGGCGACGCGGACCCTACGCCGGAGAGCTTCCTGAGATCCCGGGTACCGGCCTCGTGGTCGATGATCCCCGCCACGAGGAAGAGCGTCGCCTTGAAGAACCCGTGGGCCAGCAGCAGGCCGAGCCCGGCAACAGCGCCGTCCCGTCCGCCGAGCCCCACGACCATGGTCAGGAACCCGAGCTGGCTCACCGTCCCGTAGGCGAGGACGAGCTTGAGGTCGAACTGCCGCAACGCCCGCCAGCCTCCGAGCAGCATCGTCGTCATACCGAGGAGGAAGATCATCGGGTACCACAGGGTGGTCTCGCTGAAACCGGGCGCGAAGCGGGCAATGAGGAAGATCCCCGCCTTCACCATGGCCGCGGCGTGGAGGTAGGCACTCACGGGTGTCGGCGCGGCCATCGCCGCCGGCAGCCAGAAGTGGAAGGGCACCAGCGCGGACTTGGTGATGGCTCCGACCAGCACCAGCGCGATCGCGACGTCGATGATCGTTCCGCGGGCGGCAAGGGCATCCGCGCCGGCGAGGATCTCGGAGATGCGGTAGGTACCGGCCCCCTCACCGAGGATGATCAGGCCCACGAGCATGGTCAGGCCGCCGGCGGTCGTGACGATCAGCGCCTGGAGGGCGGAGCGACGCGCCGAGAGGCGGTGGCGCGAGTACCCGATCAGCAGGTAGGACAGGATGGTGGTCAGTTCCCAGAAGATGAACAGCAGGATCAGGTCATCCGCGAGCACCAGTCCGAACATCGCTGCCGCGAAGGCGAGCAACTGCGCACCGAATGCCCCGAGGTCGGCGTCGTCGTCCTTGAAGTAGCGCGCACAGTAGAACAGGACCAGGGCACCGACTCCCAGGACGAGGATGCACAGGACCGCCGCGAGCGCGTCGAGCCGGAAGGCGAGCTCGAGGTGCACGCCGGGGATCCACGGGACGGTGACGGACGGCGGAGCGTCGCCGCCGACCAGGGCGCCCTGGTCGGCGGACAGAACATCCGGGAGCATGACGAGGAGCCAGCCGAAGGCCGCTGCGGGTGCGGCCGCGAGGATGAAGAACGCCGACCGTCCTAAGCGGGAGAAGAGCGCGGGCGCCACGAGTGCCAGCGCGAACATCGCGATGAGCACAGTGAGCATGGTCTCGCTTCTCCGCTGCAGGGATGGTCGGGCTGTCGAAGTCTATCGGCGGGACCGCCACGACACTGCATCCATGACGCGGTATTCATGACGCGTTCCTGCCGGGGAGGGCGAACAGGTACCATGCCTGTCCTGCACGACTAGCATCACCCTATGAGTACGCATCAGCAGGGTCCGGGCACTCCTGCCGAAGCACCCGGCCCGGCTGTGGGCTCCGGGCGGATCCTCAGCAGGCCGGTGCTGGCCTGGGCCTCGTGGGACTGGGGCTCGGCGGCCTTCAACGCCGTCATGACCACCTTCGTCTTCACGGTATATCTGACCTCCGAGGCGTTCGGCGATGAGGCACGCACCTCGCAGGTGCTCGGCTGGGGCCTCGCAGCCGCCGGGCTGCTGATCGCGCTCCTGGCTCCCATCACAGGCCAGCGCTCGGATACCGGCGGACGGCGGAAGCGGTGGCTCGGGGTCAACACCCTCTTCGTCGTCGTCCTGACCGGCCTGTGCTTCTTCGTCCTCCCCAACCCGCAACTGCTCGTCCTCGGAGTGGGACTCATCGCGGCCGCGAACATCTTCTTCGAGTTCGCCGGAGTCAACTACAACGCCATGCTGAGCCAGATCTCGACGCCGTCGACCATAGGGCGCGTGAGCGGGTTCGGCTGGGCCATGGGTTATGTCGGGGGCATCGTCGCGCTCGTGGTGGTGCTGCTGGTCTTCATCTCACCGGTGGTCGACTGGTTCGGGGCCTCCAGTGACAACGGACTGAACATCCGGCTCGTCGCTGTCTTCTCAGCCCTTTGGTTCGCGGTGTTCGCGCTCCCGGTGCTGTTCACCATCCCGGAGCTCCCGCGCAGCACCGCCGCTGCCCGGCTCGGGTTCCTGGCCTCCTACGGTCTGCTCCTGCGGCGTGTCCGGCAGATGTACCGGCAGAGCCCGCACACCATCTACTTCCTGCTCGCCAGTGCCATCTTCCGCGACGGGCTCGCCGCCGTCTTCACCTTCGGCGGGGTCCTCGCTGCGGGCGCTTTCGGCTTCTCGACGAGCCTCGTGATCGTCTTCGCGATCGCCGCCAACGTCATCGCTGCCGCGGGTGCGGTGATCGGTGGCTTCCTCGACGATCGGCTCGGCCCCAAGCGGGTCATCATCGCGTCGCTGATCGGGCTGCTGGTGGCCGGGTCGGCGATTCTCCTGCTCGGCACCCGAACGTACTCCTTCTTCGGGCTGGAGTGGACCTCGGACACCACGTTCTGGGTCTTCGGCCTGCTCCTGACGCTGTTCGTGGGGCCGGCGCAGGCGTCGTCGCGTGCCTTCCTCGCGCGCCTCGCGCCCGTGGGCGGGGAGGGCGAACTCTTCGGTCTCTACGCGACCACCGGCCGCGCCGTGAGTTTCCTGGCCCCCACGCTCTTCGCCGTGAGTATCGGCATCTTCGGCTCCCAGCTCTACGGCGTCATCGGGATCCTCGTGGTCCTGCTCGCCGGCCTGATCCTGCTGCTGCCGGTGAAGCCGCCCGCACAGGTCGACCGCGCGGTCCTGCCGGTGGCCTGAAGCCTCAGGTAGCGGGGGCGGAGATGTCGGTGCGATGGAAGTTCAGGTGGCTGCGCGACGCCGTCGGGCCCCGCTGGTTCTGGTAGCGGTTGCCGTACGTTCCTGACCCGTAGGGGTGCTCCGCCGGGGAGGTGAGCCTGAAGAAGCACAGCTGGCCGATCTTCGACCCGGGCCACAGCTTGATGGGCAGGGTGGCCATGTTGGACAGCTCCAGGGTCACATGACCCGAGAACCCGGGGTCGATGAAGCCCGCCGTGGAGTGCGTCAGCAGGCCCAGGCGCCCCAGCGAGGACTTGCCCTCGAGGCGCGCAGCCACATCGTGCGGCAGGGTCACGGTCTCGTAGGTGGAGCCGAGGACGAATTCGCCAGGGTGCAGGATGAACGGTTCGTCGGCTGCTACCTCGACCAGGCGCGTGAGCTCCGGCTGGTCCTCCGCCGGATCGATGTGCGCGTACTTGTGGTTGTCGAAGAGCCGGAAGTAGCGGTCGAGCCGGACATCCACGCTCGAGGGTTGCACCATCGCCGGGTCAAAGGGGTCCAGGATGATGCGCCCGGCGGCGATGTCCGCCCGGATGTCACGGTCTGAGATCAGCACCGTCCAAAGCTACCAGCCCACCCGCGACCCTCCTGAGCCCTGTGGTCAGCGGCCGATCTCGGTGCGGACCGCGAAGAGTTCGGGGAAGAAGGTCAGTTCCAGGGCCCGCTGGAGGAAGCCGACGCCGGACGAACCGCCCGTGCCGGTCTTGAACCCGATGGTCCGCGCAACGGTCTTGAGGTGCCGGAAGCGCCACAGCTGGAAGTTGTCCTCGAGATCCACCAGCTCCTCGCACGCCTCGTAGATGTCCCAGTGGCCCGCCGCGTCCTCGTACACCTCCTTGTACACGGCGACGAGCTCGGGCGAGAACTCGTGGGCCGTGCTGACGTCGCGATCCAGCAGGGCCTGGGGAATGCGATACCCCCGGCGGGCGAGCAGGGCGATGAACTCGTCGTAGATGCTGCTCTGCCCGAGCAGTTCGCGCAGCAGGGCCTGCGCGGTGGGATCGGCATCGAAGACCTCGATCATGGCAGCGTTCTTGTTGCCGAGCAGGAACTCCACCGCACGGTACTGGTAGGACTGGAAGCCGCTCGAGGAGCCGAGGTCACCGCGGAACTCCGCGTACTCGGAGGGTGTGAGGGTAGCCAGCACCGACCACTGCTCGGTGAGCGAACGCTGGATGTGCTTGATGCGGGCAATGCCCTTCATGGCGGCCCGGAGATCGTCCGCCTGCAGCTTCAGGCGCACCGCACGGAGTTCGTGGAGGACGAGTTTGAGCCACAGCTCCGAGGTCTGGTGCTGGATGATGAACAGCATCTCGTCGTGGTGCTCGGGGGAGCTCACGGGCCGCTGCGCGTCCAGCAGCCGGTCCAGCTCCAGATAGGAGCCGTAGCTCATCTTGTCCGAGAAATCCCGCTCGATGCCCTGCTCCAGCCTGCGGGTGTTCCGCTCCACGCTCATGGACCAAGCCTACGTGCCGTGATTCGTCGGCCGGTGGGTCTACGGTGGGACACAGCGAAGGAGGCCCCCATGCCGCGGATCCACTGCAGTATCGTCCCCCCGTACCTGCTGGACCGGATCGCCGGGCTCGGCGATCCGCAGCTCGCCCTGGCCTCCCGGGCCGCACGCCATGCGCTGGTCGAGCTGGACCCCGTTCTGCAGAATCGCGCCGAGGCTCTGAGTGCGCCGGTCCGCCGGGGCGGCGCGGTCGTCGGCACACTGCACCGGCGCATCCACGACGCCGGTACCCGGGAGGAGCTGCCCGGGACTCTGCTCCGCGAGGAGGGTGCCACTGCCACGGGCGACCTCGCCGCCGATGAAGCCTACGAGGGGCTCGGCGCCACCTATGCGCTCCTGAGCGAGGAGTACGGACGGAGCTCGGTCGACGGGATGGGCAAGGCCCTGCATGCCACGGTCCACTACGGGATGAACTACGACAACGCCTTCTGGGACGGCGAACAGATGGTGTTCGGCGACGGTGACGGTGAGATCTTCACCCGCTTCACGGCGTCGCTCACCGTCATCAGCCACGAGCTGACCCACGGCTTCACGCAGTACTCCACGAATCTGGAGTACCAGGGCCAGTCAGGGGCGCTCAACGAGTCGCTCTCGGACGTCTTCGGTGTGCTGGTGGAGCAGCGGCTGCTCGGTGAGCCGGCAGAGACCGCCTCCTGGCTCGTGGGCAAGGGCATCTTCACCGACCAGGTGGAGGGAGAGGCACTGCGCTCGCTCAAGGCGCCGGGCACGGCATTCGACGACGACGTCCTCGGCAAGGACCCGCAGCCGGCCACCATGGCCGACTACGTGGAGACGTCCTCCGACAACGGCGGCGTGCACATCAACTCCGGCATCCCCAACCACGCGTTCTACCTCGCGGCGACAGCGCTCGGCGGGCCTGCGTGGGAAGGCGCGGGGCGCATCTGGTACGACGCCGTCGTCAGCGGCAGTGTCCTGACCGACTGCGACTTCCGCACCTTCGCCGGAACCACGCACGACGCCGCGGTGCAGCGCTTCGGGGCCGGGAGCCGCGAGGCCGGGGCCGTCGCCGGAGCGTGGACCCGGGTGGGTGTCCCGGTGTGAGGATCGAGATCGCCCGATCCGGCGGCGTCGGTGGACTCACGCGGACCTGGACCGTCGACGTCAGCAGCGCCGAGGCCGAGCAGCGGTGGCTTCCCCTCGCCGAAGCCGAAGTCCCTCCCGTTCCGGGGGACGAGCGTGACCGCTTCACCTACCGCATCACCATCGGCTACACCGAGGTCCACCTGCCCGAGAGCCGGCTCGAGGAACCCTGGCGGGAACTGATCGACCGGGCGCGAGCGGCAGCGGTGCCTGCCACGCCGGAGGACCCACCGTCGAGCGTCGAGCCGGGCACTGCCGGGACCGACGCCGTCCGCGACCCCGGGGCCCAGGCGTAGGACGGCTGTCGTCCTGCGAAGGCGATACCACTGCGGTGGGTGGAGTTGTGTTTGAGCCCGGCTGGGGGTGGGGTAGGCTCGATCTCGTTGTTCCACAGGGACTGGCGGGCGATGACCCGGACGGTCCCGCTGCGGGCGTAGCTCAATGGTAGAGCGCTAGCTTCCCAAGCTCGATACGCGGGTTCGATTCCCGTCGCCCGCTCCCTCGTGTACTTCCGATGTATATCTGCTGTACCTCCGCCGGCGATCGATGCCATTGGATGCCGATCGATGCGGGCGCGTCCTCCGCGGTCTCCCGACCGGCCTGCCGCTGGCCTCACCGCTCCAGCACCCCTGTGGTGGCGATGCCCTTCCCTTCATGTGGTGGACTCCCCTGGTCGAGGGCTCGATGGCTGCTGTCTAGCGAATCGCGGCCTCAGGGCATATGGTCAAAAGCACGTTAGCCCGGGCTGTCGGTCCAATCGGATCCGCGGCCGGGTTGTCTACGAAGATGTGGAGGCTCGGTGCGAATGCCGACCAGTCGAAGAACACAGAATGCGGTGAAGAACCGCCGACACGCCGCCGTCGTGGCGGGCGTCCTGGCCGGAACGCTGCTGATGAGTGGGTGCGGGCCCGCGGCGTCCGACAACACCCTCACCTGGTACATCAACCCGGATGCCGGAGGCCAGGCCGCCATCGCCGAGAGATGCACCGCCGAATCGGACGGGCGCTACAGCATCGAGACGTCGCTGCTGCCCAGTGATGCCGCCTCCCAGCGCGAACAGCTCGCTCGCCGCCTCGCAGCGGGGGACTCCTCCCTCGATATCATGAGCCTCGACCCGCCGTTCGTCCCCGAACTGGCAGGCTTCCTCGCCCCGGTGCCCGACGACGTCGCAGCAGCCACCACCGAGAACGTCGTCGAGGGTGCACTGGCCGGGGCCACGTGGCGGGACGAACTCGTCGCCGTACCGTTCTGGGCGAACACGCAGATCCTCTGGTACCGGGAGTCGGTGGCCGAGGCTGCGGGCCTGGACATGTCGGCACCGGTCACCTGGGACCAGATCATGGACGCCGCAGAATCCCAGGACAAGGACCTCGGGGTACAGGGCGCCCAGGCGGAGTCGATGACGGTGTGGGTGAACGCCCTGGTCGAGTCCGCGGGCGGGTCGATCGTCACCAATCCGGAGGCCCCGGCCGACGAGATCGAGCTCGACCTCGTCTCCGATGCAGGACGCGAAGCCGCGCGGATCATCTCCACCATCGGTGAGGAAGGCCTGGGCGGGCCGGGACTCGCGACACAGAACGAGAACGCCTCCCTCGACCTCTTCCAGAGTGATGCGGGTTCGTTCATGGTCAACTACCCCTTCGTCTGGCCCGCCACCGTCGGAGCCGTGGACGCAGGCACTCTCGACGAGGCCGTCCTCGACGACATCGGTTGGAGCATCTACCCCCGCGTCTACGACGACGAGTCAGCGGCCGCTCCCCTCGGTGGCATCGACCTCGGTGTGGGTGCCGAGAGCGACAACCCCGAGCTGGCGTACGAGGCCGTCCAGTGCATCGTGTCCGTCGAGAACCAGGCGGAGTACTTCGTCACCAACGGCAATCCGCCGTCCAACACCGAGGCCTACGAGGATCCGCGTATCGCGGACTCCTTCCCGATGGCTCCGGTCATCCGCGACTCCCTGCAGGATGCCGCACCACGTCCGCAGACCCCGTTCTACAACGAGGTGTCGACGGGGATCCAGCAGCTCTGGGCTCCGCCGTCCGAGGTGGACCCCGAGACCACTCCGGAGCAATCCACCGATTTCATCACCGCTGTCCTACGAGGAGAGAGGCTGCTATGACCTCCGCCGTACCCGCTCCACCGGCAAATCCCACCAGCTCTCCCGATTCGACGCCGAGTGTCGAGACCCGGTCGACGCCGGGGAAGAAGGCCCCGAAGCAGTACAGCGAGCGGGCCCGGGCCGAACGTCGCCTCGGCTGGCTCCTTGCAGGTCCGGCCTTCGTGGTCATGCTGCTCGTCACGCTGTACCCGATCCTGCAGGCCACCTACGAGTCCCTGTTCCAGTTCCGCCTGACCGCACCCGACGAGCGGCAGTTCGTCGGGCTCGGCAACTACGGGGTCATCCTCACCGATTCCGTGTGGTGGCGAGATCTCGGCACCACACTCCTGATCACCGTCATCACCGTGGCCGTGGAACTCGTCCTCGGCTTCGCCCTGGCCCTCGTGATGAACAAGGCCCTGAAGTCCGTCAGGGGGGTGCTCCGGACAGCGATCCTGGTGCCGTACGGCATCATCACCGTCGTCTCGGCGTTCGCCTGGTTCTACGCCTTCGACATCAACTCGGGCTATGTGAACTCGTGGTTCGACTGGCTGCCCGGCATCGACGAGAACCTGAACTGGTTCGCCCAGACAGGCACCGCCCTGTTCGTGATCATGGCCTCCGAGATCTGGAAGACCACCCCGTTCATCTCCCTGCTCCTGCTGGCCGGTCTGGCGCAGGTACCCGACGAGCTCAGCGAAGCCGCGAAGGTCGACGGCGCCACCTGGTGGGAGCAGATGCGCAAGGTCATCATCCCGAACATGAAGGCTGCGATCATGGTCGCGGTCCTCTTCCGGGCGCTGGACGCCTTCCGGATCTTCGACAACGTGTTCATCATGACCAACGGCGCATACGGCACCGAGGTCCTCTCGCTGCTCGCGTACCGACAATCGATCAGTAGGCTGGAGATCGGCCTGGGCTCGGCGGTCTCCGTCCTGCTCTTCCTGTGTGTCCTGATCATCAGCTTCGTCGCGATCAAACTGTTCAAGGTCGATCTCGCCGGCACCCAGGGAGGAAAAGGATGACGAACTCCAGCACCAAGAACAAGGTCCTCTGGGCCATCGTCACGGTCCTCGTGCTCCTGTACGCGCTCTTTCCCGTGGCATCGATCCTGGCCACCTCGTTCAAGGCCCCGAGCGATCTGACGAGCGGCACGTTCCTGCCGACGTCGGGGCAGGCAACCACATCGAACTACGAGCAGATCCTCGTCGGCAACGCACAGGGACTCTTCCTCTCGGCACTGCGCAACTCGATCGGCATCTCGCTGATCGCCACGTTCATCGCCGTCGTCCTGGCCACACTGTGCGCCTACGCCATCGCCCGGCTGGACTTCCCCGGGAAGGGTCTGGTTCTCACCACGGCGCTGGCAGTCTCGATCTTCCCCGTCATCTCGATCGTCACGCCACTGTTCAACCTCTGGCGGACCATCGGTCTCTACGACACGTGGCTCGGACTGATCATCCCGTACCTGTCACTGACTCTCCCGATCTCCATCTGGACCCTCGCCGCGTTCTTCCGGCAGATCCCGTGGGAGCTCGAGCAGGCAGCACAGGTGGACGGTGCGACGTCGTGGCAGGCCTTCCGCAAGGCGATCGTGCCCCTGGCCGCGCCCGGCGTCTTCACGACGGCGATCATCGCCTTCTTCATCGCGTGGAACGACTTCGTCTACGGGATCTCCCTGACCTCCACGGAGACGGCGAGACCCGTTCCGGCGGCCCTGGCGTTCTTCACGGGAGCATCCCAGTTCGAGGCGCCCACCGGCGCGATCTCGGCAGCGGCGATCATCGTCACCATCCCCGTGGTCCTGCTCGTTCTCCTCTTCCAACGCCAGATCGTCTCGGGCCTGACCTCCGGCGCCGTCAAGGGCTAACGCCCCCGGTTCAAGTAAAGGATTCGCACCATGGCTTCAATCACCCTCAACAACCTGGTCAAGAAGTACGGGGACGGCTTCCCCGCCGTCAACGACATCAGCATCGACATCGCCGACGGCGAGTTCATCATCCTCGTCGGCCCCTCCGGCTGTGGGAAGTCCACCCTGCTGCGCATGATCGTGGGGCTCGAGGACATCACCGACGGTGATCTGCTGATCAACGGCGAGAGAGTCAACGAGAAGGCTCCGCGTGACCGAAATCTGGCGATGGTGTTCCAGAACTACGCCCTCTACCCGCACCTCACCGTGTACGAGAACATCGCCTTCCCCCTGCGCCTGGCCAAGGGCAAGCACTCGGAGGACGAGGTGAACAGGCTGGTCACGGATGCTGCCTCCACGCTCGAGCTCACGGAGCACCTGCAGCGCAAGCCCGCGAATCTCTCGGGCGGCCAGCGCCAGCGCGTCGCGATGGGCAGGGCGATCGTCCGTCAGGCGGACGCGTTCCTGTTCGACGAACCCCTCTCCAACCTCGATGCCAAACTGCGCGGGCAGATGCGCTCGGAGATCTCCCAGATGCAGCGTCGGCTGGGCATCACCTCGGTGTACGTCACGCACGACCAGACCGAGGCTATGACCCTCGGCGACCGCGTAGCGGTGCTCAAGAAGGGTGAGCTCCAGCAGATCGCCTCGCCACGCGAGCTCTACGAGCAGCCCGTCAATCTCTTCGTCGCGGGGTTCATCGGCTCTCCCTCGATGAATTTCCTGCCGGCGACCATCGAGGGGAACACGCTGCACACCTCACTCGGTGACCTCGAGATCCCGGCATCGAAGGCCGAGAAGGCGGCGGGCAGGAAGGTGGTACTCGTGGGCCTGCGCCCCGAGTTCTTCGAGGACGCCAAGCTGGTGGAGGACCACAAGCACGCCAACGGAACCACCTTCACGGCGACCCTGACGCATACCGAGTGGCTCGGCAACGAGCAGTACGGATACATCAATTTCGATCCCGCGCCCGAGATGCGGGACGTGCTGAACAGTCTCGCCCGTGAGATGGACGCCGATGAGCTGCGTCCGCAGATCGTCGTCACCCTGGACGCGGCCAGCCGCATCCGCGGAGGGCGGGAAGCGGAGATCTGGCTCGATACCCGCAAGCTCCACCTGTTCGACGCGGAGAGCGGGGAGAACCTGACGCGGGACGCCGAGGCGGGCGCCCAACTCACGCGCGAGGCCAACGAGGAACGCGCCGAGGAGATCGCAACGGCCCAGCAGGCCGACGAGGAGCGCGGATCCGGGACGGGTGAGCAGACGACCTCGGGCCGGCCCGCCGCCACTGTCCAGGCCGGTGCACCGCGGTCCTCGGGTGCCACTGCGGCGGGCGGGAAGCACACCGCCGGCTGACCCGCGCGCCGACCCTGCGCCTGCGGGGTCCGACGGGCATGAGGCGAGGCGCAGGAGGACACACAGCAGGAACGGCACCGCCGAACGGGTGCCGGTCCTGCTGTGTAGGCTGGCCCCCATGGGTGAACGCGACGCCGCCGGGCAGATCCCGGCGGATCCCCTAACTCCGGGGCCGGCTGTGCCGGAGCGGGTGGCCCTGCAGGGCGCTCACGCATGATCGCGCTGGAGATCATCAGTTCGACTCTCACGGCCCTCGGTGTGGGCCTCCTCCTGGCAGCGGTGGCGATCCGGCTCATCTACGGCTCGTGGATCAGCACGCACGCCATCAGCTTCGAGCACGAGGGCCACGCCTACCTGCGGTGGCACGACCACCGGTACCGGATCATCGAGGCGCTGTGGTCCGGCCAGGTGGAACCCAGGGGCACTGCCAGGCCTGATCCTCCTCCGTCGGGCGAGGAGATCGGCATCTACTTCCACGTCCGCAGACCCGTCACCTTCTCGCTCCGGGCACCCTATCGGGGCACCCGCGGCCTCGCCGTCGTGGGCCTCTGCCTCGCGGTCCTCGGGGTACTGGTGGGCTTCCTGCCCGGCTGAGTCCCTCCAGCCGGTACCGTTGAGGCGTGCAGACAAGCCCGGTCGTGAAGGTTCTCGCAGCCTGGGTGCTGGCCATCCTGCTGATCGTGGCCTGCTGCAGCGCGCTCGTGGCCGCCATGAACTCGCGGCTCTACAGCCCCGAGCACCGCGTGGAGCGCTACCTCGGAGCACTGCAGGAGGGCGACGGCGGGCAGGCCCTGGGTCTGCTGGACGCAGCTGTTCCCGAAGGCGTCGATCCGAGCCTGCTCGACGGCGATGCTCTGCGTGCGGCGAGTGCACCCCTCGAGGACATCGAGGTGCAGGATGCCCGGGACACCGGTGCGGACCGGGTGGAGGTCCCGGTCAGCTACCAGCTCGACGGCGCAGCGCAGACCACGCTCTTCGAGCTGGAGCAGACGGGGACCACGTGGGGTGTCTTCGACGTCTGGGAGTTCACGCGGACGACGCTGCCGACGCTCAGGATCTCGGCGCCGACCCTCGATATGGCGACGGTCAATGGCATGGACGTCGGACTCGGGGACGGCGCGACCGATCTCGCATCGTTCTACCCGGCGATCGTCACCGCACAGGTCAGCGGCCCGTATCTCACCTCCCCGCAGCAGCAGGCCGTCGTGACGGGCTCCGGCGATACCCCGGCGCAGCTGGACCTCGCCACCACGACCACGCCAGAGCTGGAGCAGGCCGTGACCGACCGCGTGCATGCGTTCCTCGACTCCTGCGCCGCCCAGGCGGTCTTCCAGCCGACCGGCTGTCCCTTCGCCTACGTCACCACCGAGCCGGTGGCCGCCGACGTCGTATGGACCATCGAGGAGTACCCATCGGTGACCATCATGGCGGAGGACGGCGGCTGGGCCCTGGCTCCCCTCGAGGGCTCGGCCCGGCTGGAGACGACGTTCCGCGACTACTTCTCCGGCGCCGAGACCGATATCTCCGAATCGATCGCCTACCAGTTCGAAGCGGACCTGACGGTCACGGGGAACGCGGTCACCGTGACCCCCATCGTCGACGACTGAGCCCATGCGAACCCGGGCTCCGTCGTCGGAGTCCGGGTCGTCCTTCCCTCCGGAGCGGCCAGGAGCCTCAGTCCAGGCCGCGCAGGTCCAGCGTCAGGGCGCTCTCGCCGTCCTCGGTGACGGACACCGGGATCCCCCAGTCCTGCTGGTACAGATGGCAGGCGGCGTGGTCGGGGATCTCCCCGCCCGGCTCGCCGTCGCAGGAGGCCGCCCGTGCGGTGATGTGCAGCACGCCGTCGCCCGCCTCCGGTGAGAGCACGAGCTCGCGCGTCAGCCCCTGTGAGGTCCCGCCGCCGGAGACGATGAGCGACTCCGGGGAGGCACTGATCGCCAGCTGCGTGGGATCACCCCAGCGGTCGTCGAGCTTCTGTCCGCTGGGCGCGGTGAAGCGGACCGTGAGCGCCAGCGGCCCGTCGGCCACCGCCGTCGTGGGTCGCTGCGTCCGGGATGCCCCCTCGTCGACCGCGAGCGCTTCCCGGGGCAGCGGAGCCCGCACCAGCTGATGACTGTTCGCCTCGACGACGATGAGCAGGGGATCCCCGCCGCCCGCCACCGGGCCCACATCCACGAGCACGTCGGAGGGCTCCGAGAGACCGCGCAGGAGGGTGGAGACCTGGCGCGTCGCAGGATCGTATCGGCGGACGGCTCCGTTGTAGGTGTCGGCGATGGCGATCGACCCGTCGGGAAGCGCGGTCACGCCCAGCGGGTGCTGCAGTCGTGCCTGCTCCGCGTCACCGTCGCGGAACCCGAAGTCGAACAAGCCGGTCCCGATGACGGTGTGCACCTGTGTCCGGATACGCCCGTCGGTCTCACTGAAGGTCAGCGAGCGCACGGCCGAGGTCTCCGAATCGGCCACCCACAGAGTACCGTCGGCGTCCTCGACGAGCCCGGAGGGCTGGGCGAACCACGCGGCGGAGGCATCGCCGTCCAGCAGTCCCTCCAGCCCGGTCCCGGCGAGGACGTCGATGGCACGGGTGCGCGGGTCGTAGCTGAACAGCTGGTGCGTGCCGGCCATCGCCACGACCACGCGCTCCAGGACGGACGAGTACACCACGTCCCACGGCGAGGAGAGCGAGACGTCCAGCGCGTCATCCCCGAGGTGTGTCTCGGTCAGGCGCGGCGACTCGCTCTCGGCACCCACCTCACGGGCGTTCTCCTGCAGCCCGGCCCGCGTGTGGTTGCCTGCGTCGAGGAGTCGCTGCGTCCCGTTGCCGGCGAGCGTGGTGACCTCACCGGTGGCCAGCTCGACGCCGCGGAGCCGGTGGTTCACGGAATCGGCGACGACGACGTCGTACCCCACCTCTGCGGCGAGTGCCGCGGGAAGCAGCGTGAGCCCCTGCGGTTCGTTGAAGCGGGCCTCGGAGGGCCCGCCGTCGGCGTGGCCCCTGGCCCCCGACCCGATGGTGCGCCGTACGGTGGTCAGGTCCGCTTCCAGCTCGACGAGTCGGTGGTGCCCGGTATCACCCACGAGGAAGGTGCCGGAGTCCGGCATGGCGAGGAGCTTCCCGGGGAACTTCAGGGTCCCGGCTGTGCCGGCGGCCGGCACGTAGGGGCCGTCCCCACGGTGCAGCGTCCCCTTGGCCTCGTGCTCGGCGACGAGTTCGGCGACCAGCGAGGTGAGACCTGCCGCATGCCCCTCTCCGGAGAGGTGCGCCACGATGTAGCCCTCGGGATCGATCACCACGAGGGTGGGCCAGGCGCGGGCCGTGTAGGCCGCCCAGGTGCCCAGCTGCGGATCGTCCAGGACCGGATGGTCGATGTCGTAGCGTTCCACCGCCGAGGCAAGGGCTGCGGGATCGGCCTCGTGCTCGAACTTCGGGGAGTGCACCCCCACGGTGACCAGGACGTCCGGGTACTGCTGCTCGAGCGGCCGCAGTTCGTCGAGGACGTGCAGGCAGTTGATGCAGCAGAACGTCCAGAAGTCGAGGATGACGATCTTCCCGCGCAGGTCCTCGAGCTGAAGTTGCCTGCCTCCCGTGTTGAGCCAGTTACGGCCGGTCAGGGCTGAACCGCGCACCCGGTATCCGGTGCGCACAGTGGTTTCGGTCATTCATCGTCTCCTGCTGTGGTGGCCCGCGCAGCGGGCTGCGTCCGGGGGGCCCGGGGTCCGACGTCCCGCGCTGCGAGGTCGGTGAACATGCTGTTGTAAGCGGCGAGCTCGGCGTCGTTATTCCTGTCCGCCGCACGGTCCTTCCGCTTCGTCTCCCGTGCGTCGGACCGGGACCACATGACAGCGACACCGATGGCGAGCAGGAGTGTGGGAAGCTCCCCGACGCCCCAGGTGACAGCCCCTCCGACCTGCTGGTCGGCGAGCGCGGAGCCGCCCCACTCACGGCCCATGTTGCCGAACCAGGACGCCTGGAGGAGGGATGTCGAGCCCATGAGCGCGACGCCGAAGAACGCGTGGAAGGCCATGGTCGCGAAGAGCAGCAGGATCCTCAGGGGGTACGGAGCGCGGTACGGCACGGGATCGGAGCCGATCATCGACAGCACGAAGATGTACCCGGTGATGAGGAAGTGCGTGATCATCAGCTCGTGTCCCACATGCTCGCGCAGCGCGAAACCGAACAGCGGCGAATAATAGAAGACGATGATGGAGGCCACGAAGTTACCGGCGGCGAAGAGGGGGTGTGTGATGATCCTGGACGGCCAGGAGTGGACGATGGCGAGGATCCACTCGCGGATGCCCCGCGTGCCGTCCCGGCGCGCACTGAGCGCCTTCAGGGCGAGCGTCACCGGCGCGCCGAGGACCAGGAACAGCGGCACCACCATGGTCAGCGCCATGTGATCGATCATGTGGGCGCTGAAGAGCACCATGCCGTAGACAGCAGGCGCACCCGAGGTGAAGTAGGTCAGCAGGAGCAGTCCGGTCAGCCAGCTGAGGAGTCTGAGGATCGACCAGGAGTCGCCGCGGCGACGCAGCTTGAGTACACCGAGCACGTACGCGATGCCGAGGGTCAGCGCGACGGCGATCCACAGCCAGTCCGGGCGCCATTCCGTGAGCCACCGGGAGAGGACGGGCTCGGGCGGCAGGTCGTACCCCGTGAGGATGCGTGCCGGTCCGGCCTCGGCGGGCAGCACCTCCGCCCGGGGCGGCGCGGTACGTCCGAGCGCTCCGGCCACGCCGAACACGGCAGCCATGACCACGAGCTCGACGGCGATGAACTGCCAGAGGACACGACGTGCCGAGAGCCCTGATGCAGCCGATCCCGCCGGGGCCTCGAGCTGGGGGATGATCCACTGGCGGTGCATCCAGCCGATCCCGCCGAGGAGCAGGGTGGCGATGGTCTTGAAGGTCACGAGCAGCCCCCACGGGGAGCCGAGCTGCGCGAGATCGGTGATCCTGAGGCTGGCGTTGATCACACCGGACGCGACCACGAGGACGAAGGCGAACCCCGCCAGCGCCGAGAAGCGCTTGAGCACGGGGAGCGTCTGGTCGCCGAGTCTCCCGCTCACCATGGCGAGGGCGATGATTCCGCCCGCCCACAGGCATACGCCCACCAGATGCAGCGCGATCGAGTTCACCGCGGCGTTGTGGTCGTCGCCGCTGGCGGAGTGGCCCACCAGCGCCATGGGGAGCAGGTTCAGCAGCGCCAGGACCAGTCCGAGCGCCAGTCCGATCTGGGAGCGCACCCCGAACAGTATGGTCGCGAGGAGCGCGGCGACGATCGAGGTGACCAGCCAGGCGCGCCCGGTGGAGAAGTCGGTCAGGAAGGCTGCCAGGCCCTCGGTGTAGGTCGGATCCGAACTCAGGGGCAGACCCGCGGCGTCCGAGTAGGTGAACACCAGCACGCCGAGTGCCCCCAGGGTCCAGGCGACCGCCGAGACGGAGGCCAGGAGTACCGCCCGCGAGAACGCGGGATGCTCGGCCGCATCCTTGTGCGGCTTGCGGCCCACCGCGCCGATCCTCCGCGGGAGCATGACGACCGCGAACACGAGGGCACCGATGGTCCCGGCGGCCGCGGTGTTGTTGAGGGTCTTCGCCACGGGCAGTCCCCAGCGGGTCAGTGCTCCGGGGTCGCCCAGCTGGCGGGTTGCGGCAGCGCCCGAGTAGAGCAACCCGAGGATCAGGGCTGCCAGGACCACGAGGCCCGCGGCGATCAACCAACCGGTGCCGATGAAGCGCCCGGTCGCGGGCGCGGCAAGCCTCTCACGCGGTTGCTTCGCAGTGGTGGACACGGACACCATTCTCTACCCGGAGTAGAAATAGGGCCAATTCCCAGGGGTCGTCCGATCGGTCGGTCCGTACCGCCGACAACGGCTACCGCTACGTGTCAGATGAAGCACAGGGGTGGGCTCTTACGACGGAGGACCGCCACCGTGAGCGGTGGCGGTCCTCCGGATCACCGTGACCTACTTGGCGGAAGCCTTGAGCTTCGAGCCCGCGGTCAGCTTCACGCTGTGGCCTGCGGCGATCTGGATGGTCTCGCCGGTCTGCGGGTTGCGTCCGGTACGTGCTGCGCGGCTCGTGCGCTCCACCGCCAGCCACCCGGGGATGGTGATCTTCTCGTCCGCGGCGACGGACTCGGCGAAGACCTCGAACAGTGCGTCGAGGACGCCGTTGACGGCGGCCTGGCTGGTGTCGGCCTTCTCTGCTACCTCGGCAACAAGTTCACTACGATTCTTAGCCATGTCAGATCCTCCTGGAAGTCAGACTTCGGAATTGAGCTCTTCTCGGTGTTGGAAAAGCCTCTGTTCGAAAACCTATCAGCTTGTCAGGTATCTCCCGCGTGTTCATGCGGCACTGCGCCGTGAATACCGGTATTTCCTGCCTCGCGGGGTTGCGTGCTGATACGGTGCTCCGCTCCCGGCCCCCGGCACGGCCACTGACACGAAGGAGTCGGCCGCCCGAGGGCTGCCGACTCCTTCTGCACCGTCGACCATATCGACGGCACCCACTACTGGGCGAAAGCGCTCGCGCCTGTCACCAGCTCGACTTCGTCACGCCGGGCAGCTCGCCACGGTGCGCCATGTCGCGGAACCGGACGCGCGAGATACCGAACTTCTGGAGCGTCCCCCGGGGACGGCCATCGATCTGGTCACGACTGCGCAGTCGCACCGGCGATGCGTTGCGAGGCAGCTTCTGCAGCCCGAGGCGTGCAGCCTCACGGGCTTCATCCGTGGCGTTCTCGTCCACGAGGGTCTTCTTGAGCTCGAGGCGCTTGGCCGCGTAGCGCTCGACGACGAGCTTGCGCTGCTCGTTGCGGGCGATCATTGACTTCTTGGCCATGCTTAGCGCTCCTCACGGAATTCGACGTGCTTGCGGATCTTGGGGTCGTACTTCATCAGGACCATACGGTCCGGATTGTTGCGACGGTTCTTCCGCGTCACGTAGGTGAAACCCGTTCCTGCGGTGGACTTCAGCTTGATGATCGGACGTACGTCCCTGTCCTTCGCCACTAGAGCTTCACTCCTCTCGCGAGGATCGAGGCGACAACGGCTTCGATCCCGCGGACATCGATGGTCTTGATGCCCCTGGCCGAGACCTGCAGGGTCACGTTGCGGCGCAGGGAAGGCACGTAGTAGCGCTTCTTCTGAATGTTGGGGTCGAACCGGCGCTTGTTGCGGCGGTGCGAGTGCGAAATGCTGTGTCCAAAGCCGGGCTCGGCTCCGGTCACTTGGCAGTGGGCTGCCATAACTCTCCTCCAGATTAGATGAACGTGACGGAATCACTTGTCGGGCGTCCCGCCACCAGTAATGACACCGTTATTACTGCAGCTTTCCGGAGGTTGACCTGGCAGGGTGAGAACCTGCCGAAGCACCTCGCCGCGGGGAAGACGGTGAAGATCAGGTGGTGCGCGGCGTCGCCACCGGCACATACCTGAATTCCAGGTAGTCGCGGGTAGCCGGAGAGCACCTGCCTGTCCACGGACGAGCGCGCTGACCTCCGACCAAACGCCCTACCATGCTACCGGCAGGCATGGCCGCGGCCAAACCCCGCTACGAGATACATGGGAAGTCCCTGTGCCGCGGGAGCCGGCGGGTGGCGCGGGCGCGCCGGCGCCCGTGCCTGGTCAGGAGGCGCCCGAGGCCCATCGCGGGTGCACCAGCGCCGGGTACTTCGCACTGAGCCCGTCACCCGAGGACACCCGCCGCAGCCGCCGTCCCACCCAGGGAGTGAGGTACTCCCTGGCCCACTGCGCATCAGCGCGTACCTGCGCGAGCCGTCTCAAAGCCGGACGTTCCGCGAGTTCGGGAAGGTCGATCCGGTGCGATGCGCTCATGGCCTCGAGGACCCGCACCGCCATGAGCGTGTGACCTGCCGTGGACATGTGCATCCTGTCCACGTCCCAGTAGCCCCAGTCCTGGAACTCACGAAGACGCCAGTAGTCCACGATCAGTGCCCCGCGCCGGTCGGCGATCTCGCGCACCAATTCGTTGTAGATGGCAGTACGCCCGCGGGTCGTACCGAACACAGCGGAGGCGGAGGCGTCGAAACCGGTGAAGAGCACGACGTCGGCCCCGGACTCCCGAAGTCTGCGTACCCCGTCGTCGTACCGGTCCATCAGCTGGTCGATGTCGACGCGCGGTCTCAGGATGTCGTTCGCGCCGGCATAGATGGTGACGAGGTTCGGCTCCAGCGCCAGCGCGGCGTCGATCTGCTCGTCGAGGATCTGGCGCATCTTCTTCCCGCGGATCGCCAGATTGGCGAAACCCCAGGACGGATCCGCATGGATCAGCTGCTCCGCGACGCGATCGGCCCAGCCCCGGACGCCGTTGGGCGAGCCCGGATCCGTATCGCCGACCCCCTCGGTGAAGGAGTCTCCCAGTGCCACGTATCTGCGGGTGAAAGTCACCTCGAGAACACTACTACCCGACGCCTGCACCCGACGGGATAGGCTCGAAGCCCACCCGCCGGCCCCCGTATGAAGGACATCATGCCCACTGACGCTCCCCCCGAGGCGATCACCGGTCCAGGGACCGACACCGGCACGGGCCCGGGTGGCCGCCGCGCAGCGCTGATCATCAACCCCACCAAGTCCCCCGCCGACGACGTGCGGGACGCCGTCGAACGCTTCTCCGCCGAGGAGGGCTGGGAGGCACCCCTGGTCCTGGAGACCACGGAGGAGGACCCGGGCCAGGGTCAGGTGCGTGAGGCACTCGATGCGGCAGTCGATCTCGTGATCGTGGGCGGAGGAGACGGCACTGTGCGGTGCGTCGCGGAGGAGCTCGTCGGCACCGACACGCTCATGGCCCTGGTGCCACTGGGGACCGGGAATCTCCTGGCCCGCAATCTCGACATCGCCGTCGATGACCCGACATCCGCCGTGGAGGCCGCCTTCCGCGGCACCGAGCGCAGCATCGATGTGGTCCACCTCACCATGGACCGCGCACAGGACGCGCAGGTCTTCCTCGTGATGGCCGGGCTCGGCTACGACGCCGCCATCATGTCCGATACGCGCGAGGATCTGAAGGACCGGGTCGGCTGGCTCGCCTACGTGGATGCGGGAATCAGGAATCTGCCCGGTGAACCTGCCCACGCCTCCATCTCGATCGACGGCGCCGCGCCCTTCGAGTGCCGCCTGCGCAGTGTGATGGGCGGTAACTGCGGGAAGATCATGGGCGGGCTCGAGATCTTTCCGGGAGCGAAGATCGACGACGGCCTGATGGACCTGATGACCATCGCGCCGAAGGGCCGACTGGGGTGGCTGGCCGTTCTCGGCAAGCTCTTCGTCCGCGGCAGGGGCAAGGATCCCTCGCTCCAGTACCACCAGTGCCTCACGGCCGAGGTCACCCTGCGGGAGCCGCTGGAGGTCCAGATGGACGGTGACGCCCTCGGGGCAGCGACCCATCTGCTCTTCGAGGTCAAGCCGAGATCGCTCCGGTTGAGGATGCCGCTGGGCTACAAGGATCCGGCCGTCGTGAGTGATCCCCTACCCTGACCGGGCACAGCCTGATCCGACCCGCTTGCTCCGGTGCGATCAGAACCACGGTGCCGGATCGACCTTATCCCCGTCGAGCAGCACCTCGAAGTGGAGATGGCACCCGGTGGAGTTGCCCGAACTGCCGACCCTGCCGACCAGCTCGCCCCGACCGATCAATGCACCCGCCGGAACCTCCAGCACACCGAGATGGTTGTAGGTCGTTGCCAGTCCGCCCCCGTGATCGATCACGACGCGCAGACCTCCGCCGTACGCATGCCAGCCGGACTCCATCACCGTGCCCGGCTCGACGGCGGTGACAGCGGCACCGCATCCGCAGGCGTAATCCAGGCCCGGGTGGAATTCCAGACCCACCCCGGTCACCGGGTTGATGCGGTACCCGAAGGATGAGGCGAGGACCGCACGCTCGACGGGTACGTCGAAGGCACTGTGGGAGTCGCTCATGATCTCCGGGGGCGCCAGGGACTCCACGGACCCCGTGGCACCAGGTAGCGCCTCGACGGCGGCGCGTACCGGGGGGCCGACGTGGACCGGCGGCCCTGCAGGGTGCAGGGAGAACGCCGCGTCCGCATCCGCAGCCGTCACCGCCACTGCACGATCGGGGGAATCGGGGTGGGCGGTCCTGGAGGTGGTCACCATGGCGGGTGATGGCGCGGTGCTGTCCGGCCCGTGGGCGATGATCAGGATCCCTACGGACGCGATACCGATACCGACCTCCATGGCCCTGCTGCGCGACGACCCGATGAGGCGGACGACGCGCTGCCCATGCCCGGCTCGTCGGGTGATCACACTGTCCTTCTCCGCAGGGGAACCGGCGGCACGATGCCGTCCTGACCCTGTCGTCCCGGCCATCCGCCACCTCCAGCCGACGTCTCGTCGCTGCGGTTCTCGTCGCAGCTGTTTCCGTCGTCACTGTAGGGAAGGAGAACCGGGGCCACAACGCGTGCACCACGCCTGTGGACAACCTGTCGCGAAAGCTCAGGACGGTTCGCTGCGACCCGTCCGCCAGTACCCCATGAAGGAGACCTGCTTCCGATCCACGCCGACGTCGCGCACCAGGTCAGGAAAAAAAGCCGTGCTCTGACACCCGCCCCGAAGCAGGTCCGAGCTGTTGGATCAGGGGGCCTCCGGTGGGGTCCCGTCGCCGAAGGGCTTTCCGCCCAGTGCTTCCCGCCCGTGCTCGGTGGTCCACCCGGAGAGGTCGGGTCCCTTCGGCACGATGCCGGTGGGATTGATGTCCTCGTGGACGATGTAGTAGTGCTGTTTGATCTGCTCGAAGTCGACGGTGTCGCCGAATCCCGGGGTCTGGAACAGGTCACGTGCGTAGCCCCAGAGTGCGGGCATCTCCGTCAGCTTGTTGCGGTTGCACTTGAAGTGGCCGTGGTACACGGGATCGAACCGCACCAGGGTGGTGAAGAGGCGGACGTCGGCCTCTGTGATGGTCTCCCCGACGAGGTACCGCTGCGTGGTCAGGCGCTCCTCGAGCCAGTCCAGAGCCGTGAAGAGCCTGTCGTAGGCGGCGTCGTAGGCCTCCTGGGAACCCGCGAAGCCACAGCGGTACACCCCGTTGTTGACCTCCGTGAAGACACGCTTGTTGACGGTGTCGATCTCCTCGCGAAGGTGCTCCGGGAGGAGATCGGGGGCACCGTCGCGGTGGAAGTCCTTCCACTCCGTGGAGAAGTCGAGCGTGATCTGGGGGAAATTGTTCGTGACGACAGCACCGGTGGTGGTGTCCACGATGGCGGGAACGGTGATTCCGCGTGGGTAGTCGGGGTCGCGCTTGAAGAACGCCTCCTGCAGTCGTTCGATCCCGAGCACGGGATCCCGCCCGTCCGGATCGAGATCGAAGGTCCATGAGCGCTTGTCGTGCGTGGGGCCCGGGGTGCCCAGCGAGATCGCGTCCTCGAGGCCGAGGAGCCGCCGTACGATGATCGAGCGATTGGCCCAGGGGCATGCTCGTGCTGCGATGAGCCGGTACCGGCCGGCCTCCACCGGGTAGCCGTCGGCGCCGTCGCGCGTGATCCTCGTCTCGATGTACTGGGTGTCCCGCGTGAACTCCTTCCCGTCGGTCACATAGGATCCCTTGGTGCTGTGCGTCGATGTGTCGCTCTGCTCGGTGTTGGTCATGGTGCAAGTCTAGAATGTCCGGCTGATACAGGAGGAGCTCCACTGCACGGCAGTGGAGCTCCTCCTGTATCAGCATTTCATCGCCGCTTCGTCAGGACTTGCGTGACTCGCGCTCCGAGTCCAGGCGCAGCTCGCGCCCCTCGTTGACGATCTTCAGGTACTTCTCGTGCTTCTTCTCCGCGGCGGAGAAGTCCCGCGGGGGGAGCTGGATGGTGTCCTCGGCCTCGATTCCTGCCTGCAGTTGCCGGCCGCGCTCCATCTCGGCGTCGAACTCCACGCCGAAGAGGAGTGAGAGATTGGCGAGCCAGAGCCACAGGAGCAGGACGATCACGCCGGCAACCGCACCGTAGGTGGCGTTGTAGTTACCGAAGTTGGCGACATAGATGGAGAATCCGGCCGTGGTGATCGCCAGGACGATCAGCGCGATGAATCCGCCCAGGCTCATCCAGCGGAACTTCGGCTGCTGGATGTTCGGCGTGCCGTAGAAGAGGACGGCGATCATGGCGACCGCGAAGGCGACCATGACCGGCCACTTCGCGATGTTCCACACGGTCACGGCGGTACTGCCGAGCCCGATCGCATCGCCGACGGCCTGGGCGACCGGACCGGAGAGCACGAGGAGCAGGCCCATGATGACGACCAGGACGAGGACGATCAGGGTGATGAGCAGCATCTGCGGACGCAGCTTGAAGAAGCTGCGGCCCTCCTCCACCTCGTACACCCGATTCGTGGCCCGGGAGAACGCGGTGACATACCCCGATGCACTCCAGAGGGCGCCCACGAGACCGATCACGAAGGTGAGCCCGGCCGCCTGGTTGGAGGCCAGGCTGAGAATGGTCGGCCTGATCGTCTCGAGTGCTTCTTCCGGTGCGAACTCCCCGAGGATCTCGAGCACCTGATTCGTGGTGGCCTGCGCCTGTCCGAAGAGCCCGAGAACGGAGAGCAGGGCCAGGATGCCGGGGAAGATCGAGAGGACGGCGTAGTAGGTGAGCCCGGCCGCGAGGTCGGTGCACTGGTCCTTGCTGAACTCGCTGACAGTGCGCTTGAACACGTATCCCCAGGCCGGCTTCCTGACCTCGTTCAGGCTGTCCGGCTTCCGCGAATCCTCCGGATGCACAGCGGTCTGCGCCCTCTTGGCCGCCTCGCTCTTCGGTGCGGTACGCACCCTGCTGCTACTACTCATGGATATCTCCCTGTCAAGCCATGGACCCGGCCCCCGGTGTCCATTGCGGCTGTGCGTCACCGTCAACTGCACCATAAGCTTACTGAGCGGTCCAGTCGCGCTCCGACGCGCCCGGGTCGCCGCAGTCGTGGAACCCGGCTGCAATCACCAGACCCAGGAGTCAGTCATGCGCATCATGGTCACCGGTGCCACCGGAAATGTCGGCACCGCCGTCCTCAGCCGTCTCCACCAGGCCGTGCGCGACCAGGAGCAGGTCTCCGGGTCCGAGGACGGCACCCTCTCCATCGCGGGAATCGCCCGGACCGTTCCCGACACGTCACTGGAGCCGTACGACGGCGTCGACTGGCACGCCATCGACATCGGCTCCGAGGACAGCGTGGACGCCCTGACCGCTGCGCTCACCGGGGTCGACGCCGTCGTTCACCTCGCGTGGGCCATCCAGCCGAACCGCGACGAGGGATTCATGCACCGGACGAACGTCACGGGAACCGCGAACGTGCTGCGGGCAGCAGCGGCGGCGGGAGTGCAGCACGTCGTCTGCGCGTCGTCGGTCGGCGCGTACTCCCCTTCCGCCAAGCACACCCGCAGGGACGAGTCCTGGCCGGCCGGTGGTATCGACTCCTCCCACTACAGCCGGCACAAGGCCGAGCAGGAGGCTCTGCTCGATGCCTTCGAACAGGACCATCCGCACATCCCGGTGGCACGGCTCCGGCCGGGCCTGATCTTCCAGGAGCAGGCCGGCAGCGAGATTGGCCGCTACTTCCTGGGTCCGCTCGTCCCGAAGATCGTGCTGGGTGCAGTACCGCTGCCCCTCGTGCCGATCCCGGACGCCTTCGTCTTCCAGGCAGTCCACGCGGAGGATGTCGCCGACGCGTACTGGAGGGTCGTGGCGCAGCGCGCCTCGGGCGCCTTCAACATCGCGGCCGAGCCCGAGCTGACACCTGCGCGCGTTGCCGATCTGCTCGGCGCGCGTCGTGTCATCTCCATGCCGGTCCGCGTCCTGCGCTGGATCGTCGGGGGAAGCTGGGGACTCGGGCTGCAGCGCACCGACCCGGGCTGGATCGACATGGCGGCGCAGTGCCCGGTCATGGATACCTCCCGTGCACGGGCCGACCTGGGCTGGGAGGCTCGCCGGACATCGCGCGATGCCATGACCGCTGTGATCGCCGGTCTGCGCTCGGGAGAAGGTCACACCGGCTCGCCGAAGCTCTACCCGCGAGGCAGGGGGTAGGCCTCCTCGCGCGACAGATCGTCAGCAGGGGGTCACGTCTGCGCAGAGGCCATCGAGGAAGCCGCTACGCCTTCGCGCCGGGCACTTCCGGGCATCTGATCCTGGCACGCCGGCAGGCTGACCGTGAACTCCGCCCCGCCGCCGGGAACGTTCCGCACGGCGATCCACCCGCCATGGCTCTCCGCGATGCGTCGGCAGATGGCCAGCCCGAGGCCCGTACCCGACGCCCGTGTCAGGCCGTTCTCGGAGCGGTGGAACTCGTCGAAGACCCGATCGAGGTCCGCCTCGGGAATGCCGATACCGTTGTCCCGGACGGACACGAGTGTCCTGCCGGTGTCCGCGTCGACCGACGTCGCGATGGTCACCTCCGCCGTCCCGTCGGTGCGTCCGTACTTCAGGGCATTGCCCACGAGATTCTCCATGAGCTGCAGGAACATCCGTTCATCGGCGTGGACCGGATGGTGGGTCAGGACGGTGAATCGGACCGGAGGCACGGTGGCTCCGCGCAGTGCACTCCTCAGTTCGATGATGCCCTGGACGGCGTCGGTCACGTCGAGGTCGGCCGGGGAGAGCCGCTCCTCCTTGGCCAGGCTGTACACGAGGAGGTTGCGGATCAGGGTCCTCATGCGCAGGCTGGCCTGCTGAAGCCGTCCGACACTCGATTGCCGTTCAGCGGGCGAAAGATCCGGGTCCTCGAGCATCTCGAGCCACCCGTCGAACACGGTGAGCGGCGTCATGAGGTCGTGGGCCACTACAGAGGCGAAGCGGCCCAGATCGCGCTGGTATACGCGCTCGTCGGTCATGTTGCGGGTGACGACGACGGCGCCGCGTTCGCCGGGTAGCGGCATGGCATCCACGGACAGATGGAGCACCTGCCCGTCCGGATGGATGAGGTCGAGGTCCATGCGTTCGGTGGCGATCCCCTGCAGCGCGAGATTCAGCGGATTCTCCGCATCGGCGAGCGGCTCACCGTCCGCAGTGGTGATCTCGTAATCGCGCTGCCAGGGTTCACCGGGCTGGGCAGCCCCGGATCCGAGCCAACGGGCACTCGTCTCGTTCTGGAAGATCAGGCGCCGATCGGGACCGGCGACCAGAACGCCGTCGTTCATCCGGCTGATCACGAGATCCCGGAGGTCGGCCGAGGCCTCCGCCTCGGCGTTGGCGCGGTACAGGCCCGCGATCAGGTGCCGGCGCTCGTCCATGCTCAGGGCCAGGACCGCGGAGAGCGAGAAGGCGATGAACATGAAGGACTGCGCTGCGTAGGTGGCAACGCCCTCGCCGAGCTCCTGGAACGGTCCTCGACCCACCACGGTGAAGAGGATGAGAAAACCGCCACAGGCGAGTCCGTGCACCATTGCCCACCCGGACCGCAGGCGAAGGCCCGCCCACATGTGGACCGGAATGACGATAAAAGCGACCGGCAGCCCGGAGGTCGCCCCGAAGGTCACCGTGTACAGGAGCAGGGAGACTCCCGCCAGAGCTGCAGCCTCGTTGGGTCCGGCACTGTTGGGATACGCGCGCTCCCTCCCGGCCGCCCGGTTCCTGATGCCTCCGGCGAGGATGATGCCGAGCGAACCGACAGCGGTGAGGGACACCGCGTGGCGGACGAGCCAGGGCACGAAGACGGAGAAGGGGGAGTCGGAGCCATCCAGCGCGCTGCCACCGACGATGACGAGGGCGCCGACGGAACAGGCGATCAGTGCCACCGCTCCGAGTCGGAGATAGTCCCCCACCGTTCGGATGCCGGGCCGGGGAACCAGTCGCCGGACGAGGTATGACGCAATGACTGTCTGGACCGTGCTTCCGAGAACCACACCGGTAGCCAGTGCGGGGCTGAGGCCGGTGACCAGGGTGACCGTTGCCAGCACGGGGATCGCTGCGATGAGCACGACGGCGACGTCGCGCCGGGATCTCAGGCTCCAGAGTCCCCAGAGGAAGTGGATGGCTGCTGCGGGCCAGACGAGGGCGAGCTCCGAGGACTCGAAGGTGATGGTGCGCCCGAGAAGCGCTGCCGCCGCGAGGAGGATGGCGAACAGAAGATGAACAGCCGGGGACGACAGCATCGTCAGTCCGCGCGCGACTGCCTGAACCCACCCCATGTCCATGCCACTACCCATTCAGAAGAATCAGCTGCGCACCGCTGCTGGACCCTGCGTGCGCACAGCAACCTGAGACCTGGCAGCTGTGCCACACATCATACGTGCTGACTTTGCCCGCCTGTGCTCACCAGCACCCCTTCGGCTGGTCGAGCGACCCGGCGTACCCTCTGCTGCGCCGCATTCAGCCCGGGATGCGGGCCAGCGTCCTGTACTGCGGGTTCTGCTCCAGGAAGGTCTGCGCTTCAGGGCAGGCTGCAACCACGCTGAGTCGACGCCTGTGGGCGTTGAGCAGCGCATGGCGTACCAGGAGACGATCGAATCCTTTGTCCTCGAAGCCTGGCTTCTCCACGAGGGAGCGCAGGGTGAGCTGACCTCCGACAATGAGGTATCTGAGGTACGTGGTCAGATACCCATCGAGGTACAACTCGAATCGCGACGTGAAGGCAGAGTCCTTGAAGACCGTACGGTCACGGCCATCATCGACCTCCGGCTCGCGACGGACCCTGGCTTCGATCTCCTCGACGGCTGCCAGGTACCGCTCATGGGCCTTGATCGGCGGATCATCGGTATCGAGCAGACGGAACATCCTGGTTGCCATGATCCTCAGGTCCGCCAGCGACATCGCGGTGAGATCCTCGGCTCGAACAGCACATGCGAGCCACTGCGCTTCGCGCTCCCGCCTCGTGGGAGGCACGGTCGCAGGACTGGTGTTCTCGAGGTGGGCGGGGGTCAGTTCTTGATCAGCCTGAACGTCCGCTGTGGCGGTGTCGAGGACGATCACGGGTTCTGTCATGAGTATCCAATGCTGGTCCGGCGCCAGAGCCTGCTGCTAGACCATGGCGTGAGTGACAGTAATCTCTGCCACCCCCAAAAATTTGCAGCGCGGACGAGATCCGGCACGGCACCCTCCTACGCTGATAAGCTTGCTCACACCCGGAACGAAGTGGTAGAGGGTTCTTCACGGACGACAGGGGAGATGATGACGATGGCCGACAAGAAGTTCACCGTGACCGAGGAGTCCACGAGCAGGCATCCGCAGGACTGGGGGCGCGCCATGGCTGTTGCCATCTGCCGCCTCACCGACCTGGCCCGGGAAGCAGGAGACCCGGTCCACGATGAGGCATTGCTGGGTGAGGACCTCCATCTCAATGTCGGCGAGACGGCTGACGGCGTGAACATCACGATGTCCTGGACCCCGCGTGAGCAGGAGGAACTGACCCTGGCCACCGGGGGCGAAGAGATCACGGGCGACGGCGGTCGCAGCGCAGGTTGAGCGCGATTCGGCCCAGCCGGCGGGAACACCGCGGGGCTCGGCCAGTAGCGCAGTACGAACCAGTAGCGCTGAATGAAGAGGGTCGGCCTCACCGAAAATCGCTAAGCAGACTGATGTTCTCCGGAGTACGCTGGGGTGGAATCACCCGACGCACCACGTGGAGGACATCATGACTGAACGGCACCCTGATCCGTCGGACTCGGACGCAGGTCACCCCGATCCCGAGGAGAACAACATCACCGGGCTGGAGCCGGGCGGAGGTGTCCCTCCGGGCGAAACACCTCCGGCAGAAGCGAGTACCACCTGGGACCAGGGTCACACGGAGGACAAGACCCAGTCGAAAGGCATCACGGCGGTATGGATCGGGGTCGTGGCCGTGATCGTCCTGCTGGTCCTGATCTTCATCGTGGGAAATATCGTCGGTCTGATCAACCTCACGTAGCTCGGCTTCGCTACGACTTGGCTACGACGGAGCCCCTGTTTCGCACCAGCGATACAGGGGCTCCGTCGTAGCCGTGAGTGGGAGAAGTACCCCGCCTACTCGGCGCCGTCCCGCAGCCTGTAGTGGTCGATCAGCGCCGATTCCTCCTCCGGTGAGAGTTCCGCTGCGCTCGCTGTCTTCGGCGAATCGGCGATCTCGCTCTTGGTCCAGCCGAGGTGGAGTTCGTCGCGCTCGAAGCGGGAGTTCGCCAGCGGTGCATAGTGCTTGCGCGAGTTCAACAACCCGAGCGAGACCGTGATCCACGCCGGTACACCCGTCTCCCGCTCGAGGTGCACGTCATTGACGTCGCCGAGTTTCTTGCCGTCGCTGTCCCATACCGTTGCCGATTGGAGCTTCGTGATTTCGCCCTGAGCCATCGCAGGTCCCTTCGTGGATGGGGGAAGTTGGTCCGCTGTCCATTTCAGCCCAGATACCGGTAGAGGGCAATCGGAGCCCGGAGTCAGTCCTCGTCAGCGGCGTCCGCAAGCATCGGGACGAAGGCGTCCTCGATGGTGAGCTGACCTGAATGCCATTACGGACTGTCTGTCCTACGTGATGGTCACCCCTCGCGGGCCTTTTTGGTCTCACGGTCGTTGGCCTTCTGCAGCGCATCGACCAGCTCACCCTTCGACATCGTCGATCGACCGCTGACCCCGAGTTTCTTCGCGAGGTCGTAGAGGTGCTTCTTGGAGGCGTTGGCGTCCACTCCCCCGGCTGTGGGAAGAGCGTCCGCCTTTCCCCCGGCGGCCTGGTCGTCGGAGGGACCCTTCGACTCCTTCTGTTCCCAGTGATCACCGACCTTCTCGAACCCGTGCTTCAGGGATGCGAAGGCCGTGCGGTGCGCACGCTCTCCGTCGCCGTACTGCTCCTCCGCGGAGTCCAGCGTCGCGGCGAAGGTGTCCTGCGCCTTGACCTCGGAGCGCTGCAGCGTGCTCGGCAGCGTCTCCGACCTGACCTTGCCGTCCTTCGTGAACCGCGCCATCTCTCCCACCTTCCACTGTTCCGTCGCGTCACGCTCCCTGGTGCCGGACGCTCGACGGCTGCGCAGCACACCGCGCACTCTCGGTAGACTATGGGACGGCAAGCGCGCCACGCGAGAGCCATCGGACTGCACATCGCTGCACCGGGGCGCACCGGGCTGAGAGCCCGCTTCAGCCCTGTCCTGCCTCATCACCCGTGAAAGGCTCCCATGAGCACCGTTTCGACCACGACCGACACGCCGGTCATCCCTCGCCAGACGTGGCTTGCCCTCGCAGCCCTTCTGCTGGGCATGGGTATTGCGCTCCTGGACACGACGATCGTCAATGTCGCCCTCCCGACGATCCGCACCAGCCTGGACGCCTCGGAGTCCATGCTCTCCTGGATCATCTCCGGCTACGCGCTGGCCTTCGGTCTGACCCTGATACCCGCCGGCCGGCTCGGGGACCGGATCGGCCACAAGTGGATCTACTTCTCCGGCGTCGCCCTCTTCACCATCGCGAGCCTCGCCTGTGGATTCGCACAGAGCGATCTGCAGCTGGTGATCTTCCGTGTCCTCCAGGGCCTGGCCGGAGGTGTCTTCGTACCGGCCGTGACGGCCTTCATCCAGCTGCTCTTCCCTGGAAGAACCCGCGGCACCGCGTTCGCGATCATGGGCGCGGTCATCGGCGTGTCCTCGGCGCTCGGACCGATCATCGGCGGGCTCATCATCGAAGCGTTCGGTGAGGAGAACGGCTGGCGTCTGGTCTTCTTCGTGAATCTGCCGGTGGGGATCATCACCTGCATCGCGGCCGCCGTCCTGCTCCCTCCCCGCGACAAGACACTGCCGCGCCCCGCCAAGGGCCTGGACGGCTTCGGGATCGCCCTCGTGTCGGCTGCTTTCGTGGCTCTTCTCGTTCCCCTGATCCAGGGGCAGGAGGAGGGCTGGCCGCTGTGGACCTGGCTCTCCCTGGCCGGCGGGGTCGTGCTGCTTGCAGCATTCGGCGCGTGGGAGGTTCACACCGCGCGGCAGGGACGCATGCCGCTGGTCCCGCCGACGCTGTTCTCCCACAAGTCGTTCACGGGTGGGGTGATTCTCGCCATGATCTACTTCGCTGCCTTCACCAGTATCTTCTTCACCATCTCGCTCCTCTGGCAGTCCGGTCTCGGCTACTCGGCCCTGGCCTCCGGCGCAGTGGCCATTCCGTTCGCCGTCGGCAGCATCATCAGCTCCTCGCAGAGCAATCGCCTGGCACTGAGGCTCGGCCGTAACGTCCTGATCCTGGGAACCGCCCTGGTGACCGTGGGACTGGGTTGGTCCTGGCTGATCCTGCTGCTCACGGAACCCGCCGACCTGACCAACTGGCTGTTCGCCGTTCCGCTGCTGCTGGCAGGGCTCGGCAACGGCTTCTTCATCGCACCGAACGTGCAGTTCATCGTCGCCACGGTGGATCGGCAGGACGCCGGTTCGGCCAGTGCCGTCATCTCGGCGATCCAGCGCATCGGGTCGGCGGTGGGCATCGCCATCATCGGCAGCGTTCTGTTCGGCTCCCTGCCGGGTGGCCAGGAGCTTGCCACCGCGGCCGGCCGCGCGGCAGGTTTCACGGACGCATCGGCGGCTGCCATGGGCGTCAGCGCAGCCTTCGCTGCCGTCGCCTTCGTGCTGGTCTTCACTCTGCCGCGGCGGGTCGCCACACCCGGACCTCCGGCTGCGGATCGGAAGACCCAGTCGACGCCGGACCGGGCCGCCCAGGAGGCGTAGGCCGGAAGGATCGATAGGGGCCACTGACCCGTCTCCTAGACTGGGGGCATGACCGCAACCCTCGTGGCGAAGGATCTCTCCGGGGGTCCGGCAGACCGCACGCTCTTCTCCGGGCTCGATCTCACGGTGGCCCCGGGGGACGTCATCGGGGTCGTGGGGGCCAACGGCGCCGGCAAGACGACGCTCCTTCGTCTGCTCGCCGGCGCGGACCAGCCCGCTGCCGGAACGGTGTCCACCACGCCGCCGGATGCCTTCGTGGGCTGGCTGCCGCAGGAACACGAGCGCCGCCCCGGCGAGACGGTCGGAGCCTACATCGGCCGCCGGACGGGAACGACGGTGGCCACCACCACCATGGAGGAGGCTGCGGCGGCCCTCGATGGCGGTGGCAAGCAGGCGGAGAACGCCTACGCCGTGGCCCTCGAGCACTGGATGGCCTCCGGGGCTGCGGATCTGGAGGACCGGATGCCCGCTGTCCTCGCCGACGTCGCCGGGGGGATCGGCCCGTCGACGCCGACGCTCACCCTGTCCGGCGGGCAACTGGCGCGCGTTGCTCTGGCCGCTTTGCTACTGAGCCGCTTCGACGTCGTCCTCCTCGACGAACCCACGAACGATCTCGATCTCGCTGGACTCGAGCGCCTGGAATCCTTCATCCAGGATCTGCGCGGCGGCGTGGTGCTCGTCTCCCACGACCGCGAGTTCCTGGCACGCAGCGTCACCACCGTCGTCGAACTCGACCTGGCGCAGGCGAAGGTGTCCGTGTACGACGGCGGGTACGAGGCCTTCCTGGAGGAGCGGGCCGTGGCGCGCCGTCATGCACGTCAGGCCTACGAGGAGTACGCGGAGAAGCGGCAGGACCTCGTGGGACGCGCCCGCACGCAGCGCGAGTGGAGTTCGCAGGGCGTGCGGAACGCCATGAGGAAGAGCCCGGACAATGACAAGCTCCGCCGGAAGGCGAGCGCCGAGTCGGCTGAGAAGCAGGCGCAGAAGGTGCGGCAGATGGAATCGCGCATCGCCCGGCTGGAGGAGGTGGAGGAGCCTCGGAAGGAGTGGCAGCTCAAGTTCACCATCGGTTCGGCGCCGCGCTCCAGCTCCGTGGTGGCAACCCTGAACAATGCCTCGCTCACCCAGGGCGGCTTCACCCTCGGCCCGGTGTCACTCCAGCTCAACGCGGGCGAGCGCATCGGGATCACCGGCCCGAACGGCGCCGGGAAGTCGACGCTCCTGCGCCTGTTGCTCGGTCACCAGCAGCCCGACGACGGCGCGGCGGCGCTCGGCCCGAACGTGGCCGTCGGCGAGATCGACCAGGCGCGCGGGCAGCTCGCTGACGCCCTGCCCCTCGGTGCCGCCTTCGAGAAGCTCGTGCCGGAGCTGACGCAGGGCGAGGTACGGACACTACTGGCGAAGTTCGAGCTGAAGGCCGATCAGGTGCGCGCCCTCGTGGGCGCTCTCTCCCCGGGCGAGCGGACCCGGGCGGGCCTGGCCCTGCTGCAGGCCCGCGGCGTGAATCTGCTGGTGCTGGACGAACCCACCAACCATCTGGATCTCCCGGCGATCGAGCAGCTCGAGGACGCCCTCGAGTCCTACACGGGCGCCCTGCTCCTCGTCACGCACGACCGGAGACTGCTCGAGAACGTCCGCCTCGACGCGCGCTGGCATGTCCAGGACGGCCGGGTCAGCGTTGCATAGCGGGTCGAGTGCCGTGGCCTCGGCCAGACTGTCACGGGGTGCCCGATTGTGGACGCGTGACGAACGACTCCAGGCAACCGCCGTGGAACTCGACGTCGGTCTTTCCGTTTCATGACACCATGAAGGCCGAGGCGCGTGTCCACCGCCTCCCGGACGAGGGGTGCCGTACCCGGTGTGCGACAAGACGGCCCGTGGGAGTATGTCATGGCATGGGTGGTCCTGATCATCTCGGGTGTCCTCGAAGCCGTCTGGGCCACGGCCCTCGGCAGGTCCGACGGCTTCAGCAGGCTGGTGCCGACACTGGTGTTCGCCGTCGCCATCGCCGCCAGCATGGCCGGGCTGGCCTACGCCATGCGGACCCTGCCCGTCGGCACCGCCTACGCAGTCTGGGTGGGCATCGGGGCAGCCCTGACCATTATCTATGCGATGGTCACCGGCTCAGAGCCCGCGTCGCTGCTGAAGATCATCTTCCTGACCATGATCGTGGGCGGCGTGGTCGGGCTGAGACTGACGTCGTGAGACTCACGGGAGTGCGCCCTGTACTGAAGCATTTGGCGCGGAACCGGAGGAAGCGAACCCTGCGTACCTAGACTGGGCTGGAACGGAACGTCACCACGAGGAGATGCCATGAGCCCGATGATGCGCGCCGCAGTGCTCCGTACCGCGGACAGGACTGCGCCCTACGCCGACAGCAGGCCACTCGGCCTCGAGGAACTCCCCGTGCCCGAACCGCGCACCGGCGAGGTCCTGGTGCGCATCGAACGGGCCAGCCTCTGCCACTCCGACCTGTCCGTCGTCAACGGCTCCCGCGTCCGTCCGCTGCCCATGGCACTGGGCCACGAAGCCACCGGCGTCGTGGACACAGTGGGCGACGGCGTGAGCGATGTCCGCGCGGGCGACCGCGTGGTCCTCGTGTTCGTCCCGGCCTGCGGGTCCTGCCGCGCCTGCTCCGCGGGCCGTCCCGCACTGTGCTATCGCGGCGCCGAAGCGAACGGGAGCGGCGATCTCCTCCACGGCCCGGCGCTGCTGCACTCCGTCGAGGGCGACCGCATCAATCATCATCTCGGCGTCTCCGCCTTCGCCGAGTACGCCGTGGTGGCGCGCGAGTCGGTGGTGGTGATCGACGACGACGTCCCGTTCGACGTCGCCGCGATGTTCGGGTGCGCGGCCCTGACCGGTATCGGCGCGGTACTGAACACGGCCGACGTGCGCGAGGGGCAGTCCGTCGTCGTGTTCGGCCTCGGCGCTGTGGGGCTGATGGCGGTCATGGCCGCCGCGCAGATTCCGGGGACCACGGTGATCGCCATCGATCCCCTGGCCTCCAAGCAGGAGCTCGGGCTGAGCTGCGGCGCGCAGCACGCCGGAGCCCCGGAGGACGCCGCTGAGCTGGTGCGTCAGGCGACCGACGGCGGGGCCGACGTCGTCATCGAAGCGGTCGGGAGCGCCCGCGTCATGGAGGCGGGCCTGGAGCTCCTGGCACGCGGCGGCGCTGTGGTCTCCGTGGGGCTGCCCCACCCGGACCAGGAGATCACCACCGCCGCACTGCAGTTCGCGGGCATGGGACGCCGGCTCCTCGGCTCGTACATGGGCGACGCCGTTCCCGAACGCGACATCCCCCTCTACCTGGACCTGTGGCGGAGGGGCCGGCTTCCCGTCGAGCTGCTCCACACCGATACCCGCTCACTCGATGACCTCAACGAGAGCCTCGACGCGCTCGCCGAGGGTCGCGTGGTCCGCCGGATCTTCACGCTGGACGGTTGATCCGACGCTCGCGGTGCAGGGCGAGTGGTGCTTACGATGGTCGGCACGTCAACCCGAAGGAGAACGGCCATGCAGCAACGCTCACTCGGCGGAACCCAGGTCAGCGCCGTCGGCCTGGGTGGAATGCCCATGTCAATCGAGGGACGGCCCAACGAGGACCGCTCCATCCGCACCATCCACGCGGCGCTCGACGCCGGAATCACGCTCATCGACACCGCTGACTCCTATCACCGCGATGCCGGCGAGGTGGGCCACAACGAGTCGCTCATCGCGAAGGCGCTCGCGGCGTACGGGTCCGATACCTCGGGGATCCTCGTCGCGACCAAGGGTGGAGCGCAGCGCCCGGGTGACGGCTCATGGACGCTGAACGGGCACCCCGACTACCTCAAGGAGGCCGCGAAGGCATCACTGAAGCGTCTCGGCGGGGAGGCCATCGGGCTCTACCAGTACCACCGGCCCGATCCGGACGTCCCCTACGAGGACTCCATCGGCGCGCTGAAGGAACTGCTCGACGACGGCGTGATCCGCATGGCGGGTATCTCCAACGCCACCGTGCACCAGATCAGGAAGGCCAACGAGATCCTGGGCGGCAACCTCGTCTCGGTGCAGAACCAGTTCTCCCCCGCGTTCCGCTCCAGCAAGGACGAACTGGACTACTGCGGCGAGAACGGCATCGCCTTCCTGCCCTGGAGCCCACTGGGCGGCATCAAGAAGGCAGGAGAACTCGGCGAGAACTTCGCACCCTTCCAGGAGGTGGCCGACAAGCACGGCGTCAGTCCGCACCGCGTGTGCCTGGCCTGGGAGCTCGCGCTCGCCCCGACCGTCATCCCGATCCCCGGCGCCTCACGGCCCGAGAGCATCCAGGACTCGGCTCAGGCGTCCGACCTGGAACTCTCCGCCGATGAGATCGAGGTCCTCTCCCGTACGGAGTAGGGCGCCACACCCTGTCCGAGCGTCGTCCGTCGGCTATCCGGCGGCCGACGGCGGGCCGAGCTCCAGGGCGACGGCGCGCCCGGGTGCGCCGTCGCCCCCGGCCAGGGGCAACGGGAGCACGGAGACCAGCGGACTGTCCCAGGTGACCGCAACCAGGTTCGTCAGATTCTCCACGATGACGCCGCCTGCGCCGAGGAAGCCCGCGTGGAACGGCAGGTGCCCCTCGTTGTCGAGGGTGGGATCCGGGTTGAGGGTGTCGACGCCCATGACGGTGATACCCGCCTCGAGGAGGCGAATGGCGATCTCCGGCGCGAGCACCGGATGCTCGAGATACCGCCGCCCACCGAAGTGTTCCGACCAGCCGGTCCGGAACAGGACCATGGCGGTGTCCTCGAGCCCGTCCAGCCGGGCCCCGACCGTCGCCCACGAGATGGTCTCGTGTTCCCTCGCCCCGGTGCAGTCCACGATGCGGGCCGTGCCCACCAAACGGGCGAGGTCGATGGCGTCCACCGGGTCGCCGTCGACGATCGAGTGGAGCGGTGCGTCGAGGTGCGTGCCGGTGTGGGAGCCCGCATGGAGCGAGGCCACCTGGTAGCCGTCGTCGACCACCGTGGCCACGGTGGTCAGCGAGACCGCCGGATCGCCGGGGAAGACCTGCATGCCGGTGTGGATCGGCTGGGAGAGATCAATGACGCGCATGGTCCGCCGCGTCGGGCTCGTCCAGCAGGTGCATGTGACTCCGCGCTGTCCGGTCGATCCTCCCTGTGACTGCGGCCCACCCCAGGTACAGCAAGGCAGAGAGGACGAAGGTGGGGATCGTCGCCCCGATCGGGCTGGGCACGATGTAGGTCAGGAACAGCGAGGTACCCGCGCCGGCCAGCCAGACCAGGACTGCTGCGATGTTGACACCGCCCGTGAACCAGTACCGGCCACCCGTGCCACGGAGGATATCGCTGCCGTAGTGGCGTGAGCGCACCAGGTAGTAGTCCACGATCATGACGGCGAAGACCGGGATGAACAGCGCGCCGACCACCGTGAGGAAGGCCGCGAACCGGTCGAGCAGCCCGAGCCAGGTGGCCCCGAGGATCGACACGGCACCGAGCACGATCGCGGTCGGCAAAAAGGTGATCCGGCGCGAGGGGACCATGTTGACCACGGAGGACACCATGCCGTAGACCACCATCGTGTTGGTGGCCATCACCGACAGGAAGATCACAACGGCCAGCGGTGCGCCGAAGATCGCGACGATGACGGTGGGATCGAACGCGACCGCCTCACCGCCGTCGAGCACCACGAAGCCGATGGCAGTGGCCCCGAGGATCATCGCGAGCACGGTGGACAGCACGTACCCCACGCCCGAGCCGATCATGCCCGCCGTCTGGGTGCGGGCCAGTCGGTTGAACTCCGCCGAGAGCACGGTCCAGGAGATGGCGGTGGCGATCACGACGTCGAGGACGACGACGGGCGTCCAGCCCAACGCGGCGTCCGGCGGGATCGCCGCGAACTCGGCGGGACTGTAGGCGAGGAAGGCGGTGGTGAAGATGTACGCCATGAAGATCAGGATCACGAGGGCCAGCCACGGCTCCACCCGCGCGATGCCCGCATGCCCGAAGATGGCCAGGCACACCACCAGCAGCTGGCAGAGCACCGAGAACAGGACGGGACTGGAGAAACCGGTGGTCTCCTCGACGACGAAGTTCACCGTGACACCGGCCAGCATCGCCTGCACCCAGCTCCAACCCATGAGCGTGATGAGATTCGCTGCGACGGGAAGGAAGGATCCGCGGAGGCCGAACGAGCCCTTGGTGAGCGACATCGTGGCCAGGCCGGTCCGTGTGCCCATGTTCCCCACCAGGACCAGCACGGAGCCGCCGATCACGGTGCCGAGGACGATCATGGCGATGGCCGTGGGCCAGCTGACACCCGGCACGAAGAGGGTACCGGTGAGGAGCGTGGTGACCACCAGGTTCGCGGCGAGCCAGATCAGGCCCATGCGGGCCGTGCCGAGGCTACCCCGGAGTGGTCCGTACCCATCGGAATTGGAGTCGAGGTGGTCCGCCAGCCGACGGTACGTCGAGCGGTTCGTCGTCCCGGCGTAGTCCTGCGCCATGATGGTCCCGCTTCCGGCAAGTTGTCGGTCAGTAAACGTTTGTTGCTTCTCGAGTCTGTGTGGCGGGCGGGACGTTGTCAACGGTAACCCCCGTCCCACTGTGCGGACCGACCGGGGTCTGCATCCGGAGCGTTGCTAGGGTGTCGACATGACTGCCATTCCCGTCGCCCTGATCACCGGCGCCTCCCGCGGTATCGGGCGCGCCATCGCGGATGAACTCGCCGCCACCCATCATCTGCTGCTCGGGGGACGCGATGCGGCTGCGCTCGCCGAGGTGGCGTCGTCGCTTCCCTCGGCAGAGCCCTTCGCGGCGGAGCTGCGGGACGCCGACCAGGTAGCGGCAGCGGTCGCCGGCGTCGATCGGCTCGATGTCCTGATCCATTCGGCGGGAATCCTGCGCATGGGTCCGGTGGCGGAACTGTCCGACGACGCCTGGCGGGAGAGCTTCGAGGTGAATCTCTTCGCCGTCGCCTCCCTGACGCGCGAGCTGCTGCCTGCGCTGCGTGCTGCCGGCGGGCAGGTCATCACCATCAACAGCGGCTCGGGCTTCAGCTCCGGCGCGAGCTCCGCTATCTACAGCGGGACGAAGTTCGCGCTGCGGGCCTTCACCGACGCGCTACGCGAGGAGGAACGGCAGTACGGCGTGCGGGTCAGCTCGATCCACCCGGGCAGGGTCGCCACCGACATGCAGGAGGAACTGCACGCGTGGGAGGGCAGGCAGTACAGCGCCGAGGCGTGGATCCGGCCCGACCAGGTGGCCAAGGCCGTGCGGCTCGCCGTCGACGCCACACGCGAATCGACCATCGAGACGCTGACCATCCGGCCCTCGGGCATCTCCCTCGGATAAGTCTCCGGAGAACGGGGCCGCTGCGGCCAGCAGACGGTTGTCCCGAGAAACACCAGTGGGACGACGCATCATCAATGTGTCGTCCCACTGGGCCTCGGGAGGTAGCAGCTTCGCGAAGAATCTGCCCTTCCGACCGGCAGATGCCGCTCAGGCAGTAGCCGCGGCCTTCCGAGACTGCTGCCAGGCACTCCACGCGGTGTAGCTGCCGTCGAGTTCGACGACGTCGTAGCCGGCCCTGCGCAGTGCGCTGGCGGCGACGGAGTTCCTGAGTCCGCTTTGGCAGTAGGTGACGATGGTCCCTTCGGTGGACAGTTCGTCGAGGTGCCACATGATGCGGCCGCCGTTGAGCTGGTAGGCGCCTGGAATGTGGCCCGCGGTGTGTTCGGTGCGGTTGCGTACATCGAGGATCATCGCCGCATCGATGTCCGGTAGGTCCGCCGGCTGAACGAGGGCGGGCGTCGTGGTAGGGAGCCCGTCGATGCTGGTGACGTACCCGGCCGCGTTGTCGATGCCGACGCGGACGAGGTGATCGCGGATCTCCTGGGCCTGCTCCGGTCCGGTGGCGAGCAGGACGAGCGGGTTCTTGTCCTGCTCGGGGTTCACGACCCAGGCGCCGTAAGTGGCAATCGCAGCGCTGGCTGGGATGTTCAGGGACCGCTCCACTGTCCCGGCATGGACTTCGTTCGCCGAGCGGGTATCGATGAATGTCACCGCATCCGCGGCGAGATCATCGGCGACCTTCTCCTGGTCGAGTTCGGTCAGGGGGGCGCGCTCGCCCATGACGACAGGGCCATCACGGTTCTCGCGCTTCATCCGGCTGAAGTAGGCGTGGGCGTCGGGCTGGCCGTCGAGGAGTTCATCGATGAAGCCCTGCTCGTCGTTCGCCGCAAGATACGGACCCCACCAGGAGTAGAGGCGCTCGTAGCCGACCGTTGTGGACGGAATCGCTCCGAGGGCTTTGCCGCAGGCACTGCCGGCACCGTGTGCAGGATGCACCTGCACGTAGTCGGGCAAGGTCAGGAAGCTCTCCTGCAGACTCCTGAACAGTTGTTTCGCGCCCTCGAACCGGGTATCGACGCCACCTGCGGCTTCATCGAGGAGATCCGGACGGCCGAGATCGCCGGAGAACACGAAGTCACCCGAGAGCAGGTACCCGGGCTTGTCGCTGAACGCACCGTCGGTGACCAGGAAGGACAGGTGCTCAGGGGTGTGTCCGGGGGTATGGACAGCCTGGATCGTGATATTGCCGAGGGTGATGGTGTCCCCGTCGTGGAGGCGGGTCGCCTCGAAGGCATACTGCCAGTCCGCCCCACCCTCCCCGGAGACATAGATCTCGGCCCCGGTCGCTGCCGCGAGTTCGCGGGTGCCGGAGAGATAGTCGGCGTGGATGTGGGTCTCGGTGACGGCCGTGATCTTCATGTTGTGCTCCGCGGCAAGATCCTGGTAGACGGCGATATCACGTCGACCGTCGACGACGATCGCTGTGCCGTTGGCCTGGCAGCCAATGAGGTAGCTGGCCTGTGCAAGGTCTTCGTCGTAAATGCGCTCGAACAGCATCGGTGCTCTCCTTCTTCGATTCGGGGGACCAATCCTCCGAAGTAGCTCCTTCTTATACCCCCTGGGGTATCTTGCTTTACTCATCGTAATACCGTGGGGGGTATGCGGCAAAACAAGTTGTGGCCCCTGAACGAAACAGGAGCGGGAACTCGTCCGACCGAAGAGCGAGCAGTGGTCAGTGGTCAGTGGTCAGTGGTCAGTCGAGGATCAAGGTGGCGACGCTGCTCGATCCCACCCATGCGGCCACCGCGAAGATCAGAACGGCGAACGAGACGCGGACATGGCGGTCATCGAGCCGACGTGCGAACCGGGCCGCTGCAAGAGACCCGAGAATAGCGGGGACGGCGAAAGCGAGGACGCTGGGCCAATGAATCGCGAATCCCGCCGCATGGGCGCTGAAACCGGCTGCGGAGTTGAGCACGATGATCGCCAGGGAAGACCCAACGGCCTGCCTCATTCCCAGCCCCAGGAAGAGCGTCAGGGCAGGGGTGAGCAGGAACCCGCCGCCAACACCGAGGAGGCCGGTGAGGAACCCGACCAGCAGGCCCACTACCACTGCCTTCGGGGCACATGCTCGGAAGGATCCGCCCGGCCCGGTGCTGCAGGAGCCCTCGGCCTCCGTGGTGCGACCGAGCATGCGGACACCGGCGATGATCATGACCCCGGCAAAAGCGATCATCAGGGCGGTTGGGTCGACCAGACGGCCGACCGCCATTCCCGCCCACGCGGACGGGATACCCGCAGCGCCGACGATGAGGATCACCGGCCAGTTCAGTCCCGCCCTGATCCGCGGAACAAGTGCTGCCAGGGAGGAAGCACCCACGACCAGCAGCGATGTGGGAATCGCCTCTGCCGGACTCATACCCACCCCGTAGACCAGAGCGGGGACGGCGACGATGGATCCACCGCCGCCCACCACTCCGAGGACGAGCCCGATGACAAGCCCGAGGATCAGGGCTGCGATCACGCCGTCGGTGTCTCTTCCGCCCGGCCGCTCACCGCGGGGAACTGCCGGATCGCTGATTCGCGGGTGGGCTCCTGGGCTGCCTTGTTCCAGGGCATTGCCGACAGGGCCCGCCCCATCGCACATGTGTTCGTCGCCGCCGAGAACGTCAGACCGGCCCCGATAGCGCCAGCCAGTAGACGGACCTTCGGAGACACGAACCGCCCACCGGTCAGGCCGACCAAAACCAGGGAGCCGGCCGTGAGGCGGACCTGGCGCTCGAGGTCCCAACGGGCTTTACCGCGGACCACGTCACCACCGGCGGACGCGAACCCGGGCACACCTCCGGTAAGGACATGGGCGGCTCCTACCCCGGAGGCGGACAGGCGCTGGCGTGCCTGTTCTGCTCGGACGCCGGACTGGCAGGCCAAAACCACCCGGCCGCCCAGACGGGCAGCGAACTCATCGGCGTGCTCCGAGAGCAACGGCAGCGGCACGTTGTAGGAACCGCGGATATGAAGGGACTCGAATTCCGCCGCCGAGCGCACGTCGATCACCACGACGTCCTCGCCGCCAGCAATCCACATGCGCAGCGTGCCAGGATCAAGCGCAGCCACAGCAGGAGCCAAGGCAGATCCGGCGTCCGAGGCAGAGTAAGAAGGGGCGGGAGTGTTCATGACAAGCCTTTCGAAGACGGGAAACGCATACCCCCCGGAGTATTCCGCATGGTTCCCAAAATCGTCAAAATACCCTTGGGGGTATATCCTGATGGCAGGTAACCACGACTCCTGGAGGCACTGTGCAACTCGATCCGACCGAACTGACCCCGGTGATCAACCGGCTCAAGCGAGCCCAGGGCCAGCTGGCCGCGGTCACCCGCATGCTGGAGGAGAGCAAGGACTGCAAGGACGTCGTCACCCAGCTCGCAGCAGTATCCAAGGCCCTAGACCGGGCAGGGTTCGCCATCATCGCCAGCGGCCTCGAACAGTGCATCGTCCGCGAGGACACCAGTCTCGACAAGAAGGAACTCGAGAAACTGTTCCTCACCCTCGCCTGAGGCTCATCGATACGAGCATCGACCCGTAGGCACCACACGGGGTCGCCCGAACTGGGTCTGCACACCCGGGGAGAACAGCACGGAATTGGGCGGGCCGTCCACCGCCAGTCCTGCGGCGGCGAGGAGTCCGTCGTCGAGCCCGGTGAGGGTCGCCGGGTGCAGCGGCCACGGCGTGTGGGTGTTGGGGATGTAGAGCGTCCGCCCGGCAAGGGTGCTGTGGAGGCCGAAGCGTGCCGTGAACTCCAGGGACACCGCGTCCTCCGCCGTCCGCGTCGTGTCAGGCTCGACGACGAAACGGGACGTGGCCTGCCCGCGGAAGCGGACGACGTCGTACCCGTATTCCCCGTCCGCGCGTATCGGCGAGCACCTCGACCAGACGTAGGGGATGCCGCCGGCCCTCGCCGCGAGGACCACGGCGAGGCGCGAGGCATCGAGGGTGACGAAGACGACGCCGCGGGTGCCGTCGGGCCCGCGGGAGTAGAGGCGCACGTTGATCTCCGTGAACGAGCCGAAGTACGGGACGGGCAATCCCTTACCCACGCCGGCGCCGACCATGCGGAAGCCGATCAGCCCCACCCACGACGATCCGTCCACCTCGTCCGGCACCACGCCGGGCGGCATGTGAGGTGCCACGGCGGCGGTGTCGATCCGCCAGTGCAAAAAGACCGCGTCCGCCCAGCGCTGGTCCATGATCACCGGGCGGGGCAGGTCGGGCGCGAGGAACCGGTCGGGGACTTCTGTCTGGTCGGTTCTCATGTGGCCGCCTCCGCGTCATCGCTCTATCGGGAAGCTCCTCGCTGCTGCTCCGGCTTCATAGGTACTGTACCCAGCGGGGCAGACACCGGTGGTGTGGCACAGTTCGCTTGTGACCGATGGTCGACGCGGTGGAGGTAGCGTCGTCGTTCATGGTGAGTCAGCACGTCGGAGACACCGCCGCGGTGTCGAGCTCTGACCCACTGGACCCGCAGATCGCCCGACTACCTTGACCGCCCGGAGGCTGCCCGTGATTCGCTCTGCGACACCTGAGGATCTCGACCTGCTCCTGTCCGCGCGGCAAATCGAACCCGTCGCGTTCGTCGATGCCGATCGTTTTCGCCGTGAACTCGACCAACGCCAGTACCGGCTGGAATGGAGCTGGCTCCATGAGGTCGAGGGCAGGCTGCTTGCCCGGGCTCTCTGGTGGGGTCCGCCGGACCATCGTTTCCCCGTCTTGCTCGACTGCATCTGGGTCGATATGAGCCTTCCGGACCCGGCTCCCCTGGTCGCTCGACTCGTCAACACGGCACAGCGATCGTTCCGGGACGCCGGTCTGGAACAGCTTCCCGACGCGAACCTCACCGTCGCGACGGGCTGGAAAGACGACCCGGACGCCGTCGCAGCCCTCACCTGGCGCACCGGCGCATTGGCGGCGGCTGGACTCAGCGAACGGATCGAACGTCTCAGCTATGCGTGGACGCCTGAGGACGGACTTCCGCAGCGCAGCGCGCTCCTGACATTCAGCGCCGCCGACAACCAGGCTTTCCTCGACGTCTTCGCCGCGGTGGCGCAGGGAAGCCTGGACCTGTTGCCTCAGCGCGGCGGTCACGTCTTCGGGAGCGGCGGCGGTGGCGGCACGATATCCGCTTGCGCAGCTCTGGGTGGGCGCTCAATCATATAGCCGAGCCCCGACTGCAGGAGTGCGTCGACGCCGGAGAGTTGCCCGCAGATGGGCCACCGCGCGTCTCCCGTCCTGTTGAATACCGCAAGTGAGGTCCATTCGGTACCACTGGTGAAGCGGGAGGTGTAGACCATTCCGCGGTACCCCTCAACGTGGAAGGCTTGGGCCCATGCACAGGACACGGCGTAGTCCTCCGTCGTCGTCAGTTCCCGATTGGCTCCGAACTGCACTGCTTTCGGATCCGTCGTGTCGGCGACCCTCACTTGCGTCGGCAGCCGCAGTTCGTAGACATTCATTTCCGCGATCTGCGTCGTGGTCATCATGCCGCTGTTGAGTAGCCGTTCGCGGCCCCGCTCACGAACCGCTGTCTCGATATCCACGGCCAGATAGCAGGTGCCGTCGGGCGGTTCCAGATCGAAGCGTTGCGTGCCGGTCGACCCGAACCACCACGGGCTGTGGTCGGTGCTCGTCGCACGGTAGAGCGGGAGGTCGGGTGGGACGGTGATGGACGGAAAGCCCGTGAGCGGTTTCGTTGGCTTGTCGATGTAGGGCGTCATGCAGCCCAGGCTGCTGCGTCGTGCTTCGCGAGCTGGAGAACGGCATCGACGGAGCCGCCGCCACGAAGCCAGTCGATGACGCTCTTGTCGTCGAGCTGTCCGGGAACCACCGACTGGAGCCACAGTGCCCATGTCCAACCGTCCGCTGTCCCCTGGGCGAGGATCTTCAGAGTGCTGTTCAATCCCGGCAGGAGTTTACCGTCGTCCCGGAATTGCCAGACGGGGTACAGCCATTGCCGGTCCTCGGTGAAGCACCCGAGGATGGTGTGAGCGTCTCGGCGCTTTTGGAGTGCCTGGCGCGAGACACCGAGCCAGCTCTGCAGCCCTGCCCCGTCGTAGAACGGTCCGGTCTTCTCAGCGAGCCTGCTCCCGGAGAACTCTCGAGGAACGATGGACGCCATGCGTCTGGCAATCTCATTAATGTCGGCGTCCACCATGAGACCGAAGTCCAGATCCTGAATCCGAAGGCGAACGGCATCCAGGAGCTGGTCCTGAATTTTCTTGCCGGCGCTTTCTCGCTCTGCCATAGTCACTCCTTCCCGTCAACCTGTCACCCGATGATAGGTATCGAGAGCGCAACCAGTCAACCATTAGAGATCTTTCCTGCCACCCCGTCGTAGCGCTACAGGCCAAGCTCGTCGTCGACCCGCACCTTCTGGAAGATGGCTTCCACTTCCACCGGGAGGAAGCCGAGGGCAGTGTTGATGGAGCGCATCCGGACATTCTGATCGTCACTACTGGTCGTGACGCGATCGATCCCTCCCAACCTCCGGGCCTCGTGGAGGGACGCCAGTTTCACGCCAGCGCCCAAGCCGTGGCCACGGTGATCCTTGAGGACCAGGGTTCCCTCGATCCATGCAGCTTTACCTGGGATTCCCGGCACGACGATGCAGGTCCAGGCGACCACGTTGCCGTGGGCATCAACGGCGATCGACTCCACACTTGACCGCCCCTGGGCGATCCTCAGGTCGATCTCCCCGGCATACTCCTCGGGGCTCACCGCCGTCTCTTCCCACCCCAGCTCGCCGTGCGGGGCCTCCGCGTCCACGAGACCCTTGAGCTGACCCACCTGCTCACGGAATCGTTCCGGAATGCCGTCGACGTAGCTGGACACGGTGTAGCCCTTGACCATCGGCACATCAGCCAACTGCGCGGCAGCAAGATCCAGTTCGACGACGGTCTCGGTCGTCGCGACGCGGTAACCCTGTGGCGAGAGGAAGCGTATCTCGAGATCAGTGATGTCCTCCTGTCTCGGCCGGGTGACACTCGTGACGAATCGCTTCGTCGATGGAGAGCAGGCTCTTTCAGCGGCCTGCACCAGACTGGCGCCGATGCCGTGACCCTGGTGATCGGGGTGAACCCAGACCAGGATCCAGGTCGTGTCCGGGACGTCGTCGGATGTCATGCATGCGGCGAGGCCCTGCAGTGTCCCTCCGTCCCATGCGCCGAGAAGGCGGTTGGTCCAGCCGTCGTCGGCACGCCAGCCAAGCGTTCGAGCGTCAGCGCCACTGCCTATCCACCCGGGCCGTGCATGTTCATTAGCTGCGGACTCGACGTCGTACGCCGCCGCCAGGATTCGATCGTCGGCAAGGTCCAGCGGGCGAATCCTCATGTGCGCCAACCTATCGTCCAACCTGTGCGGCTATGGACAAGGGCAAACAGGACGACGAGTGTCGGCGCATCTTCGTACGATACTTTACAGACTAACTACTTAGACAGACAATATAGCCATGGAAGTGACAACCTCAGGCCCCGCTACCGCGGAGGGCGTCGAGTGGCCGAGCGATTGGCTGCGCGCGACACTTGGGCTCCTCGCCCTCCGTGCCCTCTCCGCCGGGCCCTCCTATGGGTACGCGATCATCAGCGAACTCGAGCGCCACGGCTTCGGCACCATCAAGGGCGGCACCCTGTACCCGCTCCTCACGCGCTATGAAACCGCCGGTCTGGTCTCGACCGAGTGGAGAGCCGGCGACGGAGGTCCCGGCCGCAAGTACTTCGACCTCACTGAGCGCGGACACGCCGAACTCGCTCGGCTCAGCGCCGATTGGTTCCACTTCAGTCAGCTCAGTACCGATTACCTCGATCCCGAACGACGTCCGAAGGAGCCCTCCGTATGATGCAGCAGACCAGCGACAAGAAGTGGTTCGACGAGCTCACCCTCGAACTCCGCCTCCGTCAGGTCCATGGCAGCGCCATCGGTGACACCCTGGCCAGCGCACGCGAGCTTCTGCATGACACTGGCCAGAGCGCCAAGGAAGCATTCGGACCAGCGCGGCAGTACGCCGCTTCACTCGAGCTCCCATCAACGCCGCAGTTCGCCTGGGTGCGCAAGTCACTCTGGCCGCTACTCCTCGGCCTGCTGGCGTTTCTGCTCTTCAGTCAGGCCGTCGTATCCCTGGTCCAAGCCGAGCAGCTCCTGGTCTCGCCCGCGCAATTCGCCCTTCTGCTCATTCCCGTGGTGCTGATCGCCCTCTTACCGCTCTACATCGATGCAGCAGTGCGCCACTTCTGGATCCTTATGGTTCTCGTCATGATGGGGTCGCTGTCAGGGGCGTTCTCGGCCTTGGTGGCTCCGAAGACTCCGGCAGAAGCGTGGCTCGCAGTGGATCCGCTCCCGTGCGTCATCGGCAGCGCTCTCGTCATGATCGCCCAGTCGGTCTTCAATACCGTCCGGACTCTCCGCTCCACGAGCGACGACGACATCATCGACCCGCTCGCCGTGAAACAGAGCAGTGCAACGGGCACGAAGATATTTGTCCACGTCACCAATTGGCTGTTCCCGATCTACGCCCTCGCCGTACTCGGTCTCACTCTGGCCCTCAATTGAAGCGACGTGAGGGCTGGACACACCGCACACGGTGCGGCACCGTGAGGGTGTCCTGTCGATAGACGAAGGGAATCACGATGAGCACCACTCCAGGTCCCATGGACCTCACTTTCACCGCTCCCATCGGAGTGACGGTCAGAGGTGACGAGTGGTCATGCGTCGAAGTGCCCGATTCGAAGGAACTGTTCGGCACGGGCAAGGCCGTGAAGGTGTCCGCGACGGTCGACGGCGAACCGCTGACCGTGGGCTGCTGCCCACGGGGGTGGGAGGTCATATGCTCTCGGTCAGTGCCAAGCTGGGGAAGATTGGGAAGGACATCGGCGACGTCGTCACTGTCAGGATTTCCGAGCGACTCTCGTGAGCCGGGCACCAAGCGGCCTGGAGAGTGATCCCTCCTCGAAGGCCTACAGCGTTGACCACTAGCTGCGTCGACCACAAGCTGTGGAGCGGCATCACTCCAGAGCAGTGAGAGCGACGTCGATGATGTCCTGACTGGGGACATGCAATGCCTGGGCTGCTGTTCTTCCTGACGTACGCAGATATGCATCGACGAGGCGGTTCCCGGCAGCGTAGCCCGCTCCGGTCGGCAGTCCCACCGGTTCGCCGCCGAAGCGTTCGACGGCCGCATCGCCGTGGACCCATGCGGTGAAGTGCTGCATACCGGCAACCTGCAAACCGGTGACGACCTTGTCGAAGACCGCGTCGTCATGTAGCTGCGGCAACCCGATGGGCGTATACCCCGCGTCACCGTAGAGTTGCCGGGCGAAAGCATCGGCCAGGCCCTCCGCCACGATCTGCTCACCGACCAGCACGTGGGCAGGATTCCAGGTTACGCCGGCCGGCGCGTACCGCAGATTGTGATTGAGCTCGTGCACGGCAGCAGCCTCCACCCGGTCGAGGTTCTCCTCGGTGGGCCACAGGGTGAGTGAGATGAAGCCGGTCGTGCTGCCATTACCACTGAATCCGTGTACCGGACCCATGAAGTACTCATCCCGCGGATCTCCGAGGACGAGAAGAACGGTGACGTCGGGGACGGTGATCCCCGGGGTAGCCGCGAGCTGCAGGCCGAGCGCATCCTTCATTGCGGTGTCGATGCGTGTCCAGACGTCGGCCGACCTGAGACACTCGAGGCCGTCCAGCACCTCGTCGATACGGTCGTCGACGGGAAATCCGAAGCTCATCGCGTGCATCGCGACCAGGTCGACGTCGCCCGGGAAGTACCGGAACATCCCCTGCACCGGGGTGAGCATCTCGCGCAGGAGACCAGCCCGCTCACCCATGGGCGCCGTCAGAACTGCGTTCATGCCGGCGTTGGTGTCCAGAATCGTGATCGTCATGACTCCGACAGTACGGACTGACGTCGTGTCAGGGTCAACGGCGCCGCTGATTCGGGGAGGATGGCCGCATGGATGATTTCATGGGGTCGCTGATCGACGACCTTCTGACCACACTCGGACCTGCCGGTCGGGTTGTGGCCATCGACGGCGTCGACGGCAGTGGGAAGACCACCTTCGCCGCCGAACTCGCAGCCGGTGTTCAGGATCGGCCTGTCGTCGTCATCCATGCGGACAACTTCCTCAATCCCTCCTCCATCCGACACGCCAGAGGGCGGAACTCACCGGAGGGATTCTGGAAGGACACCTACGACTATGCGGCGCTGATGGAGTTGGTACTCGACCCCCTCAGCTCAGGAGGAGACGGGTGGTACTCGCCCTCATGCTATCACCCGGTGGCGGACCGGACGGTACAGGCTCCGAAGATTCACGCTCCAGCAGCAGCGCTGGTCGTCGTCGAAGGGATGTTCCTGCATCGTGACGAGTTGATCGGCCACTGGGACGCCTCGGTGTTCCTCGATGTCCCCTTCGCCGAGACCGCGGCACGCATGGCGGTCAGGGACGGCAGCAACCCGGACCCGGAACACCCGAGCATGCGCCGATACATGGGCGGGCAACGGCTCTACTTCGACGCTGCACGACCGTGGGAGCGCGCCACGTTCGTTGTGGATAACCGTGCTCTCAGCTTGCGCATGATCTCGAAGCAGCCGTCAAATGCCTTACACACTGCAGACAATGCTGAGTGACGCGGCCTCAGATCTCCAGGACGCCGTCGACCGCCGCTGAGCGGGGAGGTATAGCACCGGTGCTGATGTCCTCCTCGAGGTGAACTGTCGCGTAGGCCCATTCGCGCGGGCGTCCTGCATCGTCAAAGACCCCGTACCGCCTACGGAGGCGAAGATCGGGCACTGCGCGGTGTTCGAACGAGACGACGATCGCCGTCGCTGGCCAGCCGCCCTCCTCGGTGATGTGGACGTTCCGGTAATCACTTGGTGATCGACGAGGGCTCGGATGATCATGCGTCCACACGACGTACGGATCATCGAAACCCTCGAATCGGCCACGGATCCTTTCGATGGCCTCGGCCCGTTCTTCCTCCGTCAGGGCCACCAGTGTCCACTTGGCACCCTCCACTCTGTCCAGGTCGAGACGGTCCGTCCACTCGGCGACGGCGCTCCGCTTGCGCTCAAGATCGGCATACCACGAATCATCGTCATCGTCATCGAGAACCGGTCGTGACGGCAACCGGTCGGTGACGATCGATGCAGGCAGCCCCTCACTCACATCAACCTCGACTTCGCGGGCCTCGTCGACGAAGGTCGAACCGGCATACTGCTGATCCTGCACTTCCCGCGGCCCGGTGGGGTAGTACTGCACCGTGAGCCTGGTTCCCGTGAGGTCAGCCCCGTGCACGAGGTGATCGACGACGATCACAGAGCGCGTGCCATCGGTGTGAATGCGCACCAGCTCAGTGGCAGGGGTCGGCAGCGACTTGCCGGGCGCGCGTGGCACCAGCCCGGGACCGCCGTCGTCATCCGAATCGGTTCCGTCTACCCATTCGGCGCCACCCGGCGCAAGGGGAAAGTAACCGAAACCCTCCTCTCCGCCGCCGTCGTCTGACGAGGATGCTGCTTCCTCCTTAACTGGACGGGACCAGAACGGTTCCGTCGGCGCCCAACCCAGCGACTCGGGATCGAGCCCCTCCAACTCGGGATCCTCAAGGTCTTCCGACTCGGTATCTGCTGATTCCGTCCAGTTCGAGGCCGGTCGCGGATCGCCGACCCACAGTCCACCGGCATCAGCGCCCATCGGCTGACCGACACCGAGATCACAGGCTGCCCCCACTCCCTGGGCGGTGATGAACACGGCGGAGCGCCGCTGAAGCATCTCTGTGCCGTCGTCGTTCTCGGCCGTGTAGATGAGCCACGCTCCGGTCGATGTGGGCAACATCTGCGCTTCTCCGACAGCAGTCTCGGGCATCGGGGCATCAGGCCACACCACCCAGCTCACGGTCGAGTCCGCAGCAACGATCGCCGCGACCGGACGGGACGCATCGGGCACCGCAGTGATCGAGCCCACTCGAGCGGCATCAAGGGGAATCAGCGGATTCACGAGTCCTGGCACGACGTCATGCTACAACTCCGACCGAGCCACGATCATCAGTAGAATGATGCTCTGTGCCACGAAGGAGCAGCCCGTGAAAAGAAGACCCCTCTCCGCAAGCTTCATGAAGGCCACGGGAACGCTACGCATGTTCTTCGGCCCTGCACAGCAGGGCTCGACGGCGGGCCCTGTCGTCTATGTCGACGACGAAGCGCAGCGGATGCGGCAGGAGCAGCTCGAGCAGTGGACGGTGATACGCAACGCCGACGGTTCGACCTACTTGACCTCCAAGAAGGATGAGCAGGGCGAGCATTAGGGCGGAGCATCCAACACCTCAGTCGACGAGCGCAGACTCATGACACGCCGCGCTCCACACGCAGGTCTTCGCGTCTCCCACCCCAACGTTACGACCTCTGTGGTCGATACAACTCGTGCTTTTCTCTTCGTCAGTAGCGGAAATTTCAGAACACCTGGTCATAGTGTCAACTGGTGGAAGCCTAGGATGGAACGACGTCCGTATTGTGAGGGACTGGAGGCAATCCGTATTGTGAGGGACTGGAGGCAAGGGGGACTGTGATGCTGGCGTGGGCCACTCAAGGCGCAAACCCACTCGTTCCTACTAGTTGGGAGTTCTTGGTCACCGGGATCGGGTTGCTCCTCGCGCTCCTGCTTGTCGCGGCCTTTATCGACATCGCGCGTTCTCGCCATCTCACCGGCCTCACTCAAGCGGTATGGGTACTCGTTGTGCTGGCCTTTCCTGCGATCGGTCCGCTTCTGTGGTTCGTCATCGGCCGCCGCACTACTGCGGTTACTCGTGATTCCCGCAGTGGCCCTACCAGCAGCGCCGGGTATCAATAAGGATCGAGCACCAGGACCGTAAGCTTTCCTGATGCGGAATAGGCACGGCACCTGAGCTTTGACTTCACGCGTCAAAGGCTGGAATCCTCGTTCTCATGCGGTCTCTTCCATTTTTCGTCGGGCTACTCGTGGCTCTCATCATGTATGTGGTTCTCGATGCGTTCACAGACCTGCCGATGTCACTTCACTGGCTCGCCGGGATAGTAACGGGGCTGGCTGCCACCGCCTGCGTGGCACTATGGCCGATCGCCCCAGGGCGAGAAGCCAACCCCGACCACGTCGACCGGGGCGCCTAGGTAGATTCTCGAACGCAATACTCAAGTAATGACTCGATGACTGACTGCTGGAGATGAGCACTCTCTCAGTCCCTGGTTCACCGTGACTTCGGCTCGCACCACATCCGCCGGAACGCATCCAACACCATTCCTCACCGACTGCGACAACGCATGCCGACGGTCTACGGAGTTCCGCCCTGCCTGCGCACCGAGTCCGTGCCTCCTGTGGTGGCCCAGTTAGATGGCGGGTGTGCGCTTCGAAGGCCGGAGGAGGATCACGGCGATTCCGAGGACGGCGGTAATGCTTCCCAACGCCACTGTGATCCAGAACTGGTGAGGTTCGTAGGGCCCGAAAAGTGCCGGCAGACTCAGGATCAGGGCCGCTGCCATCAGTGCCATGGCGATGAGCAAACCAATGAAGACTCGAGGGGTTCTCCTGGTCATGACGGCTCCCTACTGCGGACAGGAGCCTGGAAGGTCGTGGTGCCGTCGGCGTCGAGCAGTTGCCGGTAGATATTCGTGGTGATGAGCCCCTCCTTCTCGAGGGTGCTGTCGAGCACCATCCACATGTCAGCCGCCGATGCGGGAGGTGCGTCGAAGCTGACCGTGACGCCGTGCTCCGCGCCCGGGATCCCTATGACGTGCAGCAGCTCGTCCTCGAGCATGGCTGGGCTCAATGTGCCTACGCTCACCACGAACTCCTCCTCCGCGGTGCCGTCGTAGGTGAACACGATCCCGGCGTCAGCGCCCATCAGTTGCCCCTCCCGCTGCCTGATCCGCGGGAGCAGTGCGGAGACGGCTGTGCCGATCTCGGACTCGTCCGTGACCCGGGACTGCAGACCGACAAGCCTCAGTGGATTGAGGGGGCCGAGGCAGATGTTCTGCATGGTGGCATTTCCTTCCTGGAGTGCAACGAGGCGCGACCGCACCTCGCGTAGACGTGCGGAGGCAGTGTCGATCTCGGCGAGCAGTTCGCCCTCGCGTGCCCGCAGAAGCTCGACAAGGCGCTGCTGCTTGAGCTCAGGGCCGAGTAGAACCTCGATAGTCTCCAGACCGAAACCCACCGCACGCAGCGCCGCGATCGCTCGGGCGCGACCCACCTGAGTCACGGCATACCGGCGATAGCCACTGAATTCATCAACCTCAGCCGGCGCGATCAGCCCGATGCTCTCCCAATGGCGCAGCATCCGCCTCGATACGCCGGCCGCGTGCGCGATCTCTCCTATGCTCAACATGTCATCACCCATCGGAGACCCTTCCACAGTGGAAAGGTCAAGACCGAGTCACTGCTGCAGGAGGGGCATTTCGCCACCGGACATCGCTGTGGCGCACCACGATGGAGGTGTGATGCTTTTCCCCTGCCGTGACGTGACGGCCACGGAATGGATTGCCACGGGCAACGAGCATTGGTGGGACCTGGTGACACTGGGCCCGCGAGGATTCCCGGCATAATCGCGTCTGCATTTCGCCGCCGACCCCACCACCATCGGCGCTCAACGCATCTAGATCGGCTGGCTTGCGCGGATCCCCGCCCTGCCCATCGCATCGGTGTAGGCGGACTGGATGTCCTTCAGCCACAGCTCCTGGTTCGCCGGAGTCCCCTTGAACGCTCGCTCTCCTGGTGCGCGGACCTCATAGATCTTGAACCCGCGCTTGACGATGGCCCGGTTTTCCAGCTTCATGAGTCTCCGGGCCGCCTTATGAGCGTCGGCGCCGTGGGCCACGAGCGCGGATGCCCGCGGAACCTGCTGGAGGAACGAGAGCAGGGGCTTCACGCCATCGGAAATCTGGTCCATCGTCAGGGCACGTTCCTTGCCGTCCGGGATGTACCAGGGATAGGCGTTCCACGGCATGAACGCGTCGGGCCGCAGACCGGCGGCGTCGTAGATCTCGGCCATCCGGATGGAGGCAGGGTCGTCGTTCTCGAACGACATGAAGCCTGATGGGAGCGATGGCCCCGGGTTGGAGAAAAGACTGACGATCTTGCAGCCGTCGACGTCGTGGATCGGGTCGATGTAGGGGACCGATGACCCCGGCTTGGATTCTGCCAGCGTGTCACAGAGCCGATTGACGTCCTCGATCTGTGGGTCATACCGCTGATTCCATTGCTGTTCCCTATAAGCAGGGTCTGCCATACGCTGTACCAATTCAGCCTCCTCGCGGGCGGCGCCTGAAGTGACGCAAACCTGCCCGCAAGGTTCCAGCCTACGCCAGAGCGGTGGAAGACCCCCGGTAGGGGCTGCACCGGAGGCTCACGGCCGGGCCTCCGCGTCCATCGCGTCACTCGCCAGCGACAGTGCGCCGCGCACTCCCGATTCATCTCCCAGCTCAGGGCGCACCACGTAGTCACCAGCAGGGTTCGTCAGGGGATGCTCGGCCAGAGCGGTGCCCACCAACCGCGCCAGCTGTTCCCGAACGACGTCGAGCAGGCCCGGGGTCTTCATGACGCCACCGCCGGCGATGATCCGCTGCGGAGCAGTCGCGTAGGTGATGGTCGCGAGCAGTTGGGCGATGTAGTAGCCGGACAGTACGACGGACTCCTGCTGCCGCGGGCCGAGGTCGGTTCCGGGCTTGCCCCACCGGGCTTCGATCGCTGGCCCCGATACAAGACCCTCGAGGCAGTCGCCGTGGAACGGGCAATTGCCGGCGAACCGGTCGCGGGGGTGCCTCCGAACCAGGATATGACCCAGTTCGGGATGGCTGCGCCAGGAGAGCGGACCGCCGTCGACCACGAGACCCGCACCGACCCCCGTTCCGACCGTCACATAGGCGAGGTCACTGACCCCCCGTCCGGCGCCGGACCGGTGCTCGCCGAGGGCGGCCCCGGTGACATCACTCACCAGCCGCACAGGCGTTCCTGACGCGAGGTGCAGGTTCTCCAGCAGATCCGTGCTGCGCCAACCGGGTTTCGGGGTGGAGGTGATCCACCCGAACCGGGGCGACTCGACGTCGACATCGACCGGCCCGAACGAGGCAATCCCCACGGCGTCGAAGCGTCCGTCGTCGGCGTGATCTGCGAGGAAGTCACGAATCGCCGCGAGCGTCTCCTCGGGTGAAGTGGTTTCGATCCGCGTGTCGGCCAGAATGGTGCCCGGGTCCTGCCGATCGGCGACGGCGCAGATCACCTTGGTCCCGCCGGTCTCGATCCCGGCGATCACAGGACGGCCGTCCGCTCCGGCAACAGCCCGCAACCCGGTTCGAGCCGGACCTCCGGCGTCCCCGTAATGCTGCAGCAGGTGACGGCTCGGGGTTCGTCGGGCATTCTGTCGAGCATCAAGAGCGTCCGGGACATGGTCAACCTCGCGGGATCGGCGGTCGGGTCGCCTCCATCCTCCCACCGGTCGCACCACCGCGCACCGGCCGTCCAGGCCTGCGATCGCTATACCGTTCCCTTCATCGGCTGGCAGTGCGGACACCACCAGGTCCGACGTCGACCGGGGTCCCCGGGCACCTCGGCCCTGACCTGCACGGTGGTCCCGCAGCGCTGGCACGGTCTTCCCCCACGCCCGGCCACCCAGTGCTGTTCGCCCCGGCGCGTGTTCCCCGTGGTGACCTGATGCGCTCCGGGCCGAAAAGCGGAGAAACGCAGGCAACGGGCGCCGAGGGCCACCAAGGCCGGCACGTCGACGTCGGCCATGACCGTGTCCGGGTGGAGACCGCGGAGGAAACAGAGCTCGTTGGCCCAGAGGTTGCCGAAGCCTGCCACGTTGCGCTGGTCGAGCAGCGCTGCAATGACCCGCTGGCCGGCATCGCGCCGAAGTCTTCGGACCGCCTCGGCGGCAGACCAGTCGGCGCGGAGCGGATCGGGTCCCAGGTGCCCGACGACGTCGCGCTCCGACCGGGAGGCCACCAACTCGACGACCGGCAGATTCAGCCCGTAGGCGGTAGGCCCGCTCTCCACGGCCAGGATGACGCGCACCTCGGACAGCACGTTCGGGGGCAGCCTCCTGCCGGGAACGGTCACCGTCCAGGACCCCTGCATGCGGAGGTGCGTGTGGAGCGTGAGACCGCCGGAGAAGCGGGTCAACAGGTGCTTGCCGTGCGTCTCGTGCTCCAGTACCCGCGCACCGTCGAGCGCCTCGGCCGCGTGGGCCGGCACCCTGAGATCGCCGCGGATCAGCGTCCGACCATCGAGAGACCTCCGCAGACGCCCGGCGAGACGGAACACGCTGTCACCCTCGGGCACGCGCCCTCCCCTCCACCACTAGGAGCAACAGGCTAACTTTTGCCACCGACACGCCCCTGGAATCAACGGACATCGCTTCCGTTATCCATCCCTGCCGGATACGCTATTGATTCGCCGGGCCTTTCCGGCGTGCGCGGTCCAGAAGAGGGCCCGATTCTCGTGTCATCCTCGTACCGGAGAACAAGGCCCCATGACCACCAGACTGTCGCCATCCGAAGACTTCCCGGAAGACCTCGCCGCACTCGACCTGCCCGAGGTCGAAATCCTCAACAGCAAGATCCACCGCGAACTCGACTACGAGTACATCCACGCCGGCGAGCCGTCCCTGGAGACGGAGATCCGCCAGGAGGAACTCGCGGAGGAACTGGACCGGCGCGAGAAGCAGCCGCAGTCGGACCCCGTTCGACCTTCGCAGTCCGACGTCGTACGGCCCCTGCTGCGATCCTCCTGAACACAGGCGATCACCTGCAGGCCCAATGGTCTAGATTCATCAGGGAACGCAGTCCATCGGAGGGAGAACGACATGAAGAACAAACTGGTTTTCAGCGCAGGAATGGCGGTCGGCTATGTCCTGGGCGCCCGGGCCGGTCGTGACAGCTACGAACAGCTCAAGTCGAAGGCACAGGAACTGTGGGGCAACCCCAAGGTCCAGGACACCGTGAGCAACACCGCCGAGACCATCAAGGACAAGGCTCCGGAGGTGCAGGACGCCCTGAAGGATGCCCTGCCGACGAGCGGTTCGGGTGGTAAGGACGCGGGGAAGGACTCCCAGCAGTCCGCTGAGCGTTCCGGCGCCGACGGAACGACCTCCTCGACGACGTCGACAACCGGTGGGACCGATGGCGGAACCGATGGCACCAGTGGCGGCTCGGGTCGTACGGGCCCGAGCGGCGGGGACCCGTGGGAGCTGGAGGATCAGCCGTTCCAGGCACAGGACGAGGACACGCGCCCCGAGCTCGGCAAGGACTTCGGGAAGTAGACATCCGCACTATCGCGTGACGAAGGGTCCCGGTTGCTGCCGGGGCCCTTCGTCGTCAGTACGCCTTGCCGGCCAAGAGCTCAGTTCCCGGAAGGCAGCCCCAGTGCGGCGATGAGGGAGGCGAAGCGCTCGTTCCCGGCGAGGTCCCCGACGAGCACCGCCCTTCCCCCGGCGTCGGCCAGCGGTATGCGCCAGTTGGGATACTCGTCGTCGGTGCCGGGCTGGTTCTGGGTGCGGCGCTCGCCCACGGCGTCGGCGAGCGCGACGCCGAGCAGCACCGACGGGGTCTGGCCGATGAAGGCGTGCAGTGCCTCGACCGTCTGCTGAAGCCCCGGGGCCTCGCCCAGCAGGCCGCGCTCGCGCAGGAGCCGGAAGAACTTCTCCTGGACCGCGCGGTCCTCGGCCTGCTCCTCCTCGACGGGCCGGCTGAGCAGACCGAGCTCCTCCCGCAACACCACGTGCTCTCCCTCGAGGTAGCCGGCGCTCGGCGGCAGATCGTGCACGGTCACCGTCGTCAGGCACGCTGCACGATACGTCTCGGGGGCAAGGGGCCCGTCCTCGTCCTGTTCGAACCAGAGGATCGAGGTACCGAAGATCCCCCGCTCGGCAAGATACTCCTGGACGCCCGGTTCGAAGACACCGAGGTCCTCACCGATCACGATCGCGCCCGCCCGTTCCGCTTCGAGGGCCAGGATGCCGATGAGTGCCTGGTGGTCGTAGTAGACGTAGGCGCCGGCCCCGGGCGCCTGTCCCTGCGGGATCCACCACAACCGGAAGAGCCCGAGAATGTGATCCACCCGGATCCCCCCGGCGTGCGTGAGGATGTTACGGAGCATGTCGCGGAAGGCCGCATACCCCGATGCGGCCAGCCGCCGCGGATGCCAGGGCGGCTGGCTCCAGTCCTGGCCGTGCTGGTTGAACATGTCCGGCGGCGCTCCCACGCTGATACCGGACGCGAGGACGTCCTGCAGCGCCCAGGCGTCGGCACCGCTCGGGTGCACACCCACGGCGAGGTCGTGCACCACCCCGATCGTCATTCCGACGCCTGTCGCTGTCAGCTGCGCCTCCTGCAGCTGCTCGTCGAGCAGCCACTGCAGCCATGCATGGAACTCGATGCGCTCGGCGTGACGCTCGGCGAACTCACGGGCGCCCTGCGATCCCGGCCGTCCGACGTCGTCCCAGGCTCGTGCGCCGGGCTCGAAAGTCTCCGCGAGCGTGGACCAGAGGGCGAAATCGGTCAGTCCCTGGCCCTGGCGTGAACGGTAGGCGTCGAAGCCGTGCTGGCGCTGCTCGGGACGCTCCACGGCGAACAGGAGCTCGAGTGCCTCGAGCTTCGCGGCATAGGACGAGTCGCGGTCGAGCAGGTCGGCGGCGGTGTTGGCCTGCTCGAAACCTGCTGCGAGCTCGTCCACGCGGGCGCGCGCGGCGTGGTCGAGGCGGGAGTACTCGGGGATGTCCTCGATGCGCAGGTAGAGCGGGTGGAAGAAACGCCGCGTGGTGGGGAGGTAGGGCGAGGGTTCCACGGGAGGCGTCGGCTCCGCCGCGTGGAGCGGGTTCACCAGCACGAAGTCCCCGCCCCTGTCGGCCGTGGCCCGCGCCAGCTGCCCCAGATCGGCGAGGTCCCCGATGCCCCAGGACCCGGCGGAGCGCACGGAGTAGAGCTGGGCCATGAGTCCCCAGCTGCGGCGGTCCATGAGGGCCGCCGTCGTACTCAGCCGATCCGGTGTGACCACGAAGGTGCACGAGGACTCCTGCCCCTCGACGCTCGCGTGGAGCGTGTGCCAGCCCAGCGGCAGCTCCCCCGGAATGCGTCCCTCGCGCCGCTCCAGATCCTGTCCGTCGACGGTCATGGTCTGCGTCGCCTCACCCACGGTGCCGTTGTGGCGCAGACCGTCCTCGTCGACCACCCAGAGCTCCACCTCGGCACCGGCGGGCGTGTGGAGAGTCACCGGCTCGGTGTCGCTGCGGCGCACCACGACGACGTCGGGGAGGACGGAGCGCCAGGGGGCACGCTCGACGTCGGCGAGCGCCCGCTCGATCACGGCATCAGAGGAGACATCGACTCCCATGGCCGCGAGCACGGCGACGAGGGTTTCCGGGGCCACGCGGGCAGGCTTGCCGTCCCACCCCTTGAACGTGGTTCCCACGCGGTGAGCTGCAGCGAGCTCCTCGAGGAGGGATGTGACGAGCGGCGCGGCTTGGTGGGGCTGTGTCGAATCGGGCATCCCTTCAATCTAGGCGAGCGGAGGCCTGACGGGTATTCGGCGGACTCCCGGCGCCGTCGGCCGCGCTACGCGCTCCCCGTGATTCTCCGGCCTCGATCCTCGGGATGTGTTCCTCAGGCCGTCGGAAGGGTTCCGTCGAGCGGTAGACCGGCCGTGACGAAATCCACGTGCATCTCGGTCTGGCGAAGAGCGGAGAGCAGATGCAGACCTGCGAGTCCGTTCCATCTCGCCGTCCAGGTCAGCCGGGAGGCGATCTCCCAGATACTGGGGCCGCCGGAACCGGGCGTGGTCCCCTCGAGGATCGCCGCGACCTCCCTGGTGCGCACCAGGTGGTGGTCCAGGCACGTACGAGCCCGTTCTGCAAGACCGCGGAAACGGTGCTCGTGGCCGGGGAGCGCCTCGTAGCTGCCGTAGGGTTCGAGCCTCGCCACGGACACGATGTAGTCGGCCAGGGGGTTCGACGCCGTGGGACCCCCGAGTCCGAGACCGGCGAACACCGTCGGCAGCACGTGGTCCCCGGTGTAGAGGAGACCACGCTCGTCGTCACGCAGGCAGATGTGCCCGGCGGTGTGACCGGGCGTCGCCATCACCTCGACGCGGAACCCCGGGAGGTCCAGGAGCTCACCGTCCACGAGGTCCTGATCCACGGACAGCGCCAGATGCTCTGGGGAACGATCGACGAAGCCGACCAGTTCGCGCCGTCGCCCCTCCGGTACACCCCACGCCTCCAGCCGGGCAAGGGCCTCGTCGAGGTCCAGCAGGCGGGTGCTGTGCCTCTCCAGCACCCGCCGCTCCACGCCGTGCAGCGCCAACGGAGCACCGGAGGCGGCCCGGAGGTGGGCCGCCAGGCCGACGTGGTCAGGATGCAGGTGCGTTCCGATGATGCCGGTTACAGCGTCGGCACCCGCGCGTCCGGGCGTGAGGGTCGTGAGCGCCGACAGCAGCCGCTCCCAGTTCGCAGCCGAGTCCCACCCGGGGTCGATGACGTGGACACCGCCGTCGTCCCTGCGCAGCAGGTAGCTGAACGAGTACGCGAGATGACCTCCGGGCATCGGTTGCGCGAGCGCCCAGACGTCCTCGCGCACCTCCTCCAACGCAGGCACCCCACCGTCCGCCGGGGAGGTGGGGTGCCGTTCATCCGTGTCGTCCATGCGTAGTGGGGCGTCCTCAGCCGCCGAACAGTGCCGAGACGCGGATGAGGGTCTGGGTCACTCCGTAGACGAGCGGGAGCCCGACGAGTGCCCAGACGAATGCGAGTCGTGCTGCGGCCATGTCAGGCCTCCTTCACTAGGTGTTCGGTGTTCCGGTCAGGTTCGTGGAACCGGGTATCGACGGGCTTGACGAGCAGATTGGCGATGAAACCGATGATCAGGAGAACCACCATGGTCAGCAGTGCCGGCTGGTACGCGCCGGCCGTCAGTTCCCCTGGCGTCCCCTGGGAATCGAGGAAGGCGTTGACGATCAGGGGCCCGGCAATACCCGCGGCGGACCAGGCGGTCAGCAGCCTGCCGTGGATGGCACCGACCTGGAAGGTGCCGAACAGATCCCGCAGGTACGCCGGAGCAGTGGAGAATCCGCCGCCGTAGAACGAGATGATGATGACCGCCATGGCGACGAACAGGAGCGTGGTCGAGGACCCGGCGAGGGCCAGCACCACGTACAGCACGGCGCCGACGCCGAGGTAGACCATGTAGATGCGCTTGCGGCCGATGGCGTCCGACGCCGTCGACCAGAGGAAGCGCCCACCCATGTTGCCGATCGAGAGCAGGCCGACGAAGCCGCCCGCGACCGCGACCGACACCGCCGTCGTACCGTCGGCGCCGCGGAAGAAGTCCTGGATCATGGGCGAGGCCTGCTCGAGGATGCCGATGCCCGCGGTCACGTTGCAGAACAGGGCGATCCAGACGAACCAGAACTGCGGGGTCCTGATCGCATTGGCTGCCGAGACGTTGTCCGTGGTGATGAGTTTGCGGGTCTTCAGCTTCGCCGGATCGAATCCCGCGGGCCTCCAGCCCTCCGCCGGGACCTTGATGGTGAACGCGCCGAACATCATGTAGACGAGATAGACCGCCGCGAGGGTCAGGAACAGCTTGCCGACGGCGTCGCCGCTCGCCACCCAGCCCTCGACGCCGGAGTCCGGGTCGTACAGCCGCAGCAGCTGGGTGGACAGCGGGCTGGCGACGAGGGCGCCGCCACCGAATCCCATGATCGCCATGCCCGTGGCGAGCCCGGGGCGGTCGGGGAACCACTTGATGAGCGTCGATACGGGAGAGATGTAGCCGATCCCCAGCCCGATACCTCCGATAAAGCCGTATCCCAGGTAGACAAGCCACAACTGATTGGTGAAGATTCCCAGTGCGCCCACCAGGAAGCCGGAGGTCCACAGCAGTGCGGAAGTGAACATCGCCATGCGCGGGCCGTTGCGGTCGACCCAGGTGCCCAGGACAGCTGCGGAAAGGCCCAGCATCACGATCGCGATGGAGAAGATGATGCCGATCTGGGTCAGACTGGCATCGAAGTGCGTGACCAGCGCCGTCTTGTACACGCTGGTGGCGTAGGCCTGGCCGATGCACAGGTGCACGGCCAGCGCCGCCGGCGGAATGAGCCATCTGTTGAATCTGGGGGGCGCGATCGTCCGGTCGCGGCTGAGCCAGCTCATGAAGAATCTCTCTGCGAAAGTCGGTGGCCGCCAGCGGCCGTGGGTGACGAACATCATTATGCGCTGTATCACAGGAAAAGACGCAAATTCAGTGCTCGAACACACGCTGATCCGGCGGTTCCGCATCGCCGAGCGGATCAGAATTCACTACCCAGCCTGCTTGGCGTTTCACCTAGACTGACGCCATGGCCACAGCTGAGCAGGTTCCCGATACCCGATTGAAGCGTGGCATCACCGGGCCGCTGCTCTACCTGTTCATCCTCGGCGACGTCCTGGGCGCCGGCGTCTATGCGCTGGTCGGCGTAATCGCAGGCGAGGTCGGTGGCGCCATCTGGATCCCGCTGATGGTCGCACTGGCGCTGGCGCTGCTGACCGCCGGCTCCTACGCAGAACTCGTGACCAAGTATCCCAAGGCCGGCGGTGCTGCGGTCTTCGCCGAACGTGCGTTCAAGAAGCCGTTCATCTCGTTCCTGGTCGGTTTCTGCATGCTCGCGGCAGGGGTGACGAGCGCGGCCGGCCTGGCGCAGGCCTTCGCCGGCGGTTACCTCACCACGTTCATCGATGTGCCGGTGATTCCCGCAGCACTCGTGTTCCTGGTGCTGCTCGGCCTGCTGAACATGCGCGGTATCAAGGAATCGGTGCGCAGCAACGTGGTCATGACCGTCATCGAGGTCTCCGGGCTGGTGCTGGTGATCGTGGTCGTCGGCATCTTCATCAGTGCCGGCAACGGCGATGTCTCCCGGGTCACCGAGTTCCCTCCGGGCGTCGGTCCGGCGACGGCGGTCCTGTCGGCCTCGCTGATCGCCTACTACTCGTTCGTGGGCTTCGAGGTCTCCGCCAACGTCGCGGAGGAGGTCAGGGACGTCAGCCGCGTCTATCCCCGCGCACTGTTCGGTGCGCTCCTCACCGCCGGGCTGGTGTATCTCCTGATCGGTCTCGCCTCCTCGATCGCCCTTCCTCCCGAGGAACTCGCCGGTTCCACCTCGCCGCTGCTCGACGTCGTCGCCGCCACCGGGGCCGGCATACCGAACTGGCTCTTCAGCCTCGTGGCGCTCGTGGCGGTCGCCAATGGCGCGCTACTCACCATGATCATGTCCAGCCGCATCACCTACGGCATGTCCGAGCAGGGCCTGTTCCCCTCGATCTTCGACCGCGTCCTGCCGCACCGGCGCACTCCGTGGGTGGCGATCATCGCCACGACGCTGGTTGCGATGGCCCTCACGCTCACCGGCGGGCTCGAGTCCCTGGCGCAGACCGTGGTCCTGCTCCTGCTGTTCGTCTTCCTGAGCACCAACATCGCCGTGATCGTGCTGCGGAAGGAGAAGGTGAACCACCGGCACTTCCGTATCCCGGTGATCTTCCCCTACCTCGCCATCGCCTCCTGCCTCCTGCTCCTGACGCAGCAGAGCGGCGAGATCTGGCTCCGCGCGGGGATTCTCCTCGCGGTGGGCCTGGCACTGTTCGGCATCCAGGCACTCGTCCGCAGTCGCTCGACGTCGACCGAGTCCACCAGGCGCTGACTCCCCGTCCCTTCCTGGGACGCGACCTGCTCTACCAGGCGTGCGGCGCAGGCCTGCGGGTACTCGGCAGGGCGTTGTCGATCCGCCACTGGTGGATCCATTCCGGCAGGACCAGGTCCTCCGGCGGTGCGCCGAACGTCGCGATGATCTCCTCGTTGCTCACCGGGCCGGAGGCGGAGACGAGGCGCGTGGCGATGACGGCGCGCGCGTAGATCTCGTCGTCCACCACGGTGCGCTGCTCGAAGTAGATGGCGCGCTCGTCGAGTCCCAGGATGCGCGTCTCGATGGTGTACCGCCGGCCGAGCGTGAGCGACTTGCGGAAGCTGATGGTCTCCCCTGCGGCCACCGGACTCCAGCCGCGGCGGCGCATCATCTGCCACACGCCGCTTCGCACCATGAGGTCGAACCGTCCGAGATCGAACACCGAGAAGTACATTCCGTTGTTCATGTGCATCGCGATGTCGATATCGGTCAGCAGGACCCTCATCCGCACACTGCCCGCCGACCAGATGCTGAGCGGCGGGCGGCGACGGGACGTCAGGAGCAGCAGCAGAGTGCGGAAGATCAGATGCATGCCTGTCACATTACCCGGCAGTAACATCGCCGGGTCCCGGGTGCGCGCCTACACTCAAGGCATGAGCCGACCCTCTCCCTATGCCCTTCCCTTCGACCGGTACAGGGAGCTCCTGGACCGGGAATACTCCGCCCTCTCGGACCTCGTGCAGCCCACACTCGACCGTTCTGTTCCGGCCTGTCCGGGCTGGAACGGGGAGGATCTCGTCCGGCACACGGCGATCGTCTTCCTGCACAAGGCCGAGACGATCAGGACGGGCGAGAAGCCCAGTCACGGCTGGCCGCCGCTGAGTGTCGGGAGCCTTCCGCCGCAGGCACTCCTGGCCCACTGCTACACACGTCTGACGGAGCAGTTCGACTCCCACGAGCCGGCGGATCGCGCCGAGAGCTGGGTGCCCGAGGACCAGACCGTCGGCTTCTGGATCCGGCGGCTGACGCTCGAGACCATGATCCACCGCTTCGACCTCGAGGAGGCGGCGGCCGGGCCGACGACGCCCCTGGATCCCGACCTCGCGCTCGACGGGATCGACGAGGTGTTCTTCGTCATGTTCGTCCGTGGGAAGCCCGACCCGGATGCCTCGGGAGGAACCATCCGGCTCGAGGTCGGCGCACACTCGTGGGACGTGCGGCTCGACCCCCAGCGCGCCGTCGTCGAGCGCGATGTCCCCGCCGAGGGGCAGGCGACGCTGCGTGCGGAGGCCCAGGAGATGCTCCTCTGGCTGTGGGGACGAGGACCGCAGCCCGAGGGCGCTCCGGATACTGCGGTCGAGCTGCGGAAACGGCTGGCCCGGGCTCTCTGAGCGAAATAATTGCCCTAGGCTAATAACTGAGTCGCAGCATCGATCGATCCAGCATCAGGAGCAGTCATGACCCGCAGTACGCAGATCCAGCTCGTCGCACGTCCCGTCGGCACGCCGACCAGCGAGAACTTCAGGACCGTGAGCGTGGAGCTCCCCGAGCTCGGTCCGGACGAGGTGCGGGTGCGCAACGAGTTCCTGTCCGTCGACCCGTACATGCGTGGGCGCATGAACGACGCGAAGTCCTACATCCCGCCGTTCGGCCTGAACGAGACGATGACCGGGGCCGCGGTGGGCCACGTGATCGACTCGACGTCGGACGCCCTTCCCGTGGGTACCGCAGTGCTTCACAGCTACGGCTGGCGTGATGTCGCCCAGGGGCCGGCGGCGCACTTCTCGGCCCTGCCCGAGACCGCCCTGTCCCTGTCCGTCTTCCTCGGGGCCGCCGGCATGACCGGTCTGACCGCGTACGTGGGCCTCAAGCGCATCGCCGGCCTGGCCGAAGGGGAGAGCGTCTTCATCTCCGGTGCAGCGGGTGCCGTCGGCACGATCGCCGGTCAGGTGGCCAGGAAACTCGGAGCGTCGCGGGTCATCGGCTCGGCCGGATCGGCGGAGAAGGTCGCGGTCCTCAAGGAGAAGTACGGCTTCGACGAGGCCTTCAACTACAAGGACGCACCCGTCCGGCAGCAATTGCGGACCCTGACGCCCGAGGGGATCGACGTGTACTTCGACAACGTCGGCGGGGATCACCTCGAGGCGGCCCTGGACCGGCTGAACACCAGCGGACGTGTGGCATTGTGCGGGGCGATCTCCCAGTACAACAGCACCGAGCGCTCCCCCGGGCCGGACAATCTGTCCAACCTCGTCACGCGATCCCTCAGACTCGAGGGGTTCACCGTGGGCCAGCACCAGGACCTGCAGGGCGAGTTCGCCGAGCAGATGACCGGGTGGCTCCAGGAGGGCAGTATCGTCTTCGACGAGACGGTGGTGGACGGCATCGACCATGCGCTGGACGCCTTCTTCGACATGATGAACGGGGCGAACACGGGCAAGATGCTCGTGCGGATCTAGGTCGACCCGAGGCGCCGCACGTCCCATCGGAACCGTAGCTCCGGTCGGAAAGGATGCTCGACGCGTGCTCGAAACTGCAGTGATCCTCGCCGCCGCGTTCTGGGCGGGCATGATCAACGTCGTCGTCGGTTCCGGCACGCTGGTGACCTTCCCCACCCTGCTGCTCTTCGGCTACTCGCCGATCGTCGCGAACATCTCCAACAGCATCGGGATCGTCGGCGGCGGCCTGTCGGGGTCCTGGGGGTACCGCCGCGAGATCGCGGCGAACAAGCGGCTCCTCCTGCGGCTTCTGCCGCTCTCGGTCCTCGGCGGTCTCGCGGGCGCCCTGCTGCTGCTGGTGCTGCCCCCGGAGGCCTTCCAGGCGATAGTCCCCGCCCTGATCGTCCTGGGCCTGGTGATGGTCGCGATAGCGCCCCATGTGCAGCGGAGTGCGGCCGCCAAAGCCGGACAGGCAGCGCCGGACGCGGCACCGTCCCGGCGTCGGGCCCTGCTCCTGCTCGTGGGGATCGGACTCCTCGGCGTCTACGGGGGCTACTTCGGCGCAGCGCAGGGCATCCTGATCGTCGGTCTGATGAGCATGGTCACGCTGGAGAGCCTGCAGCGGATCAACGCGATCAAGAATGTGCTCACCACGGTGGTGAACGGCGTCGCCGCCCTCACGTTCATGGTGTTCGCCTGGGACTTCATCGACTGGACCGTGGTGCTGCTCATCGCCGTCGGTGCGACCCTCGGCGGCCTCGCGGGAGCGAGGGTGGGCCGCAGGCTCTCACCCACGGCGCTGCGGGTCACCATCCTCGTCATCGGCACGATCGCCCTGATCCGGATCGTCTTCTTCAGCTGACCCGTCGGCTCCTCAGGGCCGGAGCAACTGCCGGCGCCACCCGGCGCCAAAGCGGGTGTACAGCAGCCGGGTGTGCAGTCGCTGCTGGTCGGCCTGCCAGAACTCCACCGTCCGCGGAGCCACCGTGAAGACCGTCCACGTGGTCGACGCCAGGCCGTCGGCGGCCTCGAGGCGGTGCACCTGCTCCTCGACGGCAGCGTCGAGCTCATCGCGGTCGGCCATCACCTCGCTCTGCCCGCCGGCGAGCACCAGGGCACGGGCCACGGGATGCCGACGCTGGAAATCGGCGTCGTTCTCCTCGGTACTGCCCACCGACACGGGGCCACGGACCCGTACCTGGCGGCCGGCCGCGGGCCAGAAGAACGTCAGCGCAGCAGCGGGATGCGCCTGCAGCTGACGTCCCTTCGGGCTGTCACTGCTCGAGGCGACCTGCCATCCGGTAGGGCCGACCTCCTTGAGGATCACCACGCGCGCATCCGGCATGCCGTCGTCGTCGACCGTCGAGAGGGTGAGCGCGTGCGGGGCCGCGATCCCGTCGGCCACGGCCTGCGTCAGCCACGCGAGGAAGAGCTCCACCGGCGCATCAGGTGCCGTCCCGGGGTCGAAGGACGGCATCTCGTCGGGGAAGACGGGAACACCCTGGACGACGTCGCGGATCCGCTCTGCTTCATGCATGGCGTCAGCGTAACCCGCGGGCTCGCGTCGTGAGCGTGGAAAGTACGGGGCGTGACTGCGGGTCGACCCGCATAGAGTCGGTGGATGCCAACCGACGACGATCATGTAGGACAGCGGAATCTGACCAGCTGGGTGACGCCTGTGGGGCGTTTCCTCGTCCGGCGCCTGGAGCCCCTCGCCCGCTGGATCGGCCCCTACGCCGCACTGCTGCTCATCATCGGGATCGGAGGCGGAATCGCGGCCCTTCTGGCGGCGGCGTCGGCCGAGGTGTACGAGGCCGTGGTGGAGTCCGACGACGTCGCGGTCCTCGACCGCCCCATGCTCGATCTCGCGGTGTCGCTGCGTCAGGACTGGCTCGATACCGCCGTGACCTGGTACACCACCATCGGCGGGCCGGTGGGCATGCCGATCATCGCCGTTGTCATCATGGTGCTGCTCGCGCTGCATCGCCGCTCGTGGACCCCGGTCATCCTGATCCCGGCCGCCGGCTTCGGCTCCCTGCTGATGACCGTCGCGGGCAAGGACGCCATCGGCAGGCTCCGACCACCGCTGGAATTCGCCGTGCCTCCCTACGAGACCTCGCCGTCGTTCCCCAGCGGGCACTCCCTCAATGCGCTGGTCATCGCCGGGATCGTGGCGTACCTGCTCGTGCTGCGCCAGCACCGCGCGCGCACCAGGGTCCTGACGGTAGCGCTCGCTGTCGTCTTCGCCGTCACCATGGGGCTGAGCCGCGTTTACCTGGGCCACCACTGGTTCACCGATGTGCTGGTGGCGTGGACGCTCGGGACCGCCTGGCTCGCCGTCGTCGTCACAGTTCACCGGCTCTTCCTGACCTTCCAGAGCTCCGGCTCGGCGGAGGACGCTACTCCCGGATAGCCGAATAGCCGGGCTCTGTGGCTCTTCCCGCAGTGTTTCGGCTCGACCATTCCAGCGCTGCAGGATGCACTGCAGGAGCCAACGCGGCATGATGAGGTGCAGGATCAGGTGCTCCGGTGCACCCGAACAGCAGCCGACCAGGAGGACCAGATGTCCCAGGACCCCTATCAGAACCAGCCCCCCGGCAAGCACGAGAACCCGTACGACGGCGGCGCATACAGCCTGCAGGGCACGGGCTCGGCCTACCAGCCCCATGGGCAGTCGTACCAGCAGCCGTATCAGCCCGGCTACTCCGACCCCGGGATGTATCAGCCCGCCTATCAGCGGATGGAGGGGGAGAAGGCAGCCCAGCTCTCCCTCATCCTCGGCATCGTGGGGTTCTTCGTGGCAGGCCTCATCCTCGGACCGCTCGCCATCTGGCAGGCCGGGAAGGCCGAACGGCTCGGTGTGCCGGCGACGGCCGGGAAGATCCTCGGCTGGATCCTGACGATCCTGTACGGGCTGGGGGTTCTCGCGATCCTGCTGTTCGTCATCGTCGCGGTAGCGGGACTCGGGGCAACGGCCAGCTACAGCGGGTGAACCGGTGTCCCATCGATCGAAGACCAAGAGCACCGATACCGGCGTAGCGGAGGAACTCTGGCAGCAGTTCCGCGCAGCACGCACCGCGAGCCTCAGGGAACCGCACGGCTGGCTGACGCTCACCTCCCTCCAGTGGCTCGACGAGACCTGCGCCGCTATGGAGATCGTTCCCGGGCTGTGGTCCGCCACAGGTGATCGGGCATGCCTCACGGCTTCCACGGACGACGGGCTGACCGAACTGCGCACCGGTCGGCGCGTCGCGGGTACCGTCACCGCGGTGCTCGACGACGAGGAATCGCTCTTCTGGGTCTCCCACGGAGGGAAGGACGGAGACCGGATCGTCGTCGAACTGGCGCGCCGCGCGGGTCGGTATGCCATTCGTACCCGGGATGCCGAGTCCCCGACCCTCACCGGGTTCACCGGAGTACCGGTCTTCGGCTACCGGCCCGATCTCGTGCTGGAGGGACGCTTCGAGCCATACCCCGCCCCGCTCGTCGAACCCATCAGGACGGCCCACCCGGCGGTACAGGCGCGCCACACCGGCGTGGGCGACGTCGTCTTCGCCCTCCCGTCCCTCCCGGAGGGACCGCGCGAGGTGCGGCTGAGGGCCGCCCGGGACGACACCGGCTCACTCTCCATCACGTTCCACGACGCCACCAACGGCAGCACCACCGCGCTGTGGCGCAGGCTCACGACGCCGCCTCCCGCACCGGACGGCGCAGTGGTCCTGGATTTCAACAGGGCCATCAACTACCCCAGTGCCTTCACGCCCTTCGGTACGTGCCCGATGCCCGTGAGCTCGAATACCGTGGACGCACCGATCGAGGCAGGAGAGCGGCAGCCGACCGGCATCGGACCGGCCCGCTGAGGTCCGGCCGTGCTCAGCCCGGTGACTCCTCAGTCCGGTGACTCCTCAGTCCGACGAGCCAGCGGCGAGGATGATCCCCCGGGCGTAGGCGGCCTGACCCACATGCTGTTCGGCATCCTCGAGGACGCTCACGAGCCGTACCAGCAGTGTCACCGGTGGATCCCACCGGACGTCCACCACTCGATGCAGATCCTCGTCCTGCAGCCCGGCGATGAGGTTCATGACCAGCTCGTGAACTGCTCCGAAGTACTCGAGCAGTTGCTCTCCTGAACTGACCTTCACCTGATCGACCTGCTCAGACGTGTGCCCCCAGCCGGTGTCCCTTGGGTCGATGGACAGTCCCCAGCGTTCGGCGTAGCCATCGGCGCGCCAGAGTTCGGGGTGCCCGAAGGCCTCGGAGAAATGAGCATCCGCGATGCGGGTCAGATGCCAGATGAGCCATGCCACGGAGTTGCCGACGCCACCCGGACGCACCGACAGCTGGTCGGCGTCCAGATCCTTGACCGCGCTGCGCATCAGATCGGGCAGGCGTCCGTATCCTTCGTTCAGGACATCGATCGGCTTCATGGCCGTCCCTCCTGGACAGGGGTGGGTACGACGTGCTCAGGCTGTTTCACTGTCAGCTCCACTGGTGTCGGGTCCGCGGCCGGTCGTCCGGTCGCTCCATGCAGTGTAGCCAGCGCGGAGTCGCAACCAGAACGTAGGATCTGTTTTCCGACCAGACGCGACTTCTCCGGTCATCCTCGACCGAGCGGCCGCACCCGATGCCCGACGACGAGCACAGGAACCCTCATGCAGATCCCTTCCCGTACATCCCTCCCACCGGCCCTTCGACGTCGGATCCCGAGCGTCGCCGACCTTGCGCCCCTCATGCAGTTCAGGAAGCCCGAGTTCGGAACAGCGGCCCGGCTGAAGCAGGCCAACACCATCTGGGATCTGCGCGACATGGCCAAACGACGCACTCCCACCGCACCGTTCGACTACACCGACGGCGCGGCCGAGGCCGAGATCTCCCTGGCCCGCGCCCGTGAGGCCTTCCTCGAGCTGGAGTTCCGTCCCGGGATCCTCCGCAATGTGGAGACCGTCAGCACCACCGCCGCGGTCCTCGGGCAGACCTCGGCGTTGCCCTTCGGGATCGCGCCCACCGGGTTCACCCGCATGATGCAGTCGGAGGGCGAGTACGCCGGATCGCAGGCGGCCGAGGCCGCGGGCATCCCGTACACGCTCTCCACCATGGGCACCGCGTCCATCGAGGACGTGGCACAGGCAGCACCTGGCGGGCGCAACTGGTTCCAGCTGTATCTCTGGACGGATCGGGAGCGCTCCATGGAGTTGATCCGTCGCGCCGCCGCCGCGGGGAACGACACCCTGATGGTCACGGTGGACACCGCCGTCGCCGGGGCCCGCCTCCGCGACGTCCGCAACGGCATGACCATCCCGCCCGCCCTGACCCTGAAGACCGTGATCGATGCCTCCTACCGGCCCGGCTGGTGGTTCAACTTCCTCACCCACGAGCCGCTCTCCTTCGCCTCGCTCTCGCGCTATTCGGGCACCGTGGCCGATCTCATCAACTCGATGTTCGACCCCACCCTCACCTTCGAGGACCTCGACTGGCTACGCGAGGTGTGGAAGGGCAATCTCGTGGTCAAGGGGATCCAGACGCTCGACGACGCGAAGAAGGCCGTGGACCACGGAGCCGACGGCATCATCCTGTCCAACCACGGGGGCCGCCAGCTGGACCGCGCCCCGATCCCCCTGCACCTGCTGCCCCGTGTCGCCGCCGAGCTCAAGGGCAGGACGGAGATCATCCTCGACACGGGGATCATGAGCGGCGGGGACATCGTCGCAGCCATCGCCCTCGGCGCGGACTTCACCCTGATCGGCCGCGCGTATCTCTACGGCCTCATGGCCGGTGGTCGCAGGGGCGTCGATCGCACCATCGAGATCCTGGCAACGCAGACCGCACGCACCATGCAGCTGCTCGGCGTGGACCGGATCGGGGACCTGACCCCGGACCACGTCCACCTGCTCGGAGGGGCGGCGGCCGACGTCGAGCACGCGGGACTGATGCAGTAGCGCTCTCGGCTCCGTCGAGACTGCACATATGACCGCGTGCGCCCCTCCGAGCCGGTCATATCTGCGATCTCGACCCATGCGTCCGTGGTTGGATGAGCCATGGGGACAAAAGCGCTGCACGTCATGGTCGTGGTCCTGATGAGTCTTGCGGCCGTCTCCTGTACCGGCGGCGCGCCCGACTCGGACGAGTCAGTACCCACGCCCGGTGCATCGACGTCGGCCGCCGCCGAGCCGACCGATCGCCTCGAGAACAGACTCGCGTCCCTGACCGATCTGGAGGGCAGGCCGCTCTACATCGAGCCGGAGAGCCGGACCCGGGCCCTCCTCGAGGCCGGATCGACGCCGCCACCGGTCGAGCCCACGTATTCGCCGACCGAGTGCGCTCCCCCGCAGGAGTTCACACCGCCGCCGGAATCCCTCGAAGGGGTGTGGGGCCGGAGCAATCTCAATGACGGCGAGTATCGCCTGGAGGTCTGGATCTACACGGCTCCCGAGGAGGAGCTCGTCGAGTACCTCATTCCGTCCGACGTCGAGGTAGACGCACTCTGTCAGGACTTCGCCTTTTCATTCAGCGGGATCACGCAGAACTTCTCCTACACCCTGCGCGATTCACCTCCGGTGGCACCGCATGCGCAGCGCTACCACTACACGGTGACCCAGGACGGTTCTACAACGCGTTATGTGACGATCGCCGCGGTCAACGGCACCGTTGCGACTGTCGTGACGCTGTCGACCGACGAACCGGCCGACCGTGCCATGAGCGACGCCATACTCCGCCTCGCCCAGCAGGCCACGCAGCGGATCGACGAAGAATGAGATGCATCGGAGTACTTCCCGTTGAAACCACAGATATGACCGCACACATCCGTCCGGACCGGTCGTATCTGCGGTTTCAACCGGCGGTCAGAGTTCCTGCAGGGCTGCCGTCCGGTCTCCGCCGGCGTCGCCCGTGTTGATCGTCCCCTTGGGCTCGAACAGGAGCGCAGAGACCTCCTCGTCCGCGCGCGGGCAGTGCTCGACGCCGGCGGGAACCACGAAGACGTCGTCCGGCCCCAGCTCCACGTCCCGGTCGCGGAGCTGGATGGTCAGGTGGCCGCTGCGTACCATGAAGAGTTCATCGGTGTCCGGGTGGGTGTGCCAGACGAACTCGCCCTGCAGCTTCACCACCTTGACGTCGTAGTCGTTGACACTCGTGAGCCGATGGGGTTGCCAGTGCTCCGAGATCAGGTCGAGGGCGGCGGACACGTTGCGGACATCAGGTTCCATCCCTCCATCATGACCGCACCTCACCGGGGAGAAGAACCCAGGCGGATCCCGCTACGACCTGCCCCTGCCGCGAGCCTCGGCCTGCTGCTCACGGCCCTGTTCGACGAGGTGGTCGTCGTCGGTCTTGTTGCCCTTGAACTCGACGGCGATACCGTGGAACTCGGTCGCAAGAGCGCGGATGACGCCGCCCAGCCCGAGCGAGGAGTGTTCCCTGGGCAGTTCGGGCACGACGGCGATCCCCCCACCATCCGCCCGGTCAGCGCCGGCGCCGTACGACACCGCGTGGTGGTCGGCGAGATGGCCGGTGGTGTGCCGGACGCAGAGGGCAGCCACCTCGCGGGCATGCGCGTGCATCACCGAGTGAGCTGCTCCCTCGATCTCGACGACGGCGGAGTCGCTGAACAGTTCACCCAGGGCTGCCACCCACGGGCGGGGACAGACGGCGTCGAGCTCGCCGCGGATGATGAGCGTCGACGTCGTGACCTGTGGCGCAGCGCGCTCGATCGGGTACGTCATCATCTGCGGAAGGATCTTGAAGAACCAGTCGAACCCGCACGTCAGATACGCGACGACGGCGAGGAACGTGACGCGGAACGGCTCGTGCAGGCTCGAGTGGACGAAACGCAGGGCCTGGACCGGCACGGAGCGTGCGGACGCGTCGATGACGGGGCTGATGAGGACGAGGCTCGACAGCCCCGGGCGGATGGCCGCGAGCTCCGCGCAGATCTGCGCACCCATGGAGTGACCGACGACGATCGGGTCGTCGAGACCGAGCTCGTCGATGGCGGCGCTGACGAGCTCCGCGAACTCCCTGATCGAGAGAGCCTTGCGCGCGTGCGGGACGCCGCCGAAGCCCGGGAGATCGAGTGCGTAGACGGGACCGAACTGCCGGAGGTGGGGTGCGAGCTGCTCGAAGTAGTGCGAGGACACCCCGATGCCCGGGACCAGGACGAAGGCCCGTTCGCCCGGGTCTCCGACGGATGTGGCGCGAGCCCACAGGTCGTTCCGGTGGATTCTCTGCACCGTGATGTCCGGGCCGCTGTCCGATCCCCCCAAAGTAGCCACGCCCCATTCTCATGCTGGACCCCACGAAAGCTCCAATCGGGCCCGCCATGCACCCAGCAGCGCTCCCGAACGAACCCACATCACAGGGTCTCGGACGTCGGTGCAGCGCCTGCGGATGATGTATCCACTTCGGTGTGGGACGCGCTCCTGACGCAGCGCACTGGTTGTAGCCTTGCCGAAGTGGGCCTCATGCCCGGCAACCGTCGAAGGAGCCTTATGCCACGCTCAACGCCCCTCGTGGGACTCGCCCTTGCGGTCCTCCTCGCCCTGAGCGCCTGCTCCTCCTCCGGGGACGACACGTCGACGGAGCCGGCACCAGCCGGCGCGAGCACCGCGCCCGCAGCTGATGCCGCGAATAGTGAGCCGGCAGCTGACGCCACGAGCGCCTCCCCTGCGACTGACACGGCATCGGCGACTGCCGCCCCGACCCAGGGCGACGGCGCGGGCACCTACTCCTCCGCCGAGCTCACTGCCATCCTCGAGACGGTGCAACTGCCCGAGGGCTCGGCAGTGCAGGTTCTTCCCACGGACGAGCTCGAGCAGAGCATGGGTCTTGCCCGCGAATTCCTCAGCTCCGTCGAGATCACGCCCGAGGAATGCAACGTGTTCGTGGAGAACTCCCTGGAATCCCCCGAGGGCGCAGGCTATGCCGCCGGAGTGGTGGACGCCGATGGCGATGCCATCCAGACCATCATCTCGGTCGCCTCCTCGTCGGATAAGGCGTTCACCGAGGATCGCATCCAGGCCTCGTCCGACGCCCTGGATGCCTGCTCGTCCTTCAGCATCGAGGCACAGGGCATCACCATCGATCAGGAGGTCCAGCGACTCGAGACGACGACGGAGGCGGACAGGAGCTTCGGCACCCTCACCTCGCAGTCGGTGGAGGGTGCGCAGCAGCAGACCATGACCGTCCTCGGCGTCAGCGGCGATCTCGCGGTGACGGCAGTCAGGACGGGTCTCGGTTCGGTGCCGGAAGGCTCCCAGGGCGAACTCGAGGACCTGATCGACGCCACGCTCGCAGCAGCCCGGTAGGAGTGACCGAGGGACAGGGAACGACGGAGGGCAACACAATGAACGAACCGGACTGGATCCAGCACGCCATCTGGTGGCAGGTCTATCCGCTGGGCTTCGTGGGAGCGGAGAAGACGACGACCACGGAACCCGCCGCACCGCACCGCCTGCTGGACCTCGTGCCGTGGCTCGACTACGCCGTCGAACTCGGGGCCTCGGGGATCGCGCTCGGCCCCGTCTTCGCCGCCGAGACGCACGGCTACGACACCACCGACTACTTCGCCATCGACCCGAGACTCGGCACACTCGAGGATCTCGACACGCTGGTCGCCGAGGCGCACCGGCGCGGACTGCGGATCCTGCTCGACGGCGTCTTCAACCACGTGGGGCGCTCCTTCGGGCCCTTCCAGCAGGTGCTCACCGAGGGACCCGGCGCAGACACGGCGACATGGTTCACGCTCGACTGGCCCGACGGCGCCGCACCCGGCGTCGAGCCCGGGTACCGCGACTTCGAGGGCCACCACCACCTCGTGGCGCTGAACCACGCGGAGCCCGCCGTGGCCGACTTCGTCGTCGAGGTCATGCAGTTCTGGCTGGACCGCGGCGCCGACGGCTGGCGGCTCGATGCGGCGTACGCCGTCCCGTCCACCTTCTGGGCCGGCGTGACGTCGCGCGTGCGGGCGGCGCACCCGGACGCCTACTTCGTCGGCGAGTACATCCACGGCGACTACGCGGCCGAGGTCACGGCCGGTGGGCTCGACTCCGCTACCCAGTACGAGCTGTGGAAGGCCATCTGGAGTTCGCTCAACGACGCGAACTTCTTCGAGCTTGCAGCCGCCCTCGAGCGGCACACCGCGCTCCTGGCCTCCTTCGCGCCGCTGACCTTCGTCGGCAACCACGACGTCACGCGCATCAGCAGCAGGCTCGACGACGCCGCACTGCTGCCGCTCGCGCTCGTCATCCTCTTCACGGTCGGCGGCACACCGTCCGTGTACTACGGGGACGAGCAGGGGTACCGCGGCATCAAGGAGGACAGGGCAGGGGGCGACGACGACGTCCGGCCGTTGTTCCCGGCGTCACCGGGCGACCTCTCCGCAATCGGGCAGCCCGTCTTCGCGGTGCATCAGGAGCTCATCGGACTCCGGCGTCGCCATGCCTGGCTGCACCGGGCGACGACGGAGATCCTGCAGCTCTCCAACGAGGTCCTCTCCTACCGGGCGGGCGCTGGCAGTGGTTCGCTCGTGGTGGCGCTCAACCTCTCCGACAGTGAGCAGCGCGTCGACGCCGGAGGTGCCTCCTCGCTGCTGGGCGGGCACGCATCGCTCGACGGCGGCGTCGTCGTACTGCCGCCGAAGGGCTGGGCCGTCCTGGACTGAGAACCGGCGTCAACTGTGCCCCGCGATACTCGACCGCCGGGGCGTCAAGAGGATAATGGACGGACACCGAACGCGGAGGGGACTCATGAGCCAGGACGAGCCGGGCACGGACCCGGGTACTTTCACGCCCTGGCCGCGCCCGATCCCGCTGGATGTCCTCAGCGGCGTCAAGAAGGTGCTGCTCGTGGCGGTGATCCTGGTGGGCGTCCATCAGCTGTTCCCGGCCACGAGTATCGGTTCCTCGCTCAGCAGTACGTTCACCCTGCTGGTGGTGCTCTCGTGGCTCGGGCCGGTCGGTCGCCTGCTGGCGACGAAGCGGTGGACCAGGAAGTCCGCCGAGGAGTGAACGGCCCGCCCTCGTTCAGCGGGTAGGCGAACCGCCGTCAACGGGAATCGTGTGCCCGTGGATGAAGGAGGCGTCGTCGCTGGCGAGGAAGCACACGGCGCGTGCAATCTCCATGGGCTCCCCGTAGCGGCCGGCCGGCGCCTGCATGGTGAGATCGTAGAACGGGAAGTCGGGCGTGATCTCCGCGCCCTCGAATGCCGCGGTCTTGATGACACCCGGGCCTATACCGACGGCGCGGATGCCCTGGTGGCCGTAGTCGTAGGAGATCTGCTTGGTCAGGCCGATCACACCATGCTTCGCCGTCGTGTACTCGGCGCCGACCTCACTGGCGACCACGCCGGAGGCCGAGGAGACATTGATGACCACGCCCGCACCGCGTTCGAGCATCGACGGCAGAACTCCCTTCGTCACGAGGAAGACGCCCTTGAGGTCGACGTCCATGATCTTCTCCCACTGGCTCGTCTCGATCTCGAGCAGCGGGAGGTAGGCGCCGAAGATACCCGCGTTGTTGATCAGGACATCGATACGGCCGAATGCCTCGAGCGCGGTATCGACCATCGCCTTGACGGAGTCTTCGTCGACGACGTCGACGGCGATCCCGACTGCCTCTCCTCCTGCAGCCCTGACCTCTTCGGCAGTGGCATCAGCGCGTTCCTGGGTGAGGTCGGCGACGATGATCTTCGAGCCCTCCTTGGCGAGCTCGGTGCACATCACCTGGCCCAGGCTCGAACCTGACTGGTCCTGGCCGTGGCCCCCGCCGGTCACCAGAACCACTTTGTCCTTCAGTCCACGCATGTGCATCTCCCTGGGAGTCGATGAAATCCTGCTCACTACGCCCTCGTCAGTCCGGCGGGGCACGTGGTGTGGACCATAGCGGTAGTCGTCTGGTCGGTGCAATCCCTGGAGAAGTCAGTGTGCCCGCCGCGATGCACGCTGATGGGGACCAGGACGCAATCGTCCAAGAGGCGGTTGGACAAAGGGTGATCAGAATTTCGTATTCAAGGACGGCCACTGATCCGGCATGTTGGGTGGCACGCGATGCTCACCAGATGCGCAGATCATGATCTCAGCTTCGTTCAAGAAAGCGAGGTTTTGGCCTCAGCTCAATCGTCCAGACGGTGTCTGGACGATTGGTTCCGACTCGTTCCAGTCCGCCGCGAAGGAGTGCATGCTGTAGAGGGCGGCGTCGTACCGGGCCGAACTCGACCGCCTGCGCGTGCACCTTGCCGGTAAGCTCGGGCCGGTACCGGCGAGGACAGGCAAGGCCGCCGAGTGGTATCGGGTCGCGACGGAGACCGAGGCGTACCGGAACAAGTACAACATCGGCGCCCACGAAACCGCCGTGGTCCCGAAGCAGTACCGGCAGGACCCGTCGCCCAACTACTGGTCGCCCGTGCGAGCGCCCTGCACGAGCACAGTGCCCTCACGGAAAAGGCATCGATCAGCGCGCAGCAGACCCGGCAGCGGGCCGATGAGGCCGCGAGCAGGGAACGTATCGCGCGGGAGCAGGCCGCCAACCAGCGGGTCAGGACCGGTTCCTCCCCCGACGTGCCGCCTCCAGCGACCAGCTCCCGGAACCGCAGCAGCGCGAAGCGCGGATCGTGGACTCCATCGGACCCGAGACCCCGGCCACCAAGGAGGAGAAAGACATGGCCGTGGTCGAGCGTGTCCTGGCCCGACACCGCGCCACCACCGCAGCAGCGGTAGACCCCTCTAACCGACTAGCTCTGGTACTTGCACAAGCGCCGTGGCTGGATGCCGTGCCGAGAAGATGAGGAGATGACGACCTCCAGGATCGCCCTGGCTGATGACTGCGGGACGACCTTGCAGGCGTTGAAGGACCGGGTGCGCGAAGCCCGTCACCGGGTCCAGCGAACGGTCAACGCGCAGCTGATCGAGCTGTACAGGACGCAATTGTCCAGCAGCCTGTTGGACAATTGCCGTGGGGTCATGTCATCACCCTGTTGGACAAGCTCGATGACAGCAAAACCCGCGCTGGTATGCCGCTGCAGCCGTAAAGTACGGGTGGTCCCGGAACGTGTTGATAAACAAGTCCATGGAGCGCACCGGGACCGCGCCGTCGAACTTCACACGCAGTCTGCCCTCGCCCGAGTCGGGGCTGGCTCAGCAGAGCGCCAAAGATCCCTACGCCTTCGAGTTCCTCGGACTATCTGGAGATGTCGCCGAGCGAGACCTCGAGCAGGCCCTCATGGACCGCATCGTCGATACCTTGCGCGAGCTTGGCCCTGGGTTCGCGTTCGTGGGCCGACAGGTGCACTTCGACGTCGAGGGCGACGATTTCTACATCGACCTGTCGTTCTTCCATGTCGAGCAATTGCGCTACATCGCGATCGAGCTCAAGACCGGTACGTTCCAGCCCGAGTACGTCGGAAAGCTCACCTTCTACGTCGCCCTGGTCGACGACAAGCTCCGACGTGAGACCCACGCCGACACCATCGGGATCCTCATCTGCGGCGCCGAGAACGACCACACCGTCCGCTACGCCCTTGGAGGATCAGACTCACCGATGGCCGTCTCGACCTACACGTACGAGAACCTCCCGGCAGCGGAACGACAAGCCCTGCCGGCAGCCGACGAGCTCACCGCCGCCTTCGACCAGATCGGTTCAAACGACATCGGGGAGTAGGTTCGTCAACCTCATAGTGATATAACGATGACCATCGGCCTGAAGTTCGGCTATACATTAGCCGAACTATTGGCCAATATAGTGGGATGAGAACAGTCCCCCTGAGCGAAGCGAAAGACAAGCTCTCGTCTCTTGTCGACGAGGCCGATAAGACGCACGAGATCATTCAGATCACCCGACACGGGCATCCGGCGGCGGTCCTGATGTCCGCTGACGATCTGGAGTCACTCCAGGAAACCATCTACTGGCTGTCTCAGCCTGACATCAGAGACGATCTGGCCCAGGCCGAACGCAACATCACCGAAGGCGCAACAGTCAGCGGTGATGACCTGCGTCGTGAATTCGGACTGCCGCCGAAGTGAGCGATACGCCCTCAGAGGATCGGGCGGGTGATCCTGGTGCTTGGAACGTCGAAGTCACCGGTCCTGCGCTGAGTTGGTTCCGCCAGCTCCCCGAGAAGGCTGCGGCCGCGATCGTCGAATTCGTCACCGGGCCCCTAGCCGACAACCCGCGCCGGCTCAGCAAGCCCCTCACAAACGAACTCCTCGGACTGCGCACCGCGCGTCGTGGTGACTATCGGGTGCTGTTCACCCTCGATCCTGAACAGCACGTCCTGTATGTCCACCGCATCGAACATCGCTCGAGCGTATACAAGGCCCGGTAGCCCCACTGCTACCGGCGTGGATGAGCACCGCGCACAGCACGACCGCGCCCACGATCCCGAACAACACCACGAAGGAACTGTTCGCCGGGTCCCTCATCGGGTCACACTCGCCTGCGCCGCAGCCCACGCCTCATTGGTGTCATGGACCCTGTGCTCACCGGGGGTCAGTCTGACCCGGAACGGGATGCCCGGTCCGGCCCCGGTCTTGAGCATGAACCGCCCCAACCCGGGCGACCAGCACACGGTCTGCACCACGGTGCGCAGATCCGTCTGGGAATCGTCGATCGCGGAGGTGTCGAAGTCCGTCGAGGGCTACTCTGCAGCAGCGGGGTCCAGCCGCAGCACGCGGTCGTCTTCGGGACCGGGGGCCCCGCGGCCGTCGGTGTTGTTGGTCAGCACCCAGAGCGACCCGTCCGGCGCGACGACGACGTCGCGCAGCCGCCCTTGCTCGCCGACCAGGTACTCGGTCGAGGCGGAAATGTCATCCAGCGGAACCTCACGCAGCCGCTCGCCACGCAGATTCGCGACCCAGATGCTGCCGTCAGCGATCGCCATACCGCTGGGACTGGCATCTGACGGAGCCCACTGCTGCACGGGATCCACGAAGCGGTCGTCGCCGGCCATGCCCTCCACGACGGGCCAGCCGTAGTTCCGGCCAGCCTCGATGACGTTGAGCTCGTCCCAGGTGTCCTGCCCGAACTCGGACGCGTACATCGTGCCGTCGTCGTCCCACGCCAGGCCCTGCGGATTGCGGTGACCGTAGCTGTGCACCGGGGAACCCTCGAACGGATTGCCCTTCGGGACGTCGCCGTCCGGTGTGAGACGCAGGATCTTGCCCGACAGTGAATCGCGGTCCTGAGCCGCTTCGCCGTTCCCGGCGTCGCCCACCGTGATGTAGAGCATCCCGTCGGGCCCGAAGGCGATCCGTCCCCCGTTGTGAATTCGCGCGGAGGCAATTCCGTCCAGGATGGTCTCCGGCTCACCGAGGCCCAGCGAGCCCGGTGCCCCGGTCAGTTCGTAGCGTTCCACGCGATTCTCGTCATCGGCGCTGAAGTAGGCGTACAGGTAATCGTCGTTGACGGCGATGCCGAGCAGTCCGCCCTCGCCCATCGGCATTGACGCGTCGATCGTTCCGATCTCGCGCTGCTGCCCGTCGTCCGTGAGTTCGAGGATCCGGCCCGAGTCCCGCTCACTGATCAGCGCGGTGTCCCCGTCGAACGCGATCGACCATGGCGCGTCGAGACCTGATGCAATGGTCGAGACGTCCACCTCGCCCGCACGCACAGAGGACGACGCGTTCGGCTGCGTCGACGAGGACTGTTCGGGGTTCGTCGTGCACCCGGCCAGCAAGGCCATCGTCAGCACCGAAATGAGCACAGTGACCGAGCTGCGATCTGCCAGGAAAGACATTCTCATGGCGCTCTTTCCGTCGAGGTAGGAGGTACCGCGGGACAGCGTCCGTCTACTGGGTACACGCTAGACAACCGGCGCCGCACGTGGAAGCCCCTCTGTGCAACCACTGGATAGACGTCAGCTTCCACGTCCTTCATGTGAGGCGTGTCCTGGGTCACGGTAGACAAAGGACTCGGCCGCGCTGGAGCGGCACACGGCCGAGACTATCTACTCGAACCACGACGATTCGGCCGCTCACCTCTACAAGGGCGGGTAGTGCGTCGTCGGCTTGGCGCGCAGTTCAGATGCAACGACACCAGGATCGAAGCATGCACCTACTCTACGGACGACGACGGTTCATGCTCTAGTTCCGATTCAACCCGTGCCGGCGTGTATCGAGCGCAACTTTGAAGTGACTCTCGGTGGCGTCTATCGCCTGCGTCGGTGTCGACGGGTCGAGCACACGAAGAAGCGAGAAGCGGAAATTCTTCGGATCGAGACCGCGGAGCTCGACATTGCCACCGTGCCCGTTGGCCGCGTAGGCATTCCACCGCTGTCGGATGCTCTCCGCGCCGTCCGCCTTCCCGACGTAGTGGCGTCCATCGCGGGTATCGGTGATGAGGTAGATGCCGATCACGGACGCAAGCGCTGTGCGCCACGACGCGTACCGATTCTCTCGCATGACCGCCTGGAGCTGCACATAATCCAGAACGAGGCGGTCAAAGCCCGGGAACGGCACGGGCTCTGCATCAGCGATGCCCACGACCGGATAGCTCGCCGCAGTGGTGGCCCGCATCCACCAGGCGCGAGGCGATCGCCACCTGACCACCAGCCGATTCCGGAGATCGGCCAGGTGCTCCGACTCGACGAGGTCGAAGGTCCGACGCACCCTGTCACTGGAGAGCTCTCCGCGATTCTCCACGACGGACCAGAGACGCGCCTGATTGCCGCCTTCTCGGATGAAGACCACCCAGAAGCGAGGTGGAACTGCCGGGAATCGCTGCGTGTTCGCGGACTGGTTGCGCGTGTACTCGAGGATCTCGGCATTGGTCGAGTCCGCATGGATACCCTGCAGGGCGCCGTCCTCGTGCTCCCGTACATACGCATGCCGGATCACCAGCGCATCAGGGAACTCGATGCCCGCGTCGAGCAGAACCGGGCCGAACGTCAGTGCCATCAGTAGAGCTCGTCTTCTCGTGTTGTTGTCCAGCGCCACAACCGAACTCTCGGGAGGCACACAATGATCCGATCGGATGACCGCCCTTCTACGTGAGGGGCACCATCGGGGTTCGCGCGACGACCACCTTGAACAGATTCAGGGGAAGTCCTGCACCGGCGAGGAACTGCGATCATCGATGCCTGTGCCGTTGACCACCACACTGCTCGAGCGAGCCTCGAGGGAAGCGCGAGAGGACGCCCGGGAGGTGATCTGCTCGTACCGCGGAGTTTGTGCCCTTGCACCTGCCGATGTCAGGTGTTCTAGTACGTCTTCACTTGTGGAGCTTAGGGGAATCGAACCCCTGACCTTTTCATTGCGAACGAAACGCTCTACCAACTGAGCTAAAGCCCCGGATACTGCCCACCACACTGTACCCACGAGGACGGCCTGGCCCCAAGTCGCTGTGCCGCGCCGCAGCCCGGTCGTGGTGTCGGACGCCGGGCGTAGTCTTTCTCCATGTCCAGCAACACCCGTGCGAAGACCCCTGCTGTGGCGCAGGATGACGACATCCGGCCCTGGCCCGCGCTCTGGTCGCTCGTCATCGGCTTCTTCATGATCCTCGTCGACTCCACCATCGTCTCCGTCGCAACACCCGCCATCATGGAGGGGCTCGGCGCCGGCATCAACAGCGTCATCTGGGTGATCAGCGCCTATCTGCTGGCCTACGCCGTCCCGCTGCTGGTGACCGGCCGGCTCGGCGACCGGTTCGGCCCGAAGCGGATCTACCTCATAGGACTGGTGGTCTTCACCCTCTCCAGTGCGTGGTGCGGGCTCGCCGGGTCCGTGGAGGTGCTCATCTTCGCCCGCGTGCTGCAGGGGCTCGGCGCCGCGCTCATGACACCGCAGACCATGTCCGTCATCACCCGGATCTTCCCGCCCGAGCGCCGCGGCACCGCCATGGGTCTGTGGGGTTCGGTGGCCGGGGTCGCCACGCTCGTGGGTCCGGTGCTGGGCGGACTGCTCGTGGACTCGGCCGGCTGGGAATGGATCTTCTACATCAACGTGCCCGTCGGCGTCGTGGGCTTCATCCTCGCCGCGCGTCTCGTGCCGACCCTGCCGACGACGTCGCACCGTTTCGACATGCTCGGGGTGTTCCTCAGTGCCGCCGGACTCTTCTGCCTCGTCTTCGGCATCCAGGAGGGCGAGACCTACAACTGGGGCACCATCGCCGGCCCGCTCTCCGTCTGGTCGCTGATCATCGCCGGCATCGTGCTGCTCATCGCCTTCGTGATCTGGCAGCGGATCAACAAGGGGGAGCCACTACTTCCGCTCAGGCTCTTCAGGGACCGCAACTTCTCCCTGGCCAACACCTCCATCACCGCCATGGGGTTCTCCATCACCACCATGACGCTGCCCCTGATGCTCTACGCGCAGACGGTCCGCGGACTCTCCCCCACCCAGGCGGCACTCCTGCTGACGCCGATGGCCGTCATCTCGGGAGTCCTCGCTCCCTTCGTCGGCAGATTCGTCCAGCGGAGCAATCCGAAGTACCTGGCCGTGGCCGCGTTCGCGGGGATGTCCGGTGCCCTCTTCTGGCTGGGCTCCATCCTCACCACGGACGTACCGCTCTGGATGCTCCTGCTGCCGGTCTCCCTCCTGGGTCTGTCGAGCGCGGGGATCTGGGCACCGGTGTCCCTGACCGCCACCCGCAATCTCGCGCCCTCGCTCGCCGGGGCCGGCTCCGGCGTCTACAACACCACCCGGCAGATGGGCGCGGTGCTCGGCAGCGCTGCCATCGCCGCGACCATGCAGTCACGCCTGATGACCAATCTGGGCGGAGGCGCCGTCAGCACCACTCCGGACGTGGATCTGCCCGACGAGGCGCGGGCCGCCTACGCCCTGTCGATGGGCCAGTCGCTGTATCTTCCGGCCACCGTCATCATCATCGGCTTCATCGCCGCCCTCTTCTTCGCGAAGCCGCAGCAGAATCGCATCTGGGAGCAGGACGCCGGCTCGGCCGGGAGGAAGGACTCCGCGCAGGAAAAGGCAACCGACTCCTCACCTGTTGCCTCGGAGAACTACCGGTAGGCTGCTGTCATGGCCGATGAGACGCAGGACACACAGGAACCGCTGAAGGATTCGCAGCAGGGCGGCGGGCAGATGCAGGCCAAGGAGGTCTCCGACGACTTCGCGGTCCGCGAGCACACGTCGTCCTCCGGCCTGAAGTACACGACGACCACAGGGCGCCTCGTCCTGCGCCGCGAGGAGACCAAGGACGGAAAGGCCGACGGCTTCAAGCCCAAGGCCGAGATCTTCGTCGTCGCCTACACCAAGCAGGACGCCGAGCCGGGCCGCCCGGTCACGTTCGCCTTCAACGGCGGGCCGGGGTCGGCCTCCGTGTGGCTGCACCTCGGCCTGCTCGGCCCGCGTCTGGTGGACTCCGGCGACGTCGGCTCCATGACACCGGCGCCCTTCGGCCTGGTCGACAACCCGGACAGCCTGCTCGAATCCAGCGACCTGGTCATGATCGACCCGGTCAACACGGGCTTCTCACGCGTGGTCGAGGGCGAGAAGGCCGACGAGTTCCACGCCTTCGTCGAGGACAGGGACCTCGTCGCCGAGGTGATCCGGCTCTGGACCACCCGTAACAACCGCTGGCTCTCCCCCAAGTACCTCGTGGGCGAATCCTACGGAACGCTCCGGGCCGTCGCGGTGGCCGGGCGCCTGTTCGACGCGTACGGCATGGCCGTCAACGGGCTCGGCCTCATCTCCACCGTGCTCAACATGTCCACGCTGCGCTTCTTCCCGGGCAGCGATCTGCCCTACGCCCTGCATCTGCCCACCTACGCCGCCATCGCGCACTTCCACGGTCGGCACGGCGAGCGCGAGCTGGCCGACGTCGTGCGCGAGGCCGAGGACTACGCCGCCCGCGACTTCGGCTACGCACTGACGCAGGGTAACCGGCTGAGCGCCGAGGAGTACGACGACGTCGTCGCCCGCCTCAACGCCATCACCACGCTCGACGAGGACTTCATCCGCCGGACGAATTTCCGCTGGGCCTACCATGAGTTCGCCGCCGAACTGCTGCGCTCCGAGGGCCTGGCCGTGGGCCGCATCGACGGCCGGTTCGCAGCGCGGCCCGAGAATCGCCAGGCCTCCGACGCGTTCGACGACCCGAGCCTCCGCGCCATCACGGGCCCCTACTCGGCGGCCATGAACCACTACGTCCGGGCGGAGCTCGGCTACGAGAACGATCTGCCCTACGAGATCCTGACCGCGCGCGTCCAGCCGTGGAGCTACCGCACCTTCGAGGGCGCGCCGGTGGACGTCTCGGGTGTCCTGGAGCGGCTCATGGTTCACAACCCGATGCTGCGCGTGCACGTGGATTACGGCTACCACGACGGCGCGACCCCGCATTTCGCGGCCGAGTACGTCTGGGCACACATGGACCTCGACGACGCCGCCCGCGCCCGCTTCACGCATCACTATCACGAGGCCGGGCACATGATGTACCTCAACCCGCAGGCCAGGGATGCACAACTGAGCGCACTGCGGGCCTTCGTCTCCCCAGCAGGATCCCGACAGGAACAACCGTAGGATGGGAGGACCGGCTGCAGCAGTTGCCGGGCCCGAACAGAAGGACACACCATGTTGAGAAGAATCCTCTGGGCAGTGGTGCCCCTCGTCGCCTCCCGCGTCATGAGGAAGCGTCGCGGCGGGCAGCAGCCCGGTCGCAACGGCAAGCGCAACTGACGCGCACGCGATTACCGACGGCAGCGGACTGCAGAGTCTGATCATGGCCATCCGGGACGACGCCGGCTTCGCCGACCTCCGCTCCTATGCCGCCATCGGGGACGGCCGGACGGTCGCCCTCGTGGCGCTCGACGGCTCCATCGATTGGTATCCGACCCCGGACCTCGACTCCACACCGGCTTTCGCGCGCCTGCTGGATGCACGCGAGGGGTTCCTGGCGCTGGCGCCCTCGACGAGCTACGCCGTGGAGCGCCGCTACGTGGACGGCACGAACGTCCTCGAGACGACCTACACCACCGATAACGGAGCCGTCCGCGTCACGGACTCGCTGAACACGGGTGTGGCTGGTCGGCTGCCCTGGGGTGAGCTCGCCCGTCGCATCGACGGCCTGAGCGGATCGGTGGACATGGCCTGGAGCATCATGCCGGGTTCGTGCTTCGGAACGGCCTCCGCCTGGCTCGATGGCGAACCCGACCACCCCATCCTCCGCATCAACGGAATCGGGCTCGGAATCCGCGGCATCGACCACGGGCAGCACCCGCCAACAGGTCAGACGGTCGAGGGCAGCTTCACCACGTCCGAGGGATCGCGGCACCTGGTGGCCGTCGTGTCCACCCACGACGAACCGCTCCCCCTCCCCGACGCGCAGACCATCGACGACGGCGTCGACCGCACCATCCGGAACTGGCAGGTATGGTCCGACACCGTTGCCTACACGGGTGCCTACCGCCACGCGGTCCTGCGCAGCGCCTTGGCCCTCAAACTGCTGCTGCACAGCCCCTCGGGTTCCATCGCTGCTGCCGCGACAACATCCCTGCCGGAAAGTGCGGCCGGCGGAAAGAACTGGGACTACCGCTACGCGTGGGTCCGGGACACCGCCTACACCCTCCACGCGCTCACGAGGGTGGGCCTCCGTGAGGAAGTACATGCCGCCGTCTCCTGGATGCTGAAGAACCTGCGCTCCCAGGGCTCGGACCTGGAGGTGTTCACGCATCTCAATGGCGACACCCCGGAGGGCACACGCCATCCGGACCTCACCGGCTGGAGGAACATCGGCCCGGTGGTGGACGGCAACGGTGCGGCGGGCCAACTGCAGCTGGGCGTCTTCGGCGATCTGTTCGACATCGTCTGGGAGTACGTCCAGTCCGGGCATGTGCTGGACCCCACTACCATGCGGCAGCTCGCCGGGATCGCCGATCTCACCTGCGACATCTGGCACAACCGCGACGCCGGGATCTGGGAACTACCGGAGGAACGGCACTACGTCTCCTCGAAGCTGGGCTGCTGGAACGCGCTGAAGTGCGCCGTCCTGCTCGCGGAGCACGGTCAGCTCCAGGGCCCTGTTGAGCGGTGGGCCACCGAACGCGACCGCATCAGCGCCTGGGTCAACGAGAACGGGTGGTCCGAGGAGCGGCAGAGCTACGTCTGGTACCCGGGCTCCACCGACCTCGACGCCTCGGTTCTCCTGCACGCGACGAGCGGCTTCGACACCGGACCCCGCATGTCCGCCACGATCGACGCGATCCGCGATGAACTCGGGTCCGGCCCGCTCATCTACCGCTACAGCGGTATGCAGCAGGAGGAGGCCAGCTTCGTGGCCTGTGCCTACTGGGCGGTGTCCGCACTCGCGGCGGTCGGTCGTCGCGACGAAGCCGTGGAGCTCATGGAGCAGCTGCTTCCCCTGGCCAACGACGTCGGCATGATGTCGGAGATGATCGAGCCCGCCGACAATTCGTTCATGGGCAATGTTCCGCAGGGCCTGAGCCATCTCGCGCTCATCAACGCCGCCCTTGCCATCGCCGGTCCTGCGGACCCCATGACGAGCTGAGCAGGACCCGGCCACCTCGGAGCAGGAGCAGGAGCAGATCAGCTGGTGGTGAAGTAGACCCAGACGCCGATCACCCAGGTGGTTCCGGCGAGGCAGGCGAGCCCCAGCTCCACCAGGATGCCGACGCCGGTGGCCTTCAACGCGTGGAGGCTCGAGGTCAGCGCGGGTCCGGCTCGCCGCTGACGCACGAGTTCGCTCACGAAGAGCCCGGCCGCGAAGCCGACGAACAGGCCCACCACGGGAATCACGAACAGGCCCACGATTCCCGCCAGGGCACCGATGGTCACCGATCTGCCCGGGATCTGCCGCTGTCTGAGCGTACGCCCCGTGAGGACGAGCCCTGCTGCGAGGCCACCGCCGGCAAGCACGGTGCCGATCGCGAAGACCACCCACCCTTCCGTGCTGGCCACGGTGAGTGCCCACACCAGGAGCGAGATGATGATCAGGATGCTGCCGGGCAGGACGGGGACGATCACGCCCGCGATTCCGACGGCGATCAGCGCCCCGCACACCACCGTCATGACCACCTGGAGATCCATGGCTCCAGTCTTGCACCCTGCTCCGCGGGGAGCGTGCGGCCAATCTGCAACGGCTGCGAGCTGAGGACGGCGCGGCAGAGCCTTCGGCTGTCCGGGATGGGGATGGAATACTGTGGGAAACCGAGCAACCTCAGTGAGCCTCAGGGCACCGAGATCAGGAGGACCAGTGAGTACACCAGGAACACGGAACCCGGACGACGACGGCCGGCAGCGGGCTGATACTCCACAGGACCCGACAGAAGCGATGGATCTCGGGCGCTCCAGTAGCGGGTCGAGTACCGTCGGCAGCGCGGGCAGCACTGCAGCGAACGACGACGACGGCGGCGACTACGTTCCGGGGATGTACTCGGACTCCTCGGCCGACACATCACCGACCCGTCAGACGCCCGCCCCGGTCTCCGCCTCGAAAGATACGGACTCTGCCTCGTCCCGCGGGCCCAGGACACAGGAGAACACCCGGGTGGTCCCGGTCACCGTGACCCGGACGTTCGGCGATCCGGGAACCAGAGGCACCGATGACTTCGCGAAGACGCGCACGGCCACTGTCATCGCGGGCGGCCCCAGCGCGGAGGACCGGAAGATCCTCCACCAGCGCGAGAAGGAGCACTTCAGCGGCATGAAGTTCGGCTCGGGGTTCTTCGGGTGGCTCACCGCCACCGGGATGTTCGTGCTGCTCACCGGGGTGATCGGCGCCATCGCGGCGCTCGTGGGTGCGGGCTCCGACCTCTCGACGACGGACATCACGAACGGCTCGGGCGAGGCCCAGACGGCGGGCATCGTCGCAGCCGTCATCTTCGGCGTCGCCCTGCTGATCTCGTACTTCGCGGGTGGTTATGTCGCCGGCCGGATGGCCCGTTTCAGCGGCGCCAAGCAGGGTGTGGCGGTGTGGCTCTGGGCGGTCATCGCGGCCGTGATCATCACCATCATCAGTCTCATCGTCGGGAACCAGACCAATGTCACCGCCGGATTCCGGAACCTGAACCTGCCGTCCATCGCCGATCTCACCGTTCCGGGTCTCATCACCCTGCTCGTCGTCGCGGCGATCGCTCTCCTCGGAGCAGTACTCGGTGGTCTTGCCGGCATGCGCTACCACCGCAGGGTCGACCGGACGGACTACGAGGCCATCGCCCAGCCAGAAACGCGGTGACCGCCAGGATACCCATCAGTGACAGGGGAGGGCCCCGACTCCACTGAGTCGGGGCCCTCCCCTGTCATCCGGGTGCTCAGGGCGTCGGCATTCCGCCGTTCACGTTCAGCGTCTCACCGATCACGTAGCTCGACTCCGGGGATGCCAGGAAGACGTAGGCCGGTGCCACTTCCGTCGGCTGGCCCGCGCGGCCCAGCGGAGTGGATTTGCCAAACTCCGGGAGAGCCTCCGTCGGCTGGCCGTCCGAGGGCTGCAGCGGAGTCCAGATGGGACCCGGCGCCACAGCGTTCACGCGGATGCCCTTGGGTGCGAGCTGCTGCGCGAGTCCCTTGGTGAAGGCGTTGATCGCGGCCTTCGTGCTCGCGTAGTCCACGAGGGTGGGCGAGGGCTCATAGGCCTGGATGGAAGTGGTGTTGATGATCGTGGACCCCGGCCCCAGGTGCTTGAGCGCCTCCTTGGTCACACGGAAGAACGAGTAGATATTGGTCTTGAACGTGTGGTCGAGCTGCTCGTCCGTGAGTTCCTCCAGCGACTCCACCGCCACCTGCTTGCCGGCATTGTTCACGAGGATGTCCAGCCCTCCGAGCCCCTCCGCGGCCTGCTGCACCAGGGAGACGCAGTACTCCGGGTCCTTGAGGTCGCCGGGAATGCAGATGGCCTTGCGCCCCTCCGCCTCGATGATCCCCTTGACGGTCTGCGCGTCCTCTTCCTCCTCGGGGAGGTAGGACAGGACGACGTCCGCGCCTTCTCGCGCGTAGGCGATGGCCACCGCAGAGCCGATACCGGAATCCGCGCCCGTGATGAGCGCCTTACGCCCGGTCAGGCGCCCCGTACCGCGGTAGGAGGTCTCCCCCCGGTCCGCCGTGGGTTCCAGCTCGGATTCAAGTCCCGGCTCGGACGTGCTCTTCGCCGGCGGTTCGATGCTCTCGAAGCGCGTCACGGGGTTCTGGAAGGTGTACTGATCGGTCGATCGTGCAGTGCTCTCGGTCGTCATGATTGTTCTCCCTGTGCAGAGTGCGTGCCCGCGCCTCGAAGGCTGCGGAAGGGTCAATGGCTGAGCTCTGAAAAACTAAGCCTGCTGATAATTTTAGGGGCGCGACCATGGGGGTACAAGTTCAGCGAGGAGCCGCCGGCCACCTTGCGTGGCGTACGGAGTGCAGGTACCGCAGGTCAGAAGAGGACGGTGAAGAAGCCGGCACCGATACCCAGGACCAGGGCGACGACGACGAGCCAGACGATCGGGGTGCTGAGCTTGCGCAGGTAGTTCATGGTGGCGCCAGTCTAGCCGCCACGCCTGCACCGACCCCCCCCCGGTCGCCCGGTCGCAGGACGGCTAGTCTTCACTCATGCGCAAAGACATCGCCCCGGATCCGGAGGCCGGCAGGACCTTCTACAAGTTCCTGACCTCCGTCATCGTCCCCCGCCCTATTGCCTGGGTCTCCTCGACGTCGGCGGACGGCGTGGACAATCTCGCCCCGCATTCCTTCTTCACCCTTGCCTCCGTGAATCCGCCGATCGTGCAGTTCACGTCCGTCGGCGTCAAGGATTCCCTGCGCAACATCCGGGCAACGGGCGAGTTCGTGGTCAGCCTCACTCCGGAGAAGCTGTTCGAGGCCGTCAATGCGACCGGCACCAACTTCCCGCCCCACGTCAGCGAGTTCGACGCCGCAGGCCTCACCCGCGAGCCGAGCACCACGGTCCGGCCACCCCGTGTGCTCGAGTCCCCCGTGGCGCTCGAATGCCGTCTGCACCACATCCTGGAGATGGGTGACTGCACCCTCGTGTTCGGCGAAGTACTTCATGCGGTGGTCTCCGAGGACGTGCTCGACGGCGAGCTGCCCGATATCACGGCGCTGAAGCCGCTGTCCCGCCTCGGGAAGAACCAGTGGGGAGCGCTGGGAGAGATCCTCGCAATCAACCGCATACCGGTCGAGGACTGGCCGGGCTCGTTCGAGGGCTCCGAGCAGGACCGCTGAGGCGGGCGCCTGCCGCGTCGGAACCAACTCGTGCAGGGTGGACACAGCATGTGCCCATATACTGGTGTCATCTGCGGGTTAGCACCCCACCCTTGGCTGGGAAGCCTTCCACCAGCCTCAGGGATTTCATGAGCATTGCCGCCACCCCCCGCACCGTTCGCATCTCGAAGCCGAACGACGTCGTCGCCTCCTACTCCGTCCTGCTGAAGCAGGTGCGCAAGGAGGGTCTGCTGAACCGCCGACGACGCTTCTACATCTCGGTGTTCGCCTGCCTGACCCTCGCCATGGGCGCGGCCTGGACCGGGTTCGCGCTGCTCGGGGACACCTGGTTCCAGCTCCTCATCGCCGCAGCCCTCGGCGTCGTCCTCACGCAGGTGGCCTTCCTGGCCCACGAGGCCTCGCACCGGCAGATCTTCAGGAGCCGCGGAGCCAACGACTGGTCGGGGCGCATCCTGGCCGCCGGCGTCGTGGGCATCAGCTACGCATGGTGGATGGACAAGCACACGCGTCACCACAACGATCCGAACACGAAAGGCAAGGACCCGGACATCGAGGTGGATACCATCTCGTTCCTGGAGGAGGACGCCGCGAAGGCCAAGGGCATCCAGGCGTGGATCACCCGCCGCCAGGGCTATCTGTTCTTCCCGCTGCTGACCATGGAGGGCATCAATCTCCACGCCCGCTCGATGGGAACCCTGTTCGCCCGCCGAGAGGTCAAGGGCCGCTGGGTGGAGCTCGCACTGCTCGGCGCCCGGTTCGGCGCCTACCTGGGCATTCTGTTCTGGTTCCTGCCCGTCGGCATGGCGTTCGCGTTCCTCGGTGTGCAGCTGGCCGTGTTCGGCGTCTACATGGGCGCCAGCTTCGCGCCGAACCACAAGGGCATGCCCGTGGTGCCTAAGGACAGCAAGCTGGACTTCTTCCAGAAGCAGGTCCTCACCTCACGCAACATCCGCGGCGGCTCGTTCGTGAACAACGCCTTCGGCGGACTCAACTTCCAGATCGAGCACCACCTCTTCCCCGACATGCCGCGCCCGCACCTGCGCCGCGCCGCTGTCATCGTGAAGGAGCACTGCGAGCGCCTGCGCGTGCCCTACACGGAGGTCGGCGTCGCCGCGTCCTACGGTGCCGTGGTGTCCTACCTGAACCGCGTGGGACTCGCGGCGCGCGATCCCTTCGACTGCCCCATGGTCAACCGCTACCGCCGTCCCTGAGAACCACCCTCGACGGCGTCCGTCCAGCCCGACGTCGGTCCTTCAGAACGTGGACGCACCGGAACGATCGGCGGCGATGGCGTTGTCCAGGCGGGACAGATACCTACGCGTTCCAGAGGCCGTACGAGTCCGCGAGGGATGAGATCTTCTGCGCGCGGGCCAGTCGCGGCAGGTACGACCCGTCACCCACCACGGCGCCGGCGGCGTGGTCGCGCAGGAGTTCGGCGGCCCAGGATATCTCGGAGTCGCTCGGCGAGAGTCCCTTGTTGATGGTGTCGGTGGCCTCGGTCAGCAGGCACAGCTTGCCGGTCATCCCCATCGACGCGGTCACCCTGCATGCCTCGAGCAGTTCGTCGCCCAGCGCGCCGACGGTCGGGCCGTCGATCGGACCGGGAAGCTGCCCTACACGGGAGGCGACCACGAGTTTGGACCGCGCGTAGGCCAGGGCCATCGGATCGTCCGAGGCCCCGGTGTCGCGGCGGAAGTCGCCCACGCCGAACGCGAGCCGGAAGGTACCCGGAGCGCTGGCGATCGCCGTCGCATTCTCGATCCCGACTGCGGACTCGATCAGCGCCAGGACCGGGGTCCCCGCCGTCAGCCGCATGGCCGTGTAGGTGACCTGCTCGGGTTTCTCCGTCTGCGCCAGCATGACCCCGCGTAGACCAGGAGCCTTGGACAGGGCAGCGAGGTCGTCGGCCCAGTACTCGGTCTCGATGGCGTTGACACGAACCCAGGCGGTCATGCCGGTGGACAGGGCCTCCACCACGCGCTCACGCGCTGCGGGCTTCTCCGGCCCGGGCACGGCGTCCTCCATGTCGAAGACCACCGAGTCCGCCTCGGAGGTCAGCGCCGGGATGAAATTGTCCTCGGAAGCAGCGGAGGCCAGCAGCCAGGATCGCGAGAGCTTGGCGGGGAGCGCTGCGGCGCGACTGTTCCTGAGGGAAGTTGGCATGATCAAACATTACTGATCCCGGCTGTGTGTTTTCCAGCGGAGCTCCTCGTCCGAGGCCGTCGCACGATGATCGGCCTTCCAAGGATCCCCCGGTGTCGTGGGCGTCCACTATAGTGACGACGTCGGGCGCTTGCGGGCGTCGTGCCTGAAAAAGAGGCAATAAGGGTGGATCAGCCCGAGTCATATACGTCAAGAAGCTCACCAATGCCTCGCCCGCGTGCGCCCTGCGACGCCGGCCCAGGGGCGTCCGTACCGAAAAGACTCCTGATGACCACTGTCTCCGCCCGGATCCTGTCCGCCCTGCAGCCCTATGTCACCGACGTCTTCGGCGTGATGGGCAACGGCAACGCCTACTTCCTCGACGCCGTGATGGCAGCGCGCGGATCGCTGCACTACACCGCCGTCCGGCACGAGGCCGGTGCGGTCGCCGCCGCCGATGCTTACTTCCGCGCCACCGGCCGCATCGCCGTCGCCACCACCACCTACGGCGCCGGCTTCACGAACGCACTGACACCGCTGGCCGAGGCGGTCCGGGCGCAGGTCCCGCTCGTGCTCGTGGTCGGGGATGCTCCCACCACCGGGCTCCGTCCCTGGGACGTGGACCAGACCATGGTGGCTGCGGGCCTCGGCGTCACCACCTTCACGGTCTCCGCCGCCGCGCCGCTCGAGATCACGACGGCGGCGATCGATCACGCGCTACGCCGGCGGGAGGCGGTGGTCCTGGCCATCCCCTACGATCTCGCCGGAGCAGAGGCCATGGATGAACCTGCGCCCGCACCCCTCGAGACCGTCACGGCGCCCGCGCCGTCGCCCGACGACGTCGGGCGCATCGCCGCGCTGCTCACCTCGGCCGAGCGTCCGCTCATCCTGGCAGGGCGGGGTGCCTGGCTCAGCGACGCGCGGGACGCCGCCGCCCGACTCGCGGAGACGCTCGGTGCGCTCCTGGCGACCTCCGGGCTCGGTGCCGGCCTCTTCGGTGACGATCCGGCCGCGCTGGGGATCGCCGGCGGGTGGGCGTCGGAGCGTACCGCGCATCTGGTGGAGCAGGCCGACGTCGTCCTCGTCCTGGGTGCCAGGCTGAACCAGTTCACCACCCGCTTCGGCGACGCCTTCGACAGCGCTGCGCACATCGTCCAGATCGACATCTCCGACGAGGCGACGTCCCCCCTCGTCACACAGTTCCTGCGCGCGGATGCACGCAGCGCAGCGGAGGCGCTCCTGACCGCAGTGCCGCGTCGGAACGAGAACCGCTGGCGGGACGCCGTGGATTCCCGGAATGCACACGACGCGAGGCCAGACGGCGATCGCGCCGCGCCCGACGGTCGCCTGGATCCCCGCAGCCTGTGCCGGAGGCTGGACACGCTGCTGAGCGCTGACCGCACAGTGGTGCAGGACGGCGGCCACTTCATCGGCTGGGCGCCGGGTTATCTTCGTGTGCCGTCCCCCAACCGCATGATCATGGTGGGTACGGCCCTCCAGAGCATCGGCCTCGGCTTCCCCAGCGCCGTGGGCGCCGCGCGCGCCCTGCCCGACTCCACGGTGGTGCTCTGCACGGGTGACGGCGGTGCGCTGATGGCTCTTGCGGATCTCGACTCGTTCATCCGCACGGCACGCCGCGCCGTGATCGTCGTGTTCAACGATGCCGCCTACGGGGCCGAGATCCACCAGTACGCCGTCCGGGGCATCGACGCCGGCCCCATGATGATCGACGAGGTGGACTTCGCAGCCCTGGCCACGGCGCTCGGTGCACGCGGCCGGACGATCAGCAGTTTCGGGGACCTCGACGACGTCGCCGCCTGGCTGGGCTCCGACGACGACGGCGTGCTCCTGCTGGACTGCAAGGTCTCGCAGCAGGTCGTGGCGCCGTACATGCAGGAGCTCGTGGCCGTCGCGACCGGCGCGCAGGAATAGCATCTGTGTCCGATAGTGTCCGTGTCCGATAGTGTCTGTCTCCGATGGAGCCGATGCGCACCATCGACCCTGCTGCACCGGCTCCGTAGGATGGGCCGATGAGCGATGTGAAGCAGGTCCAGGTGACCTTCGATTGTGCGGATCCGCGTGAGGTGGCGCAGTTCTGGAAGGGTGCGCTGGGTTATGTGGACCCGCCCGTTCCTGCGGGCTTCGATTCCTGGGACGCCTTCGACGCATCCCTGCCCGAGGAACACCGCGGCCGGGCCTGGGCGTGCCAGGATCCCGACGGCGTGGGTCCGCGCCTGTTCTTCCAGCGGGTGCCCGAGAGCAAATCGGTGAAGAACCGGCTGCATCTCGACGTGCGCGTAGGGGTCGGGCTGACCGGCGGCGAGCGCGTCACAGCGCTGGAAACCGAGGCGGACCGGCTGGTGTCCCTCGGCGCACGCCGCCTCCACCTGCTACCTGCCGACGGCGTGGATGAATCCTGCCTCGTCATGCAGGACGTCGAGGGAAACGAGTTCTGCCTGGACTAGACGCCCCTTCTGATGACGATAATCAGATGATTACGGCGTGACCGCCGGCTTCTTTGTTGCGCCGCCTCGATGCGCTCGGGACGTCACCTGGGTGCCCTGGCTCACCCGAGATCCGCAGAGCGAGTTATACCTATCCTCCAGCCAGCTCGGGTTGCGAGAGCCCATTTGAAAACAAGCTGCAACCGTCCTAAAGTTGAGTCATACCCACTCAAGTAAGGGACTGCACCGAGTGGGACACTTCAAGTTGAGGAGGAAACGATGGCAACCACTTTCGATCCATTCCGTGACCTGGACCGGCTCCTGAACGGAGCGATGCGAACCCCCGCATCAGCAGCGATGCCGATGGATCTGTACCGCAAGGGCGAGGAGTTCGTCGCCCATGTAGACCTCCCGGGAGTCAACCCCGGCTCCATCGACATCGACGTCGAGGACCGCACGCTGACCATTCGCGCGGAGCGCTCCCAGGATTCGAACGACCAGGTGCAGTGGCTGTCCCACGAGCGCCCGTCGGGTACTTTCGCCCGCCAGGTGACACTGGGGTACGGCGTGGCCCTGGACAAGATCTCCGCCGAATACCGCGACGGCGTCCTGACCCTGACGATCCCGGTGGCCGAAGAGGCGAAGCCGCGCAAGATCAGCGTCAGCCATGCGGGCAACGGTCAGGAGATCAAGGGCAGCACGGTCGACTCCGACGAGGACGACAACAGCTAGTAGCCGGACGTCGGCACGTAACTGATCTGGACGGCGGTGAGCGAGGGTACTCGCCCACCGCCGTCCGGCGTTCAACGGGCATCTGGCAGCCACCGGGTGGCGACAGCGCCCGTCGATGATGCCATATCCGATCGGACGTGGGAAGAGCCGGAAGGTCTGGAGGGCAGCGGCGCCCGCGGACTACCATGAGTCGAATCCGATGGATCCACCGCCGGAGCCGTTGACGGTGTGCAGGGTCTCCATCGGGCTTCGCAGGATGGGAGACGCAGAATGCCCGTGACGAGAAAACCTGCACTTCGATCACCACCGACGTGTGCGGCGGCATTCGTTGAAGCCTCCCTTGCGAGAAGGAAAGGACCACAAGATGCTGGATAGATCGAATGGCGCTGACGATACGTCGGCCGATCCGACCGACCCCCGATCCGACATCCCCTTCGGAATCCCGGCAGACGTTCTCGCCAAGGCATCGGGGGCGACGGAAGAAGTCGATCTGCAATTGGCGATCTACTCGGTCGTGGCGAAGGCCAAAGGCTCCTCGGCCGCGGAAGCCAGACGGATGCTCGAGGAGGAGATCGAACGGCGGCAGGTGATCCCGCCGACCGAGTCCTGGATGAACGCGGCCGTGGCATCGGCGGCCGTGGGAAAGCCCTACATCCTCAGCAACGAAGCTCGCTGGGGAGCGGAAGAAGCGCTGCGTGAGGTCTCCGGCTGATCGGTGCACAGAGCCGATCGCGTCGGTAGGAGTAGGTCGGTAGGAGTAGCCCACGCACGAGCCGAGAACGAGAACACCGTCCACTCGCTCAGCACCGCTGCGACGGAAAGGTCGAATCATGGTCAAGTCCGGAGTCCCTGACCAGGTGAGGCTGGCCAGTCGTGCATGGCGAGATGTGCGGACCGGCCGCTTCGAACGATCCCTGTCCGCGCTGACCGCGATCGGGGCCGCTACGGCCACTGTGGAGATTTACTTCGAGCACGATTCAGCCAGTTTCGGGAATCGAGTGATGTGGTTCCCGATCGTGCTCGGTCCCGTGGGCGTTGCGGCAGGCATTGCGGGCACCGTGAGCACGAGGATGGCGAAGACCACGCTGCCTCTGGTGTCGACGATCATCGTGGCGAACGGATTGCAGGGCACCTACCTGCACGCGCGCGGTATCGGCCAGAAGCCCGGCGGATGGAAGAACTTCAGGTACAACATGGAGATGGGGCCGCCGCTGATAGCTCCGCTCTTGGTCACCCTGGTCGGCGGTATGGGCCTGCTGGCCTCCGTTCTACGCCGGGAGAAGTGATGGTCTCCGACGGTCCGGCGCTGGCGGGCACGACACCGGGTGGGCAGCCGGTGCGGTTCCCTGGCTTCGATGTGTTGGCGCAGGTGGATCACTGGGATCCTGTCACCGCGGGTGTCGTGCTGGCGCGGCTCTCCTTACCCTCACCACTGCGCTTCTTCACCGTGGCCGAGGAAGGCATCGCCGGGGCGCTGCTGGACCATCTGCTGGACCAGTACGAAGACCCCCGGGTCCCGGTCCTGCAGATGATCGATGTCCGCCTCACCGAGAAACAGACCGACGGATGGCACTACGCCGATCTACCCGAGGACGGGCAGGCGTGGCGCGACTCATTGAGGGCGATCGACGACGACGCCCGGTCCCGGTTCGATGCCTCCTTCACCGAGTGCACCGGTGAGCAGCAGAAAACCCTGATCCAGGCCGTCCAGGACACCGAGGGGAAACCCTGGCACGGGATGCGGGCGGACCGGATCTGGTCGCTGTGGACCCGGTACGCCTGCACCGCGTTCTACGCCCATCCCTGGGCCTGGAACGAGATCGGGTTCTCCGGTCCGGCGTACCCCCGTGGGTACAAGAACCCCGGGATCGACGCCCGGGAGCCCTATGAGGTGCGCGACCACCTACCGATCGACCCGACCCGGGAGACCTCATGAACCCTGCGGAGACCGGTCCGGGTCCGCTCTCCCGGGTCACGGGCGGATTACGCTCGTTGTTCGATGCCCACGACGGCGCCGCCGACCGGGTGCGCGGGCGCAACGAGTCCGCCTGGCTGCTGCCGAACGGACAGGGGCGCACCAATCACCGGCTCCGCGAGGACATGCACAGGTACTCGCCCGACGACGTCGTCGACGCCGTGATCGTGGGCTGCGGCGCCGGCGGCGCCACCGCGGCTCAGCGACTGGCCAGGGCCGGCTGGAGCGTCGTGGCGATCGACGCCGGACCGTTCTGGGATCCCGACCAAGACTGGGTGTCGGACGAAGCCGGGTCCCATCACCTCTACTGGACCGAACCGCGCGTCATCGACGGCGAGAATCCCGTGCCCCTGGGATCCAACAACTCCGGGCGCGGCGTGGGCGGCTCCATGGTGCACTACGCCGGATACGCGCCCCGGTTCCACCCGAGCGACTTCCACACGCACAGCGTCGACGGGGTCGGTGCCGACTGGCCCATCGACTACGACGACCTGCGGCCCTTCTACGAGGCCATCGAGGGTGAGCTTCCCGTCGCCGGACAGGACTGGCCCTGGGGTGACCCGCACCGCTACCCGCACCGGGCCCACCCCGTCGGCGGCAACGGCGAGGTCTTCCAGCGCGGCGCCCTGGCGCAGGGCATCGACTTCAGGGTCGGTCCGGTGGCGATCACCAACGGCCGTTTCGGGAACCGTCCGCACTGCATCTACCGGGGTTTCTGCCTGCAGGGCTGCAAGGTCAATGCCAAGGCCTCCCCGCTGATCACGCACGTGCCCGACGCGCTCGCCCACGGCGCGGAGATCCGCGCCGACGCCATGGTGGTGGGCATCGACGTCGACGAGCGCACGGGGCGCGCGACCGGAGTCAGGTATCTGCGGGGCGGCCGGGAGTATCGTCAGCGGGCCGGGCACGTCCTCCTCGCGGGCTACTCGATCGAGACGCCGCGGCTGCTGCTGAACTCGGCGTCGAAGCGGTTTCCGGAGGGTCTGTGCAACGACTTCGACCTGGTGGGACGCTACCTGATGGTCCAGGGTGCCCCGCAGACCGCCGGCCGGTTCACCCAGGAGATCCGCATGTACAAGGCGCCCCCACCCGAGGTGTCCAGCGAGCAGTTCTACGAGACCGACCCGACCAAACCCTACAAGCGCGGCTTCTCCATCCAGACGGTCTCCCCCCTCCCGATCACCTGGGCCGAGCACGTCGCCGGCCAGGGCCACTGGGGTGAGGATCTCCGCCGGTACATGCGCGACTACGTGCACTGGTCCGTGCTCGGTGCACTTTGCGAGTTCCTCCCCCAGGCCCGGAACCGGGTCACGTTGGCCGAGGAGAAGGATCGCTACGGGCTGCCTGTCGCGCACTTCTCCTACAGCCAGTGCGAGAACGACAAGCACCTGCTGAAGGCGGCCCAACAGGTCATGGAAGGCATCCTCACGGCCGCCGGTGCCAGTGAGACGATCACGTTCACCCGCAACGCCCACCTGGTGGGTGGGGCACGCATGGCCACGGACGAGCACTCCGGCGTCGTCGGTGCGGACTGTCGCACCTTCGCGGTACCGAACCTGCTGATCGTGGACGGCAGTGTCCTGCCGACCCAGGGCTCGGCCAATCCTGCCCTGACCATCATGGCCAACTCCGCGCGGGCCGCCGAACGGCTGGTCCATACCGCTGCGTCCCGCTGACCGTCCGCGACCGGAGGAAGGACCGATCATGGCCACCACCGCCTTCGACCCTTCGGAGGGTCCCCTCCTTGATGCCCTCAAGTCCGGCTCGGCCTCGTCCGGCGGCGCGGTGATCGAGACGGTATCCGCGTCCGCCTATACGATCCCGACCGAACAGCACGAGGCCGACGGCACCGCCTCGTGGGACGCCACGACGATCGTGGTGGTCACCGTGACCGCCGGCGGCGCGACCGGCACCGGCTGGACGTATGGCGCCCCGGCGATCGTTCGCGTGGTCGACGACCTGTTGAGTCCCGTGGTCGTCGGCGCCGACGCCGTCGCCGTACCGGCCATCTGGGCGGCCATGGTGGCAGCAGTACGCAACAACACGAGGGCCGGGCTGTGCGGCTACGCCGTCTCGGCGCTCGACATCGCGCTGTGGGATCTGAAGGCACGGTTGCTCGGCTGCTCACTGTCCCAGCTGTGGGGGCCCGTCCGCCCGAGTGTGCCGATCTACGGCAGCGGCGGATTCACCAGCTTCGACGCCGACACGCTCGACGAGCAACTCAGGACCTGGGTGGACGAGCTGCATCTGCCCCGGGTGAAGATCAAGATCGGCGAGAGCTGGGGGCACCGGATCGACCGCGATGTCGCCCGCGTCCGGCAGACGCGGTCCCGGATCGGGCCCGACGTCGAGCTCTACGTGGACGCCAACGGCGCCTACACTCCGAAGCAGGCCGTCCGCCTGGTGACCGAAGCCGCCGACGCCGATGTCGTCTGGTTCGAGGAGCCCGTCAGTTCGGAAGACCTCGTCGGCCTCAGGCAGGTCCGCGATCGGGTCAGCGCCGATGTCGCCGCCGGCGAGTACGGCTACGACCTGACCTACTTCGCCACGATGTGCGCGGCCGGCGCCGTCGACTGTGTCCAGATCGACGCGACGCGCGCCGGCGGATACACCGAATGGCACCGGATAGCCGCCGTCGCCGCCGGTCACCAGTTGCAGGTCTCCGCGCACTGCGCACCCAATCTGCACGCGCATGTGGGAGCCACCACACCGAACCTGCGCCACCTGGAGTACTTCAGCGACCACGTGCGGATCGAACAGCTCGTCTTCGACAACGCCCTGACCCCCGAAGGAGGTGACCTCGTCCCGAGCCGCGACCTTCAGGGCCACGGCATGACACTGCGACAGGAACGCGCCGCACCGTACCGGGTCGCATGACCCACTCACCTCGAAACGACAGGAACGATTCTCATGAGCAACACAGTCAGCGACTTCGTCATCGACCGTCTGATCGAATGGGACCTCCACCACTTCTACGGCTATCCGGGAGACGGGATCGGCGGGTTCGACGGCGCACTCGACCGAGCGGAGCGCGCGAACAAGGACTTCCGGTACATCCGCCCCACCCATGAGGAGATCGCGGCGCTCATGGCCTGCGCTCACGCCAAGTTCACCGGTGATGTCGGGGTGTGCATCGCCACCTCCGGTCCGGGTGCGATCCACATGCTGAACGGTCTGTACGACGCGAAGATGGATCATCAACCCGTGGTAGCCATCGTGGGACAGCAGAGCAGGGACTCCCTGGGCAGCGATTTCCAGCAGCAGGTGAACCTGGAGCGGATCTATGAGGACGTCGCCGGGTACGTGGAGACCGTCACCACGCCCATGCAGGCACAACTGGTCGTGGATCGCGCCATCCGCATTGCTCGTGCACAGCGCTGCCCCACCGTGATCATCCTGCCCAACGACGTACAGACGCTGACCATGGAGACGCCGAAGAGGGAGCACTTCGTCTCCCGCACCGGCGTCGGGCACCCTTCCACCGAGCTCACCCCGCCGCAGGACGAGATCCTGCGTGCCGCCGCCGTCCTCAACGCCGGCTCGAAGGTGGCGATGCTGGTGGGCGAGGGTGCCTTCGGCGCCACCGACGAGGTCATCGCGGTGGCGGAGAAGCTCGGTGCCGGCATCGTCACCTCGTTGCTGGGCAAGGCTGTCGTGCCGGGCGACCTGCCATATCACACCCAGCAGGCCGGGCTCCTGGGATCACGACCGAGCTGGGACATGATGCAGGACTGCGACACCCTGCTCATGGTGGGCAGCAATTTCCCCTACGGTGAATTCCTGCCCAGAACCGGCCAGGCGCGTGGGGTACAGATCGATCTCTCCTCGGCCAACCTGAGCCTGCGCTACCCCATGGAGGTCGATCTGCTCGGGGACGCCAGAGCCACGCTCACCGAACTGGTGAAGCACCTGCAGTACCAGGAGGACCGCAGCTGGCAGGACGGCGTGATCAAGGGCATGAAGGCTTGGGAAGCAGTCACCGAGGCCCAGGCCAATGCCAAGGCCGATCCGATCAATCCGCGCTACGTCTTCTCCACGTTGAACAAGCGACTGCCGGAGAACAGCATCGTTACCGCCGACGCCGGCAGCACCGCGGACTGGTACGGCCAGCACATCAAACTCGGGCGCAACATGATGGGCAACCTCTCCGGCAGCCTCGCCACGATGCTCGCCTCCATGCCCTACGCCGTGGCAGCGAAGTTCGCGCACCCCGACCGACCGGTCATCTGCACCATCGGCGACGGCGCATTCCAGATGCTGGGCATGAACGAGATGCTCACCGTCAAACGGCACTGGAAGGAATGGGAGGACCCGCGCTTCATCGTGATGGTCCTGCACAACAACGATCTCACCCAGGTGTCCTGGGAGATGCGGGAGGCCGGCGATCCCCGCTACGACACCAGTCAGCTGCTCGAGGACATGAACTACGCCGACTACGCCCGGCTCCTGGGCTTCACGGGTATCCGGGTGGACCAGAAGGAGGACATGGAAGGCGCCTGGAATGCCGCCTTCGCCGCCAACGGCCCGGTCATCCTCGACGTGGTCACCGACCCGAACGTCCCGCCGCTGCCCCCGCACATCAGTTTCGAGGAAGCCAAGGGATTCCTCACCGCCCTGCTCAAGCGTGACCCGGCCGAAGCGTCGGTCATCGCCAACTCCGGCCGGCAGGTCGCTGCAGGCTTCTTCGCCGCCGCCAGACACGCCCTGACCGGCAACAGGTAGACAGACCCGCAGTACGACGCCGTCGCCGGCGTCGTACTGCGGGGTCCTTGGCGGGATCAGCGTGCATCGTCACTAGTCGTTGCGGCGATAGGCGGTGGTGAGGATGCGCTTCTCGATGGGCCCGCAGGCGGCTGCGGCTGCGACGGTCAGGAGGACTCCCGTGAGCAGGACCCCGCCCAGGAGGGCGATGTTCTGATAGCTGATGTCGGCGGCCTGGGTCAGGAACGGCAGTGCCAGGACCAGTCCGGCCGGGATGGAAACGGCCAGGGTGGTTGCCATCGGCACGAGGACCTGGCGGAGGCGGGCGCCGGCGAGAACGGCAGCCGGGGTTCCCAGACGATTCAGGGCGACGGTCTGCTGTGCGCGGTCGACCGTCGCTGATGCCTGGTTGATGAGCGTCGACGTTGCCGCCAGCACGAGCCCGATCGCCAGGGTGATCATGGCGCCGGTGCGGATGTCGGGCAGGAGGATCGCCGAGATGGGATCGGCGTCGGTCAGGTCCTTGGGCATGACGACGGTGAACGCGGCGATCAGCCCCAGCAGTGCCAGCCCCGACACGTTCCGCCATGCGGCTTTGGGTGCCGCTGCCAGTCGGCGCATCGCCAGCAGGGCGGCTGGATTCTTCGTGCGGGTGAGCGGTCGGGCCACGAGTTGGATCACCCACGGCCCCACGAGGTTCACGGCGAAGACGACGGCGGCAAGGAACCCGCCGATGATCAGGAATCCGCCCAGGTCGGAGTTCAGCACGTCGAAGGACCGGGACACGACGACGAAGGCGACGATCCCCAGAACCAGTGCGGCGACTCTCCAGGCTTTCAGGGCCGGCGGGGTCTCGCGGCGCGCCACTCCCAGCGGGGAGATCCTCACGCGCTGCAGACCCAGGAGCGTCGAGAGGGCTGCGAGCAGGAGGATCAGGGCGATCACGCCGGCGGCCACCCACCACGGCACCAGCATCTCGGCGGCGTGGAGGTTCTCGCCGAGAAAGGAGACCGCCGTCCAGCCCGGCAGGGATACCGCCCAGATCATGGTGCCGGCGATGATGCCCAACGCTGCCAGGACAAGGCTCTCGACGACGGACATGAGGACCACCTCGCTTCCCGTCATCCCGATCAGGCGCAGTGCCGACAAACGTCGGGACCGTCCGGAGGCCCCGAGGCGGGCAGCGGCTCCACCCAGGCCGAGGATCGGCACGACGAGGACGGCGCAGGCGATGGCCGCCAGGAAGACATAGCCGAGAGCTAGTTCGCCCGGCGCCCCGAAACCGAATCCGGTCACGGCATCGCGGAACACTGCAGGCGGATCATCCGCACGCTGCACGAACATCGTGGTACCGCCGGCCACGGTGAGCGCGAGCCAGGCGGTCACCGCGAAGGCCAGCACCGCCAGCACATCGAGCCCTGAACGATTCTCGCGCAGCCGGGAGAGGGCGAGGCGGGTGGAGAGCGCGATCATGAGGTGGCCTGCCGTAGGACCCGATCGTCATGGATGAGCGCGTCGCGAACCTCGACCAGGCGTTCGCACCAGCCGGCGACCTTCAGGTCGTGGGTCACCACCACCAGGGACGCCCCGGACATCGAGCAGACCGTGGTGAGGATCTGCATCACCTCGTGCCCGGTGGCCTGATCGAGGGAGCCGGTCGGTTCATCGGCGAAGACCACCGCGGGTTCATGGACCAGTGCCCGGGCAATAGCGACGCGCTGGGCCTGGCCGCCGGACATCTCCCCGGGCTTGCGGGCGCTCATCGGCCCTAGACCCAACCGCTCCAGCCATCCGGTGCCCGCTTTCAGGGCTTTGCTCCTGGACCAGCCTGCAAGCAAGAGCGGGAACGCAACGTTCTCGGCCGCGGTGAGTTCGTCGACGAGTTGTCCGTCCTGGAAGACGAACCCGAGCCTGTCCCGGCGCAGCCGGGAACGTGCCGCATCCGACAACGCCGTCACCTCGACCTCCCCGAGCCGCACCGTGCCCGAGTCCGGTTCGAGGATTCCGGACATGCAGTGCAGCAGCGTCGATTTTCCGGATCCCGAGGGGCCCATGATGGCAACCCGTTCACCCGGGCCGACTCCCACGTCCACGCCGGCCAGGGCATGAACGCTTCCGTAGGTCTTCACCAGGGCTGATGCGGTCAGTGTTTCTCTCATGCCTCCATCCCATCCCGGCCGGAGCCATGAGCACATCCAGCAGGCTCCCGTGCTCGGTGGAGCTGGCTCCACCCCTTCCGCATCAGGGCGCCGACCACGTGCATACACTACTGAGGTGACTGGCCCGAGCAACCCCCTCCTGGTCCTCGCGATCACTGTGAGCGTCCTGGCGGCGGTCGGTCTGCTGGTACTGGGCGACGTCGCAGGGCTCCTGTCCGTTGCCGTTGTGGGCCTCATCTGGTTCATCGTGCTGCGGGCGAGCTGGCGGAAACCACCTGCTCCGCTACCGGAGAAGTCCTACGCGGGCCTCCTCGCCGATCTCGCACGCTCGCGGCGGGAGATCGTGGGGGCGTTCGAGATCGAACGCCGACGCATCGAACGCGATCTGCACGACGGCGCCCAGCAGTACCTGGTCGCAGCGGCGATCAAGATCGGAGAGGCCGGTCTCGACGTCGACCCCGCCAGCGCATCAGGACGATTGCTCCTGGCAGCCCAGGACGACGCGGATCAGGCCTTGCGGGCACTGCGGAACACGGTGCACGGCATTCAACCGTCGGCTCTGCTGGACCTCGGCCTGGAATCGGCCGTCAGGGAGCTGGCCTCCCGCTTTCCCGGGGTGCAGGTGCGCTGCCCGCACCCGCTGCCACCCCTACCCCAGGGGGTGCTCTCGTCCGGATACTTCTTCGTCTCCGAAGCACTGACCAACACCGCCAAGCACGCCCCGGGTGCAGAGGTCGTCGTCCTGCTCACCACTGATGAGAACCTCCGGATCACTGTCACGGACACCGGCCCGGGAGGGGCCACCGTACGCAGTGGGCACGGACTCAGCGGAATGCGGGAAAGACTGGTCGCCTTCGGGGGCACCATGACCATCTCCAGTCCGCCCGGTGGACCGACACAGGTCCTGGCCACCATGCCGCTCCTGCTCGGACCAGGACAGTCCGGATACCTCGACCAGACCAGGGGAACCCCGCCGTGAGAATCGTGATCGCCGATGACTCCGCACTACTGCGCGAAGGCCTCGCCGGCCTGGTCCAGCGCCAGGGCCACGACGTCGTCGCCCTCGCAAGCGATGCGCCCGGTCTGGTTGACGAAGTGCAACGCCTCATGGAGGGAGGCCAGATGCCGGACGTCGTCATCACCGACGTCCGCATGCCGCCCGGGATGGCAACGGACGGGCTCGACGCCGCCGTCCGGCTGCGGGACCAGTACCCGCACCTGGCGATCATGATCCTGTCCCAGTACGTAGCCCCCGTCCATGCGGCACGCCTGCTCGCGCAACCGGGTGCAGGCTTCGGCTATCTGCTCAAGGACCGGGTCTCGCGGGTCGCGGACTTCCTGCGCTCCCTGACCGTCGTCGCCGCAGGCGGAGTGGTCATCGATCCCGAGATCGCCGCTCGGTTGGCCGCTACTCGCACCGGCCCGCTGAACGCCCTCACCGACCGGGAACGCGAAGTCCTCGCCCTCATGGCAGAAGGACTCTCCAACAGCCAGATCTCCGCGACGCTGTCCCTCTCGGCGGGAGCCGTCGCCAAGTACGTCGCCGCCGTGTTCCTGAAACTCGGCCTACCCGCCGGGGAGGACAACCGCCGCGTCCGCGCCGTCCTGACCTACCTCACCGACCAGGACACCATTTTCCCTGCCGGCACCTGAGGTCTCGTCGATCGTCCGGCGTTTCAGCAGGCTCAGAGCGTACCGGCGGCTTACAGTGAGTGATGCGTCTGACCCGGGACCGCCGTCGACCACCTGCACAGCAGTTCGCGTGGGTCGCCCTGTTCGCCGTCCTGTCCGCAGGACTGTGGTTCGGCTGGTTCGCGTGGGACACCGAGTACCAGTTCAACTCGGCCACCGCGGAGATGACCGGACCCTACGCCGTGTGGCAGGGCGTGGGTGCGTTCCTGTGCGGCATCGTGGTGGTCGGTTTCGCCTACCGGATCCTGTTCTTTCCCGTCGCGCTGCTGGTACTCCCGGCGTCCTTCACGATCGCGTGGTCCACCACTGCTGCGGCAGAGGATTACTCCGGATTATGGGTCATAGGTGCCATCCTCGTCGCCTTCGGCTCGACCGCCGGCATCGCTCTGCTGCTCGGTGTCGCTGCCCTGATCGAGAAAATTGTCACCCAGTACCGAACCTCTGCCACTCGTCGGAGATCGGGAGAGACCGCTGATTCCGCGCCTCGCGACCGATAGTCGATGACGGCGAGCGCTCCGGCGCGGTACCCGCCAGTTCAGGGCATCGGCTCCAGGAAAAGCGTGGTGCGTATCTCCTGCCCGATGGTGCGCAGGAGTTCCGCCGACAGCCGCGGATCCCGGGAGGAGTCCTGGTCCGTGTAGTCGGTCAGGGCGTAGACCGAGCGCACCGGCAGCTCGGACCACCTCTCCTTCGGCAGAAGCGACCGGCCGACGACGGCGAGAACGGGGGTCACGCCTGCCCTCCTTGCAACAGCTGCCGGGAGCTTCCCTGCCAGGGTCTGCTCGTCGATACTGCCTTCGCCTGTGATGATCACGTCACAGCCCTGACTGGCGTCGTCGAAGCCGAGAAGGTCGAGGAAGAACTCCGCCCCGGAAACCTGCCGGGCGCCGAGCAGCGCGCAGGCGAACCCGAGGCCGCCGGCGCTCCCCGAACCGGCCGCAGACGCCACCGCCCTCGCTGAAGCGCACCCTGCTGCTTCGACGACGTCGACCAGATGGGCCAACCCGGCTTCGAGGAAGCTCACCTCCTCGGGGCCGGCGCCCTTCTGCGGTCCGAAAACCCGAGCGGCGCCGTCGGGCCCGAGGAGCGGGTTGCGGACATCGGAGGCGAGGACCAGCTCGAGATTCGCGAGAGCCGATGGAGGTGGAGCCTCGACGGAGTCGATCTCATGCAACGCGCGGCCGTTGCCGTGGAGCGTTGTGCCATGCGCATCGTGAAAGGTGTACCCGAGGGCGGAGAGCATTCCCATTCCGCCATCCGTGCTGGCACTGCCTCCGAGCGCCAGGACGATGCGCCGGGGCCCTAGAGCAAGCGCATGCAGGATCACCTCCCCGAACCCTCTGCTCGAGGCATCCAGCGGAGCGAGTTCGTCGTGGGACAGGAGCGCCAGCCCGCAGGAGTTGGCCACCTCGACGACCGCCGTACTGCCGTCGAAAGCCACAGCCGCGACGACCGGCTGTCCGGTCGGCCCGGTCACGCTGATCTGCTGCCGTCCGAACCCTGCCGCGAGAGCAGCATCGACGCTGCCGTCGCCGCCGTCGGCCAGGGGAAGCAGTCGGCAGTCGACAGCCCCTTTGCCGGGGCCCTCCTGCAGGCCGGCGGCGAGCGCCAGGGAGACCTCGTGTGCGGTGAGGCTGCCCTTGAACGTGTCCGGAGCGATGAGTACGCGCGGTGTCCGTTTCACCCGTCGCCCCTCCGATCCAGGAGCGCGGTGACCCGCGGGCCGCCGGGCCCGCATGAGGCTGCTGACTCCGCCGGATCCGTGGATGTCAGGTCCGCGGCCGCAGATCGTAGATGCGGCGCAGCTTCCCGCTGGAACGTACGAGGGAGCCCTGCTCGACGATCCGCACCGCACACGTGGAGCCGATGTGCACCTTGATCAGCCGGCACAGCTCGGCCGCCGCAGCCGTGCCGTCGTCGGTACTGACGCCGTCGCGCAGCTCGATGTTGATGGCCAGCTGATCCATGCGCTGGCCCTCCGGCCGGCTCAGCTCGAGCTGGAAGTGCGGACTGAGCGCCGGGATGCCGAGCGCCAGCTCCTCCACCTGCGTGGGGAAGAGATTGACGCCCCGGATGATCACCATGTCGTCGCTGCGTCCCCGGATGCGCTCCATCCGGCGCATGCCGGGGCGCGCGGTACCCGGCAGCAGCCGTGTGAGATCGTGCGTCCGGTAGCGGATGATCGGCAGGGCCTCCTTGGTGAGCGAGGTGAACACCAGCTCGCCGGCGGCTTCGTCGCCGAGCACCTGCTCCGTGAACGGGTCGATGATCTCGGGACGGAAGTGGTCCTCCCACATGTGCGCGCCGTCCTTCGACTCGACGCACTCCCCCGCGACTCCCGGCCCCATGACCTCGGACAGCCCGTAGATGTCGCACGCATCGAAGCCCATCCGGCCCTCGAGCTCCTGCCGCATGCCCTCGGTCCACGGCTCTGCCCCGAGCACGGCGGTCTTGAGCGACGTGGACCGTGGATCGATGCCTGCCGCAGCCATCGCGTCGAGGATGGTCAGCAGATACGTCGGAGTGGCGAGGATCGCATCCGGCTCGAAGTCGCGGATCAGCTGCACCTGCCGCTCGGTCTGCCCGCCCGAGATGGGGATGACCGTGCAACCGAGATGCTCGGCACCCGCGTGGGCACCGAGCCCACCCGTGAAGAGCCCGTACCCGTAGGCGTTGTGGACCTTCCACCCCTTCTTCACTCCGGACGCTCTCAGCGACCGCGCCACGAGCGACGCCCAGCGGGCCAGGTCACCGGCCGTGTAACCGACCACCGTCGGTTGGCCCGTGGTGCCCGACGACGCATGGATCCGGGCAATCTGATCCTGCGGCACGGCGAACATGCCGAACGGATACGTGCTGCGCAGATCCTCCTTCGTGGTGAAGGGGAACTTCGCCAGGTCGCCGAGCTCGCGCAGATCCTCCGGGTGCACGCCGGCGTCGTCGAACTTGCGCCTGTAGAGCTGCACATTGGCGTAGGCGTGCTGCACGGTGGACCGGAGCCGCTCGAGCTGCACGGCCTCCAGGTGGTCCCGCGACCACGACTCCTCCGGATCGAGAGTGGCAGGATCGGCCGCGGAGGCTCGCAGGGTGGTTTCCACATGTGCTCCTTCGTGCAGCGCGGCGGCGTTCGTCGCGCGTCGATCGTACCTACGGGCGGTTCAGGGCCTTGTCGGCGGCCGGGGACTCATCCGCCTCCAGCGGCGCACCTCTGGTCTCCTTCACCATGCTCACTCCGATGAACGAGATGACGCACAGCGCCATGATGTAGAGGGCGATCGACCCGGACCAGCCGGTCCTGCCCAGCAGTGCCTGCGCGATGAGCGGGGCGAAGGCCCCGCCGAGGATGGCGCCCAGGGCATAGCCGATGCCGATGCCGGAGTAGCGCACTCTGGCCGGGAACATCTCCGCGTACAGCGCGGACATGGGGCCGTAGGAGAGACCGAGTCCGATGGTCAGCAGGAAGATGGCGATGCCGTAGAGCCATACGTTCCGGGTGTCGATGAGCAGGAACAACGGGATCATCCAGACGAAGATCAGCCCGTAACCAATCTGGAACGTGCGGACGCGCCCGATGCGGTCGGACAGCACACCGCCGACCAGGGTGAAGACGAGCCATCCGAAGGACGCCAGGAGCGTGGCCAGGAGGACCGGTGCCGCCGGCATGCCGAGGGTCCTCTGTGCGTAGGAGGACAGGAACGCGATCACAAGATAACCGGCGGCGTTGTTGCCGATGAAGATGACGGCGGCGAGCAGCACTTCGCGCTTGTTGGTCCTCATGAGATTGCGCAGCGGGGTGGCGGTATCGCGCTTGCGCTCGATCATGCGCTTGAAGACGGGGCTCTCGGCGACGGCCGAGCGGATGAAGTAGCCGATGACGATCAGGACCACGGAGAGCAGGAACGGGATGCGCCAGCCCCACTCGAGGAACGCCTCGGCGGACATGGAACTGCGTAGCACGAAGAGCACGAGGGTGGCGAGGATCATGCCCACGGGCACGCCGATCTGCGGATAGGCGCCCCAGAAACCGCGCTTGTTCACGGGAGCGTGCTCAACCGCCATCAGCGCAGCTCCGCCCCACTCGCCGCCGGCGGAGAACCCCTGGAGAATGCGCAGCAGCATCAGGAGGATGGGCGCCCAGACACCGATCTGCGCGTAGGTGGGCAGCAGCCCGATGAGTGCGGTGGCGGATCCCATCAGCACCAGGGTGAACACCAGCATGGCCTTGCGTCCGATGCGGTCGCCGAGCCTGCCGGCGATGATTGCTCCGAGTGGGCGGAAGAAGAAGCTGATGCCGATCGTGGCCCAGGAGACCAACTGGGCCAGACCCGCGCTCTCCGACTCGAGCGGTCCGAAGTAGAGCGCAGCGAACACGAGTCCTGCGGCCTGCGCGAAGATGAAGAAGTCGTACCACTCGATCGTGGTGCCGACCATCGTGCCCGCGAGGACCCGGCGATCCGCCGAACTCATGCGGGTGGGCTGCGGCTGCCCTGCTGCTACGGCCATGAAAAACTCCTGTGTTCTGCGGTCGGTGGGCCTGGGGTTCCTGCCTCTGCAGCAGCCGAATGCGGCCCGCCGCTGGTCGGTGGCCCAAACATTACCGAACGATCGTTCATTCGGTAATCATCTGATGAATTGTGTTCGGATTGTGACGTGCAGCACGAAACAGGTGCCGCACCAGCTACAGCAGTGCCTCGACAGCGCGAGCCGTCCGCGCCACCTGTTGCCCGAGATCGGCGACGTCATGATCGCTACTGACATAGACGACGGCGAGCGCGGCGGGCAGTTGTCCGGGCACCAGGATCGGCGCGGCGACCGAGCTGACGCCGGGAATGACCTCGTCGCAGCTCACCGCGTACCCTTTCGCTGCTGCCGCGTGCGACTCGTCGCGGAAGATCTCGTCCGGTGCGAGCTGTTCCCACCGTGCTTTCCCGAGTGCCGCCTGGATGGCGATGCCCGGGGCACCGGCGTCGAACCGGTGCCGGGAACCGGGCCGCTGGACGATCGTCCCCTCGCCGTGCGGTGGTTCGACGGCGACGAGCGTGACGCAGTGCCTGCGGTCCACGACGGCGATGAACGCCGTCATCTGCGCGCGCGCCGCCAGCGCCGTGAGCTCCGGCAGAGCGACCGACTGCAGGTCGCGGGCGACACCCCGCGCCAGGCTCGCCATGCCCGGACCGATCCGGAAACCGCCGTCCGGATCCTTCAGCACGAGGCCGTGGTCCTCGAGCGTGCGGATGATGCGGTAGGCGATGGAGCGATGCACCCCGAGCGCCGCGGCGATGTCGGCGATCGTCATGGCGCCGGTCGCCTCGGCCAGGATCTCGAGGACGCGGATGCCCCGCGAGAGGGTCTGGCTCGGCGGCGTGCCTGCCTGTGTCCGGGGCGCCGTGTCGGCAACACCCAGCGCGTTCATCGGGCCGCCGTTGCCCGGATCGGGGCGGGCGCGAGGATACCGGCGAAGAACTGCCCGAGCTCCGCCGTCGCGCGCAGCGGCAGGACCGCAGCCACGTACTGGTCGGGCCGCACGACGACGACGGCACCCGCGCGGTCGATCCCGCGCAGGTCGAAGATGTCGGACGCCGGATCCGCGGCGTAGACCAACTCGTAGTTCGTCAGGCCGAAGGGGCCGACGGCTGGTTTGAACTCACCCGGCACCCGGGCGATGTCCACCGCGGTGTGGTCCTGCTGGTAGATCACCTTCACGTCGAACCAGGCGTCGCGGTCGGCATTCTCCGGCGTCGTCGCCAGGGGTGAGTCGGCGGCGGAACCGATCCACTGTGCGAAGTCCGTCACCCCCGAGGCCGCTCCGGGCTCGGCCTCGTCGGCGAAGACGTAGATGCGCCATCGGCCGTCCGCGGTGGCGTGGTGCCCGAGGTGGAGGGGCACGCCGTCGCAGACGCGCACCACGGGCGCTGACTTGAAGCGCTTGCCGATCGGGAAGCCCTCCGCAAGGCCCTGGTGTGCATCATCGGCGACGAGCATGGACCGCTGGTACTGCGTCATGAAGCCTGCGGGGAACTCGGCCGTGCGGACGTAGAAGTCCTCCAGCTCCGTGGGGTCCTCGAACTCCTCCGGCCGTTTCGCCATGAGCGTGGACCACTGCTTGTCGAAGTCGATGAGATTCTTCGCCACGACCTGGCGTTCCTGGGAGTACGTCGCGAGCAGCGTCTCCGGGCTGCGGCCCTCGAGGACGTGGCCCAGCTTCCAGCCGATGTTGAAGCCGTCCTGCATCGACACGTTCATGCCCTGGCCCGCCTTGGCGCTGTGCGTGTGGCAGGCGTCGCCGGTGATGAAGACGCGCGGGGTGCGGGTGCCGGCGTCCTCCGGGCGGACGTCGTCGAACCTGTCGGTGAGCCGGTGTCCCACCTCGTAGACGCTGTGCCAGGCGACGTTGCGGACGTCGAGGGTGTAGGGGCTCAGGATCTCGTTGGCCTTGGCAATGATCTGATCGATGGTGGTGGACCTCACCGCTCCCCGGTCGTCGGGGGGCGTCTCGCCCAGATCCACGTACATGCGGAACAGGTGGCCGCCCTCCCGCGGGATCAGGAGGATGCTGCCGCCGCTGCCGGACTGGATGGCGCACTTGCGGCGGATGTCGGGGAAGTCGGTCACCGCGACCACGTCCATCACGCCCCAGGCATGATTGGCGTGGTCGCCCTTCATGGTGCAGCCGATGGCCTCGCGTACACCGCTCCGCGCACCGTCGGCACCCACGACGTACTTGGCGCGGACCACGCGCTGCTGTCCCTCATGCTCGCCGCCGGTCGCGGTGAGAGTGACGGCGACCGGGTACTCGGCGTCGTCGTCGACCCGCAGACCGGAGAACTCGAAGCCGTAGTCGGGCTCCATGCGCGTGGGGGAATTCTTCATGAACTCCGCGAAGTAGTCGAGCACGCGGGCCTGATTGACGATCAGGTGGGGGAACTCGCTGATGCCGGCGGGATCATCGACCGGGCGGGCCGTACGGATGATCCGCGAGGGATCGTCGGGATCCGGCTTCCAGAAGGCCATCTCGACGATGCGGTAGGCCTCGTCGATGATGCGCTGGGCGAAGCCGAAGGCCTGGAAGGTCTCCACGCTGCGCGCCTGGATGCCGTCGGCCTGGCCGATCGCGAGCCGTCCCGGCCTGCGCTCGACGATCCGGGTGGTGATGTCGGGGAACTGCGAGAGCTGGGCGGCGGCGATCATGCCGGCCGGGCCCGTCCCGATGATCAGGACGTCGACGACGTCGGGAAGCTCCCGCGGACGGTCGACGCCGACACCCGCTGCCGGCTGGATCCGGGGATCACCGGAAACGTATCCGTGGTGGTGGAATTGCACGGGCTGTCCTCACGTCGTCGTGGTCGTGCCGATATTGAGCTGCCGATGAGTTCGATAATCGAACGGAGCGTTCTACTATCGCTTCGCAATGCTATGTGATCGGGAACACGTCGGCAAGGGCGGGGTGAAGGCCCGTGCCATGGGGCGAGCGCACTGCACATCGTCAGCTCAGGGTCAGTAATCGCCACCGGCTCATCAGAAGGGAAGCGCCGGAAACCCTTGACGACCTGCAGAAATCTACCTAAAATTCGTATACGATTTTGTATTCGACGAGGAGTGCACGTGGAACAGCTCGACGACTCGATCCTGCAGGCGACCCGCAAGGTCATCGCCGTGCACATCAACTACCCGAGCCGGGCCGCCCAGCGCGGTCGCACTCCGGCCCAGCCCTCCTACTTCCTCAAACCCCCCTCTTCTCTCGCCCTCTCCGGAACGAGCGTCGAACGTCCCGCCGGATGCGAACTGCTCGGCTTCGAGGGCGAGATCGCTCTCGTGATCGGAACGCCCGGACGCCGGATCCAGCCCGCCGACGCCTGGCGGCACGTCGCCTGGGTCACGGCGAGCAACGATCTCGGCGTCTACGACCTCCGGTACGCCGACAAGGGCTCCAATCTGCGCTCCAAGGGCGGCGACGGCTTCACTCCGATAGGTCCCGGCCTCATCCCGGCGAGCGCCGTGGATCCAGCCGGGCTGCGCATCCGCACCTGGCTCAACGGAGAACTGGTCCAGGACGACACGACCGAGGATCTCCTCTTCCCCTTCTCCCGCCTCATCGCCGACCTGTCCCAGCTGCTGACGCTCGAGACCGGCGACATCATCCTCACCGGGACCCCGGCCGGCGCATCGGTCGCGCAGCCCGGCGACACGATCGAGATCGAGGTGACCGACACCGGCGGCATGGTATCGACCGGCCGCCTGTCCACCGCCGTGGTCGAGGGCCGGACTCCGCTCGCCGATTTCGGCGCGCGGCCGAAGGCCGACGACGCCCAGCGCGAGGAAGCCTACGGCTCGCGGGAAGCCGCCGGCCTGCCGGAAGCTCAGCCCGGTCTCAGCGCGGACCTGAAGGCGAAGCTGGAGCAGGTCGCCACCGCCACCCTCTCCTCCCAGCTGCGCAAGCGCGGGCTGAACAACGTCAGCATCGACGGGCTGCAGGCCACCCGGCCCGAGCGCCGCGTCGTCGGACTCGCCAGGACCCTCCGGTTCGTCCCCAACCGCGAGGATCTCTTCGAGACCCACGGTGGCGGCTTCAATGCGCAGAAGCGCGCCATCGACACCGTGGGCGAGGGCGAGATCCTCGTCATGGAGGCCCGCGGCGAGAAGGGTACCGGGACCATCGGGGACATCCTGGCCCTGCGCGCCCAGGTCCGCGGCGCTGCAGCGATCATCACCGACGGCGGAGTCAGGGACTACGCGGCGGTGTCGGCGATGGAGATCCCCACCTGGTTCGCGAACCCGCACCCGGCCGTCCTCGGCAGAAGGCACGTGCCCTGGGACACCGATGTCACCATCGCGTGCGGCGGGACCACCGTCCAGCCCGGGGACGTCATCGTGGCGGATTCCGACGGCATCCTCGTGATCCCGCCGGCACTGGCGCAGAGCGTGGCCGATGACGCGCTCGCCCAGGAACGTGAGGAGGAGTTCATCGCGCAGATGGTCTCCGAGGGCCACGGCGTGGACGGTCTCTACCCGATGAACGCGCAGTGGCGGGCCCGCTACGAGGAGCACCTGGCCCAAGACGACGCAGGGAGTGCCGATGGGTAGCACGATGACCGGAACCGGCAGCAAGTCCGAGCAGGCCTACGCCGCGGTCAAGGAGCGCATCCTCGACGGTTCCTACTCCCCTGGGTACCGCCTGGTCCTCGGGAAGATCGCCGAGGATCTCGGCGTGAGCGTGGTCCCCGTGCGCGAGGCCATCCGGCGCCTCGAGGCCGAGGGCCTGGTGAGTTTCGAGCGGAACGTCGGTGCGACGGTCGCAGGTATCGACCCCACCGAGTACCTCTACACGATGCAGACGCTCAGCATCCTCGAGGGGGCGGCGACGGCTCTCTCCTCACCCCTGATCGGCGCTGCGGACCTCGCCCGGGCCCGTGCCGTGAACGAGGAGATGCGTGCCTGCCTCGAGGACTTCGACCCGGTCCGGTTCACCCGGCTCAACCAGGACTTCCACGGCATCCTCTTCGAGAACTGCCCGAACCCGCACATCCTCGATCTCGTCCACCGCGGCTGGGACCGCCTCGCCTCCCTCCGCGCGTCGACCTTCCGCTTCGTCCCGCGCCGGGCACGCGAGTCGGTCCGGGAACACGACTCCCTGCTCCAGCTCATCGACTCGGGAGCCCCGGCCGACGACGTCGAACACGCCGCCCGCCTCCACCGCAGCACCACCCTCGACGCCTACCTCGCCCTCACAGGTACAGATCCCGGCGCCGACGACAGTAAGGAGACACCATGACCGCTTCACCCGACACCCGCACGCACTACGTCCCCGAGGACCTTCCCACGCACATCCAGCACTACATCGACGGCGAGTTCGTCGACTCGGTCGGTGGTGCCACGTTCGAGGTCCTCGACCCGGTGTCCAACACCACCTACGCCACCGCGGCAGCGGGCCAGCAGGAGGACATCGACGCCGCCGTGCGTGCAGCGCGCGAGGCGTTCACCAACGGACCCTGGCCACGCATGAAGCCGCGCGAGCGGGCGCGTGTGCTCAACCGGATCGCCGATGCCGTCGAGGCGCAGGAGTCCCGCCTCGCCGAACTCGAGACGTTCGACACCGGGCTGCCGATCACGCAGTCCCGCGGCCAGGCGCTCCGCGCGGCCGAGAACTTCCGCTTCTTCGCCGATCTCATCGTGGCCCAGTTCGACGACGCCATGAAGGTCCCCGGCGCCCAGATCAACTACGTGAACCGCAAGCCGATCGGCGTCGCCGGGCTCATCACCCCGTGGAACACGCCCTTCATGCTCGAATCCTGGAAGCTCGCACCCGCGCTCGCCACGGGCAACACCGTGGTCCTCAAGCCCGCCGAGTTCACCCCGCTCTCGGCGTCCCTGTGGGCGAAGATCTTCAGGGAGGCGGGACTGCCGGACGGCGTGTTCAACCTGGTCAACGGGCTCGGCGAGGACGCCGGGGACGCACTCGTGAAGCACCCCGATGTCCAGCTGATCTCCTTCACCGGTGAGACGACCACGGGCCAGACCATCTTCCGCAACGCCGCACAGAGCCTGAAGGGCCTGTCGATGGAGCTCGGTGGCAAGTCGCCCTGCGTGGTCTTCGCGGACGCGGACATCGACGCTGCGATCGACTCGGCGCTCTTCGGCGTCTTCTCCCTCAACGGCGAGCGCTGCACGGCAGGCTCCCGCATCCTCGTGGAACGTTCCGTCTACGCCGAATTCTGCGAGAAGTACGCGGCGCGGGCGAAGTCGATCGTGGTCGGGGATCCGCACGATCCGCGCACCGAGGTAGGCGCCCTGGTCCACCCCGAACACTTCGAGAAGGTGGCCTCCTACGTGGAGATCGGCAAGTCGGAGGGGACGCTGCTGGCCGGTGGCGGACGCCCCGAGCACCTCCCGCACGGCAACTACATCGCACCCACGGTCTTCGCCGACGTGGCGCCCGAGGCACGCATCTTCCAGGAGGAGATCTTCGGCCCCGTCGTCGCCCTCACCCCGTTCGACACAGACGCCGAAGCCCTGGAGCTGGCCAACAACACGAAGTACGGGCTCGCCGCCTACATCTGGACGAACGACCTGAGCCGCGCCCACACGTTCGCGCAGAACGTGGAGGCCGGAATGGTGTGGCTCAACAGCCACAACGTGCGCGATCTGCGCACCCCGTTCGGCGGGGTGAAGGCCTCGGGGCTCGGTCATGAGGGTGGCTACCGGTCCATCGACTTCTACACCGACCAGCAGGCCGTGCACATCACGCTCGGTACGGTCCACACGCCGAGGTTCGGTGCCACGGATCCTGCCGCCACCGACTGACCAACCCAAGCTCACCCCGTTCGCTCGACGAAGAGAGAATCCCGTGTCCCACAGCATCCCCACGCCCTCCGTCCCGGCACCGGATATCGTCCGCTGCGCCTACATGGAGATCGTGGTCACCGATCTGGCCCGCTCCCGCGCCTTCTACGTCGACGTGCTCGGTCTGCACGTGACCGAGGAGGACGACGAGGCGATCTACCTGCGCTCCCTCGAGGAGTTCATCCACCACAACCTGGTGCTGCGCAAGGGGCCGGTGGCCGCCGTCGCCGCGTTCGCCTACCGCGTGCGTTCCCCCGAGGAGGTCGACGCCGCGGAGGCGTACTACCGGGAGCTGGGCTGCAGGACCGAGCGACGCTCTACGGGCTTCACGAAGGGCATCGGCGATTCCGTCCGCGTGGAGGATCCGCTGGGCTTCCCGTACGAGTTCTTCTACGACGTGGAGCACGTGGAACGCCTCACCCAGCGCTACGATCTCTACTCCGCCGGTGAGCTGGTGCGCCTCGACCACTTCAACCAGGTCACCCCGGACGTGCCGAGGGGCCGGGCGTATCTGGAGGACCTGGGCTTCCGCGTCTCCGAGGACATCCAGGACTCCGACGGGGTCACGTACGCGGTCTGGATGCACCGCAAGCAGACCGTCCACGACACCGCCCTGACCGGCGGCGACGGACCGCGCATGCACCACGTCGCCTTCGCCACCCACGAGAAGCACAACATCATTCAGATCTGCGACAAGATGGGCGCCCTGCGGATCAGCGACCGCATCGAGCGCGGACCCGGACGCCACGGCGTGTCCAACGCGTTCTACCTGTACATCCTGGATCCGGACGACCACCGCATCGAGATCTACACCCAGGACTACTACACAGGCGACCCGGACAACCCCACCATCACCTGGGACGTGCACGACAACCAGCGCCGCGACTGGTGGGGCAACGCTGTCGTGCCGTCCTGGTACACCGAGGCCTCCCTCGTGCTCGATCTCGACGGCAACCCGCAAGCCGTCACCGAGCGTGACGAGCGCAGTGAAATGGCGGTCACCGTGGGCGCCGACGGCTTCTCCTACACCAGGAGCGACGACGACGGCTCGCCCGAGGGCTTCAAGCTCGGCTCCCAGCTCTGACACTCCCCGCCCCCGACCGGTCAAGGACACTCCCATGCTCGATCAGCACACCATCAGCCGGATCGCCGACGAACTGCTCGACGCCGCCCGCACGCACACCCAGGTCCCCCTGCTCACGGCGCGCTACCCGGACATGACCGTGGAGGACTCCTACGCCGTCCAGCGCCTCTGGCGCACGCGGAACGAGGAGGCGGGCCGAACGCTCGTGGGCCGGAAGATCGGCCTGACCTCGCGCGCCATGCAGGAGGCCACAGGCATCACCGAGCCCGACTACGGTGCCATCTTCGACGACATGGTCCTGGAGACCGGGGCCTCGGTGGGCTGGCACCGCTACACCCGTCCGCGCGTGGAGGTGGAGCTCGCGTTCGTGCTCGGCCGCGACCTAACCGGCCCGGGCTGCACGCTCGTGGACGTCCTCGACGCGACCGACTGGGTGCTGCCGGCGCTGGAGATCCTCGACTCGCGGATCGAGATGGAGGGCCGCACCATCGTGGACACCATCGCGGACAACGCCGCCATGGGGGCGATGGTGCTGGGCGGACGCCCGGTGCGCCCCGACGCCGTCGATCTGCGCTGGATCTCCGCGATCCTGTACAGGAACCAGACCGTGGAGGAGACCGGTGTCGCCGCCGGTGTCCTGGACCACCCGGCGGCCGGCGTGCACTGGCTCGCGAACAAGATCGCGGCACACGGGGACGGCCTGAAGGCGGGCGACACCATCCTCGCCGGATCCTTCACCCGGCCCCTGTGGATCGGTCAGGGTGACACCATCCACGCCGACTACGGACCCCTGGGAGCCGTGACATGCCACTTCCACTAGGAGAGACTTTCCGCGATGCGCTGGCCTCGGCGGAGCGGCCGCTCGCCGGTATGTGGGTCTGCTCCGGCAGCCCGCTCGTCGCCGAGATCTGTGCCGGGGCGGGTCTGGACTGGCTGCTCGTCGACGCCGAGCACAGCCCCAACGGCCTCGAATCGATCCTCGCCCAGCTCCAGGCCGTGCACGGCTACCCGGTGCAGGTCCTCGTGCGGCCACCGGTCAATGACGCGGTCCTCATCAAGCAGTACCTGGACCTCGGGGTGCAGAATCTGCTCGTGCCGATGGTCCACTCCGTGGCCGACGCCGAGGCCGCCGTCGCCGCGACCCGCTATCCGCCGGGCGGTGTCCGCGGGGTGGGCTCCGCACTGGCCCGTGCAGCCCGGTGGAACAGGGTGCCCGACTACCTCGCCACGGCGACCTCGACCATCAGCATCACGGTGCAGATCGAATCGACCGAGGCCGTCGAGGCCGTGGAGGACATCCTCGCGGTCGACGGCGTGGACGCGATCTTCGTGGGGCCCTCCGATCTCGCGGCATCCATGGGCGTGCTGGGTCAGCAGGAGCACACGCAAGTGCGGGCCGCCGTCGTGCACTGCCTGGCGGCCGCGAACCGTGCGGGGAAACCGGCGGGCGTCAATGCCTTCTCCCCTGCCACGGCGAACGGCTATCTCGACGCCGGTGCCCGCTTCATCCTCGTGGGCGCCGATGTCGCACTGCTTGCCCGCGGATCCGAGGCCCTGGCCGCCGCCTTCGTCCCTGCATCGAGTGGTGGCATACCGGGTAGCGGCACGTCAGGTGGCGAGCTCAGGCCGAGCTACTGACCGTCCGGGCATTGACGCGAAAACCCGCGCGTCAGCCGTTCGCGGCCCGCGGCGCTCCGATCCCCGGATCGATCTGCACGGGTCCGGCGGCGGAGGGGCGGATGTCGAAGTCGAACATCGCCGTCGGCAGGTACACGGTCGAGCAGGAGTTCGGGATGTCGACCACGCCCGAGAGCCTGCCCTCGATGGGCGCGGCACCCAGCAGCAGATAGGCCTGCTCCGGGGCGTAGCCGAACTTGGTGAGGTAGTCGATCGCGTGCAGGCAGGCCCGCTGGTAGGACAGGTGCGAGTCGAGATAGCGCTGCTCGCCCTCGAGCGTCACCGACGTCCCGGAGAACGCAAGCCACTCGCTGAACTGAGGTTCCACCCTGCCGGGCATGAAGATGGCGTTCTCGGTGACCCCGTAGGTCTCCATCCCGCCGGGAATCACGTCGATGGACAGATCGATGAATCCGCCCATCTCGATCCCGCCGCAGAAGGTGATCTCGCCGTCGCCCTGGGAGAAGTGCAGATCACCGACGGAGAAATTGGCTCCGTCCACATAGACCGGGTAGAAGATGCGGGTGCCCTTGGACAGGTTCTTGATGTCCTGGTTCCCGCCGTTCTCCCGTGGTGGGGCCGTGCGCCCGGCTTCCGAGCCCACACGCTCCCACTGATCCCGCGGAAGACCGCCGAGAATGGCGTGGTCCGCCTCGGGTGGCAGTGCCAGCGGCGGCACGCGCTGGGGATCCGTCGCGATGAGGTCTCCCTCGCGTTTGTTCCACTTCGCCAGGAGTTCCGCGGACGGGGCGGTGCCCATCAACCCGGGATGGATGATGCCCTCGAACGCCACACCGGGCACGTGCCGTGAGGTGGCGACCTGCCCCCTGAAGTCCCAGACGGCCTTGTACGCATCGGGGAACTGCTCGGTCAGGAAGCTTCCGCCGTTGTTCTTGGCGAAGATGCCGGTGTACCCCCAGCCCTGCCCGGCGAGCGGACCGGAATCCTCCTGCGGGATGGGCCCTACATCCAGGATGTCCACCACGAGGAGGTCGCCCGGCTTGGCGCCCTCCACGGCGAACGGCCCACTGAGGGTGTGCACGGTGAGGAGGGGCGCGTCCAGGATGTCCTGTGCGGAGTCGTCGTTGTGGATGGCGCCGTCGAACCACTCCCGGCAGTCCACGCGGAAGGAGTCGCCCCGTTTGACCGTCGCCACGGGAGGGATCTCAGGGTGCCAGCGGTTGTGGCCCAGTTTCTCCTGATCCTTGAAGGCCTTGCTGGAATCGAGTGAGAAGAGATGCTCCGGCATGATGTCTCCCTTGCTGTCGGCTGCGCGTATGGGTCTGTCCGCCCGGCCCTACGGACGGGGAAGTTTCCGGTGGAGGGGGTTCGACGTCGTCGGGGTAGGTGGGCGTACGCCGGGGTTCGACGACGAGATCACCTCGGGTTCATGGGCGCTGCGCTGGGTGGACTCGAGCAGGCCGAACGCTGCGCTGCCGGCGATGGACAGTCGCGGGGACGGCATCCGGCGTCGTGAGGTCTCCCCACACACCGCACACGCGATGTCGTCCGGTCGCTCGGCCATCGCGAAGGAGGCTTCGGTCCCATGGCCTGCGGGGCAGCGGAAGTCGTAGAGCGGCATCGGTCTTCCTCCGTCTCTCGGGAAACAGCTGCGGACACGTGTCCGGTGAGGAGCAATGTGCCTCAAACCTAGGGAGGCATTCCGGGAAGGTCAAGCATGCGAGGGAATCGTCATCCCCGGGAATCGTAGAGTGGGTTCGTGGAATCCAGCAGTCCTCCGGTGGGTCCGTCCGGGCAGAACGACGACGAGCCGCGCATAGCTCCGCTGGACAGCTTCGACGCCGTCAGGCATGCCCTGATCCACGACGAGGGCAACCGGCCGATGCGGGAGAAGGGCTGGGAGCCGCTGTATACGGCGTCCGCCGATGCACGCATCGCGGTGATCGGGCAGGCGCCCGGTAACAGGGCCCAGGCCAGCGGCATCCCGTGGGACGATGCCAGCGGCAGGAAGCTCATCGAGTGGCTCGGCGTGACGGAGGAGCAGTTCCGCTCTCCGGAGTTGTTCGCCTTCCTCGGCATGGACTTCTACTTCCCGGGGAGGGGTCGGAGCGGCGATCTTCCGCCCCGGAAGGGCTTCGCGGCGACGTGGCATCCGCCGCTGCTCGCACTGATGCCCCGGGTCGAGCTCGTCCTCCTGATCGGGCGATACGCGCAGCTCCACTACCTGCCGTCAGGGCGCCACGGAACGCTGACGGACAACGTGCGCGATCATCGCCGGTTCGGCCCGCTCTGGTTCCCGCTGGTCCACCCCTCGCCGCTGAACTTCCGGTGGCAGACGAGGAATCCGTGGTTCGTCACTGACGTCCTGCCCGAGCTGCAGGCGCGTGTCCGCACCGCCGTCGAGCACTCCGGAACTCTCCCGGACGAGTAGGCGTCGGTGCCGGCCGGAGCACGCGTCATCATCCCGGAAGTGCCCGAGCTGCACGCGTGCGTCCGCACGGCAGCGCAGTCCGCGGCCGCGGATGAGTTCGTGCGAGTGTCGGTTCCGCCCGGGACGATGCATAGGGTGGATCCGTGGCAGACACGGAGTACACCCTGATGACGGTGGGGCATGGCACCGCCTCGCAGGAGGCTTTCGCCGACCTGCTTCAGCAGGCCGGCGTCCGGGCGCTGGTCGATGTGCGTATCGGTCCCGGGAGCAGGAAGTTTCCCCACTTCGGCAAGGACTCCCTGGAACAGTGGCTGCCCGCAGTCGGGATCGCCTACCGCTGGGAGAAGGATCTCGGCGGGTTCCGGAAGCTGCTGCCCGACTCCCCTGACGTGGTGCTCCGCAACGAATCCTTCAGGGCGTATGCCGGGTACATGAGGTCCGATGAGTTCACGGCGGCGCTGACGGCACTCCTTGCTCAGGCCGCAGAGACGCCGACCGCGATCATGTGCAGTGAGACGGTCTGGTGGCGCTGCCATCGCCGGCTCATCGCCGACAACGCGGCGCTGCTAAGGGGTACCACTGTGCAGCACCTCATGCCGGGTGGGAAGCTCACCGTCCATCCGCCGACGCAGGGAGTACGTGTTGCGGGGGAAGAGCTCGTGTACGACGCGCAGCCCGAGCCGTCTACCGGATAACCATGGGTACGCCGCGCGGAACCTGCAGCCCCAGCACTCAGCGGGGTTGCCGCAGGGACACCGGGCCCTTCGCCGTCGACGGGTCCACGACGACGCCGCGCTGCACCATCTCCGCCAGTCCGCGGTTGACGAGTCGGCGTGCGGCACTGCGGGCCGACTCCCGCAGTGCCTCGGCTTCCATCCCGAGGGCCTGGGCTGCGTCGGTCGGATCCACCGTTCCACCCCGCGAAGTGTTCTTCAGCCGCGCGAGCAGCCATGCCTCCAGCTCGACGTCGACTGTTCGCACCTTCCGCGCGCGGCACGCGTCGCTGCAGTACACGACCGAATCCCAGTTCCGCTCCCACTTCCTCCGCCATTCGATGCGGCGTCCGCAGGAGCGGCAATCCTTCGGCTCGTGCACGGTGGACCCGGTGGCGCTCATCGACCGAGCATATCCACGGGGCATACCCACGGGAGTCCGGGAATCCGGGAAGCGACTCCGGCACACCACCGAGGTGCATGTCGATCAGCTGCCGGTTCGTGGGTCGCTGCCATGGGCATAGGAGAAGCGATGCGGCAAGGGAAGCGTTCATGGGCACCGTCAAATTCACCCAGCGGTGGCAACCGGTACCGTTCACGGCTCGCTGCCGTGACCGCTCGGACTGCCTTGGTCATCGTTCGGGCGGCGCCACCTAACTGTTCGCCGGCGCCGCCGGGCGCGGATCACCACCGTTACCGTGCGCCGGTCGCTACTTGACCGTTCTCGGAGTGCCTTCGTGTCTGTTCGCTACTGCCGTCAGGCACGGGATACCAGGGGCAGCTGTGGAACCGTTCCGGCTGGCACAATGAGCCTATGACGGCCAGGCCCCCACGCACCGCTGCAGCGCTGCCGCCCGAGCAGGCGAGGAAGCTGCACGGAGCACTCACGGAAAGCACCGACGTCACTGTCTTCGTGAACGGCACCGCGCACCGCCTGCCCGACGAGGCCCGGGACGCCGTCGTCGACCTGCTCGCACGCCTGTCCGACGGCGATACCGCCCAGGTATCGTCCGTCGCCGAATTGCTCACCACCTCCCAGGCCGCCGACCTAGCAGGCATCTCCAACAGTTACCTCCGGAAACTCACCGACGCGGGCACCCTTGCCGTGGAGTACCGCGGATCGCACCGGCGTATCCGGAGGGCCGACGTCGAGCAGTGGCTCGGCGCACAGACGAGCCGTCGGCAGCATTCCCCTGACGCCCCGGGCCGCTGAGTCCGGGGGCTGCCGCGATGCTCCTCCGACCAGGAACGACATCAGGCCTGCTCGCCACGCGCACCGAGCGGTGATCGCAGGGCTGCGGCCGGCGCAAGAAAGCTGAGCGTGCTGTGGACAAGTTTCTCTGCACTACTACTCCACACTGGCTGAATGCAATCGCCATTAGTACACGTATTCGATAAAATTCTCGTATGGTCGTCGAAATGCTCGAACCCCGCACCGAGGATGTCTTCCTCCGTGGAATGCACTCCGATCTGCTGGCTTTCGCGCAGCAGTTGGAGTCGAACTACCTCACTCTGAGCCACCAGGGAGCGGCAGCATGTCTTGCCATGATCGAGCGCATCTCGAAGGTGGTCGACCAGCTTCAGACGCTGGCTGCCCGTGCGGCCGAGGACCACCAGCTCGCGACAACCGATACCGAGGAGCCCTACAGGAGCACAGCAGAGTACCTACGGGCCAAAATCGGCATCAGTCGCTCGGAAGCGAACCGTCGACTGAGGCTGGGACAGGATGTCGTGCCCGACATGCCTGGTCCTGGAGCATCGGTGGAGCCCCGCATGGCTGCTCTTGCCGCAGCAACCAGTACCGGTGCCATCAGCAGTCGGGCGGCCACAGTGGTCCGGGATGCCGTGCACCGCATGTCCGCAGTCGCCACGCGCCACCAGGTGCAGGCCATGGAGGACCACCTGACCCGCCAGGCAGTCGAGTCCGACGAGGACGTCCTGCGGGTCCTTGCACGACGGTGGGAAGGCGTGATCGATCAGGACGGTCAGGAGCCGACCGAGAAGACACTACGAGCACGGCAGGGGGTCTTCCTCCGCGGCAGGCACCACGGGCTTCACCTCATGGAGATCGGCGCCACCGACGAACAGTTCGAGCACCTTGTCACCGTCATGAACACCGCGACCAATCCTCGATCCTCCCGAGGTGATGACGCCACTCCTAGTGAAGCGCGAACAGATGAGGCGGACAGATCAGGCGGACCTGTGGATCGAACCGCGCAGGAACCCACTGACGCCGGTCGACAGGCCGCTCCTGACCGCGCCACGCGTGCTCAGGAACTGCTCCACGGGCTGGTCTCCGCATGCCGGATCGCACTCGCCGGGGACGGCCTCCCGGCAACCGGAGGGCACAGGCCACAGGTGATGGTGACCATCAACTACCAGGACCTCATCGACGATCTGGGACATGACGGCCACTCCGTCTTCGCCCAGCAACTGAGCGCCCGAAGCATCCGTGAACTCGCGTGTGACGCCGACATCCTGCCGCTCGTCCTCGGCGGCTCGGGCCAGATTCTCGACATCGGGCGTGCCCAGCGTCTCTTCCCACCCCACCTGCGAAGGGCACTCGTCGCACGCGACAAAGGCTGCGCCTTTCCGGACTGCACGGTGCCCGCCACCTGGTGCGAGGCCCACCACATCGTTCCATGGGCAGCAGGCGGGACCACCAACATCCACGACGGCGTCCTGCTCTGCTCCTGGCACCATCACGTGCTCCATGAAGGACAGTGGTCGGTCGAGCCAGTCCATGGGATCCCGTGGTTCAAGCCGCCGAAGTACCTCGATCCCGACCGGGCACTCAGACGCAACCGCTACTGGCAGGTGGAAGAAGCAGTACATGACCAGCTTGCGCGCTCCTACATCGATCATGGTGTGCGCAGTGCCCGGGTCACGCCCTCTTCGTCCGAAGAGGCAGACGCCCGCCCCGCTCCCGAACAGGCTGGGGAACCTTACCGCACGCCCGTGGCACCGGACCTCGGAGGCTCTCCATGACCGATTCCGCAGCAATACCGGAGGCCGCCGACTCCGGCGGAAGTACCACAGGCTGACTGGTTCCCGCCGAAACACCACAGGCCGACCGACTCCGGCGGAAGTACCACAGGCTGACTGGTTCCCGCCGAAACACCGGAGGTAAGCCGGCTTCTTGGAAAGAAGCTGGGCCGCCGGTTCCTCTGACAACAGTAGGGACGACCGGGCTACCCTGGATGATCGAGGCGGGGTCTCGAGCGCCATCTCCTGGCCTTGAGCGCGAGATGCAGTTCCAGCCGGGCAGGTCCGACAAGCGGATCGACACCGATGATCGCTCGGATCCTCGCGAGCCGGTTGTACACGGTGCTGCGGTGCAGATGCAGCTGCTCAGCGATGTCCTGCACCGAACCGTTCTTGTCGTAGAGCAGCTCGAGGACCGGTACGAGCTCCTCGAGGCGATCGGCACGGCTCAACTCGGTAAAACGGACACTCGGGTGTGCCGGGATCGGGCCCGTCAGCGCACTGAGGAACTGGTAGATGCCGATTCCGGCATAGGAGACGACGTTGCCCAGACCCGGGTCGACCGCCGCAGCCCGGACGGCATGCACCGCCTGATCGAATGCCCCTGCCAGCTCGCGTGGATCGGTCACGGGTTCGCTCATTCCGAGGACCAGGCGCCCGGGCGGACGTCCCGCCCGCTTCGGGACTTCGGCCCGGTAACGATCCAGCACCTGCGGCAGCACTCCTCGAGCGATGTCGCGGACGCACAGCAGCACCGAGTGGGTCGAGGCGCCGGCACTGAACAGGACACTGGGCACACCGACGGTCGAGTGCAGTGCGAGCGTGCGTTGCAGCAGGATCGCCTCGTGCGCGTCTTCTGGCCCCGTCATCGTCGCTGCAGACAGTTCGTGGACCACCGCGATGCGTCTGGATGTGTCGCCGTCGAACTCGCGCCACCCTCGAAGCTCCTCCACTGCCGTGAGGACCCCATCGCACGCCCCGAGGAAGGCTTCTTCGCGTCGGGCTCTGCGTTCCGACGAAGCGGCATCCGTCTCGAGGAGGAGTTCGGCGAGGCGATCGGTCATCCTCCTGACCGTCGGCAGTGCCTCGAGAATTCCTGATGCGGGATCGTCGTCCGACTGCTGCTGTACCCACAGATAGCCGACCCGGAAACCCCGCACGAGCAGGGGCACGCAGACTCGCTCCCGCATCCCGAGTGCCTCGTTGGAGGGAACGACGACGGGCCGGACCGCTTCCGCGATTCCGTGGCGGAGCTGCCAGTCGGCGACATCCGCCGGGACTTTCTTGCTGAGCAGGAAATTGACCCGGACACGGTCGGCCGACGACTGGTGACTGCTGTAGGCGAGCAGTACCCCGTCGGGGTCCTCGAGAGACAGACCCCGCCCGAGTCGCTGCGCCAGGGACTCCACTAGGTCCTCGATCGCCTGGTTCTGCACGGTCCCAGCGTAGGCGGCCCGGACACTTCCAGCGACACTTGTCGCGACTGGCTTCGACATCTGTCGAGGTGGCCTCGAGATGATCGGACCGCCGATCCGAGGTAGCGGACAGCGAGAGCTTGCTGTGTCGCGGAAGTCCGCCATCTCATGCCCTGAGGTGTGCCCGAGGTGATACTGCGGTCGGCGCACGCCAGGAAGACCTGCGCTCCGGAAGGGTGCGCCCGATCCCTATTGTTGGGGTATCCCATCCGCCCGATCGAACCCGTGGAGAACCTCATGATCATCGGCGTCCCCAAAGAAGTGAAGAACAACGAGTTCCGCGTCGCCATCACCGCATCCGGCGTCCACGAGTTGCTGGCGCACGGCCACACTGTCCTGGTGGAGCGAGGTGCGGGCGTGGGCTCGACCATCGCCGACGACGAGTACGAGGCCGCAGGAGCGGAACTCGTCGGATCTGCTGAGGAGGTCTGGAAGCGGGCGGACATGGTCATGAAGGTCAAGGAGCCCGTAGCAGAGGAATACCATCTGTTCCGCAAGGACCTGATCCTGTTCACCTATCTCCACCTTGCGGCAGAGCCGGAGCTGACCCATGCACTGATCGATGCAGGTGTCACGGCGATCGCCTACGAGACCGTGCAGGACGGGCGCGCCCTACCGCTGCTCGCACCGATGTCGGAAGTTGCCGGCCGCCTGTCCGTGCAGGTCGGCGCGAACGTCATGACCGCCCCGGCCGGCGGCCCCGGCCTGCTGCTCGGGGGTGTTGCGGGCGTCCGTCCGGCGAAGGTGGTCGTCCTCGGAGCGGGCGTGGCTGGTACCAATGCAACGGCGATGGCCGTCGGCTCCGGCGCCGAGGTGACCGTCCTCGACATCAATGTGGATCGACTGCGCGAACTCGACGCCATCTACTCCGGCCGGGTGAAGACCGTGGTGTCGAACTTCCTCGAGGTCGAGAAGTCGGTCCTGGAGGCCGACCTCGTGATCGGCTCCGTCCTGATCCCTGGCGCTCGCGCACCCAAGCTCGTCACCAACGACATGGTGGCCCGCATGAAGCCCGGCAGCGTGCTGGTGGACATCGCGGTGGACCAGGGCGGCTGCTTCGAGGACTCCCACGTCACCACGCACGAGGACCCCACCTTCAAGGTGTATGAGTCCCTGTTCTACTGCGTGGGTAACATGCCGGGTGCTGTGCCCAACACCTCGACCTACGCCCTGACCAACGTCACCCTCCGCTACGCCGTCGCTCTCGCGGACAAGGGTGTGCGCGGTGCTTTCGAGGCCGACGCCGCACTGGCGCGCGGCCTGAACGTGGCAGCGGGCAGGGTGATGCACCACTCGGTCTCCTCCGCCCATGAGCTCGAGCTGTACGAGGACTGGGCGGCTCTCATGCAGTGAGCAGGTGCTCTGGCTGAGCGGTTCACTCGGCAGCGTCGGTGTCGTGGCGTGGTCGAAGGTAGAAGCAGTCGGGAAAGCGGGTTGCGGCAGCGTGCCAACCGCTCCTGCGCGAGGGCATCGGCAGGGGGGAGAGCACCGAGACCCGTGAGATGTCCCAGGCCCGGTCGTCACGCTCGAGGACATGCTCCCCGTGAGCGGAACGGATGAGCCGCCAGCCCTGTCGTCCTGCCTCGGCGAGATGATGCATCTCCTCTGCACGGGACACCGGGCCGAGCGTCCGGGTGATACCGGGAACATCGTCCCGGGGCAGGTAATGGGGATCGAAGCGCTGCTGGGCCGCCTGGCGGGAGGTACCCAGGACCGCGCCGATCCCCGTCCAGCTCACACCGGCCTCGTGTGCCGCCCGTACCGCCTGTCCCTGCAGCTCGGTCGCAAGACGCGCGAGATCCTGGAAGGCGGTGATGGAAGCCAGGAGTTGCTCGGCAGTGGGCGAGGTGACCTCGGCTGTGGATTGTGCCCCACGCTGTGCGGCCAGGCGGGACAGCTCGACCGACAGTTGCGCGTCGAGTTGCGCGCCCATCAGGCTGCATCCTCATCCCCGGGACGCCATGGTCCGGTCCGCCGCATCGTCGATCGCCGGGTCAGATACACGGCGAGCCAGATGACCCCGACGATGAGTGCGAGCCAGCCCATCACGCTGACGACGAGCCCCGAAATGGCGACGCCGATGAACAATCCGAAGACAGCCAGGCCCAGGCCTGCGAGGACGACGGCAAGCAGGATGGTGCGAGTGGTTCGTATTGTCGATGTCGGGTTCATTACGCAAGCTTGCCTTGCCTTTTGTGGCGCGTCCAGAGTTCGGCAGATGAAAGATGAACATCGAGCCACCACTAACCCTCGAGTGCATAGTCGTCGACGTCGTCGAGCGCCCGACGCTTTTCACTTGCAAAAGTTTCAACAATACGTGATGCTTTCCGGTATGGAAAACATCGAGGACGCTCTCCTGGCTGCGGATCGCGCGGCCGCTGCCCCATTCGTCCAGACTCCCCCCGCCCCTGCCTGGTACCCCCTTGCCATGGCGATCTACTTCACCGCCGTCGCCGGATCCTTCCCGCTCCTGCAAGATGACCACGTCCTCCTCGGTGCAGGTGTGCTCGTCGTGGCCATTTCGGGCCTACTGACCTTGACGCTGACCATCCGCGCACAACGGGGCACCTGGCCTCGTCTGGCGGAGGCCCCTCCCGAGATCAAACGAGTCGTCGCGGTTTTCGTGAGCCTCGCGGTCCTCGCGTTGCTGGTCTCGGCTGCCATCTGGTTCTGGGTCGGCGCCGCTGCTGGGCTGTCGACCGTCTTCATCGCATCACTTGCGGTGGTCTGGGCCTACGAGTTCCGGCTCTACCCCGCAGCCGCCCGGCAGGTTCGGCAGCGCCTGGTATGAGCTCACTTCTCGACGGACTCGAGCCGACATTGAACCAGCCAAAACGTCTGGCCGCGATAGCCATGATTGCTGCGAGCACGTCCTGCGACTTCACGTTCCTGCGCGACCAGCTGGAGCTCAACGACTCCGATCTGTCCAGACATATGAGCGCACTCAACAACGCCGGATTTGTCACCATCCGCAAGAACGGCGGTGGCCGCGGCAGTACGACGACCTACACGATCACCCCTACCGGCCGTGCGGCATATGCCCGGCACCGCGAGACACTAACTGCATTGCTCACCAGGCACCCGCTGACATAGCAACAGCCCTGCGGTCAGCCGCTGGTATGGGCGATCCGGTGTAGTTCGCCTCGGATGATCCTGATCGCCCAGTCGGCGTCCTCGGCGAGTGGCCTCATCAGTAGATGGAGTGCGACGCCGTCGATCAGGGCGTGCAGTCGCCTCGCTTCCTCCCGAACGTCCTGCTCGCCGAGCTTCTCGGCGAGTATCCCCACCAAGCGCACACACAGCTGACCGAGCTGCTGATAGGCGTCATCTCTGAGCTGCACCAGCTCAGGGAGCGCCGGACTCTCGGCGATCAGGGCGATGTTGATCTCCAGTTCGGCCCGACTGTCCGGGTGCAACGGCAGCAGGTTCTTCGCGATCTCGAGGGCGTACTGTTCGGGATCCTCCAGCGCTTCCGTGGAGAGGATCCGGTCCCGCGCCCTCTGCAGCATGAGTTCGGCGGAGAAGCGCAGAAGCTCCGCCCTGGTGGGGAAGACGTGACGCAGGGAGCCGACCGCCACTGACGCCTGCTCCGCGACCGTGCGAATGGAGACGGCACTGATTCCCCGATCGAGAATGATTCGCCAGACCGCTTCGGCGAACTGGGCCTTCCTCGCGTCGCGGTCGATTCTCTTCGGCACAGGAAACAAACTAGCACGAGTGTGTTAGCTTGTTCTTGGAAGCACACCCGTGCTACCAAGAGGAGACATCATGAACGTGATCCTTGTCGTCATCATCGCCTGCGAGATCGGTTTCTGGGTGCTGATCATTGCTGGGTTGATGGTCAGGTACCTGCTCGGCAAGCGGCGCGCCGGGCTTGTCCTCCTGGCGCTGACACCGCTGGTCGACCTGATCCTCTTGACCGCTACGGTCCTGGATCTCCGCGCTGGAGCCACTGCCACCTTCGTCCATGGTCTCGCCGCCGTGTACCTGGGTATCTCGATCGCCTACGGACACAGGATGATCGATTGGGCGGATGCGCGCTTCGCCCACCGATTCGGCGGGGGCCCGCGGCCCACTCGTCACTACGGCACCCGCTATGCCCAGGAGTGCTGGAAGGACGTGGTGCGCACGATCATCGCCGTACTGATCGCCGCAGGGTTCCTCCAGCTCCTCACCGTCCTGGTGGACGACGCCGCCAGGACGGAGGCTCTGACCGGCTTCTACCCGATTCTCGGCATCGTCTTCGTGGTCGATCTCCTCTGGGCGGTCAGCTACACCATCTGGCCCAGGAAGCAGCCCCTCACGGCCTGACCATGCCCCGTGGAGGGACCGGCAGACCCAGCGGTGAGCTCAGCGCCAGAGCTGGTCGGCCCAGGCGGCATCCCGAAGATCATCATGGGTGGCGCCGTGCCGACGAGGGTCACTGCGCGGCTCGAGCACGTCCTCGGTCTCCAGCAGGTCGGCGGTCTCGGACGAAACTCCAGAAGCCGCCGATGGTGCAATCCCGGCGCGAGCCGTGGCGGAATTCGCGTCATTCATGGTGCTGTCCTTTGTTCGGGAGCTCGATCAATCGGGGGTTCGGTCGACCTGCGTCGAGCCTGAGAGCCTGGAGGTCGGAAGATCCACAGCCCGATGACACGCCCGGTGCCGAGGTTCGGGCGTAGAGGCCGAGAGCGGCTTCCTCACCAGAGCCGAAACCGAGCCTGTTCAGCATCATGTGGGCCTGGCACATCGTCAGATGCATTGCGCTACGGCTGACAGACGCCCTCTCTGCCCTGTAGAGGTAGGTGTCGAGTGCCCTGTACCAACGACGTCGCCACCGCTGCACCGAGGATTCGGAAGACGTCGCGACCATGAGTGCATGGAAGCCCTGGGTCTTCGTGGCTACCCGAGCAGTCATCGCCTCACTGGCACGTGCAGCATGCTGCCCGGCGTCGGCAGTGCACCTGTGCAGGTGGCTGTCCCAGTACCGGCTCCAGGCGATCTGGCGTTCGGTCCATCTCCCTGAGTGGGCACCGGCCATCATGCTCTGTGCCGCGTCGAACAGCAGTACGGCCGCGAAGGCCGATCGACTCTGCTTCCGGGGAAATCTCCGGATGGCCCAGATGGCGAGTTCGGAGCCGAGCTCGAGAACCTCTTCGGCGAGGTGCAACCCCTCGACGCCGCCGTACCTGACCAGGTGCGCCTCCAGCCGGGGATCGGCCATCCGCTGACCACCGGCGTAGTACGTCTCACTCGCAGGCGTCGTGAGGTACTGGTGAGCGTGCACGGGCACTGTCCCGGACCGAGTGCTGAGCCGCGCTTCGTGAAAGCTGCGTAGCCGCTCGAGGACGCGGGGGTGGGCATGAATACTGAGTTCGACACCGCCCATGGAACACGCCCCTGCACTGGATCGGGTGAAGTACCAGCGCTTCGCACCGTACTTCTGTGCCCGCGCCACCAGCGGGGTAATCAGCTCTTCAATGATGCCGTCCACTGCATCGAAGCCACCCGTCGAGAGCGACACATGCCACCACTGAGTTGCGACGACCGTCCGAGAGGCGGTTCGGGCAGCGGTCACCTGACTCATGGCTGTGTCCTTCACGGGCTGTGATTACTCCCGCTGGGGCGGGCTGTGGGAGGGGCGTCGGCCTCCGAGCCGACACCCCCTTTCTACTTCGGCCAGTCCCAACTGCTCGGCGACCGGCCGTCGGAGACATTCGTTCCGCTTGTCGCGGCCCGGCTCTCGAGTCGATGCTCACGTCCAGCACCGAGAGATTCTCCTACCACCACGGCAGCTCCCGCCACGACCAGTAGAGCTGCAGCTGCAGCGAGTACCTTTTTCATGGCGATTCCCTTCTTCCCTGATACTTCCTCGATATCCGGGGGCGAGCTGCTCGGACCCACGTTTCCGCAGTTCCGATGTCCTCAGGGGAGTCCCTGAATCGTCCGTGTCCGGCTCAACAAGAATGTGCGTGCGCACAACATGATGTCCAGCCGTGGGAATGGCAGTTTGCGGACATGACGCGAAATGGACGCAGGTGTCCTACTCCGAGCGGTCCACGCCGCGATGGAGGTCCCTACATCCGCTGATCCATACGGAAGATCACTGCTGAGGTCATGCCGCATTGCGGCTGGAGCGAATATGTCATTAACTGGACATGCCATCGATGTACTCCACCATGAAGCCGCTGATGTACCAGTGGCGAGGACAAGGACGGCCCATGCTGGATGCGACGTCGCTCGAGGTATACCGCTACGCCGTCGGTCATCCGGGCTGGACCCGCTCCGGCGCGTCGGAGGCCCTTGGCCTGACCCTGCGGCGGCTCGACGACGCCATCGACGACTTGTCCCGCCGCAGGCTGCTGAGCCACCGGGCCGACGACGTCGATGGACTCATCGCTGTGTCACCCGACGTCGCGCTCGCCGATCTGGTCGACTCGGACGAACGGGCGCTGCAGGAGCTCAAGACGCGTATCAACGGTCAGCGGCGTGAGATGTCGAGCCTGGTTCCCGCTTTCCTGGAAGCGCGTAAGAGTGCGCTTGCCAGCACATCGATCGAGACCCTCGAGGATCCGCATCTCATCCACCGGGTCCTGATCGACTACGGGCGGGATGTCACGGAGAAGGTCTACATCGCGCAGCCCGGCCAGGGGTCCACGGCGGATGTCCACGAGGAGAGTGTGCGCAAGGATCTGGAACTCCTGCAGAACGGGGTTCGTCGCCGGACGCTCTACGACACGAGCACCCGCGATCATGTACCGACGCGCAAGGCCGTGCATGCGATCGCCGGCGGCGGAGGCGAGTTCGGGGTACTGCCGTTCATCCCCCTGCGAATTCTCATCTTCGACGAGAAACTCGCTCTGCTCGGCCGGCAGCAGAGCCGCGACGACAAGGCGGCCCTCGTGGTCAGGGACTCCAGCCTGATCACCATCTTCACCCACCTGTTCGACGTCGCGTGGGAGATCAGCGAGCCCTTCCTCGCGCCACCACGGGTGGACTCGCCGCTGAACGGCCTGCAGCGCTCCATTCTCCAGGGACTGGCCGGCGGCCTCTCCGATGAGTCCATCGCGCGGCGCCTGGACATCAACGTCAGGACGTGCAGGCGGCACATCGCCTTCATGCTCGAAACCCTCCGCGCCGACAGCCGCTTCCAGGCCGCACTCAAGGCGCGCGACGCCGGATGGGTCTGATTCCACTGCAGGATCAAGGCAACAGCTGTTGCCCTCTGGTGAACCCGCGCCTAGACTCTGGGCGTGACGACCTCTCGTGAAGACTCCGCAGACTTCCTGGCCGCCGAGACCGAGGTGGCTCTCGAGCGGGCAGCGGATCCCACCCGCCATGACGTGCTCTTCTCACGGCGGGCAGCCAACATCAAGCAGTCCGCGGTACGCGACGTCTTCGACATATCGATCCGTCCGGGTCTTGTCTCGCTCGCAGGAGGAAGCCCCTACCTGAAGTCGCTCCCGCTGGACGACCTCGGCCGCACCGCGCAGAAGATCATCGCCGAGCGCGGCCTGGAAGCCCTTCAGTACGGCGGCGGCCAGGGCATGGAAGAACTACGCGGACTCGTCTGCGAGGTGATGGCTGCCGAGGGTATCGAGGGCGCCGTGCCGGACGACGTCGTGATCACCACCGGTTCGCAATCGGCGCAGGACGTCGCAGCCAAGGTCTTCTGCGATCCCGGCGACGTGATCCTCTGCGAGGATCCCACCTACGTCGGGGCACTGAACACCTTCGAGGCCTACGAGGTCGACGTCGTGACGGTTGCCATGGACGAGAACGGGCTCATCCCCGACGAACTCGAACGCACCATCGGGGAACTTCAGGCGCAGGGCCGCTCGATCAAACTGCTCTACACCATCCCGAGTTTCAACAACCCGAGCGGTATCACGCTCGCCGCCGATCGGCGACAGCAGGTCGTGGACATCTGCCGGAGGAACGACATCCTGGTCCTCGAGGACAACCCCTACGGCATGCTGCGCTTCGACGGCGAGCCCCTGAAGCCCATGAGGGCCGACAATCCCGACGACGTCATCTATCTCGGCTCCTTCTCCAAGATCTTCGCCCCAGGAGTCAGGCTCGGCTGGGCGCTCGTCCCGAAACACCTCTACCGCCGGTTCTACCTCGCGTGCGAGGCCGTGGTGCTGTGTCCGTCACCACTGACCCAGATGCTCGTGAGTGCCTACCTCACCGACTACGACTGGCAGGGCCATCTGCGCTCCATGCGCAGTCTGTACCGCGAGCGGTGCGAGGCCATGCTCGGTGCGCTCGCGGAGGAATTTCCCGAGGGTGTCCACTGGACCACTCCCGACGGCGGTTTCTTCGTCTGGGTGACCCTCCCCGAGGGGATCGACACCTATCCGCTGCTGTACACCGCGATCGACGCAGGCGTCGTGTTCATCCCCGGCGCTGCATTCACGCCGTCGGACGAGCCGTCCAACAAGCTCCGCCTGGCTTTCAGCGCTGTGACCCCCGAGGACATCGTGGAGGGCGTACGGCGCCTGGCCCCGATCCTTCGCACCGCAATCAGCGAGCTGGACGCCTGAGCGGACCTCGCCTGAGCGGACAGAGCCTGTCCGGTCCGTTCGACCGAGCGCCTGAGCGGACCTCGTCTGAGCGGACAGCGCCTGTCCGGTCCGTTCAGCTGGACGCCTGAGCGGACAGAGCCTGTCCGGTCCGTTCGACCGAGCGCCTCTGCCGCTGGCGCTTGGCAGGGTGCCTGGCCGGACTGGAACGTCTGCCTGGAACGTCTGACTGCGCGGGAAGTCATAGCGAACGCGCTGCCATGTGACAGCAGGAGACCCGCGCCGTCCGCGGGCACTCCGGTCAGCGCGGAGGACGCCTCTGCTGGCTCAGGGTCACCGTGATCGAGATCAGCGCGGCGATGATGACGAGGATCGACAGTCGCGCGATGACGCCCAGACCGGGGAACACCAGCTGGAGGATGCTCGAGGCCACGAACCCGATGACGACGACGAGCAGGAGCCTGCTGAGCGGATACCGCCGCCGCGGCACCCGAGCAGGCTCCCCTCCTGGTGGCTGCTGGTCCATGGCCCCAGACTAGTCGAGCAGGAGAGCGGGCTCCTCGAGAACCGAGGCGACATCCGCGATGAACCGTGCGCTCAGTTCGCCGTCGACCACCCGGTGGTCGAATGATCCGCCCAGCGTGGTGATCCAGCGGGGAACAACCTCGCCGTCGACCACCCAGGGCTTCTGCTTGATGGTCCCGAACGCGACGATGGCCACCTCGCCCGGATTGATGATCGGCGTTCCGGTGTCCAGGCCCAGTGCGCCGATGTTGGTGATGGTCAGAGTGCCGCCCTGCATCTGGGCCGGCTGTGTCCTGCCGGCTCGCGCCGTGGTGGCGAGCTCGTTCAGGGCCTGAGCCAGTTCCTTCAGGGAGAGCTTCTGCGCGTCCTTGATGTTCGGTACCGTCAGTCCGCGGGGCGTGGCGGCTGCGATACCGAGATTGACGAAGTGCTTGACCAGGATCTCGTCGTCGGACCAGCTCGCATTCACCGACGGATTCCGGGCGGCAGCCCAGATGACGGCCCTGGCGAGGATCAGCAGTGGTGAGACCTTGATGCCGTCGTAGTCGGGCGACTTCTTGAGCCGCCCGATGAACTCCATGGTGCGGGACGCATCGACATCCCTGAAGATGCTCACGTGGGGAGCAGTGAAGGCGCTTCGCACCATCGCCTGAGCCGTCGCTTTCCGGACACCCCTGACGGGAACCCGCTCGGTTCGTCCCCCGGCAGCCGGTTCGCGATCCACCCCTACCGAATCGGTGACATCCTGCTCGGACCCACGCTGCTCCCGGTAGGCGAGGAGATCGTGCTTCGTGACCTCACCTGCCGAACCGGTGGCCGGGACATCGGCGAGGTCGACGCCGAGGTCCCGCGCAGCCTTCCGTACGGGCGGCTTGGCCAGGACACGGGTGGCATGCCGGTCACGCGACGAGGTGCGCCCGTCCCCCGAAAGGGTGCGCTGGTTCGGCGACGAAGTGCGCGAGTCGCCCGATGGGGTTGGCGAATCACCCGACGACGTTCCCTGGTCCCCCGACGGAGACGGAGTACGCGTGGGAGTCCCGGTCGACGTCGGCCCACCGACTATTGCGCCCGGCTTCCGCGGACGTCGCTTGACGGCGTCCGCCTTCGGCCCCGAACCCACCAGAGGCCCGGTGACCTCCCCCGGCATGTCCGGCGCCGGTACGCTCGCCTCCGCTGCGGAATCGGCGAGGTCTCGCTGCACGTCACCGGAAGCATCGGACGCCCGGACCTCGGCCGTCGGCGCAGAACCGCCGATATCCTGCCGCGTGCCGTCCGGCTCATCGGATGCCGCCGGAAGCGACGTCACCGAGTCCTCGACGGAGATGATGGGGGTACCGACCTCGATCGTCTCGCCCACTGCCACCAGCAGTTCGGATACGGTCCCCGCGTACGGCGAAGAGAGTTCCACGAGGGACTTCGCGGTCTCGATCTCGCAGATCACGTCGTTCACGGCCACCGCCTCGCCCGGCGCGATCTTCCACTCCGTGACCTCCGCCTCGGTGAGGCCCTCACCGACGTCGGGCAGATCGAATGTCTTGAGCGTCATGATGACCCTTCAGTATGCGAAGGCACGGTCGAGTGCCTCGAGAATTCGGTCGATGTCCGGCAGATAGTGCTCTTCCACGCGTGCCACCGGGTAGGGCATGTGGAAACCGCCCACACGGATGACCGGTGCTTCGAGCGACAGGAACGCCCGCTCCGAGATGCGCGCCGCGATCTCTCCGCCGATGCCGCCGAAGGTCGGAGCCTCGTGCGCGACGATCAGCCGACCCGTGCGAAGCACCGACTCGGTGACGGCGTCGAAGTCGATCGGCGAGATGGAGCGCAGGTCGATGACCTCGACGCTCCGGCCGTCGTCCTCGGCGGCCTCGGCTGCCGCGAGTGCCACGGGCACCAGCGGTCCGTAGGCGACGACGGTGGCGTCGGTTCCCGTGCGCAGCGTCTGGGCGGAGAACGGATCCGCTGCCGGAACCGCCGTATCCACCTCTCCCTTGAGCCAGTAGCGGCGTTTGGGCTCGAACACGATGACCGGGTCTGCACACGTCACGGCCTGCTGGATCATCCAGTAGGCGTCCTGCGGATTCGACGGCGTGATGATCCGCAGACCCGCGGTGTGGGCGAAGAGGGCCTCGGGTGATTCCGAGTGGTGCTCGATGCTGCCGATCCCGCCACCGTAGGGGATGCGGATCACCACGGGTGCACTGAGCATGGCGTCGCTGCGGGTGCGGAGCTTGGCGAGCTGCGTGGTGATCTGGTTGAACCCGGGGAACACGAAGCCGTCGAACTGGATCTCGCACACGGGCCGGTACCCGCGCAGCGCCAGGCCGATCGCCGTACCGATGATCCCCGACTCTCCCAGCGGCGTGTCGACGACCCGGAGAGCCCCGAAATCCTTCTTGAGTCCCTCGGTGACGCGGTAGACACCACCGAGGTCTCCGATGTCCTCGCCCATGAGCAGGCTCTTCGGGTCATTGCCCAGAACTGCCCGCAGCCCCTCGTTGAGCGCCTTGGCGATCGTCATGGTCGGCATCAGGAGTGCTGCCCGTCGTCGATGAAACCGGCCTCGTACTCGCGGAAGAACGCCAGTTCCTCCTGCACGAGAGGATGGGGCTCGGCGTACACCGCTGCGAAGCGGTCTTCGAGATCGGCGGACTGCATGGACCGAACCGACTCACGCAGCTCGGTGGCCGCGGCGCGAGCCCGGGTGTCGAGACCCTCGAAGAACGCATCGTCGGCCAGGCCTGCAGAACGCAGATAGGTCTCCAGGCGTAGTAGCGGATCCCGGGCCTTCCACTCCAGCTCGTCGCGGGAGAGCCTGTATTTGGTGGGATCATCCGCAGTGGTGTGGGCACTCATCCGGTAGGTATAGGCCTCGATCAGGACCGGACCCTTGCCGGATCGCGCATGCTCGAGCGCCCAGCGCGTCACGGCCTCCACGGCGATGACGTCGTTGCCGTCCACGCGGATCCCCGGGAAACCGTACCCCTCGGCGCGCTGCGCCAACGGCACACTCGTCTGCACCGTGGCCGGAACGGAGATCGCCCACTGGTTGTTCTGGCAGAAGAAGACCACGGGCGCTTTGAAGGAGGCCGCGAACACCATGGACTCGTGCACATCGCCCTCGGAGCTGGCACCGTCCCCGAAATAGGCGATCGACGCAGCCGGCGGCAGTGAGGGATCAGCGAGCTGGTCCCTCTGCAGCCCCATGGCGTACCCCACGGCGTGAAGACACTGCGCGGCGAGGACCAGGGTGTAGAGGTGGAAGTTGCTCTTGCGCGGATCCCAGCCGCCATTGGTCACACCGCGGAACAATCGGAGCAGCTCTGCCGGCTCGACACCCCGCGTGAAGGCCACACCGTGCTCGCGATAGGTGGGGAAGGCGTAGTCCTGTCTCTCCAGAGCCCGCCCGGAACCGATCTGCGCCCCCTCCTGGCCCGTGAGCGGAACCCACAGTGCCAGCTGCCCCTGGCGCTGCAGGGCGGTGGACTCCTGGTCGAATCGTCGGACGAGGAACATGTCGCTGTAGAGGGAACGGAGATGCTCCGCGTCCTCCGTCCTGGCGTAGGACGACAGGTCCAGGGCCTCCCCCTGGAGCCGCACCGTCGGAGTGCTGCCCAGGACGCCCTGCTCCGAGAGGATCTGGAGTGTATCCATCGCATCCACATCGGGGGGTCTGCTGCCGTCGGCACGTGCGACGTCCTCGGCCTCGAACTCCGCTGTCGGTAGGCGACTGGTGGCCACTCTCAACTCCTCATCGGACCGATACATTGCCGTCGTGGAATGTATGCCTCACGTCATATACCGGAGCACATATGTTCCGGCCGCATACTCGTCCACACTAGTCAGCGTGAACGCCCAGAGCCATTCACTACGGCGTAGCCCGGGGCTGTGTGTTCCTAGGGACGGTGCGGGTACTCTGCGCAGAGCTCGAGGAATCGCGTATTGGCGGCAGGTTCGCCGATGGAGACGCGCACACCCTCGGATCCGAAGGCCCGGACCGAGAGGGCGCTCTCGGCGGCTTTCGAGGCGAAATGCTGGGTCCACTCCCCCAGGGCGAGCCAGACGAAGTTCCCCTCGGCCTCTGGAATGCCCCAGCCGAGGTCGTGCAGTCCTGCAACAACACGGGTGCGCTCGTCGACGATCGACTGGACCCTCGCCTCCACCTCGTCGATGTGCCGCAACGAGGTGACGGCGGCGTGCTGGGCGATCTGCGACACGGCGAAGGGAACGGCACTGATGCGAAGGTGTTCGGTCAGGGTTTGCTGGGCCACCGAGTAGCCCACGCGAAGACCTGCCAGTCCGTGCGCCTTCGAGAACGTCCTGAGGACGACGACGTTGGGGTGCTTGCGGTACAGGTCCAGCCCGTTGACCGCGTCGGGCCTTCGGACGAACTCCTGGTACGCCTCGTCGACCACGACCACCACGTGCTCGGGCACTCTCGCCAGGAAGTCGACGACGTCGTCGTGCGCGAGGATGGGCCCGGTGGGATTGTTGGGAGTACACAGCAGCACCACCCGCGTATGTTCCGTGACCGCTGCGATCATCGCGTCGAGGTCGTGGGTCCCGTCCGGCATCACCGGCACCTGGACGCCGGCTGCACCGGCCAGACCGACACTGATCGGATAGGCCTCGAACGAACGCCAGGCGTAGATGACTTCGTCCGGGGCGCCGAAGTCGTTCTGCCCGGCGAATGCGGCCAGGATCTGATTCAGGGCGCCGAGGCTCCCTGCGCCCGCGACGATGTCCGCGGCCGGAACACCGAGATAGGTGGACAGTTCGGTACGCAGCACCGTCGTCAACGGGTCGGGATACCGGTTGATCGCGGTCTCTGCCGCGATCGCCTCGAGCACTGCCGGAAGCGGAGGCAGTGGATTCTCGTTCGAGGACAGCTTGAAGCTCTCGAGACCGTCGACCGTCGTCGGAGGTTTGCCGGCAGCATACCGGGGGAGCTTGCCGAACACGTCGCGCGGACGGACGCCTGCTGCATCGAGGGGTACCTCGCGTAACTTCTCGGCGGGCAGTACCGATGAGTCGTCGATCGATGTCATGGCCCTAGCCTAGACCTGCAGTGCGGCTCCTCCGGCGTGTGCCGGCCCTTCGAGGGGACTACCCGCGGTCTGCGCCGGACGGCGGTGAAGGAGTAGCGCCTGGCTGTTCCGGGGGCTCCGGCTGCAGCCAGCAGTGCGACCGAGGGCGCCAGGGACGGCGCGTCGCTGGCGTCGATGAGCCGCGCGCCCTGCGTATAGTTCTCCAGCTTGTGGGCCGGGCCCAGGCCCCACGATTCCCGCGTGCCGTCCGGCCTACGCCCGAGACCGGGCACGGGATTGTCGATACGCACCGTGGTTCGGTGGCGATCGTCCTCGTTGGGCGTGGCGTCGAGTCCCGGCACGAGATCGTCCCGGTGTTCCAGGTGCAGGTATTCAGCGGGGCCGGTTGCCTGCCAGCCGGTAGGAGAACCTGCCGTGACCACGAGTTGTACCTCGAACCGTCCACCGAGCCCTTCCGGATCGGCGAGGTTGACCGCGTGCAGACCGCCCTGGCTGTGGCCGGCGATCATCACCGGATCCGCCGCACCTGCGCCGGCGGTCTCGAGCGCTTCCCGGACGGCAGCCTCCATGAAGTGGCTGTCCTCCGCGAGCGCCTCCGCAATACCTCCCACGTCGAACGGATTGCTCCCGGCCCGTCCGTCGATCAGCCCTGACTGCGTACCGGGAAGGACGACGACGAAGAAGGGGCTCTCGGCCGATCCCGAGCGCAGCACCTCGAACGTGCCCGGTGCATCGTTCTCCACGGCTGTCAGACGATCGAGGATCCCCTCCACCGTCCCCTCGAACGGCACCTGCGTTCCCTGGTCGCGGCGTCGTAGGTCGATCGGGCCCGTCCGGAGCGACCCGTGCTCGATCGCCTCTCGCGCCGCTTTCCGCACCACCAAGACAGATGCAGTGCGAACCGCTTCGGTCGCTGATCGAACTATGTCGTCGGCCAACTGGTAGGCACGGATGCTTGCCCGTAATCGAGCCTCCGTCGACTCCAGGGTGCGGGAGATCTCCAGCGCTGCGGTCTCCGCTGCGTGAACCTGCGCGAGCGCGGACTGATAGTGCGGACCGAAGATCCCATCAGGAGGACCCGAGCGCATGATTCGCCACGGCAGTTCGACGAGATCGCGGTCGAGGAAGGCCACAGCCAAGGCTACGCCCTCTACTTCCGCAGCGAGCACGGAGAGCTCCCGGGCAGCGTCGTCGAGTTCTTCCCATTGGAAGCGGATTCCGCCGACGCCGCCCTGGATGACCAGGCCAGCGTCGTCGGTCACCGGCCGCAGACCGTCGGTCATGCCCCCGCCAGGCGGTCCAGCAGTTCGGCCTCGGTGAGGAATCGGCGGTAGCCGGCGAGTTCCTCGGCCGCCGAACCGAGCAGGTCGACCGCCCGCGACAGTTCAGCGCAGCGCTCGGCGAGGTAGGTCCTGAAGCGATGACCCGCAGGCGACTCCCAGGACAGAAGCATGACGGACAGGGCGCGGAGTCGAATGTCGTCGAGTGTCTGCGCGTGTCGCCGAAGCGCTGTTTCCATGACGAACACCTGAGCACTCGCCGCCGCTGCAGGATCATCGCCGAAAGTCTCCACCACGTGAACGTCCATTGCTGTTCTGCCCCTCTCCCGGCTGTGACCCAACGGTATGAGCGGTCGTGCCCGGAACGGCGCGGGCCAGCGCGTATGTGGACAGCACCGTCAGCAGGGCTCGCCACCCGGTGGGCATCGCGCTGGTGATCACTTCGATCGTCCGACGTACCAGGGGCACGCGAGCACCTCTGGAGGCACGGCGCTGACAGCTCCCTCGTGTGGGGCCGCGACGAACGTGGATCGACGAACGTGGATCGACGGCAGGACCCGACGACAGGTAGCCCTACGTCAGGGACGATCTCCTCGTCCACGGAGCGCGTCACAGCCACCCGCTCCGTGGAATGATGGAGTAATGGCTGACCCCGCAGGTTCCCGTGTCGAATTCGCTGCATTGGCCCGAAGCGGGGGAACGTCGCTGACGCTCGGTCCGCTGGATGGCCGGTACCGGGAAGCCGTCGCCCCCCTGATCGACTTCCTCTCGGAAGCAGCCCTCAACCGCGACCGCATCCACGTGGAGATCGAATGGCTGATCCATCTCACCCGCCATTCCGTGCTGCCCGGGGCAGGCCCACTTCAGGAGCAGCAGGAGGACGAGCTTCGGGACATCGTCTCGACCTTCGGAGCGGATGCCGTCTCGGAGCTCGCACGGATCGAGGCCGAGACGGTCCACGACGTCAAGGCAGTGGAGTACTTCATCGGTCGGCGTCTCGGGGACATCGGTATCGGTCGGCTGAAACCGCTGGTGCATTTCGGCTGCACCTCCGAGGACGTCAACAACCTGTCCTACGCGCTGGGGATCAAGGCAGCTGTGACGGTGACCTGGCTCCCGGCGGCCCGTGCCCTCGTCGACGCGATCGGTGATTGGGCACGGGCCACGAAGCAGACGCCGATGCTCTCGCGCACACACGGTCAACCGGCCACGCCCACCACACTCGGCAAGGAGTTCGCCGTCGTCGCGCACCGGCTGACCCGCCAGCTCGACCGCATAGCCGCCACCGAGTTCCTCGGCAAGCTCAATGGTGCCACCGGCACGTACTCGGCCCACTACGCCGCCGTCCCCCGAGTGGACTGGCAGGCGGTGTCACGGTCCTTCGTCGAGGGCCTGGGCCTGACCTGGAATCCGCTGACCACACAGATCGAGTCGCACGACTGGCAGGCGGAGCTGTACTCGGACATTGCGCGCTTCAACCGGATCCTGCACAACTTCTGCACCGATATCTGGAGTTACATCTCGATCGGATACTTCAGGCAGGTTCCGGTTCCGGGCGCTACCGGATCCTCGACGATGCCGCACAAGATCAACCCCATCCGGTTCGAGAATGCCGAAGCGAATCTGGAGATCTCCTCGGGCCTGCTGGACACACTGGCAGCCACCCTCGTGACCTCGCGCTGGCAACGCGATCTGACCGACTCCTCGAGCCAGCGCAATATCGGCGTCGCACTCGGTCATTCATTACTGGCGATATCGAATGTCGTGAAGGGCCTCGCCCGCCTCGACGTGGCCGAGGACGTCCTCGCAGCGGACCTCGAGGCCAATTGGGAGGTTCTCGGCGAAGCGGTGCAGATGGTCATGAGGGCAGAGTCCATTGCAGGAGTACCCGGGCTCGATGATCCGTACGAGCGCCTGAAGGACCTGACCCGCGGCCGTCGTGTGGATGGCGAGCGCATGAAGGAGTTCGTCCGCAGTCTGGGCCTCAGCGCCGACGCCGAACAACGGCTCCTGGACCTGACACCGGGCGATTACACGGGAATCGCCGCCCGACTCGTGGACCATCTGGGGTGAGCGACCAGCAGGGGACGATGACGGATCAACGAATTGCGCCGGAGGGCGCCATGCCCTCGCCCCAGGCGTCACCACCACTGATCGGCACCAGTCCGACGCTTCTCCATGTGATGAGTTTCAACATCAGGTACGACCGTCAGTCCTCACATCCGGGTGACACCGACCACTGGCCGGACAGGGTAGCTCCCCTACAGGATGTGCTTCGCCGCGAGGTGCCGACGGTGCTCGGCGTGCAGGAGGCACTCCACCACCAGGTGCTGGTCGTCGAGGCCTCTCTGCCGTCGAGCCATCGCATGATCGGGATGGGCAGGAACGGCGGTAGCCGCGGTGAGTACTCGGCGATCTTCTACGACGCGGTGCGTCTGGAGCTCATCGAGTGGGACCAGTTCTGGCTCTCCGACATCCCCAGACTCATCGGTTCCTCCAGCTGGGGCAACAAGGTCCCGCGGATCGTCACGTGGGGCCGCTTCCGCGACACGGCCACGGATCAGGAGCTCCTGATCGTCAACACCCATTTCGATCACGAGTCGGAGAATGCGCGGCAGCGGAGTGCATCTGCGGTCCTCGATCTCGTTCGCTTCTTCCACCCCAGGCCGACCACCATCGTGATGGGAGACTTCAACTCCGACGCCGGATCCTCCAGCGCGTATCGGAGTTTCGTCTCGTCCGGTGTCCTCGCTGACACCTGGGCCGAGGCGGAGGACCAGCTGACTCCTGACTGCGGGACCTATCCCCGCTATGAGCAGCCCATTCTCGGCAGCCCGAGGATCGACTGGATCCTGACGACTCCGGAGGTGCTGGTACGTCAGGCCGGGGTCAACCCGTCGAGCCTGCAGGGACGCTATGCGAGCGATCACGCTCCGGTCCAGGTTCTCCTGGACGTGCGCCCGCGGTAGTCTCCGGCTGATCACGCCGGTTACCGGACGTTTCTTCAACGACACGACGGCGGCCTGGTCGCTGCTTGTCGATGGCCCACAGCGCGGGTGAAGGGTTCGCGGCTCCGCCGCGTGTCATGGGTCATGTTCGAGCGAGCGATCCGGCAGGTCTCCTGGGTGAGCTCGACCGGTCTTCCGGACACTCGGAGGGAGTTCTTCGCCCGGGACGGTTTCCATCCTTCACCCGCCGGTCACCAGCGCTGGGCGCGATACGTCATCGAGATGCTCTCGCGCGAACCGGGCAAGCGGTAACAGGTCGCACTCTCCGGCGATCATTCCCGGTCGAAGCTACTCCGGTACCGGGTCCCCGCCGCCGAACAGGATGATCCGCTTGTCGTGGGAGTCCCAGCGGCGTACCGGACCTGCCCCGAGCCGCTCGGGTTTTCGTTCACGCAGCACGTCGAAGGCGGCAGCCAATTGGTCGGACGTGAGCGAATGCGCGAGCGTGATGTGTGGGGTCCATGATTCACGCACCGTCAGCGGAACGCTGCCGGCGAGACCGTCGAGAGCGGACCAGATACGGGAATGCAGGCCGCCCAGAGCCGTACTCGCGACGACCTGCCGCGCAAGGACGAACTTCCGGCGCGTCGGGAAGACGATGAATCCCGCGGTCGCGATCTCGAAGGGAGCTCCCTGTGACGCAGCAGCGAGTTCCTCGTCGTACCGATCGTCGATGCGCGAGGCCGCCACGAGCGTGATGTGCGGGGCATTGCTCCCTGAGCCATGGTTCGAGAGATTGGGCAGACCCGCCCGCTCCAGGGTTGCCCAGTCCTCACGGATGAACAGATCCGCTGCCGGGTCCAGCAGGAGTTCGACGCTATCGGCCATCCGCCGTCCTCCCTCCTGCAGGACCCGGTACCGTCCGACCCTGTGCTGTCAGCGTGGTGGCCGCCGGAAGTCTCCGGTACCACCCGAACCATCCCGCTCGGTACTTCCGGTGCGCGGGTTGCGCTGCGGCCGCTGGTAGGACCATTCCCCGCCGCTGCGCCCCCCGAAGGGCCTGCCGTGATCCGCATACTCCTCGCGGAAGAACGCCAGTGCCCAGTCACCGAGCTGGATCCGCGCACCGGTGCGCAGAACGGACTTCTCCCTACTGTTCACGCTGCCCGTGATCATGCCGTGCGGGACCAGGACGTACTCGTCCTGGTCCGTGTGGAGCACTTCGGCGTGCAGCTGGTCGAGGCCCGCGAGCATCAGCGTCGCATCCTCGGCACTACCGATGGTGATGCGATCACCGACGAGTTCGAATTCACGCGGCACCTGACCGTTCCAGGTCTCGGAGTTCTGCACGAAGATCAGACGCGGGCGGCCGCTACCTCGCACATAGTGCGTCGTCGTGATCTTCCGCCTGATCCGACGGTTGACGGTCGGCACGAGCGGGAAGGGCGTCGAGGGAGGAACGAGTCGCGGCGAGTCGTCCTTCTCCAGCGCGCGCTTGCCGATACCGAGCAGCGGGGCCAGGGTCCCGGGTGAGCCGAGTCGGATGTGCGGGGAACGCGTGACCAGCCGCTGCGCAACGGAGGACCGTACGGCACCGACACTGACCAGGAGACCCCTGGGCCCGGAGATGGACACCTCGAGGCCCTGATCCGCAAGGCCCTTGGCAATGCTGCGCACCTGCCCGAATCCGGGCAGGTTGTTCCCGCGGAATGCTCCCGGATCATCGACGAAGATCTCCACCGTGGTGCCTGCGGCCCTGACGGTCCCGGACAACCGCGCTTCCGGTTTGCCGTCGAGGGCGGGTTCCCCCAGCGAGAAGTCGATGGCTATGTCCAGCCTGAGTGAGGTTGACATGTCGCTCGCGACGAATCAGCTCGTGTGATGGTCGGAGCCGCCGGCAGCGTTGTCACTTGTCGTGATGCGCAGCGTCCCGTCGAACTTCCAGATGGCGCGCGGGGCATCCGGCCCGATGTCGCGGGGGACCTCGATGGTCATGTCTTCGAGGGTGTAGTTGATCGCGGCGCCCCTGCCGGTCAGGTAGGCCCACATTTCCTCCGCGAGATCTGTCCAGTCGCGGATGGTGTGGGACTCGCCGGTGCCGACGCTCGAGGTGTTTTCAGTCATGTCGATTCCTTCTTCGGTGATCCAACAATGACAGACGTCCTCTAACTCCGCCTGACCTGGGTAGGGCCCACCCTAGCCGAAGGTTCTGAGGTGTGGGAGCTATATTTCGCGGGGAACTCGAGGCGCGGACGATGCTGCCTCCGCTCGTCCTTCAGACGCGCACCTCACTCCTCGAGACCGGGCAACGTGGCCTCCCACGACGCCGTCGCCTTCGTCGTCGAGCGTTGTTCCCGTGGCGCTCGTGCCTGGGCGGCAGAGGGCACGTCGCCCTGCCCGCCGTCGGTCGGACACGCCCCGGGCAACCACCGCTCCGCCTCGGTCCGCAGAGCTGCTCGCCGCTCGGGGTCCATTCGGTCGAGAAGGACCACCACCATGTTCGAGCGTGGGTTCCGGGCGAAGACGTCGCGATGGTCGTCGACGAAGGCCCAGTAGAGCGCGTCCCAGCTGGACCGCCAGGGCCCGTCCCGGAAGTTGCTCATCTTCTTCACGTAGTTGCTGCCGCTGACATAGGGCTTGGTCGTGATCATGCTCCCTGCCGCATATTGGCTCATCGCGTAGACATTGGGAACCATCACCCAGTCGTAGGCATCGATGAACATCTCCATGAACCACGCGTAGACGGCGTCCGGCCGTGCCCGCATGAGCAGTGCCGCGTTGCCCAGGATCATCAGGCGTTCGATGTGATGCGAATAGGAGGTGTCGAGGATCCTCCGGATCACCGAGTCCACCGGCTCCAGGCCCGTCTGTCCTGTCCACCAGCGCGAGTCGAGATCCGCCGTGAGCCCGAGCGCATTACCGGTGCGCATCTCACGCCCGCGCAGCACATAGGAGGCGCGGATGTACTCGCGCCAGCCGATGACCTGGCGGATGAAACCTTCGACGCTGGCGATCGGGGTGCCGTGCCGCTCGGCGAAATCGAGCGCGACCTCCACGACCTCGGCAGGACTCAGGAGTCCGGAGTTCATGCTCGAGCTCAGCGCCGAGTGGAACAGATAGGTCTGACCCTCGGCCATGGCATCCTCGTACGGGCCGAAGAGCTCGAAGCGTTCGTTCAGGAAGGACTCCAGGGCGTCGGAGGCCTGACGGTGTGTCACGGGCCAGTTGAAGGTATCGGCGTGTCCGGGATTGTCAGGAAATGCAGAGTGCACCCACGCGATGGCATCCGCCACCTCGGGGAGTCGTTCGAACTCGGGCAGGTCCGGCAGGGTGATCTTCCTGGGCAGCTTCTTGCGGTTCTCGGAGTCGAAACTCCATCTCCCGCCCACGGGAGAGCCGTCGGATTCCACCATGATGCCGAGCCGCTTGCGCTGCCACTCGTAGAAGGTCTGCATGCGCCAGGTGTGGGAGGAGAAGTAGGTGGAGACCATCTCCCGCGGTGTCAGGAACTGGGGTGTCTCCAGGATGCCCAGTTCCACACCGGCATCGGCGAGCGTTCTGGTGAGCCGCCGGTCGAGCCAGTCATCGACGACGTCGTAGCAGGTCACCCGTTGGGCGCCACACTCCGAGAGGAGCGTGGCGAGCCGCTCCTGGCTCGTGGCTCGGGCGGACGTTTCCACATAGCGCACCTCGTAGCCCGCGTCCTTCAACCGCCGCGCGAAGCTGGTCATGCTCGCCCGGTGCAGGACCAGCTTCTGCTGGTGGAAACGGAGGCTCCTGAACATGAGGTCGTCCTCGAGGAAAACGAAGAGCGTGTCCTGGGATACCTCGAGGTGTTCCTCGAACAACTGGTGCGGCAGGACGAGTCGGACGTGCACGGACGCTGCCTTCCTGGGGGACGATGCTCGGGCATCACCCTAGCGCCCACCACGGACAGCCCGGCGGGCCTTCGTGAGGGCCCGCTGTCCTACCACTCGTCCGAGCGCTGCTCTTCCTCGCGCAGGTCTGCCTCGACCAGAGCGGTGTTCCGGGGACTTCCGGAATCAGTGACCGGCGCGGACGACCAGGTCGACGACGTCGAGCAGCGCCCCGATCTCGCCGGCGGCCGTGCGTGCCGATCCGGCCGAGGCGAAGAACGCGGCGTCGTAGTACAGGCCGTCGCCGAGGAGTTTCACCGCGAGCGCCGTCGTGCGGTTGCCGAGTTCGGCTTCGAGCGCATCGAGCCACCGGTCCTGGATCTCGGCGAGCGACGCCTTCGCCGTCGGGTGGCCCTGCTGCGCCAGCCGCGCCATGGACACGAGAGCGCGGTCCAGGGCGCTGTCCTCGAAGATCGAGGTGCGCACGTAGTAGCGGGCCGCCCCTTCGGGATCCGCCCGCATGGCGTCGCGGTCGAGGTCGGCGAGGTGGCGGAGACGATCGGCGAGACCGGCCACGAGAGCTTCCTTGGACGGGAAATGATAGAGCAGACCACCCTTTGACACCGCTGCGGCGGCAGCCACTGCGTCCATGGTGGCGGCTCTCTCACCATCACGGATCAGGGCGCTTTCGAAGCTGTCGAGGATTCGCTCTCGTGAACTGGACACGCCCTGATGATACCCGTCACGTTTGTTGCACTGTACCGGCCGGACGGTTTACCTTTGTTGGATGACCACCACCCCTGTCCCTGCTACAGCTGTGCCCGGAGCAACCCCGACCACCGCTTCAGCCCCTGCTCCCTCCGCGGGGCGCCGTGGGTGGTTCGCCCTTGCGGTCCTGATGCTGCCCGTACTGCTGGTCTCGGTCGACAACACGGTGCTGAGCTTCGCCCTGCCGGAGATCTCGCGACACTTCGGAACCAGCGGAACCATGCTGCTGTGGATCGTCGACAGCTACCCCCTCGTCCTTGCCGGGTTGCTGGTCGTCATGGGCAGCTTCGGGGACCGCTTCGGCCGGCGCCGCCTCCTCATCATCGGCGCAGTGGGTTTCGCGCTCTTCTCCGTCGCCGCAGCGTTCGCCCCGACCGCGGGCTTCCTGCTCGCCTCCCGTGTAGGGCTCGGGGTCTTCGGCGCCATGCTCGGCCCCTCGACCCTCTCGCTGATCCGCAACATCTTCGCCGATCGCAACCAGCGGCGCATCGCCATTGCCGTATGGGCCGCCGGGTTCTCCTCCGGCGCCGCCCTGGGGCCCCTGCTGGGAGGAGTGCTGCTCGAGAACTTCTGGTGGGGATCGGTGTTCCTCCTCGCCGTCCCCGTACTGGTGCTCATGCTCGCGCTGACCCCGTTCCTGGTGCCCGAATCGAAGGACCCGGCTCCCGGACGCATCGACTACCTGAGCATCGTGCTGACCGTCGCCACCATGCTCCCGATCGTCTACGGCATCAAGAACCTGGCCACCGAGGGCTCCCTGCTCGTCTCGGCGACGGCCGCCTTCGTCGGTCTTGCAGCGGGCACCATGTTCGTCGCGCGCCAGCTCCATCGACCCGATCCGATGCTGGACGTACGCCTGTTCACCGTCAGGGCGTTCTCGGGGGCCGTCCTGGTGAATCTGCTCGCGATCTTCTCGCTCGTGGGCTTCCTCTTCTTCGTCTCGCAGCATCTACAGCTCGTGCTCGGCCTCGGTCCCCTCGATGCCGGATTCGTGCTGCTCCCGGGCTTCATGGTGACCATCGTGGCGGGTCTGGCCGTCGTCCCGGTGGTCCGCCACCTCGCCCCGCACGTGGTCGTCTCGGCCTCGCTGCTCTTCTCCGCGGCCGCCTACGCGATGATCGCCCTGCACGACGACGGCGGCTCGGCCGGTTTCCTCATGCTCGCCTTCGTCATCCTGGGCCTCGGCGTCGGAGCGTCCGAGACCATCTCGAACGACCTCATCCTCTCCACGGTTCCGGCAGCCAAGGCAGGTGCGGCGTCGGCCATCTCCGAGACGGCCTACGAGGTGGGTGCGGTGCTCGGCACCGCCGTCCTGGGCAGCATCCTCCTGGCCGCCTATCAGCAGAGGCTCGTGCTCCCCGGCGGACTCAGCGACGCCCAGATCGAATTGTCCACCGAGACTCTCGGCGGAGCGGTGGAGGTCGCGACGCAGCTGGGCCCTGCCGGTGCCTCGTTCCTGCAGGACTCGGCGTTCCATGCCTTCGACAGCGGCGTGACGATCACCACGGGCATCGCCGCACTGCTGATGATCAGCGCTTCGGTCCTGGCGGCGTGGAGCCTGCGTGGAAGCGACAGCGCCGCGTCGACGCCCGTCGCCGAGAGGGAGCTCAGCACCGACGAGAACAAGCGGTAGGACAATGGTCTGCGGCATGCCGTTCGGCACGACGACGTCCGGCTCGCGCTGACACTAGTGTGGAAGCCGGGTCACGCGGTAGCTCCGACCGCGAACGACCATGAGTGACAACAGGTGACCACGATCGAAGGACGAGCATGGCCGACGAGCAGCAACAGCGCACCGACACCACGGGCAGAGCGGGCGGCGCTGAGGCTACCCGCGGTGTCGAAGCAGGCGGTGCCACGACCACGGAGGCCATGCTGTACCGCATCCGCCGGGGTGCCCCGCTCGCTGCCCTCACGACGACGACGGCCGTCCTCGGCCGGATCATCATCATCGTCGTCGCGCTCATCGGCCTCTACTATCTGCTCGCCACGCTCTGGGTCGTCGTCCTCCCGATCGTCCTGGCCCTCCTCCTGTCCTCGATCCTCTGGCCCATCAACGGGCTCCTGCGCCGCGTTCTCCCCGCGGCCCTCGCAGCAGCCATCACGATCGTGGGCTTCCTGGCCGTGGTGGTCGGAGTGGGATACCTCACGGTGGTCCTCTCCGTCGACGGCGTGCGTGAACTTTCCATCAAGGCCGTCGAGAACATCCAGAATCTCGGGGACTTCGCGGAATCGCTGCCGTTCAACATCCCCAATCTGGACGTCGATGAACTGCTCACCTCGGCGCTGAACTGGATCCAGGGAAACGTGGCGCTGATCCTGTCGCGCGTCTCGGCCGGTGTCGGGACCATCGGTTCCGTGACGATCACCATCCTGCTGGCACTGGTGCTCACGTTCTTCACCCTCAAGGACGGCGACCGGCTCGCCGTATGGCTGCTGCGCTGGACCACCGGCACGGTGTTCGTGCACGCCGGCGAAGTATTCTCCAGGAGCTGGAAGACGCTCTCGGCCTACGTCCTGTCGCAGGCAGCAGTAGCACTCGTCGACGCCGTCTTCATCGGACTGGGCCTGTGGATCCTCGACGTCCCGCTGGCGCTGCCACTGGCGATCCTGGTCTTCTTCGGTGGCTTCCTCCCGGTGATCGGCGCGGTCGCGACCGGGCTCCTCGCCACTCTGGTGGCGCTCCTCGCCGAGGGCTGGGTGGACGCGCTGATCGTCCTCGGGATCGTGCTGCTCGTCCAGCAGCTCGAGAGCAACGTCCTGCAGCCGATCCTGGTCGGCAAGTCCCTCAAGCTCCATCCGGCCATCGTCCTCATCGGCGTGACTGCGGGAGGAACGCTCTACGGCATCGCCGGCGCCTTCCTTGCCACCCCGATCGTCGCCGTGGTGGCGGTCGCCTTCCAGTACGCCCGCGAGCAGATGCTCGAACCGACCGCGACGTCGCACCTCGACACCGGCGAGGAACTCATCGAAACCGAGACCGAGGCCGAGACAGGCGCCGAGGTCTCCTGACGAACGGGATCGACCGCTGCCCCATGGCTGAGGTGACGCTGTGGCAGTGATTCGTGGTCACCGCATCGGTAGCGTGCCGGCAGTCTCAGCCGAAGAAAACACTCAGGGCTTCCGCTCGGTGCCGGAATCTTCTATGCTCGAACTGCTGTCCCGGACCCCGCCAGTGCAACGACCGACGATCCGCGTCCGGTCGACTCGCCAGATCAGGGGACAGCACATGAGCACAAACGTCGACAGTGGTGCGCTGCGGCCGACAACACGTCCGGAGGACGATGGGACAGTGGCTCCGCCGGTCGCCGGGGAGGCACCCACCTTCACCCCCCGCCCACCGGGCCAGCGCAAGGTCGTGGTGCAGCGGACGAACCAGGTGATCGCCTCCTACTCGGTCCTGCTGAAGCAGGTACGGGCGGAAGGCCTGCTGGGCCGTCGCCGAGGTTTCTACGCAGGAGTTGCCCTCGTCCTCGGTCTCGGACTGACCGCAGCGTCGACGGGATTCCTGCTGCTCGGGGATTCGTGGTTCCAGCTGATCATCGCCGGGGTCCTCGGGATCATCCTGACCCAGTTCGCCTTCCTCGGCCACGAGGCCTCCCACCGTCAGATCTTCGCCTCCCGCCGTACCAACGACCGGGTGGGTCGCGTCCTGGCCGCCGGCGTCGCCGGTATCAGCTATGCGTGGTGGATGGACAAGCACACGCGTCACCACAACGACCCCAATACGGTCGGCAGGGATCCCGACATCGCGATGGGCACCCTCTCCTTCAGGGAGGAGGACGCCGCTCCCCGCACGGGCTTCCATGCCTGGTTCACCCGGCGACAGGGCTACCTGTTCTTCCCCCTGCTGAGCCTCGAGGGCGTCAATCTCCACGTGCAGTCGCTCGGGATCCTCCTCCGGCGTGGAAAGGTGCAGGGCCGCTGGCTGGAGCTGGCCCTCATCGCCTCACGGTTCGGGCTGTACCTGGGTGTGCTGTTCTGGTTCCTGCCGGTGGGACTGGCAACTGCCTTCCTCGGCGTGCAGCTGGCGGTCTTCGGCACCTACATGGGTGCGTCGTTCGCACCTAACCACAAGGGAATGCCGATCCTGCCCGCCGGCAGCACCGCCGACTTCCTCCGCCGGCAGGTGGTCACGGCCCGCAACATCCGGGGCGGGTCCTTCGTCAACAACGCCTTCGGCGGGCTGAACTTCCAGATCGAGCACCACCTCTTCCCGGACATGTCGCGCCCACACCTGCGCCGCGCCGCTGTCGTGGTACGTGAGCACTGCGCCACCCTCGGCATTCCCTACACCGAGGTGGGTGTGCTGCAGTCCTACTCCGCGGTGATCGCGCACCTCAACAAGGTGGGCCTGGCCGCCCGTGATCCGTTCGACTGCCCCCTCATCCAGCGCTATCGTCGCTAGGCGTGGGCGCGGCCGACCAGCTGCAGCAGAGCCGAGCAGGGAGACCGAGAATCAGAGCGTGAGCGTCCGGTCGAGCACGGCCTGTGCTGTGTCGCGGAGACTTGTGTTGTTCGATCGGGCGTGGCCTCGCAGGCGCTGGAACGCTTCAGCGGTATCGATGTTCGCCGTATAGGCGATCATGCCCTTGGCCTGTTCGATGAGGATCCTGCTGTTCAGGGCACGTTGCAACTGGTCGTTGACAACGGCATTCTCACGGATGGTGCGCTCCTGCAGGATGCTGATCGTCGCAACATCGGTCAGCGCCTGCCCGACGGCGATGTCCTCGGCACCGAGCTCTCCGACGTCGACCCGGAACAGGTTCATCGCCCCGATGCTCCTGCCGCGAAGACGCAGCGGAAACGCGTGGACCGAGCGGAAGCCCTGAGCCACGGCCAGTTCACTGAACGCGGGCCAGCGATCCCGGGTTCCGGTGATATCGCGGATCGTCACCGGTGCACCGGCGTCGTAGCACTCGATACACGGCCCCGTCCCGGTCTCCTGCTGCAGGACTTCCACGAGGCGGGCCTCCTCGCTGGTGGACGCCAGCACCTGCAGGACCCCGTTCGGGTCGGCCAGCATCAGCCCGGCTGCCGTGCCATCGAGCAGCTCGACGCTCTCCTCGACGAGCGTCTGCACCAGATCCAACGGATCGTACTCATCGACCAGCGCGTCCGCGATCTTCACGAACGCGGCACTGACACGGCTGGCACGAGTGATGCTTTCCATATGTTCCAGTTTAGGGCTCCCGCATTCTTTTCCTAAGCGTCGCGTGACTTCTCAAGCGTCCGGCGGCGGTGTGAAGTCCAGGCGCCGCTCGAGCACCTCGTCGGAGGTCTCCCGTACCGTTTGCCCGTTCGCGAAGGCGTGAGCCCGCAGGAGCAGCAGCGCCTCCGCCGCCGTGCCCCCGATCTGCGCCAGGACCATCCCCGTCGCCTGATGGATCTCCCGGCGCGAGGCGGACAGACCTATCCCGGCATCCTCCCCGGAATCCGGGACGAGCAGTTGACGCAGCAGGCTCCACGCGGCCCTGTCCGCCAGGACTCGGGCGCTCGCCCGCTCCGATTCGGTCAAATCGCCCGGAGTGGTCCGGTACAGCTCCACGACGCCGATGTCCACGGCGCCGACCGCCAGGGGAAAGACGAACAGCGCCTGTGCAGCAGTGCCCGCGAGCGCTGTCCCGAAGACCGGCCATTTCTCGTGCGTCATGGAGCGCACGTCCGGCAGGAGGACCGGCGACCGCGTGACGACCGCTTCCCACCGGGGACCCTCACCCAGATCGAACTGCAACTCGTCCAATCGGGCCGCCAGCGCATCGCTGGCGCACAGGGTCGTCTCCCGCTCCGAGCCCGTGAACGCGGAGAGTGCGACCCCCGAGATGGGTAGTGCATCCATGAAGGCTGCACACAAGGCCGAGCACAGGTCGTCCATCCCGGAAGACGAATGCTCGCTCACCGGTCCGCCCCATGATCTACGACAGCTGAGAAAAACCGGTCCAGCATTTCTCCCTCTCTCATCCCCGAGGATGTGCCGCTCACCATGAAAACAGTGCCCAGGAGTGAGTTTAGTCTCCGGCCATGACAGGGCGAATTACTCCCGTAATTCCCCTCCCGGAGATTTCACGACGAACCGGGAGATCTCACGACGAATCAGAACCGAAGTCCTTGACATATTCGCGGTTGCCGGGAGATTATGACAATGCTGCCCTGGACCCCGGCGACGCGATCACCGCAGTGATCGCGACCTTTCACCCCAGGGGGCTGATGATGCAAGCGATCAATCACCACGGAGCGGTCCGCCTCCTCTGCGCCGTCGGGCGCACATGACGACGCCGAACTGCGAACGCTGAACGACCGCGAGGTGGTGATCGCCGCGCTGGCAGCGACCGGGCGCACTCCCGATGAGATGGCCGGCACGCTGTCGCTACCGCTGAAGGCGGTCGAGGGCCAGCTCCACCACGCGCTGGAGGTCCTCGGCATCGAGCGCCTGCAGGACCTCACGTCTACGGCAGTCACTTCTCACCTCACCGACACTCGATCGCACGGTCGGACGCCGCAGGCCTCCTCCGTCGATGAGGCACCAGTACCCGATGTCACCGAGGTCCCTGACCCGCCCGGCGCTGACGACCGAGTGAGTGTCCTGGTACTCCTCGACAGAGCCGAAGCTGCGGCAGATCAGGCCGGACCCCGGCGGGCTGCCGTCGCTGACCGCGACGAACTGACAGCGACGCGTGCGCTGCTCGAACAGCAGTGCAGGACCATCCTCCAGCTTCAACAGTCCGTTGCCAGCCGCGACATCATCGGGCAGGCCAAGGGTATCCTCATGGAGCGTCACAAGATCAGCGCCGACACGGCGTTCGTCCTGCTCCAGAACCAGAGCTCGCGCAGGAATCGCAAACTCGTGGAGGTCGCCGCGGAACTCATCCATACCGGCGAGGAGCAAGGAGACGCCACCCACGCGTAGCGCCGACGGTGCCGGCATGAGCCGGCTCGCCGGATCAGGGACAATGGAGGAGTGGCCCTGCTGACAGAATCCCCCTCCGACGTCGACACCGATCCCGACACCGTCCGCCGCGAGGCCGGACGCCGTCGCACGTTCGCCGTCATCTCCCACCCCGATGCCGGCAAATCGACGCTGACCGAGGCGCTCGCCCTGCTCTCCCGTGCCATCCAGGACGCTGGAGTGACGCACGGCAAGTCGAGCCGCCACGCCACGGTCTCGGACTGGATGGGCATCGAGCAGGAACGCGGCATCTCCATCAGCTCGGCCGCCCTGCAACTGACCTACCGCGACACCGTCCTGAACGTCGTCGACACGCCCGGTCACGCCGACTTCTCGGAGGACACCTACCGCGTCCTCGCCGCCGTGGACTCCGCCGTCATGCTGATCGACGCCGCGAAGGGCTTCGAGCCGCAGACCGTGAAGTTGCTGGCCGTCTGCAAGGCCCGGAACATCCCCATCATCACCGTCATCAACAAGTGGGACAGGCCGGGCCTGGACGCGCTCGGTCTGATCGACGACGTCGGCGAGCGCACCGGGATGACGCCGGTCCCCCTCACCTGGCCGGTCGGGATCGCCGGTGAGTTCCAGGGGCTGATCGACCTGCGGGCCTCGCGTGCCATCGCCCTCGAGGCCGTGGGCGCAGGGGCACAGGCGGCCGCGGAGACGGACGTCGACATCGACGCCCTGGAGCCCCGAGAGGCCGGTGCCTGGCTCGAGGCCCGGGAGGAATCGGGGCTCGTCGAGTCCTCGAACGGCTCGTTCGACCGGGAGGAGTTCGAGGCCGCACGGCAGACCCCCGTCCTCTTCGCGGCAGCGGCCAAGAACTTCGGCGTGTCCCAGCTCCTCGACATCCTCGTCGACGTGGCGCCGTCACCGTCCCCGCGTCCGTCGAAGGAGGCCGGACCCCGTCCCATCGAAGCGCCGATGTCCGGTTTCGTGTTCAAGGTGCAGGCCGGTCAGGACAGCTCGCACCGCGATCACATCGCCTACCTCCGGATCTGCTCCGGGAGCTTCGAACGCGGCATGGTCATCACCAACCAGCGCACGGGCAAGCCCTTCGCCACGAAGTACGCCCACCGCGTGCTAGGCCGCAGCCGCGAGGTGGTGGACACCGCCTGGCCGGGCGACGTCGTCGGGCTGGTCAACGCCACGAGCCTGCGCGTGGGCGACAGCCTGTTCTCGGAACAGCCCGTCCGGTTCCCCGACATCCCCCGCTTCTCGCCCGAACTGTTCGCCGTCGCGCGCGCCAAGGATCCCGGGCGGTACAAGCAGTTCCGGCGGGGTATCGACCAGCTCGAGCACGAGGGCGTGGTGCAGGTGCTGCGCTCGGACCTGCGGGGGGACCAGGCGCCGGTCCTGGCCGCCGTCGGCGCGCTGCAGTTCGAGGTCGCCGCAGAACGGCTCGGCACGGAATTCAGCGCCCCGACGTCGCTGGACCAGCTCTCCTACACCCTCGCGATGCGGGTGAGTCCTGAGAGCCAGGGCGTACCCGAGACCTTCCGTGGTGGCGAGATCCTGTTCCGGGCCGACGGCGAGGCAGTCGCGGTGTTCGGCGACAAGTGGAAGATCGGCCACTTCACCAAGGACAACCCGGGCGTGGTCCTCGAACCGATCGGCGCCGCCGTCGACGACTGAGAACCGCGTCAGTAGCTGCCCGAGGCTCCTCCGCCGGTGAATCCTCCGCCGCCGTTGTAGGACGACCCGGAGGCGCCGGAGCCCCCGCCCCCGGAGTAGAGCGCAGGGTTCGCGATGTACAGGGGCAGCCAGATGGCCGGGTTGGTGATGGCGTCGTCGCCACGATGACCGTAGCGGTAGGAGCGGTAGGCGTTCCGCTGCTGTTCGGTGAGCCGCAGCTGAGGGTCCGCCTGCTCGGCCGCCCGGATCTCCTCGTCGGCTTCCCGACGCCGACGGCGCGAGACCGCGACGACCCATCCGATGATCCCACCGACGACAACCGTGCTGACACCGGCCACCGAGCCGAACAGCACCCAGTCGACGGGTTCGGGCACCGGCTCCCCGCCCTCGGCGTACAGGTAGACCTGGTCGACGGCCTCGATCAGTCCCTCGGCGTACTCCTCGTCGGCGAACGCCGGCTCGAGCACATCGGTGACGACATCCTCCGCATCGCCGTCGGAGAACTGCTCGCGGACGCCGTCGGCTGTCTCGACGCGCAGCTCGCGCTCTCCCGTGTCGGCGAGGATGAGCACGCCGTTGTCGGCCCCGTCGTCGCCCACGCCCCAGGAGGTCGCGACATCGCGGGCGTAGTCCTCGATCGAGCCGTCGGCGTCCTCCACGAGCAGCACGGCCACGCGCGCGGCGTCCGTCGACGCATTGCGCTCGTCGATGAGGGAGCTGATCTCCTGCTCCTCGGCCGGGGTCAGCACCTCGGCCAGATCCAGTACGTTGCCCTGTGCGGGCGGTTCCGGGATCGACGCGGGTTCGCTGTCGCTGCACCCCGTGAGCGCCAGGAGGAGCAGGGCGCCCCCGGCCATCGCTGTCCTGAGTTCCGCTCCAGACCTGATCATCAGTACCCCCGGGTTCGTGAGGGTTCCATTATGACCGGGGCAACGGCTCGGGTCACTGCCCGGGCCAGATGCTAGCTGTTCTTCCCGCGTGCCGCGACCGTCCAGCTGCCCTGGTGGACCCCGGCGCGGACCACCTGCACCTCGTCCACGAGATTGGGCGTCAGGCAGACATGATTCGGCACCACCCGCAGCCGGGTACCCAGCGGAGGCAGGGGTGCTCCGGAGGGCCACTCCACGGTGGCGTGATGCTCCGAGAGTGCGCTGATCCGCGCCTCCGGATGATCCAGGAGCCGGCCGTACCCCGTCGCCCACGCCGCACGATCGCTCCCGAGGATCTTGCTGCCGGCGTCGAGGATCAGGCGCCCGGGGGCGCCTGCGACACGTCGACGGCTCACGACCGTGGACTCGACGGTCAAGGCGATGTCCTCCGGTCGGCAGCGGCCCAGTTCCCACTGCTGCGCATCACCGAAGACATAGACGCCCGGGCGCAGCTCCGTCAGGGTGTCGCCGGAGGACAGCAGGGCCGACGGCGTCGACCCGCCACTGATCTCCAGCTCGCCGAAACCCGCTCCTCCGAGCGCTGTGACTGCCGCGCTCAGAGCTGCCTGCTCGTCGTCTACGGCCGGGGCCGCCTGCCCCGGCCCGTAGCTGTGACCGGGAAAGGTGAACACGCCGGTGACGGTCAGTCCCGCCGCACGTGCTGCCTCGGCGACCGCCACGGCGTCCTCGGGCAGCACCCCGCTTCGGTGGTGACCGCTGTCCACCTCGACGCGGACCGCGATCCGCGTCGCGTCCTCGCCGAGGGTACGAGCCAGCTGCCCGGCACTCTCCGTGGAGTCGACACCGATGGTGAGCCGTGCCCGGTCGGCTACGGCGGTCAGGCGATGCGCCGCTGCCTGCCCGACCCAGAGGGGGTAGGCGATGAACAGGTCACGCATACCGGCGTCCGCGAAGACCTCGGCCTCGCCGATCGTCGCGACCGTAAGGCCGACCGCGCCGGCCGCGAGCTGCAGCCGGGCGATCTCGGCGATCTTGTGCGTCTTGGCATGGGGGCGCAACTGCAGCCCGCGCTCCCGTGCGACCTGCGCCATGCTCGCGATGTTGTGCTCCAGCACGTCGGCATCGATCACCACGCACGGCGTCGGCACGATCGTGGCTCCGGGGCTCATACCGCAGGCCTCATGTTCCGGCGCCCGGACGAGGACGCTGTCGTCATGGCTAGGAGCTGACCAGACCGTCAGGGGTGATCCCACCGGTGCACGCGGCGCCCGGCTCGCGGGTCTGCTCGCCCTGCACGTACTTGTCGAGGAACGCCGGCAGCCGTGGATCGTCGGCGGAGTCGACCGTCAGCTGCAGGCCCCAGGCACTTGCGGCGATCGGCGCCTCGAGGCCGTCATAGGGGCTGAGCAGCACGTAGGACCGCGACCCCACGAGATCGGTGAGCGCGTCGATCTCCGCCTGGTCGAGATCCGGCTGGTAGGTGATCCAGACGGCACCGTGCTCCAGGGAGTGGACGGAGTTCTCGTTCGGGATCTCCTCGGTGTAGATGCCGCAGTTGGTCCAGATGGGACTGTGGTCCCCGCCCACGGGGGGGGACTGCTCGTAGTCCACAGGACCGTCCACGTGGTCGAAGGCCACGTCGTCGAACGTCTGGACGCCTTCGATTGGCTGCGCCGCCGCTGCCTCGCGGTCGTTGTTGACGCGCACCTGCTGCACGATCACGAGTGTCACGGCGATGATGATCACCAGGATCACGGCTCCGATGCCACCGAAGATCAGTGCGTTGCGCTTGCGCTCACCGGCACGCTGCTGGGCCTGGACGGCGGCCAGGCGTGCCTGGCGGTCCTTGTTCTCCTGCGACCGCTTCTTGTTCAACGGGGTGTCCTCCGGTAGTGGGTTGGCTGCGACTCGTGCCGCGGCCGGGATACGAACGGGTTGACGCCGGAAACAAATGTACCGGGGCGATCAGGGGCTTCCCGAACAGGCCCTCGCCCGTCCGGGGTGGAACGGGAGCGTTCGTCGCGCAGCTCATCCTGCCGTTCACAGGTCATCGAGCATGCCCTGCATGAGAGTGATCTCCGCCCGCTGGCCCGTCTGGATCTTCAGCGCGAGGTCACGCACCTGATCGGTCTCGGCCAGTTCGGCACCGGCTTCGGCCATGTCCACCCCTGCCATGTGATGCACGATCATGAGGTCCAGGAAGAGCCGTGCGGCGTCGTCGCCGGTGGCGTTCCTCAGCTCCTCGAGCTGCGCTTCGGAGGCCATGCCGGGCATGCGTCCGTCGGGCAGGAGCATGGACCCGCTCCCGGAGCCCGTACCGGTGTCCATGCTCATTCCCGCGTGATCGCCGGAGGCGTCCGTCATCCAGTCCATGCGCGGCTGGGAACTGCTCTGGGAAAGTCCCCACTCCTCGAGCCACGCGTACATCTGCCCGGCCTGCTGCTGCTGGGTAGTGACGATGTCGTAGGCGACCGTCCGGAGCATCTCGTCGTCGACCTCGTCCCGCACGATCATCGACATCTCCACCGCCTGGTTGTGGTGCGCCTGCATGTCCCGCGCGAACCCGGCATCGGCGCTGGTGCCGTCCGGATAGGAGGGCGCAGCAGTGACGCGACCGGCACTGAAGGCCAGCGCGAAGAGGGCGACGACGGCGAGCCCTGCCAGGACCAGGAGGGTCCGCTTCTGCCAGCCGGTGAGCGAGAGGGTCATTGATGTCCTTGGATCGGTGACGTGCCGATGCCAACGTACGGCATCCGGCTGGATGTTTCCCCGGAGGGAAATCCACGGTAACGTGGAGTTATATACCCCCCAAGGGTATCGCGAACGAGTTGCAGGGAGCCACTTCCATGACCGCCACGTACGGCACCGCACAGGAAGCCACCGAACACGGCACAGGAGATACCACCGAAACGACGGACGCTGCGGTGCGCGGCTACACCGCGGACAAGGACGCCTATCTCAAGCGGCTCAGCCGGATCGAGGGTCAGGTGCGCGGGGTCGCCCGCATGGTCGAGGAGGACAAGTACTGCATCGACGTCCTCACCCAGGTCGCTGCGATCAACAAGGCTCTCCACGCCGTGTCCCTGGGACTGCTCGAGGAACACATCTCCCACTGCGTCGTCGGCGCCGCACAGGAATCAGAAGCCTCCGGTGACGCGACCGTCGTCCAGGAGAAGGTCCAGGAAGCATCGGCCGCCATCGGCCGGCTACTGCGCTGAAACAGCCATCCACCCGTCCCCGCACCAGAAGGATGAACACATGACCACCACCACGATCAACATCACCGGAATGACGTGCGGCCACTGCGTGAGCGCCGTGAAGAGCGAGCTCTCCGAGCTCCAGGGTGTCGGGTCGGTCGACGTCGACCTCGTGACGGGTGGTGCCTCCACCGCCACGATCTCCTCCGAGGGCCCCCTCGATCCCGCCGCCATCGACGACGCCGTCGCCGAGGCCGGCTACACCGTGGTACCCGCTGGATCCTGACATGGCCACACAGCAGCTTCCCGCGCAGGACGCGGCCCAGGACCAGCGCATCGTCGAACTCTCCATCCAGGGGATGACGTGCGCTTCCTGCGTGGGGCGCGTGGAACGCAAGCTCGGCAAACTCGACGGCGTCGAGGCCAGCGTCAATCTGCCGCTCGAGAACGCCGTCGTGCGTGTTCCGGCAACCGTCAGCGACCAGCAGCTCATCGATACCGTGGAGGCCACCGGCTACGGTGCGCACATCGTCGACCCGGCCCAGGAGGACGGCGGGAGCGCCGAGCCTGCGCCGTCGCTCCTCGGCGCGCGCCTGATCCTCGCAGCCGTCCTGTCCGTGCCGGTGCTGCTGATCTCCATGGTGCCCGGCCTGCAGTTCCCCGACTGGGGCTGGGCGGTCTTCGGTCTGTCCCTGCCGGTGGTGACGTGGTCGGCGTGGCCGTTCCACCGTGCCGCAGCGATCAATGCGCGCCATCTGTCCTCCACCATGGACACGCTGGTCTCCATCGGCGTCGGTGCGGCCTTCCTCTTCTCCTCCTGGCAGCTCTTCACCGACCCGACGATGACGCGGTCGGGTATGGGCATGAGCGATCATTCGCTCTACTTCGAAGTGGCCGCCGTCGTCGTGACGTTCCTCCTCCTCGGCCGCTACCTCGAGGCAGCGGCGAAACAGCGGGCGGGCAACGCGCTCGCGTCCCTCCTGAGCCTCGGCGCGAAGGAGGCCCGGGTGCTCCGGACCGTGGACGGCGAGCGCGTCGAGGTCACCCTGCCCGCCGCCACGCTCATTCCCGGGGACGAGTTCGTGGTGCGTCCGGGCGAGAAGATCGCCACAGACGGCGTGGTGATCGACGGTCACAGCGCCGTCGACACGGCCCTCCTGACCGGTGAGAGCGTGCCCGTCGAGGTCGGCCCGGACAACGCCGTCACGGGCGCGACCATCAACACGTCCGGCAGGATCGTGGTGCGGGCGACGCGCGTAGGCGCGGACACCGTGCTGTCCCAGCTGGGCCGCCTCGTCGGTCAGGCGCAGAGCGGCAAGGCGCGGATCGCGCGTCTGGCGGACCGCATCAGCGCGGTCTTCGTCCCCGTGGTCCTCGTCATCGCCGTCGTCACCTTCGGGCTCTGGCTCGTTCTCGCCGGTGATCTCGATGCTGCGTTCACGGCGTCCGTCACCGTGCTCGTCATCGCCTGTCCGTGCGCGCTCGGGCTGGCGACGCCCACCGCACTGCTGACCGGCACCGGCCGTGGCGCGCAACTGGGCATCCTCATCCGTGGCCCCCAGGTTCTCGAGGACACCCGGACCGTGGACACGATCGTGCTGGACAAGACCGGCACGATCACCACGGGGATCATGGCGGTGAACGACGTCGTCGCCCTCCCCGGCGTGTCCGAGCTGGAGCTCATCCGGGCAGCAGGAGCAGTGGAGGCAGCGAGTGAGCACCCGATCGCGCAGGCCATCGCGGACCGGGCTGCGCGTGGGGACCGACTGTCCGAAGCACTCGATTTCTCGAGTGCACCCGGTGGAGGCGTGCGGGGCAGCGTCGACGGCGTGGGCGTGACCGTGGGCCGCGCCGACTGGCTCGAGCGCAACGGCATCAGCCCCTCCATCGAGCAGTCTGCGGCCTTCAGCGCCGCGGAGGACGCCGGGACGACGGCGGTCTGGGTTGCGCTGGACGACACGGTGGCCGGTTTCATCACGCTGTCCGACACCATCAAGGACAGCTCGAGTGCTGCGATAGGGCGCCTGCGCGCCCTCGGGCTGCGTCCCGTCCTGCTCACGGGCGACAACCTGGCGGTGGCACTCCAGGTCGCCGCCTCGGTGGGTATCGACGCCGGTGACGTCCATGCGGGCGTCTCGCCGGAGGGCAAGGTGGATGTGGTCCGCGAACTCCAGGCCTCGGGCGCCACCGTCGCCATGGCGGGGGACGGCGTCAACGACGCCGCGGCCCTGGCGCAGGCCGATCTCGGCATCGCCATGGGTTCGGGAACCGACGTCGCCATCGAGGCGGCCGACCTCACCGTGATGGGCAGCAGCCTGGCGCAGGTGGCCCAGGCCATCGAACTGGCCAGACGCACGCTGGGCACCATCAAAAGCAATCTGTTCTGGGCGTTCTTCTACAACGCCATCGGCATCCCGGTCGCGGCCCTCGGTCTGCTCAACCCGATGCTGGCCGGCGCGGCCATGGCGGCGAGTTCTGTGCTCGTCGTGCTCAACTCCCTGAGACTGCGGAGGTTCGGCAGAAGCGAGTGAGGCAGGAGCGGATGCAGCGCCGGTACGGGGCCGGGGCTAGGGTTGACCGGAACCAGTCAGGCGCGCAGCATGCACAGGGCGCTGCCCCGACCACCGCGAAGGAGCAGCCAGCCATGCCCGACGAGAACGAACTTGCCCGGGAATCCGTGCAGCATCCCGTCGTCGCGGCGCTCCAGGACATGGTGCTCGACAGCAGTGACGTCGAGGAGTTCCTGACAGGCCTCGCCGAAGTCTCCGCACGAGTCTTCCCGCGAACCTACGGTGACGTGTTCTGCGGCGTTACGCTGCTGCGCCCACGGTCCATGATCACCGTGGCGAGCAGTGGGGCCCGGGCGCGTCAGGTCGACGAGATCCAGTACGGCTTCGACGACGGGCCCTGCCTCCGCGCAGCACGGGAGGGTTATACCGTCCATGTGCGGGATTTCCTGACCGAGACGCGTTTCCCCGAGTACCGCCGCGCCGTCGCGTCCTTCGGCGTCCGCTCCGCCCTGGGAATCCCCATCCGCCTCGACGACGGGGTGAGCGCGGGTCTCGACTTCTACTCCACGGAGCCGAACGCTTTCGACGACGAAGGCGTTGCCGCTGCCGAGAACATCGCCCAGAATGCCTCCCGCAGCCTACGCCTCGCTGTCCGGATCGGACGGCTCACCGATGACGCCAGGAACCTCGAAGCCGCCCTGTCGTCCCGGACCACCATCGACAGGGCCGTCGGCGTGATCATGGCGCAGAATCGCTGCAGTCAGGCCGAGGCGATCGGTATCCTGCGCCGGGCATCGACATCGCGCAATATCAAGCTGCGTGACGTTGCAGCCGGGGTGCTGGCCTCCCTGGATCAGGTGGATGTGACGGACACCCACTTCGAGCGCTGACGCACGGGATCTCCCGTTCGGTGCTTCGCTGTTTCTTCGGAGTTCCTGTGGCCCTGGCTCGGCTGCCGTGCGGGTCGGACGGTGCACAGTTGTAGCGGCGGAGTCGTCCCCGGAGTCGATCGTGGGGAGGACGTGCTCCGCTGCGCATCTGCCGGCTCGAGGAAATGGTTCCACCGTGACACGCACATCCCGCATCCCGCTCGGGTCCACCTCCGGCAAGATTCTCGCATCGGTGGCCCTCCTCGGCGTCGCAGCGACCGTTGCGGGCCTGGGTACATACGGTTCGTTCACCTCGACCACCTCGGCCGGCCAGTCCGTCACCGCCGGCAGGGTCGCCGTCCAGCTGGGTGCAGCAGGAACGGCTGCGAACCGCTTGAACGTCGCCGCCACGGCCTTCGTCCCGGGCGACACCATGCAGCGCGTCGCAACCATCTCCAACACCGGCAACCAGAACTTCGGCGGCGTCAGCCTGACCACCACGGTGGTCGGCACACCTTCCAGACTCACCACGGACACCGTCAACGGTCTCCAGCTCACCGTCGACGCCTGCAGTGTCCCCTGGACCGAGGCCGGTACTGCGCCGGCCTACACGTACACCTGCCGGGGATCCGTCACGAGCGTCCTGCCGAGCCGTCCGATCATCGGTGCCGACGTGCCGCTGTCGGGTCTTGCCTCCTTCACCCCGGGCAGAACCGACAATCTGCGCTTCACGGCGACACTTCCGGCCGCCGCTGACAACAGCTTCCAGAAGCTGACGAGTACCGCGAACTTCGCCTTCACGGCCACGCAGCGCGCGGCGACGAACCGCTGACCCCACCACCGGAGGGCCCTGGCAGGTGCCGTCACGGTCGGGGTAGGGGCTCCACGGGGTTGGCCTGATCGAATGCCTCACGGGCCACCGGGTCGCCGTCAGTGGCGCGCAGCTCGTCGACCCGCACCACCACCACGCCGACCACGATCAGCACGCCGCCGAGCAGCTGCACGACACCGGGCAGCTCGCCGAGGATGAGCCAGGCAGCGAGGACGGCGAACAGCACCTCGGTCAGCGCCACGAAACTCGCCACTTTCGAGCCCAGGCGCTGGGCCGCCAGGATCCCGGTCACATAGGCCGCGACGGTGGCGACCAGGACCAGCACCGCCACGGGGACGAGCCAGCTGTAGGTGGACCCGGCCAGTGTCACGTCGGCCGACACGAAGCGCAGCGGCATGATGTTCGTCAGGCCCAGCACACCGATGGTCAGCGCTGCCACGACCATGCCTCCGCCCGCCATGACCAGCGGGGGCAGGGAGTCGTCCACTCGCGCCGACATCAGGAAGAACACCATGAGGCAGACCGCGGCGGCCAGACCGAACAGGACTCCCACAGGATCGATGCGGGCGTCCCCGGCCAGATCCAGGACGAGCAGCAGTCCGAGGATCGCCGTCACCGAGCCGAGGATGGTGGGGATCGTCGGAGGCTTCCGCGAGCGCGCCCAGAGGAAGCCGACGATCAGCACGGGGGCGAGGTACTCCAGCAGCAGGGAGACGCCCACGGACATGCGGGCCACGGCATTGAAGTAGAACAGCTGGCACAGTGCGATCGCCGTCATCCCGTAGACCACGATGGTGAGCCGGTGCTGACGCAGGACGGACCAGCGTCCCCGCAGCGCGATGAGGACAGGGACCAGGAGGACGACGGCGGCACCTCCGATGCGCACCCCCACGGCAGCGCCCGGGCTCCAGCCGATCTCGAGAAGTGACTTGGCGAACGGGCCGGAGACGCCGAAGGTAGCAGCCGAGACGAGAGCTATCCAGATGCCGGCCGTCGGCTGTCGGGTCACGTCCACTCCCTTCGGGTCAGCGTGATGTCATGAGTGAGCGGTAGTTGTGGTCGTGACACTAGGTGTTGATAGTGTCAGGAGTCAACATGACTTTCACCTATGACACCGAGGTCGCTCTCTCCACCGCCGCCGCGCTCGTCAACACCGGGAGAAGCGTCACGGATGCGCTGGCGACGATGGATGGGCTGGACACCTTCCTCGAGCAGCAGCGCTTCTCCGGGTCGCGGACCCGGACGGAGGAAGAACTGCAGGCCGTACGCGCCCTGCGGACAGAGCTCGAGTCGCTCTGGTTCGCGGAGGAGGACGACGTCGTCGGGCGCGTGAACCGGATCCTGCGCAGGACCAGCGCACTCCCCCAGCTGGTCCGCCACGACGATTGGGACTGGCATCTCCATGCCACGGCACCCGAGGCGCCGCTGGCGGACCGCATGGCAACGGAGGCGGCGATGGCCCTCGCCGATGTGGTCCGTGCGCACGAACTCGACCGTCTGGGGGTCTGTGCCGCGGCGGACTGCGACGGCGTGGTGCTCGATCTCAGCCGGAACCGGTCGCGGCGCTTCTGCGACACGGGGAACTGCGCCAACCGTACCCACGTCAAGGCCTACCGGGCGCGGCGGGCCGGTACCTGATTCCGCGCGGTACCGATCGGCGGCTGCGGACCCGGGTACAGCTAGGGCCGCTCGTCGTTCCCCTCCGTCGTCTCGTTCCCCTCCATCGTCTCGTTCCCCTCCATCGTCGGGTCCGCGACGGAGGGGACGGATTCCACCCCGTCTCCCGCGAAACCGTCCTCCGAGTACCCGCCGTCCGCCATCCCCGGCTGCACCGGGCCCGGTCCGTCGAAGGAGATGGACAGGGAGGAACGATAGGCGGACGAAGGCGCCCCTGGGTCCATGACCCCGGGCCGTACGCCGAACGATTCGTCGAAGTCCTCGGGACCACCACCGCCGGACAGCGGACCATTGCTGCCGAGCAGGCTCCGTGTCAGGGATGCACTGTCCGCCATCAGCTCGTCCACGGCCGCCACCAGGTGCGCGTCGGACGCCGGTACGCCCTCGAGTGCGGCCGCGAGTACTGCACGCCGGACGAGCTCCCGCGCGAAGGACGCCGTCGTGCCCTCGGAGCGGCCCGCGGCGGTTCCGAGCCCGTCCGCAGTGAAGGGCAGCCCGTGTGCGTAGAGTCGCAGCAGCGCGGCCCGCTCGTGCTCGGCCGGCAGCGGAACCTCGATCGCCAGGTCCACCCGCCCCGGCCGCTGGGCGAGAGCACGCTCCAGCATGTCGACGCGATTGGTGGTGAGGACGAACGTGACGTCCGCGTCGGCGTCGAGGCCGTCCATCGCATCGAGCACCTCGAACAGCAGGGGTTGCGGACCGTGCCCGAAGCTGCGGTCCTCGGCGATCAGATCGCAGTCCTCGAGGACCACGATCGACGGCTGCAGGGCGCGCGCCGTCCTCGCCGCCTCACCCACGTGGGCGAGCGTGCCGCCCGAGAGCAGTATCGCCGTCGTGCCCTCGCTCGCGCTGAGGAGGTAGCGAACGGTATGGGTCTTGCCGGTTCCCGGAGGACCGTACAGGAGGACACCGCGCTTGAGGTGCTGCCCGGCCGCCATGAGCGCATCGCGGTGGGCAGCGATCCCGAGTACGTGCTCCCGGACCCGCCCCAGCAGACCCTCGGGGAGGATGACGTCCTCGTCCGTGATGGCGGGCCGCTCATGGAAGGTGATGCCCGCCGCGCTCGAGCCGAAGCTGTCCGTGGTGAAGGAGAGCACCTGACCCTTGAGCACACTCTCACCGTGCATGCGACGCCGGAACTCGGCGAGGAATGCAGCTGTCACCGTCGGCTCTGCGCCCAGCACCTCGAGCGAGGCCGTCTCCCGACCGTACCGCGGCTCGGCGTTGCGCTGCAGCAGCGCCAGCGATGCGCCGTCGAACTCGAAGAGCCGGAGTCCGAGGGCAACGGTCTGGCGCTGCTCGGCGGGACCGACGGGGAGATTGACGTAGTCCGGCTGTGACAGCGGGAAGTTCGGGTACAGCGCGGACTGCTGGAGGATGTCGCTCAGCGACATGTGGTGGCGCTGGTCCCCGCCGCCGATACCGACCAGCCGAGCATCGGTGCCGACGAGGTCCGTGAGGACGATGTCCGCGTCGACGAAGCGGTGCGGGGCCACCTGCTCGACGACGGCGGCGACGCCGTCTGCCGGGGTGCCCAGGTGTGCGCTGATGGTGTCGAGGAGCTCCCTCCCGTTCGCCGACGAGGGCAGCGCCTCCAGTGCCAGGCGCACCAGCGCAGTGAAGTCCCGCATGAAACGCGTCACGTCTTCGGTCATGAGGGGAGGGTAGCAGTCGTCTGCCGTGCCTTCACCGGTAGGGGTGCCATCGGTACCGGATCCGGGGGCTTTGCTGCCCTCACCGGCGTGTCGTGCCGCGACATGCCGGGCCGAACCGCCCGACGTCGTCCGAAGCCCCGCGATCTCGCACCCGTCAGCCGCGCACACGGCCCCCGCGCCCTCGAGCGCACTGGCTTCGGGCCGTCAGCCGTCCTGCTTCGGCAGGCGCTCACCGTAGCGCGGTGATTCCTCGGCCTCCGGTTCGGCCGGCCGGACGGTGCCCTCGGGCTTGACCTGGACGTCCGGCCGCGCCGACGACCGGTTGACGCCGGATCCCTGGCTGAGATGCTCCGCGTTGGGGGTCTCAGCCATCATCAGCATGGCGCAGACGACGAGCGAGACGATGAATGCTATCCCGGCTGCGGTCAAACCGAGATCCACGCGCAGCACCTGCGCATTGCCCCCGGTGGCGAAAATGGCCGTCGCGACTCCCGCGACCGCCGCGAGCACGGCGGAGAACACCAGGGGAGCCTTGATGCCATGACGGAATCGTCCCTGGGTGGGCTTCGGCGGTCGGCGGTCGGCCACGGGCACTCCTTCCGGTGACGGCAATGTTCTACACGTTGTAGAGCCTCTAGTTTACGGTGTCGGGCTCGCTGCGGGCGCCCTGATCCTCGGATGCGCTCACGGCTGAATCGTGCCGGTAGCTCAGAGCCGCGATGCCGAGCACGACGGCGCTCAGCAGTGCTCCGCCGCCGCTGACACCCAGCAGGGCCTGCGGACCGAGGTCCTCCACGAACGGCAGGATCAACCCGGTGGCCAGGCCGATGACGCCGACGAGGACGAAGTCGCGTGCTGCGGGGTGTCGCCGGTCACCGAGGCCACGGATCAGTTCGGCAATTCCCGCGACGAAGAGGGCCACGGAGCCGGCGAGCGCGAAGCTGCGGTCGTCCGCGAACACCAGACTCACGACACCTGCCCCGAGGAGCAGGCCTCCACCGATTCTCGTCAGCGCCGTGGTCAGCGGCAGACCCGCCGACACCTGGTGCGTCCACAGGTAGCCGGCCCCGCCGATCAGCAGGTACAGGCCACCTGCCACGCTCACCACGAGCGTGGAGGGCTCGCGCCAGAAGACCGTGAGGAGCCCGAAGACCGCGCTGAGTACGGCGCGCGCCAGCAACGGCCTCCAGACCCGCAGGCCGGCCGTACCGGAGCCCGGGACGAGGGGGGCAGTAGCCATGGGGAAGGGGTCCTTCTGGAACGGCGGCGGTGGCCGGAGTTCCCGGCACGATCAGTGTAGGACGGATGGCCCCGGTGCTGATGCCCTGTCGGAGTGACCTCGAGCGCGACCCCGGATCGCTACAGCTCCGTCAGGAACCTTGCGCCGCCGTCTCGCGCGAGGCTCCGGTCACCATCCACCGATCGTCCCTGATCCGCCAGCCCAGCGTCACCGCCCTCGCCAGCATGTAGCCGATGCCGAAGGCGATCCACAGCCAGACGATACCCTCGCCGCCGGACAGGCCCGCCCGGTCCACGAGGACCAGCAACGGCAGGTAGAGCAGAAGATTGACGACGCCGGCAAGCGCCAGATATCGCGCGTCCCCGGCGCCTATCAGCACGCCGTCGAGCACGAAGACGAAGCCGGACACCGGCTGCGCGGCGGCGAGGACCCACAATCCGGCGGCGAACGCTGCCTGCACCGAGGCGTCGGTCGTGAAGATCCAGCCGAGGAAGGGGGCCGCAAGGGCGAGTAGTACCCCGGTGATGACCCCGAACCCGATCCCCCACATGATCATGCGCCGCGTGAGCGCCCCGGCCAGCACGCGATTCCCGGATCCCAGTTCCTTGCCGATCAGGGCCTGCGCCGCGATGGCGAGGGCATCGAGCGCGAACGCCAGGAAGGTGAAGACCGTCATGACCAGCTGGTGGGAGGCGAGACTGAGGGCTCCCTGTGCCGTGGCCACGAAGACCGTGGCCAGGACGGCCACGCGCAGGGACACGGTACGCAGCATGAGCCATGACCCCACCCGGGCGGTGCTCCGGATCCCGCGCAGGGTCGGCCTGAGGGAGATCCCCTCGCGCCGCGAGGACCGCACGACGATGACGAGATACACCCCGGCCATGCCCCACTGCGTGAGACTGGTCCCCAGCGCGGACCCGGCCACCGACATCCCCGCCACGTAGACCAGCAGGTAGTTGAGGCCGATGTTGATCCCGAACCCCGTCCCTGCCACGACGAGAGGAGTTCGCGTGTCCTGCAGGCCGCGAAGCATGCCGGTTGCAGCGAGAACCACGAGCATGGCGGTGAGCCCGGGCATGGACCAGCGGAGGTAGTCGACAGCGAACGCGTGCACTGCTGAATCGGCGCCCAGGAGTGAGGCGAGGACAGGTGCTCCCAGCCATCCCGCGGTGGACAGGAGGAGACCGAGGACGACGGCGAGGCCCACGCCGTCGCGCCCAGCCGCGAGCGCGTCGGGAAGGCGTCCGGCGCCGAGCAGGCGTGCGACGGCGGGGGTGGTCGAGTAGGCGAGGAAGACCATGAGCCCGACGATCGTCTGGAGCACGGTGGACGCCAGGCCGACGCCGGCCAGTTCGGCGACGCCCAGGTGCCCGACGATCGCGGAATCCGCGAGCAGGAACAGCGGTTCGGCGATGAGGGTACCCAGGGCGGGCACGGCGAGCCGCAGGATACTGCGGCTGAGCCGGCGATTGCCGGGCAGTCTCTCGGGCATCCGACCAGCCTACGGGTGACGGCGGGAAGGCCTAAGCTGGAGTCGGGCCATATGCACGAACACTCCACCGACTGATGACCATCAGGGGAACCATGAAACTCGGCGTCAAACAGTATCTCGCTGGGCTCGTCCTGTTGTTCATCAGCACCCTCTTCCTCCCCGAGGCCGTCTCGGATTTCGCGCGGGCCGAGTCGACGGGAACGCCTGTCCCCTCGACGGCGCTACCGTTCCTCCTCATCGGGCTCGCCATCGTCCTCGCGGCGGCCGCGTGCATCGGCTGGGGATACTGGCTGGTCCGCAGCCATCGGGATCCACGTGCACTCACCCGGGAGGACGACCCGGACGAGCCCCTGTTGCGCCCAGGTTACGGCCCGGCGCCCAGCGCCCAGGAATCGTGGCGGAACCATCCGCTGCGGCGTCCCGATGGCAGCGACGGACGCCCCTGACCCATCCTGATCGGCTCTCGTGAGCGATTGCCGGATCTCCGGGGAGATTCGTCCGGATGTGCGGGGCAGACCGAAGGGCGAGTGCCGGGTCCCGTTCGGAATCAACTGCCCACCCTGGGTGAGCGCTAGTCGAAGTGTGTTGTCGCAGGTCCCTGGCCGAGCGATTCCAGCACCGACGCCGCGATGTCGCGCACCTTGAGGTTCCTCGCGCTCGAGGCCGCCTTGAGGATGGACATCGCCTCGTCCTGGGAGCAGCGATTCTGCCCCATGATCACTCCGACGGCGAGATCGATCGTGGTCCGGCTCTCCATCGCGGCCCGCAGATCGGCGCTCGAATCGGTCAGTCTGGCGATGCGCATCGCAAGTCTGAGCGATACCGAGACCTCCTCGGCGAAGCGCCGTGCCGCCGCGATGGCGTCCTCGCTGAAGGCATCGGCCAGCGGCGAGTAGAAGTTCAGTGCCGCCCTCGCCCCCCCCTCGAGCGGGATCGGGACGCCGAGGGCCGAGATGATGCCGTGCCCGGCGATGGCACGGCTGTACTCAGGGAAGCGCTCCTCCTGCCGGAAGTCGCAGACGTAGTGGATGGTTCCCTCGCGTGCTGCGCGAAGGCAGGGTCCGTCGTCGAACTCGTACTGGACCTCGTCCATCTTCTGCGCCAGTTCACCGTTGCTCGCAACGGTCGTCTTCGTGCGGGCCCGCAACAGCGTGACACCGCACATGACCTCGTCCGCCTCGGCGGACAGGCGGTGACCGGCAACGATGACCAGCTTCGTCAGGAACTCCTCGACGTCCGCGCTGTCGAGTACCAGATCCTGTACCTGGCCCGATGCAACCGGACCCAACTCGTTCTCATGATCAAGCAATCGGTGAACCTTTGCGTCAATCCCGGCCGGCCGGTGGGCCGGGCCGGGAAAGGATTGCCGCCCGCTGCTGAACGACGTAGAGAACACTACCCAATGGAACGGTCACGTGGCGCCGCTACCGGAATCCGGTCGGCGATCCAGACCTCCCCTGCCCGGCGTCCTCTGCCGCCTGCCGCACCATCTCTGCTCGCGGACGCCGGGTCCGGTGCTGTCGAGCAGGCCGAGGCGCGCGTGGTTCCCCCGGTAGACGGCGGTGCGCACGTACCCACCCGGATCCGCGGGGACGGACGAGCTGACACCGGCACATGCCGGCGAGTGCGTGGACAACGACGCGGGCTACGTTCTGGCCCTGCCGGCAGCACCGGGGAAATCGGTCTGCGCCGTGCCCTCGGGGCCACTCGCCGCTGCGGGGATCATGATGCCCCGGCTGCTTCCAGGGAAGCCAGCTCCGCGGTGAGGTTCAGGCGGGCCTGCTCGGCCCAGCGGTCCTGCGCTGCCTTCGTGCTGAACAGCGGGTCGAGAGCGAGGAGTCGGCGGAGCACCGCGGCACGGCCGAGTACGAATTCCTCATCCGGAATATGCGCGTACTCCCGCCGCACGGCTGTCCGGTAACGCTCGTACTCGGGTGGTGTACCGCCCAGGACGGACAGGTCGGCATCGCACAGGAGCTGGCCGGACCGATCCTCCGGCGCCGGGTCATGCGATCGGGTCAGCAGGATCAGGCGTTCGACCTCGGCGGTCGCATCCGCGCCGAGACGGGCTTGCAGCCGGTCCCGGGCGAGCTCGGCGGACGCACGTTCGTCGTCGCCGGCGACCCCCCGGTAGACGGCGTCATGGAACCATGCCGCGAGAAGAATTTGATCGCGGGCTGCGTCATCGTCGTCAGTCAGCAACCCGTCCAGTGCTTCCAGGACGGCCAGCAGATGGGTCCGGGTGTGATAGCTGCGATCCGGTTCGTCCCACCGGTCCAGCAGCTCGTGTCCGAGTGCGGGGGAGTCGGGCACGAGCGCATTCCACCGGGAGACCAGGGCGCTACGCAGCTTCGCCGGTCGACGTCGAGCCGGGACGCGCAGGCCGCTCGCGAGGAGCGCCCGCACCAGGGATGCGCCATCGACCTCCTGGGCGCCCCGCTCCACGAGGTCGTCATAGCGCTGCGCCGGCACGTCGTAGTGGTCCTGATCGAAGGCGCGGCGCGGGAGACCCGCTGCTTCCGCGAAAGCGTGGAGTTCTGCCAACGACGAGGTCGAGACGAGGTGTGAGAAGACCGTCCCGTGAGCGGGCCAGGAGGGCGGATCGATGAGGACTGCCATGGTGAGCAGTGTAGGGTTCCGCGGCTGGGACCCTGTACGGGAACCGCTACTGGTAGGTCACGAGCCAGGGCTTCGGCTCGACGACCGTGTAGGTCTGCTCAGGCGTGAGTGTGGGCTTGTCCTCGTCGTAGAAGTTCTTCCAGGACGGCCAGATCCCCTCCGGCATGTAGTCCTGCAGCACCGACCAGGTATTCAGTTTCTCCTCCGGTGTCCCGTGCCCGTCGGCATGGAGCGTGAAGGCCAGCTCGCTGCGGGAGGTATCGAGATTCTCACGTCCCGAGATCATGTCCACCCGGAACTGGTGGACCATCATGACCTTCTGCGGAAGAGCATTGTCGCGGGTGAGATCGGCCAGCCAGGCCGATACCGTGTTGATCTCCTCCGCGTCGACCGTTCCGATCTGCTGGAGCGGCAGCTGGCCCGGTGCGAGCCTCCATTCGGGGTCGAGTGCAAGACCTACCGTGGGACGCTTCAGTAGTTCCTCGTAGCGCTTCGCCTGGGAGAGGAAGTCGGTACGGCCGGACTGGAGGTCCAGCACCACGTAGACCCCCGCGTCCTCGGCGGCGTCGACCCACGGCAGCAGATCCTCGATCGCCGTTTCACTGGAGTAGTCGCCGTCGGCTCCGGCGTCCGCGCTGGCGACCGTGGCGATCAGGTCGATCGCCGGCACCACGGGTTCGTCGCTGAACGGCTGGTACTGGGCGGCGAGTTCCTTGACACGCACCATGGCAGCCTCGCTGTCCTGCTCTCCCAGCGCACCGAGGTAGGGTCCGTCCGGGTGCCCGTACAGTGCAACCATGCGTCGGCCCGGGAAGACGGTCTGACCGCCGCCCGGCAGCTCGACCCCCGAGGCAGCCACCTCGATATGAGCCGCGAAATCGGCCTCGTCGCCGAAGTCCTCGCCGATCGCGTAGACCGCTGAGTCCGGGTGTTCCGCGACCGCCTCGACCGACGCCGACGTCGCTCGCGGATCACCGTCGGCGAGAATGCGTACATCGGCGCCCGCCGCGCGTGCGGTCGCCAGCGAGGCAGGGTCCGATGCAGCTGTCGCGAGGACCAGCGCCGCGGCGTCCTGAGCGGGCGAACCGAACTCGGGCAGCTCATCGGTCGTGGCCTGCTCCACCAGATCCGCTGCAGCAGGCGTCGATCCTGCCGGGGCCGATACAGCCGGGACGGGTTCAGCGGACGGTCCGGGCTGGGTCGTCTCCGGCTGCGGCGATTCCGGCGGGGCCGTCTCCAGCAGTTCGAGTTCACCGCTCTCCAGCGCAGTCACGGCCGAGACGAGATCGGAGGTCTCGACCTCGACCGGCACAGCGTTGAGACCCATCACCGATGAGAACCCCTCGATGGCGATGGGGCCGGCAAGCAGCTCGCGCGACTGCGTCAGTGCCGGCCAGTCCGCAGCGGGATCGCCGTAGCCGATGACGGTCTCGACGCCGAGTCTGTCCAGTTCCGCCGTCACATCGCTGACTCCGGCCCCGTCGGCACCGATCACCAGCAGTGGCACCTCCAGCCCTACCGCCGCACTCGCGGCCGGTCCGAATCCCGGCTCAGGTGGCACGGCGTCGACTCCTGTGCCCTCGGAGAGCACCACGGCCACCGGACTGCTCTCGTAGAGCGCGCGGCTCATTGCCAGAGAGGCCTGCGCGGCCGAGCCCGCGAAGACCTTTCGCTGCGAGGCGTCTGCCTCCGACAGGATGACGGCGGAACCGGATTGCTCGTCGGTTTCGGCAGCATCCGGTGCAGGAGGCTCCGACGCAGTGCATCCGGTCACCGAGAGGAGACCGATCAGGGTGAGACCGGTAAGCGTCCGGCTGGTGCGGGAGGGGATGATCATCGCCTGCTTTCGTGAAGGGTGTTCTTCCCCGAGCGTAGCGGTGTTGCCGCTCGCAGGTGCCGACCGGCCGCGCCGCGCCGATGGTCTGGAGCTGACTCGACGGGAATGAAAAGCTCGTGTATGCGGTTGCACAAAAGAACCTAAGCATGCTTAGGTTTAGAGATACGTTCCGATCGAGATGTCATTTCTTTCATCGGGATCATGATCGAGCGTCCGTTTGATCGGCAATGTCAACGTTAGGGATAATTATGACTACGCAGAATTGGCCGCAGGACCCCCTGGTCCCTTCGACCACCGGAAACGAGTCGTCCACCGCGGATCTCGGGACGCCGCACCTGGATACCGGCGATACCGGTACCGGAGCCGGCACCTCGAGCTCCGACTCGAAGAAGGACGCCGCGAAGGGCGAGGCGAAGAAGGTCGGCGAGGACGGCAAGCACGCAGCCAAGAACGTCGCGGACACAGCCACGACCGAGGCCAAGAGCGTCGCGGCCGAGGCCACCGATCAGGCGAAGGATCTGTTCAGCACCGTCAGTTCCGAGGTCAAGAGCCAGGCCGGGGCGCAGCAGGAGAAGATCACGGAGGGAATTCGTGGTGTCTCCGACGAACTGAAGTCCATGGCCGAGGGTTCGGACAACCCCACCGTGTCGAACCTCGTACGCCAGGCCTCCCAGCGCACCGATTCGGTGGCGAGCTGGCTCGAAGGAAGCGATGCATCGGATCTCCTCGAGGACGTCAAGTCCTATGCACGTCGCAAGCCGGGAATGTTCCTCCTTCTCGCGGGCGGTGCCGGAGTCCTCGTGGGTCGGTTGACCCGTGGCGTGACGGGTAATCGTGACTCGCACAAGAGTTCCCGCTCGGAGCAGAGCGGAAGATCCCGATCGACGGCCGACGCCTCCCGGACGTCCGAGTACGCGGGATACACCGAGGTGGACTCCGAGGCATACAGTGGCACTCCCGCCACCGCCGGAGTCGGCGGCACCATGCAGAACAGCTCGGTCGAGTCGAACCCCGCCTTCGTCGACCCCGCCGATGACTACCCGACCATCCCGCCGGGAACCCCGCCCGTGGGTATCCGCCCGAATGACGGAGGTCTGCGCTGATGACGGAGACAACCAGCGGTGCCCATCAGGCAACCGCTCCCTCGAGCAGCAGTGCGGACGGGGGGTCCGATCGATCGCTCGGTGAACTGCTGAGCGAAGTGACGAAGGACCTCTCGACGCTCATGCAGCAGGAGGTCGCTCTGGCGAAGGCCGAGGCGACCGAATCGGCGAAGAATGCAGGGAAGGGTGCCGGGATGTTCGCCGGCGCCGCCGTGGGCGGTCACTTCCTCCTCCTCTTCCTCTCCCTCGCGGCCATGTGGGGCCTCGGAGAACTCATGGCGCTGGGCTGGGCTGCCCTGATCGTCGCCGTGGTCTGGGGCATCATCGCTGCTGTGCTCGCACTCACGGGCCGGAAGGAAATGAAGAAGGTCAAGGGTCTGCCGCAGACAGCGGAGACCGTCAAGGAAATCCCGCCGACACTGAAACCAGGTGAGACACGATGAGCCAGTCCCCGGATGAGATCCGTGCAGAGATCGAACGTACCCGCCAGGAGCTCGGGGCGGATGTGGACGAGATGGCGGACAGGGTGAATCCCTCCAATATCGCGCACCGCCAGACCGAGAAGGTGAAGAACAGCTTCAGCAACGTGAAGGAGACCATCATGGGCAAGGCTGAGGACGTCAAGGACTCCGTGATCGGCAAGGCCGAGGACGTCAGGGACTCCGCGGCCGGCAAGGCCGAGGACGTCAAGGACTCGGTCAAGGACCGGGCCGGACAGACCAGGGACAGGATGAGTAGCGGACGCGCGAACTCCGCATCCACTTCCGACTCCGCCAAGGCCAAGACGGCCGGGAATCCCTTTGCCGCCGGCCTGATCGCCTTCGGTGCCGGTCTCCTCGTGGCCTCACTCATCCCGGCGAGCGAGAAGGAGCAGGAACTGGCCTCGCAGCTCAAGGACCAGGCAGCTCCGCTGAAGGACACACTGACCGATGCGGCCAAGCAGGTCGGGGAGGAAGTCAAGGAACCGGCCCAGGAAGCCGTCCAGTCCGTGAAGGAATCCGCCACCGAGTCGGCCAAGACCGTTAAGGACGAGGGACAGCAGGCCGCCGGCGACGTGAAGGGCAGCGCCCAGGAGTCGACCTCCCGCGTGCAGCAGAAGAGCTGAGCGCGTCCGTCCGCCCCGGCTTCGGCAGTGAATACTAAGCGTGCTTTCAATTCACTGCCGAGTATGCCTACTCTAGAGGCCGGTGGTTCTCAGGACTCGAGGTCCTCGCGGAATCAGAAACCGGCAGTTCCACACCCTGACAGATATTCAGAAGGAGAAGGAAATGATCAACCAGCAAAATATCGACACCCTGCTCAGCAACGGCGGCGACGTCCTCGGATCCGACGGGGACAAGATCGGTTCCGTCGGCCAGATCTACCTCGACGATCAGACCGGAGACCCGAGCTGGGTCACCGCGAAGACCGGTCTCTTCGGTACCTCGGAGTCGTTCGTTCCCCTGCAGGGGGCGAATGTGGAGGGCAACGACGTGCGTGTTCCCTACACCAAGGCTCAGGTCAAGGACGCCCCGCGGGTCGAGTCCGACGGCAACCTCAGCCCCGAGGAAGAAGACCGCCTGTACCGCCACTACGAGATCGGTGGCGTCACGAGTGGTCGTACCGACACGACGGGAGTCGTCGACGACAACCGCACCGACAGGACGACCACGGGTCTTGTCGACAATGATCGCGACCGGACCACCGACACGGGTCGTGGAACCGTAGGTCGCGACACCTCGGGCCCCACGACCGACGATGCGATGACGCGCTCGGAGGAGCAGCTTCGCGTCGGCACCGAGCGTGCGGAGACCGGACGTGCACGTATGCGCAAGTACGTCGTCACCGAGAACGTCAGCACGACGGTGCCGGTGAGCCACGAGGAAGCCAGGGTCGTCCGGGAGCCCATCACCGACGCCAATCGCGGCGACGCAGTCGATGGTCCGGGGATCAGCGAGGAGGAGCACGAAGTCACGCTCCACGGCGAGCGCGCCGTCGCCGACAAGGAGACCGTTCCCGTGGAACGGGTCCGCCTCGACAAGGAGACCGTCACCACCAACGAGACGGTCAGTGACGATGTCCGCAAGGAGAAGATCGAGGTCGACGGTGTCGACGAGACCCGTTCGGGCAAGAACGACAACCGCTAAGTAGCCGCAGGACAGCGGAGGGCCCGGGGCGTTGCTCCGGGCCCTCCTTCATTGGCGGACCCCGGTCACGGAGTCCGATCGGCTCGTGCGCAGGCCCATCAGGGTGTCGTCGAGAACGGACGACCAACCGGACGCGTCCTTCCCCGGAACCGAGGGGCCATGCGGAAGACGCGCCGGGTGCGTGACGCATCACAAAGAGGTAAGGACACCGAACATCGTGCCGGAGTTGAATGATTGGTCGACCAGCCGCCTACTGACCACCGCGGCCCGCATCGTGGAGCACTCATGGAACGAAAAGCTCCTGAGCATCGGCGTCACGCATGCGGGACTCACCACACTGGTGGTCCTTGAGCGTGAGGGCACCGTGACCGGCGTACGGCTGGCGCAGCTCGTCCATGTGCAGGCCCAGACAGTGGGGCGGACGCTCGACCGGCTCGAGAAGCGAGGCTTCGTCACCCGCCTGCGGAACAGCGCTGACCGGCGGAGTCAACGCATCACCATCACCCCGGCCGGCAGGGAGGCCATCGAGCGCGCGAAGAACATCGAGCACGACCTCATGGCGGACGACGGCCTCGCCTCGCAGGAACTCCGCGATTCTCTTGCCACTGTCATCAACGAACTCGGACCGAAGAAGGACTAGTACCCGCCGGTGTCGGCCGCCATGTTGTTGAACCGGGAGTAATGCCCCTGGAAGCCGACGACGATCGTCTTGGTCGGTCCGTTGCGATGTTTGGCCACGATGACGTCGGCCTCGCCGGCCCGTGCGGACTCCTTGTCGTAGACGTCATCTCGGTGGAGCAGGATCACCATGTCGGCGTCCTGCTCGATCGAGCCGGACTCGCGGAGATCCGAGACCTGCGGGCGCTTGTCCGTCCGCTGCTCGGAGCCACGATTGAGCTGCGAGAGTGCGACGACGGGCACGTCGAGTTCCTTGGCCAGCAGCTTCAGTGCCCGCGAGAACTCCGACACCTCCTGCTGACGGGACTCGACACGTTTGCCCGAGGACATCAGCTGCAGGTAGTCGAGGACGACGAGCTTCAGGTCGTGTCTCTGCTTGAGGCGCCTGCACTTGGCCCGGATCTCCATCAGTGACATGTTGGGGCTGTCGTCGATGAACAGTGGCGCGTCATTCATCCGACCCATCGTGGTTGCGATCTTGCCCCACTGCTCGTCCTTGATGGTTCCCTTGCGGAGATCCTGCAGGCCGATCGTGGCCTCCGCCGACAACAGCCGCATCGCGATCTCGTTCCGGCCCATCTCGAGCGAGAAGAAGACCGTTGCCAGATTGTGCTTGATGGCGGCGGAGCGTGCCCAGTCCAGCGCGAACGTCGACTTGCCCATGGCTGGTCGTGCCGCGACGACGATCATCTGTCCACCGTGCAGGCCCTGGGTCAGTTCGTCGAGCTCATAGAAGCCGGTGGGCACCCCCGTCATGCCCTCCCCGCGGTGGCCTGCGGACTCGATCTCGTCGACCGTGCCCTCGATGATGTCCTTCAGTGCTACGTAATCCTCGGCCGTGCGCCGCTCGGCAACGGCGTACACCTCCGCCTGCGCGGCGTTGACCAGATCGTCGACCTCGCCGTCGTTCGAGTAGCCGAGCTGCACGATCTTCGTTCCGGCGTCGACCAACCGGCGCAGGACCGCCCTCTCGCGTACGATCTCGGCGTAGAAGCCGGCGTTCGCCGCAGTGGGCACCGATTGGATGAGCGTGTGGAGATACGCCGGGCCGCCGATGCGGGAGATCTCCCCGCGCTTGGTCAGTTCGTCCGAGACCGTGACCGCGTCCGCGGGCTCTCCGCGCCCGTAGAGATCGATGATGGCCTCGTAGATGCTCTCGTGCGACGGGCGATAGAAATCGAGCCCCCTGAGGACCTCGACACAGTCGGCGATGGCGTCCTTCGACAGCATCATCCCGCCGAGCACCGATTGCTCCGCGACGAGATCCTGGGGCGGTGTGCGGGAGAACTCCGGGGACCGAGTGTCCGTTGCTGAGTCTGCAGATGCCAGGGACACTGAAGGGCCTTTCTCGTGCTGGGGGTGACGGTATTGCTGGGACTGTGTGCTGCGGACGGTATCCACCGGGATGACTGCCCCACGGGCTTGTTTCCGATGGACCCGGTCCTATCACCCCTCACCCTCACTATCGGGAGTCTTCGGCAACCGTAGACCCTCCTGGGGATGGACCGAAACGCTGGACCAACAGGGGGTGTGGGTAAGTGTGAATAAGCTGTGGATTCTGCGGCGTGTCTTGTGCACAGGATGGGGACAAGCCTGTGGACAATAAATACTTTTGCTTGTGGAATACGGTCTGACATGGGGAAACTTCATGCAGGCCCTGTGGAGGAAGAATACTGCAGTGCTGCTCCCGTCCACAGAGACACTGTTGACAACCGCGCTGGAGCGGTAGTGGATCCACTGGACCGACCGACGGCACGACCCGCGACACCGCACCGCTTCCTACAACCCCGCCGTGTCTCGCCGGGAGGATCCTCCTGCAGATCGAACCACGGGAAGCCCCCACTTCCGTGAGGGCTTCCCGTGGTCGGTTGCGGCCAGCAGGCCGCGGCGTACTAGCTCGCGACGACGTCCAGGTCGATCACTGCGGCTACGTCCTCGTGGAGACGGACGTTGGCCTGGTATGAGCCGACGGACTTGATGTGTGCCGGCAGTTCGACCTTGCGCTTGTCGATCGTGCCCAGTCCGGCGGCCTCGACCGCCTTGGCGACGTCGTCCGCCTTGACCGTGCCGAACAGGCGGCCGGAGCCACCTGCCTTGACGGACAGAGTGACGGGCTTGGCCGAGAGTGCCGCGGCCTGCCGCTGGGCGTCCTCGAGGGAGGCGTGCTCGCGGGCCGACCGTGCTGCCTTGATCGATTCGACCTGCTTCTCGCCGCCCTTGCTCCACGTGAGGGCGAAGCCACGGGGCAGCAGATAGTTACGCGCGTAACCGTTCTTCACCTCGACGACATCGCCCGCGGCACCGAGCCCGGTGATTTCCTGGGTCAGAATGAGTTTTGACATGGTGTGTCCCTTTCCCTAGCCGCGGCCGGCGCCGGAGTACGGCAGGAGCGCGACCTCGCGGGCGTTCTTGATTGCCTGGGCGATCTTGCGCTGCTCCTGTACGGTCACGCCCGTGACACGACGAGCACGGATCTTTCCGCGATCGGAGATGAACTTGCGCAGCAGTGCTACGTCCTTGTAGTCGATGACGGTGACGTCAGCGGCCTTCAGGGGGTTGGACTTTGGTTTGGGCTTACGGAGTTCAGCCTTGGCCATCGTGGTGCTCCTTCGTGTGGTGGAGCCCGCAGAACGATTCTGCGGGATGGGAAGTGCCAGTCACTCGTGTGACTGCGGCAGAGGTTCCGGGATCGGAACCCTTGCCTAGAAGGGCGGCTCGGAATCGGGGCCGTTACCCCAACCCTGCGAGTTGCCGCCCGAGTTTCCACCGGCGGGAGCGCCCCAAGGGTCGTCCGCCGGTTGCTGGGCCTGCTGTCCGCCGCCCCAGCCGGAACCGGATTGAGCATTCGATCCTCCACCGGAGTTGCCACCGAAGCCCCCGCTGTTCCCGCCGCCTGAGCGCTGGGCACGGGTCACCTTGGCGGACGCGTAGCGCAGTGACGGGCCGATCTCGTCGACCTCGAGCTCCATGACGGTACGCTTCTCGCCCTCCTTGGTGTCGAACGAACGCGACTTCAGCCGGCCCTGGGCGACCACACGGGTTCCCTTGGTGAGGGTCTCGGCGACGTTCTCCGCAGCCTCACGCCACACCGAGGCCCGGAGGAACAGCGTTTCGCCGTCCTTCCAGTCACTGGTCTGGCGATCGAAGGTGCGGGGAGTGGACGCGATGGTGAAGTTCGCCACCGCCGATCCCGACGGCGTGAAACGCAGTTCGGGATCGTTGGTGAGATTGCCGACCACCGTGATGACTGTCTCGCCTGCCATGGTGCCTCCTGGGGTGACGTCCCGCCGGGGCGGGGTGGATGGTGAAAGAGTCCGCCGGAACTACTCGGCGGAGACCTTCTGCTCCTCGGGGCGGATGATCTTGGTCCGCATGATCGTCTCGTTCAAGCCCAGCTGGCGGTCCAGCTCGGCAGCCACGGCCGGAGTTGCCGTGAAGTTCACGACGGCGTAGATGCCCTCGGTCTTCTTCTGGATCTCGTAGGCGAGGCGCCTGCGACCCCAGATGTCCACCTTGTCCACCGTGCCTCCGCCATTGCGGACCACGTTGAGGAACTTCTCGAGTGTCGGGTCGATCGAACGTTCCTCGACATCGGGGTCGATGATGACCATCAATTCATATGCACGCATGTGTGAACCCACCTCCTTCGGGCTGAGCGGTCGCGGTCCTTCCGCAACAGGAGGTTCTCTAGCGTTGGTCCGGCCGCCGCCTTCGGCGGGTACCGCAGGCACGGCGTTACACGGACTTGTCAATGATACCGGACCGATGTCCGGGCCCGAACTTGGCGTCGGCCCTGTGGATACTGGGCTACTGCATGCCGCGGAAGAAGCCCGAGGTGACTTTCGCAAGGTACCCGGGGTCGTCCACACCGCACAGTTCACGGGCGGAGTGCATCGACAGCAGCGGGATTCCGACGTCGACGGTCCGGATGCCCAGCCGGGTCGCCGTCAGCGGACCGATGGTGGAACCGCACGGCACGGCATTGTTGGAGACGAACTCCTGGTAGGGCACCTCGGCCTCCCGGCACAGGCCCGCCCAGAACGCGGCACCCGGGGCATCCGTGGTGTACCGCTGGTTCGCGTTGATCTTCAGCAGCGGCCCACCGTTGAGCACCGGCAGATTCACCGGATCGTGACGCTCCGCGTAATTGGGGTGGACGGCGTGCCCGGCATCGGCCGAGACACAGAACGACGACGCCAGCGCCCGGAGCCGCTCCTCCTCCCCGGCGCCGAGACCGAGCGAGATGCGCCGGAGCATGTCCTCGAGCAACGGTCCGCTGGCTCCCGAGCGCGAGGCGCTGCCGACTTCCTCGTGGTCGAAGGCCGCGAGGACGGCGATCGGTCCGCCCGGGGACCTCGCCGCGGCAGTCTCGATGAGCGCGGTGAGCCCGGCGTGGACCGAGGAGAGATTGTCGAGTCGTCCCGAGGCGAAGAATCGACCGTCGGCGCCGAAGACGCGCGGTTCCTGGGTGTCGGCGACGACGACGTCGAACCCGCCCACCTGGTCCGGTTCCACCCCGGTAGCTGCTGCGAGCAGCCCGACCAGATCCGCTCCCGAGGGATCGCCCAGTCCCCACACCGGGTTCATGTGACGCTGCTTGTCGAGGGCGAGGCCCTCGTTCACGGCACGGTCGAGGTGGATGGCCAGTTGCGGGAAGCGCAGCAGCGGCCCTGTGGCGACGAGGTGTTCACTGCCGCCCTGCAGGGTCAGGCGTCCGGCGAGCGCGAGCTCGCGGTCCAGCCAGGAGTTCAGCAGCGGCCCTCCGTAGACCTCCACACCTGCCTGCAGCCAGCCGAATCTGCCGGTGGTGGGCTTCGGCTTGAGCTTGAACGACGGCGAGTCGGTGTGGGCACCGAGGATGTGGAACGCCGTCGTCGGCTCCGCGTCCGGGGGAACCACCCAGGCGACGATGGCACCGTCGCGGATGACGAAGTAGTTGCCCGTCCCGCCCTGCCAGGCGTCCCGTTCCTCCAGCTGCACGAATCCCCGCTCCGCGAGCCGCCGTCCGGCCTCTGCTGCGGCGTGGTAGCTCGATGGCGCTGCGGAGACATAGGCGCCGAGGTCCTGGATATGGGCTGGAGTGGGGCTCATCCTCCGATTCAATCAGATGCCCGGCGCGCCCACCGGCCCCGTGCCGCCGCTCTCCTTCGCTCCGCCTTCAGCTGTTCTTCGGTTTCGGCGCGGTCTTCGCTGTTCCTTCGCGCAGGATTCGCAGGTACGGCAGGGCACGATTTAGCTTCGGTGGCCATATTTGGTGTCAGCAGCACCGGGTCCCGCTGGGGGAACCGGGCCCCACCGATCGATCCACACGAAAAGGTCTCACCATGGCACGCACGCCCCGCATCTCGATGAAGTCCACCTCCGGCAAGGTCCTCGCGTCCGTCGCGCTGCTCGGCGTCGCGGCATCCGTTGCCGGCCTCGGCACGTACGGTTCGTTCACCTCCACCACCTCCGCGAGCGAGACCGTCAGCTCCGGCACGGTCGATATCCAGCTCGGCGCGGCGGGAACGGCAGCCAACCGCCTCACCGTCGGGGCCAGCAATATCGTCCCGGGTGACAGCGTGCAGCGGGTGGCGACCATCACCAACACCGGCAGCCAGGGCTTCGGTGGCGTCACGCTGAGCACCACGCCGGTGAACACCCCCTCGAAGCTCACCACCGACGCCGTCAACGGTCTCCAGCTCACCGTCGACGCCTGCAGTGTCCCCTGGACCGAAGCCGGCACCGCGGCTGCGTACACCTACACGTGTTCCGGGACCGTCACCACCGTCCTGCCGAGCCGCGCGATCATCGGCACCGACGTCGCGTTGGCCAACCTCGCTTCCTTCGCCCCGGCGAAGTCCGACTACCTGCGCTTCACGGCAGCTCTCCCGATGGCCGCGGACAACAGCTTCCAGGGGCTCACGAGCACCGTGAACTTCGCCTTCACCGCCACGCAGCGCGCGGCCACCAGCCGCTAGTACCGGATCCGGTGCCCGACTCGCCGGGCGCCGGATCACCCTGTCCATCCGAGCGACCACCGAGGGAATCCGATCATGAGCCGACACCGTGCAGGCGGGACGACCCGCCTTCCACGTCGGTTGCGGTTCCTGGCGAAGCTCCTGGTCGCCGTCGTCGTCCTCACCCTGGTGCCCACGGTCGCGCAGGCCGCGTTCTCCAACAGGGAGGCCGGCAGCACGGTCCTGGGGACGTACAACATCCCCACGCCCACCGGCGTCGACGCCTCGTACACCTGCTCCACGTCCTCACGCCGGTCGGCCACGGTGACGGTCAGGGACTTCACCGCGGTGGCACGCGCCACCGGGTACACCGTGACGCTCACCGCCCCGGATCGAAAGGTCCAGACCGTCGAGCTGGCCGCCTCGAAACGGGCGACGACGCTCTCCGTCGCGTCCACCACCAGCGGCAAGTACGTGCTGTCCGTCCGGGCCAACGTCGGATCCTGGACAGGGAAGGATCCGGCGGTCTTCTCGTTCACCTGCTGATCAGTGCATCGGGCCCGGCACGACGATGCCGTTCTCGTAGGCGAACACCACGGCCTGCACGCGGTCACGCAGGTCGAGTTTCGTGAGGATCCGCCGGACGTGTGTCTTGATGGTCGCCTCGGACACGAAGAACCTCGCCGCCAGCTCGGCGTTGGACAGGCCACCGGCGATCGCCTCCAGCACTTCCCTCTCCCGGGGCGTGAGCTCGGCCAGGCGTGGATCCCGGATGGTCGATGCAGTCGGTGGAAGGGATCTGACGTAGGTCTCGAGCAACCGCTGAGTCACGCGGGGGGCGACGACGGCATCGCCGCTGGCCACGACGCGCACGGCACGGACCAGTTCCTCGGGCGCCACGTCCTTCAGCAGGAACGCCGACGCACCGGCCTGCAGACCGGCGAAGGCGTACTCGTCCAGGTCGAAGGTCGTCAGGATGATGATGCGCGAGCAGGAGCCCGCCGCGGTGATCTGCCGGGTGGCCTCGATCCCGTCGCCCCGCGGCATCCGCACGTCCATGAGGACGACGTCGGGGCAGAGCTGTGCGGAGAGACCCACCGCCTCCTCCCCCGTGGACGCCTCGCCGGCGATCCGAAGATCCGGCTCACCCTCGAGGATGAGTCTGAAGCCCATCCTCAGCAGCGGCTGGTCGTCAGCGAGCAGCACCCTGATCGGCGTGGCTGCTGTGGCCTGCATGCTCTCCTGCGCGCTCATCCTTCTCGTTCCCCCGTTGGTTCCCCGACCCGGCGTCGGGGACGCTCAGACGCACCTCCACGATCCAGCCGCCCGAGGCACGCCGGCCGCACTCCACGGAGCCCGCGTAGATCGCCGCGCGTTCGCGTATGCCCGCCAGACCCCGACCCGAGCCGAGCGGGACCACCGGCTCCATGGCGCTCGCGCCGTCGTCCACCACGCGCAGTGTGACGGCGTCGCCGACCCTGATGATCGAGATGTCCACCAGCGTAACGCCGTTGCCGTAGCGCAGGACGTTAGTGAGCGATTCCTGGAGGATCCGGTACACGGTGAGCTGGAAGGCGGGATCCTCCGGCAGGCGCGGACCGCTGGTCGTGACGCGGAGCGGGAGACCCGCCGCACGGAAACCCTCCAGGAGCTGGGCCATCGAGCTCGAGGCCGGTAGCGGGGACAGTGCCTCGTCGGCCGCCTCGGGCCGGAGGACGCCGAGGACCCGACGCATGTCGGCGATCGCGGTGCGTCCCGTGGTGGAGAGCTCACCCAGCACGTCTTCCGCGCGCTCGGGGTTGCGCTTCATGACGACGGCGGCGCCGTCGGACAGGGCGACCATGACCGTGAGCGAGTGCGCGACGACGTCGTGCATCTCCCGGGCGATACGGTTGCGTTCCCCTGCCGACGCCAGTTCCGCGTTGCGCGCTGCCCACTCACGTAGTTCACGCTCGTGCTCGCGATCGCGCCTCACGGTCACGCCGACGCCGACAGCGATGGCCAGGAACATCACGATGAAGGCGCTGAGGAGCCAGCGCACACCGGGGGCGTCGGCGAAGATCTCGACCGGCAGGACGAACAGGGCGCCCACGGAGACGATCACGGTGGAACCGGCCGCGATCAGCGCTGTCCGCAGCGGATATGCGGCAGCGACGGAGTACAGCGCGAAGGCCGTTGCGACACCGCTGCCCCCGCCCTCCGTGCCGATGCTGACGGCGTTGTCGAGGACGGTGGTGACCACCAGCACCAGCAGGGGCCGGTCACGTCGGAGGACGAGCGCACCGCCTGCCAGCGCACCACCGATCAGGGCACCCCAGTCGCCGTCGTCGATCACGAGGAACAGGGCGTTCGGGAGGGTCAAGAAGGTGAAGACCAGGATGACGACGGCGTCCGTGGCGCGCGGATGACTGCGGAAGAACCGCCGGACAGGACCCAGCCTGCGGGCATTGAGCTCGGTGAAGGAGACCGCGGCGGGTTGCTCCGCGGCCTCCTTCAGCACGGCTGTGGCATGCACGGCGGTGGTACCCCGGGATCAGCTCAGGAGCGCCTAGATGTCCCGCTTCTTGGCGACGAGCAGGGCCACGATCAGGAGTCCGAGCGCCCACGCCGCCATGACGAGCCCGCCCTCCCACTGCGTGAGATCGTCGTCCATGATCTCGATGGCCACCAACTGTGTTCCTGCGAAGGACGGCAGGAAACGTGCCGCGTCCATAACCCAGTCGGCCAGACCCGAGAGCAACTGGACGATCAGCGGCAGCACGAAGAAGATGCCGACGGCCGTGACGACGCCGCCTGCCGTGTTGCGCAGCAGGATGCCGATGGCCATGGAGAGGACCGCGACGAGCGCGAGGTAGGTGCCGGTGTTGATGATGCTCGGGAAGACGCCGTCCTCCGTGATCGCGAAGTCGATGTTCTCGCCGGCCAGGATCGGCTGGGCGATCAGATAGGAGAGCAGGGCACTGCCGAAGCCCACGAGGAACGCGATGACGGCGGCGACGATGACCTTCCCGAGCAGGGCCGGTGTGCGCCTGGGGACGGCGACCATGGTGGAGCGGATCATGCCCGTGGTCCATTCGGAGGTGATCAGCACCACGGCCAGGGCAGCGATGAGCAGCTGGCCGAAGACCAGGCCCGACGAGGGCGCCGTGAATGCGTCGAAGCCCGGGCTGCCCGGCCCCTCGGCGGGCGGACGGAACTCGGCCGGGAAGTCCGGATCGTTGAGTGCGTCCGCGGTGATCGATACGCTCCACGCGAAGAGCGCAGCGAGGCCCACCATCACCACGACCGTGCAGACGATGAGGATGACGGTCGAGGGAACCGTGGTGACCTTGATCCACTCGGACTTCAGCACCCGGCCGAAGGTGACGCCGGATCCCGTGGTGCTCTCCTGCCGCGGCCGTCGCTGGGCGGGGGCGGGCTGGGTCGATGTCGCCATGATCAGCGTCCTTTCACTGTGGTGGGTGCCTGCGGGGCCGGGTCCTGGGTGCCGGCGAGGTCGGGGTCTGCGAACACGTCCCCGATCGGACCTGCCGCCGGGTCCCCGGAGTGGTACTCGACCTCGCCCTGGGTGAGCTGCATGTAGGCGTCCTCGAGGGACACCTGGATGGGGGTCAGCTCGTAGATCAGCACCTTGTCCCGCAGGGCGATCTCGGCGATCCGGCGCGGCTCCACCCCGATGACCTCGACCAGTTCGGGTTCGAGGACCTGCGAGGTCACGCCGTCGCCGGCCAGACTGCCGAGCAGATCCTGCGGGCGATCGGCCCGTACGCGCACACGGACCGTGCCCTGCCCGTCGATGACTGACTGGATGGGCGCGTCGGCGATGATGCGTCCGCGACCGATGACGATCAGGTGATCCGCGGTCTGCGCCATCTCCGACATCAGGTGCGAGGACAGGAAGACCGTGCGGCCCTCCGACGCGAGTCCCCTGGCTAGGTGCCTGACCCACTGCACACCCTCGGGGTCGAGTCCGTTGACCGGCTCGTCGAGGATGACGGTGTGCGGATCGCCCAGCAGGGCGACGGCGATGCCGAGCCGCTGCCCCATCCCGAGGGAGAATCCGCCCACGCGCTTCTTCGCCACCGGGCCGAGACCCGTGAGATCGATGACCTCCTTCACGCGGCTGTTCGGGATGCCGTGCGTGGCCGCCATGGCGCGCAGGTGGTTGTAGGCGGAGCGCTTGGTATGGACGGCCTTGGCGTCCAGCAGCGCGCCGACCTCGCGCAGCGGGGCCCGGTGCCGGGCGTAGGGTGCCCCGTTGACCGTGACATGGCCACCGCTCGGGTTGTCGAGGCCGACGATCATGCGCATGGTCGTGGACTTGCCCGCGCCGTTCGGGCCGAGGAAGCCGGTCACCTTCCCCGGCTGCACGGTGAAGGTGACGGCGTCCACGGCTGTTTTCGCGCCGTATCGCTTGGAGAGGGCCTGGGCCTCGATCATGGGAAGTTCCTTCGGTCTCGTCAGCACGCGGGGTCCCCGCTGATGGGTGTTCCTGTCAACACTAGGCCCGCCGAAGGCGGCTGTAACCGACCCCAGGGCTGATTCCCGCCCGTGGCGCCGTACCCCTTCAGGAGGACGGCGGTGGCTCTCGGATGGCCCGGAGAACTACCGCGAGCTGATCGAGGCGAACTTCCGGATGCACAGCGGTACGAAGACGACCAGCAGCACCACGACGCCGACCAGGACCGTCGGGAGCGCGTTCTGCATGGGCCAGGCATCCGGCACGGGCACGGAGCCCGTGTTGCCGAACAGTTCGCGTACCGCCTGCACGAGCGCGGAGACCGGATTCCAGTTCGCGAACGTCTCGAGCGGACCCGGGAGAGTCTGCGGCTGCACGAATGCGTTCGAGATGAAGGTCAGCGGGAACAGGATGATGAAGGTCGCGTTGTTGATGACCTCCGGGGATCTCACCGACATGCCGAGCAGTGCCATGACCCAGCTGAAGGCATAGGAGAACAGCAGCAGGAGCACGATACCGGCCAGAGCACTCCCGGCGTCGGTGGTCACGCGCCACCCCACCAGGAAGCCGGTGCCCATCATGATCACGACCGAGAGCGTGTTGAGGACGAGGTCGCTGTTGGTGCGGCCGATCAACACCGCCGAGGAACTCATGGGCAGCGTCCTGAAGCGGTCGATGATGCCGTCCTTGAGATCCTGGGCCATTGCCGACCCCGAGAACGTGGACCCGAAGATCACGGTCTGGGCGAAGATGCCCGCCATGAGGTACTGCGTGTAGTCACTGCCCGCCACCTGGATGGATCCACCGTAGATCTGGCTGAAGAGCAGCACGAACATGATCGGCTGGAGGACCGCGAAGACCAGCATGTCCGGCGACCGCTTGAGCTTGGTGAGATTCCGCCGGGTCACGATCCACCCGTCGGAGAGCCACAGAGTGACGGTGGAGGACGCCTCCGCAGGCGGCCCGTCCGACGCCGTGGCCGGTCGATCGACGGACCGCCGGCCTCCCGGGGCCCTGACGCTCATGCCGCCGTCTCCGTCCCGGCCGCCGACGTCCTGCCGTTCCTACTGCCTCCGGGATCCGCGGCGACCGCGGCATCGTCGGCGCTGCGTCCGGTGAGCCTGAGGAAGACGTCGTCGAGGCTCGGGCGCCGCATACCGGCGTCGTGCAGGTCGATGCCGGCCTCCCCCAGATCGGCGAGGATGAGTTGCAGTGCCCGCGGCCCGTCGCTGACGGCGACCTCGATGCTGCGGCCGTCGTCATCGGCGACGGGATCGCCCTCACCATGGCGGCCGAGGATGTCCCGCGCGACGGAAGCATCAGCGGGATCAACCACGGAGACCACAGCGCGGTGCCCGCCGATCTGTGCCTTGAGCTCGTCCGACGTGCCTTCGGCAATGGCCCTGCCTCCGTCGATCACCACGATGTCGTCGGAGAGCTGGTCGGCCTCCTCCAGGTACTGCGTGGTCAGCAGCAGCGTGGTCCCGTCCCGGACGAGATCCTTGATGATGCCCCAGAGAGAGATCCTGCTCCTGGGATCCAGTCCTGTGGTCGGTTCGTCCAGGAAGAGGATCTTCGGCTTGATGACGAGCGCTCCGGCCAGGTCGATGCGCCGCCGCATACCTCCGGAGAAGCCCTTCACCGGACGATTGCCGGCCTCCGTGAGTTCGAACTGGTCGATCAGTTCCCGTGCCCGGCGCCTGGACGCTGCAGCGCTGAGATGGTAAAGCCGTCCCACCATGTCGAGGTTCTCGAAGCCCGTCAGATTCTCGTCGACGGCCGAGTACTGGCCGGAGACACCGATGATCCGCCGGACCGCCCCGGGATCGCCCACGACGTCGATGCCGTCCACGCGAGCGGTACCGGCTGTCGGCCGGATGAGGGTGGTGAGGATCTTCACCACCGTGGTCTTGCCCGCCCCGTTCGGGCCCAGCAGCGCCTTGACCGTACCCTGGGGGACGGTGAGATCCATGCTGTCGAGGGCATGGACGGGTCCGCTCTTGGACGAATAGGTCTTCTGCAGACCCTCCGCCTCGATGATCGCCATGCCTCAAGGGTAGGGCTGCGGGGACGTCAGACCTAGGACTTCTCGTCGGTGACCACCCGTATCGCTCCGGTCGACGTCGACCGCTCCCGGGCAGCCGGGGCGACGAGGAACGACGCGAGCACTGCGACGCCGACCGCGAGCAGGGCCGAGCGGATACCGACGAGGTCCCCGAGGAAGCCGAGCAGCGGCGGCCCGGCCAGGAACGCGGTGTAGCCGACCGTGGAGACGACCGAGACCCGGGCGGCCGCGCGCTCGGGATCATCCGCTGCGGCTGACATGCCCATGGGGAAACCGAGCGCTGCTCCCGCACCCCAGAGGACGGCGCCGGCTGCGGCCAGGAGCGCATTCGGTGCGGTGACGAACAGGACGAGCCCTACGAGCGAGGAGCCCAGGCTCGCCTGGAGGACACGCACCCGGCCGAAACGGTCGATCACGGGGCCTCCGACGAAGCGCACCAGCGTCATCGCCGCGACGAAGACCGCGAACATGATGGCACCGGTGCTCTCGGTGGTTCCGAGTCCGTCGACGCTCGCCTTCGCCACCCAGTCGTTCGCGGCTCCCTCGGTGAGTGCCGCTCCGAGTACCACGAGACCCAGCAGTAGCGTGCGTGATTCCCCCCACGCGCCGAATCTCCCGGCGCGGTCCCGGTCGGGTTCCGGACCGGAGGAGCTGGAGTCCGATGACGCCCGCTCGGGCAGGAAGGAGCGCGGGACCCACAGCGAGACGGTGAGGCTGAGGACGGTGACGACGACGAGATGCGCGGAGAAGGAGACCTCCAGTGCCGACAGACCCGCTCCGACCAGCGCCCCCACGAAGGCTCCGCCACTGAACGCGGCGTGGAAGCGCGGCAGGATGGTCCTGTTCAGCAGCCGCTCCACCGCGGCACCCTCGATGTTCTGCCCCACGTCCCACAGCGCGATCCCGCAGCCGAACAGGAACAGACCCGCAGCCACCACGGGCACGGAGACCAGGGCCAGCCCGAGCGCCACGGCGCTCGCGCCGGCAGCTGCCACGGTCCCGCCGATGCGTACCGTGTTCGCCGTGCCGAAGCGTGCAGCGATGGCGCCCGCGAGCGGGAGGGAGATGACCGATCCGACAGCCGCCACCAGTAACAGCCCGCCCGTCTGGCCGGCGCCGAGTCCCAGCGTGCTCGACGCGGCCGGGATCCTCGAGGCCCAACTCGCGAAGACCAGGCCATTGAGCCCGAAGATGGCATAGGTGGCGATCGTGGCGGCGTGCACGGCTGGTTTCACTCCTCAACCGTAGGCTCGCGGCACCACGTCCCCCAATCGAGCTTCCTCTGCAGGGTTATCCACCGATTGTGGACAACCCTGTGGAGAGTGTGTGGACGAACATCCGGTCAGCGGGCGCGCACGACCCTGCTCTCGTCCCAGACCGGTTCCTCGGTCTCGTACACTGTGCCGTCGGACCCGAACACGAGGAACCGGTCGAAACTGCGTGCGAACCATCTGTCATGGGTCACCGCGAGGACGGTCCCGTCGAAGGCGTCGATGGCATGCTCGAGCGCCTCCGCGGAATGCAGATCGAGATTGTCCGTGGGTTCATCGAGGAGCAGGAGGGTGGCACCGGAGAGTTCGAGCAGCAGGATCTGCAGCCGGGCCTGCTGGCCGCCGGAGAGGGAATCGTAGGCTTGCTCGGCCTGGGAGGCGAGTCCGTAGCGGTCGAGCACGGCGGACGCGGCTTCGCGGCCCAGCCCCGAGCGGTGCTCATCGCCGCGGTGGAGGATCTCCACGAGCGTGCGCCCGAGCAGATCGGGCCGGGAGTGGGTCTGCGCGAAGAATCCGGGACGGATGCGCGCACCGAGTTTCACGGAGCCCTCGTGGGGAACTGCGGCGATGTCGACGTCGGACACGGGCAGGTGTTCGACGTCGGGATCGGAGCCGCCCCGGGCGAGCAGCCTGAGGAAATGGGATTTGCCGGAGCCGTTGGACCCGAGCACACCCACCCGATCCCCGTACCAGATCTCGGTGCTGAAGGGCTTCATCAAGCCCGTCAGTTCGAGCTTCGTCGCCACCACTGCGCGCTTGGCCGTGCGTCCACCCGCCAGGCGCATCGAGACATTCTGCTCGAGGGGGATGGCCTCGGGTGGTCCTGCCTCGAGGAACCTGGCAAGGCGGGTCTGGGCCGCGTGGTACCGGTTGGCCATGTCGGAGCGGAACGCCGCCTTGTTCTTGTACATGGTGACGAGTTCCTTGAGCTTGACATGCTCCTCGTCCCAGCGCTTGCGCAGCTCCTCGAAGCGCTGGTTCCGGTCCTGCCGCGCCTTCAGGTACGTGTCGAAGCCGCCACCGTGCGTCCACGACGACGCGCCGAGGACGCCGGGTTCGAGCGTCACGATCCGGGTGGCCGCATTCGCGAGCAGTTCCCGGTCGTGGCTCACGAAGAGGACCGATTTCTTCGACTCGGCGAGTTTCGCCTCCAGCCAGCGCTTCCCGGGCACGTCGAGGTAGTTGTCCGGCTCGTCGAGGAGGAGAAGTTCGTCGGGTCCGGAGAACAGTGCTTCGAGGACGAGGCGCTTCTGCTCTCCTCCCGACAGGGTCGAGGCCGCCCTGTGCTGCGCACGGTCGTAGGGGACGCCGAGCGCGGACATGGTGACCTCGTCCCACGTGGTCTCGAGCTCGTAGCCACCGACGTCCCCCCAGTCGGCGATCGCCTGGGCGTACTCGAGCTGCGTCGGTTCGTCGTCGGCCTCCATCATGGCCAGTTCGGCGGCGTCGACCCGCTGTGCCACCGCTGCCAGGACGGGCGGCGCTGCCGAGACCAGCAGATCGCGCACGCTCGTGCCGTCGCGCACCTGGCCGACGAACTGCCGCATGATGCCCAGCTGCCCCGAGCGGGTCACCGACCCATCGTCCGCGGTGAGTTCTCCGGAGATGATCCGCAGCAGGGTGGTCTTGCCGGTGCCGTTCGGCCCGACCAGGGCGCTCTTGTGGCCCTCCCCGACCCTGAAGGCCACGGAATTGAGCAGCTGCCTGCCGTCGGAGAGGAAGTAGTCGATGCCGGAGATGTCGAGATGAGCCACACCACCAGTGTCCCATTCGAGGAGTGTCCCGTTCGAGGAGTGTCCCGTTCGAGCGCTGCCGCACGCCGCCGTGGTGTCGCGCCCCGCGATTCTTCGGTTTCCTGATAGCGGAAATTTGAGGATCGACCGGCAGAATGAGCGAGAATAATACGTGGGACAGCTATGTTTTCTGGAGGAAACCCGATGTCAGAACTCGAAGAGTGGTCAACCAGCCGACTGCTCACCACTGCCGCGCGCCTCGTCGATCATGCCTGGAACGAGCGTCTGCTCGATATCGGGATCACCCACGCCGGATACACCACCCTCGGTGTCCTCTCGCGTCAGGGCACGATGACGGGCGTCAAGCTGGCCCTTGCCATGCATGTGCAGGCGCAGACCATCGGCAAGACCATCGAGAAGCTGGAGCGGCAGGGCCTCATCTCGAAGATCCGCGACAGCAGTGACCGGCGAAGCCAGCGCATCACCATCACGGCGGCGGGCATCGACGCCCTTGCGCGGGCCGAGGACATCGAGCGGACCCTGATGGTCGGCGCCGGGCTGGAGTCCTCCGACCTGCGTCATCTGCTGCACGGGATCATCGATGAACTGGCCCCACAGCGGCATAAATCTGCAGCCGCCGGCTGATCGTGTAATCGCGCGAGCAGGCCTTCCGCCGGTATCGCCTCGGCACGCGTGTCCGGCTCCGTCGCTATCGGCTCAGCACTCCACCACGTTCAGCGCCAACCCGCCGCGCGCGGTCTCCTTGTACTTGTCCATCATGTCCGCACCGGTGTCGCGCATGGTCTTGATCGCGATGTCGAGCGAGACGTGGTGCTGGCCGTCTCCCCGGACGGCCATGCGGGCTGCCGTGATCGCCTTGATCGCGCCGACCGCATTGCGCTCGATGCAGGGAATCTGGACGAGCCCGCCGACGGGATCGCAGGTCAGGCCGAGATTGTGCTCGATGCCGATCTCGGCCGCGTTCTCGACCTGTTCCGGCGTGCCTCCGAGCACCTCCGCGAGTGCTCCCGCAGCCATGGCGCACGCCGAACCGACCTCACCCTGGCATCCCACCTCGGCCCCCGAGATGGACGCGTTCTTCTTGAACAGGGAACCGACCGCGGTGGCGGCCAGGAGGAAGCGAACCACACCGTCCTCGTCGGCGCCCGGGACGAACTCGAGGTAGTAGTTCAGCACGGCCGGGATGATGCCCGCTGCTCCATTGGTCGGTGCGGTGACCACGCGCCCGCCGGCGGCGTTCTCCTCGTTGACCGCGAGGGCGAACAATGTGACCCACTCCATGGTGCCGAGCCGATCGTCCGGATCATGGGCCTTCTCGAGCAGTTGCCGCTGCCGTTCGGCGCGCCGCCGTACGCTCAGCCCGCCCGGAAGGATCCCCCCCGTCGTCGTGCCCCGCCGGATGGTGTCCTGCATGACCGACCAGATCTCCAGCAGCCCTGTCCGCACCTCCTCCTCGGAGCGCCAGGACAGCTCATTGGCCAGGACGATCTCCGAGAAGGACATCCCCGTGGACCGGCACAATTCGAGCAGCTGATCCGCGGTGTCGAAGGGATGGGAGACCGGCACAGTCGGCAGATCGGCGGTCTCGGACCCGATCTGGTCCTCGTCCAGCACGAACCCACCTCCGACGGAGAAGTATTCCCTGGTGCGCATGAGCTCGTTGTCACCGGTATATGCCGAGAAACGCATACCATTGGTGTGGTAGTCCAGCCGCTGGCCCCGGTGCAGCAGGACATCGGTCTCGGGGTCGAAGGTGATGGGCCGCTGCCCTGCCAGCTTCAGGGACTTCTGCTCACCGATGTAGGCGACGCGCGCATCGGCCGACGTCGGATCCACCAGATGCGGTTGCTCCCCCTCCAACCCGAGCAGGACGGCCTTGACCGTCCCGTGGCCGTGACCGGTCACACCGAGCGAACCGAAGAGATCCACCTGCACACGACCGACGTCGGCGAGCAGCTCCTCGGTGCGCAGCACCTCCGTGAAGAGGTAGGCCGCGGTCATCGGCCCGCCGGTGTGCGAGCTCGAGGGCCCGATGCCGATCTTGAAGAGATCGAAGGCGCTGATATTCATGAAGGACTCCCTGCCGGTTGACGCCGGTAGAACGGCGTGTCGACGACGGTGAAGGGTTCTGCGCGGCCGCGCAAATCCACCTTGACCTCGGTACCGACGCGCGCGTGCGCTGCATCGACGTACGCGAGAGCCACCGGGTAGCCGAGGGTCGGACTCGGCAGCCCCGAGGTCACCGTACCGATGGGGCCGTCGTCGCCGACGACGTCGTACCCGGCACGAGCCGCGCGGCGACCGGCGGCCTTCAGCCCCACGAGCCGGCGCTCGGGTTCGGTCTGCTTCAGCGGCTCGAGAACCGCACGGCCCACGAAGTCGTCGGGCTTCTTCGTGCTCACCACGGCACCGAGTCCGGCCTCGAACGGATTGGTGGTGGGACCGAGCTCGTTGCCGTAGAGGGGCATTCCTGCTTCGAGTCGCAGTGAGTCGCGGGCCGCCAGACCGCATGGGACGAGCCCGTGGACCTGACCCACCTCGAGCGCGGCGTCCCAAAGTCGCACCGCGAAGTTGTTCCCGATGTAGATCTCGAAACCGTCCTCCCCCGTGTACCCCGTACGCGCCAGCAGAACGGGAAGACCGGCGAGCTCGAGCTCCAGCAAGGAGTAGTACTTCATGGCGCGGATCGCCTCCGCGTCCCCGGGTCGGGCGAGCTCGAGAACCACCGCCTCGGCATGCGGACCCTGGACGGCGAGGAGTGAGGTCACCTCGGACTGGTCCTCGACGCCCACGTCGAAGCCGTCCGCCCGCAGTCGCAGCTCCTCCGCCACGACCGGCGCGTTCGACGCGTTGGGGACCACGAGGAAGGAATCCTCGGCGAGCCGGTAGGTGATGAGATCGTCGATCACCCCCCCCTCCGCGTTGCACAGCAGCGAGTACTTGGCCTTACTCACCGCGAGCACGGCGAGGTTGCTGACGAGCGCGTAGTTGAGGAAGGCAGCGGCCTGCGGACCGCTGACGAGAATCTCGCCCATGTGGGACAGGTCGAAGAGCCCGGCGGCTTTCCTGACCGTGTGGTGCTCCTCGAGTTCGCTGCGGTACTTCAGCGGCATCTGCCATCCGCCGAAATCGGTGAAGGAGGCTCCGTGCGCCTCGTGCTGCGTGTACAGGGGGGTCTGCTTGCTCTGCTCACTCATGGAAGGGGCGTACTCCTAGTCTTCGAACGCTTCGATGGGCGGGCACGAGCAGATCAGATTGCGGTCCCCGTGGGCGCCGTCGACCCTGCGCACCGGAGGGAAGTACTTGTCGTGCCGCAGCGAGCGGACCGGATAGGCGGCCTGCTCCCGCGAATAGGCCTGCGTCCACTCGTCGCCGACGAGCAGCTGGGCGGTGTGCGGTGCCTGGCGCAGCGGGCTCTCCTCGAGGGAGAAGTCCCCGCCAGCCACCTGGTCGATCTCGGCCTTGATGGAGATCATCGCATCGATGAAGCGGTCGAGCTCCGCAAGATCCTCCGACTCGGTCGGTTCCACCATCAGCGTGCCTCCGACGGGGAAGGACAGTGTGGGAGCGTGGAAGCCGTAGTCGATCAGTCGCTTGGCCACGTCCTCCGCCGTGACACCCGTGGCCGCCGTCAGGGGCCGCAGGTCCAGGATGCACTCGTGTGCCACGAGTCCCTGCACGCCGGTGTAGAGCACCGGGAAATGGTCATTGAGCCGGGCAGCGACGTAGTTCGCGCCCAGCAGCGCGTGCGCCGTCGCGCTGGTGAGCCCCTCCGAGCCCATGAGCGCGATGTATGCCCACGAGATCGGTAGCACGCCGGCCGAACCGTACATCGACCCCGAGACGGGCGTGCCGCCGTCGGCATCGGGTCCGCCGTCGTCCGCGATGTCCCGGTTCGCATCTCCCGGGAGGAACGGAGCCAGGTGCGCGGCTACGGCCACGGGTCCGACGCCGGGTCCACCGCCCCCATGGGGAATACAGAAGGTCTTGTGCAGATTCAGGTGCGAGACGTCGCCGCCGAACTCACCGGGCTGTGCGAGACCGACCAGGGCGTTGAGATTGGCACCGTCGATGTAGACCTGGCCGCCGGCGCCGTGCACCTTCTCGCACACCCAGCGCACGTCCTCCTCGAACACGCCGTGCGTGGACGGGTAGGTGATCATGATCGCGGCCAGATTCTCTGCGTGCTGCTCGATCTTGGCCAGCAGATCGTCGTGGTCGATGTTGCCGTTGTCCGCCGTCCCGACCACCACGACCTTCATGCCCGCGAGCACTGCCGACGCCGCATTGGTGCCGTGCGCCGAGGACGGGATGAGGCAGACGGTGCGGTTCTCCTCGTCGCGTGAGCGGTGGTACCCGCGGATGGCGAGCAGCCCGGCGAGCTCGCCCTGCGAGCCGGCATTGGGCTGCAGGGAGACGCGGTCGTACCCGGTGATCTCGGCGAGGCGCTCCTCGAGATCGGTGATCAGCTCACGCCAGCCCTCGGTCTGGGCCTCAGGAGCATAGGGGTGGATCGAAGCGAACTCAGGCCAGGAGATGGACTCCATCTCCACCGTCGCGTTGAGTTTCATGGTGCACGAGCCCAGCGGGATCATGGTGCGGTCCAGCGCGAGGTCCCGGTCCGAGAGTCTGCGCAGGTACCGCAGCATCGCGGTTTCCGAGCGGTACAGCGAGAACACCGGGTGCGTCATGAAGTCCGACGTACGGTGCAGGCTCTCCGGGATCCGCTCGCCCGTCGACTGAGCCGCCTCCGAGGTGGCCGACCCCCCGAACACCGCGGCGACGGCTGCGACGTGCTCCGGCGTCGTCGTCTCGTCGCAGGAGATGCCGAGGTGGTCCGCGTCGATCCGGCGGAGGTTGTACCCGGCGGCCTCGGCCCGGTCCGCGTACTCGTCGGCCCTGCCCGGCACGCGGACCAGGAGGGTGTCGAAGAACGCCTCGTGCACGACGGCGGCGTCCGTGGCCTCGAGGGCGGCGGCAAGCTCGACGGCGCGCTGGTGCGTGGTCCGGGCGATCGCCTTCAGGCCCTCCGGTCCGTGGTAGACGCCGTACATCGATGCGACGATCGCCAGCAGTGCCTGGGCGGTGCAGATGTTGCTCGTGGCCTTCTCGCGCCGGATGTGCTGCTCGCGCGTCTGCAGCGCGAGCCGGTAGCCGGGAGCGCCGTCGGCGTCCTTGGACACGCCCACGAGTCGCCCGGGCAGCATGCGCTCGAGACCCTTGCGGACGGCCATGTAGGCCGCATGCGGGCCGCCGAAGAACAGCGGGACGCCGAAGCGCTGGGCGGAACCGACGGCGATGTCCGCGCCCTGCTCGCCCGGGGCCGTGATGAGGGTCAGGGACAGCAGATCGGCAGCGACCGTGACGAGTGCTCCGCGCTCCTTGGCGGCTGCGATGACCTCGGCGTGGTCGCGGAGTGCTCCGGAGGCACCGGGCTGCTGGAGGACGACGCCGTTGATGTCGCCGTCGGGCAGACCTGCGGAGAGGTCTGCGATCTCCACCTCGAAACCGAGAGCTTCCGCGCGGCCGCGCACGACCGCGACGGTCTGCGGGAGGGCATCGGCGTCGATGACGGTGCGGCCCTTGTTCTTGCCCGAGCGCCGCATGAGGAGCACTGCTTCGGCGACGGCGGAGGCTTCGTCGAGCAGGGAGGCGTTGGCGATGTCGAGCGCGGTGAGGTCCTGCACCATGGTCTGGAAGTTCAGCAGTGCCTCGAGGCGGCCCTGGGAGATCTCCGGCTGATAGGGCGTGTAGGCGGTGTACCAGGCGGGGGACTCCAGCACGTTGCGCCGGATCACCGGCGGGGTGACCGTGTCGAAGTACCCCTGACCGATCATCTGCACAGCGGTCCGGTTACGTCCGGCCATCCGGCGGAGCTCGGCGAGCACCTCGGTCTCGCTGAGTGCTCCGGGCAGCTTGAGCGATCGGTCGAGGCGGATGCTGGCGGGGACTGCCATGTCCACGAGTTTGTCGAGGCTCGGGTACCCGAGAACCTCGAGCATGTGCGAGGCCTCGGGGGTGCGCGGGCCGATATGCCGATCGGCAAAGGCCGAGGCGGGGCTGGAAACCTGGTCGGATAGGGCTGTCATGGGAACTCCGTCGGTCGGGGCTGGGCGCAAGGGCGCGTACCTGGTCGGGTTCCTCCCCGCTCTGTAGGGAACCTGAGAGTTTCCGCAGGACTGCCTGCTTGCACCGTCGGTGAGGTCCGGGCCGTGCCCGTCCCTGCTTTCCAGAGTTGCCTGTCCGCGACGGTACTGGGCCTGAGAGATTCCTGGGGAGGAGTTGCTCCTACGGCGCCTGCCGGTGTGTTCAACAGCAGAACTCTCCCGCTGCGGGTCAAGGGCGTATTCAGTTGGGGATCGCGGCAGCATGGCCGTACTACAGGGTACCGCCCTGCAGCGCCCGAGGCAATGACGAGGACGCCCGACCGGGGTGTCGGGACGGCAGCGTACTGGACGCGTGACAAGTGCGGGCGGCTCCTGCGGGACGGGGAGCGGACATGACCTGTTCCATGCATATGCATGGAATAACGGTGCTGCCTGCCTCGTTGTCCCAGCAGTGCCGGAACGAACCGGACGCAACGAAAGGGAGCAACACCATGGCAGGCGAACTGGAGTTCGGACTCGACACCTTCGGGGATGTCACGCGCGCGCAGGACGGCGGCGCAGTGCCCTATCCCCAGGTGATTCGCAATGTCGTCGCGGAAGCGGTCCTCGCCGATCAGGTCGGTATCGACTTCATCGGACTTGGTGAACACCACCGGGACGACTTCGCGGTCTCAGCTCCTGAAACCGTTCTCGCGGCGATCGCCGGGCAGACCTCGCGCATACGTCTGGGTTCCGCGGTGACGGTACTCAGCTCCGATGATCCCGTCCGCGTCTACCAGCGCTTCGCAACACTCGACGCCGTCTCCAACGGCCGTGCGGAGGTCATCCTGGGGCGTGGTTCCTTCACGGAGTCCTTTCCTCTCTTCGGCTACGATCTCTCGGACTACGAGCGGCTTTTCGAGGAGAAGCTCGATCTCTTCTCCGAACTCATCAAGGAGGGTCCGGTCACCTGGTCCGGGAGCACCCGTCCGGGTCTGAACGCCCATGAGGTGTACCCGAAGACCGAGGGCGGACGGCTCAAGACCTGGATCGGCGTCGGCGGAAGCCCCGAATCCGTGGTCCGTGCCGCTCGCTACGGCATGCCGCTGATGCTCGCGATCATCGGTGGTGACCCCGCGCGGTTCGCGCCCTACGTGGAGCTGTACCATCGGGCCCTCACCCAGCTGGAACAGCCCACGCTGCCGATCGGCGTGCACTCGCCCGGCTACATCGCCGACTCCGACGAACAGGCACGCGAGGAACTATGGCCGGACAACCGGATCATGCGTGATCGCCTCGGTCGAGAGCGCGGCTGGGGCCCGACGAGCCGGGCCGAGTTCGACCGGGAGGCCGACAGCGGTTCGCTCTATGTGGGCTCGCCGGAGACCGTGGCGACGAAGATCGTCTCGACGGTCAGGACCCTGGGGATCGACCGCTTCGACATGAAGTACAGCGCCGGTCCGCTGCCGCACGAGAACCTCATGCACAGCATCGAGCTGTACGGCACGAAGGTCATCCCCATGGTGCGGGAGATGCTCGCCTAGATCCTGCGCGGTGTGCCTCCGACCCCACTCTTCCGGCGCGAAGAGCGGGATCGGGGGCTTTCCCGGGCCTGCGCGTCCGCCAATCCCACTCCTCCGGCGTGACAAGTGGGACCGGGCCTTCGATCCCACCCGCCGGCGCCGTGCACCGGGATCGACCCTGGCGCCCGGCAGCACACAGCCCCCGATCCCACTCCTCAGGCGTGACAAGTCGGATCGGGGGCTTTCCCGGGTCTGCACGTCCACCAATCCCACTCCCCGGACGCGAGAAGTGGGATCCGACGCTCGTTCCCACCCACCGGCGTCCTGCACCGGGAACGACCACAGACCCCACCAGAAATAGGGCCTTCGCTCTTTCTTCGGTCTACTTTCGCCGTTCCGGCACGACGCCTTTAGTCACGACGACCACAGTGGATACCAGGAGTTCAGCGCTCCGGTCCGTCCACCGGCAGATGGGCGGTCCCGTCCGGCAATCGGTCGGGGTATCAGCGGCAGAAGGAGCAACGCGTGACGACGACAGACCTCCCGTCCATCGGCCCGGCGGTACGGACGGCGCAGCGACCTGCCGAGCACCGGCCGGCGTTCCCGACCGTACAAGCGATCGCAGGCCCGCTCTCCACTCGGCTGGCGTTCCCGACCGTACAACCGATCGCAGGCCCGCCCTCCACCAGGACTGCTCCCCCGGAGGCACAGCCAGCTGCGGACCGGCCCCCCATCGGGCAACGGATCGTGAGCCTGCTCGGCACGCTGCTCATGATCACAGCCATCGCCGCCGTCCTGTTCTTCGCGATCGGTCCGCGCTTCTTCGGCTACCAGACCGCCACGATGCTCACCGGCAGCATGGCCCCGGAGATCATGCCCGGGGACGTCGTCGTCACGACGCTGCAGCCCGTGAGCGAGGTCGCCGTGGGCGATGTGATCAGCTACCACATCCCAGTGGAGGACCACCGCGTCGAGACGCACCGCGTGATCGAGGTCATCAGGGATACGGACGGAACCACCGCCGTCCGCACCAAGGGCGACGCGAACGAATCCGTCGATCCCTGGACGGCAACCCTCGAGGGGGACCACGTATACGAGGCGAGAGCCGTCATCCCCGAAGTCGGCTCCGTGATCCGCGCCCTCCGCACACCCATCGTCAGCCAGCTCCTGGTCTACGGAGTCCCGGCCGTCCTCGTCGGAGGTCTTCTGCTCATGATCTGGTCCCGCCCGAAGGACGACGACGCGACCACCCCCGTCGCTCCCGCGCCCACCGATGCCACTATGGGCGCCGATCTGTCGCGGCTTCCCGTCCTCGACCGGCGGATCCTCGACGATCTCGGAGCGGAACTCTCGAGCCCGGAGGGAGCACTGCAGTTCGCCGGGATGTTCGTCGACATGCTCCCGCAGCGGATCCACGCCATCGACGTCGCGCTCTCGACGGGCGACGTCGACGCCGCCGTCGTGGCGCTGCTCAGCCTCAACGTCAGTGCCGCGATGGTGGGGGCGGTCCGGCTCGAGGAGGCGTCCTCCACGGCCCTGGAACTCGTCGGCGTACCCGATCACCAGCACCGGCTGATCGAACAGTTGCGGGAGCTCGGGTCCGAGTTTCAGTCGGCGCTGACCGGGATCATGCGGTAACCGACACCCCGCACCGTGCGGATGAATCTGGGTGCCTTCGTATCCTCATTGAGCTTCTTGCGGAGATTGCGCACATGCACCTCCACGAGGTGCTGGTCGTTCACCCAGCCCTCACCCCAGATGCGCGAGAGCAGGGTCTCGCGCTGCCAGACCCTCCGCGGACCCGACACGAGCAGGGCGAGCAGGTCGAACTCGATACGGGTGAGCGGGAGTTCCTCGCCGTCGAGCATCGCCACCCGACCCTCGATATCGATCTCGAGCGGTCCGTGGACCAGCAGTCCGGGCTCTCGATCAGCCCGCGTCGCCACCGCCGGGGCGTCGGACCGAGGGGTTCCGCTGACGTCGTTCGCGGACGGCGGACCACCGTCCCCGTTCCTCGGGCGCCGGAACATCGCGTTCACGCGGGCGCCGACCTCGCGCGGGCTGAAGGGTTTGACCACGAAGTCGTCCGCTCCGATCTCGAGGCCGATGAGGCGATCGATCTCGTCCTGACGAGCCGTGATCATGATGATGTACGCATCGGTCAGGGGGCGGATCTGGCGGCACACCTCCACCCCGTCGATGTCCGGGAGGTTGAGGTCGAGGGTCACGAGGTCGGGGCGGCGTTCACGGACCAGGGCGACTCCCTCGCGTCCGCTGGCGGCCTCGATGACGGTGAAGCCGTTCATGCCCAGGGTCATGACGAGGAGTTGGCGCACATCGGCGTCGTCTTCGATGATCAGTGCGACACGCGCGGCTGGTTCGGAAGTCATGGTTCACACATTGCCAGATGTTCAGCTGTGCACGGATCGTATCGACACTCTTCGCCTGCGTGTTCCCCGGACGTCCGCTGACAGGTCCATGCCCCGACCCGATCGACCGCTGTCACAGCCCCAGTGCCGGTACGGGCAGTCCGAATTCGCGCTCGAGTGCCAGCCGCGCGGCATTCAGCCCGGCCATCCCGTGCACGCCGGGTCCGGGCGGCGTCGATTGCGAACAGAGGTAGACACCCGGTAACGGGGTTGCCCACGGTTGCAGCGAGGGCACTGGCCTGGCGATGATCTGCCGCAGGTTCACCGCTCCACTGCTGAAGTCCCCACCCACGTAGTTCGCGTCGTAGGCCTCGAGTCCGGCGGCGGTCAGCGTGTGGGTGCGCACGACGACGTCCCGGAAACCGGGGGCGAATCTCTCGATCTGCGCCGTGACGGCCTCCGCCATGTCACGGGTGGAGCCGCGCGGCACATGGCAGTAGGTCCACAGGATGTGACGTCCCTCGGGCGCACGGGTCGGATCGAACGTCGAGGGCTGGGACAGCAGGACGTAGGGGCTCGACGGGTGCTCGCCCCGTCTGACCTGCCGCTCCCCGACGGCGATCTCCTCGCGCGTGCCGCCGAGGTGGGCCGTGCCGGCGCGGTGCAGTTCCGGGTGTGCCCAGGGCACCGGCCCGGACAGGATGAAGTCCACCTTGCAGGCCGCATTGCCGTAGGTGAAGGCGGACAGGGCCCTCTCGTAGGCTGCCGGCAACCGCCCTCGGGACATGGCCTGGAACGTCCTGGGAGCAACATCCAGAAGTACCACCCGGGCACCGGAGACCTCCGCGAGGGTGTCGATGCGGCTGTCGGTGATGATGCGCCCATCGTGCTGCCGCAGGTCGAGGGCCAGGGCTTCGGCGATGGACTGGGAGCCTCCGACCGGAATCGGCCACCCCACCGTGTGCGCGAGAAGATGCAGGACCAGCCCCGCACCGGCGCCGGCGAGCGAGGGAAGAGTTCCCACGGGGTGAGCCATGACGCCCGTGAGCAGTGCTCTGGCTTCGTCGGTGCTGAACCGCCTGTTCCACCAGGGCAGTCCCTGCTCCAGCACGGCGAGCGCGAACCGCACGGCGGCTTCCGGCCTGCGGGGAAACCGGAGCACGTGATGCAGGGCGAAGTCCAGGACGTCCTGGTCCCGATCGCTCAGGGGCTGCAGGAGACGGCGGTAGGCCTCGCCGTCGACGCCGAGTCCGGCGACCGTCCGTTCCATGCTGCGGTACGCGACCCCGGCCCGTCCGCCGTCGAGCGGATGGGCGAACGACACCTCGGGAACGGCGAATCCGATGCGCCGGGAGAGTTGGAAGTCCCGGAAGAACGGGGATGCCAGCGCCATGGGATGAACAGCGGAACCGACGTCGTGGACGTGGTCCTGCTCCATGAGCTCGCGGGTTCGTGTCCCACCGCCGATCGTCGGACCGGCCTCGCGCACGCGGACGCTCAAGCCGGCACGGGCCATGACGACCGCCGCTGCAAGGCCGTTCGGGCCCGCCCCGACCACTTCGACGTCGATCACGGGCCACCTCCCGATCCGCGTCGCTCCTGGAGTTGCTTCAGGGCGGACATGCCGCGCTGCCGGGCCGACCCTGCCGCTGCAGCCGCCGACCGGCGGGCACGCAGCACACCAGCGACAATTGCGTACCGCCTCCGGCGGAGGGGGATGTCGTACGTCGTCGGTACCACCACCACGTCCCTGGAGAAATTCCGCTTGAAGGTGGTGACATTGGCCAGCTCCGGATAGTTCTCGCTGACGATACCGGTCAGTCCGCACGCGGTATTGCCTGCCTCCCTGAGCACGCGGAATGCCTCCCACAACAGCAGGTACGGAGCGAAGAGCCGGCGGGCCTGGTGCGTGCTGCCCGCGAAGTAGTACACCGAATAGCCCCTGTACTCCGTGGTGATGAGCCAGCTGAGCGGTTCACCGTCCCGGTAGGCGACGAGCATCCTCAGGTGGTCGCCGAGCACGTTCAGCAGCGTCTCGTAGTACGACGAGTCGAAGGACTGGAAGCCGTCCCGCTCAGCCGTTTCACGCATGATCGGGAAGAGCTCAGCAACGAACACCGAGTTCCATTCCGTACGCGGAATATGCCGCACCTCGACTCCATTGCGCTGCGCGCGCCGGATGCTGTTGCGTGCATTGGGCCTGAAGCTCTTCAGGAGTTCGGCCTCGGACATGGCGAGGTCGACGACGATCTCCCGCTCGTACCACCCGTGCTCGATCGGACCGGTGGCTGGGAACTGCGGGGTCGCGACCTGCATGCGGACATAGAGCGGATCCACGGACCGGTGGTCGTCGAACTGGTCACGCACGGTTTCCATCAGCACGCGTTCGGCAGCAGGCGTGCGCTCCGCGAACCAGACGGGCCCGTTGACCACCACGACGGATTCGCGCAGACGCCTCCGCACCTGGACGAAGCTCGCCGTGGCGATCAGCACCCCGCTGCTGTCCGTGTAGGCCCAGATACCGAGCGCCGCGCGCCCGAGTGCCTGCTCGAAGAGGACCCACGCCGGCGTCTGCTCGATCGGGATCCTCACCTCGGGGTGGGCTGCCGCGATCGCCTCGAAGCCGTCGTCGTCGAGCAGGGTGTAGGTCAGAGGTTCTGCACTCACTGATTCTCTTCCGCTGGTCTTCACATGTGCCGCCGCTCGCTCCACCCGGGTTCACCGGCCCTCACGTGGATGTGGACGCCCCGAGTGCCTTGTGCGACGGGTCTTCCACGGCCCTGCCAGCCTAGCGGGTGCCCCGGCACAGCTCGGAGCCTGATTCCGGGCTCCTGACCGCTCCGCTGCGGCTGCACGGCCGACGGAGGTCACGAGCGCTGATGATGACCCATGGTCAGTCTCCCGAGTGGGCACCACCGCCGGCGCGGCCAGGGCGCGCGGGGAATACGCACGCTGCCATGCGCGCTGCGAACTGAACGTAGACTTGTAGTTCCCGCCGCCCCTATTCCTGGGAAATGCCGACGGGCGCATACTCAACTGGCTTTCGAGGAGAACTGTGGGACAGAACCCCATTCGCGTGGCAATCATTGGAGTCGGCAACTGTGCCGCGTCGCTCGTACAGGGTGTGCACTACTATCGTGATGCCGATCCCACGGGTTCCATCCCGGGTCTGATGCATGTCGAGTTCGGCAAGTACCACGTGGGCGACGTCGAGTTCGTCGCCGCGTTCGACGTCGACGGCAAGAAGGTGGGCCACGACCTCGCGGAAGCCATCGGCGCCAGCGAGAACAACACCATCAAGATCGTCGACGTCCCGCCCACCGGCGTCATCGTCCAGCGCGGCCACACCCTCGACGGCCTGGGCAAGTACTACCGCGAGACCATCGTCGAGTCGGACGAGGAGCCCGTCGACATCGTCGCCCAGCTCAAGGATTCCAGAGCCGATGTCCTCGTCTGCTACCTGCCCGTCGGCTCGGAGCACGCCGCCAAGTACTACGCACAGTGCGCCATCGATGCAGGGGTCGCATTCGTCAACGCTCTTCCCGTCTTCATCGCCGGGACGAAGGAGTGGGCGGACAAGTTCACCGAGGCCGGCGTCCCGATCGTCGGTGACGACATCAAGAGCCAGATCGGCGCGACGATCACCCACCGGGTCATGGCGAAGCTGTTCGAGGATCGCGGCGTCACCCTGGATCGCACGTACCAGCTCAATGTGGGCGGCAACATGGACTTCAAGAACATGCTCGAGCGCGATCGCCTCGAATCCAAGAAGGTCTCCAAGACGCAGGCCGTGACCTCCAATGTGAAAGCCGAGCTGCACGCCGACGACGTCCATATCGGCCCCTCGGACTACGTGGCCTGGCTCGACGACCGGAAGTGGGCCTTCGTACGCCTGGAAGGACGCAACTTCGGGGATGCTCCGGTCTCGCTGGAGTACAAGCTCGAGGTGTGGGACTCGCCCAACTCCGCCGGAGTCATCATCGACGCCATCCGCGCAGCGAAGATCGCCCTTGATCGCGGCATCGGCGGACCGATCCTTTCCGCCTCCAGCTACTTCATGAAGTCGCCGCCGGAGCAGTACGCGGACGATATCGCCCATGAGAGGGTCGAGGCGTTCATCCGCGGCGAGCTCGACCGCTAACTGTTCTTCCCACGGACGCTGCGGCCTCGGACCGCCCCTCCGGGGCCTCCGGCCGGGTGTCGCGGCGACAGTTCGCTAGAACAGACCGACCGCCTGCCCGTCGGCGTCGACGTCCATCCGCAGCGCGGCGGGTTCCTTCGGCAGCCCCGGCATGGTCATCACCGCGCCGGTCGTCACGACGACGAAGCCCGCTCCGGTCCTGATGACGAGATCCCTGACGTGGAGGTCGAACCCCGTCGGGGCCCCGAGCAGCGTCGGATCGTCCGAGAACGAGTACTGCGTCTTCGCCATGCACACCGGCAGCGCATCCCAGCCATTGGCCCTGATCTCCGCCAGTCGCCGCAGGGCGGCGGCGGAGAAGTCGACGTTGCCGGCCCCGTAGATCTCACGGGCGATGGTGCGGATCTTGTCCTCCACGGGCAGCTCGAGCGGGTACAGGTGCGAGAAGTCCACCGGTCGGTCCAGGGCTGCGAGGACCTTCGCCGCGAGTTCGTCGCCGCCGGGCCCCCCTCCGCCCTGACCCCACACGTCGGCCACTGCGGCGTCGATCCCCTCGGTCCGGCACCAGCCCAGCAGCCAGTCCAGTTCCTCCTCGGAGTCCGTGCCGAACTGATTGACGGCCACGACCGGCGAGAGACCGAACTTCTCGATGTTCCGGACGTGCCGGAGCAGATTCGCCGTTCCTGCGGCGACCGCCTCCACGTTCGACGCGGCCAGCTCGGTCTTCGCGACGCCCCCGTGCATCTTCAGCGCGCGGATGGTGGCCACGATGACGACGGCGCCGGGTGCGAAGCCTGCAGCACGCGCCTTGATGTCGAGGAACTTCTCGGCGCCCAGATCCGCGCCGAAACCCGCCTCGGTCACCACGATGTCCGCCAGCTGCCGGGCCGTGCGCGTCGCGATCACCGAGTTGCAGCCGTGGGCGATGTTGGCGAACGGGCCCCCGTGGACCAGCGCGGGGGTCCCGGCGATGGTCTGGACGAGATTCGGCTTGATGGCGTCCTTGAGCAGCAGGGTCAGCGCCCCTTCGACGCCGAGATCGCGCACGGTCAGGGGAGTGCGCTCGTAGGTGTAGCCGAACGTGATGTTGCCGAGCCGTTCCCTCAGGTCGTCGAGATCCTGGGCCAGACAGAAGACCGCCATGACCTCGGAGGCCACCGTGATGTCGAAGCCGTCCTGGCGTGGGGTTCCCTCCGTGGGGCCGCCGAGGCCGATGACCACCTCGCGCAGCGCCCGGTCGTTGACGTCGAGGACCCGCTTGAACGTGACGCGTCTCGGATCGATGCCGAGGATGTTGCCCTGGTGGATGTGGTTGTCGATCAGTGCCGCCAGGGCGTTGTTCGCCGCCGTGATGGCGTGGAAGTCACCCGTGAAGTGCAGATTGATCTCGTCCATGGGCAGCACCTGGGAGTACCCGCCTCCCGTGGCACCGCCCTTCATGCCGAGCACCGGCCCGAGGGACGGCTCGCGGAGGGCGATCATGACCCGCTGACCCGCCCGGGCCAGGGAATCGGCCAGTCCCACCGTGCACGTGGACTTGCCCTCGCCTGCAGGGGTGGGACTCATCGCGCTGACGAGTACCACCTGGCCCGGGACGCCGTCGTCCTCGGGTAGCAGGCGCGGGTCGATCTTCGCCTTGTAGCGTCCGTGGAACTCGACGGCTTCCCGCGGGATGCCCGCGGCGTCGGCGATGTCCTCGATGGGCCTGACCGCAGCGCTGCGGGCAATCTCAAGATCGCTCATGGGCCCAACCTATCAGTGGCCCGGCTCACACCGGAGGCATCCCCGCCCGTGTCAGGACGTAGTCGATCAGGGGCCCGTACAATCCTGGCGGAACGTTGTCGTCCAGTGGCACGGCGACCTCCAGTTGCCCCTGGGCCTCGGCGACGAACAGACCGGGATCGTTGCAGTCCGCGAAGCCGATGGTTCGAAGGCCCGAGCTCGCCGCCTGCCCCGCCCAGCCATGATCGGCCACCACGAGATCCGGCGGAGCGAGTCCGTCGTCGGCCAGGGTCTGAAGGCTCAGCCGCATCGGCGCGGGGAAGTGCGTGTGCATCAGGCCACCGTGCTGGTGCCAGACCAGGACGCCGAAGATCTGGCGGATGTCCCCCTCGCCGAACGGTCGGCCCTCGGGTACCTCCACCACCGTGGCGCCGGCTGCCGCAGCAGAACGCGCGAAGGCTGCGTGGACGGGCAGCAGACCGGCAGGATGCCCCGTCGCGAAGAGGATGCGCTCGCTTCTGCTCACCGCGGCACCGAGGACGTCGGCGAACCGGTCGAGCGATGCAACACACTTCGCTGCATCGATGGTGTCCTGGCCCCGGACATGGGCACGATCGGGATCGATTCCCACCCGGTCGTGCATGAGGTCGAAGACGTCGTCGTAGCTCCACTCGCGCGTACGGGTGACGCCGAACTCGAGGTGCTCGTTGCCCTCGAGGAAGAGGTGCATGTGCCTCAGGTTGTCCTGGCGTGGTGTGGCGACGTCTCCGGTGATGCGCACGGAATCGAGGTATTCGGCCAGCTCGGTGGGAAGCACGGTCCTATCCTACGGCGCGGGAAGGGCCCTACTTCGGGGTCCCGATGGGGAAGTGCTCGACAGCCTTCCGGTAACTCTGGGCCGTGAGCAGCGCCGTGCGCTGCCAGCCGAAACCGAGTGCGTGGAGGGCTGCACCCCTGCCGAGGCAGGCGCGCAGGGCCTCGTCGTCGTGCAGTCCCTCGAGAGCACGCGCCCAGGCAGCGGGGCTGTGCCCGTCCACGAGGAGACCACTGCGTCCGTCGCTGACGGCCTGGGGCAGGCCGCCCACGTTGGCCGCGACCACCGGGGTACCGCAGGCCTGCGCCTCGAGCGCCACCAGCCCGAACGACTCGCTGAAGGACGGCATGACGACGGCGTCCGCGGCCCTGAACCACTGGGCCAGATGTGCCGCGGTCACCGGCGGATAGAGCCGCACGGTCTCCCCGAGGCCGGCGTCGTCGATGAGGGGCTGGAGCGCGAACAGCTCGGACCCGCTGCCGGAGCCGAGAATGCTGACGACCAGTGGGATGTCGGGTCGACGCGAGCGCAGTTCGGCTGCCGCCGACACCAGCACCTGCGGACCCTTGAGTTTCTGGATCCTGCCGGCGAAGACCACATGGAACTGCTCGGGTGGAAAGGCCAGGGACGCGCGCGCTGCACGCCGGTCGCCCGGGTGGAACGTGGCGAGATCGACTCCCGGGGCGACCACGTCGATGCGTCCCGGGTCGGCACCGTAGAGCGAGACGAGTTCGGTGGCTTCGGTACTCGTGTTCGCCAGGAGCCGTGTCGAGCCGACCACGATGGACTGCTCGCCGGTGATCCTGTCGGCGGGTTCGGGCGAACTGATCGTCCTCATGCGCAGATTCTTGACCTTGGCCATGGTGTGCATGGAGTGCACGAGCGGCAGGTCGAGTTTCCTGCTCAGGTTCAGCCCCACGGCACCGGAGACCCAGTAGTGGGAGTGCAGCACATCGAAGTGACCGTCCGCGCGCAGTCCCGCGGTATCGGCGATGGCGTCGGCGAAAATCTCCGCCAGCCCGGGCAGAGCTTCCTTCGGGATGGGCCGGGGCGGGCCTGCATCGAGGTGATGCACCAGCACGCCGTCCTGCAGGATCTCCCGGCGTGGCCGTCCTTCACCGACGCCCCGCGTGAAGATCTCCACCTCGACGCCCGCCCTCGCCAGTTCCAGCGCTGTACTTCTGACGTAGACGTTCATCCCACCGGCGTCACCCCTGCCGGGCTGCTCCAGGGGCGAGGAATGAAGGGACAGCATGGCCACGCGCCTGACGCCGGTCACACCCTCTCCCTTCCGACCGGCTGTGGGATCTGTGCCGTTCGATAGTCCACCCCGACACTACAACGCCGTACTGCCGGCTCTCATTCCGGTATCGGATTCCGGCACGGACAGGCGCGCCGGTACCGTGCCGCAAGGGAAGCGACCCACGAATCGTGCCGTGGGTCGCTCAGTACGCGGGTGTTGGTCCTAGAGGTTCCAGTGCACGATCGCGGGCGTGCGCTTGTCCCAGCCGAGTGCGCAGACGGCAGCCGTACCCAGGACGAACCGACGTCCCTCGATCCCGCCGAACTGCAGCCAGCGGGCGGAGAGAACCCTGAGGAAATGACCGTGTGCCACGAGCAGCGCGTTCTGTACGGGGGTGGCATCGGAATCGCGGTCCGCCGGTGTTCCGCATCCGGCCTGGACACGTGCGATCACGCGGTCCGCCCGCTCCGAGACCTGATCCAGCGTCTCGCCGTTCGGGACGCCGTCGTTCCAGATCAGGTAGCCCGGGTTCTCTTCCCGCACCGTCGCGCTGTTGCGGCCCTCGTTGTCCCCGTAGTCCCACTCGTGGGCGTACGGCAGCACCTCGGCGTCGGGGAATCCGGCGAGCTCGGCGGTGCGCACCGCGCGCTGCAGGGGCGAGGTGAGCACGAGATCGAAGTCGACGCCCTCGAGGTGCTCGCGGGCCGCCAATGCCTGCTTCTCGCCGTTCTCGGTGAGTGCGAGGTCGGTGAGACCCGTGTAGCGACCGTCCCTGGACCACTCGGTCTCTCCGTGCCGGAGCAGCCACAGCCGGGGAAGAGGTGTTCCGGCCGGGGTCAGATCCGGTGCTGCTGCACCTGACAAAGGTCTCATTGCGTACTCTCCTTGGATTCGGGCTGCTCGCGCCACCAGGAGCGAAGCATGGTTTCGGCCTCGGCGTGGCTCAGCGGCCCGTGCTCCATGCGCTCCTCGAGGAGGAAGCGATAGGCACGTCCCACCACGGGGCCCGGGGATATCCCGAGCAGGGCCATGATCTGCTCACCGTCGAGATCAGGGCGGATCGACGCGAGTTCTTCCTGCTCCGCCAGCGCACTGATCCGTGCCTCGAGATCATCGTAGGCGAAGGCCAGCCGCTCGGCCTTGCGCCGGTTCCGCGTGGTGACATCGGAGCGCGTGAGCCGGTGCAGCCGCTCGAGGAGGGGACCGGCGTCGCTCACGTACCGCCTGACGGCCGAGTCGCTCCAGCCCGCCTCGCCGTATCCGTAGAACCGCATGTGCAGCTCCACCAGGCGCGCAACGGCCTTGACGGTGTCGTTGTCGAAACGCAGTGCGCGCAGTCGCTTCGCTGCCAGCTTCGCTCCGACCGTGTCGTGATGGCGGAAAGTGACAGCGCCGCCGGGTTCGAACTTCCGGGTGGCCGGTTTCCCGATGTCGTGGAGGAGGGCCGCCAGACGCAGGACGACGTCGGGCCCGGGAACGGGGCCGTCCTCGCCCGTCTCCAGCTCGCACGCCTGACGCAGCACGGTCAGCGAGTGCTGGTAGACGTCCTTGTGCCGATGGTGCTCATCCGTCTCGAGGCGTAGCGCCGCCACCTCCGGCAGCACATGATCGGCAAGGCCTGTCGCGACCATGAGATCCATCCCGGCGTCGGGCGCCCTGCCGCGAAGGAGCTTCACCAGCTCATCGCGCACCCGTTCGGCCGAGATGATGGAGATGCGCCCGGCCATGTCCGTCATGGCCTCCGAGACCTCGGGGGCCACGCTCACACCCAGCTGGGAGACGAAGCGTGCGGCGCGCATCATGCGCAGCGGGTCGTCGGAGAACGACGACGACGGCGTCCCGGGTGTCCGCAGGAATCCTCCGTGGAGATCCCGCACGCCCCCGAACGGATCGACGAGTTCGAGGGACGGGAGCCTCAGTGCCATGGCGTTGATCGTGAAGTCGCGGCGCAGCAGATCGTCCTCGAGACTCGTTCCGAAGGCGACCGTCGGGTTCCTGGACCCGGGATCGTAGGCCTCTGCGCGGTAGGTGGTGATCTCGATCTGGTATCCCATCCTGCGAAGACCGATCGTTCCGAATGCGCGTCCGATCTCCCAGTAGGCGTCCGCCCACCCCTTGATGACGGCGACGGTCTGATCCGGGTCGGCGTCCGTGGTGAAGTCGAGATCGGGTGAGACCCTACCGAGGAACAGATCCCGAACCGGTCCGCCGACGAGGGAGAGGTCATGGCCGGCGGCATTGAAGAGTTCGCCGACCTCGAGGACCACGGGAGGCAGGGAAGCGGTGAATGAGGACGTGTCCGAAAGGCGCGACATAGTCCTTCAAGGGTGCCAGACCGCGTGCCGATTCCCACAGCGGACGCCCGGTGCCACCGACGTGGAATGCACGCGGCGCCGGCAGCGGGAGTCTCCTGGACCGACCCGGACCGTCGGCAGCTCCATTCAAAGATCGTTAGAGTGGTCTGCATGGACCGACCCGTTCCGAGTGCACCGAAACGCACCCCGTTGACAGTGTCAATGGGAACCACGGGTATGCCTGCAGTGCATCAGCTGCCCACGGTGGAGGAGATCTCGTCCGGAGGGGTGGTCATCGATGCTTCGAAGGACACTCTCGACGTCGCCATCATCGCCCGACTGAACCGCGGCGGACGCCTCGAATGGTGCCTGCCGAAGGGTCATCCCGAGGGTACCGAGAACAATGAGGATGCAGCCGTCCGGGAGATCGCCGAGGAAACCGGGATCGAGGGCAGGATCGTGTCCACGCTCGGAAGCATCGACTACTGGTTCACGGTCAGCGGCCACCGCGTGCACAAGACGGTGCATCATTTCCTGCTCATCGCGACGGGCGGCGAGCTCACCATCGAGAACGATCCCGATCACGAGGCCGTCGACGTCGCATGGGTACCCCTGCACGAACTCGGCCGCCGCCTGTCCTTCCCCAACGAACGCCGCATCGCGGATCTGGCCCGTGAGGCGCTGCCGGAACACCTCTGAGTCTGCTGTACTGCCGGCGGTGCGCTCGCGGGCTACCCGGGTGAGACGATAGGGAGCGATGTCCGACACGAACACAGCCTCCACCCCCCTAGCGGACGGCACACCGGCACCTCGCGCTGATCCCTCCGCTCCCCGCAGCGGCTCCACCGCCCGTGCCAGCGCGATCATGGCCGCGGGCACCCTCGCCTCCCGGCTCCTCGGGCTCGTCAGGGTGGCGTTGCTGGCAACCGCCATCGGCGCGGCCGGGCAGGTGTCGGACCTCTTCACCTCGGCCAACAACCTGCCCAACTTCCTGTACCTGATGCTTGCCGGCGGAGTCTTCAACGCCGTGCTGGTGCCCCAGATCATCCGTGCCAGCCGACAGCCCGATCGCGGCGCCGACTATGTGAGCAGACTCCTCACCCTCGCCGTCGTCGCCCTTCTGGTCCTGACCGTGCTCGTGACGATCGCCGCGCCGATCATCGTCGAGGTGACCACGAGCTTCACCGGCGCCAGGCTGACCCTGACCACGGTGTTCGCATACTGGTGCCTGCCGCAGATCTTCTTCTACGGCATCTACGCGGTGACCGGGCAGATCCTCAATGCCAACGGTTCCTTCGGCCCCTACATGTGGGCTCCGGTCGCCAACAACATCGTCTCGATCGGCTTTCTCCTGGCCTTCATCGCGCTCATGGGGACCGAGCAGGTGGAACGCCACAGCCCCGACTCCTGGACCGGCGAGCAGACACTGCTGCTCGCCGGCGGAACGACGCTCGGCATCATCGTCCAGGCCGCCGTGCTGATCGTTCCGCTCAAACGCCTGAACCTCGGTCTTCGCCCGAAGTTCGGTCTCCGTGGCTCGGGGTTGGGCCGCACAGGGAAGCTGGCATCCGTGACGATCGTGACCATGCTCGTCGGCAACGGGCTCTACCTGGTCAACCTGAGGATCGCGACGATTGCCTCCGATGCCAGGCCGGCTCTTCTCGCGCAGGATCCGCCGGTGGAGATCGCCGGTTCCACGAATCTCGAGTTCGGCACCATGCTGTACCAGTTGCCGCACGCCGTGATCGCCCTGTCCCTGGCCACCGTCATGTTCAACCAGCTCTCCTCGGCCCATGCCGACAATGATCTACCGGCCGTGCGGGCCACCCTGTCCCACGGCCTGCGCACCATCGGCGTCGCGACCGTCTTCGGTGCAGCCGCACTGCTGACCTTCGCGGGCCCCCTCGGGGTCCTGTTCAGCGAGTCGCCCGAGGTCGCGGCGATCAACGGCGTGATCATCGCGATCCTCGCCGTGGGAGCGCCCTTCCTCAGCGCCAACTTCTTCCTCAACCGCGTCTTCTACGCCAGTGAGGACGTGAAGACGCCGCTGAAGATCCAGCTGATCCTCTCCGTGGTCGGGGTGACTCTCGCGCTCGCGGCCGGCATGTTCGATCCACGCCTGATCGTGCCGATGCTGGCCCTCGCCTACTCTCTGGGAAACGTGATCGCGGTCCTGGTCAGTCACGTGTTCCTGACCCGTGTCATCGGCTCCTATGGCGCGGGGCATGTCTTCGACGTCCATGTCCGCCTGATCGTCGCCGGTATCGCCGCAGCCCTCGTGGGTACCGTCCTGTGCTGGGGCTTCGGAGGGTACAGCGACACCGGGTTCCTGTGGCAGTCCAGGCTCAACGCCGTCGTCGTGCTCGCGATGGGCGGGACAGTCATGGCAGCCGTCTATCTGCTCATGCTCAGGCTGCTCAGAGTGACCGAACTGCAGGACTTCGTAGCGCCACTGTTCGCGCGTTTCAGGCGGAGCACAGGCTGATCGGCCCAGCAGGTCATGGGTCTGCCGACCGGTAGCATGGGTAGGAATCAGCAGGGTAGTGCCGGGAGGAACACGTGTCGGAAGCAGTAGACGTCGGGTCAGTACTGGGTGGTCGGTACCGGGTGACCGCCCATGTCCTGACATCTGCTCAGCAGGATCTCGTGCTCGACGGCGTGGACCAGGTACTGAATCGCCCGGTCAGCATCCTCGTTGCTTCGGAGCCCAACGCCGAGCAGGCCTTGGTCAGTGCCAGGGAGCTGGCTACAGGAGACCGGAACGAGAAGATCCAGGTCCTCGACCTGCTGACCACGGATATCGGCACGGCTCTGATCACGAACCGCACCCCGGCTGCCGGCATGCTCGACCTCATCCTGGACCAGGACGCCCCTATGGACGACACCCCGGCGGAGGATGGACCGTATGGGGATGCGGAGGACGAGCCGTATGTGGAGCCGTTCTTCACCGATACTCTGGGATCGGAGATCTTCGGCCGCCCCCGCTCCACGGAACCGGAGGCCTCGGACGACGAGGACTACGAGGAGGTCCGTCCTCAGTCCCGGTGGTCGTCGGGGTTCTCGGCCCTCCGGCGACGTTTCGACCGACAGGCGCAGGAGCAGGGCGACGACTCCGCGGAGATCGGACCCGTCGAGGCCGCGCCGGCGGCTGATTCCCGACCGACGTCGCACCTCGTCCCGCCGCCTCCCAGCAGCCGGCCGAGCTCCTACCGCGGCGGGGACGAGGCGCAGGATCAGGAGGAACCTCAGGTCCGTGAAGCTGTGGCAGCCGGTGCGGTGGGAGCAACGGCGGCCGGAGCGACGGACCGGGAAGCATCCCGTTTCCCCTTCTTCGACCCCCGCGACGAAGAAGGGGAGGACGAGAGCTATCCGGACGATGAGGATCCGGCCGACGGCGGCAGACCGTTCACGCGTGTTCTCCTCGGCGTGCTGCTGAGCATCGTCCTGGTGATCGCCGTCGTGCTCGTGGCCACACAGCTCGGATCCCTCTTCGGCGGGGAGCCGACCGCCGAGGAGCAGCCGGACCAGGGCACCAGTGCTCCGGCGACCCCTGTCCCGACAGCGGCGCCGACGACCGCGGCCGCCGACCCGGAACCTGAACCGGTTCAACCGGTCATCACCGGTATTGCGCGGGTCGTTCCGGACAATCCGGGGCTCGACGCCGGCAATGATGTGAACCTGCCCCGGATCATCGACGGAGATCCCGCGACGTTCTGGGGGAACCAGGTGTATGCGAGCGATACCTTCGGAGGTCTGGCGTCCAACCTGGCGCTCGTCGTCGAGCTCGAGGAGGAATCGGCCGTCTCACAGGTCACCATCGACCAGCTCAACGGTTCCGGGGGTGCATTCACGGTTCTCGTCAACGACGAACCGACGATCGAGGGGGCGGAGGAAGTAGCCCAGGGGAGCTTCACGTCGCCCTCGATCAGCCTTCCCGTCCCCGAGGGCGACGACGGCCCACCCACCGGCAGCTACGTCATCATCGATGTCACCCGGCTTCCGCTGCTCTCGAACATTCAGGCGCAGTATCCGTTCGGCCTCAGGATCGCCGAGATAGCCGTGGAGTGAACCTACGGACGGTTCTGGACGGCGCAGCTGTGATTGCAACGGAATAATCACTCCGCAGAATCGGTTGTTGGAGATGTCCCCGGAGATGGCCGGCTCGGCCGGATCGATTGATGGAAAAGACAGAAAGGTCGTTCGACAACGTGACTACAGATACCGACGTCCAGGTGGACAGTCCCACTGCAACCGATCCCGGCGGTGAGTCGAAGATCCACGACGTGATCATCGTGGGCTCGGGTCCTTCGGGATATACGGCAGCCGTCTACACGGCGCGAGCCAATCTCAAGCCCGTCATGATCGCCAGCTCCGTCAAGGCCGGCGGAGAGCTCATGAACACCACCGACGTCGAGAACTTCCCGGGATTCCCGGAGGGGGTCATGGGGCCGGACCTCATGGACCAGTTCGAGCAGCAGGCGCGGCGGTTCGGCACGGAGATCCTGTACGAGGACGTCGTCGCCGCAGAACTCGAGGGTGAGATCAAGAAGCTCATCACAGCCAATGGCGATGAGTACCTCGCCCGTGCCGTGATCATCTCCACCGGTTCCGAGTACCGTGAGATCGGACTCGAGAACGAGAAGCGGCTCTCCGGTCATGGCGTGAGCTGGTGTGCGACGTGTGACGGCTTCTTCTTCCGCAACCAGGACATCGCCGTCGTAGGAGGCGGGGACTCTGCTATGGAGGAAGCACTGTTCCTCACGAAGTTCGCCCGCTCCGTCACGGTCATCCATCGCAGGGATTCGCTCCGCGCATCGAAGATCATGCAGGACCGGGCCTTCGCCCACGAGAAGATCAACTTCCTCTGGAACTCGGAGGTCACGGAGATCCACGGTGGGGACAAGGTGACGTCGCTGACCCTTGCCAGCACGATCGACGGATCCACCAGCGAGGTGGAGGTGAGCGGTGTATTCGTTGCTATCGGCAACGACCCCCGTGTCGATCTGGTCCGTTCCCAGCTCGAGCTGACGTCGGAGGGGACCATCGCGGTGAACGGACGGACGTCGAAGACTTCTCTCCCCGGAGTCTTCGCCGCGGGCGATGTCATCGATCCCACCTATCGTCAGGCCATCACTGCCGCCGGAAGCGGCTGCGTGGCGGCGCTCGACGTCGAGCATTATCTCGCAGACACCGTGAGCGCCTCCAAGACCGCAGCCCGCGTCCCGACTCCTCCCGCCGAGGCGGTCTCCGAATCCCCCGTATTCTGATCGAGTCTGATCGGTACAAGACAGGAAGTATCACTATGAGCAATGCAAAAGATGTCACAGACGCCTCGTTCGGCGTGGACGTGCTTCAGGCCGAGAAGCCCGTGATCGTCGACTTCTGGGCGGAATGGTGCGGTCCGTGCCGGATGCTGACCCCGATCCTCGACGAGATCGCGTCCGAACATGCGGAGAAGGTCGACGTCGTCAAGGTCAATGTGGATGACAATCCGGCTATCGCAGCCAAGTACGGTATTACATCGATCCCCGCCGTCTATGTCTTCCAGGGCGGCGAAGTGGCAGCCACATCGATCGGCGCGAAGCCCAAGAAGGTGCTCGAGCAGGAGTTCCGGGCCTTCCTCGACTGAGGCCTGTAGGTCGACGAAGAGAAGGGCCCGTACGCGGACGGGCCCTTCTCTTCGTCGACTGCAGTTCTGTTCGGCTGCGCAGCGCGGAGCCACCGCGTGTCGACTGCCGGTCGCGCTGCCCCTAGCGTGAGATCACGAAGCCACTGCGTGGAAGTGACGGAAACCGGCTTAGGGGCACGGTCAGGTCCTGGCTGGGCACCGTGTAGCCGGCCCTGGAAAGAAGCACCACTGCCCGCTTCATGAGTTCCACCGTGCTCCATTCACCGGGGCAACGATGACTTGATTCGTGCCTACCCGCTCCCTGCGCAATCAAGCTGTAGGGGTTGTCATCCCAGCTCCAGCCTCGGAAACGCTCGGGCTGGAAGCTGTCGGGGTCCTGGAATAGCCGGGGATCATGGCAGGTACCGTAGATGTCGAGGATGACCATCGCTCCCTTGCGGAAGTCATGATCTCGCCAGCGGAACTGATCCTTGACCCTGCCGGGTACAGCGGGGAAGAACGGATAATGACGTCGTACCTCCTGAACGAACGGTTCGACGTCGTCGACGTTCCCTGACGCGAAGGTATCGCGCCACTTCGGGTTCTCGTGGAGCGCAACCGCTGCGAAGACGATGAATCGGGAGACCGCCAGGATCGGCCGAAGGATGTTGATGATCTCGACCGCCGCGACCTCGGGCGACAGGAGTTCCCCATCGACGTCCCGATGATGGGAGAAAACGTCCAGGGTGGAGCCCTCGCGGGGACTCAGTTCACCCGAGCGCACCTGTTCCACCATCCCCGCCACCCAGCTCTCCGTCCCGCGACGGCGAAGCTGGGCATACCAGTTACGCGGACCGAAGCGGGCCACCTGGTCGATCATGAGGGAGAGTTCCTGCGTGATCCGAGGTACGTCCTGCTCGGGCAGCGGCACGCCCGCCCACTGGCATGCTGCTCGCGTGAGGATCTCACGCACCATGTCGTGCAGCTTCACTGATCCGCGTCCGAGCCGGCGCTTCTCCACCTTCTGCCACTCACTCTCGAACACATCGCCGAGACCATCCATCGCAGCAGGCGACATCAATGACATGAAGGCTCGCTTGCGCACTCTGTGGGCGTCTCCTTCGAGGGTCTGCACCGATCCCTTGTCCTGGAGCAGGTGCTGGATGGTGGGCGGCATCGCTCCTTCCCTCGTGAATCGATCCTCGCCGTAGAACTTCTCTGCGGCGTCGGCGCCACGGATGAAAATCACCGGCACCACGAGACCGAGCCGGCTGGAGAAGAGGTCCTTGCCCACGGCGTCACATCTGCTCGAGATGAATGGGTAGCCTTCCCTCAGGAAAGGAATGGTGCTGTCGAACGGCGTGCTCTTCATCGGGGCCTCCATGTCCTCGGAACAGTACGAGACTTCAACGTAGCATCGCAGTGCCCGAGGAATCGCGAAACGGGATGAAAGGTAACCGGCTTGACAGATCATCGCGCCACCGCGCGCGACTGTCGCCACATTGCTGCGTCAACAGGGCATCAGGTGCCGGCCCGCTCAGCGTCATGATCCACCTGCAGTAGTGCACGAAGTACCTACTTCTTCGGTCAAGCGATACCCTGGGAGAATCCGACAATGGGGAGGTCCACCTCTTCCGGGCAGAACGCCGGTGGTGGGCGAGAGGTAGACGTTTCACGTGAAACGTTGCAAGCGCCCAAAGGAGCGAGGACGGATGCGTTCAACCTGGAGAAGGATCGACGTGCCGCGGTCTCGCAGTCCCCGATCACGGAGAAGATACCGTCTTGCACAGCCGACGTCGGATGGTACCAGCGAGCCCAGTACTCTCTGCGCATGGACGCGTACCGCCGAGCTTAGTCTGATCCGTCTGGCCTGCAGGTGGGGCACCAGCGGGGACGTGGCCGTTTCGCCAGCGTGCCGCAGACTCCGAATCTTCACAGCACGGGCGGAGCGCAGTCACATGGCACTGCCTTGCCGTGGAGCCACGCGGCAACATTCCGGAGCTATGCCGACCAGCTGCAGGGCTCGAGTGGGCTGATGCAGGTCATGGAAGAGCGCCGATGTGAACCATTTGCTGTCAGTGTCGGCCGTTTCACGTGAAACAGTCGTTGGGCAGACGTTGAGTGCAGGTCGGGCCGCTGGCAGGAGCACACACGAAGGCAATTCCAGTGCACGGCACTGCGCTCGATGTGCCACGATTCCCATCGCGTGACGACCAGGACTGCATCGCCGGCCCGGTCACAACTGTCAGTCGCCGTCGGCATCCCGCCCTCGTCCCGCCGCCCGGAGAGCGCTGACGCTCTATTCCAGCGCAAGCGCGGAAGCAGCGTGGCACTCGCGGCAGGAAGCGGCGAGCAGTGCCTGCCGGTGGTGCGGCATGCAGTCCCCGCCCGTGATGAGGTGCGCGGCTCATCGCCAGAGCGGACCCCCCAGGCTCCACCGGCCAGGCTGAGAACGCCGATCTTTGTAGCGTCTGAGCACGTCAGCATCGCGGGAAGGGAGCGTCCTTCAACGCTTGCGGCCTCTCGACGTGGACTGTGGCGTGCCCTCTTCATTCCTCGCCACATCAGGCCCGCGATCCTACGACCGTTGAGCAGTCCACAGGTGGGGAATCCAGGTCGTCGCCGCCTCGGACCCTCGGCTCAGTCGGGCGTCTACTTCGCCAGCCGCTTTACCTACTACACCTCGACAGCGCTACGCTACCGTTTCACCCCACCTGGTGACACGGTCCGGTCCCGCCCATCAGCACGTCACGGCGGCTACTGCTCTCATAGCGCTGAGGACAGTTCATCGTTTCACGTGAAACCATCGTGCCGGGCCGATGGAACGCCGACAGCCTGGAAGTCCAGGACACGAAGTTGATGGAGAGACATGACGGTGCTCTTTGGGTGTCCTGTCATCAGCCTACCCGTCACTCGATATGCGGCACACCGGGCAGGCCCGCGGCGTGGCATGAACATCACACGCTCGGACACACTGTTCGTTCTCGTTGCCACCCGATGAACCCGTCATCAGAGTCCGAACGCAGGCGGGCGAGCACCACAGCCGGCGTCATCGCCCCGCCGGACTGAATAAGGATCCGAAGCGCGCTAGTCTCCGGACGGCGCGATGACGCCGATGATCCGGTTCAGATCGTCGACGGAAGCAAATTCGATGCTCACGCGCCCTTTCTTGGCTCCCAGCGAGATCTTGACATTCGTATCCAGGCGATCGGACAGGGAGGTGGCCAAGTAATCGAGTCGCTCGTGGCGAGCCGTTGCGGCCGGCCTGGAGGCCTTGGGAGCCTGCCGTAGCCCCGAACTCATCGCAACGATCTCCTCCGTGGATCGCACGGAGAGACCTTCCGCGACTATACGCTGTGCGAGCCGCTCCATTTCGGCCGGGTCGCTCAGGCCAAGAAGCGCCCTCGAGTGCCCTGCGCTCAGGACGCCCGCCGCTACCCTTCGCTGTACGAGCGGCGGCAGTCGGAGCAGGCGAAGTGTGTTGGATATCTGCGGACGCGACCGCCCGAGACGACCCGCGAGTTCCTCGTGGGAGCAACTGAAGTCGTCCAGCAACTGCTGGTAGGCGGCGGCTTCCTCAAGCGGGTTCAACGCACTCCTGTGGAGATTTTCCAAGAGCGCGTCGCGCAGCAGGTCGTCGTCGAGCGTGGACCGGATGATGGCAGGAATCCTCGTCAGACCCGCCTCCTTGGAGGCGCGCCAGCGACGTTCTCCCATCACCAGCTCGTACGCGACAGGGCCGCCGTCGTCGAGCGGGCGTACCACGACCGGTTGCAGGACCCCGACCTCACGTATCGAGTGCACGAGCTCACTCAGTTCGTCCTCGTCGAACTCGACCCGCGGTTGCCGGCGGTTCGCTCGAATCGCCGCCAGATCCACTTCGGCGAAACTCGCACCCGGTACGTCCACCAGCTCCGGTGCACTCTGTCCTCGCGCTGAGGAGCCACTCGATGCTGCCGCCGCAGCAGATGTCCGGCGAGTTTCACGTGAAACACTACTGCTGGTCGTGGTGTCGTCACCGTCGTTAGGTGAAGGTGCCGGATACGCTAGCGTTGCAGCCGCAGCGTCGATGCGGTCCTTGGACTTCGCAACCTTCTTCGTTTGTGCATCACGAACGTTCTTGTCGATACCGCTTTTCAGTGCCGAGGAGTACGATCGCGGTGCATCATCGGCGACATCGGCTCCCACGCTCTCGAAGAACAGGTCGACCGGACGTGTTCCCTGCGGCCTCGGAGCGCCGGTCGTACCTTCAGCGGACGATCCAGCCTGCTCGCCGCGCTTTCTCTCCGGTGCCGGTTCGGGGACCTCTTCCATAGGGGCACTGGGTATGAGAGCACCAAGCCCTCGTCCGAGACCGCGCCGCTTTTCCACCATCACATACCTTCCAAGTCCTCGGATCAGATCGATCGGTACTTCCAACGGCTCCGGCACTCCTCTTCAGCCGGGTTCAGGAGCGGGAGGTGATCTCCACCGCTGCTTCCTGGTAGGACAACGCCCCGCTCGAGGACGGGTCATAGGTCATGACCGTCTGCTGGTAGCTCGGCGCCTCCGAGATCCGCACCGAACGTGGAATGACGGCCTTCAGAACCTGATCCGGGAAGTGCTCGCGCACCTCCGCCGCGACCTGCGCTGCAAGGTTCGTCCGTCCGTCATACATCGTGAGCAGGATCGTCGATACGATCAGCTCCGCATTCAGGTGCTTCTGGATCATCTCGATGTTCTTCAGAAGCTGGCTCAATCCCTCCAATGCGTAGTACTCGCTCTGGATCGGTATGAGCACCTCCTTCGCAGCGACGAAGGCGTTGACGGTGAGAAGACCGAGACTGGGTGGACAGTCGATGAGCACGAAGTCCAGTCGCGGCTCTCCTCGTGTCTCACGTGTCCTGGCGTAGGCCTCGATCGCCCGTCGTAGCCGTTGTTCCCGAGCAACAAGGGAAACCAGTTCGATCTCGGCGCCGGCGAGGTGAATGGTTGCCGGAGCGCAGATCAGGTTGGCGACATCAGGGCACGGTGCCACCACCTCACTCAACGGGACGTCGTCGATCAGCACGTCGTAGATGGAAGCTATCTCCGCGTGGTGGTCGATGTTCAGCGCCGTCGACGCATTGCCCTGAGGATCGATGTCGATCACCAGTACCTGCAAGCCCGCGCCGGCCAGGGCAGCGGCGATGTTCACCGTCGTCGTCGTCTTGCCCACACCGCCCTTCTGATTGCTCACGGTCATGATGCGGGTGCTCTTGGGCCGTGGAAGAGCCTTTCCCGCCAGCTTCTCCCGCCGCTTCGCCTCGCGCGCAAGTTCACGCCCCAGCGGGGACGAGTCGTCCATGGTCTCGATCACGCTTCGCTCGCGATCTCTCGTCGTCGAATTCGTCGCCAGATACGTCCGTTCCGCACTGGTTCCGGTGCTCTTCAGGGGGACGTCATCAATCGTCACTCACAAACTCACTCTCACGGGCCAGGCTTCGTTATCTACAAGGGTAGCCGGAAGAGCACATGTGGCCTTGCAGGACATCGGACCATACGCGGCTCATTCCTATCTGGACAGGACCGGGATGCGCACGACAGTGGTGGGTGTGGCGAGTACCTCGTTCCCCGCAGACACGAGTCGGGCCTCGCCGCCACCGAGTCTTGCGACTACTTCTCGTGCCTTGTCGATCTCCTCCTGCGCAGAACGTCCCTTGATGGCCAGCACCTCTCCGCCGGCCCTGGTCAGGGGAATCATCCACGACACGAGCGTGGGAAGTGCGGATACCGCCCGGGCAGTGGAGTAGTCGCCGGCAATCTTGCCCGCCATCTGCTCCGCCCGGGCGCGATGCACTTCGACATTGTCCAGTCCGAGGTCGTCGATCACTTCCGCCAACCATCTGGTACGCCGCTCGAGGGGCTCCACCAGGTGAAGTCGGAGATCGGCGCGAGCAATGGCGATCGCCAGCCCCGGCAGTCCCGCTCCACTTCCCACGTCGACGACGGCGGATCCCTCCGTCATCAGCTCCGAGACCACGGCGCAATTGAGCACATGCCGATCCCACAGCCGCGGGACTTCTCGCGGTCCGAGTAGTCCCCGTTCGATACCCGACGTCGCCAGATGCTCCACGAATCGGAGCGCGAGCTCCATCCGCTCACCGAACATTGCAGCGGCGGCGCGCTGCTCCACCGTCGTCAGCGCCGGAACGCCTCCGCACGGATGGACCGAGCCGTCAGTCATCACTCGGGGAGATCACGATGTGCCGACCCCGGCCCTCGCCCTCGGACTCACTCGAGAATCCCAGTTCGGCGACGACGTCGTGCACGATCTTCCGCTCGTAGGCCGACATAGGGGGTAGCGCCACGTTTTTTCCGGAGTTCCTGACCTTGTCCACGGCGCCCTGAGCCATGTCGGTCAACTCACGCTCGCGCCGGCTGCGATAGCCGTCCACATCCAGCACGAGGCGACTACGTGAATCAGTCGCAGTGAGCACACTCAGCCGGGTGAGCTCCTGCAGTGCCTCGAGCACCTCCCCGTCCCTGCCGACGAGTGAGCTCAATCCGGTATCGGAGGAGTCCTCGGAGACGATGGAGAGGTACGACCGACCGTTCCGGACCTCGATGTCGATATCACCGTCGATGTCCGCGATATCGAGCAGTTCCTCGAGGTAATCGGCCGCCACGTCCCCCTCCTCGTCCAGCCTCGAGACCTTCGCCTCGCCCTCGGTCGCGGTCTCGTCGGCGTCCCCCGGCTCTTCGGGCGCCGACATCTGCTCTTCATGTGCCGCGGTCATCGCTTCTTCCTCTTCTTACGCTGGGGCTGAACACGCTGGGCCCGCACCGGCGGAGCGGATTCGACGGCGGGTTCGGCCTTCCGCTCGCCCAGCAGGGGAGCCGGCGGCAGTCCCTTCTTCGCGCGACGCTCTGCAAGAGCCTTGGCGGCGGGTGATCCGGGGGTAGGCATCTTGCGGATCACGTAGAACTGCTGAACCATCGTCCAGAGATTCGTCGTGGTCCAGTAGACCAGGACACCGATCGGGAAATTGATACCGCCGATGCCGAAGACCAGGGGAAGAATGTAGAGCATGATCTTCTGCTGACGCATGAAGGGGCTCTGCAGTGCCTCCTCCGACATGTTCCTCGCCATGATCTGCTTCTGCGTGATGAACTGCGACGCCGTCATCGCCAGGATCATGACCAGCGACAGGATGATCACGCTGAGGTTGCCGCCGGCGCCGAAGCTGCCCAGGAAGGTGGACGACAGCGGAGCTCCGAAGATCGTCGCGTTGTCGAACTGACGGACGGACTCGACCGACAGGGCACCGATGGTCGCACCTTCGGCGCTTGCCCGAGAGATCCCGTTGAGAACGTTGAAGAGGGCGAAGAAGAACGGCATCTGGATGATGATGGGAAGGCAGGCGGCGAACGGGTTCGTCCCATGCTTCTTGTACAGCGCCATCTGTTCCTGCGTCATGGCCTGACGGGACAACTGGTCGGTCTTGCCCTTGTACTTCTGCTGCAGTTTTCGCAGATCGGGCTGCAGTGCCTGCATTCCTCGCTGAGCCTTGATCTGTTTCACGAAGACCGGGATCAGCGCGGCGCGGATGATGACCACCAGGCCGACGATCGACAGGACCCATGTCCAGCCGGACGCCGGGTTCATACCGATGAACGTGAATCCCTCGTGGAACATGAACATGATCCACGACACCAGCCACCTGAAGGGTGCCAGAATCGTTCCGAAAAAACCCATAGTCAGTTAGCTCCTCAGGCCGCGGGGCGGCTTTCATCATCGGCCGGGATCACCGGGTGATTCAAAACGACGATCCAGGGCGTCTTACCCGGTGGAAAACTTCTGGACCCGGCCGGCACAGGATCCACGCCGCCATCGTTCCAGGGATTGCACCGTACGAGTCTCCGGGAGCCGAGCGCGATCCCACGTACCGCTCCGTGGACCGTCACTGCCTCGAGTGCGTAGGCGGAGCAGCTGGGATAGAACCGGCACACCGGTCCGTACAACGGAGAGACGACCTTTCGGTATGCGATCAGCATTCCGATCACCATCAGTCGAGGAAGCCCCCAGAAGAAGCCCAGCGATCTGACGCTGATGTCTCTCACGATACTCCGCCTTTCCTTCGCGCTACGTCCGAGCGCTCGAGCTTGCGCACCACGGAGGTCAGGGCACTGGTGAAGTCCCCCCGCAGGGACGACCAGTCACTCGTCTGCGCCGCGGGCAGGGCACGGGCAACGAAGTCGTACCCGTAGGGATGCGCGGTCAGGCATTCCGCCGACACTTCACGGAGTCTTCGTCTAACGAGGTTCCGGGTCACCGCGTTCCCCACGCCCTTCCCGACGATGAACCCCACCCTCGAAGGAGAAGCGCATGCGGTTCGGACGCCGTACAGCAGTACGTTCCGGCGCCCTGACCGGGCACCGGAACGTACTGTATGGGTGAAATCTGCCGCTGTGCGCACCCGGTGGATCACCGGGAGCATGGCTGCATCCGTCGCGCTGCCGGGTTCAGGGATCCTGCGACGACACGATCATCCATCGGATGCATGACCGACAGGGGCGCCTTACGCCGAGAGTTCGGTGCGACCCTTGCCGCGACGAGCTGAGAGGATCGCACGTCCTGCTCGGGTCCGCATGCGAAGACGGAAACCGTGCTTCTTGGCACGGCGGCGGTTATTCGGCTGAAAAGTCCGCTTGCTCACTGTAGTTACTCCAGAACGATCTTGGGATGCGTCCGGCCCGCTACAACAGGAACAGGGGAACAGACCGACGCGTGAAGGTGGTCGTCCGGCATCCGATGTGTTCGTCCCTTCCCCGATCCGTTACCCGGGGCATCATCGGGACGGCACGCAGAATGCAGACATGATGGAGTGCACAACGTTAGGGGATACGCGCAGGAAGCGTCAAACCGCTCTCTTCCAGGCTGTGGGCGACCGCACCCACAGCCTGTGGACAACTAGCCGTGACCGACTCTGTCCGGGACTGAGGAGAAGTTGCTGCTCTCCGGGAGCTACCGTCCCCCCGACCCGGAACTGCGCTATCTTCTGCACTTTGCATCCTCTAGTCTTGGCCATGGTCCGATCATCCACGACCTGTGCACAACTCTGTGGATGACGGACCTTTTCAAGTGTGAGCAACACAGTCAAGAGGGGTCTTTCGTGGGTACAGACGAGATAAACGACGTCGGGAGCTCCTGGCGCAAGGTCATCCGAACCCTCGAACAGGATGATCGCGTGACCCCGCGACAGCGGGGATTCATGGTTCTCACCCAGGCGCAGGGGCTCATCGGTACGACGATGCTGATCGCAGTGCCGAACGAACTGACGCGCGAAGTCCTGCAGACCCAGCTCAAGGGCTCACTCGACGAAGCACTCAAGGACGTCTTTCAGGAAGACATCCAGTGTGCTTTCGTGATCGACCCCGAATTGACGCCTCTCGATGAGCCGGCGGAACCCGCTGTCGAAGACGTCGTCCCGGAGCCCCGTACCGACACGAAGCCGTCGCCCACACCACCGAGCAACTCGCACGAGTTCGGCCGGCTGAATCCCAAGTACATCTTCGACACCTTCGTGATCGGCTCGTCGAACCGCTTCGCACATGCTGCGGCCGTGGCAGTCGCCGAAGCACCCGCGAAGGCCTACAACCCGCTGTTCATCTACGGTGACTCGGGTCTGGGGAAGACCCACCTCCTGCATGCGATCGGCCACTATGCGCGACACCTGTATACGGGGATCCGCGTGAGATACGTCAATTCCGAAGAGTTCACCAACGACTTCATCAACTCGATCCGCGACGACGAGGGTTCGAGCTTCAAGCAGACCTATCGCAACGTGGACATCCTCCTGATCGACGACATCCAGTTCCTCTCCGGTAAGGACCGCACCATGGAGGAGTTCTTCCACACCTTCAACGCCCTGCACAACCACAGCAAGCAGGTCGTCATCACCTCGGATCTGCCGCCCAAGCAGCTCATCGGCTTCGAGGAGCGCATGCGGTCGCGCTTCGAGTGGGGGCTGCTCACGGACATCCAGCCACCCGAGCTGGAAACCCGCATCGCGATCCTGCGGAAGAAAGCCATCAGCGACAGCCTCAGCGCGCCCGACGACGTACTCGAGTACATCGCCTCGAAGATCGCCACGAACATCCGCGAACTCGAGGGGGCTCTGATCCGGGTCACTGCCTTCGCCAGCCTGAATCGCCAGCAGGTCGATGTGAACCTGGCGGAGATCGTGCTCAAGGATCTGATCTCGGACGACGGGGCGCGGGAGATCACCTCGACGGTGATCATGGCCCAGACTGCGGACTACTTCCAGATCAGCCTCGAGGAACTGTGCAGCAAGTCCAGGACGAGGACGCTCGTGACCGCCCGGCAGATCGCGATGTATCTGTGCCGCGAGCTGACGGACATGTCGCTGCCGAAGATCGGCCTCGAGCTGGGCGGTCGTGACCACACCACCGTGATCCATGCGGACCGCAAGATCCGCGAACTCATGGCGGAACGACGTGCCATCTTCAATCAGGTGACCGAGCTCACCAACAGGATCAAACACAAGCAACGCGAGGCATGACGCATCGGCAGTCCATCGCCCCGTGATCGACACCTGTGGACCGTTCTGTGGATAACTACCCTCCACCCCCCGCACAAACTGAGGAAAACCGGCCTCAGGCCTGTGGATGACCAGTAGACCCCGAGATCTCTCCACAGAGGTCCGTAGGCGCCGGGTGCTCGGATGCACACCTTATCCACAGGCAGGAACAGCGTGACTCCGGCGGTCAGCCCGGTTATCCACAGAATCCACAGCAGTTATTAACACCACCAACCTTTAAACTTCACGAATTTCCAGATAACACTTCTGCTCCACCCGCCCCGACCTCGCACGACCGAGAACATCGACACCGCCGGCCTACCGGATCCGCTGTGCGACCGCCCTCCCACGCAGTAGGGTTGTACTTCGTTGTGTCCGAACTCGCACGCGGATGCAGCCCACTCCTGCTGTCGGCCCCTCACCGACGGTTCTCCATCAGTCGAAAGGCGGCGCAGCTCCGTGAAATTCAGGGTTGAGCGGGATGTACTCGCAGAGGCTGTGTCCTGGACCGCTCGTTCGCTGTCACCGAGACCACCCGTGCCTGTCCTCGCCGGACTGCTCATCAGGGCCGAAAGCGGAACCCTGAGCCTGGCCAGCTTCGACTACGAGATATCCGCCCGCCTCGAGATCGCTGCGGACGTGCTGGAAGAAGGAACCGTTCTCGTCTCGGGTCGGCTCCTCGCCGACATCTGCCGGAGCCTGCCCTCGGCCCCGGTCGAGGTCACCACGGATGGCTCCAAAGTGACGCTGACCTGCCGGAACAGCCGCTTCAACCTGGCAACCATGCCCGAGGCGGAGTACCCGGAACTGCCGCGCCTGCCCGATGTCAGCGGCGTCGTCGACGGCGAAGCATTCGCACAGGCCGTGTCGCAGGTGATCATCGCCGCGAGCCGCGATGACACCCTGCCGATCCTCACCGGGGTCCGTCTCGAGATCGAGGACGATCTCATCACGCTTCTCGCGACGGACCGGTACCGTCTGGCGCTTCGGGAAGTCTCCTGGAAACCCAGTACCCCCGGAATCTCGACAACGGCGCTCGTGAAAGCCAAGACGCTCAACGAGGTCGCGAAAACGCTCGGCGGCGCGGGCGAGCTCAACATCGCCTTCTCACCCGATTCCGAACTCATCGGATTCGAGTCCGGCGGCCGACGCACGACGTCACTCCTGGTCGACGGCGACTATCCGAAGATCCGGTCGCTGTTCCCCGAGACCACCCCGATCCACGCCATGGTGCAGACGCCCCTGCTGGCCGAAGCGGTACGGCGTGTGTCCCTCGTCGCGGAACGCAACACCCCTGTGAGGCTGGCCTTCACCGAGGGCCAGGTGACACTCGATGCCGGAACGGGCGAGGACGCACAGGCTTCCGAGGTGATCGAGGCGATGCTCGACGGCGACGACATCACCGTCGCGTTCAATCCCCAGTACCTGGGTGAGGGTCTGGGCGCATTCAACAGCCCCTACGTGCGATTCTCCTTCACCTCACCGCCCAAGCCGGCGGTCATCTCGGCCCAGGACGAGGCAACCGGCGATGATCGCGGGGACTACAGATACCTGTTGATGCCGGTGCGGCTTCCCAATCAATAGCGGGTTCGTCGACCTTCACCTGCATCAACCGACCATTCGTTGGACCCACAAGGAGAAATACATGCACATCGGCCTCATCGGACTCGGGAAAATGGGCTTCAACATGAGGGGGCGGCTTCGTGAAAGAGGCATCGACGTCACCGGATTCGACCGCAATCCTGAAGTGACCGATGTTCCCGACCTCGAACAGCTCGTCTCGGCGCTGTCCGCTCCCCGCATCATCTGGGTCATGGTCCCTGCAGGACAGATCACCGACGGCGTCGTCCAGGAACTCTCGGAGCTCCTGGACGAGGGAGATCTGGTCATCGACGGCGGCAATTCGAAGTTCACCGACGACCAGATCCACGCAACACTGCTGGCCCAGAAGAAGATTCGATTCATCGATTGCGGTGTTTCCGGTGGTGTCTGGGGTCTGTCGAACGGATACGGTCTGATGGCCGGCGGCAGCAAGGAGGACATCGCCCTGACGATGCCGATCTTCGACGCTCTGCGCCCCGAGGGGGATCGGGCCGACAGCTTCGTCCACGTGGGCGACGTAGGAGCCGGCCACTACGCGAAGATGGTCCACAACGGGATCGAGTACGGACTGATGCAGTCCTACGCCGAAGGGTACGAACTGCTCGAGGCGAAGGAGATCGTCAAGGACGTCGAAGGAACCTTCGCGGCATGGCAGAAGGGCACGGTCGTGCGGTCGTGGTTGCTGGATCTCCTCGTCAAGGCACTCCACGAGGATCCGGATCTGTCGCAGATTGCCGGGTACGTCGAGGATTCGGGCGAAGGTCGTTGGACGGTCGAGGAAGCGATCGCCAATTCCATCCCTGCTCCCGCCATCACCGCCGCGTTGTTCGCCCGCTTCTCGTCGCGGGAGTCGGACGCTCCGGCAATGAAGATGGTGGCGGCACTCCGCCAGCAGTTCGGCGGCCATGCTGTGAAGCCCTCCGGTCAGCTCCCTGAGTAAGCGGTGACCGGTGTACGTCGAGCACCTCTCGCTCACCGGGTTCCGGAGCTATCCTCAACTCGATCTCGCGATCGAGCCCGGCGTCACGGTCTTCGTCGGTCCGAACGGCGTCGGGAAGACCAACATCGTCGAGGCCATCGGTTATCTGGCGACACTCTCCTCGCATCGCGTCAGCACCGACAGGCCACTGATCGGTTTCGCTGAGGAACGGGCGATCGTCCGCGGGCGGCTGGTCCGTGGTTCCCGGCGGACCAGTCTGGAGGTCGAGATCAACGCGGAATCGGCCAACAGGGCACGTATCAACAGGGCCAACCCGGTCAGGGCGCGAGATGCGGCGGGCATTCTCAGAACGGTCCTCTTCGCACCGGAGGATCTATCGCTCGTCAAGGGTGATCCTTCGCTCCGGCGTCGCTACCTCGACGAGGTCATGGCGTCGTTGGTACCTCACCAGAGCGCCCTCCGTGCGGACTACGAACGCGTTCTGAAGCAACGCAACGCCCTGCTCAAATCTGCCCGCTCCGCCGGAAGGTTCTCCACGGCCCACGAATCGACGCTCGATGTCTGGGACCAGCATCTCGTGGGGGCCGGAGTGCGTCTGGTGTCCGCACGCCTCAGGTTGGTCGAGCAACTGCGGCCCCTCGTCGTCAGCGCCTACCACCACCTCACGGATGGGTCCAAACCGGTGGATCTCGCCTACTCCTCCAGCATCTCGTCCTCCAGCGCTCTGTCGTACGACGACGCGGTTGCCGGCACGACGCATGTCGAGAACGGATTGGCCGGTCTCCAGGAGTCCGACCTCGCTGCGATGTTCAGTGCTGCTCTCCTGCTCCATCGTAGGAAAGAGCTCGAGCGCGGTGTCTCACTCGTGGGACCGCATCGCGACGAACTCACCCTGATGCTGGGAAGTGTGCCGGTGAAGGGGTACGCCTCCCACGGGGAGACCTGGTCCATGGCTCTGGCACTCCGACTGGCGTCCTACCACCTGCTGCTCGAGGAGGACCAGACTCCGGGATCGGAGCCGGTGCTCATCCTCGACGACGTCTTCGCCGAGCTCGACGTGGAGCGGAGAACGCGTCTGGCTTCCGTCGTGGCAAGGGCGGAACAGGTACTGGTCACGGCCGCAGTGACGGAGGACATACCGGCATCCCTGGTCGGTCGCCAGATCCGGGTAGTTGCCGGAGGTGTCGAGCAAAGCCGTGCGACCGATCCCGATCCTGACCCGGTCCGGTACCCACCCGGAGATACAGGTGCCTGAGCAGGCTCCGAACGAGGACCATCCCGATCAGGCGGATCGGGATGCCCCGCGCACTCTGTTGAACAGACTTCGGGACGCTTCACAGGCCCGTGGAACACTTAGGGAATCTCCTTCCAGGAGCAGAAAAGAAGGATTTCGCCGAGGCAATATGCCGGACTCGGCATATACAGGGCGTGATCCCGAAGGTGTTGGTGACGTGTTCTCCCGCATGCTCGCCGAACGAGGGTGGAGGTCGCCGGTGGCGATCGGTGCGGTTCTGGGGAGGTGGCACGAGATCGTCGGTGCAGAGATCGGGGCGCACTGCGTACCGGAGAGTTTCGATGCGGACACCGTTCTGGTGCGCTGCGACTCGACGGCCTGGGCCACCCAGTTGCGCCTCATCACACCCCAGGTCCTCCAGCGCTTCGAGGCGGAGCTCGGCGTCGGGGTGGTGAAGAAGCTCTCGGTGATCGGGCCTGCTGCGCCGAGTTGGCGAAAGGGCGGCCGATCCGTGCGTGGACGTGGTCCACGCGACACCTATGGCTGACGGGAGCCGGCGGAACGAGCCGCAGTCCACTGGCGGCCTTCAGCGTAGCTGGATGTGCTCCGGTGGTATCGGGCCTCATGAGTGGTCCTGGTATCGGCTCTGAACCGGCTTCTTCGGCCGCTCAGTGGTTGTTCGTGCGAGATTGTAGCCTTGCACAGGGTAGAATAGGGCTAGATTATTCTGCCTTTTCCAGTTGAGGAGCCGACTGCGCCTGTGCCACACGAGAACGAGTTGAATGCAAGCGATGTGCTGATCGGCCAGGACGAGTCGCCGATCCTGGAGGCGACGACCGAGCGCGCATACGGCGCCAGCGAGATCACGGTGCTCGAGGGTCTCGAGGCCGTACGCAAGCGACCCAGCATGTACATCGGATCCACAGGCCCGCGCGGGCTGCACCATCTCGTCTATGAGGTGGTGGACAACTCGGTCGACGAAGCCCTCGCCGGTTACTGCGACCACATAAGCATCACGCTGCAGGCCGACGGTGGTGTCCGCGTGGTCGACAACGGCCGCGGCATCCCCGTCGACATGCATCCCACCGAGGGCCGGCCCACGGTTGAGGTGGTCATGACCATCCTGCATGCCGGCGGGAAGTTCGGTGGTGGTGGATACGCCGTATCGGGAGGGCTGCACGGGGTGGGCATCTCCGTGGTCAATGCCCTGTCGAAACGGGTCGAGACGGAGGTCAGAAGGCAGGGCCACGTCTGGCGCCAGTCGTTCGCCGATGGTGGGAAGCCTGTAGGAGAGCTCCGGAAGGGTGAGGAAACCACCGATACCGGGACGACACAGACGTTCTACCCGGATGATTCGATCTTCGAGAGCACCGAGTTCGACTTCGAGACGCTCCGGGCGCGCTTCCAGCAGACGGCCTTCCTGAACAAGGGCCTGCGCATCACCTTCGTCGATGAGCACGTCGACGAGGTGGAGGACGAAGTGGCCGTCGAGACGGACGAGGATGCCGCGCCGAAGCACCGCGAGGTGGAGTACCTGTACGAGAACGGTCTGGTGGACTATGTGCACCATCTGAACTCGTCGAAGCGTGTGGAGGTGGTGCATCCCGACGTCATCGTGTTCGAGACCGAGACCCCCGACCGAACCATGTCCGTGGAGATCGCCCTGCAGTGGACCACGGCCTACTCGGAGAGCGTCCACACCTATGCGAACATGATCAACACGCACGAGGGCGGAACGCACGAGGAAGGTTTCCGCGCGGCCATGACGACCCTGATCAACCGGTACGCGCGTGAGAAGAACATCATCAAGGAGAAGGACGAGAATCTCACGGGCGACGACATCCGCGAGGGCCTGACCGCCGTCATCTCCGTGAAGCACTCGGAGCCGCAGTTCGAGGGTCAGACGAAGACCAAGCTCGGCAATTCCGAGGTGAAGGGTTTCGTGCAGCGCGTGGTGACCGACCGACTCGGGGACTGGCTCGAGCGCAATCCGGGCCCGGCGCGGGACATCATCCGCAAATCGATCCAGGCGTCCCAGGCTCGCCTCGCCGCTCGCAAGGCGCGGGAGTCCACGCGTCGGAAGGGTCTGCTCGAGTCCGGCGGGATGCCGGGGAAGCTGAAGGACTGCCAGTCGAAGGATCCCGCGCGGTCGGAGATCTACATCGTCGAGGGAGACTCAGCGGGAGGGTCGGCCGTCCGCGGGCGGAATCCGGAGACGCAGGCCATCCTGCCGCTGCGCGGGAAGATTCTCAATGTCGAGCGGGCCCGCCTGGACCGTGCACTGGGCAATGCCGAGGTCCAGGCGATGATCACGGCCTTCGGTGCCGGTATCGGCGAGGACTTCGACGTCGACAAGGCCCGGTACCACAAGATCGTCCTGATGGCCGATGCCGATGTCGACGGACAGCACATCACCACGCTGCTGCTCACGCTCCTGTTCCGTTACATGCGGCCGCTGATCGAGAACGGTTTCGTCTATCTGGCGCAACCACCGCTGTACCGGATCAAGTGGTCCAACGCGAAGCACGACTACGTGTTCAGTGATCGTGAGCGTGACGAGGTCATCACGATGGGTCTGGCGAGGAATCAGCGACTCCCCAAGGAGAACGGGATCCAGCGGTACAAGGGCCTGGGTGAGATGGACTACACGGAGCTGTGGGAGACCACGATGGATCCGGATCACCGCACGCTGCTCCAGGTGACGATGGACGACGCCGCAGCAGCGGACCAGGTGTTCTCCGTGCTCATGGGCGAGGACGTCGAGTCGCGCCGGAACTTCATCCAGCAGAACGCCAAGGACGTGCGTTTCCTGGACATCTAGGGCTGTTCATCGCGGCCTCCTCCGGAGGCACGCTGCAGCCAGCGCCCGGCTACGAAAACATCTCCGGGCATTCGATCCTGACGAACGGAACTGATCCATGAGCGACGAGACCATCGGCAACGGGCCGGACGAACCGATCGACGGCGAGGTCCTGACGGACCGCGTGGAGCAGGTGGACCTGCAGACGGAGATGCAGCGGTCCTACCTGGACTACGCCATGGCGGTCATCGTGGGACGCGCGCTGCCCGACGTACGCGACGGTCTCAAGCCCGTACACCGTCGTGTCCTCTACGCGATGTTCGACGGCGGCTACCGCCCCGACCGGTCCTTCAACAAGTGTGCCCGCGTGGTGGGCGAGGTCATGGGGCAGTACCACCCGCATGGGGATTCCGCGATCTACGATGCACTGGTCCGGCTCATCCAGGACTGGACGATGCGCTATCCGCTCGCACTCGGGCAGGGCAACTTCGGTTCACCGGGCAACGACGGCGCCGCGGCCCCGCGCTACACGGAGACGAAGATGGCTCCCCTGGCGATGGAGATGGTGCGGGACATCGACGAGGAGACCGTCGACTTCCAGGACAACTACGACGGCAAGAACCAGGAACCGACGATCCTGCCCTCGCGCTTCCCGAATCTGCTCGCCAACGGGTCCTCGGGCATCGCCGTCGGAATGGCCACCAACATCCCGCCGCACAATCTGCGGGAGGTCGCCGACGGCGTCCAGTGGTACCTGGAGAACCCGGGTGCCTCCAAGGAGGAGCTGCTCGAAGCACTGATCCTCCGGATCAAGGGTCCCGATTTCCCCACCGGTGCCCAGATCCTGGGTCACCGTGGCATCGAGGACGCCTACCGGACCGGTCGCGGTTCCATCACGATGCGGGCGGTGGTCAACGTGGAGGAGATCCAGAACCGTACCTGCCTCGTCGTCACGGAACTTCCCTACCAGGCGAATCCGGACAATCTCGCGGTCAAGATCGCCGAGCTGGTCAAGGACGGAAAGATCAGCGGTATCGCGGATCTCCGGGACGAGACCTCGGGCAGGACGGGTCAGCGCCTGGTGATCGTGCTCAAGCGGGATGCGATCGCCAAGGTGGTCCTCAACAATCTCTACAAGCACACACAGCTGCAGGACAACTTCAGCGCCAACATGCTGGCCATCGTCGACGACGTGCCCCGCACGCTGAGCCTCGACGCGTTCATCAGGCACTGGGTGACCCATCAGCTCGAGGTCATCGTGCGCCGTACGCGCTACAGACTGCGCAAGGCCGAGGAGGAGGCCCATATCCTCCGAGGTCTCCTCAAGGCGCTGGATGCCCTCGACGAGGTCATCGCCCTGATCCGCGCGTCCTCGACCACCGAGGAGGCCCGCGACGGACTGATCACGCTGCTCTCCATCGACGAGCTGCAGGCGACCGCCATCCTCAACATGCAGCTGCGCCGGCTGGCGGCACTCGAGCGGCAGAAGATCCAGGACCGCCACGCCGAACTGGAGTCCACGATCGTCGAGTTCCACCGCATCCTCGCGTCGGAGGACGTCCAGCGCGGCATCGTGAGTACGGAACTCGCAGAGATCGTCGCGAAGTTCGGCGACGACAGGCGCACCACGATCCTCCAGGGGTACGACGGCGACATGAGCATGGAGGACCTGATCCCGGAGGAGGAGATGGTCGTCACGATCACCCGCGGCGGCTATGTGAAGCGCACGCGGAGCGACAACTACCGTCAGCAGGCGCGCGGCGGTAAGGGGATCAAGGGAGCACAGCTTCGCGGGGACGACGTCGTCGAGCACTTCTTCGTGACCACCACGCACCACTGGCTGCTGTTCTTCACGAACCTCGGCAGGGTGTACCGGGCCAAGGCGTACGAACTGGTCGAGGCGGCACGCGATGCGAAGGGCCAGCACGTGGCCAATCTGCTGGCCTTCCAGCCGGACGAGACGATCGCCCAGGTTCTCGATCTGCGCGACTACCAGCAGTCGCCGTATCTGGTTCTGGCGACCAGGCGGGGACTGGTCAAGAAGACACGCCTGGAGGACTACGACACCAACCGGACCGCCGGCGTGATCGCCATCAATCTCCGCGACGACGACGAACTCGTCTCGGCCCAGCTGGTCTCGAGCGCCGACGACATCCTGCTGGTCTCGCGGAAGGGCCAGTCCATCCGCTTCACCGCCGACGACGACGCGCTGCGCCCCATGGGGCGGGCGACCTCGGGCGTGACCGGAATGAAGTTCCGCAGCGATGACGAGTTGCTGGCGGCGAAGGTGGTCACCGACAACTCGTTCGTCTTCATCGTCACCGAGGGTGGCTTCGCGAAGCGCACCAGGGTGGACGACTATCGGGTGCAGGGCCGCGGGGGTCTGGGTATCAAGGTGGCCAAGCTGGCCGAGGAGCGGGGTGATCTGGTAGGCGCCCTCGTGGTCCAGGAGGAGGACGAGGTACTCGTGGTCATGGGTGGAGGCAAGGTTGTCCGCTCCGCCGTGGCCGGTGTCCCCGCCAAGGGGCGAGACACCATGGGGGTCATCTTCGCGAAGCCGGACAAGTCCGATCGGATCATCGCGGTGGCCCGCAACAGTGAACGCAGCGTCGCGGTGGAGGAAGGGTTGGTCGACGATCCCTCCGAGGCCAGCCCGGATGTCGAGGTCATGGCCGCGGTCGTCGACGACGAGGTCGATCCGGCGGAGTTCTCCGGTGATGAAGTACCGTTGTCGACAGAAGACGTGACTGAGTCAGATGCTGGGTCGCCGGAACACGGAGGTAGCGAGTGAGCTCGGGCAGTACCAATCCGCGGCCGTCAGGCGGCCAAGTGAAGACACCCGGAGCCACGCCACGCGTGAATCCGCCCAGGCCGGCCCAGCGGCCGGCCACGGCGGGCGCCCAGGCGCGTCCCGGCCCGGTCAAGCCGGCCCCGAAGGCGAAGGCACGCAAGGCACGCCTGCTCGTGAGCAAGGTGGACCCCTGGTCGGTCCTGAAGATGTCGTTCCTGCTCTCGGTAGCGCTGGGAATCGTCACCGTGGTCGCCTCCTTCGTGATCTGGACGGTCCTGGATCTCACGGGTATCTTCGACGGCGTCAACGAGCTCCTGAGCGAGATCGCGGGCTCGGAGAGTGGCGGCTTCGACCTGCGCCAGTTCGCATCCCTGGCACAGGTTCTCTCCTTCGCCACCATCATCGCTGTTGTGAACGTGGTGCTGCTGACGGCCCTCGCCGTGCTCTCGGCAGTGCTCTACAACATCGCCTCGAGTCTGGTGGGGGGCATCGGCGTCACTCTCACCGACGACTAGTGCCGGTTCGGCCTGATTTGAGAAATCGAGAATCACTACGGTAAAGTCATTTCTTGGCCCGTAGCGGTATCGGGGCGTATAGCTCAGGCGGTTAGAGCGCTTCGCTGATAACGAAGAGGTCCCAGGTTCAAGTCCTGGTACGCCCACGGATCCGGCAGTCACGGGTACCTGTTAGGAGACAGTGGTGAAGAAGTTGCTCATGGCAGCAGCGGCCGCCGCAGGTGTTCTCGTGTACACGCGGTGGCAGGGTGCGGTGAAGGAAAAGAAGGTATGGAGCGACGCGACGGACACCGTGGCGTAGCAGGGGAACTGCAGGAACGAGTTCTTCACTTCGGGGGCATGGCGCAATTGGTAGCGCACCTGCTTTGCAAGCAGGGGGTTCGGGGTTCGAGTCCCCGTGCCTCCACCGAACGTAGGTCCCGGCCCGAGGCCGGGACCTACGACAGTTAAGGAGCAGCTGCAGGGTGCGGATCACGAGCACGGGGTTCGCCCGGTGACCATCTTCCTGTCGATCCTCGGCGTCATCGGTGTCTCGGCATCCGGCCCGATCATGGCCGCCACTGCCGCGCCCGTACTCGCCATCGCCTTCTGGCGGAATCTGCTCGGTGCGGGGCTCATGGCCGTGCCGACCGTCGTGTCGAAGCGCGCCGAGATCATGGCTCTCACCACAGCTGACTACCGGCGGCTCAGCGTTGCCGCGGTGGCTCTCGCACTCCACTTCGTGTGTTTCATCACGGCGCTGAAGCTCACGTCCGTCGCTGCAGCTACGGCACTGGTCTGCCTGCAGGTGGCGTGGATCGCCCTCTTCGATTCCCTGTTGGGTCGCCGGCCGCAGATAGCGGTGGTGGCAGGGCTCGCCGTGGCGCTGATCGGCGTCACGATCATCACGGGATTCGATCTGTCGCTCTCACGCGAAGCGCTTCTCGGCGACGTCCTGGCGCTGGCGGGCGGTGCGATGGCGGCGATCTACCAGATGGCAGGTGCAGCTGCACGGAAGACTATGTCCACGGGCACCTACACCACGCTCTGCTACGGGGCGTGCGCTGCCATACTCGCGGTCCTGTGCGTCACGACGCGTCAGCCGCTCATCGGTTTCACGCCGGCCGCCTGGGCAGGCATCCTCGCGGTCACGCTCCTGGCACAACTCATGGGGCACTCCGTGTTCAACCATCTACTCGCGGTCATGAGCCCGCTGGTCGTCTCCATGATCATCCTGCTGGAGATCCCGGGTGCTGCGCTTCTTGCGGCGATCTTCCTGGGTGAAACACTGCCCCTCGGAACCTACGGGGGCCTGGTGCTCATCCTCGTCGGTCTCGCCGTGGTGATCCGCGGCCAGCAACGCTCCAGGGGCAGACGACCTCCGTCCACCGGCAAAGCTCCGGCTCCGCCCCCGCCGGCACTCGGAGGAGAGTAGCCGACTCCGGCCGACACGCCCGGATCGTCTGACGCGAAAGAACCCCCGGGACAGGTCCCGGGGGTTCTTTCGCGTCAAGCTACCTGCGGTAGGTTCAGGCGCGATTCTCGTCCGTCTTCGAACCGGTGTCCTTGGCGGTGTTCGTGGTGGTCCCCGGTACATCGTTCGGTGTTGCGCTCTTGGGTGTTGCGCTCTTGCTCGCATCATCCGTCGACTGCGCAGGCGCATTGCCCTTCGCCTCGCCGGTCTTCGCGTCGCTGGTCTTCTCGGCGGCGCGGTCGGCGGCTTCCTTGATGTCGGCAACCACCTGCTTCGCTTCCTCCGACTTCGCGCTGGACACCGGAGCGGGTGTCGCCTTGATCGGAGCGGGCGTCTTCCAGGGATCCTCGACCGGCTTGGAAGCCCTCCAGGCGGCGACTGCTGCCACGATCGCGGCTGCGATTACACCGAAGATCAGCCATCCCTTCCCGGACCTGCGGTTCTGGTTCTTCTTGAGCTGCTTCGACGTCTGCTTCGCAGCGGCGGCGAGTCGCTTCTGTGTCTTCTTGACCGCCTTCTTGTCGCCCGTCAGCTTCGACACAGTCTTCTCGAGTGCCGGGGGTACATCGGCACCTGCCAGTGACCGGGACGCCGTATCGGCCGCTTCGCCCAGTTTCGTGGACAGGGCGGGAAGATAGCCGTCCACAACCTTGGCCTTGGCGGAATTGAGCGCGGGAGTCGCCTTGTCCAGGGTGCCCTGGATCTTCGGAGTGGTGTCGTCGATGACCTGTGAGATGCGCGGTCCCACCTTGTCGAGGCCGTCCTGGATCCTGGGAGTGACGGTGGAGATCCCGTCCGAGATCCCGTCCGCTGCCTTGCGATACGTCTGCTGGAGAGCCGGTCCTGCGGTCTCGATCCCCTTCTCCAGACGGGGCCGGGCCCACTCGTATGCTGCATCGACGCGAGGTGTGGCCCAGTCGCGGATGACATTCACTCCGGCAACGACGTCCTCGAATTCATGGGTGATGCGGTCGTTCTTCTTCACAAAAACCTCCAGGGGGGTGCCTACTCGTTGTCCTCAGCCTACGTTGCATAGTCAGGGCGTGCTATCCGGAATCGCTGCTCATGTCCACCGAAACCTGCTTTTCACTGTGCGCGGAATGCAGGCGCCCCAGCTTTTTCTCAGACGCAGCGTGAAAGGATGGACCAATGAGTGCTATTCCAACAGCTAAAGCGACCATCCACACGAACCAGGGCGACATCCTGGTGAATCTCTTCGGTAACCACGCTCCCAGGACGGTCGAGAACTTCACCGGCCTCGCCACGGGCGAGACGACCTGGACCCATCCGAAGACCGGCGAGCAGAGCAGTGCGCCGCTCTACGACGGAACCATCTTCCACCGCATCATCAAGGACTTCATGATCCAGGGTGGCGATCCCCTCGGACAGGGTACCGGCGGTCCTGGCTACCAGTTCGATGACGAGATCAATCCGGACCTGACCTTCAACGAGCCGTACAAGCTCGCCATGGCGAATGCCGGACTCCAGGGAGGGCGCGGCACCAATGGGTCGCAGTTCTTCATCACCTCGGTGCCCACCACCTGGTTGCAGGGCAAGCACACCATTTTCGGGGACGTCACCGACGAGGAATCCCGCGCCGTGGTCGACAAGCTGAACTCGATCCCCACTGACATGCGGGACAAGCCGCTCGACGACGTCGTGATCGAGAGCATCACGGTAGAGCAGCTCTGACCGGATGTCCTACGGTGTTCCCGCGCCGGATACGGGTAGCCAGCAGATACCGGTCTGCCCACGACATCCGGACCGCGTCAGCTATGTGAGGTGTCAGCGGTGCGGCCGCCCGGCGTGTGCGCAATGCCAGCGGCCGGCCGCGGTGGGATTCCAGTGTGTCGACTGCGTGCGGGAGCAGGCCGCCACCGCGCCTGTGCGGAAGAATGCTTTCGGCGGGGTCGCCCGCGGATCTGTGCCGGTGGCAACCTACACGATCATCGGCTTGTGCGTGGTGGTCTTCCTGCTGCAGCTCGTGGTGCCGGGCCTGACCAGGTCCCTCCTGTATGCCCCGGTGTTCACGGCCGGGCTCGAGGGCGCTGTTCCCGCTCAGCCCTGGCGCATGCTGACGGCCGCTTTCCTGCACTCCCAGGGCTCCTTCCTGCACATCGCCTTCAACATGTATGCGCTGTACATCCTGGGGAAGGTTCTCGAACCTGCCATGGGCATCGCCCGTTTCACCGGGTTGTACCTGATCGCGGCCCTGGGCGGGTCGGTCGGAGTACTGCTGCTGAGCCCGAATCCGCTCCAGGGCGTAGTAGGGGCCTCAGGAGCGGTGTTCGGTCTGTTCGGAGCCCTGTTCATCGTCCAGCGGAAGCGAGGGGGCGATGTGCGGCAGATCGTCGTCCTCATCGCCATCAACGCCGTGCTCGGGTTCGTGGTACCGGGCATAGCGTGGGAGGCGCACCTCGGGGGTATGCTGACCGGAGCGGCCTGCGCGGCGATCATCGCATATGCCCCGCGTGGTCGACGGCAGGCGGTCGTCCAGTGGTCAGGCCTTTCAGGCGTCGTGGCAGTACTCGGCCTCCTGACCTTCGCGGGAGTCGTTCTCCTTCCTGCCCAGGTGTACTGAGCCTGAAGCTGAACCATCGTCGGTGAGGGGCCGGTTCATACAGAACCGGCCCCTCACGACATCATCCACAGCAGTTATCCACAGCGGGGATAACTTACACACATGTAATTCCACAGCTGTGGATAAGCTGTGCCGCAGAACCGCAGCTTCCGCTCCGATTCTCGACCGTTTTCTGCACAGCTGTGGATAAGACCATGCACACGGTGTGTACAGCTGGCTTCGAACGGGAGGTCGTCCTCGCGCAGCTCACCGCCACCGGGTGGTCATGAGGAACCCGACGATCGCCACACCGAACCCGACCATGATGTTCCATGATCCCCATGCCTCCACCGGGAAGCGTTGCTCGGAAATATAGAAAGTGATGATCCAGAGCAGACCGACGATCATCAGACCGAACATCACCGGCTTGTACCAGACCGGGTTCGGCTTGGGCTCCGAGGACCGCACGGCGGTCGCTCCGGACCTGGTTCTCTTGCGGCGTTTCGACTCTGGCACGGATACTCCTCAACGAGGCTCAGTCGTGGATCAACTGCGCCGGTGGTCTCATGGATCTTCTTGGCCCGGCGACAGGTCTCCGGGACCCGGAGGTCCGTCGAGGAAGACCCGGCCTCCCGGTTCTCCTGAAGATTCTAGCCAACACCTGCGGTGCACGGCGCCTGATGCCCGGCCATGCCCGGACGCACCGCTGCCCGCCCCACGATCCGGTCGTCACGGACCGTATGTGACGATGAACGGTTCCATGCGAAGGACGGGGGATAATCGGACGGACTGTTCGTTCGGACAACCCCGGTGGTCCGTCCTCCTGGTTCGTCCCGCCCACTGTTTCAACGATTGGTTCCCCTGGCTCATGGCTGACACAATCCGAATTCTCATCGTCGACAACTACGACAGCTTCGTCTACACACTGGTCGGCTACCTGCAGGAGCTCGGCGCCGAGACGACCGTCGTCCGCAACGACGACGTGAGCCTCGCTGAAGCGCAGGGCATGGCCGCTTCCCGTGACGGCGTCCTGATCTCTCCCGGCCCGGGTACCCCGGCGGAAGCCGGCGTCTGCGTCGATCTCATCAAGTGGTGCGGGGACCATGACAAACCCATGCTCGGGGTGTGCCTCGGTCACCAGGCACTCGCCGAAGCCTTCGGCGGAACCGTCACGCACGCACCGGAGCTGATGCACGGCAAGACATCTCTCGTCGAGCACGATGCCACAGGTGTGTTCGCCGGTCTTGCCTCGCCGATGACGGCCACCCGCTATCACTCGCTGGCTGCAGTCAGCGACGATGTGCCGACCGAGTTGGTCGTCACGGCGCGCACGGCGAGCGGCATCATCATGGGGCTGGAACACTCGACGGCTCCGCTCAGCGGCGTCCAGTTCCACCCCGAGTCGGTGCTCACCGAGGGTGGCTACCAGCTGCTGGGGAACTGGTTGGAGTCCCTGGGGCTCGAGGGTGCAGCGGAGACGGCGGCAGGGCTCAGCCCGCTCATCGCGCGCTGAGCCCTGCCGGTTCCCGGTCCGTATCGGCTCCGCGTATCGGCGCGGGCCGACGTCCCGGCCCGGGGGCTCGAGGCCGGGCAGGCTCCTACTCGGAGGTCGGCTCTGCGCTCGGCGTGGGTTCGGCGGGCTCTTCGGGTTCGACGGGTTCCTCGGGACCCGGGGGGCCGGACGAGACGAAGTAGCTGACAGTGGATCCTGTATCCAGCGCGGAACCGGCTGCGGGTTCCACCCGAACCACCGTGCCTTCGGGCTGACCGGACTCCTCGGTCCCGGCATTGACGGCGACAAGGCCGAGGTCCACGAGGAGCTGCTCCACGTCGGCAACGGTCCGTCCCTGCAGGCCGGCCGGAACGGTCACGCTCTCGGGCGCCTCGGGGGTGGTGGGTCCGGACGACACCGTGAGCGTGATGGTGTCCCCCCGACTGAGAGTGCCAGCAGGGTCGATACCCGTGACAAGGCCTTCGGCGACGTCGTCGGACGGCGCTGATGCCCTCGTCACCTCGAATCCGAGCCTGCCGAGTTCGGCAGTCACATCAGCCACGGGGCGGCCAAGGTAGGCGTTCGGATTGACGACGATCCGCTCGGCCTCCGTCGGGCCCGTGCTCGGGTCCTCCGCCGGGTCCTCCGCCTGGTCCGCACTCGGGTCCTCCTCCGGGTCCGCACTCGGCTCTTCTGTCGGGTCTTCGCTCGGTTCCTCCGTCGTCGGGTCGCCCGAAGGTGTCCTCGGTGCGGAGGTGCTCGATTCCGTCGGCACATCCGAAGTGTCCTCGCCGGCGAACAGCGGCTCGAACATCAGGAACGCGATGGCGCCGAGAGCGAGCAGGAGCAGCACGATCAGCGGTATGAGCCAGGGGCTGCGGGTGTTCGCCTCGTCACGGGCGTAGGACCGCGCCGGTTCCGGGGTGACGGCGTCCTCCTGCGACCAGTCACGGGAGGCAGCAATTCCTGCGGTGGCAGGGGCAGCCACGGTCGGCAGGGCCGACGTCGTCGGCGCGGGAAGGGCCGTCGTCGCCTGTGTGTTCTGCCGTTGCACGGCTACCGTCGGGATGTCCGCGCCGCCGCCGAAGGCACGCATGCCGGGGACGGCCGCCTCTGCCGCGTGGATGTCACCGGCACGGATGGCATCCACAGCCCGTGCCAGTGCCTCCGCGTCGGCCGGGCGATCGGCCGGATTCTTCGCCAGCATGGAACCGATGAGGGCCTGCACCGGTCGCGGGATCGACTCCGGCAGTGGTGGTGGCGCGTCGTTGACCTGGGCGAGTGCGATGGCGATCTGCGATTCGCCGGAGAAGGGACGCCGCCCGGCCAGCAGCTCGTAGCCGATCACGCCGAGCGCATAGATGTCCGAGGACCCCGTTGCGGGCTGGCCGGTCGCCTGCTCCGGGGCGAGGTACTGGGCTGTGCCCATCACCTGTCCGGTAGCTGTCAGCGGTACCTGGTCGGCCAGACGGGCTATCCCGAAATCGGTGATCTTCACCCGGTTGTCCGGCATCACGAGGATGTTGCCGGGCTTCACGTCACGGTGGACCAGGCCCTGCCGGTGCGCGACGGCGAGAGCCGTCGCCGTCTGGCCGATGATGGACAGGGTCCGATCGGGCGAGAGCACCTGCTCCTTCTCGATGACGGCCGACAGCGGCTGCCCTGGAACCAGCTCCATCACCAGGTAGGCGGAGCCGCCTTCCTCGCCGTAGTCGAAGACGTTCGCGATTCCCTCATGGTTGAGCAGCGCGGTGTGGCGGGCCTCCGCCCGGAAGCGGTTCAGGAATGCGGGGTCGCCCGAGTACTCCTCCTTGAGGATCTTGATCGCGACGACGCGCCCGAGGATGCGGTCACGCGCTTTCCAGACTTCGCCCATACCGCCTATGGCGATGCGCTCGGTCAGTTCGAATCTGCCGCCCAGGGTGATTCCTGACGTGGGCCTCATCTGTTCAACACCGCCTCCATGAGTCGTCGGGCACTGGGTGAGGTCAATTGCTGACCAGTGGGGATGTCCACGTTCTCCATCACGATCGATACGGCCACCTGCGGGTCGTCCGCCGGTGCGAAGCCCGTGAACCAGGCATTGTCACCGCTGTCGGTGACCTCCGCGGTTCCCGTCTTGCCTGCGACCCGGACACCTGCGATCTGCGCTCCGGTGGCCGTGCCGTTGTCCACGACATTGACCATCCACTCCGTGAGCTGGTCCGCCGTGTCCCTGCTCACCGATTGCCGCAGCACTTCCGGCTGCGGGGACTCGATCAACTCGAGGTCCGCCGCCCTGATCGACGAGACGAGCTGCGGTTTCATCTGCTGCCCGTCATTGGCGATGGCAGCCGCCACCATGGCCATCTGCAGCGGAGTCACACGCGTGTCGAACTGGCCCACGGCTGACTGGGCCAGTTCGGGGTCCGTGAGCTCCGTCGGGAACGTACTCGGAAGGACCCGGGTGGGAATGAACAACTCCTCACCGAATCCGAACTGTTCGGCCTGTTCCCGGATGGCTTCCTCACCGAGATCCAGGGCGATCTGCGCGAACGCGGTGTTGCACGACTGCTCCAGCGCGAACTCGAGATCCGCCGTCGGCCTGCTGGCGCAGCCGCCGGAGACGAAGTTCGGAAGGGTGTAGTCGATGCCGGGGAACTCCAGGGCAGGAGGATTGGGGATCTCGGACCCGGCGTCGTAGTCGCCGGACTCCAGCGCCGCCGCGGCGTCGATGAGCTTGAAGACGGAGCCGGGTGCCACGAGTGATTCCGTAGCCGGGTTCAGGTACACCGACAGGCCGGGCTGCTCCGAGAGCACGGCGAGATTGTCCATGACGATCGAGGTGTCGTGACCCGAGAGCAGATTCGGATCGTACGAGGGTTTCGAGACCATCGCGAGGACGTTCCCCGTGGAGGGCTCCATGACCACGATGGACCCGCGCTGGCCGTCCGGGATGAGATCCCAGGCGAGCCGCTGGAGCTCGGGATCGATCGTGAGTTCCACGGAGGCGCCCCCGGCTTCGGCGCCGGAGAACAGGCTCACCATGCGGTCGTAGAACATGGAGCTGCTGGTGCCGGCGAGGATCTCCGATTCCGCGTCCTCGAGCTGGGTGGAGCCGAGCGAGAGCGAGTAGAAACCGGTCAGATGTGCGTACAGGGGGCCTTCGTCGTAGACGCGCTGATAGTTGAACTGGTCGTTCGACGGGACGGATTGGGCGACAGCGCGCCCGTCCACGAGAATCGCGCCGCGCTGGCGGCCGTAGTCCTGGTAGAGCTGCCGGTTGTTCCACGGATTGGCAGTGAGCTCGGCGGCCTCGAAGAACTGCACGTACGTCAGGGACCCGAGAACGAGGGTGAACATGCCGATCATGACGATCCACGCTCCCCGGATGGCCTGGTTCATCCCCTCGCCCCCTTCGCGGACCGTGTCCTGCCGAGCTTCCCGGTGACGCCGACGGGCTCGGGGAAGGAATTCTTCATCGGCGCGCTCACGGTAGGTCGCCGTGCGGTTTCGGAGATGAGCAGGAGCAGGGCCACGATCAGCCAGTTCGCGAGCAGCGAGGAGCCGCCGGCCGACATGAAGGGAGTGGTGAGTCCGGTCAGTGGGATCAGGCGCGTGATGCCGCCGATGACCACGAAGCACTGGAGCGCGATCGTGAAGGAGAGCCCGCACGCGAGCAGCTTCCCGAACCCGTCCTTGGTGCCCAGCGCTGCCCTGATGCCCCGGGAGACGAGGATGACGTAGAGCATGACGATAGCGACGATGCCGATCAGCCCGAGCTCCTCGCCCAGGGCCGCGATGATCATGTCGCTGTTGGCGTAGGTGACGAGATCGGGTCGGCCGCCGCCGAGACCGGTGCCGAGGAGACCGCCGTCGGCCAGGCCGAAGAGGCCCTGGACGACCTGCCCGCTGCCCCCGGGTGTCCTGTTGTAGACCTCCGGGTCGAAGGCATTGATCCACGAGTCGAAGCGGAGGGCCACATGACTGAAGAGTTCGAGTGCGACGAACACACCCACCGCGATCATCGCCAGTCCGATCAGAACCCAGCTGACACGGCTCGTCGCCACGTAGATCATCACCATGAAGAGACCGAAGAAGAGGATCGACGAGCCCAGATCGCGCTGGAAGATCAGCACGCCGATGCTGACCACCCAGGCGGCAGCCATCGGCGCCAGATCCCTGAAGCGGGGGAGCTGGAGCGGCCCGATCTTCTTGCCTGCGAGCAGGATCAGATCACGATTGGTGGACAGATAACCGGCAAAGAATATTGCAAGGGTGATCTTGGCGATCTCGCCCGGCTGGAAGGTGCCGAAGCCGACCGAGATCCAGATCCTCGCGCCGTTGATCTCCAGGCCGATCGGCGGCGGCATGAGGGGCAGCAGGAGCAGGATCGCGCTGACGACGAGCGAGGTGTAGGTGAATCGGGGAAGGAGCCTGTGATCGCGCAGCAGGATCAGGAGAGCAGCCGCCGCACCGACGGCCACGATGGTCCACAGCACCTGCTGGGGAGCCACCGGGGTGAAATCAGGATTCACCGCTACCGCCGACAGATCCAGCCGGTGGATCATGGCCAGCCCGATCCCGTTCAGGGCGACCACGATGGGAAGGATCACCGGATCGGCATACTTTGCCCGGAAACGCAGGATGACGTGGACGAACAGACCCATGAGTCCGAGGGTGAGGGCCACGGACAGCAGGTAGTCGTCCACGGGTTCACCGCGACCGAGATTCGCCAGGTAGTTCGCGCCGACGCCGACGACGAGTGCGAGCAGGAGCAGGAAGAATTCCACGGTACGCCGCGAGCGTGGAACCGTCAGCACGTCACTCATCGCTGACACCTCCGCAGTCCGTGACGGGGAACGAGGCTGTTGCACCCGGTGGGACGCGCGCTCCCGCCCCCGGTGTTGCCGGCGGGTTCGACGAGGTGCTCGTCGAAGGGCTGGAGGATGGCGTTGCACCCGGGCTCGGCGTCCTGCTGTCCTCCGGAGCCGGCGATGCGGTGCCGGTGCTACCCGGCTCGCAGGAGACTGCACGAAGTTCACCGCGGAGATCACTGACGATCCGCTCGGCCTCCCGCAGACTGGCGGCCGGCAGTGCATTGAGCACCTGGGAGCGCTGGTACTCGGGCAGATTGGAGACGGGGATGTCCGTGGTCCGATACAGGTCTCCGAGACTGAGCGGTCCCACCGACTGCGGTACTCCCGTGAAGATCGCGACACGATTGTCGGCGTCGGCCACGTAGTAGCGCGTCTGGGTCCAGGTGTACCCGAACCCGAGAACTGCGACCAGGATCAGCGTCAGCAGGGAGAGGAATGTCGGCACGAGCCAGCGCCGTATGCGCGCAGGGGCCTCGTCCTCGACCTCGTCACCGGTGTGCTGATCGGGTTCCTGGTCCGGATGGCGCATCAGCATCTTCGCCGCCCGGCGTTCGGTGGTCCGCTGGGTCACGATGGGGATCTGGCCCGTCTCCGTGGCGAGGGCAGCCGAACCCACCAGCACGTGCGGTCTGGTCAGCAGATCCTGCCGGATGACATCCGCGCGGATGGCCGTCCCCGGGAGGTCCCCCTTGTGGTCGATGTCCGCGGACACGGGGCGTGCGGTGCCCCCCGTGTGCGTGTCGGGTTCGTCCCGTTCCCCTGCTGCCTGCCGGGCGGGTGGCAGGGCTCCGAGCGCTGCGGCGTCGTCATCGCCGTCGTACTCGATCACCTCGACGACGACGACGGTGATGTTGTCGGGTGAGCCACCTTCCAGCGTCAGGTCGACGAGGGTGTTGACCACCTCCCTGATGTCCGGGGCCTCGCGCAGCACCTGTTCCACCACTCGATCGCCGAGCACCGCGTTCAGACCGTCGGAGCACAGCAGCCAACGCTCGCCCGGGGAGGCATCGAAGTGGTCGAGATCGAGCTCGGGGCTCGCGTCGACGTCGCCCAGAACACGCATCAGTACGTTCTTGTGCGGGTGGATCTCGGCGTCCTCCGGGGCGAGACGGCCCTCGTCGATGAGTCGCTGCACGAAGGTGTGATCCGTCGTGATCTGTTCGAAGACACCGTCCTTGAGACGGTACGCGCGTGAGTCACCGATGTGGGCGAGTTGCAGGGTGGAGTCCTCGAGCAGCAGGGCGGTGGCCGTGGTCCCCATACCTGCGAGCTGTGGATTCGTCCCCACGAGTTCGGAGAGCAGCGAGTTGGCGGTCTGGATCTCGTCCGCCAGATGCGTGCCGGCGTGTCCACCATGTCCCTCGTGATCGAGGTGTATCAGGTCGAGGACGGTCGACGCGGAGGCGACGTTGCCCCCGGCATGGCCACCCATTCCATCGGCGACGACGGCCAGGTAACGACCCGCATAGGCCGAGTCGTCATTCTTCGCACGCACCATGCCCACGTCGGAACGTGCCGCGAATGCCAGGGCAAGCCCCATGCTCAGGGCCTCAGCTCGATGACGGTCTTACCGATCCGGATCGGCACTCCCGGTTCGACGGGCAGTGCGCGGGTCAGCTGCTGGCCGCCCAGGTACGTTCCGTTCGTGGAGCCGAGATCCTCGATGAACCATCGGCTCCCTTGCGGGAACAGGCGCGCATGCCGCCCGGACGCATAGTCGTCCTCGAGGACCAGGGACGATTCCTGTGCGCGGCCGAGGAGAATGGGACTCGCGGCGAGTTCCAGCACGGTTCCGGCGAGCGGTCCTTCGGTGACGACCAGTTGCCGGGCGGCGGTGCGGACGGGCGCAGGCTGCTCCACGAGCTCCGGGTTCCTGCGGACCTCCCGTGCCGTCGGCGTGCCCACCCTGTTGCGGCGGCCCACCACGAGATCGCGTCGCAGCGCCCCCACGGTACTCAGCACCAGGATCCAGAGCAGGATCAGGAATCCGAAGCGCAACAGGGTGACGGTGAGTTCACCGACATCGCTCATCGCTGTCCGCCGCTCTGTGCGGGGACCAGGCGGAACGTCAGCCGGGACCGTCCCAGGGAGATGGACGATCCGTCGTCGAGCTCCGCCCGGTCCGTGACGCGCTGGCCGTCGACGTAGCTCCCGTTGGTCGAGCCGAGGTCGACGGCGTAGACACGCCCGTTCTCGGTGCGGATCTCGAGATGCCGACGGGAGACACCCGTGTCATCGATGAGGATGTCGGCCTCGGACGAGCGACCCAGCACGACGGAGCCGGAGGTGATGAAGTACTGCTGACCGTCGATCTCGAGGACCGGGTGGTAGCGCGCTGGTTGGTTCCGGGGAGCTGCGGGTCCTTCGGGAGCCGGGGACCGGTGGGAAGCGGCCACCTTCTCGATGGACGAATCGATCTCGAAGACGCCGGCTCTGAGCTCGGGATCGTGCTCGAAGGAGACACGCACCGGACCCTGCAGGCTGTACTGCTGGGTGGTGGCGTGCGCTATGACGACGTCGCAGAGCTCTTCGGCGAGGGCGGAACCCCACTGCTGCGCCAGGTTGAAGTCGGAGTCGGACAGGCGCGCGGCGAAGACGTTCGGTGCAAGAGTGCGTCCCTGCGAGAGGACGAGGGAGCGGTTGTCGAGTTCCTTACGGAGAGCACTGGCGAGCTCGATGGGCTGCACCTGGGAGTGTGAGCCTGTGGAGAAGGCACCGCGGACGAGTTTCTCGAGCCCACGTTCGACGTTGTCGAGAATACCCATCGCATACCTCCTTCTTCTGTCGTCTGCTGCTGCTTCTGCCGTGGTGTGCTTCCCCGCCGGCGCTGTACCGCAGATCATGCCCGGTCCTGCCCGATGGCAGGGTCCAGCCGGGCGTATTCCATCCGATACTACTGCGAGCCCCCGAGAACGAGCTTCAGGACGCTACCCGGAGGGTCGCTTTGTTCCAACGATCGTCGGCCGACCCGGTGCCCGTCCTCAGGAGGTCCGTGATCGGTCCACAATCGCGTTTAGGCGATTGACGCCGTGCTCCGCTATGCTCGTTTCTGCTGTTCACAATGATCGCGCCGTGCGCGCGGGGTTGGAATCTCAGATTGCGCGAGTGGCGGAACGGCAGACGCGCTGGCTTCAGGTGCCAGTATCCGAAAGGGTGTGGGGGTTCAAATCCCCCCTCGCGCACAGTGTGTGACACGACGAAGGGCCTCCGCGAAAGCGGAGGCCCTTCGTCGTCGTCGGGGGTCAGCGTGCCGCCGGGTCCAGGAGGCGGGTCAGCGGAAGTCGCGTGACTTGCTGGTGGCCCTGAGCCGGAGGGCCTCGATCCGGTCCGCCACCACGTTCACGACGCCTTCGGCCGAGCGTTCGAGGATGCCGCGGACCACCACACTGCCCGCTTCCCGCGCAACGCGGCGATGCCGCTGCCAGAGACCCACCGAGCAGATGATGTTCACCAGCCCGGTTTCGTCCTCGAGATTCATGAAGGTGATGCCGCTCGCGGTCGCCGGTCTCTGCCGGTGCGTCACGACTCCTGCCACCTCGATCCGCCGCCCGGACTCCGCGGTCCTCAGCTCCAGGGCGGTCAGGACCCCGCGGCGGATCAGCCTGCTCCTGACATGACGCATCGGGTGGTCGTCCGGGGTGATGCCGGTGGACCAGAGATCGGAGCCCACCCTGTCGATGTCCGAGAGGTCGGGCATCAGCGGGGGCTGGATGTAGACCGCGGTCCCCCTGATCTGGTCGGCACGCTCCGTGGAGGCCGGCCCGGCATGCCACAGCGCCTCCCGGCGGGTCAGACCCAGGGAGTCGAAGGCTCCCGACGCGGCGAGGGCCTCGAGCTGGCCCGCATCGACGCCGGTCCGTCGCGCCAGATCCGGGAGATCCTCGAAAGGCCCGTCCCGGTCACGCTCGGCGACGATCTTCTCGGCCAGCTTCACCCCGAGGGATTCCACACTCGCCAGTCCGAGCCGCACCGCATGGTTGCCGTCGCGGCGGTGGGGGGTGGAGTCGAAGGGCGTGTCCGGGTCGAAGGAGCCGACCGGGGCCTGCTCGTTCTCGGTACAGCAGTCCATGCCGGTGGTACGCCGGGAAGGATCGGCGGGAGCCTCGTATCCGGCGAGTGGCTCCAGTTCGGCGTGCACGCCGGAGAGCAGGATGTCGGGCCGCAGGACGACGACGCCGTGCCGTCGGGCATCGGCGACGAGCGTCTGCGGGGAGTAGAAGCCCATGGGCTGCGCACGCAGCAGCGAGGCGAGGAACGCTCCCGGATAATGCAGACGCAGCCAGGCGCTCACGTAGACCAGCAACGCGAAACTGATCGAGTGGCTCTCGGCGAATCCGAAGTTCGCGAACGCGTGGATCTTGCTGTAGATGGCGTCCGCCGTCTCCCCGGTGATTCCCCTGGCTGCCATGCCCTCGTACAGCGTGGCCCTGAGGGAGTCGATCCGCTCCTCGCCCCGCTTCGATCCCATGGCACGGCGCAGGAGATCGGCGTCCGCGCCGGTGCAGCCGCCCACCACCATGGCCATCTGCATCAGCTGTTCCTGGAAGAGCGGAACACCGAGTGTCCGCTCCAGGACCGGCTTGAGCTCCGGGTGGATGTACCGCACCTCCTCCTCGCCCATCTTCCGCTTGATGTACGGGTGGACGGCGCCGCCCTGGATGGGACCGGGCCGGACCAGTGCCACCTCGATCACCAGATCGTAGAACTGACGGGGCTGCAGGCGGGGGAGCATGCCCATCTGGGCGCGACTCTCCACCTGGAAGACCCCGATCGAGTCAGCGGAGCACAGCATGTCGTAGACGCCCTGCTCCTCCTTCGGGATGGTGTGCAGTTCCCATTCCTCACCGAAGTGCCGCGCCACGAGATCGAAGTTGTACTGGATGGCCGCAAGGATGCCGAGGCCCAGCAGATCGAACTTCACCAGTCCCATCCAGGCGCAGTCGTCCTTGTCCCACTGCAGGACGGTCCGCCCCTCCATCCGTCCGTGCTCGATCGGGCATACTTCTCCCACCGGCCGGTCCGTCAGCACCATTCCGCCCGAGTGGATGCCCAGATGACGCGGGAACTTCAGTACCTGCTGCGCCAGGGTAACCACGGGCTCCGGGATGTCGTGGTCGGTACTGGAGACCAGACCTCCCCAGCGCTCGATCTGCCGGGACCAGGCGTCCTGCTGACCGGGGCTGTGACCGAGGGCCTTCGCCATGTCACGGACGGCGAACTTCGGCCGGTACGTGATCACGTTGGCCACCTGGGCGGCGTTGAAGCGGCCGTACTTCCGGTAGACGTACTGGATGACCTCCTCGCGCCGGTCCGCGTCGAAGTCGACGTCGATGTCCGGTTCCTCGTCCCGCAGACTCGAGAGGAAGCGTTCGAAGGGGAGCCGGTACTTGATGGAATCGACGGCCGTGATCTCCAGCAGATAGCAGACCGCCGAGTTGGCAGCGGAGCCCCGGCCCTGGCACAGGATGCCGTGACGGCGGGCGTACTGCACGAGATCGTGGACGATCAGGAAGTAGCCCGGGAAGTTCTTGTCCTCGATGACCTCCAGTTCGCGCTCGATGCGTTCGCGGACATCGGTCCGGCCCCCGTAGAGTTTGTCGGCTCCCTGCCAGACGAGCCGGCGGAGATAGCTCATCTGGGTGTGACCCTCGGGCAGCTCGATGGTCGGCAGGCCGGGCGTGACGCTGCGCAGGGTGAAGGACAGCTCCGCCGCGATGTCCACGGTGCTCTCCACGGCTCCGGGGTAGTTTCGGAATCTGCGCAGCATCTCCGCGCCGCTGCGCAGGTGGGCGGAACCGGCCGCGGGAAGCCAGCCGTCCATCTGGTCCAGGCTCCGGCGGGCCCTGACCGCCGCCAGGGCGGTGGCGAGCCTGTGCTGGTCCGGGGTGGCGTAGTGGACGTTGTTGGTGGCCACGACGGGCAGGGACAGGCGGGCGGCGAGAGCGGCCAGGGCGTCATTGTGCGCGGTGTCGAGGGGGTTGCCCTGATCGATGAGTTCGACGGCGACGCACTCCGGGCCGAACAGTTCCACGAGCCGGCGCAGTTCGGTCCCGGCTGCGGCTTCCCCAGCCATGAGCGCCGAGCGGACCGATCCCTTCCGGCATCCCGTGAGGATCATCCACTGGCCTCCGGAGTGTCCGGCGAGACGCTCCAGGTCGTAGCGGGGCCTGCCCTTCTCCGCACCGGGAGCGAGCTGCGCCTCGGTGATGGCCGTGGACAGGCGGTGATAGCCGCCTGCTCCGCGAGCCAGGACCAGGAGGTGCTGTCCCTCGGGATCTGCTGCCCCGTTCTGGGGTCCGGACAGTCCCAGGGAGAGCTCCGCGCCGTACAGGGTCGAGAAACCCGGGTACCTCTCGGTGGCCTCGGCGAAGCGGACAGCGCCGTACAGACCATCGTGGTCGGTCAGTGCCATGCCGGTGAGACCGAGCCTCCGGGCCTCCTCGGCGAGGTGCTCGGGGCTGGAGGCGCCGTCGAGGAAGCTGAAGTTGGAGTGGGCATGCAGTTCCGCGTACGGAACCACCGGGCCCTCCGGGGCGGGCATCTCCGTGGGAGCCGTGTAGGGCAGACGCTTCCGCGACCATGCAGGACTGTCACCGCCGTCGGCGCCGACGGGCGGTGCGCCGGGCCGGGTGGCGGAGAGATTCCGCTCGAAGTCCGACCACGGGATGGGTGGGTTGTTCCAGCCCATGGTCCTCCGTCCCCGTTGTCCCTGTCCCTGTTCCTGCTGTCCCTGTTCCTGCTGTCCCTGTTCCTGCTGTCACTGCCCCTACTGTCCCGGGACTGGTCAGTCGTAGCCGGCCTCCACCCACCAGGCGTGGTCCTCGAGCAGGAGCAGCCAGGCTGATCCCGACCGGTCCACCAGCTGGAAGCGGTGGAGCACTCGCCCGGCCGGATCCCACCAGCGTTCACTGATCGGCCAGGGGCCGGCCCAGGAGTGCACGGGCCGCCGCTCGTCGTCGGACGCTGCGCTGAAGAAGGCAGGATCGGCGCTCAGCAGACCGCGGCGATCCACGTCCACCGGGTTGCCGCGGGAGTCGACGACGGCGGCGGCCCGGCGCTCGGCGAACACCGTGGCGGGGGCGGGGCCCGGCAGTCTGCCGGGCCAGGGCTGGTTCCGCTCCTTCACGGACGTCTGCCGGGACACGCGGTCCGACCCGGTGGGGGCATCGCCCCAGGGGATGAGGACGCGGCGGTCCGCCAGGAGCCGCCCGCCGGCGATGACCGCGGTGAGGACGGCCCCGTGACCCAGCATGCCCTGTACCCGGGCCAGACCGTGGTGGATGCTCTCGTCCGGTCCTGTTCCCCACAGGCCGTCGGCGTGGTCGGCGAGGTCCTCGACGACATCGGGTACCAGGTGCACCCGGGTGATACCGGAGGTCAGACCATGATCGGAGGCATTGGTCCCCTGCAGCTGCCAGCGCACACGGTCCACGACGTCGTCGGCGTCGAACCAGCGCGGATGCTGCCACCGGCGTTCGGAGACCTCGCCCGATTCCGTGTGCAGCGCCACGTGCACCGCCGTGCAGACCAGTCCGGCCTCGCGCAGGGCACCGATGAACGCACCGGCGTGGGCTCGCATGGTGAACGCGAGCTGGTCGATGCGGACCAGCGGCGGCTCGAAGTCGGCGACGGCGTCCAGGTGGGGTGGGGGCGTGCGGGCGACGACGTCGTGATGATCGAGTCCGCTCGCCTGACGGTGGGCGATGGCGCCCTCGAGGCCGAAGCGGTTCCGGACGTCGGAGGCCCTGAGTGCCGCGAAGTCCCCCAGGGAGCGGATCCCGAGCCGCCTGAGGAGCACCGTGAGTTTCGGCTGGTCGAGGACCTCCAGCGGATAGCTGCTGAGGAACCAGGGTGAGCCACCGGACGGGATGACGACGAGCGGGGCGTCGTCGTCGTCGAGCTGGTCCGTGGCCCTGGCCGCCTGCTCGGCGGCGAACGGGCCGTCGGCGATGCCGATCCGCACATCGGTGAGGCCGATGGCGGCAAGGGTGTCGATGACGACGCCGGCGGCTCCTTCCTCGCTGCCGTAGTAGCGCGAGGGCCCCTTGACCCGGATGGCGCACAGTCCCGGGCGGATCACCTGCACACCGGGCATGATGGTCTCGACCGCGGCGATCACGGGCTCGAAGGCGCGTTCATCGAGTGAGGAATCGTAGGCGAGCGAGACCAGTCCGGCACTGCGGGCCTGGGCCTCCCTGATGCGCAGTCCCCGCCTCACGCCGTCCTGGCGGGCCGCGGGAGAACACGCGAAGACCTCTCCGCGGTCCACGAGGACGAGAGCGGTGTCCGCGGGCAGTGCGTGTTCGCGCAGCGCTGCGGTCACGGGCCAGTCCGGGCACCAGAACAGCATGGTCCGGGTGGCGACGGTTGTTGCGGGCACGGTGGGCATCACGAGGACTTCATAAGCCGGGGTTCGAACAGGGAAGTGGCGGACCTGTCGGTAGCTGCGACGGCAGCTGCGACGGGGCCGACGGAGTCGAAGGAACGGGATGCGGAGTGGTCGCCGAACCCGGTGCTGTCCGTGGTGCCCTGCAGATCGTCCAGTCCCACATAGGCATGACGCAGCCGGCCGGAGGGTTGCGTGGCAGTGATCTTCATGCGGCGTGTCCTCAGGTGGCCGGTACCCGCGCCGAGGCCCTCCCACGCGCTCTCGGCCACCCCGAGCGTGGAGTCGCTCTGCTTCCAGGCACCGAGGGTGATCAGCGCCGCACCCCGTTGGCGCAGGCGCGCCTTCAGGCGTGCCCACTCGCTGGGCGCGAGGTGGTCGGGGGCGCGGACCAGCACGACGGACACCACATCCACGAGGGCTGCCGTGACGGAGAGCCACTGGCTTCCGGGATCGGGGATCAGGATGAGCCGCTCGAGGTTGATGCCCAGGCCCTGCGCCGCTTCGGCACTGAAGTCCGGCACCCCGATGACGCAGCACCACGCGCCCGTCGCGGAAGGACCGGCGAGCAGCGCCATGGCAAGGGTGCAGGAGTTCCGTACCGCGTACGAGCTCCCGGACTGGAGACCACCGCCGGGCAGGATCCTGGCAAGGGCCGGCACCGTGGGCATGCGTCGGGAATCCAGCGTGGCGGCCTGCATGCTGTTGATGCGGGCCTGCAGATCGCGCGCGACATCGGATGCTCCGCGACGACCGTCCGGTACGGCGCGTGAGGCGCCCTCGACGGGAGGATCATCCCACTCGAGGTCATGGCCGGCAGCTGGAGGCGTCACCCCCCAATATTCGAAGACGTGTTCGATTAAGTCAATCGGTGGTGAGCGTCCGGTACAGCTGGTCCCGTGGTGCTCAGGTGTCGGAGGCCCTGCGCGCAGCGTCGCGTTCCCTGATCCTCGCTGCCTCGCTACGGACGGCCGCCTGCGTGGCGCGCTCGCCGACCAGCCAGGCCGGTGGGTCCTGCAGCAGGGCGGTGATCTGCTCGCTCGTCAGGGGCTCCGTCAGTCCACCACGCGCCAGACCGCTGATGGAGATGCCGAGCTTCTGCGCGACGACGGGGCGTGGGTGGGGACCCGTGCGGCGCAGCTCCGCGAGCCATTCCGGGGGCGTGCGCTGCAGTTCGTCGAACTCCGCGCGCGTCAGCCCGGTCTCCTGGAAGTCCCGGGGCGTGGCCGGCAGATAGATCCCCAGCTTCTTGGCCGCCGTGGCGGGTTTGAGGGTCTGGGGGGATTTCGCGGGAGTCATGCACCCAGCTTACGGTCGTGCCCGGGCACTACTGTGAGCAGATGCCCAGCGATCAGCCCCGAGTCCTGTCCGTCGGCTTCGTGCCGGGTGTGACCCCCGGCAAGTGGGTGGCCAGGTGGCGCGAGCGGCATCCCGAGGTACCCCTGGAGCTCCACGAGCGCGACGAGGACGCGCTGCATGCCCTGCGGAACGGATCCGACGACGTCGTCTTCGTCCGGTTGCCGGTGGACCGCACCGGCCTGCACCTGATCCCCCTCTACGAGGAACGACCCGTGGTGGTCATGTCGCGCGAGAACGAGCTCTCGCTCTACGACGAGGTGCCGCTCGAGGAGCTCGAGGGGCAGACCCTGCTCGATATCGGGGACTGCGGTGGGCCGAGGAACGCCGTGGAGGTGGCGGCCTCCGGTGCGGGAGTCGTCGTCCTGCCCATGTCCCTCGCCCGGCTGCACGCACGCAGGGACGCGGTGCACCGGCCGGTTCCGGGTCTGCCGGTGACGACCATCGGCATTGCATGGCGGGTGGAGGACGAGTCCGACGACGTCGAGGAGTTCGTCGGCATAGTCCGCGGGCGGACGGCGCAGAGCTCGCGGCAACCCTCCCGGCGGGAGATGCAGAAGACCCAGAAGAAGACGGCGGCGCAGAAGACTGCGGCGAGGAAGACCGCCGCGCAGAAGACCGCCGACCGGGGCGGAGCGGGGCAGAAGGGCACGAAGAAGGGCACGAAGAAGGGCAGGACGAACAAGGGAAGCGGGAGCACACGGCATGGACGCTGACGTCATCATCATCGGTGCAGGACTCGCCGGACTCGTTGCCGGCAACGAGCTGATCCGGGCGGGCAGGAAGGTCGTCATGGTGGAACAGGAGAACGCCCGTAATCTCGGCGGGCAGGCGTTCTGGTCCTTCGGGGGGATCTTCCTGGTCGACACCCCGATGCAGCGGCGGCTCGGCGTGAGGGATTCGTTCGATCTGGCCTGGCAGGACTGGCAGGGATCGGCGGGCTGGGACCGTCTCGACGGTGAGCTCCCCGAGGACGAGTGGGCGCAGCAGTGGGGACGTGCGTACGTCGAGTTCGCCGCCGGCGACAAGCGTCCGTGGCTCCAGGAGCAGGGCGTGAAGTTCACCCCGCTGGTGGGCTGGGCCGAGCGCGGCAACGGCTCGGCGGCCGGACACGGCAACTCGGTCCCCAGATTCCATGTCCCCTGGGGTACGGGGACGGGCATCTGTGAGCCCTTCGCCGACAAGGCCCGGGCGGCCGCGGAGGAGGGCTCGCTGAGCCTCCGTTTCCGTCATCGGGTGGACGGCCTCGTGATGGACGGCTCCACCGTCACCGGGGTCCACGGGACGGTCCTGGCTCCGGACGACGTCGAGCGGGGCATCACCTCGAATCGGGACGCCGTCGGCGCGTTCGAGCTGCGGGCCCAGGCGGTGGTGGTCGCCAGCGGAGGCATCGGCGGGAATCACGAGCAGATCCGGAAGTGGTGGCCGACACGCCTGGGCACGCCGCCGTCGACCATGATCACCGGGGTTCCGCAGCATGTGGACGGACGCATGCTCGACATCGCCGCCGACGCCGGGGTCCGACTGGTCAATCGTGATCGGATGTGGCACTACACCGAGGGCGTGCGGAACTGGGATCCGGTCTGGCCGCAGCACGGTATCCGGATCCTGCCGGGACCGTCGTCCATGTGGTTCGACGCGCTGGGGCGGAGGCTGCCCGCGCCCGGTCTGCCCGGTCACGACACCATCGGGACGCTGAAGCTCCTGCGCACCACACCGGACCTGGTCCGGTACGACCACTCGTGGTTCATCCTGACGCAGAAGATGATCGAGAAGGAGTTCGCGCTCTCGGGCTCGGAGCAGAACCCCGATCTGACGAACCGGGACCTCAGGCTGCTGCTGCGCAGCAGGCTGGGTCGCGGCGCGCCGGCCCCCGTCGAGGCGTTCAAGGACCGGGGCGAGGACTTCGTGGTCTCCGACACGCTGCGCGGGCTCGTCGCCGGCATGAACCGGCTCACCGATACGGCCCTGCTCGACCACGAGTCGATCGAGCGTCAGATCGTCCAGCGCGATGCCCAGCTGGACAACCCCTACTCGAAGGATGTCCAGGTGATGAGCATCCACAACTCGCGCAGGTTCCTCGGCGACAGACTGACCAGGACGGCCGGTCCCCACAGGATCCTCGATCCGGCCGCGGGACCCCTGATCGCGGTGAAGCTGCACGTCATCACCCGGAAGACCCTCGGCGGCATCCAGACCGATCTGACCGGCCGGGCGTTCGACGCCGCAGGAGCGCCGATCCACGGCCTGTATGCCGCGGGTGAGGCCGCCGGCTTCGGGGGAGGCGGCGCCCACGGGTACAACGCACTGGAGGGCACCTTCCTCGGCGGGTGCATCTTCTCCGGTCGCACCGTGGGCCGCTCGCTCGCGGCGCTGCTGTGACTGAGCCCGCGTCAGCCGGTCGAGGCGAGGGCGAACACCACGGCGGCGATGGCGAAGCCCATGACGCCGATCGTGGTCTCCATGACCGTCCATGTCTTCAGCGTGGTCTTGACGTCCATGCCCAGGAAGCGCCCCACGAGCCAGAAGCCCGAGTCGTTCACGTGGCTGGCCACCACGGAGCCACCGGCGACGGCGACCACGAGTGCTGCGAGCTGGAACGCGTTGTAGTCACCCGCGAGGATGGCGGGGGAGATGAGTCCGGACGCCGTCGTCAGCGCCACGGTCGCCGAGCCCTGGGCGATGCGCAGGATCGCTGCGATCAGGAAGCCCGCGAGGATCAGTGGGATGCCGAGGTCGCCGAGGACATCCGCGAGGGCGTCACCGATCCCGCTGGTGCGCAGCACGCCGCCGAACATGCCGCCGGCGCCGGTGATGAGGATGACGGAGGCCACCGGTCCGAGTGCGGACTCCAGGGTGCTCTCCAGAACCGTCTTGTCGATCCCGCGCCTGCGTCCGAGGACGTACGAGGCGACGAGCAGGGAGATGAGCAGGGCCACCGGTGTCTCACCGAGCGTCCTGAGCACCTGGAACCAGGCCTGGTCCGTCAGATCCTCATTGCCCGAGCCCGAGTTCGCCACGGTGTTCAGCCCGGTGTTGAGGAAGATCAGCACGAGGGGGAGCAGGAGGATCCCGACGACCGTGCCGAACTTCGGGGGATTGGCCTCGGCGTGCTCGTCGGCGGCGCCGAGGAGTTCCGGAACGGGGAGAACGTACTTCTTGCCGACCCAGATCCCGTACAGGTAGGAGGTCACGTACCAGGTCGGGATGGCGGCGAGCAGGCCGACGATGATGACGAAGCCGACATTCGCGCCGAAGAACGCCGAGGCGGCGACCGGTCCCGGGTGCGGTGGAACGAAGATGTGCATGACCGAGAAGGCGCCTGCGGCCGGGAGCCCGTACCGCAGGACTCCTCCGCCGAGGCGGCGGGCGATCGAGAAGACGATCGGCAGCATGACCACGAGTCCGGCGTCGAAGAAGATGGGGAAGCCGAAGACCAGGGAGGCGACGCCGAGTGCGAGTGGAGCCCGCTTCTCACCGAAGGCCCTGATGAGCTGGTCGGCGAGCACCTTCGCGCCGCCACTGGTCTCGACGAGGCGGCCGAGCATGGCACCGAGCCCCACGAGAAGGGCCACAGCGCCGAGGGTGGAACCGAAACTGCCGACCAGGACGGTGATGATCTGTGACGTCGGGATGCCCGTGGCGAAGGCCGTCACCAGGCTGATGAGGATCAGGGCCACGAACGCGTGGAGTCGCAGCTTGATGATCAGGAACAACAGGACGAGGATCGCCGCGAGGGCGATCAGCAGGAGAGGACCGGCGCTCAGGCTCTGGGTCCAGCCTTCGACGGTCATGCCGTCTCCTCCGACGATTGCGACGAGGGGCTCGAGTGCTCGAGCCCGAGCTGGTCGATCACCTCGGCGATCACGTCGTCGGGGGTCCCGGTGTTCACGATCCTGATGCCCTGCTCATCGGACTCCAGTGGTTCGAGCGTGCTGAGCTGGGAGGGCAGGAGCGACTGCGGCATGAAGTGGCCGCTGCGGGTCTTCATGCGGTCGAGGATGAGGTCTGTGTCGGCGATCAGATGGACGAACGAAACCTCACCCGCCGCCTGCGTGAGGATGTCGCGGTACACGCGCCGCAGGGCCGAACACGTGATGACGGTGCTGGTGTCGGCCTGCGCCTGCTCCGTCAGCCATTCGCGTATCGACTCCAGCCAGGGCCAGCGGTCCTCATCGGTCAGTGGTATCCCGGAGGTCATCTTCTCGATGTTCGCTGCGGAGTGAAACTCGTCCGCCTCGGCGAAGGTCCAGTTGAGAGTTCGTGCCAGGTGGGTGGCGATGGTGGTCTTGCCGGAACCGGAGATCCCCATGACGACCACGTGGCGTGGTTCTGCATCCATACTGACTCCCTTGTGGACAGTGCGCGGCACAGGGGCCGCGGAGCACGATGTCGAGTAAACGTAGCATCATCGACGTGGCGCGCGCTGAGCTCACGGACGGTCTCGCGAGTCGGTCCTTCCGCCGTTACGCACGGTGAAGGAGAGCAACAAGGACAGAACTGCGAATCCTGCCAGCAGTGTCAGGCCGACGAAGTAGCTGCTGTTCTCGGGGTTGTAGGTGGCGCCCATGACCAGCGGTGGGAAGTATCCGCCCAGACCGCCGGCAGCGGCGATGATCCCGCCGATGGTGCCGACGTCCTTGGCCGGAGCTGCTCTCCCCACCCAGCCGAAGACCCCACCGGTGCCCAGCCCGAGGAAGAGGGCCATGAGAAGGAAGACGGGCCCGTAGACGCGTTCCTGCCCTGGCTGGAAGGCCACGATCATGGCGAGCACCGCCGTACCGCTCAGGGATGCCACCGTGACGGCCCTGGGCCCGATCCTGTCGGCGAGGATCCCGCCGATGGGACGGGCGATGACGGCGGCCAGCGCGAAGCCTGCGGTGCGGGTGCCGGCGGCGGTGGCGTCGAAACCGTACACATTGTCGAGATAGGTCGGCAGGTAGTTGGAGAAGGCCACGAACGCTCCGAACACCACTGCGTAGAGGAAGCACAGCTGCCAGGTCACCGTCAGGGTGAAGGCGTGGCTGATCTTCGGCAGGACCGGCTCGGGGGTCTTGGCGGCCTGCACCGGTGAGTCGCGCAGTAGCAGCCAGCAGACCAGTGCCATGAGGGCGACGAGCACGGCGACGGTGATATGCGTGCCCAGGTATCCGATTCCGGCTACGAGACGGGGGGTGAGGAACGCCGAGACGGCGGTGCCGATCATGCCGGCACCGAAGACACCGGTGGCGAAGCCCTTGCGGTGGGACTCGTACCAGGCGGAGCAGAAAGGGATGCCGATGGCGAAGACCGTGCCGGCGATGCCGAGGAAGAACGCCGCAGCCACGAGCAGCCCGAAGCTGTTCAGTTGCCCGACCACTCCGATGACCAGTACCAGCGGGGCCGTCATGCCGAGGATGACCGTGAACATCACCCGTCCCCCGTAGCGGTCGGTCAGAGCCCCCACGGGTACCCGGAAGACGGAGCCGACGAGGATCGGCATGGCCACCAGGATGGCGGTCTGGGTTGCATCGAGCTCCATTGCCTGGGCATAACGCCTGGAAAGCGGGCCCACGATCGTCCAGGCCCAGAAACCGACTGTGGATGCAAGCGTGGCGAGGATCAGATTGCGCAGTTGCCCGGCTCTGAGCTCCGGATCAGTGCTGCCCGAAGCTTTTGCAGGAGACGTAGATGACATGGCGGTCCTCATGCGCTCGGTGGATGGAACGGGACATCAACGGCGACCTGCACCTTTGCGACGCGTGGACACCTTCGTGCTGCCGTGGGCCCTGTCCTGCGTGCCCACGGGTTCCCAACCGCGGTGGCCCGATGAGTGATGATGCGACGAGGAGCCGGTGCCGCGGGAGCGGTAGACGATGTACGGGCGGAAGAGGTAGTGCACGGGTGCTGTGAACGCGTGTACCAACCGGGTGAACGGCCAGATCGCGAACAGTGCCATTGCCCATAGCGCGTGGAGTTTGAACGATGGCCCGGCCGCGGTCATGGCAGCCACGTCCGGCTGGAAGATCCAGATCGAGCGGAACCACGGGGAAACGGTCTGCCGGTAGTCCGCGACCGACTGGTCGAGCACCGAGATGACGGTGGTCGCCAGTCCCGTCAGCAGGGCGGCCAGAAGCATGACGTACATGAACTTGTCGTTCCTGGTGGTCGCCATGAACACGGGGCCGGTGGTGCGGCGACGCCAGACGAGCAGGACGATTCCCAGCAGGGTGCCGATTCCGGCAATCGTACCGATACTCAGGGCCATGAAGTGGTACATTCCCTCGGTCACGCCCACCGCTGCAGTCCAGGACGCGGGGATGAACAGCCCCATGATGTGACCGGCGAGGACCGCGAGGATCCCGAAGTGGAACAGGGGTGAGGCGATGCGCAGGATGCGGGACTCGTAGAGCTGCGAGGACCGGGTGGTCCAGCCGAACTGGTCGTACCTGTAGCGCCACACCGTGCCGCCGACCACGACGGCCAGCACCACGTATGGGAGTACACCCCACAGCACGATGCTGCCTACGCCCACATCAGCGTTCTGAACGATCGGGGCCACGCGGTTCATGGGGTGCTCCTTCGGCTGACAGGCAGTAACCGGGGGTCGTAGGGATCCAGGCCGACGGACTCGGTCGGTGGACCGTACCCGGCCATCCGCATCACGGCGTCGCGGTCCTCCGGTGAGACCCCGGGAAGGGTGGAGCACACGAGGGCGACGGCGCCGCGGTGCGGAAGGTGGTCGTCGCGCAGTGCGAGCCGCAGCAGTTCGAGGGAGGGGCGGTAGCGCTGCAGCAGCTCGTAACCGTCCTCCGGGGAGACCTTCGCGGCGAACTCCAGCACCAGCGGCAGATAGTCCGGAAGCTCGGACTCCCCGGGCTCTGCCCCGTGGGAGCGATAGATCTCCTTGAACGCTGCCAGGGCTTCCCCACGACGGCGGGTGTCGCCGTCGGTCCAGTAGGTCAGGTGCAGGCTGTGACGGCGGGAGAGGTCGAACTCCTGGACGTAGTCGGCCTGCACCTGCTCCAGCGGCCGGGCCGTGAACCAGTCGAGGAGTTCCTCGATCTCCTCCACCGGAGCTGCCACCTCCTCGAGGGCAGCACGAAGGGTCGGCAGCATCGTCAGAAGCTGGCGGTCCGGGTAGCCGAGGAGCAGAGCGGTGGCCTGGCGGATCACGGCGCTGCGGCGGGGGTCGGTGTCGGTATAGGTGCCGGGATCGACGGTTCCCGGTCCGGCTTTGCCGAGCAGCTTCTCCAGCACGCCCATCAGGTCGTTCCGTTCCCGGGTCCGCTGTCGGGCGGGAACAGCCCCTGGGGATTGCCCCGGCCGTCCCAGTTGAGCAGGTTGACCCGTCCGGTCAGGTCCTCGTTGCCGGTGGGATCCTCGCCGCGCTGCCGTGCCTGCAGGGCGTTGAAGTTCTCCATCGCCACGGGCATCGGTCGGCCGGAGGCCTCGCCGAACACGCCGGTCTGACCCATGCCCGGCCCGCCGTCGACGTCGAGGGAGCAGCCGATCTCCTCGAGGTTGTGTGCATCCTCCAAGTGGGCGGAGGGGATGACGTAGCGTTCCTCGTACTTGGCGATCGCCATGAGCCGGTACATCTTCCGGATCTCGGCACCGGTCATCCCGACAGCCTCGGCGATGCCCTCGTCCGGGTCCTCACCGAGGGCGATGTCGCGCATGTACGAACGCATGGCGGCCAGTTTGCCGAGTACCTCCCGGATCGTCCCGGTGTCCCCGGCCGTGAACAGCTCGGCGAGGTACTCGACCGGGATGCGCAGGGCGTCGATGGCCCCGAACAGGGTGGAGGCGTCCTCGCCGTCGTGTCCCTGGTCCTTGAGCAGGTCCACCACCGGGGACAGCGGCGGGACGTACCAGACCATGGGCATGGTCCGGTACTCCGGGTGCAGCGGCAGAGCCACCCGTAGCTCCTTGGCGAGAATATGGACGGGGGATCGGCGTGCGGCGTCGAGCCAGTCCTCGGGGATGCCCTCGGCACGGGCCGCGGCGACCACCTCAGGGTCATGAGGATCGAGCATGATGTCCAGCTGGGCCGCGTAGAGGTCCTGCTCGTCCGGGGTCGCGGCGGCCTCGCTGACCCGGTCGGCGTCGTAGAGGACGATGCCGATGTAGCGCAGGCGACCCACACACGTCTCCGCGCACACGGTGGGGATGCCAACCTCGATTCGGGGGTAGCAGAAGGTGCACTTCTCCGCCTTACCGGATTTGTGGTTGTAGTACATCTTCTTGTACGGGCAGCCGGTGATGCACTGGCGCCAGCCTCGGCACCGGTCCTGGTCCACCAGCACGATCCCGTCCTCGGCGCGCTTGTAGATCGCACCGGAGGGGCAGGAGGCCATGCAGGAGGGATTCAGGCAGTGCTCGCAGATCCGGGGAAGGTAGAAGGCGAAGGTCTGTTCGAACTCGAACTTGATCTTGTCCTCCGATTCCCGCCGGACCTTCTCCACGACCGGGTCCAGATGGCCCAGCTGGGGCGCGCCTCCCAGATTGTCGTCCCAGTTGGCCGACCACTCGATCTTCATGTCCTCGCCGGTGATCAGGGACTTGGGCCGGGCCACCGGGAAGTCGGTGCCGGCCGGAGCGGTGATCAGGTTCTCGTAGTCGTAGGTCCACGGCTCGTAGTAGTCATTGAGCTCGGGCTGGACAGGACTCGCGAACAGGCCGAAGAGCTTCGCCCATCGCCCGCCCGCCTTGAGCTTGAGATTGCCGCGGCGGTTGAGCTCCCAGCCGCCCTTCCACTTCTCCTGGTCCTCGTACCGGCGGGGATACCCCTGACCGGGGCGGGTCTCCACATTGTTGAACCAGACGTACTCCGTGCCGGCGCGGTTCGTCCACGCCTGCTTGCACGTCACCGAACAGGTGTGACACCCGATGCACTTGTCGAGCGCCATCACCATGGCGACCTGGGCCATGACTCGCATCAGTACCGCACCTCCTGGGAACGCTTGCGGACCACGGAGACGATGTCGCGTTGGTTGCCGGTGGGCCCGAGATAGTTGAAGGCCCAGGACAGCTGTGCGTAGCCACCGATCATGTGGGTGGGTTTGACGAGGATGCGGGTGACCGAGTTGTGGATCCCGCCCCGGCGGCCGGTCGCCTCGGATTTCGGCACGTCGATGGTGCGCTCCTGGGCATGATGGACATAGACCACCCCGGCCGGCATGCGGTGGGAGACGATGGCCCGTCCCACGTAGACGCCGTTGGTGTTGACGCACTCGACCCAGTCGTTGTCGGAGACCTCGATCAGCGCGGCGTCCTGGGGGCTCATCCACACCGTGGTGCCGCCGCGGGAGAGGGAGAGCATGAACAGGTTGTCCTGGTACTCCGAATGGATCGACCACTTGCTGTGCGGGGTCAGGTACCGTACGGCGATCGACAACTCCCCACGCTGCCCGAGCTGGGGCTCCCCGAACAGGCGGTGCATGTCCAGGGGCGGACGATAGATCGGCAGGGACTCACCCATGTCCTTGATCCAGTCGTGGTCGAGGAAGAAGTGCATCCGCCCGGTGAGGGTGTGGAACGGTTTGAGGCGCTCGATGTTGATCGTGAACGGGGCGTAGCGCCGGCCCCCGGTCTCCGAGCCCGACCACTCCGGGGAGGTGATTACGGGCACGGGAGCGGCCTGGGTGTCGGCGAAGGTGATCCGCTTCTCCTGGGATCCGCGAGCCAGATCCGCCAGCTGGACTCCTGTGCGCTGCTCGAGCGTCTCGAATCCCTGTACGGCCAGCTCCCCGTTGGTGGTGCCGGAGAACAGCAGGATCGCCTCGGCCATCCGCGCGTCGGTGTCCACCGCCGGTCGGCCCGCCGCGGCACCGGAGTCGAAGACCCCGTGCATCCGGGAGAGTTGCCCGACCTGATGGGTCACGTCGTAGGTGATGTGTTTCGTGGTGAATCCCAGCTTCTCCGCCAGCGGCCCGACGGCTGCGAACTTCTGCCCCACCGCGGCGTAGTCCCGTTCCACGATCTTCAGCTCCGGCAGATTCTTCCCCGGCACGGCCGGGATGTCAGTGCCCTTCCAGTCCGGAGCGTGGCCTCCGGGCTGGGCGAGCTCGCCGGGGGTGTCGTGGGTGAGTGCAGTGGCGACAAGGTCCTTCCGCACGCCCAGGTGGGCGCTGGCCTGCCGGGAGAACTCCTCGGCCAGCAGCCGGAACAGGTCGTAGTCCGTCTTGGCCTCCCACGGCGGGTTGATCGCCGGGGTGAAGGCGTGCACGTACGGGTGCATGTCGGTCGAGGAGAGATCATGCTTCTCGTACCAGGTCGCCGCCGGGAACACGACGTCGGAGAGCAGCGTGGAGCTGGTCATCCGGAAGTCGGCCGAGACGAGCAGGTCGAGTTTGCCCTCGGGAGCCTCCTCGTGCCAGGTCACGTCCTTCGGCCGTGACCCGGCGTGGTCCTCCCCCATGACGTTGTGATGAGTGCCCAGCAGGTGCTTGAGGAAGTACTCCTCGCCCTTGGCCGAGGAACCCAGCAGATTGGAGCGCCACAGGATCAGGGTGCGAGGCCAGTTCTGCGGGGCGTCGACGTCCTCCACCGCGAAGCGCATGTCCTCGGCCTTGAGCCGGTCCGCGACCCACTGCGCCTCGTCGGCAGCCTCACCGCGGGCCACACCCGCGATGGCCGCGTCGGCCGCATCGAGTGAATTCCGGTCGAACTGCGGGAAGAACGGCATCCACCCCATCCGGGTGGACTTGGCGACCACATCAGCGGTGTGCGTGCCCTTCAGATGGCCCTGGGCCAGAGGCGATTGCAACGAGTCGGAGGAATAGCCGTCGGAGCGGAACTGGTCGGTGTGCATGTACCAGAAGGCCGTGCCGATCATGAACCGCGGCGGACGGGTCCAGTCGGTGGCTGCCGCCATCGCCGCCCAGCCCGTGATCGGGCGGGCCTTCTCCTGACCGACGTAGTGCGCCCATCCCCCGCCGTTGCGGCCCTGGCAGCCGCAGAGCATGAGCATCGCCAGGATGGCCCGGTAGGTGACGTCCCCGTGGTACCACTGGCAGATGCCGGCACCCAGGATGATCATCGACCGGCCTCCTGACTTCTCCGCGTTGGTCGCGAATTCCCGGGCGATGCGGGCCACGGCCTGAGCCGGGACCGAGGTGATCTCCTCCTGCCAAGCCGGGGTGTAGGGCGTGGCGACGTCGTCGTACCCTGATGCCCACTGTCCGGGCAGTCCCGCCCTGCCCACCCCGTACTGGGCGAGCATGAGGTCGAAGACCGTCGTGACCCGCCGTCCGGCAACCTCCGTGACGGGCACTCCGCGGTGGACCACCGAACCCTCGCCGGTGGCATCCGTGAAGGCGGGCAGCTCCACCGCGCTCGTGGTCCCGGTGTAGGAGGCCGCGTCCGAGATCGACAGCGCCGGCCGCACGCCCTGCAGATCCAGGTTCCACTTCCCCTCGTCCGCCTCGTTGTACCGGAACCCCACCGACCCGTTGGGCACCACCGGGGTGCCCGCATCCCGATCGATCAGCACCGTCTTGAACGCCGCGTCGGAAGTTCCCGCCTCGGCGTTGCCCAGGTCCGTGGCGGTGAGGAACTTACCCGGCACCACGGCGCCGTCCGCTCGCTGCTCGAGGGTGACGAGGAAGGGTAAGTCGGTGTACTGCACCACGTAGTCCTCGAAGAACGGGACCCTTCGGTCCACGAAGTTCTCCTTCAAAATCACATGTCCCATCGCCATGGCCAGGGCGGCGTCCGTGCCGGCCTGGGCCGGCAGCCACTCGTCGGCGAACTTGGTGTTGTCGGCGTAGTCGGGGCTGACGGAGACGACCTTCGTCCCCCGGTAGCGTGCCTCGACCATCCAGTGCGCGTCAGGGGTGCGGGTCACCGGGATGTTGGAGCCCCACATCATGAGATAGGTGGCGTCCCACCAGTCGCCGGACTCCGGGACGTCCGTCTGGTCGCCGAAGACCTGAGGACTGGCAACGGGCAGGTCCGCGTACCAGTCGTAGAAGCTGTTCATCACTCCGCCGATGAGGTTGATGAACCGCGCGCCGGCCGCGTGGGAGACCATCGACATGGCCGGGATGGGGGAGAACCCGGTGCACCGGTCGGGTCCGTAGGTCTTGATCGTGTGCACGTGGGCGGCGGCGGTCATCTCCAGGGCCTCCTGCCAGCTCGAGCGCACCAGCCCGCCCTTGCCACGGGCCTGCTGGAATGCCCGGCGCTTCTCCGGGTCGCTCACCACCGCCTGCCAGGCGAGCACCGGATCCCCGCCCACCTCTTCCTTGGCCTGGCGGTACATGCCGAGCAGTACGCCACGCACGTACGGGTAGCGCACGCGGGTGGGTGAGTAGGTGTACCAGGAGAACGCTGCTCCGCGGGGGCAGCCGCGGGGCTCGTACTCCGGGCGGTCCGGGCCCACCGACGGGTAGTCGGTCTCCTGCGCCTCCCAGGTGATGATCCCGTCCTTGACGTAGACCTTCCATGAGCACGAACCCGTGCAGTTCACCCCGTGCGTGGAACGGACCACCTTGTCGTGACTCCAACGGTTCCGGTAGAACGCGTCACCGGCGCGTCCGCCCGAACGGAACACCGCGCGGCGGTCCGGGCTCTGGTCCCACCTCGTGAAGAACTGCCCGAGCTTGAGCAGGGCGTCGGACGCGGGACCATCGGTAGCCGGCGCTACAGGAGGGGTAGCCATGACGGAAACTGTAGTGACGTCTGATATCCGCAATAGGGTCTCAGGACCCTGGTATTCAGACGCGTTTCCTGAGTCACCCGGTTCGTGGTTCCTGGGTGGATCAGGTATTCGCGGCGCTGGGCCCGGGATGAGGACAGCAGAAAAGGTGGAGGGGAAGTACCCGTCGGGTACTTCCCCTCCACCAGGTGACCGTCACGTGACGGCGCGGGAGATCAGACAGTGGCCTCGTCGGTGCCGTCCGGAGTGACGACCTCGGCGGTGGGTTCCATGTTCTCGGCGTCGACCATCCAGGCGTACTGCTCGAGCTTCGCGATGAACCCGTGGAGCAGGTCGGCCGTGGTGGGGTCCTCCTCGTCGATCTGGTCGTGGACGTCCCGCATGGTCTTGACGGTGGCCTTCAGCATCCTGACCACGAGGCTCACCGTGTCCTTGGTGGAGACGAGGCCGGCGGGGAAGGCTGCGATCTTCGTCCCCTCGGCCACTGCCACGCTGCGGCCGTCCGGCACCGCGTGCAGTGCGCGCATGCGCTCTGCCATGTCGTCGGCGAAGGTACGGGCGTCGTCGATGATCTCGTCCAGCTGCAGGTGGAGGTCGCGGAAGTTCTTGCCGACCACGTTCCAGTGAGCCTGCTTGCCCTGCAGGTGCAGTTCGACGAGGTCCACGAGGACCGCCTGCATGTTGTTCGTCAGGGTGGGTGAAGCCTTCATTGATCCTCCAGTGCTAGAGAAATACCTCCTCCGGGACGCCCGTTGTTCGCGCTGCAGGGTGCCGGGGACTTCTTTTCAGCGTAGCCCCGGTGTTGGCCAAACCCAACCGGAATCAATACGCTGAGGGAACTTACGGTCAGGCCGTGCCGATCTCCGCGAAAGGAGGTGAGGGCGGCTCCGGAGCACCCGAGAAGGAGGAACCCTCGTGGCTTCAGTGCAGGAATCCATCGATGTAGCAGTACCGGTCAGCACGGCCTACAACCAGTGGACCCAGTTCGAGAGTTTTCCCCGGTTCATGGATGGGGTGGACTCCATCACGCAGTCCTCGGAGACCATGACCCACTGGGTGACGAGCATCGGTGGGGTGAAACGTGAGTTCGACGCCGAGATCACCGAGCAGCACCCTGACCAGCGGATCGCCTGGAAGAGCACCGACGGCGAGTCGCATGCAGGTGTGGTCACGTTCCACCGGCTCGACGAGAGCACCACGCGGCTCATGGTGCAGATCGACTGGCGCCCGGAATCGTTCGTGGAGAAGGTCGGGTCCGTGGTGAACGCCGATGCGATCCAGGTGAAGGGCGATCTCAAGCGGTTCAAGTCCTTCATCGAGAAGAGCGGCGGGGAGACCGGCGCCTGGCGTGGCGAGGTGGACGCGCCTCCGACGGGGGAGACCGGGGATGCGGTACCGGCGAACGACGCGGTGCCGGACACCTCGACGAACGACCCCGACTCGGGTGGTCCACGCGCGAACTGATGTGCGGGCGAACGAGAGGCGGACCCAGCAGGGTCCGCCTCTTGTTGTGTCCTAGGGGATCTCCGCGACGTCGATGGTGGCGATCGCGTCGGTGGCCTGGCGGGAGAGCTCGGCCGAGATCGGTGAGCTCATCGCCGCCTCGGCCGCCTCGGCCTGGCCCTCCGGGCTGACCGCGTACGTAGCGAAGGCACGCACGACGTCGGCCGTCGGTTCGTTCTCGTACTGGGCGCAATAGATGTGGTAGGACACCAGGACCAGCGGGTACACGCCGGCATCATCCGTGGAGCGGTCGAGTTCCAGCGCTATGTCGTAGTCCTGGCGGCCCGGAACACGGGCCGCGAGGTCGACGGCGGCAGCGGCCGCCTCGGCGCTGACCGGGACGTAGTCATCGCCGACCAGCAGAGCAGTGCGTCCCAGAGGCTCCCCGACGGCCGAGTCGTCGGCGTAGGTGACCGCTCCTTCGGTGGCTGTCACCGTGCTGACCACTCCGGCGTTGCCCTTCGCGTTCTCGTTGTCGAGACCGGACGGCCAGGTTCCGTCGGCCTCCTCGGGCCAGACCTCGGGAACCACGGCATGCAGGTAGTCGGTGAAGTTCTCGGTGGTGCCGGAGTCGTCCGATCGGCTGACGGCGGAGATCGCCAGTGCCGGCAGGTCGACGTCGTTCTGCTCCGTGATCGCGGGGTCGTCCCACCGGGTGATCTCCCCCCTGAAGATCCGGGCGATCGTCGCGGCGTCGAGGTTGAGCTCGGTGATGCCGGGGAGATTGAAGGCGACGGCGATGGGGGAGACATAGGCGGGGATGTCGAACGCGCCGCCGGGCCCACAGGCTTCCCGTGACGCATCGAGCTCCTCGTCACTGAGGTACGCATCGGAGCCGGCGAAGGAGACGGCCCCGGCCAGGAGCGCCCCGCGCCCCGCGCCTGAGCCATCGGGCGAGTACTGCACCTGCGCGCGGGGGTACTGCGTGGCGAAACCCGCGCGCCAGGCATCCATCGCCGGGCCCTGGGCGGAGGATCCCGCGCCGGTGATGGACCCCCGCAGGCTCATGTCCCCGTTCTCCGCTGCCGCTTCCTGCTCGGCTCCCAGGGGATAGTCGGAGCCGCAGGCGCTCACCCCGAGGGCGGCGGCAAGGGCCAGGGACACGACGGCTCGGTTTCTCACCGGAGCCACGTTACAGGTGGAGAAAACACAGCCGGAAAACAGTCGGTGAACGGGAGTTCACGAACGGGTGGCCCGCGATGCTCGAGGTCTTGACACGCTATTCCACACCTCTTAGGTTCATTAGTGTAGTAATGGACCAAGGAGGTTCGGTGTTCACCGAGGACAGCCCGATCTATCAGCAGCTCGCCACGCAGATCGCCGACGACGTCGTGGCCGGGACCTACCCGGAGGATGCGGCGGTGCCGTCGTCCAACGAGTTCGCCACCTTCTTGCACATGAATCCTGCTACGGCGGGGAAAGCACTCAATGTGCTCGTGGAGCAGGGCATCCTGTACAAGAAGCGGGGTGTCGGCATGTTCGTTTCTCCCGGCGCGCGGTCCCAGCTCCTCAAGCAGCGCAGAACGGATTTCCCGCAGCAATACGTCCGGCCGCTCATCAGGGAGGCCCGGGCCGTCGGCATCGATCCCGTCGAGTTGGCAGAGATGATCAAGGAGGAGTACACCCCATGACGCATGCAATCGAACTACTGTCCGCCACCCGGAGCTTCCGCAGTGACGATGCCGTGCAGGATGTCACCCTGGCCGTACCCGAGGGGGCCATCTGCGGCGTGCTCGGCCGGAACGGTGCGGGCAAGACCACCGTGATGTCGCTGATCTCCGGACAGGACAGACCGACGACCGGTCGGGTGCTCGTGGACGGCGAGGACCCGTTCGAGAACGAGGCGGTCCTTTCCAGGATCAGCTTCGTGCGCGATAACCAGCGGTATCCCGACGACTACTTCCTGCATCACGTCCTGGGTATCGCCCCTGCTTTCGCACCGTACTGGGACGGCGAACTCGCTGCCGAACTGGTGGAGAGGTTCCGGCTGCCGAGGAAACCGGCGATCAGGAAGTTCTCCAGGGGTCAGCTCTCCGCCGTGGCCATCGTCCTCGGGCTCGCGTCGCGGTCACCGATCACCCTGCTGGACGAGCCGTACCTCGGCCTCGACGCCACGGCCCGCGGGCTGTTCCACGACATCCTGCTCCGCGATCTCGGTCTGTATCCGCGCACGCTTCTGCTCTCCACGCACCTCATCGACGAATCGGAGTCGCTCTTCGATCACATCGTGCTCATGGACCGCGGTCGGGTGGTTCTCCGGACGGAGGCCGAGGAGGCCCGTCATCTCGCGATGTGCGTCAGCGGTGTGGCCGACGCCGTCCAGGCGTTCGCCGCGGACTACCCGGTGCTGTACAGCCACTCCATCGGCGGTCTGCAGACGTCCACCGTCACCGGCAGGCTCGACGACGACGCCCGCTCGCGTGCGGCAACCCTCGGCGTCCGGGTCAAGGGCGCATCGCTGCAGGATCTCGCGGTGGCCTATGGCTCCGGGGACGCCCTGCAGGACTCCAGCAAGGAAGGAATCAGCGCATGAACAGCATCCAGGCGGCCACCCGGCTGCATCTCACCAAGAAGAACATGACGTTCGGGGTCCCCCTGCAGATTGTGGGGCTTATCGCCGTCATCTCAGCCCTGATCGTCCTCATCATCTGGCGGGCCGGCGGGACTCCCGGGTCCGAGGAATGGATCGACGGAGCACGAAGCAACGGTGGCATGGTCTTCGGGCTGCTGGGCTTCCTCGTCTACATGGGGGTCCAGTCGATCGCCACCACGTTCCCCTTCGCCCTGACGCTCGGCTCCACCAGGAAAGCATTCGTGGCCGGCACCCTGGTATGGGCCGCCGTCACCTCCGCGTATCTCGCGCTCATCTACGCCGTACTCCTGCTGGTGGAGCTGGCCACCGATCACTGGTTCGTGGGCATCTACATCTTCGACGTCTACTACCTCGGGACCGGCAATCTGCTGATCCTGCTGCCCACGGTGTTCCTCGGCAGCCTCGGCGCGCTGACCATCGGGGCCCTGTTCGGGGCGTCCTGGGCACGCTTCGGAAATCGCGGACCGATCTTCCTCGGAGCCGGTCTGGCGATCGTCCTCCTCGGCCTGCTCGCTCTCGTCATCCCGCTGATCACCGGGTCCGTGCTCGCCGACTTCCGGCTGTGGTGGCTGGCGGCCGCCGCCGTCGTGATCATCGCCGTCAGCGCGGTCATGACCCTGCAGCTGCTGCGCTCGGCAGTGGTCCGGTAGCAGCCCCAGGCTCGGCGAGATTACAGAAATGACGGGTCCCGAGACGCGGAACCCGTCATTTCTGCTGTTTCGGGGGCTAGAGCGTGCGCCAGTCCCCACTCGTGAGATGTGAGCCCGCCTGCGTGCCCATCAGGAGCATCCCGCCGTCCACCACGAACGAGGCGCCGTTGACGTAGCTGGAGGCGCCGGAGGCGAGGAAGGCGACGACGTCGGCGACCTCCTTCGCCGATCCCGGCCGGCCCAGCGGGATCCCGGGGCGGTCCATGGTCTCCGGGTCCTGTTCCTCGGAATCGTTCATGGGCGTGTTGATCTCACCGGGCAGGACGGCGTTGGCGGTGATCCCGCGGTCGGCGAGTTCCAGCGCGATGGTCTTGATGAGTCCGCCGAGTCCGTGCTTCGAGGCGTCGTAGGCCGCCGAGCCGACCAGCGGCTGTACCTGGTGGACGCTGGTGACCGCGATGATGCGCCCGCCCCGACCGGCGTCGATCATGCGCTTCGCGGCGCGCTGGATGCAGACGAAGGCGCCGTCGAGATTCGCACCGATGGTGTTCCGCCAGAGGTCCCAGTCGGTGTCCATGAACATGGTGCCGCCGTTGATGCCGGCATTGTTGACGAAGACGTCCACACCACCGAGTTCCTCCGCGAGTGCGTCGATGACATCACCGCACGCCGGTGCATCCATGGTGTCGAGGTGCGCGACGGCGGCCCGGACCCCCTTCTCGCGCACGAGGCGTGCGGTCTCCTCGGCGCCGTCCTGGTCCGAGTGCCAGGTGACCCCGACGGCGCAGCCGGCCTCCGCGAGGGAGAGGGCAGTGGCCCGGCCGATGCCCGAGTCGGAGCCGGTGACGATTGCTGTGCTGGGTGTGAAGTCCATGGCTCCATCCTTGGTGCCCGGGGTGCTGCTGTGCAAGGTGGCCCTGGCCGTGACGACCATGGGTCGCACCGACCACGGGGAGGGCCGGTACCGACGTAAGCGGTACCGGCCCTCCCGTGTCGCCGCTGCCGGCGTCCTGTGGTGCCTGCGCGGGGCCTCGATCCCCGGGCCTTCCGCGTGTGAAGCGGATGCTCTACCAGACTGAGCTACACAGGCATGTGATTCCTGAACAGCTTAGGGCATCGGGGCGGTGCACCAAATTCTCGCCGGGCTCCGGTGGTCGGTGCGAACTGGCACGACGTTGGCTATCGGTCCGGCGCGTCAGTAGCCTGAAGGGAAGCCTGTCCCTCCCGCCATGGGTGCGGAGCAGGCAGGCACGACGACGAAGGGACAGCATCATGGACAACCAGGACATCCTGCAGCGCATCCAGGCACTCGTACAGGAGGAGCACGATCTCCGGGAGCAGCCCCAGGTCGGCGAGGCCGACTCGGAGCACCAGGACAACGCGACGAGGCTGAAGCGCGTCGAGGAGGACCTCGACCAGTGCTGGGACCTGCTGCGCCAGCGCCGCGCCAAGGCAGATGCCGGGGAGAACCCCGCCGATGCCCACGCACGACCGATCAGCCAGGTGGAGGGATACCGCCAGTAATGGCACTGCCCCTGGTCCTCTTCGACGTCAACGAGACACTGTCGGACATGAGTGTGATGTCCCAGCACTTCGAGGAGATCGGCGCGCCGCCCCAGCTGGCCGGCCTGTGGTTCGCCTCCGTCCTCCGGGACGGCTTCGCCCTGACCGTCGTGGGCCAGAACGCCGCTTTCCGTGACGTCGCCGAGGGGGCGCTGCGGACCGTGCTGGCGGACCAGCCGCTCAATCGGGAGATCGGACCGGCCGTGGAGCACGTCCTCACGGGCCTGCAGGAACTTCCCGTCCATGCGGATGTGGCGGACGGCATCCGCGAACTGACCTCCAGCGGATTCAGTGTGGCTGCGCTGACCAATGGCGCCACCGCGACCGCGAAGGCCCTGCTCGGGCGCGCCGGGGTCCGTGGTCAGGTCGACGCCGTCCTGTCGGTCGAGGACGCTCCGCGGTGGAAACCGGCCCCCGAGTCCTACGCCTACGCCCTGCGGGTGCTGAACCGCAGGGCGGACGACGTCGTCCTCGTCGCCGTCCACCCCTGGGACATCGACGGGGCAGCGCGGGCGGGCCTTCGCACCCTCTGGCTGAACCGCGGGAGTGCGCCCTACCCGCCTGCCATGACACCGCCCGACGACGAGATCCGTACACTCGCCGAAGCACGCGGTGTCCTGCTCGACTGACGTCCGTCCCGGGCGTCTTTCACCCGGTGCGGATGCGGCGTAGGATCGGCTCGCCGTATTCCGCTATCGGAGGTCCAGGGTTCCCGTGAGGCTCACCAATCAGTCCTTCCGGGCAGCACGGACCTCCTCCATCCCGACGCTTCGTGCCGGCGTCAGGATCCTCGGGGCATGGGCCGCGCATCTGAGCCCGCGGCATCCCGCCCAGGTGATCGCGCTGGGCTTCGCCTCGGCGATCCTCGGTGGCACAGTTCTGCTGATGCTGCCGACGTCCAGGGTGGGCCCGGGGGGCGCGAGCTTCCTCGAGGCGCTCTTCACCGCCACGTCCGCGGTCTGCGTCACGGGCCTGACCGTCGTCGACACTCCCGTGTACTGGACCGGCGCGGGCCAGGTGATCATCCTCGCCCTGATCCAGATCGGCGGCTTCGGCATCATGTCCTTCGCCTCGCTGCTCGGTGTCCTGCTGGCCCGCCACCTGGGGCTGCGGTCGCGGATCTCGACGGCCGCCGAGACCAAGAGCGTCGGTATCGGCGATGTCCGTCGCATCCTGTTGGGGATCCTGAAGATCACCCTGCTGGTCGAAGCGATCACCGCGGTGCTGCTCTCCGGTCGTTTCTTCGTCGGATACGACCGCGGACCGGCGGAGGCCCTGTGGCTCGGCGTCTTCCATGCGGTGTCGGCGTGCAACAACGCAGGGTTCGCCCTCTTCAGCGACAATCTGGTGGGGTACGTGGGCGATCCGTGGATCTGCCTGCCCGTGGCGGGAGCGGTGATTCTCGGCGGACTCGGCTTCCCCGTCCTGTTCGAACTCCGGCGTCGTTTCCGGTACCCGCGCAAATGGTTCCTGACCACCAAGCTCGTCCTGCCCGGAACCGTCCTGCTCCTGGTCCTGGGAACCATCTTCATCACAGCGGTGGAGTGGTCCAGTCCTGCCACCCTCGGGCAGCTCCGGCCCGATCAGCGGGTCCTCGCCGGCTTCTTCCAGTCCACCATGACCCGCACCGCGGGCTTCAACAGCCTCGACATCGGGCAGCTCCACCCGGTGACCCTGCTGGGCATGGATGTGCTCATGTTCATCGGGGGTGGTCCGGCCGGCACCGCGGGAGGGCTGAAGATCACCACGTTCGCCGTGCTGTTCTTCATCGTCTACACCGAGATCAGCGGGGGCACGGCCGTCAACGTCTTCGGCAAGCGGCTTCCGCGCTCGGTGCATCGCCAGGCCATCTCGATCGTGCTGCTCGCAGGAGCGCTGGTGGTCGGTGCCACGATGTTCCTCATGCTCATCACGGACTTCGGGCTGGACCGGATCCTGTTCGAGGTCGTCTCCGCCTTCGCGACCGTGGGACTGTCCGCGGGCATCACCGCCGACCTCCCCTCCGTGGGTCAGGTGGTCCTGATCCTCGTCATGTTCGCCGGACGGTTGGGTCCGGTGACCCTCGCCTCGGCCCTGGCGCTACGGTCCAGGCCCCTCCAGTTCGAATACCCGAAGGAAAGGCCCCTCATTGGCTAGGCAGCGCTTGTTCTCCTCCAAACCCATCGAAGCGATCAAGGCCGCCGACTCGGTCGCCGTCATCGGGCTCGGCAGATTCGGTGGCGCGCTCGCGCTCGAGCTCGAGAGTGCGGGGACCGAGGTCCTCGGGATCGACATCGACGAGGAGGTGGTCCAGTCCTACAGCGGACTCCTGACGCACGTGGTGCGCGCCGACACCACCAGGGAGGAGGCGCTGCGCCAGTTGTCGGTCCCGGACTTCGAGCGCGTGGTGGTCGGTATCGGCAGTGTCCTGGAGGCGAGCATCCTGACGACGTCGATCCTCCTGCGGTTCGAGCGGTCCACCATCTGGGCCAAGGCCATCAGTGAGCCGCATGCCCAGATCCTCTCGCAGCTCGGTGTGGAACACGTCATCCGGCCCGAGCACGACATGGGTCGGCGCGTGGCGCACCTGGTCCGCGGCACCATGCTCGACTACGTGGAGTTCGAGGACAACTTCGCCATGGTCAAGACCCGCCCGCCGCGCGAGTACTGGGACCGCGAACTCGGCACCACGGGTCTGCGCGCGAAATACGGCGTGACGGTCGTGGCCGTCAGGCGCAGCAACGGCACCTGGGACTACACCACGGCACAGACCGTGCTGTACGACGACGACGAGATCATCGTCGCCGGGCCCACGGCCAAGGCCGAGCTCTTCAGCTCCGTCCTCTAGGTCGCAGCCGAGTCCATCCCCGGCCATCACGTCATCGATGTCGCTCGGACGCCGCAGCGGGACTAGTGTGGACGAACTGGTGAGCCGGGAAGTCTGGTCGGCGTGTCAACGAGCCTGCCCAACAGAAGGAATCCCATGGCCCATCTCCCAGGCCCCACCGACCCTGCTCCGAAGTCCCCACCCGGCAGCAGGATCTTCTCCCGCAGCAGCTACCCGGAACACCTGCGCATCACGAGCATCCTGCGCAAGGAGACCGTCGGCGGGGGCCTCCTGCTCCTGGCGACGGTGATCGCGCTGGTCCTCGCGAACACCGCTGCAGCGGACACCTACTTCGCGGTCCGGGACTTCCGGTTCGGGTACGAACCGTGGCACCTCGAACTCAGCGTCGGTGCGTGGGCAGCAGACGGCCTGCTCGCCATCTTCTTCTTCCTCGCCGGCCTCGAACTGAAGCGCGAGTTCGTCGCCGGCGACCTGCGCAAGTTCGACCGCGCCGTCGTCCCGGTGGCCGCGGCGGTGGGCGGCGTCGTCGTTCCGGCACTCGTCTACGTGGCCATCACGTTCAGTACGGGACCGGAAGCGCTGCGCGGCTGGGCCATCCCGACCGCGACCGACATCGCGTTCGCCGTGGCCGTGCTCGCCGTCGTCGGAGCCAATCTGCCCAGCGCGCTGCGCATCTTCCTGCTGACGCTTGCCGTGGTCGACGACCTGCTGGCGATCAGCATCATCGCCTTCTTCTACTCCGAGGAGATCGAGTTCCCGCCGCTGCTGCTGGCGATCGTGCCGCTGGCCGTCTACGCGTTCGCAGCGCAGCGTTTCCGCATCTTCTTCCAGCGCCACGCGTGGTCACCCTGGGTGATCCTGCTTCCCCTCGGCTTCGCCGTGTGGGTGCTGGTGCACGAGTCGGGCGTCCATGCCACCGTGGCAGGGGTCCTGCTCGCGTTCGCGATCCCCGTGCTGCCCCGCGGCGTCACACGCGCCGACGCCGTGGAGTCAGCGGACGCCGTGGAGTCGGCGGAGGCCTCGGCGGAGGAGGCTCCTGCCGCTCAGCCGCACGGACTGGCCGACACGCTCGAACACCGCATCCGTCCGCTGTCCGCAGGCTTCGCCGTGCCGGTCTTCGCCTTCTTCTCGGCCGGAGTGGCCGTGGGCGGGATCGATGGTCTGGTGGATGCGATCACCGATCCGATCGCGGTCGGGATCATGGTGGCGCTCGTCATCGGTAAGCCCGTCGGTATCCTGCTGGCCACCGTCCTGGTCACCAAGACGACGAAGGCAGCCCTCGCCCCGGACCTGGCGTGGATCGACATCATCGGCGTCGCGCTCCTGGCCGGTGTCGGCTTCACGGTGTCGCTGCTCATCAGCGAACTCGGCTTCGGTCAGGCCACTGTGGAGGACGATCACGCCAAGGTGGCCATCCTTGCCGGGTCGCTGATCGCCGCGCTCGCCGCCGCGGTCCTGCTGCGCCTGCGCAACAAGCGCTACCGCCAGATCGAGGAGCAGGAGAAGATCGACGCCGACGACGACGGCGTGCCCGACGTCTTCGAGCAGTAGGACGCGCTGTTCGCGCGAGCGGTCAGCGCTTCCCCCACAGCCAGGAGAGCGTGAGGACCCCGGCGCTGCGTCGGAAACCGCTCCGGCCGGTGGTGACCTCGAGCACCGCCCAGATCAGCAGGCAGGCCGAACTCGCCGCGCTGAGCCGATCGCGGTTCTTCTGCTCCAGTGCCATGAAGGACGCCGCTCCGAGCGCCGCCCACCCCAGGATCGGTGGGTTGGGTTTCAGCAGCACAGTCTGTCGGCCGAGGTCATCGGTGAAGAATCCCATCACGCGCCCTTCTGTTTCGAGGATCCGGACGCCTTCTTGGCGCCCGCTTTCTTCTGGCGGTTCTGCTCCACGCTGCGGCGCAGGGCTTCCATGAGGTCGAGGACGTTGTCGTCGTCCTCCTCGTCGCCCGCTCCGAAGGTCTCCTCGGTATCGAGGGAGTCGCCCCTGTCGATCTTCGCATCGATGAGGGTCCGCAACTGGGTCTGGTACTCGTCGGTGAAGTTCCCGGGATCGAAGTCCGTGGAGAAGGACTCGACGAGCGCCGCGGACATCTGTTTCTCCTTCGAGGAGATGCGCACCTTCTCCTCGAGGGCTGGAAAGGCGGCCTCACGGATCTCGTCGTCCCAGAGGAGCGTCTGCAGCATCAGGACGTCGCCGCGTACGCGCAGTGCTGCGAGCCTGCTCTTCTGCCGGAGGGCGAACTGCACGATGGCCGTGCGGTCCGTCTCCTGGAGTGTGCGTCGCAGCAGCACGTACGCCTTGATCGAGGTGCTGTCCGGTTCGAGGTAGTAGGAGCGGTCCAGCATGATCGGATCGAGTTGGTCGCTCGGAACGAACTCGACCACCTCGATCTCGTGACTGCGCTCGACCGGCAGCGAGGAGAGATCCTCGTCCGTGAGCACCACGGTGCGCTCGCCGTCGTCGTAGGCCTTGTCGATGTGCTCGAAGTCCACGATCTCGCCGCAGATCTCGCAGCGCCGCTGGTAGCGGATACGGCCGCCGTCCCTGTCGTGGACCTGATGGAGTCCGATGTCGTGGTCCTCGGTGGCGCTGTAGACCTTGACGGGCACATTCACCAGCCCGAATGCAACAGCACCCTTCCAGATGGCTCTCATGTCCTCAGTAGACACCAGCCGGGCCGGGCGGGCCAGAGCCGGCACAGCCGCGCCTAGACTTGTGGGGTGACTTCCGAAACCGCAGAGCCCACGGTCAGCAAGGCCACCAGCGACGACGGCGGCACCGTGCTGCGCCTCGAGTTCGGGTTCGCCTTCCCGCCCACCGTGCTGTGGAAGCATCTCACCGAGGCCGACAAGCTCAAGTACTGGTTCCCCTCCGAGATGGAGTTCGAGCCGCGGAAGGATGCTCAGATCCTGTTCCGTTACGCCGATCAGAAGCCGTTGCGGGGCGTGGTGCTGGAGGCCGAGCGGCCCTCGGTACTGGCGTACACGTGGGAGAAGGATGCCCTGCGCTGGGAATTGACCCGGACAGCCGAGAACGGTGCACGGCTCGTGCTCCTGCTCACCCCCGGCAGTCCGCGACACGCGGCGACCATGGCCGCGGGCTGGCACCTGACCATTGCGGGCCTCGACGACCTCCTGAACAAGCGCGACCTCGGACAGGATCCGGCGCTCTGGGACGTCTATGTGGAGCGGTATCGCGAGCAGTTCGCCGACTGACGCCGAGCACGTCCTCCTGAGGGCGTCCAGCCCTGCACCCCGCGCCGCTGTGACTGGATTCCCGGGGACATCCGATCAAGACTGGGAGCATGGCCTCGACCCGCTCCTCGTCGCAGACCGTCACCGTCGACGGACGCACGCTCCGGCTGTCGAATCTGGACAAGGTGCTGTACCCGGCCACGGGAACCACCAAGGCCGAGGTGCTGGCCTACTACGCAGCCGTCGCTCCCCACCTCATCCGTCACGCGGCGGACCGTCCCGTGACGCGGAAGCGCTGGGTCCACGGGGTCGGGACCGGGGATGCTCCGGGTCAGGTCTTCTTCCACAAGAACATCGAGGACAACGCGCCCGGCTGGTTGCCCCGCAACGCCGTCCGGCACAAAGATCACACGAATGTCTACCCGATGGTCAACGATCCTGCGACACTGACCTGGCTCGGACAGATCGCGGCCCTCGAACTCCATGTGCCGCAGTGGCGCTTCGCCGCCGGCGGCGCCGCACGGAATCCCGACAGGCTGGTACTGGATCTGGACCCCGGGGAGGGCGCAGGACTTGCCGAGTGCGCTCAGGTCGCGCTCCTGGCGCGGGCCATCCTGCAGGGCATGGGGCTCGAGCCCTTCCCCGTCACCAGCGGATCCAAGGGGATCCACCTCTACTGCGCTCTGGACGGGAGACAGACCTCCGCCGAAGTGTCCGCCGTCGCCCACGGACTCGCGCGGGCACTCGAGGCGGATCATCCCGAACTCGCGGTCAGCGACATGAAGAAGGCGCTCCGACCGGGCAGGGTCCTCGTGGACTGGAGCCAGAACAGTGCCACCAAGACCACGGTGTGCCCCTACTCCCTCCGCGGCGATGTCACACCGACCGTCGCAGCGCCGCGCTCCTGGCAGGAGCTCGAGGCGGCAGGACTGGAGCAGCTGGACCACACATCGGTCATGCGGCGGATCGAGTCGCTCGGGGATCTCCTCGCGCCGGCGACCACCCCGATTCCTGTGGACGATGATGCCGACGAAGCGCCGGCCGACCGACTCTCCACTTACCGCAGTATGCGCGACGGATCGAGGACGCCGGAGCCCGTACCCGAGGAGGTAGGACCGCGCGGGGGTAGCAGCTTCGTGATCCAGGAACACCACGCACGGCGCCTCCACTATGACTTCCGGCTGGAGCGCGAGGGCGTACTGGTGTCCTGGGCCATTCCCAAGGGCCCGCCGCTGACGCCGGACCGGAACCACCTCGCAATCCAGACCGAGGATCATCCACTGGAGTACGGATCGTTCGAGGGAACTATTCCGGCGGGGGAATACGGTGGGGGCCAGGTGAGCATCTGGGACGCCGGAACCTGCGAGCTGGAGAAGTGGCGCGAGGGCAAGGAGGTGATCTGCACCCTGCACGGCAGGCCCGACGGCGGTCTGGCGCGTGGGGGAGCGGCCGTCCGGCGGTTCGCGCTCATCAGCACGGGCGTGCGGAAGGGGAAGAACACCTGGCTCATCCACCTCATGAAGGACCAGCCCGCGCAGCAGGACGACACCTCGGGACAGGATGGGGCGCTCGCGGACGAGCCGCGCCCGGACGGTGGGCAGCCCTCGTCGGAGAGCACCGATGTCGCTCCGATGGCAGGCGATGCCGCGTTCATCCCGCCCATGCTCGCGAGCCCGGGTACGGTGCGCACCATCGCGGATCCGGAGAACTGGGCGTACGAGCTGAAGTGGGACGGTGTGCGGTGCATCGCCTCCATCAGCGAGGCCGGGATCGTACTGACCAGCCGCAACGGCAAGGACATCACGGCGCTCTACCCGGAACTCGGCGACCTGGGCGATCTGGTCAGCGCCGACAGCGCGGTGCTCGACGGCGAGATCGTGGCCCTGAACGCCAGGGGTCGGCCGGACTTCGGTCTGCTCCAGCAGCGGATGACGCTCACTCCGGGCCCGGAGGTCGAGCAGGCCCGCACGAGGACGCCGGTGCGCTTCGTGATCTTCGACCTGCTCTCGCTCGAGGACAGGGACCTGACCGGGCTGGAGTACCGCCAACGGCGTGAACTGCTGGAGCGGGCCGTCGACGAGGCCGTGGACCAGCACGTACAGGTGCCCGCCCCGCTCGATGCGACGCTCCAGGAAGCGGTCCGGGCGAGCCGGCAGCTGGGACTGGAGGGCATCGTGGCCAAACGGCTCACCGCCGGCTACCGCCCCGGCACGCGGTCGTCGTCGTGGGTGAAGATCAGGCACCTGCAGACGCTCGAGGTCGTGGTGGTGGGATGGCGCCCGGGCAGGGGCAGCAGGGCGCGCACCATCGGGTCCGTGCTGGTCGCCGTGCCCGACGCCGGCGAGCTCCGCTACGTGGGCCGGGTGGGATCCGGATTCACCGACCGGCAGCTCGATCTCGCACGGACACAGCTGAAGAAACTGGCCCGCCCGAGTCCACCGCTCAACGACGTCCCGAAAGCGGAGGCCTCCGATGCCCGGTGGGTCACGCCCTCGCTGGTGGCCGAGGTCCACCACAGCGGGTTCACCGGCGCCGGCCGACTCCGGCATCCCGTCTGGCGTGGCTGGCGTCCGGACAAGACACCGGACGACGTCTTCCTCGAAACCCGACCGACGACCACACCAGTTCCATGAACACGGAGGTATCCATGAGTATCGACATCGAGGGCCTGAATGCGTGGTGGCGCGCCGCCAACTACCTGTCCGTCGGGCAGATCTATCTGCGGGACAATGCACTCCTGACGCGACCGCTCGCGAGCGAGGACGTCAAGGAGCGCTTACTGGGACACTGGGGGACCACCCCAGGGCTCAACTTCGTCTACGCGCACCTGAACCGGGTGATCTCCCAGCGGCAGCAGGAGATGCTGTTCGTCACCGGGCCCGGCCACGGCGGCCCGGCCAATGTGGCCAACGCCTGGCTGGAGGGGACCTACTCCGAGATCTACGGGAACATCGGCTCCGACGCCTCCGGCATGAACGCCCTGTTCAAGCAGTTCAGTTACCCCGGTGGCATCCCGTCCCATGCGGCACCGGAGACGCCGGGTTCCATCCACGAGGGTGGCGAGCTCGGCTACTCCCTGGCCCACGCCTACGGCGCCGTCTTCGACAATCCGACGCTCATCGCGGCCACCGTGGTGGGAGACGGTGAGGCGGAGACGGGTCCGTTGGCCACGAGCTGGCTCTCGAGCAGTTTCGTGGACCCGGCCGTCGACGGAGCGGTACTGCCCATCCTGCACCTCAACGGGTACAAGATCGCCAATCCCACGGTGCTGGCCCGCATGCCGGAGGATCAGCTGCGACAGCTCATGTACGGCTACGGGTACGACCCCCGCTTCGTCACCGTGACCGATCCCGCGGACACGGCCGCGGCGCATCAGGACTTCGCGGATGTCCTCGACGGGTGCATCGACGACATCCACGCCATCCAGGACCGGGCGCGGACCTCCCCGGCCCAGGCCGGGGACCCCGCGCCGCGGTGGCCGATGATCGTGCTGCGCTCGCCCAAGGGCTGGACAGGACCGGCGGAGGTGGACGGCAAGCCCGTGGAGGGGACGTGGCGGTCCCACCAGGTACCGCTGTCCGAGATCCACACCGACGAGCAGCACCTGCACCAGCTCGAGGAGTGGATGAGGTCCTACGATCCGGGGACGCTCTTCACCGAGAACGGGGAACTGAGACCGGAGATCGCGGCTCTCGCCCCCGAGGGCAGTCTGCGGATGAGCGCAACACCTTACGCCAACGGCGGCTGGCTCCTGAAGGACCTCGTCCTGCCCTCCTACACCGAGCACGCCGTGGCGGTTTCGGCTCCGGGCACCGAGAAGGTGAGCCCCATGATCACGGTGGGAGGCTACCTGCGCGATGTCATCGACCTCAATCCGCACACGTTCCGCCTGTTCGGGCCGGACGAAACGGCGTCGAACCGGCTGTCGGCCGTCTATGAGGTGACCGACAAGGCCTGGCAGCCGCGCATCGAGGACGTCGACGAGCACCTTGCGCGGTCCGGACGCGTGATGGAGGTCCTCAGCGAGCACCTGTGCCAGGGCTGGCTCGAGGGCTACCTGCTCACGGGCCGGCACGGCGTCTTCAACTGCTACGAGGCGTTCGTCCACATCGTCGATTCCATGTTCAACCAGTTCGCCAAGTGGCTGAAGGTGCACCGGGTACTGTCCTGGCGCCGGCCCATCGCCTCGTTCAACTACATGCTCTCCAGCCACGTCTGGCAGCAGGACCACAACGGGTTCTCCCACCAGGACCCGGGTTTCATGGATCACGTGGTGAACAAGACGGCCGACATCACCCGCGTCTATCTGCCGCCGGACGCGAACACCATGCTCGCGGTGACCGAGCACTGCATGCAGACCCGCGACACCGTCAACGTGATCGTCACGGGCAAGCAGCCCACGCCCACCTGGTTCGGACCGGAGGAGGCGCAACTGCACGTCAGGCGGGGTATCGGCATCCTCGACTTCGCAGGTACCGAGGAGCCGGGTGTGGAGCCCGACGTCGTCCTCGGGTGTGCCGGCGACGTGCCGACCCTCGAGGCCGTGGCGGCAGCGCGTCTGCTCAGCGCCGGGGTCCCCGGACTGAAGATCCGCGTGGTGAACGTGGTGGACCTGATGCGCCTGCAGGACGAGACCGAGCACCCGCACGGGCTCTCGTCCCGTGACTTCGATACGCTGTTCACGACGTCCAAGCCCGTCATCTTCGCCTTCCACGGCTACCCGGCCCTCATCCATCGCCTCACCTACCGGAGGAACAACCACGCGAATCTGCACGTTCGGGGCTACAAGGAGGAAGGTACGACGACGACGCCGTTCGACATGGCGATGCTGAACCAGATCGACCGGTTCCAGTTGGCCATGGACGTCATCGATCGCGTGCCGACTCTCGGCGCTTCGCAGGGCCGGCTCCGGCAGGACCTGCAGGACCAGCGGGAGCGCGCGTGGCAGTACACGCGCGATGCCGGCAAGGACCTCGAAGCCATCACCGGCTGGACGCTCGACGAATCCTCACCGGACGACGCGCAGTAGCAGGCGCCGTCCCCAACCAGAAGGAGAACGCTCAATGGCAGAGACAAGCATTTCCGCAAGCCGACTGATCGATGCACCCGCCGACGCGATTTTCGAGATCCTCTCGAATCCGGAGCGGCATGCCGCCCTCGACGGCTCGGGGATGGTGCAGTCCGACAGCAAGTCGGATCGCATCACGGCCGTGGGCCAGGTGTTCACCATGAACATGCACTGGGACAAGATGGGCGGCGACTACCAGACCGACAACCACGTGGTCGGGTACGACCCGAACAAGCTGCTGGCCTGGAAGACCGCCCCCGCCGGAGAGGTGCCCCCGGGCTGGGAGTGGGTCTGGGAACTGGAGCCCCAGGGCCCCGATTCCACGCAGGTCTCGGTGACCTATGACTGGTCGGCGGTCACCGACAAGGAGACCCTGAAGAAGGTCAGTTTCCCCGCGGTGCCCCAGGAGGACCTGGACGCCACGCTCGGGAATCTGGCGGCGCAGGCCTCCGACGCCTGATCAGCAGAGGCTTCACATGGAACGGCCGGCTCCCTTCAGGGGCCGGCCGTTCCGGCGTTTTGGATCTGACCACTACGAATTACGGCGCATCAAGGTCAAGTTCTGCTCGGGCCGACACCTCTGCCTCGTCCGGCGCTGGTGACGATCTATTCGATCGACGGCTTTTCGGAAAGGACTTGCCCGGGCCGTATGTGACGCTAGGGCCTCTGGTCGCTTTGCTGGTCTTGTCAAGGATGCGGCGATCAACAAGATCAGAAAGTATTCTCGAGGCCGTTGCCGGCTGTACATCGAACATGGTCTGCACCATGCGGCCTGTGATCTTGCCGACTTCTCTGACCATTTCAACTATCTTTCGATCAGTGTCGTCGCCAGACCTAGCGCGATAGGTCACAGCAGAACCCAGTGACCTCAGGGCCTCTCCGACAAGGCGATACTCCCCGCGTCTGCTTCGGGCGGTGTCGGCCGTTCGTTCTACAAGTGCTTGACCTGGGGCCGACAGGTGCAGAAGAACGGCCTCTACTTCGGCCTCATTCTTCTGCACAAGCGAAGCCATTTTTCTCGCCGTCGTTGTCCTGTGTTGCAGAAGAAAAGTCAGAACGAGAAGAGTATCAGGATCGTCCCGCCGATCCTCGGGCAGCGAAGCTACGAAACGAGTAAGAGGCTCATTGGGAGCGCCACCCTGCAGTGTTATCTCGACGCTGCGCCCATCAGTCGTAAAGCCCGGCGGTTCGTGGCCGACAGCGGTCATGGCAGAGTACATCCGATCCACGCCGACTCCTGCCGATTCACCTAGACCGAGCCCTCGAATGGCATGGGCAAGTGAGCCGTTGCGGGAGCGCGACGACACCGTAAGAACGTTGTCCACAGTTACTCCAGGGACGAAGCCGCCAGGGGAGGTAATACGAAGCCGGGAGGATCCGTGTTCGACGCGGATGGGGTCGGATGATCGGTAGTCACGATGCATGAACGCGTTGACGATCGCTTCCCGCACTGCACTCTCGGGAAGATCGCCGATCAAGAGTTGAGCGCCGCTCGGGGTGACTATCGCCGTGCGTTCGATTCGTCCCTCGATGAGTTCCAGAACCCGTCGTATTACCCAAACCCCTGATCCAGAAATATGGTCATTGGCGGCCAGAAGACCTGGTCTCGGGACACGCCGGGTGTATTGGACGTGGATACGGCCATCGTCAATGAACAGCATTGCTCCGCCGTTCGTGAGCTGACCGGCTGGGGTCAAAACACCCAGACGTCGGCAGAGATCGGGCCATAGCAGTTCGGACCAGGACCTCCGCTCCGGATCCTGTGATTGTTTCAGGAGATCCCGAGCCACTTCCATCGCTACTGGCGATACGGCATCAACGCCGTTGCCGGAGTCTTTCGATGACCAGTCGTCGCCCCGTCGATCGAGTTGAACCTGCGCAATGCGTGAGGCCGACATCGGTTCGCAGGATGTGCCGACGCGTTCCGTGGCCCGTCCCCTGACCTGATGGATGTCGGGACTCTGCGGAACGGATATTACCGTCAGATTGACGCCGCGAAACTCTAAGGAGTTCACCGTCACGATCAGACCAGGGTCAGTCAACTCGTAGATCCGGCTCACAGTTTGAATCGCTTCAAGAGTTGAACCGAGGAACGCGTCATCACCCCGCACCCGATCCTGAACCCCTACCACAAGAGACCCACCATGTGAGTTCGCAAAACAAGCGGCTGCTTCCGCGAGGTCGGTCAACGTGTCTTTGATTGACCGGCCGATGATCTTGAAGTCCAAGGTCGGGCTTTCTTGACTATCGGCAGTTTCACCTCCCGAAATCGCTTCGAGGACCTGATCGAGCGGGACGGTGCTCATGTTTCTCCTAGTTTTGATTCAGTACCTGAAGTCATCCTAAGTCAAAACTTTGCAATAGGACATCTCTCCTCACCTCAGGAACTGGGGCATGACTTCTGGGCGTCGGTTCGCCAAGACGCTCATGAAGCACCGACCAGCATGAAGACCTACGAAGCCGAGGGGTTGATTGACCAGCGGCCCGCTAGAGCAGTCGGGTGACTCCTGAGGCAAGCCGAACCTACGTGGTCCGGACCGCCCGGCCCGTGCTTACATGCATCCATGACACATGTCCCGTCCGGTCGGCTCGAGCCCCACGACAGCGGCATCACCTCACGCCTGAACGGGCTCCGCGCCGCTGTCCTCGGCGCCAACGACGGCATCGTCTCGACCGCGGCCACGGTGATCGGGGTCGCGGGCGTAACCAACTCGGTGACGCCCATCCTGGTGGCGGGAACGGCGGCGGTGGTCGGCGGATCGGTGTCCATGGCCCTCGGGGAATATGTCTCGGTCAGCAGCCAGCGGGACAGCCAGCGGGCCCTCATCGAGAAGGAACGCGAGGAGCTTCGTGACGATCCGGAGGGGGAATTCCTGGAACTCGTCGGACTCTACGAGGAGAAAGGCCTCGCCCCGGCAACCGCCCAGCGGGTCGCGGCTGAACTCACCGAGCACGACGCGCTGGCCGCCCACCTCTCCATCGAGCTCAACATCGACGAACTCGAGGTGGCCAATCCCTGGCAGGCAGCGTTTGCCTCGGCGGCGGCCTTCGCCGTCGGCGCCGTCCTTCCGCTGCTGACGATCCTCCTCACCCCTGCTGATCTTCGTGTACCGCTGACGTTCGTCGCGGTGCTGGTGGCCCTGGCCATCACGGGAGCGATCAGTGCCCGCGTGGGTGAGAGTTCCGTACCTCGCGCCGTCACCCGCCTGACGATCGGCGGCGCCCTGGCCATGGCGTTCACCTACACCGTCGGGACCCTGCTGGGAACGGCCGGAGTCGGGTAGGCGCTCTGATGGCGAGCCAGAGCCATACGCCTCGTGAACGGGGGTCGTGCGGCGCAACGAAGCGCAGCACGGACGCCGCGGAGTAGCCGCCGTCAGGGATGCTGCTGGCGGTAGCTCTCCATCTGCCGGTACCGGCGCAGCAGGCTGTCTCGGCGGGGAGTGCTCTCGGCACCCTCCGGTTCGGCGGTGAGCTGGATGTGCGGATACCCGTAGTGCCAGAGCAGCATGTCGTCCAGGAGACGGTCGGGGCCGGGTGAATAGCGATGGTCCAGGGCCCTGCGGACCGAGGTGATGGAATCGGCCTGCAGCAGCGAGACGAGTTCGAGCGTGGTCTTCAGTCCATGGGCCGCCAGGAGCTCGGCCGCCCACGCCCAGTCGTCACCCGCCTTGCGGTCCACGTGGGGCAGGAGCGTCTGCCAGACGTCCCGGATGCGATTGGGGGTCAGCGGTGCGCTTCCCTCGCCGTCCTCGTCCCAGAAGCCGGTAATGGTCTCGTACCGCTCGTGCAATTCCGCGAACGTCGACTCCACGGTCTCGAGCATGGCCGCGGTGGCAGTGAACTGCCGGTCGAAATAGGGGCTCCAGGCCAACGGGTTGGAGGCCTTGAAGCGCAGATCGTGCTCGATCTCGGACCAGGCGTGTGCCAGCACCGTGCGGATCTGGATCTCGAACAGGTAGCTGCCCGCAGCCTTCGTCTCGGGATCCACGGCCTGCTGGAACGCTCTGACCACGTCACTGTGGATGGTGCGCATGATCAGGTGACGGCTGGAGTAGCCGTAGGTGCCCGACTCGATCGACCCGATGTCCTTCTCGCGGTCGCCACGGCAGTCGAACTCGCGGCGTTGCCGTTTGAGCAGATTCGCCGCGAGATCCACTTCGTGCGGGAGGGTGGTGATGATGCGCACACCCACCAGATCGATCAGGTTGCGCATCGGATCCGGGAACACGAGGGCCGGAGGGGCGCCCGGCTCGGACGAGGGCAGGGTGCGGGAGGCCTTGTCGCGGAACGACTCGACGGTCTTGGTGCGGGCAGTGACGAACAGGGGGCTCAGCTCGGGGCCCTCGAAGATCGCCGAGATGCTCTCCCGCATGGAGGTGGTCACCCTGTCCAGTGCCGGGCGGACGCGCTCGTACTCGCGCGTGTGCGCTTCGACGGCAGGGCGCAACCGTTCGTCGAGATCGTCCCACGCGCCCATGCATCATGCCTTTCCGAGAAGAACCACCATCCTAGCCAACGCGTACGACGGTTAGACTTCGCGAGTGACTCCAGTGGCAAGACGCCCCCTCCTCGCCCTCGCCCTCGCAGCCGGTGTAGCGATCCTGATCGGCGGTATCAGGGCGGCCGTGAAGCCGGCGGCACCGGGGACGGCGGTGACACCGCAGCGCTACGCCTACGGTGATGATCCCAGCCAGGTCGCAGATCTCTATCTGCCGCCGTCGGGCGCTGCCGCAAGGGGCGTCGTCGTGATCATCCACGGCGGTTACTGGCGTTCCACCTATGGCATGGAACTCGGTGTGCCGCTGGCCCAGGATCTGGTGCGGCGCGGGTACGCCTGCTGGAATCTCGAGTACCGCCGGGCGGGCAACGGCGGCGGCTGGCCCGCGACGTTCGACGACGTCGCCGCCGGTATCGATCGGCTCGCGGTGGCCGCGGCGGAGCACGGACTCGACCTGCGCTCGACGACGGCGCTCGGGCACTCCGCCGGAGGTCACCTCGCCGTGTGGGCGGCAGGCCGTGGTTCCCTTCCGACCGGAACACCCGGAGCCGGTGTGCCGGTGGTGCCGCTCACGGCGGTCGTCAGCCAGGCAGGTGTCCTGAATCTGGGTGAGGCGCGGGAGCTGGGACTCAGCGACGACGCCGTCGTGAACTTCCTCCAGGGGCCCGAGGATCCACAGCGTTACCGGCTCGCGGATCCGATGACGGCCGTCCCGCTGGGTGTCGCGGTCTACGCGGTGCACGGGAGGAAGGACTCCTCGGTGCCGCTCAGCCAGTCGGCGAGCTACGTCGCGGCAGCACAGGCGGCGGGGGCGACGGCGGAACTCACCACGGTGCCGGGCGATCACTTCGCACTCATCACGCCCGGGTCGAGGGCGTGGGCCGCCGTCGTGCAACTGCTGGAGACCGCAGCAGATACGACGAACCCCGGCCCGTCCTCTGGGGACTGACCGGGGTTCGACGTGGACGGGCTAGTTCAGGGGCCGCGTGCCCTCGGGCAGCGCTCCGCCGTCGTACAGTTCGCGGGCCGAGTCCGCAAGGGCGGTCAGTGCCACGCGCTGGGTCCACGGACCGTAGGAGATCCGGGCGACGCCGAGCTCCTGCAGCCGGGCCGGTGAGAGGCTGCCCGGGCCGTTGATGACGCTCAGGCGCTGCGGGCCGAAGGCCTCCACGAGCGTGGTCACGGTATGCTCGTCGAGCAGACCGGGAACGAACACGTTCGTGGCGCCGATGTCGAGGAACGCCTTGCCGCGCTCGACGGCGTCGGCAAGGACCTCGGCGCGGTCGCGGTCGCCGACCCGCACGAACGCGTCGGTCCGCGCGTTCAGCACGAAGTCGATGCCCTCGCCCTGCCCGGCCTTCATGGCGGCTTCCATCTGTGTCACGGCGTCGGCCAACGGGCGCATCTGGTCCTCGATGTTCGCCCCGACGATCCCCACGCCGATCGCCCGGCGTACGGTGTCCTCCGGATCGCCGTAGCCCGATTCGAGATCGGCCGAGACCGGCAGGTCGGTGGCGGCGGCGATCCTGCCGACGGCTGCGATCATCTCCTCGAGGGGGATGTTCTCGCCGTCCTCGTAGCCCAGCGATGCGGCGATCGAGTGGCTCGCCGTCGCGAGGGCCCTCGTGCCGGGTACGTCCGCGATGGTCCTCGCGCTGATGACGTCCCAGACGTTGACCACCTGCAGGATCTCGGGGGCAGCGTGCAGCTTCGCGAGGGTCGTCGCCTTCGCGGCGAGGTCGTGGTGTTCGGTGGACTGCTCAGTCATGGGATACCTCCCGGGTGTGGGCGGCGATCCACGTTGCTGCTGTGGTCACCTCGGTGGGGTGGAGCCCGTGACCGCCGTCGCGGACGTTCCTGTCCACGTGGGCGCCGCGGCTCTCGAGGACCGATCCGAGACGCACCACGCTGTCCATGGGAGCCATGGGATCCGCGCTGCCGTTGAACAGTGCAACGGATGCCCCGGACAGATCGGTCTCGACCGCTCGTCCGTCCAGCGGGTACATGCCCGAGAAGGCCACGGTGGTGTCCACGGCCTCGGGGTGCAGCAGCGTGGTTGCGAGCCCGATGTTGGCGCCGTTGGAGAAGCCGACGGCCACGAGCTGACGGTCCTCGATGCCGTAGTTCCCGCGGGCCCACTCCAGGAAACCGGCCAGTTCACCGGCGCGCCGGACGACGTCGTCGACGTCGAACTTGCCCTCGCCGAAGCGGCGGAACCAGCGGTTCATGCCGTGTTCCTGCACGGGTCCCCTGGGGGAGAGGTAGCCCGCTCCGGGGGAGAGCTCGTCGACCAGTGGCAGGAGGTCGTGCTCGCTGCCGCCCGTGCCGTGGAGGAGCAGCAGCACGGGGCTGTCCGGTGACCCTTCCGTGAACAGGTGGGGCCATTCATGCGTGGTGCTCATGCGTGCGCTCCTACTTCAGAGAGGACTGGACGGCGGGATTGTTCTCGCCCGGGATGTCGACCTTGGCCACAGCGTGGGAGATGGCCTCGCGGTTGGGCTCGAGCCACGGTGGCAGCTTCAGCGAGCGGCCCAGTTCCAGCAGGGGCTCGTCGATATCGAAGCCCGGGGTGTCCGTGGCGATCTCCAGCAGGGTTCCACCGGGCTCGCGGAAGTAGATCGAGGTGAAGTACTGGCGGTCGAGGATCGCCGTGACCCCATAGCCGCGCTCGACCAGTTCACGGCGCCACAGTTCCTGCGTCTCCTGGTCGGGGACGCGGAAGGCGATGTGGTGCACCGTGCCACCGGCCACGAGGCCGCGCTGACCACGGGCATCCGTGACGACGTCGACCACGGTTCCGGGCTCGCCGTCGTGCGTGCTGAGGCGGTAGCGCCCGTCCTTCTCGCTGAGCACATGCATGCCGAGGTCGCGCGTGAACGTCTCGAGGGTGTGGGTGGGATCCTGCACCGTCAGGACCGAGGAGTGCTGGCCGCGCACGGCGTACTCTGCGGGCACGGAGGCGGAGTCCCAGGGATTGCGCGGATCGGAGATGGACGAGGCCACCAGGTCGATCTGCAGGCCGTCGGGGTCGCGCAGGGAGAGGCGCTCCTCCTCGGACGACGCACGCGAGATGGTGGACTCGACGCCGATCTCCTTGAAGTGCTCCTGCCACCAGCCGAGGGTGCCCTGGGGTACGGAGAACGCCGTGGTGGTTGCCTGTCCGCTGCCTACGCGGCCGCTGCGGACACCCTGCCAGGGGAAGAAGGTCAGGAGAGACCCTGGATGGCCGGCCTCATCACCGTAGTACAGGTGGTAGGTGCCGGGGTCGTCGAAATTCACGGTCTTCTTGACCAGGCGAAGTCCGAGCCCCTTGATGTAGAAGTCGATGTTCTTCTGCGGGTCGCCAGCAATCGCCGTGACGTGGTGGAAACCCTCGGTCTGGATGGTCATCCCGTCCTCCTTGGTAGGGCTGGCGTTTCTCGACCAGCGCATACATGCAAACACATCGATGTCTGCGTTTGTTCCCCGCAGGGTGGAAGCCTACGCCCTCCGCGGGCGTCCCGTCCGGCAGGATCCGGTGGAACGTCCATCATCCTGTGGCATCCTGTGTGCATGGCAGCGAAACGGCGGGTCTCGGTGTGGATGCGCCGCACCGGCATCGAGGTACTCGGCTGGACGCTGGTGGTCGTGGGACTCGCCGCCCTCGTACTGCCCGGCCCGGGACTGCTGATGCTCGCCGCCGGTCTGGCGGTCCTGTCCCAGCAGTACCACTGGGCTCGCCGCTTCCTCACCCCGCTCAAGGGCAACGCCTTCCATGCGGCAGCGCTCGGGGTGCAGACCGTCCTGCGGATCGCCCTGAGCTGTACCAGCGCGTTCATCATCATGGGCCTCGGCGTGGTGTGGGTGCTGCAACCCGAGGTCCCGTCCTGGTGGTTCCTCGACGACAAGTGGTGGCTTCCCGGGGGTATGGGCACGGGGATCAGTCTCATCGTCTCCGCGCTCATCGCCCTCGGGCTGATCGTGTACAGCATGCACCGCTTCCGCGGCCGGCCGCTGCCGCCCAAGGTGCCGCTCTTCCGCAAGAACGCCGTCTGACGCCCTGCCGAAACGGTCGCCTCCGGTGTGGCCGCACGGTGCGGCTGGTACGTTGAAGGCGTGCTCACCGTGATCGGGGAAACCCTCATCGACGAAGTCGTCAGCGATACGGCCCCCATGCGCGCCCACGTGGGCGGCAGCCCCATGAATGTGGCGGTGGGGATCGCTCGGCTCGGTCATCCTGCCCAGTTCGTGGGCCGCTACGGCGACGACGAGTACGGGCGCCTGGTCCAGCAGCACCTCCGGGACAACTCGGTGCCGTTTCCGGTGGACCCTGACAGCTCTCCCACGAGCGTCGCCACCGCACGGCTCGATCCCGTCGGTGGCGCGTCCTACGATTTCCAGCTCGTCTGGGAGCTGCCGGGGCTCGCGGAGCAGGGCCCGGAGTTGCTCGACGGCACGACGCTCCTGCATACCGGATCCATCGCGACGATGCTCACGCCAGGAGCCGACGACGTCCTGGCCCTCGTGAGGTCCGCCCACCCCGGCATCACCATCACGTACGACCCGAACTGCAGGCCCACCATCATCCGGGACCGTGACTTCGCCCGCGACCAGGCGGAGAAGTTCGTCGCGCTCGCGGACGTCGTGAAGGCCTCGGACGAGGATCTGCGCTGGCTCTACCCCGACCGCAGCCCCGAGGACACCGCACGTTCCTGGCTCGACGGCGGGGCGGCCGTCGTCGTCGTGACCCGCGGGTCGAGAGGCCCATGGGCCGTATGTCGCGCCGGAGAGCGGGAAGTCCCCGCCCCGACCACCAGCGTGGTGGACTCCGTGGGCGCCGGGGACTCGTTCATGGCAGCCCTCATCGGGTCGCTCGTGGACCTCGAGTTCGACGGCGGGCAGCGCCGGGACGAGCTGAGGCGCATCACGCTCGAGCAGCTGGGCGGCATGCTGCAGTATGCGGCGCGGGCAGCGGCGATCACCGTCTCCCGGCCCGGCGCGGACCCGCCCTCACGTGACGAGATGATCCAGACCCGTTGAGCTGCAGACTCTGACCACCGGCACCCACCAGAAGGAGCATCCCATGACCCGCGATCCCTACGCCGATCTGCCGGACGTCCCCGGCTTCGAGCTCACGAGCGAGGACATCACCGACGGCGCGCCGCTGGCGCCGGCACAAGCCTCGGGGGTGATGGGCGCCGGCGGCGAGGACGAATCCCCGCAGCTCTCCTGGAGCGGCTTCCCCGAGGGCACCAAGAGCTTCGCCGTCACGGTGTACGACCCGGATGCCCCGACCGCCAGCGGCTTCTGGCACTGGGCCGTGGTGGACCTGGACCTCGGCACCACGTCACTGCCGGCCGGTGCAGGGTCGGAGGACTCGGGTTCGCTGCCCGCAGGAGCGTTCCAGTTGAGGAACGACGGCGGATTCGTCGGCTACGTGGGTGCTGCTCCGCCTCCGGGACACGGCACGCATCACTACCATGTGGTGGTCCACGCCGTCGACGTCGAGTCCCTCGGGATTCCCGAGGACGCGACGCCCGCCTACCTCGGCTTCAATCTGTTTTCCCACACCCTGGGACGAGCGCGCCTGATCGGCACGTTCGACGTGCCGGCCGAATGAGCTCCGGGCGCCGGTAGCCGGGGGGTCGGGCAGTGGAGTCAGTGATGCGCCTCGTCGCGAGTGACCTGGACGGAACGGTCATCGGCCACGACGGACGCATGAGCACACGCACCATCCGGGCCTTCGAGGCGTGCGTCGAGGCGGGAATCCATGTCGTCTTCGTCACCGGCCGTCCGCCCCGCTGGCTCCAGCCCCTGCGCGATCAGCTCGGGCACACGGGCACCGTCATCTGCTCCAACGGCGCGCTGACCTACGATCTCGGGACCGAGACAGTCCTCAGCGCGAAGCTCCTCGCGCCGAGTGACGTCTACGCCGCCCGGGACATCATCCGCGATCTCTTCCCTGCCGCGACGTTCGCCGCCGAGACCATCGCTGGCTTCACCATCGAACCAGGCTTCGGCGACCCCTCGGCGTCCGAACTCCTCGACGGGATAGCCGCCCGACCGTTCGAGGAAACCCTGCCCGGGGAGGAGATCGTGAAGTTCCTCGCCCGCGAGGTGGACGTCTCACCGGACGAGTTCCTCGCAACCGTGCGTCCCGCCGTCGCGCACCTGGTTTCGACGACGCACTCGGCTCCGAGCGTCGCGCTCCTCGAGATGGCGCGGCCGAACATCGACAAGTCCGTCACTCTGGCGCAATACGCGGCCGGGCTCGGCGTGGACCGGGCCGACGTCGTCGCCTTCGGTGACATGCCCAACGACGTGCAGATGCTCGGCTGGGCGGGCCACGGCTACGCGATGGCCTCCGGTCACCCGGATGCGCTCGCGGCAGCGAATCTGGTGGCACCTCCGTTCGAGGAGGACGGCGTGGCGCAGGTTCTGGAGGCTCGCCTTGCGGCGCTCCGCACGGCCTGATCCGGGGCGGTTCCCCTATCTGGACGACCGGACGGGCGTCCGGTCGGAGCGTGCGCCTCTGGCGTTAGCCCACCGGGGCTTCGCGCCCGAGGGCGGGGAGAACACCATGGAGGCGATCGGGCGCGCCGTCGGTCTCGGCTTCCGGTACGTGGAGATCGACGTCAGGGCCTCGTCCGACGGCGTGGTCATGGTCTTCCACGACGAGCACCTGGACCGCGTGACCGATGCCCGCGGACCACTGGTGGAACGCTCCGCTGCGGAGCTCGAGGCTCTCTCGGTGGAGGGTCGTGGCGGCATCCCCACGCTCGAGGCGGTGCTGCTGCGCTGGCCCGAGCTGCGCCTGAACATCGATGTCAAGACGGATGACTGCGTGCGGCCGTTCGCGGAGCTGATCAATCGGCTGCGGGCCTACGACCGGGTGCTCGTAGCCTCGTTCTCGGACCGGCGCCGCAGGGAGGTGCTGCGTCTGCTCGAGGAGCCGACGGCGTCGTCCGCGGGAATGGTGGTCAACGCCTGCGTGAAAGCGGCTGCACCTTTGGGGCTGGCGGGGGTCGTCGCCCGGCGTGCCCGAGTCCAGGCGCTGCAGGTACCCGAGACCTATCGCGGGGTCCGCGTGGTGACGCCCCGCTTCGTGGCCGCGTGCCACGCCGCCGGTCTGCAGGTGCACGTGTGGACCATCAATGATCGGGAGGACATGGACCGGCTGCTGGATCTGGGCGTCGACGGCCTGGTCTCGGACGCTGGGGATGTGCTCACGGAGTGCTTGGCCGCACGGGGGACTCCATTGCGGGACTAGCGTCTGTGGTCGGACTCGTCGTGGTCGGTACTGTCAAGGCGCGGCGCCTGTCCGGACCCGGAGGGCCCTGCCCTCGGGCAAAACGTTCCGTTCTGGTTCTCGGTCGATAGCGGGGAAACACGATCCCGATTGTTGACCCGGTCACACTTCTCCCGTAGCTTCCTTTGGAGACTGATATATCACTCGTCGACGAAGATGTCCGGATCTGCTCGGAAGAAGGCACCCTTTGGCTCATAACGTACCCACGCAGGCGCACTTGGACACGACCGAGAGAGTGAGTGTCCTTCGGGTTCTCACTTATGCGGGCGCGATCATGGCCTTCCTCATCGGGTCCGGGTTTGCGACCGGCCAGGAAATCATGCAGTACTTCACCTCGTACGGCTATTGGGGTGTCTTCGGAACCGGCGCGCTGGTTCTGATTCTCATGACCTACGTGGCCGTGGAGTTCTTCCTGGTGGGGCAAGCGAGGAAGTTCGATCGTCCTTCGCGAATCTTCCAGTACTACTGCGGCAAGTACTTGGGGACGTTCTTCGACTTCTTCTCCATTCTCTTCGTGTTCCTGAGCTTCACCGTGATGGTGGCCGGTGCCGGCGCGGTGTTCGAAGAGCACTATGGGATCTCCCGGTACATCGGCGGCGTCGGTCTGGCCGTCGCCGTCGGCATCAGTGTGTGGTTCGGCCTGAAGAGCCTGGTCGACGTCATCGGCAAGATCGGCCCGATCATCGTGGTGGTGGCCATAGCGCTCGGACTGCTGGGAATCTTCCGCAATCCGGGCGGGATCTCCGCCGGCAATGCAATTCTTCCGACCCTCGATCTGACGCAGGCGTCCACGAACTGGTTCCTGGCCGGGTTGTCCTACGTCGGCTTCTGCATGCTGTGGCTGGCGGCCTTCCTGACAGCACTGGGGAAGACAGCGCACAGCCGCAAGGAAGCCGCCGCGGGCGGTTCGATCGGAGCCATCGCGTTCTCCGTCGCATGCATCATCGTCGGTCTCGGCCTGCTCGCGAATGTGGTGCAGGTCGGTGGGGCCGAGATCCCGATGCTCGTGCTGGCCAGGGACGTCAGCCCTGTGCTTGCCGCGAGTATCTCGGTCATGATTCTCACCGGGATCTACACGACGGCCGTGCCGCTGCTGTGGACGGTTTCCTCACGGTTCTTCCTGGACAGGACGCTCCGCTTCAAGGTGCTGACGATCGTCCTCGCGGTCGTCGGGACGGTGATCGGGCTTCTCCTGCCGTTCTCACAGATGGTCAACATCGTGTATGTGATCAACGGTTACGTGGGGATCCTGCTGCTGGTCCTCATGCTCGTCAAGACCGGAACGCGGGTTGTTCGGCGGCAACCGCTGTGAGCTGAGGATCGGTCTCCATGGTCGTTGAACCCGTGGTCCCTGAACGCATCAAGCGTGGTTGGGGCGGTCTGATGAACGGCGTAGGGTCGTTCTCATCAGTGGATCCCCTGAGTGGACAGCTGAAGCAGTTGGAAGTGGCCCGTGATCGGGCTGTTCCTCAGTCGTACAGTCTCGCCTGAACGCGTTGCATGTGGTTTGTCTCGTTCGAGCCAAAGGACCCTTGGACGAGTCGGAGGTCGACGAGGCGGGTGATGCTGGTCTCGCGGCGAGTGGTTCGCCTGGAGGGGACGTCCGTTGCGCGTACCGTCCAGGTCGAACCGGTCGTCAGTATTGACCGGAAAGCGCCCACTGGGACAGTCTATTCCGGATGCCGTGGGCGAAGTTGGGTGCTCCGGAATCAACTAGTGCGTCGTGAAGGCTCTTAGCCTTGATCCACCGATGAGCGTCAGCGTGACAGTACGTCATTAAAGACGAAATGCCCGTCTGACCGGGGAGAATGGGACTGTCGAAGGTTCACATTCAGCTCGGTGAGAGGGCATC